>JAFLDS010000009.1 GCA_017302295.1 Thauera sp. | reverse complement strand
GGACCTACCGGCCCGATCCCGGGCTCGGGAACAGAAAGCTATTTCCAGGGAGACGGACCGGGCTTGTTCAACAACCGGTTCAGATCGTGGCTCGCTTCGCGATCACGATCTAACCTTAATCGTTGGGTGCGGTGCTCGACACACAGAGTGCTTTGAAGAGAGCAGCGTGGTCTTCGTCCAGTTTTCCGTCAGACACCCACACATCGATTTGGCTGTGCGTGAACTCGGGCTCGGCCAGCTGGATTTGGCGAATTGTCTCTTTGAACAGGTCTTGCCCAAACGCGTCTGTTTTGGCCATGAGTTCCAAGACTTGCGTGTTCAAATTCTGAGCGTGCGCCTGCTTGTATGCGCCCAGGCCGGCCTGGGCGATACCCGTTACGTTATTCGCCTTCGAATAGATGTACCAGGCTTGCGAGCGAACGTACTCTTCGAGCCTCTTCTTCTCGCGCGCTTGATAGACGGCATACACGAGACCGATCACCGCGAGCACAATTCCAATGACGCCGAGAGTGTCTGAGAAGCTCATAGCACCTAACGTTTGAGCTGAGCGAAGAGTTAGGCGTCATCGCAGCTGACGCTCCCAATCGTTTTTCAAGAAATACTGCGCGCCCGCTTTTGGTTCAAGAACAGTTCATTGCATATCGACTACTTATCGTTTTTTTTCTTGAGGGGCGTCACTGGGCAACAGGTTGATCAGCGAAGAACGAAGTAAAGCACAACAACCGCAATGAGAAGATATGTCGCAATCTTGCTGAGAATTCTCTTCTCACGCACTTTATCGTGGGCAAACTTGAGTCCGTCGTCGTCCCAGGTCGCAAACTTCTGTTCCAAGTTCTTCCTTCGACTGGCATTCACACGGTATCCAGCGTAGCCGCTGAGGGCGGCGAACACCCCGATTGGCCAGTACCAAGTGTTCTCGGACTTCATCAAGATATCAATCGCAGGAACAAGTGTGCCTGCAAACCCCAACACAGCAAAGACCCCGAGGCCAACGCCGCGACCAAAGTCGCCTGAAGCTTCCAGAAGTTCCTTCTTCATGCTCTCTCGCGTTTGCGAATCCATCTGGGCCTCCGTGGGTTGACTGCTGATGCCGGCAATGTACTGCAGGCGCATCTGTGACGCCTACGTGTTCTACAAGTTACTGTTTAGTGGTAGAAATTACGCTAAACACAGAATAACAAGGCAGGAAAAGCGGCAGCCAACAGCTTTGCGGGACGATGCGACCGATCTGGCATACAGGCCGCTAGCATACCGCCTCGCCGGGATGACTGCTATCCGGATTGGGTGACCAGTGACGGCTGATGGCCGGGCTGAGACTTCCAGCCCCCGGATCGGTGCGGGGGCGCTGCGAGTCGAGTGTGGCTGTCTCCAGACGACCCGCAACAGCCGTTCGGGTTTTTCGCCCGAATGACCGGAGTGCAGCGGTTGCTGCCGGTGGTAGTAGCAGATGCAGGGAAGTTTGCAGTTCAATCTCGCCTGTACACTTTCGCGCCAGGGAAGGGGCGCTCCGGGTAACGCCAGGACAGCGCCCAAATGTAAATAGGGAGGCTGCGTTGGCATTGACCTTGGACTTCAAACGTATTCGGGAACATCGCGGAACGCAAAACGGCGGTTTCGAAGAGCTCTGCTGTCAGCTGGCCGCCCTGGAGGACCCGGCGAAGGGATCCCGGTTCATCCGAAAAGGTCCGGGGGCAGACCAAGGCCTCGAGTGCTACCGGACCTACGCGGACGGGCACGAGGTTGGCTGGCAAGCGAAGTACTTCATCAACAGTTTTGATGACGGGCAAGTAGACAACCTGAGCGACTCGCTGCAGCGTGCGCTCAGCTCCCATCCGCAGTTGAAGGCATTTGTCGTTTGCTTGCCTATCGATCTGCGTGACAACCGGTCTGGCAAGAAGGCCAGCGAAGTTCAGCGCTACGAAAAGTGGCGCGAGAAGAGCATCGACGACGCAGCCGCCAAGGGCCGCACCATCGAAATCGAACTCTGGAGCGCATCGAGCATCGCCGAACGACTGGGGCGCGACGACTCGGCTTACTCTGGACGTGCACGCTACTGGTTCGACACCGTCCGGTTCACCTCGGCCTGGTTCCGCGACAAGTTCGACGTGCAGCGCCACAACCTCGGTGAGCGCTACAGCCCCGAAAGCCACGTGGAGCTGCCCATCCAGCAGGCCTTGCAAGCAGTGGCACGTAACCCTGAATTGCTAGCAGTGCCAGCGAGCTGGGCAGCCGAGATTACGTACAAGATGGACGGCGCGGTCGGTAGGTTGTCGCGCGAAAAGCTATCGTCTGCTGCCGACCGAGTACGACAAACCTGCGAGTCGCTGCTACAAGACCTTGCCGGCCCTCCCGTGGCCTTGGAAGCGCCCGTGCCACTGGAGCGCTGGGCAACCCTGGCGACTACAGCAGTCGACAGCATCTCCGAGGCGCTGACCGAGGTTGAGGACAAGGTCCCCGAGAAGAGCCGCTACATCGTCCGCAAGGATCTGTTCGACCTCTATTCGGCGGTGGACCATGTCAACGAGGAGATTACGAGCGTGCGCTGGCAGCTCATGAACAAGCGCGAGCTGGTCATCTCTGGTCCCGGCGGCATCGGAAAATCGCACCTTATTGCTGACTTCGGCCACAAGCTGCTTGAGGCAGGCCACCCCTTTGTTCTGATTCTCGGCGGAAGCCTTACCGATGGTGACCCCTGGGAGCAAATCCGAGGCCAGCTGGACCTGTCCCAGATAACAACCGCAGACTTCCTAGGCGCGCTCGACGCTGCAGCAGAGGCCGCCGACTGCCGGACAGTGCTAGCCATAGACGCCCTCAACGAGCGGCAGGGCATTGCACTTTGGGAGTCGCGCCTGCCGGGGTTCATCCGGATGGTTCAAAAACTCCCTCGGTTGGCGCTGGTGCTGACCGTGCGCAGCACGTATTTCCACTTCCTCCCCCTGGAGGGCCTTGAGCACGTTGTGCACCCCGGCTTTGCCGGCCACGCCGGCGCCGCAGCAAAGGCCTACCTCGATCCCCGTGGCATCGTGCGACCGAGCTCTCCAAATCTGGCGAGGGAGTTCGAGAACCCACTGTTCCTTCGAACCTGCTGCGAGTACCTCGACACTGAGAACCTCAAGCAGTTGCCAAAGGGCATGGACGGCGTCACCGCCATCTTCGACTTCTACCTGACGGCGGTGACAAACAAGGTCCAGAGGGAGCTGAAGCTCATCCCCGAGTTGAAGATTCCGCGCAAGGCGTTGGAGCAGTTCCTGGAAGTCTGCGCGACCCATGGCGACGGCGGAAGCCTTTCCATGGAGGACACCATAGAGCTGCTGGAAGGCATCCACAACTCGGGCAGCTACAGGGAACGCAGTCTCTTTTCCGCGTTCCTGTCAGAGGGCGTGTTCACCCAGGACATCGAGTGGCAGCCAGGGGGGGGCCATAAAGAAGTCATCAGGTTCACCTTCGAGCGGCTGTCGGACCACCTGCGTGCCCAAAGGCTCATCGGCCAGATTGACCGAACTGACGTCGAAGGCTCGTTCCGACGAGCACCACTGGCGGCCTACTTTGAGCCGTTCGAGAGCTGGCGATTTGCCGGCGTCATTGAGGCCCTGGCGGTGCAACTGCCGGAGGAGTTCGGCCTCGAGCTGTTCGATGTGCTGCCAAAGGATGCCATCGACGACCCGTCACTCTGCGACGCTTTCGAGAGTTCGCTGGCGTGGCGGAGCCCAACGGCGTTCACAAGCCGAACGGTTGGATGGGTGGAAAAGCTCTGCGAGGTCACTGGCCGCTCGAAGTACGACTTGATGCTGCTGGCGAGCACCGAGCCCGAAAACCAGTTCAATGCCAACTGGCTGCACAAGGACCTGTGGCCGCGTCTGATGCCGCAGAGAGACGCGGCATGGTCGGTGTTTCTGGCGCACGATAACTTAGCCGAGGGCGGCGCAGTGGCCTCGCTCATCGACTGGGCATGGGAGGTTGATCCCAACGAAGTCGATGAACAGCGCCTCTCGCTTGCCGCAGTCACGCTGACATGGTTCTTGTCGACCAGCAACCGTGCCGTGCGCGACCGCGCCACCAAGGCACTCGTGAATCTGCTGTCTTGCAAGCTGGGTTTCGCTGCGGCCCTCGTCGACCAGTTCAACGACGTCGACGACCTGTACATCACAGAGCGCCTCCTCGCTGCCTGTTATGGCGCGTCCATGCAATGCGCGGACCGTGCCCGTTGCGGGGTTCTCGCCGTCTCGGTCTGGAAGAACTACTTTGGAGAAGACCGACGGCCGCCGCTGAACCTGATGGCCCGGGACTATGCCTTCGGTGTCCTACTCTACGCTCAGGCGGCAGGCCAGTTGCCGGCGGAGGTCGACCTCGACGCATGCAGGGCCAAGTTCAAGTCTGAGTGGCCGCTGGAACCTGTAACGGAAGAGGAACTCAAGAAGTACCAAGGCAAGGGATATGGCGATGCGATTTGCTCGTCCACGAACGAGCACGGCGACTTCGGCAACTACACCCTGCGCAGTTGGTTGCATGACATCGTGAATGTGCCGCGCTCCCTTGCCGGCAACACCACCAAGGAGCTCTTCGAACGCTGGCAAAACGCATTGCTTGACAAGGCAAACCGCGAGCAGCAAGAAGCCTACCTTGCGCTGCGTCAGCTGACGGTCGAGTACCACCAGCGGCCTCTGCACTTTTCCCTCACCACGAAGATCTCCGGCGAGTCCGAACGCTGGGCCGAGATCGAGCAAGCCAACCAAGCTTTCAAGGACGCGCTTTCAGAGGAGCTACGCACGGAGTACACCGAGTTCGCGGAACGTCATCTTCTTGAGTCAACGCGCATGCGGGACGACAACAGACGCCCGTCGGAGGTCGCCCGTGGCCCTGTGAGGCGATGGATTTGCGAGCGCGCGCACCAGCTCGGGTGGACCGAGGAGCTTTTCGATGACTTCGAGGGGAGTGGGCATATCAGCCACGACCGCATGGGCAAGCATCGGGTAGAGCGCGTCGGCAAGAAGTACCAGTACATCGCGCTCGCTGAGGCGACGGCGCGGATGACCGACAACCTGGCAATGTGTTCGTGGGAAGACGACGGCAAGCTAAGGGCGTTCGAGCCAGGCCCTCGCGGTCGCGACATGAAGCGGGACTTGGACCCCTCCCTCCTTGTTCGAAGCACCCTCGAAACCCGCTGGGCGGCGACGCCAGTCACATGGTGGACTCCGTCTGCTCCCCGACTGCCGTCTGGAGATACAGACCTGCTCCTAGCATGGGTGCGCGTCGAGAGCGACTTGTGCAACGACCTCGGTCAAATTGAGGTGGTCAGCCCCGACGGCGAGCGATGGCTGACGGTGTCCGGCTTTCGCCACTGGACGGTGCCGGGTCAGAGCAGGCGCAACCACGCAGATGCATGGTCGCGCATAAGCTGTCTGGTCACCGTACTAGGCAGCGGGTCTCAGCTGGCAAAGGAACTGCTCGGCAGGCACCGCGGCGACGCGTCTCGCCTGTGGGAAAGCGGCTCCGTCGGCTCGTTCCTGGGAGAGCATGGGTGGCGCGACACCCGGCAAATCGAGCTGGAACAGAACATCAGCGCTGGCATCAAAACGCCGTATGCTGGCATCGTTGAATCACTGACCGTTGAAGGCAACGGCAACGACAACTCGGTCGACGACGGGTTTTCGCTCTATCTTCCCTCGTCAGGCGTCATCAAGGTGCTAGACCTGCACCTCCGCAGCGGTAAGGCCCCGGAGTACGTTGACGCTGGCGGCTCTCTCCGGTGGCAGGACCCCTCGCTGCATACGCGAGGAGCCGGAGCCGGAGTGGTCTCCCGCGACTACTTCTTGAGCAAGCTCGCCAGCGCTGGACTAGAGCCCGTATGGGTCTTGGCCGGAGAGAAGAACGTTTATCCGGGCCAGGACGTGGGCGTCTCTACGGGTGGGTTCGGTGGCAGCCTGTACCACACCACCACCTTCACGACGGAGGCAGGGATCCTAAGGTCATTGGGCACTAAGACTGAGTTCCTTGCGCCCAGCAAAGACCAACTTGAGATGCTGAAGGCCCGATGAGGCTTCAGCTGCATCGGACTGCAGCACCCCTTCTAAAAATGCCAGAGCAAGTCAAGGCCGGTTGGTTACTCATGAACATCAGCTTTCCGTCTCCAGCTACATCGGAGCGCCGAACCTGAGCTACAGCTACCGGGCCTAACCGGCCCGATAGGTTTGACCGACGAACGACTCCTTTTGGCCGAATGTGTGAGGTCGGGCTGAGTGCCCATAACGGCCGGTGGCGATCAGGCGGGGGCCGCCCTGAAGGCTGCGAAGGCCGGAAGCGACCGAGACGACAGCCCCCTACCGGACGCATTCCAATCGGAACACCTCCAAGTGCCCGAACGCCAAGCGTGACGCGCCGGCGCACTTGGGCCAGCGCCGGGCTATTGAGTTCTCACGGTCCGCCGCCAATACCGGCCGCGCATCGGCGGCGAAATCAATCCCGCTCACGACCCGCCGCGCGACTCGTAATACTGGGCGATGGCGGGAATCCCGGCGATGCGGTCGGTGAAGGCCGCGAGCTTCGGCGCCACGGTCTCGACCAGGTCGGCTGGAATGTGATCCAGCTTGCCGGAGCCAAGCCAGCGCAGGATGACGAAGGCCTTGAGATCGGCAACGGTCAGGCGATGGTCCGCAAAGAATTCGCCTCCGTGGGCTTCGAGCTGGTGCTGCAGCCATCGCAGATACCGCGGCAATACTTCCGCCGCCAGGGCCTCGCGGGCGTGCTTGAGCGCATCGCCGGTCATGCCGAAGGTCGCCCCGATCGTTGTGTTGATGTCTTCCAGCGCGCCCATCACTTCGTCGCAGAACAAGGCCTGAAGGGCGTCTTCGGGGTAAAGCCCGGCCCGCTTTCCGGCATAGCGCGTAATCGCGTCGCTCTGGGTGACCTGCACGTCGTTGACGTGAAGCGTCGGCACCTGGCCCAGCGGTGTGGTCTTGCGCACCTCGCCGAAATCACCGAACGCAAAACGGTTGTCCTCGAAGGGAATTCCGCCGATATGCAGGGCCAGGCGTGCGGGCTCTGCGCGTCCGCCGGAAAAGTCGAAGTAGGTGAGTCTGAGTTTGTCCATGGGTCCGTGTCCTGCCAGCGTGCGGCGTTGTGGGTGGGGGAGCACGGCGCTTTCGGTGTCGCCTGCTCCATAAAGATCCAGTTTGTAGATACCTCATTCCAGCAGATGTGCGTGATTCTGCAGATCTCGTTCACGCTGCTCGACCCGGCGCTGGTAGCTGGCCTGGTTCTTGGTACAACGCAGCTCGTACGGGCGGGTGTGGCGGAGGGTCTCGGTGTCGACATCACAGGCATCGCGCCGGATGGAGTCCTCGACATGGCTGCGCTGCGCCTCGGCGGCCTTCAGCACCCACTGCTTGCGCTTCGGGTCCGCCAGGAAGTGGGCGAGCTGGAGCAGTGCGGACAGCGGCAGGTGACGTGGCTTGACCTGACCAGGTTGTAGACCAGCGCCAGGCGACAGCCCGCGGTGATGGGCCGGACCTCGTGCCAGCAGTCGGCGTAGAAGGCCGCAAAGGCCACCTCGGTATCGACCAGGGTGTCCGGGCCACGCCCATAGGGGGCCCGCTCGGCGACCGCAGCCAGTTCCGCCGCCTGCTGGGGCAGCAGCGGCAAGGCGACCGTACCAACCCCGTCGACGGTGATGCACAGCGCGGGTGTTTCGGGCAACGGTCGGCCAATCTCAGGTGCCGTCTCCAGCAACAGAAGTTGCCGCGCTATGGCCTGTCCAGCCCGCCGGGCGGCTTCAGGAGCCTTCGCGCCCAGGAAGCGTCGGCAGCGCTCCAAGCCTTCCGCCGCGCGCTCGGTGACGATTACTTGTGGCACGCTGGCACCGCACTTTCTTCATCAGTGCCCCAGGTTTTCAACCAGGCACGGACTTCCTGGCCCGTCAGATGACTGCCCGTTTCCGTGTACGCAACCCACGATGCCAAGGCTTCCTGCGTGAAGCGCTCGCGGGCTTCCTCGCGCTCGACGTACTGCTGGATGGCTTCGAGCATGATCCAGTGCGCCGAACGGCGGCGCTGTGCGGCCAGGTGCTGAACGCGACTTTTCAGCGTGTCGTCGATCTTGAGGGATCGTTGCCATGATGGGCCTCTTATCCTGTGGTGAGCCCTGCTTCTCAGACTAGTCTTGACTTGCAACGTTCAAGGGGTAAATCCGATACCGTGCAGCCGATGCGCGACGCGAAGGCACCGACCATCATGTGGCTCGCTGTCTCGACTGCCATTCAACAAACTCGGAAGGCCGCAGGCCGTAACGTGCCAGCACGCCTTCGTGCAGCCGTCGCAGTTCGTCGATCACCAGTGACTCGACACTGTTCCTGTCCTCACCCAGCGCATGCCCTGCCAGACACGCTTCGATGACTTCGAGCGGGGCGCGCTCGGGCTGGCGGACCACTTCGCGCACCGACTGCTTGATCAGTTCTCGCCAAGCCAGGCGCAGTGGATCGGGTTCGGTCAGGTCCTGCTTGATGGCAAGGTATTCCTGGGTCGAGCGCTCGTAGGCCCAGACGTAGAGGTCACGCAGCAGTTCGATGCGGGTGAGTTCGTAGACGCCGAGCACGGCACGGCTGTAGGCCTGCTCGGGGACGTCGAGAAAGGTCAGCGGACACAGGTTGGCACGAATCAGCGGCAGGTTTGCAGCCAGTCGCGAGGTCCGCTTATTGACGTCGGCAAAGGGCTGCAGGTAGGGCAGGTGCACCATGACGAAGAAGGATTGCTCAAAGGGATCCTGAATGCGGTTCGCCTTGTCGAGCAGGAGATCCAGACTTTCTTCGATCTGAGCCGGCACGCCCAGCGGGCGATAGACGCTCTTGCCGATCTCGACGCCGTGCTGTCGCAGCCGGCCTTCGTCGGCCGGGTTGGGCAGGAGGTTCTCGGAGAGGGCGGCGTGCAGGTTGAGCAAGGTGAAGCGGTTCAAACCGGCGGTGTCGGCGTTTTCCACCAGCAGTTCGATCGCCGCCTTGTGGTTGAGGATCATCTGCGTTTCGATCGCAGCCTTGCCCTGTGCCACGCGGCCATGCTCGATCAGCTCGCGGGTGTCGAGCCGGCTGTAGGTGTTTCCTTCCAGATGGCTCGATGCCCAGGACAGGTCGATCAGCAGGCGGTTAAGGACTTCACGGCCATAGGTGCCGGCCGGCAGTCGTGTCTGGCCGGTATCGCCCATCTTTTGCAGTTGGCGGCGCAGCGGCGCAGACAAGTACCAGGTCCGGTTGGGCTGATAGGCGGCCAGGAACTCGAGCTGGTAGCCCACGGGCTTGCGCGCAGTGAGTGGCTGATCGACATACGCGAGGATGTCGCGGCTGTCGGCCGACAGCGGGATGTGCCCGGGAAAACGATCCCTGGCCTCGGTCGTAGGCTCGACGGCTTCGGCCGCCAGGACATAGCGACGCGATCGACCGCCACTCAGCGGGTTGATCCGTCCCTGCGCGACCAGTTCGTTGAGCCAGCGCTGAACGGTGCGGCGGGTAAGCCCGGGGCGGCGCTCCAGGAGGTCGGTGATCGACAGACCGTCGGGAGCAGATCGAAGGAATCCGAGGAGTTGGTCGGGGGGGGATGGCATACGGGCAGGTGGCGCGATTAACCGACTTTGTGGCGCGATTATGGCGCGATTAACTTAATCGCGCCATTTGCGTGGCGCGATTCCGTAACGGCCCGCCGGCGAGACGGTCTCCATGCACATGCGCACCCCGTCACTGGACACGCCCCGCACTTTCGGGAAGATTCCGCCTGTCACGCGTCATCACGCGCGAAGAACAACAAGGACGGAGACGAGCCCCATGACCGAAGCGACGACTGAGCCCGTCGTGCAGCACTTCCGCCTCGCGCTGCTGTGGCCAGTGCGCTTGCTGACCGCAACGGGCGCGTTAGGGCCGCAGCAGCGGCCCTGGCAGGTGTTGCGCGACATGGGCGAGGCGTCGCCGTGGCGCGAGGTGGAACACGACCTGGAGGTGGAGGGCAGCGTCTTCCAGGAGCGCCACTACAACGAGTTCGTGACCTTCCTGCCTTACGTGCAGCAGTTCCTGTACGGCGAGGGGCGCTCGCAGCACGGCGGCGCGGCGGACGCCGGGCCGGCGATGCGGGTGTTCCGCCGCCGCGACATCGCCAAGCTGAGGGTCGCCGCCCGCGATGGCGACACGCCGGTGACGCTGGATGTCGTTCATGTGCATCTGTATTTCTTCTTCGACGTGGATGTGGTGATCCTCAACGTCGAGGTTGCCGGCGGCGGCCTGCCATTATCCGAGGTGCAGGAGCTGATGTACCGCATCGGCCGGGCCTACCCGTCGGGCTGGGATGAGCACGGCCGCGCGCTGCACAGCCTGGCCGTGTCGGAGCTGATCGGGCGCGATGGCACGGTGCTGGCGCGCACCGATGCGCACGAGCGCGAGGCCTTCATGGCGCATGTGAGCCGCCACCGGGCGCCGCGCATCGCGTCGCACTGGGCCTGGCTGATGCAGCCGCTGGTGAGCGCCTACTCGGAAGAGCCCGGCGCGCTGCGCTACCGTCAGATCGAGTATCACCGCATGCCGCTGACGGCCTACCTCGCCCTCGACGATCCGCTGGCGCTGACGCGCAACGACTTCATCCGCCTCGGTCTGGTGACCGGCGCCGGGCGGCGCGATGCGGAGACGGTGCGCGACGGCAGCGGCAACGCCCTGCCCTATGGCGAACCGCATCTGGCCGATTTCGAGCGCCGCTATTGCTACGACCGCTTCTGGTCGAGCGCCGGGGCCGCGCCCAACACCCGCTACCTGTGCAGCGGCCATGCACTGGTAGTGGTGGGCGATGCGAAGTCGGCCTACTTCACCGACCGCCATCGCGGCGTGCTGGCGCAGTTCCGCCATCAGCAGTTCCTGCTGTTCCTGATCGCGCATTTCCAGAAGGCGGCGCTGCTGATGTTCTCCGAACGCCTGGTGGAGGCGCTGAAGCGGCTGCACGTCACCGACCCGGAGAGCGTGCGGCGCTTCAAGCGCGCGATCCGCGCCAGCTTCGAGGGCTTCCTGCGCTTCACGCACCGCTACTGGTTCCACGACATCGCCGAGCAGGCGCAGACGCGCGCGCTGTTCCGCATGACGGTGGACCACCTCGAGATCGACCCGCTGTATGCCGAGGTGAAGGAGCGCACCGCCGACATGAACAGCTACCTCGACGCCGACAGCCTGCGCCGCCAGGCCAACACCGTGGTGCGGCTGACGGTAGTGACGATCTTCGGCCTGATCGGCACCATCACCACCGGCTTCCTGGGCATGAACCTGCTCGCCGAGGCGGAATCGCCGATGAGCGAGCGGCTGTTCTATTTCGCCGCGGTATTCATCGTGTCCACCGTGCTGACGATGTACACCATGGTCAAGTCGAAGAGGCTGTCGGACTTTATCGACGCGGTGTCGGACGAGCGCCTGTCGACCTGGACCAAGGTGAAAGCCTTCGCCGCGGTGTGGCGGCAGGGCAGTGACTGAGGCAGCGGGCGCTCAGACGAGCCAGTCCGGACGCAACAGCAGCACGCCACCGAGTGCGAGCATGACCGCGCCGCCCGCGAGCTTGAGCACACGGCCTGCGCGCTCGGTGAGCTTGCCGCTGCCGAGCGCGATCACGGCGGTGGCCACCATCAGCGTGTCGTCGGCGATATAGCCAAGGATGTAGAGCCCCAGGTAGGCGTAATGCGCGGCGGCCGACAGCCCCTGCTGCGCGAGCACTGCGGTGTAGATCGCCGGAAAGCCCGCGGTGCACAGCAGCTCGACGAAATTCACCACCACGGCCAGCGCCGCCACGCCGACCAGGGCGGCGGGAAGCGCCTCCGCATTGAGCACCGCGCGGATGCGCGCATACAACCCCGACTTGGCCGCATCGGGAATCGACAGCGAGACGCCACGCCCCCAGGCGAAGAAGTCCTTCACGTTGATCGCGCCGATCAGCAGCGCCAGCGCACCCAGCCCGATGCGCAAGGCCTCGGAAAAGCCCACCAGCAGGAACACGTTCAGCCACGCCGCCATGAAGGCGTAATACACCGCGCCGCTCGCGGCGACGAAGGTGCCAGCCACCAGCGCCATGCGCCGGCGGTCGTGCAGGCGCACCAGCAGCGACAGCAGGAACAGCAGCACCCACATCGCACAGGGATTGAAACCGTCGAGCAGGCCGAGCGCCAGGGTGAAGGCGGGCAGGCCGAGGCGCGAGACGCTGAGTGTGCCGAACAGCGAGGTCTCGACCTCGGCTGCAGCTGAACGCGGCCCTTCGCCGATCAGCGCGCGCAGCTCGACGCCGCTGTGCCCGGCATCGTCGAAGCCGACCAGCACCTTGCCGTTGAACACGAAAGTCGGCACGCCGGGCGGCCACTCATTGGCTTCGCGGCTGATGCGGATCAGGTCGTCGCGCGCGGCGGGGTCACGATCGACCGGCCGCAGGCGAATCTGCAGATCGGGACGCTCGCCCGCCAGCTCGGCCAGAAAAACCTTGGCATCGGCGCAGTGCGGGCAGCCTTCGCGCACGAAGACTTCCAGCACGGGAGCTCCCACCTGCACCTCGCCGGGCGGCGGGGCCGCTGCAAGCGCCGCGATCGCCTGCCAGGGCAGCAGCATCGCCAGCAGCAGGGCGAGGAGCCAGCCCCGCAGCGGAACCACCAGGATCGGGCGCACGCTGTCCATGGCCCGATCATAAACGGCGAAAGGCCCCGCGGGGCCTTTCGCCAGACATCGAAACGCGGATTACTTGACGCGGTTCTTGTACTCGTCGGTGCGGGTGTCGATTTCGATCTTGTCGCCGATCTCGACGAAAGCCGGCACCGGCAGCTCGAAACCGGTGCTGATCTTGGCCGGCTTCATGACCTTGCCCGACGTGTCGCCCTTGACGGCAGGTTCGGTGTAGACGACTTCGCGCACCACGCTGTTGGGCAGTTCGACCGAGATGGCCTTGCCGTTGTAGAACACGACTTCGCACTGCAGGCCGTCTTCCAGGTACTTCAGCGCGTCGGTCATGTTGTCCGCTTCGACTTCGTACTGCTCGTACTCGGCGTCCATGAACACGTACATCGGGTCGGCGAAGTAGGAGTAGGTCACTTCCTTGTGGTCGAGCACCACGACTTCGAACTTGTCGTCGGCCTTGTAGACCGATTCCGACGGCGCGCCGGTGAGCAGGTTCTTGAACTTCATCTTCACGACCGCAGCGTTGCGGCCGGACTTGTTGTATTCGGCCTTCTGCACCACCAGCGGGTCGCTGCCGACCATCACGACGTTGCCCGAGCGGAGTTCCTGAGCGGTTTTCATGCTGTTTCCTGGATTATGAGCGACGCGGCAAGTGCCGCATGTCGTTGAAAAATTTAGGCGCGGGATTCTACCGCGGCGCAGCGAGAATGTCGAAACAGAATTTTGTCAAGCCGGTCGCAAGATCCGGCTGGGCGGTGAGCTCCTCGCACCAGCGCACCGCGTGCTCGGCGAGCGCCGGCAGGTTCGCGGCAAACGCCGGCCAGTATTCGGCGAGCCCCGCTTCCTCGTTCCACGCCAGCCAGAAATCCCGCAGCGCCTGCGCCGCCCGCGGCTCGAGCACGGCGGTGTAGCGGGCGAGGAAGGCCTCGAGCTTGTCGCGATGCGCGCCGTCCTGGTCGTGCTGCGGGTAGATCTGCCACACGAAGGGCGTGGCCGCCCATTGCGCGCGCACGAAGGAGTCCTCGCCGCGCACAAAGTTCAGGTCGCAGGCCCAGAGCAGCCGGTCGTAGCCGGGCTGGTCGGAGAAAGGCAGCACGACGACGCTGAGCCGCCCCGTCTCGATGCGGTCGCCGGCTGTGAGGTCCAAGCGCCCCAGCGCCCGCGCAACGTCGCCCAGCACCCGCCCTTCGGGCACCAGGGCCACCACCGGGCGCGGGCCGCGCTCCCAGGCCCGCAGCAGTGCCGGCAGGTCGGGCTGCTCGTAGGCGAACAGGGACACGAGCAAGGCATCTGCCGGCAGCGCGTCGCCCCCGCGCGCGGCCAACCACTGCGCTCGACCGCCGTGGCGGAAGGCATCGCGCTCGGCGAGCAGTCCGGCCTCGCGCAGCAGGCCGCCGGTCGTCGCATCGAAGCCCGGGAAGTAGAAGTGCTTGACCAGCGGCAGGCGCGGATGCGGCGATGCCATGCGGTGACAGCCGCCCACCCAGTCCTCGGCGGACAGGTACTCGAGGTTGATCCACACCGGTTTCACCGCCCGCGCTGCCATCGCCTGCAGGTGTGATTCGGGAATCTCGCAGGCGAAGGCTTCGATCACGACGTCGGCGGGTTCGACGTGCGGAAAGGGCTTGCACCACAGCCTCGCTTCAACCCCGAGATGCGCGAAGCCCTCCGCCGGATCGGCCGCAGCCGCAGGGGGGCAGAGACGGGCGAACGAGGGCCAGTCATCGACCCAGAGCCGTACGCGCAGGCGATGGCTGGCGGCCAGATCCCGCGCCAGCCGCCAGCAGACGCCGATATCCCCAAAATTATCCACAACCTGGCAGAAGATCTCCCATTGACTGGTAAGCGGAATCGATGCGTTTTCCATTTGGGCAGAGTCTATGAACAAGTCTGGAGATAGAGGCTGGAAAGCTTGTGGACAAGCGGATCTTTTCCGCTCAAGGGGAAAACGATGGACATTCCGCGCACACCAGTCCATGTCCTTGTCCACCTGCTTATCCTTCGCGAAAAACATTGCTGCTGCTGGGGACCGGGCAGTTATCCACAGAAAACGGGGCACTGTTTACATCTTTATCTTTTAAATTAAAAGAAAAACAGAAGAACAAAACCCGAACCTGCGGAGGAGCCTGCATCTGCGGCAGAGCCTGTACAAGGAAGGCCTGAAAAGCAGAAATCCCGCCGAAACGGGATTTCTGGAAGTCAGTCGAAATTTGTCAGCGCCTCGAAGTCGGCCGGCTCGAGCCAGCGCCATTCACCCGGTTCGAGGTCGGGATCCAGCGCCAGGCCGCCCACCGTGCTGCGATGCAGGGACACGACGCGATTGCCCACTGCGCCAATCATGCGCTTTACCTGGTGATACTTGCCTTCGGCGATGGTGAGTCGCAGCGAGGTCGGGCTCGTCAGCTCGCACGCCACCGCGGCGATCGGGGCGGGCTCGTCTTCGAGCTGCACGCCCTCGCAAAGCTGCTGCACCACCGTCGCATCGACCGCATCGGCCAGGGTGAGCTCATAGACCTTGGGCGTGCGTTTCTTGCCCGAGCTCCACTGGTGGATGAACTGGCCGTCGTCCGACATCAGCAGCAAGCCGGTGGTGTCCTGGTCGAGGCGACCGACACATTGCACATCGCGGTTCAGCAGCTGCTCGGGCAACAAGCGGAAGATCGAGGGATGGAAGGTAGGCTTGTGCGAACACTCGTAGCCGGATGGCTTGTGCAGCATCAGGTAGGCCTTGGCGCGAAAACGCCAGGGCTCGCCATCGACCTCGAATGCCAGGCCGGGCGTGCCGTCGATGCTGCCGGGATCGAAATCCGCGTTGGGGTTGTCACAAACGGTGCCGGCAATGCTGATGTAGCCGGCACGGATGAGGGCGCGACACTCCTTGCGGCTGCCGAAACCCTGGGAATGGAGGAGGCGTTCGAGTTGCATGGGCGGATGGTATCCCGGGCGAAGGATCGCGCGCGGTAAACTGTCGCACCGTCCGGCCAAGGACGGCCGAGGAGAACACGCTTGAAATTCGAACACCTGATCGAGGTCAATGACCTCGCCAACCCGCTGCAGAACCCGCTCACGCGAGAGGAGCTGTGGTTCGGCCTGCTGTGCCGTGCAGAGGACGCACGCGCCTTTCTGCCCGGTCTCGAGGCCTGCCACATCATCGAACGCAGCGAAACGCATCTGCTGCGCGATCTGGACTTCGGCAACGCGGTGATCCGCGACCGCGTCACCTTCCAGCCGATGAACTGGATCTGCTTCGAATCCGAAGCGAACGAGCAACACGCCGGCGGAAGTCTGCGGATCACCATCGAGGAGCCGCAGGACGGCGCCTTCTTCCTGCGCTTCCAGTACCGGACCACCCTGCCCGAGGGCACCGGCGACGAGGACGGGCAGTACGCCGGCTTCGTGCGCTCCGCCTACCACCAGTCCGATATCGACACGGTGCGGGTCATCCGCATGATCGCCGAGTCCAGCCAGCTGCAGTAGGAGCCACGCCCGGGCGCCAGGCGCGCGGGTTCGTGGCCGCTTCACCCTCTATCCCCCTTTCGCTTTTCCCGCATCCGCTAGCCGCGAGATGGATGCGGGTCGATGTCATTGATCAACGCAACAGGAAGCCTCCCCTCCATGTGGTTCAAGAATCTGCAGATCTATCGCCTGCCCGCCAACTGGGACATGACGCTCGAGCGTCTCGAGGAACAACTCGCGAAGAAGCCTTTCCACCCCTGCGGCAGCCAGGACATGGAAAGCCGCGGCTGGCTGTCGCCGCTCGGCAATGAGGTACTGGTGCATGCCGTCGGCCAGCAATGGCTGGTCGCGCTCGGTTTCGAGCACCGCCTGCTGCCCTCTGCGGTGGTCAAGCAGGAAGCCGACGAGCGCGCCGAGGAGATGGCCGAGCAGCAGGGCTACAAGCTGGGCCGCAAGCAGCTGAAGGATCTGCGCGAGCAGGTGACGCAGGAGTTGCTGCCGCGCGCCTTCACCCGCCGCCGCCGCATGTTCGCCTGGATCGATCCGGTGAATGGCTGGCTGGTGATCGACGCTGCCAGCCAGAGCAAGGCCGAGGACATGCTCGAGCAGCTGCGCCACACGCTCGACAGCTTCCCGCTGACGCTGCTGCGTACCGAACGCTCGCCGATGTCGGCAATGGCCGACTGGCTGGCCGGCAACGAGGCGCCGGCGGGTTTCAGCATCGACCAGGACTGCGAACTGCGCTCGGTTTCTGAAGACAAGGCCGCAGTGCGCTACGTGCGCCACCCTCTGGAAGGCGATGAGGTGAAGGGCCATCTGGAAGCCGGCAAGCTGCCGACACGCCTTGCGCTGACCTTCGATGACCGCATCAGCTTCGTGCTGACCGAAAAGCTCGAGATCAAGCGCCTCGACTTCCTCGACGTGGTACGCGACCAGATCGAGGGCGAGCAGGAGGACAAGGAAGCCCTGTTCAACGCCGAGTTCGCGCTGATGACCGGCGAGCTGGCGCTGCTTCTGCCGGCGATCGTCGAGGCGCTTGGCGGTGAGACCGGCGTCGAGGCAAAGGCCGAGGCGGTACCTGTTGCCGCCATCCCTGCCGAAACGGGAAGCAAGGCCGGGAGTGAGGCCGTACCCACGGCGAGGCCGGCCTACGATCCGCCGTTCTGAGTCTGATCGACCCCGGTGGTGTGGATCGCGGGGGAATGCTTCTGCGTGTACATAAATTTTAAGTATTTAAAAGATTATAAAAACCATGTAGGACAGAATTCTGTGGATAAGCCTCTTTCCCTTTGCGTAAACAGTCACTTGGTTTGGCGAAAAGGCCGTGGAGAAGGCATCGGGAAACTCGGGACGGATTGTTGATGAAAATCGGTCATCGGCTTCTCGGCGGCTTTGTCCACAGATCCTGCCCCTGTCGAATCACAGCTTGTCCACGCATGTCAGGGCGCAGCGAACATGCCTTGTAATGACCGTTCAGAGGGCAACGAAGCAGGGAAAACGGCGGTCGATAAGGCGTGCGACTGCTCGCCGCAGCGCTGGGCGCTGTGGCGGTTGGACGACAACGGCAATCGCTTCAGGATGGAGACTTTCGCGTCGCGCGAATGTGCGGAAGCGGCCGCGCGCGATTACACCGCGCGCGGACATAAGCAAAACTACTGGGTGGAGGCTGCGGCCGAGGAAGACGCGGCAGCGGGCGAGGAACCGGGCGGCGGCTGAACGGCCGCCGCGCCCGCGGGGTTCAGCTCAGGACCTGCCCATGTTCCCGTGTGGCGTGGAAGGTGACCTTGGGCCACTTCTCGGCCGTTACTTCCAGGTTGTAGCGGCTGGTAGCCAGATACACCGGGTTGCCGTCGATGTCCTTGCCCAGGCGCAGCGCCTGCTCGCGCTCGAAGTTGCGGCGGGTGAGCTCGTCGGGGAAGGTGAGCCAGCGCGCGGTGTGGATGTCCGCGGGCTCGAAGATGGCATCGACCTTGTATTCGTCCTTCAGACGCTGGGCGACGATCTCGAACTGCAGCACGCCGACGGCGCCGAGGAGCATCTGGCCGCCTTCGAGTTCGAAGACCTGGATGGCGCCTTCTTCGCCCAATTCCTGCAAACCCTTCTGCAACTGCTTTGATTTGAGCGGATCGCGCAGGCGGGCGGCACGGAACATTTCCGGCGAAAAGTAGGGGATGCCCTTGAAGCCGAGGTTCTCGCCTTCGGTCAAGGTGTCGCCGATCTGCAACTGGCCGTGGTTGTGGATGCCGACGATGTCGCCAGCGACGCCATCTTCCATGATCACGCGCTCATTGGCCATGAACGTGAGCACATTGGCGAGCTTCATCTCGCGCCCGGCGCGGACGTGCTTGACCTTCATGCCGGCGCTGTAGCGGCCCGAGCAGATGCGGAAGAAGGCGATGCGGTCGCGGTGCTTCGGATCCATGTTGGCCTGGATCTTGAACACGAAGCCGGTGAAGGCGAGTTCGGCGGGCTGCACCATGCGCGAGCCGGCGTCGCGCGCTTGCGGCGGCGGTGCCCAGTCGATCAGCGACTGCAGGATCTCCTGCACGCCGAAGTTGTTGATACCCGAGCCGAAGAACACCGGGCTCTGCTGGCCGGCGAGGAAGTCGTCGAGGTCGAACGGCGGCGAAGCGCCATCGATCAGCTCGACATCTTCGCGTAACTGACCGACTTCCATCGGGAAGCGCTTGTCCAGCTCGGGGTTGTCGAGGCCCTTGATGATCTCGCCGTCGCTGCGGCGCTCCTCGCCCGGCGTGAAGGTCAGCACCTGATGCTGCAGCAGGTGATACACGCCGCGGAAGGCCTTGCCCATGCCCAGCGGCCAGGTGACCGGCGCGCAGGTGATCTTGAGCACGTCCTCGATCTCGGCGAGCAGCTCGAAGGGCTCGCGCACCTCGCGGTCGAGCTTGTTCACGAAGGTGATGATGGGCGTGTTGCGCAGGCGGCAGACGTTGAGCAGCTTGATGGTCTGCGCTTCCACGCCCTTGGCGGCATCGATCACCATGACCGCGGCATCCACCGCGGTGAGCACACGGTAGGTGTCTTCGGAGAAGTCCTCGTGGCCCGGGGTGTCGAGCAGGTTGATGGTGTGGCCCTGGTACTCGAACTGCATCACCGAGCTGGTCACCGAGATGCCGCGCTGCTTTTCCACTTCCATCCAGTCCGAGGTGGCGTGGCGGGCGGACTTGCGCGCCTTCACCGTGCCGGCGAGCTGGATGGCGCCGCCGAACAGCAGCAGCTTTTCGGTCAGCGTGGTCTTGCCCGCGTCGGGGTGGGAAATGATGGCGAAGGTGCGGCGCTTTTCGACGTCGCGCAGCAGTTCGGGCGGAAAGGGGGTGGTGGTCATCAGCGCTCGTCGGCAAAAATAAAGCCGCCTCGCCCGGATCCGGGCGAGGCGGGACAAGCGTAATTATATCAAGGAATTAGCGGGCAGCTGAAAGCCACGGCGCCGAGCCCTGGCTGAGCCCGCTGGAACAGGCACCGCCGAGGAAGAAGGCAGCTCGATCCGATCAGGCTTTTTCCTGCACCGCCTTCTCCGGCACATAGGCTTCATGCAGATCCACCGGCTTCGCGGCGTGCTTGCGCAGGCGGATGTTGAGCATCTCGACGACCACCGAGAACGCCATCGCGAAGTAGATGTAGCCTTTCGGCACATGGTGGCCGAAGCCTTCGGCGACGAGCACCACGCCCACCACCATCAGGAAGGACAGGGCCAGCATCTTGACCGTCGGGTGCGCGGAGACGAAGTCGCTGATCGGTGCCGAGGCGACCATCATCAGCGCGACCGAGGCGATCACCGCGGCAATCATGACCTGCAGGTTGTTGACCATGCCGATGGCGGTGATGATCGAGTCGAGCGAGAACACCAGGTCGATGACGATGATCTGCATGATGACCGCGGCGAAGGTGGCCTTGACCGCCGAGGACGCCTCGCCCTCCTCGCCTTCGAGCAGTTGATGGATCTCGCTGGTGCTCTTCCACACCAGGAACAGACCGCCGAGGATCAGGATGAGGTCGCGCCCCGACAGGCCGTGGCCGAGCACCTCAAACAGTGGTTTGGTGAGGCCGGCGAGCCAGGCGAGGATCATCAGCAGGCCGATGCGCATGAACATCGCCAGGAACAGGCCGATGCGGCGAGCGAAGGCGCGCTTCTCCGGTGGCAGCTTGTCCACCAGGATGGAGATGAAGATGATGTTGTCGATGCCCAGCACCAGCTCGAGCGCGGTGAGGGTGAAGAAGGCGATGAGCAGCTCGGGGCTGGCGAGGAATTCGAGCATCGTGGTCTGGTGGGTGTTGGGAAGGCGGTATTAACGCATATTGTGCTGCGCCACGGCACACGGCAGGCGAAGACCGATGCCGGCGCGAGATGCGAGAGAGGCCCGATTAGATTCCCGATCCACGAAAAAAAGCGAAGAACCCCGTTTCGCCTGTAAGGGGTTCTTCGCTCGGGTGCCGGTCAGCATCGGCGACCGGCAGGGAAAGTAGTGAAGGCCTGCGTGACGGTTCAGCGGCGGCGATCCTTGCCGAGCTGGTCGCCAATCACGCCGCCGATCGCCGCACCACCGACCGTGCCGAGGATGCCGCCATCGGTGACCACGGCGCCGGCCACGCCGCCGACTGCTGCACCGGTCGCTGCGCTCTTCTCGCGCGAGGACATGTTGTCCCAGGTGGCACAGCCGGTTGCGGCAACGGTGATGAGCATTGCGGGGATGAGGGTGCGCATCTTCATGGTGTTCTCCTTGTTTCTCTCTGCCGCCGGTTGAACAGGAACGCGCTGCGCTCCCGGATGACGTGAATTATGAGCACGACCGGCGGCGGAAAGCTCCCGCGCGGCCCGCTCTGATTTGTTTCCTGCTGTGTCACGGCGGGCGCTGCGCAGACCCCTGCTTCGTAGTGACCACAATTGTCCCGCGCGGCGTGGCGGCATAGAGTGCGCGGCTCTCATGCATCGCGGGGCACTTGCGCCGATGTCCGGCTTCCTGGCGACACTTGCGTTCTCCTTTTCGGTCACCGGGCCGATCTTCGTCATTCTCGCGCTAGGTGTGGGCTTGCGCCGGCGGGGCATGCTCAGCGACGGCTTCGTCGACAGCGGATCGAAACTCGTTTTTACGATTGCGCTGCCGTCGCTGCTGTTCATCAGCATCGCCCGGACGCGGATCGCCGACGCGGCGAATCTTTCGCTGATTGCCTTTGGTGCCGCCGCGACGCTGGTCTCCTTCCTCTTTCTCGAGTGGCTGGCGCGGCGCACGGTAGAGCCGCCGCAGGACCGCGGCGTGGTGGTGCAGGGTGCGTTCCGTTCCAACATGGGCGTCATCGGCCTCGCTTATTGCGTGAATGCCTATGGCGAGGCGGGGCTGGTGGCGTCGTCGCTTTACCTTGGCCTGATCACCATCCTGTTCAACGTGCTGTCGGTGGTGACGCTGAGCCGTTCGCTGCATCGCAGCCAGGGTCTCGGGCGCATGGCGAAGGGCATCGTCACCAATCCGCTGATCATCGGCATCGTGCTGGCGCTGCCGGTGTCGTGGCTGCAAATCCCGCTGCCGGCGATCGCATTGCAGTCGGGAAAATACCTAGCTGACCTGACGTTGCCGCTGGCCCTGCTGTGCACCGGCGCCGCGCTGAACTTCCGCAGCCTGCGAATCGAGATGCGCAGCACCCTGATTGCCGGCGCGGGCAAGCTGGTCGGCGTGCCGCTGCTGTTCGCGCTGGGCGGTATCGCCGCGGGATTTCGCGGCATCGAGCTCGGCGTGCTGTTGCTGATGTCCTCGGCGCCGACCGCCGCGGCCAGCTATGTGATGGTGCGGGCGATGGGTGGCAATGCGACGCTGGCGGCCAACATCGTCGCGGTGACGACGCTTGGTTCGATCCTCGGCACCAGCCTCGGGATCATGATCCTGCGCGGGCTGCAGCTCATTTAGGTAAAGTCTGGTCATTGTCATGCGTGCCCGCCAGGCTGGGGTGTAGCATCCGGGCTCGCCCCAGGGGCGATGCCAGGTGTCGCGCTGCCAGCGTGGGCGAATCGGAAACTGTCGAGATCATGCCGATGCAGATTGCATCGTTATTACCCCGGATACTGCACCTGCACAGACCCCTGCACGTGATTCGAGTCGCGATCATCGCGGCCGGCCTGTTCACGCTCGCCATCGGCTGGTACGACATTTTTTCAGGCCTTCAGACGGCCGAGCGCGATGCCCTGGACAGGATCCGCATGCAGGCCGTCGTGCAGGCGCGAGCCGCAGGCGATACCGTGCAGGCATTCATCGAACGTTACGACGCGGCGCTGAAGACGGTGCGCATCGCGGCGGTCCAGGCACCGGAAACACTGGAGGCTCAGGCCCGCATGGCGACATCGACACTGCCTTCCGATCTGGTGCTGCAGCTGTTCCTGATCGGTCGCGACGGCTATCTCGCCTATTCGTCGATGGGTGTGGCGCCGCGCAACTTCCTTGGCGACCGCGAGTATTTCGTCGAGCTGGCCGAAGCCGGCGAGGACCGGCTCGTGGTGAGCAAGCCGGTGCTCGGCAGGCTGACCAAGCGGTGGAGCATTCAGTTTGCGCGCGCGATTCGGCGTGGGACGGTTTTCGAGGGCGTGGTGTCGATCGCGGTGTCGCCGGATGTTTGGGCGGAGCAACTGACGCGCTTCGAGGTGGGCAGGAACGACACGCTGACTCTGCTGAGTGCGGACGGCCACGTGCTGCTGCGCACGCTCGATGGCGGCATGCATTATGGCAAGCAGGCTCCGATCGAGCGCGAATACCGCCTGCATCCCGACCGCCAGGAGGGCCATTACATCGCCCATGCGTCGGTGGACGGCGTATTGAGGCTCTACGGATGGTCGCGCCTGTCGTCGGGTCTGGTGATGGCGTCGGGCATCGAGCTGGAGGGCGCCATGGCGCCCTTCCGCGAGCTGAGGCAGCGGACCATCACGCGCGGCGTGGTATCGAGTTCCCTGCTCGCATTTGCCCTCGCCGCGCTGCTGATCGCGCTCATGCGCTACGAGCGCGCCGTCCAGCGTCTTGGCGACAGCGAGAAGCATCACCGCACGGTGCTGGAGAACATGGCCGAGGGCCTGATGGTGCTCGACACGCGTCATCAGATCGTCAGCGTCAATCCGGCTTTCTCCACGATCACCGGTTACCGCCGCGAAGAGGTCGTCGGACGGCACGTACTGATGCTGCCCGTCAGTCGTGCGGTCGAGCGTGCCCTGGCGGAGTCCGACGGCCTGCCCGATGGGAGCTGCTGGGAGGGCGATTTCGACGGCGTGCGCCCGGACGGCGAACCCTATACCGGCCATGTCGTGCTCTCTTCCGTGAAAGGTGAGGACGAGCAGGTCGGCTACCGCATCGTGCTGCTCACCGACGTCACCGCGCGCCGCCGCCGCGACGACGAGATCTGGCGCCAGGCCAATTTCGATCGTCTGACCGAACTGCCCAATCGCGCCCTCCTCATCGACCGCATGGAGAGCATGCTGCGTCATGCCCGCCGCCATGACTTGCGTGTGGCGGTGTTGTTCATTGATCTCGATCGCTTCAAGCCGGTCAATGACGAATTCGGTCATGACGTGGGCGATCTGTTGCTGCGCCAGGTCGCGCGCCGCCTGCTGGAGATCTTCCGCAGCGAGGACACGGTGTCGCGTATCGGTGGCGACGAGTTCGTCGTCGTGATGCAGGGGGATGAGCTTGGCGCCGGCAGCGAGCGCGCCGCGGCCGAGGTGGTACGCCGCCTGTCGCAGCCTTTCGCGGTTGACGAACGCAGCTTCGAGATCGGAAGCAGCGTCGGCATTGCGCACTTCCCGGAGGACGGACAGGGCGCCGAGGCGCTGATCAGTGCCGCCGATCGTGCGATGTACCGCGCCAAGAACGGCGGGCGCGGGCGCTGGAGCCGCTAGCGCCCGCAGCGGCGGCCAGGCGCGTGCGAACGGTACCGTCGCGCAGGTCGGGGAATCTTTCCGCCGCGCGCCGCTCTGAAGAGTTCAACCATTCGCCGCGACAACGCGGTCGTATCGAGGAGTCTCATGCGCAGTGACGACAGGCTTTACGGCCTTTTCCGCTCCGTTGCCGGTGGCGCGGCGCAGCCCCCCAGCTTGCTGCAGAAGATCGTCGCCGGCCTGACCGCGGTGCTGGTGTTCGGTGTGGCCCTGATGTTCTCGGTGGTGCTGTTTGCCGTCGTGGTGACCGTCGGCGCCGTCGCCTGGGGCTATCTGTGGTGGAAGTCGCGCGATCTGCGCAAGCAGATGCGCGACAGGCCGCCGGGCGGCCTGGTCATCGAAGGCGAGGTGATCCGCGAGGTACGAAGCCGCGACGAGACGCCCCAATGACCGCCGGAGCCCCGGTGGCTCAGGCGAGGAAGGTCCGGTAGGCGAGCCAGTACAGGCCGGCAGACAGCGCGATCGCCGCCGGCAGCGTCAGCACCCAGGCGAGCAGGATGTGGAACACCGTCTGGCGTTGCAGGCCGCTGCGGTTGGCCACCATGGTGCCTGCCACGCCCGAGGACAACACGTGGGTGGTCGACACCGGCAGTGAATAAATGTTGGCCAGCCCGATCGCCATCGCCGCGGTGATCTGCGCGCTCATGCCCTGTGCGTAGGTCATGCCCTGCTTGCCGATCTTCTCGCCCACCGTCAGCACCACGCGCTTCCAGCCGATCATGGTGCCGACACCCAGCGCCAACGCCACCGCGAGCACTACCCAGAACGGCGCGTATTCGGTCGAATGGGTGAGGTCCTTGCGCAGGTTCGACAAATCCTTGCGCTCGGATGCCGGCAGGTAGGCGAGCTTGGAGACCTTGCGCGCGGTGTCGTCCAGACACAGCAGATAGCGGCGTGCATCGATGCGGGACTGTTCGGGCATGTCCGAGAAGTGGCGCACACCCTCGAGCGAGCGCTGCAGGGCGGCGATCGTGATCTCGGTCTGCTCGGGATCGCAATGGAACTTCGCCGGCAGGTCGCCGCGGTTGCCCTTGCCCAGGGCCAGGTAGTCGGTTAGCTCGCGCGCGTTGCGTTCGTAGAACTCGCTCAGGTGCGTCGCGGCGTCGCGCGTGCGGTTGATGTCATAGCCGGTGCTGTCGAGGTTCAGCACGAACTGCGCCGGCACGATGCCGATCAGCACCAGCATGATGAGGCCGATGCCCTTCTGGCCGTCGTTCGAACCATGGACGAAGCTCACACCCATGGCGGAAAGCACCAGCACGAGGCGATTCCAGAACGGCGGATGTTTTTTGCCGACGTCACCGAGGCGGTATTCCGGGGTCTTGTGCATCGATGAATGCGGTCTGGCCCACTTCAAGCCGATCAGGATCAGGCCGGCGACCATGAAGCCGGCCAGCGGCGAGGCGACGAGCGAGATGGCGATGTCGATCGCCTTCTGCCAGTTGACCCCGTCGGCGACCGGGATGTCGGTGATCATCGCGTTGGCCAGACCGACGCCGAGGATGGAGCCGATCAGGGTGTGCGAACTCGAGGCCGGAATACCGAGATACCAGGTGCCCAGGTTCCATGCGATGGCTGCCGTCAGCAGCGAAAACACCATCGCCAGCCCGCGCCCGGTATCGGTGTCGATCAGCAGTTCGACCGGCAGCAGGTGAACGATCGCGTAAGCCACGCCCACACCGCCCAGCAGCACACCGAGAAAGTTGAAGATGCCCGAGGCGATCACCGCAAGGTAGGGCGGCATTGCCCGGGTGTAGATCACCGTGGCCACCGCGTTCGCGGTGTCGTGAAAGCCGTTGATGAATTCGAAGGCAAGCACGAAGCCGAGTGCCAGGAGCAGGCTGGTGAGCAGCCAGGGGTCGAGACTGCTGAGGAATGGGATCATGTGGGGAGTCCGGCAGCGAGCGCGAGGCCGTCTGCGCAGGGCGGCGCACCCCGGTCTGCAAGGAAACCGGCTGCGCAACCACGTCCTTGAAAGTGGCAACGCCGCATTTTCTCAAATTGTGAAACAAATCTGAAATCTTCTTGTGCATGCCGCTTGGCCGATGACTGCGGGCGCGCCGACCTCGGAATGGCGGGGCGGCGACTTCGTCTCGCCGGCTTGCGAACCGGCAGGCAAGGCTTGACGCGCGTCTGGCCTGGCCGGCTATAATCCGGCCCCTTTCGTACCTGCGCGCGTCGGATGACGCGCACCGTCCCGCGGCGCAATGCCGGCATGGATCGGGGGTGCAGATGCCTTGGTGGTGAAATTGGTAGACACGCTATCTTGAGGGGGTAGTGTCGAAAGACGTGCGAGTTCGAGTCTCGCCCAAGGCACCAGATTCCGGAACGGCCATCCTGCGCGGATGGCCGTTTGTCTTCCGCCCTCAGTGTTGATCACGCGAATCACGTCCGCCACGCGTTCCTTTCCCGCCAGCCTGTGACGGGCGGGGCCATCCGGCCATTCCGCATGCCTGTCGGCTCGCGCGATTTCACCATGCGAACTCACGTTTCGATGCCAGCGAAGGGGATAAGTGGTATGTTCCCCGCGACGCGCGAAGAGGCCGGAGCGTGACGCCTGGCGCCCGCACATGAACACCTCCATCGTGTCGTCAAGAAAAGATCAAAACTGAGGGGAAAATCAATGGCTGCAGGGAAATCCAAGATCATCTACACGCTCACGGACGAGGCGCCGCTGCTGGCGACGTGCGCGTTCCTACCCATCATCCGGACCTTTACCGGCCCTGCAGGCGTTGACATCGAGAAGGCCGACATTTCGGTGTCGGCGCGCGTGCTGGCCGAGTTCCCCGAGTTCCTCACCGAGGATCAGCGCGTGCCCGACACGCTCGCCGCGCTGGGCAAGAAGACGCTCGACCCCGACGCCAACATCATCAAGCTGCCCAACATCAGCGCCTCGGTCGCGCAGTTGAAGGCCTGCGTCAAGGAGCTGCAGGGCAAGGGCTATGCCATCCCGGATTATCCGGAAGACCCGAAGACCGACGACGAGAAGAAGCTGGCCGCGCGCTACGGCAAGTGCCTGGGCTCGGCGGTCAACCCGGTGCTGCGCGAGGGCAACTCCGACAGGCGCGCGCCGGCTGCGGTGAAGAACTACGCCAAGAAGCACCCGCATTCGATGGGCGAGTGGAAGCAGTGGTCGCAGACCCACGTTTCGCACATGGAGCATGGCGACTTCTACCATGGCGAGAAATCGATGACGCTCGACAAGGCGCGCGACGTCAAGATGGAGCTGATCACCAAGTCGGGCAAGACCATCGTGCTCAAGCCCAAGGTCGCGCTGCAGGACGGCGAGATCATCGACTCGATGTTCATGAGCAAGAAGGCGCTGTGCAAGTTTTACGAGGATCAGCTCGAAGACTGCCGCGAGTCGGGCATCCTGTTCTCGCTGCACGTGAAGGCGACGATGATGAAGGTCTCGCACCCGATCGTCTTCGGCCATTGCGTGAAGATCTACTACAAGGACGCCTTCGAGAAGCACGGCAAGCTGTTCGACGAGCTGGGCATCAACGTCAACAACGGCATGGTCGATCTGTACGACAAGATCAAGGCGCTGCCGGAATCCAAGCGCGACGAGATCATCCGCGACCTGCATGCCTGCCAGGAGCATCGTCCGCGCCTGGCCATGGTCGATTCGGCCAAGGGCATCACCAACTTCCACTCGCCCAACGACATCATCGTCGACGCTTCGATGCCGGCGATGATCCGCCAGGGCGGCAAGATGTGGGGCGCCGACGGCAAGCAGTACGACAGCAAGTGCGTGATGCCGGAATCGACCTTCGCCCGCATCTACCAGGAGATGATCAACTTCTGCAAATGGCACGGCAACTTCGACCCGCGCACCATGGGCACGGTGCCGAACGTCGGCCTGATGGCGCAGAAGGCGGAAGAGTACGGCTCGCACGACAAGACTTTCGAGATCGCCGAGGACGGCGTCGCCAACATCACCGACCTCGCCACCGGCGAAGTGCTGCTGACGCAGAACGTCGAACAAGGTGACATCTGGCGCATGTGCCAGGTAAAGGACGCGCCGATCCGCGACTGGGTGAAGCTGGCGGTGACCCGCGCGCGCAATTCCGGCATGCCGGCGATCTTCTGGCTCGACCCCTACCGTCCGCACGAGAACGAGCTGATCAAGAAGGTGAAGACCTACCTGAAGGATCACGACACCAGCGGGCTCGACATCCAGATCATGTCGCAGGTGCGTGCGATGCGCGTCACGCTCGAGCGCGTCGCGCGCGGGCTGGACACCATCTCGGTGACCGGCAACATCCTGCGCGACTACCTGACTGACCTGTTCCCGATCATGGAACTGGGTACCTCGGCCAAGATGCTGTCGATCGTCCCGCTGATGGCCGGTGGCGGCATGTACGAGACCGGCGCCGGCGGCTCGGCGCCCAAGCACGTGCAGCAGCTCACGCAGGAGAACCACCTGCGCTGGGATTCGCTCGGCGAATTCCTGGCGCTGGCGGTGTCGCTGGAAGATCTCGGCATCAAGACCGGCAACGCCAGGGCCAAGTTGTTGGCGAAGACGCTGGACGAGGCCACCGGCAAGCTGCTCGACGAGAACAAGTCGCCCTCGCCCAAGACCGGCCAGCTCGACAACCGCGGCAGCCAGTTCTACCTGGCCAAGTTCTGGGCCGAAGCGCTCGCCGCGCAGGCCGAGGACGCCGACCTGGCGAAGCACTTCGCGCCGATCGCCGCGGTGCTGGCCGAGAACGAGTCGAAGATCGTCGCCGAGCTGTCCGAAGTGCAGGGCAAGGCGGTGGATATCGGCGGTTACTACAAGGCCGATCCGGAGAAGTGCAAGGCGGTGATGCGTCCGAGCGCCACGCTCAATGACATTCTGAAAGCCGCGCGCGTCTGACGAAATGCCGGGTGCGCCCGGCGATGGCAGTCCGGAAGCCGGTGGTTCCCATGACGGGGCCACCGGTTTTTAATTTAATTGAACAATTATTGTAATTTATTGAATAAATCGTCTTATTTGTTAAATATAACAACGCGGCACCGGGGTTAAAATTGATTCAGAAACGCAGCGATTTGCCGTGATAAGCAGTGACGCGCAATTTTTCGATCAAAGGGCAGGACATCATGGGCTTCTTCAATCGTTCCAAGTCGGCACGCCAGGCTTCGCCGGCGCCGGCTTCTGCGGCCTGGACCGTTGGAGCCCGGGTGGACGGAATTTCGCAAGCCGACAAGGCCATGCGGCTGTTCAAGGCACTTGATCGCTCGCTGGAAATCATCGAGTTCTCCCCGTTCGGCGAAATCCTGTGGGCCAACGAGAATTTCTGCCGTGACATGGGTTACCGGCTCGAGGAGCTGGTCGGCAAGCACCACCGGATCTTCTGCAGTGACAGCTACGCGAAGGGTCTGGAGTATTCGAACTTCTGGCAGCAGCTCGCCGCGGGCAAGTACGTGTCGGGCCGGTTCCGGCGGCGCACCGCAACCGGCCAGGATGTCTGGCTGGAAGCGTCGTACAACCCGATCGTCAGCGAAGCGGGCGCGGTCATGTCGATCATCAAGACGGCGCATAACGTGACGCAGCGCGTTACCGAAGAAATATTGGCGAAAGCGGCTTTCGATGCTGCGAAGCGTTCGATGGGCATCATCGAATTCACACCTGACGGTCATATCCTGTCTGCGAACGAGAACTTCCTGCGGCTGATGGAAGTGCGCGGCGACAAGGTTGTCGGTGAACACCACCGGATGTTCTGCAACCGGGATTACGCTGCATCTCAGGAGTATTACGATTTCTGGACCCGCCTCGGGCGCGGCGAATTCATCGGTGGGACGTTCGAGCGCGTCACCGGCACAGGCCGTTCGATCTGGCTGGAGGCGACCTACAATCCGATCCTCGACGAGCAAGGCAAGGTAACGCGCATCGTCAAGCTGGCGCGCGATGTGTCGCGACAGCAGCTCGGGCTGATCGAGGACGAGAAGATCGCTGCCGAATCCATCGAGCTGGCGCGCCGCTCGCGCGAAGGGGCGAGCGCCGCCGAGGACGTCGCCCGCGACACCGAGGAGAAGATGGGCCAACTCGCCGTCGCCGTTCAGTGTTCGGCGGAGGTGGCTGACAGTCTTGGCCAGATTGCCGAGCGTATCGGCGGTTTCAGCACCGCGATCAGCGAGATTGCCAGCCAGACCAACCTGCTGGCGCTCAACGCGGCGATCGAGGCGGCGCGTGCGGGCGAGAGCGGACGCGGCTTTGCGGTCGTCGCCGACGAGGTCCGCAAGCTGGCCGAGAGCAGCGCGACCCAGGCCGGCCGCATCGGCGAGATGATCAAGGCCGCCCAGAGCACGGCGCAGGAGTCGAGGGCGGGGCTGTCGACCTGTCTCGAGCTGGCCAACCAGTCGAAGGAAAGCTCGGCGAGGGCGACCGTCTCGATCGAGTCGATCAAGCTGATCGCCGACGAACTCGCGGCGAAAATGGAAAGACTCTCCGCCGCGCACCGGGTGATCTCGGGCCAGGGGGCGCAGCGCTGAGGGTAGCGCTGGCGCTCACAGGCCCCGCATCCATGCGGGGCGCAGCGGTGCCGCCTCCGGGTGTTCGATCGCAGCCCGCACCTGGGCCAGCAGCCTGTCCTTGTCCGCGCCGAGCGTGCCCTTCAGCACCAGCCGGTTCGAGGCATGGTCGGAGCGGAACACGGTGCGCTCCAGTTCCAGTGCCGACAGGAAGCGCTCCATCTCGCGGAACAGGCCGTCCTGTGCCAGCGGCTTCCAGTCCGGCCAGGCGGCGAGAAAGCGCGCGCCCTGGTTGTGCAGTGTGACCACCAGCGTGGACAGATATTCGGGCTGTGTGGCGTTGGCGAGCCGCGCCGAGTTGTCGGCGTGCTGCTCGCTCAGGGCCTGGCCGCCCAGGCCATTGAGGATCATCACCGAGCGCGTGATGCCGGCCTCTCCCAGCTTGTCGAGGGCTTCGCGCGTGGAGTCGAAGCTCTCGCCCTTGTCGACACGCGCGAGCACTTCGTCGTCGCCGGATTCGGCGCCGAGGTAGGCAAGCTTCAGCCCGGCGGCGGCCAGCGCCTCGAGCTCGGCCACGGTCTTCTTCTTCAGGTTGCGCGCGAGGCAGTAGCTCGACACCCGATGCACTGCCGGCAGGTGGGTGCGGATGGCCTCGAGGTAGGCGAGCAGGCGCCGCGTCGGCAGCACCAGCGCATCGCCGTCGGCGAGGAACACCCGCCTGACCTGGTTGCCGAAGCGTTCCCCGGTGCGGCGGATGCTGTCGATGACCTCGGCCTCGTCGCGTGCGCGGAACTGCTTCTGCGGCGCGGTGTACATCTCGCAGAAGGTGCATTGGTTCCACGAGCAGCCGTCGGTGACGGGCAGGATCAGCGACTCGGCCTCGCTCGGCGGCCGGAACACCGGCTCGACGTAGCGGATCGGCACGATGGCGGACATGGGGCGTTCCGTGCTGCGAGGCCCTTACCGGGCGCTCGACTTCATGCGGAATTCCGCCAGGTTCGTCACGACGTAGCCGGTGTAGTTACGGATCAGTTTCGCCTTCCTGGGGTCGATCTGGAACCGCGGCGTGCCGTCTTCCTCGCGTCCGCCGAACCAGCGGCAGAACACAGGTACGCCTTCCTCGCTGTTCTTCGGCAGTTCCTGCAGGTCGGCGTCGGCGACGACGAACAGGCCATGGACGTAGGATCCGCGATAGAAGGCGCCTTCGCTCGAGACTTCGACCACGGTGACGCCGGCCACGCGCTCGGGGTCCTGCGGTTCGGCCAGCTCGTAGTTGTCCTTGTCCAGGCCCAGGTCCTTGTAAAGAGGCGCATTCCAGTAGGAATCCATGTTGTGCTCCGTGTGTCGATCGAGGCGCGACTGTAAGGCCTGCTGCGTGTGCAGGGCAATACGGGCGGCAGCTGCGGGTTGGGGTGGGGATGGGGCCGCACCGGCGCCGCTTGTCCCCATCCCCCTCCCAACCTCCCCCTTGAAGGGGGAGGAACAGGGAGCCCACTCCAGCGTCATCGATTTGACTGCGGGATCAATCGTCGTCGAGCCAGCCGGGAAGGGCGGGCGGCAGCAGGCTGCGCAGGTTCGCCCTGAGCTCGCCGTGCTGCTCCAGGCGATCGGCAAGCTGCATCACCCGCTCCCATATGTCCTCCTGGCGCAGTACCTGCGCAGTGAGGGCGAAGCAGGTGGGCAAGGCATCCGGCGCGCACAAGAAGCGGCCGAGTCGGGCGGCGCGGGCGACGTCGTCGAGTTCCGCGAGCGTGTGCAAGGCGGCTGCATCGCCGTTGAAGAGGCAGGTCGCGACCGGGCCGCCGAGCAGGCCGACGATATGCGCGCGGATGTCGCGGCGCTGTGCCGGCGCGAAGCCCCCGAGCTGGGCCTGACCGAGCGGTGTGTCGACGATCTCCTCGAAGCCCCGGCCGTCGGGATGCAGCACGCCTTCGCTGCCGAGCCAACGCATGAACGGGCGCGGAAACACGAGGTCGGCCTTCTCGCACAGCCCCCACAGATCGGTGCAGCAGCGTCCGGTGCGGATGTCGGTGCGCCAGCGCTCGGCACCTTCGGGGGCGACGGCAAGGCGCAGCACCGGCACCCCGGCGAGCGCGAACGCCACCGCATGCCCGGCCTCGTGGGCGCAGGTTTCACGCCTGAGCGCGCGGGTCAGTGGGCGCATCGCGGTTCGAACTCAGCGGCGCAGCAGGCGCGAGGGAGTGAGACGGCGGATCTGCCGGCCCATCACCTCCCTGAAGCGCGGGCTATGCAGGCAGATGCCACCGACCAGGCCGACCAGGCAGCCCACCAGCGTGTCGATGAAGCGTGCCTGGATCAGCGCGGCGGGGTCGCCGTGGCCTAGCGTGGCGGCCTCGGCCAGCAGGATGGTGAGCGGGGTGATGAAGATGACGGCGAAGCCGTAGTGCCGCACCACGGTACTTTCGATGACGAAGGCGAGCACGGTCATCGTCGCCGCGATGCCCCAGGTGTTGAGCGGCAGGCTCAGCAGCGCCCAGGCCAGCAGCATGCCGATGCCGGTGCCGACGATGCGGTGCAGCTGCCGGTTCCACACCGCGCGCAGGGACACGCCCTGGATCACCGCCAGGCAGCTCACCGGCACCCAGTAGGGACGCTCGAGCTGGAGGAGCTGCGCCAGCAGCAGCGAGAGGCCGACGAAGGCGCCGATCACGATCGAGTCGAGGATGACGAAATCGAAGGTCGGCGCAGGCGGCGGCGCCACCGGATCGGGCGCCTGCAGGCGCAGGACGTAAAGGCTGTAGAAGAAGGCGATCAGCGACGCAAGCAGCGCGCCCATGGTGACGAGGCCGACCTTGAGCGGCACGTCGAGCACGGTGCCGGGCGAATAGGCGCCGATCGCCGCCGCCATGACGAAGAACAGGCTGCCTGGCGGGCCCAGGCCGTAGAAGCGGACCACCATGGTCACGAGAATGGCGATGAAGGTGATCACCCACATCAACACCAGCGGCACGAAGTGGCTCATCACGCCGAGCGCATAGCAGGCCGCCAGGCCGAAGGCGCAGGCCATCATCCAGACCATGCGGTGGGAGAGCGGCGTGTTCGGCAGGTAGAGGAAAGCGAGTCCGCCGAGCGAGGAGATCAGGCCGTAATCGAGGCGGCCGAACCAGGCGCCGATGAGCAGCGGCAGGCCGGAAGCGAGCGCGGCGGCGGCGGGCATCTGCCAGCGCCGGTTGCTGGGCGTAATGGTGGTCAGGTGGCGCAGTTCGGCGCGTACCAGCGCCTTGAATCGGTCCCACCCCGGCAAACCCGTCATCGCTCGATCTCCCTGCCGCATCGGCTCGCGGCCAGCCGGAAGTGTAAACGCAGAGCACGGATCACGACGGTGGCCCGATGCGCCGGCTGCGCAAGTCGGTGCCGGCGGTCCGATCTCAGGCTTTCGTCCGCGAGGTGGCGATGCCGTGCTCGCGGCACAGCGACAGCAGGATGCGATGCGCGGTCACCAGATCGAAGTCCTCGATCGCGCCGGCCAGGCCGGCGTAGCCGTCGGGGAAGGCGGCGCGCAGCAGGGCGCTGTTGTGCTCGAGCACGTGGGTCGCTTCGATCGAGTCGTCGGACAGGAGCTGCAGCAGTTTTCCGCAGGTGTCGCCGAGCAACTTCGCATCGGGTGTCGCCGCCGCCGGCGCAGGCTGGGCGTGCGGACGCAGCCAGCGCTCGAGCGCTTGCCAGAGCTGGTCGCGGTCCAGCGGCTTGGCCAGGTGGTCGTCGAGACCGCCTTCGAGGCAGCGCTCGCGGTCGCCTGGCATGGCATTGGCCGTCAGCGCGATGATCGGCAGTCTGGCGCCGCCCGGCAGCGCGCGGATGGCGCGGGTTGCGGCAAAGCCGTCCATGACGGGCAGGTTCAGATCCATGAGGACGAGGTCGAAGTGGCTGTTGCCTACCCTGTCGACCGCGGCCTCGCCGGTTTCCGCGCCCTCGACCTCGAAGCCAGCCTGGGTGAGCAGTTTCATCGCGGCGAGGCGGCTGAACTCGTTGTCCTCGACGACCAGCAAGCGCTTGCCGCGCAGGTCCGTGAGCCGCTCCCTGACCGGCGCTGCATCGGCTGTGTTGGCCGACCTTTCCTCTTGCGCACGGAGTTCGCCGCTCAGGGCGTTGACCGCGGCATCGAACAGCGCCGACGGCGTGGCGGGCTTCAGCAGGGTACCTGCGAGGGCTGCGTCCAGCGCGCGGCGGTCGTCCTTGTCGCCTGCCGTCGGGCTCATCAAGATGACGCGGGGTGCCGGTCTCAAGCCCTGCAGTGCGATTCGGCGTGCGGTTTCCAGCGCGCTCATCGTCGGTAGCTGTGCATCGATGAAGACCAGCGCGATTGGCTTGCCGCCCGCTGCGGCATGCTGTATCTCGTCGATGGCGGCCTCGCCGGTGGATGCTTCGACGACGGCAAACGACATGCGTGTCAGCATGTCGACCAGTACCGCGCGGGCGTAGGGGTGGTCGTCGACGACCAGCACCGGGCAGCCGCGCAGGTCGCTGTTGGGCAACAGCTGCGCGGGTTGATGCCGGCTGATGCCGAGCGGCACCGACAGCCAGAAGCGGCTGCCCTTGCCCGCTTCGCTGTCGAATCCGAGTTCGCCGCCCAGGTGCCGCGCCAGGCGCTGCGCCGTCGGCAGGCCCAGCCCGAGGCCCTCGAAGCGGCGCGATGCCGAGGGGTCGGCCTGCCAGAAGTCCTGAAACACATACGGCTTCTGCTCGTCAGTGAGGCCGATGCCGGAGTCGGCAAAGCTGATCTGGAGCGTGATGTCATTCGTGCCGCGATCCTTGGCCCGCACGCTGAGGCGGATTTCACCCTGCGCGGTGAACTTCACCGCGTTGTCGAGCAGGTTGCGCAGGATCCGGCCGATGCGCAACGAGTCGCCGACCAGGGCGTAGGGGACGTCCGCCGCGATGTCCAGCACCAGCTCCAGCCCTTTGCGCTCGACGCGGTCGCGGAACTGGTCGATCAGCTGCGAGAGCATGGCTTCGAGATTGAAGTCGATGCGGTCGATGTTCACCCGCGGCGTGTCGTGGCGCGAAAAGTCGATCATGTCGCTGACCAGCTTGGCGAGCCGCTCGCCGGCGTCGACGATGCGTTGCAGGTAGTCGCGCTGGCGTGCGTCGCTTGCCGTCTTGAGCCCGAGGTGCGCCATGCCGATCATGGCGTTCAGCGGCGTGCGAAGTTCATGGCTCATGTTGGAGAGGAAGTCCTGTCGCGACCTTGCGACGGCTTCCGCGGCGCGCTTGGCCTGGATCAGCGTCTCGCGCGCCGTGTGCTCGGCGCTCATGTCCTGCAGGATGCAGACGATGCCCTCGGCCAAATCTCCCGCTTCGAGCGCGCGCGCGGAGAGGTGTCCGTGGAAGGGCGTTGCGTCCTTCCTGACCCATTGTGTTTCGACCTGCGCCGTGCCGCCGCTCGCGAGCTGGTGATGGATGAGGGCTTGAACCGCGTCGCCACTGCCGTCGGCGCACAGGCTTCCAACATGCTTGCCGTCGAGCTCTCCGGGGTCGTAGCCGCAGAGTTCCTCGGCCTTGCGGTTGCAGCGCAGGATGCGCCGGTCGCGCACCAGGAGGATGCCCACGGGAGCCGCGTCGACGATCGCGGTGAGCTGGCGATCGGTGCGGGACAGTTGCTGCGTGCGCTCGCGCAAGGCGTGATGCTGCGTCCGCGCGCGCGCACTGGCGAAGACGACGAGAAGAACTGCGCTACCGATCAGGCCGATCCAGATCGCGGCGCGTCTGGCTGGAGCGGTGACTTCGTCGACGTCGATCTCGGTCACCAGCCACCACTCGGTGTCGGGGATCCGCTGCCCGATTGCGAGTGTCGCGACGCCGCGATAATCGCGCGCGTCGAACATGACCCGCTCGGCCACGTCGCCGCGCATCAGTCGTGCGGGCGCAAGCTGCGGCATGTCGAGCGGGAACCTCTGGCCTGCGGCGGTGCCGGCAAAACGCAGAGGGTTGATCGCCACAACGGTTTCACCATCGCGCCGCCACAACGCCGACTCGCCACTCGTCGTCGGCACCGGCCAGGTCCGCAGCGTGGGGAATAGCCAGCGCTGCGGGTCGGTGCGCAGCACGACCGCCGCTTGCGGCGGCGTGCCGGTGAGCTGCAGCGGAATCAGCACGTCGAGGCGGAGCGGAATGGCCGCGCCGTTGCGGGAATAGATGTCGGTGCGCAGCGGCGCGCCCTCGGCGAAAGCCTTTGGGGCAATGGCACGCAGTTCGGCCGAGATGCTTGCGTCGCCTTCGAGGTCCCGGGCGAGCGCCTCACCATCGGCGCCGAGCAGCAGGGCCTCGTCGTAGTCGTTCTGCTTGCGCCATTCGGTGATGCGGTCGATCAGCAAGGTGTGGCTGGCGAGGTCGCCGCCCTGCTTCTGCAGGAAGAGGCTGGCCCAGAAGGGGCTGGAGCCGATGAAGCGGGCCTGCTTCATGCGCTCATCCAGCCAGGTCTCGACCTGCTCCTTGCGCAGGTCCGACACCGCCCGCAGGCGTTCACGGGCCAGTTCGCGCTGAAAGCGGTACTCGTTGACGATGGCGAGCGTGACCAGCGCGGCAACGACGACGACAGCCAGCAGCAAGCCCAGAGCGGCGAGTTTCGACCGTATCCGCTGGGCCGTCGCGCCGTCGGAGCCGACGCTGCTGTTCTGCCTGGGCATGACATGCGTTCCTTGCTGGCCGGATTACCGCGATTCTGCGCCAATTCTCCATCCGGTACCGAGGGATCGGACGCCGTGGTTCCCTGCCCCTTTGCGGACATCGGCAGTAGGCATGTCGTGGGTCGAGCGGTATCGTCGGGGTGTGCCGGTCAACGGCAATCGGTTTACCATTGGCATGCGGATATTCAGCCGGCAGCCCCGTGTCGAACTCATTCCGTCGAACCCTGCGTGCGCCGGTGTGCGCAAAGGCGAGCGCTTCCTGATGCGTCGTTTTCTTCCCATTGCGTTGGTGATCGCCGTGATCGGCGCGTTGCTGGCCTCCTGGTTCACGCTGCACAAACGTCACGAACAGAATCTGCGCGGGCATTTCGAACTCGAGACGCAGCGCCTCACGACCAAGGTCGGCGAGCGCATGGCGGCCTATGCGCAGATTCTGCGTGCCGGAGCGGGCGTGATGGCGGCGTCGGACGGCGTCTCGCGTGCCGAATGGGCTCGCTTCTACGAGATGCTCGATCTCAAGCGGGCGCATGACGGCATCCAGGGCGTGGGTTTCGCCCAGTACATTCCGCGCGAGCAGCTGGGACGCCACGTGCAAGCGATACGTGCCGAAGGTTTTCCCGATTACGCGGTCAGGCCAGGTCATGTGCGCGACGAATACAGCAGCATCGTCTATCTGGAGCCTTTCTCGGGCCGCAACCTGAATGCCTTTGGCTACGACATGCTTTCGGAGCCGGTGCGGCACGAGGCGATGGCGCGCGCGCGCGACACCGGACGGCTTGCCTACTCGGGCAAGGTCAAGCTCATGCAGGAGACCGAGGGGCGGGTGCAGGCGGGGTTTCTGGCCTATCAGCCCGTCTATCGGGGCGGGGGGCGGCCGAACACGATTGCGCTGCGGCGCGCGGCACTGCTCGGCTGGGTGTACAGCCCCTACCGCGCCGACGACCTCTTCGATCCGATTCTTCGACCTGACCTGGGCATGATCCGGGTGGAGATCTTCGATGGCGACGAACCCCGGCCGGAGACCCTGCTCTACGACAGTGCGGCGCATACGGCGACGAGCGCTGCCAGCGCGCCGCAAGGGGTCTTCACGCAGATCTCGGCGCTGGATCTGGAGGGGCGGCGGTGGACGCTGCGCTATACCGCCCTGTCCGGCTTCGTGTCGTCGACCCGCTTCGAGTCGCCCTGGATCGAATTCACCGCGATAGGCGTGATCGGCCTGCTGCTGTTCGGTGTGCTCTTTGCTTTGCGTAGCACGCAGCGGCGGGCCGAGCGGATTGCCGGGCAACTCACCGAAACCTTGCGCGAGAGCGAGGCCACCCTGAGGAGCATGCTGCAGGAGATGCCGGTGGCACTGTGCCAGATCGAGGCGTCGGGCGCGATTTCGTTCCGAAACCGGCGATTTCTGGAGCTGTTCGGCTATGACGCGGACGTCGTGCCGACGGTCGCAGACCTGTGGCAGGTGGCGCTCCCCGATGCTGCGCAACGCGAGGCGGCGCAGGCAGCCTGGAAACGCGCGCTGCTGCAGTCGTCCGAAACCGGACAGGAGATCGCAGCGCTCGAGTATCGCGTCCGCGTGCGCAGCGGCGAAGTCCGCGATGTGGCGATCTCCGGGGTCGGGTTCGGCGCGCGCTTCCTGGCGACCTTCGTCGACCAGACCGAGCGGTTGCGGGACGAACTGCGGCTGAGGAAGGCGCGCGTCGACGCCGAAGCCGCAAGCGAGGCCAAGACCGCATTCGTGGCGCACATGAGCCACGAGATCCGCACGCCGATGAATGCGGTGCTCGGGCTGCTGCAGCTGCTGCAGCACACGACGCTCAGCGCCCGCCAGCGCGATTACGTGCAGAAGGTCAGCTCGGCGGCGCACGCGCTGCTCTCCATCCTCAACGACATCCTCGATTTTTCCAAGGTCGAGGCCGGCAAGGTGGTGCTGGACAAGGTGCCGTTCAGGCTTGACGAGTTGCTGCGCAATCTGTCGGGCCTGCTGTCCACCGAGGGGGGGAGCAAGGATGTCGAGGTGCTCTTCCAGGTCGATCCCGAGGTGCCACGGGTGGTGCGCGGCGACGCCTTGCGGCTGCGACAGGTGCTGCTCAACCTGGTGGGCAACGCGATCAAATTCACCGAGCATGGGGAAGTCGTCGTCTGGCTGCGGCTGTTGCCTTCGAGCGCGCACGCTGCGCGCATCGAATTCTCGGTGCGCGACACTGGCATCGGCATTGCGCCCCAGCGCCTCAACGCGGTGTTCGAGGCCTTTTCCCAGGCCGAATCCTCCACGACGCGCCGTTATGGTGGCACCGGCCTGGGCCTGCCGATCTGCCAGCGCCTGGTGCAACTGATGGGGGGCGAACTGACGGTCGAAAGCGTGTTGGGGGTGGGCAGCACCTTCCGCTTCGTCCTCGGCTTTGTCCGCGACGATGAGGTCCTGGCCGCCGAGCGCGCGGTTCGCACGGAGATGGCGAGCCTGGGGCTGCCGCAGCCGCTGCGTGCGTTCATCGCCGACGACCATGCGCTGGTGCGCGAGGCCCTGGCCGCCGCTGCCACGTCGTTCGGCTGGCGGGCGACGCTGACCGCGAGCGCGGCGGAAGTGGTGCATGCGCTGCAGCAGGATGCGGGCCGTTACGACGTGATCTGTGTCGACTGGACCCTGCTCGGCGAGGCCGAATGGGCGGTTGCGCGGCAGATTCTGGCGCGGCCGCTTGGCGAGCGTGCGCCGGTCGTGCTGATGGTCACCCCGCACGGTCTCGACTGGCTGGCGCTGAACCTGAGTGACGATCACGACGCTTTCGACGCCTACCTCGTCAAGCCGGTCACGCCCCTGATGCTGTTCGAGGCGGTCGCCAAGGCCGTCGGCTCGGCTGCGTGCGCAAGCGAGGCGCCTGCGTCGTCGGCTGCATCGGCGCCGCTTGCAGGCCTTCGGCTGCTGCTGGTCGAGGATAACGTTCTCAACCAGCAGGTGGCGCGCGAGCTTCTGACGTCGGCAGGAGCGCAGGTCGAGGTTGCCGACAACGGCAGCGAGGGTCTGGAGGCGGTGGCCGCTGCGGCGCTGCCCTTCGACGCGATCCTGATGGACATCCAGATGCCGGTCATGGACGGCTACGAGACAACCCGCGTCCTGCGCGAGGAAAGGGGCGTGACCGTGCCGATCATCGCGATGACCGCCAACGCGCTGCCGACCGATCGCCTTGCCTGCCTCGCCGCGGGCATGAACGACCATGTCGGCAAGCCCATCGACATGAGCACGCTGGTCGGTTCCCTGCTCAAGCACTGCGGCCGGGACGGCGTGGCCGGAACACGGCGGCCGCTGCCAGCGCCCCTGTCGGACCAGCCCGTGGCGCCGCATGGGGGCTTCGAGTTCGGGCCGGCGTTGCAGCGTCTCGGCGGCAATCGGACGCTGTTCGCAACCCTGGCCAGCCGCTTCGAGAGCGATCAGTCCGATGTCATCGCGCGCATCGCCCGCCACCTGCAGCGCGGCGAGCGCGGCGACGCGGCGCGCGAGCTGCATACGCTGAAGGGGCTCGCCGCTGCGCTCGGTGCGCGCGCGCTCGCGGAAGTCGCGGCCGAGGCCGAGAACGCAGTGAGGGACGAGGACCGGGCAGCCGAGGCGGTGATGCTGCGCCTCGACGCCCGGTTGGCCGAAGCCTTCGCGGTATTCAGCACCTGCGCCGACACGTTCGAGGCCGGAACGATGGTCGCCGCGGCTTCCGTCACGACGGCAGAGACACTCGCCCGCCTGAAGGAGCTGGAGATGCTGCTGCGCGATCGGAACATGCGCGCCATCGAACGAGTGGGTACACTCGCGAACGAAGCCGGGGCGGAACTCCAGCACCAGCTTCGTCCTCTTGAGGACGCCATCGCACGGCTCGATTTTGCCGCTGCGCACAAGAATGCAGTTCAATTGATCGCCATGCTGGAATCATGACCATCTACGAGTCGTCCCCCGAGCTACGCTCGTTGCTGTCGTTGCCCGAACGCCCCCGACTGCTTGTTGTGGATGACCAGCCGATCAACATCCATGCGCTGTATGAGATCTTCCACGAAGCGCATGAGGTCTACGCGGCAACGTCCGGCCAGGAGGCGCTCGACTTCTGCCGTGCCACCCCGCCCGACATGATCCTGCTCGACGTCATGATGCCCGGCATGGACGGCCACGAGGTCTGCCGCCGGCTCAAGGCCGACCGCGATACCGCCGACATCCCGGTGATCTTTGTCACCGCGCAGTCCGACCCGGCCGACGAGACCCGCGCGCTGGAAGCTGGCGGCGTCGATTTCATCACCAAGCCCGCCAATCCGGCGGTGGTCCGTGCCCGCGTCAAGACGCATCTCACCTTGCGGGCGCAGAACGAGCTGCTGCGCCAGCTCGCCTTCATCGACGGCCTCACCGGTCTGGCCAACCGCCGCCGCTTCGACGAGGCGCTGCAGAGCGAGTGGCGCCACTGCTGGCGGCGCGAGGCGCCGTTGACGCTGCTGATGATCGACATCGACTATTTCAAGCGCTTCAACGACCGCTACGGCCATCAGGCCGGCGACGCCTGTCTGCAGGACGTGGCGGCGACGCTGAAGGCTGCGTTCGGTCGACCGCACGACCTGGTCGCGCGCTATGGCGGCGAGGAGTTCGTGTGTTTGCTGCCGGAAACCGACCTCGCAGCAGGCGAGGCGAAAGCCCAGGTGCTGCTTGCCGACGTGGAGCATCTCGCGATTCCCAACGACGCCGCCCCGGCACCGGCGGTGGTGACGATCAGTATCGGCCTTGCGACGGCCGTGCCCGGCGAGCGCACCGACCCGCGTACGGTGATGGCTCTGGCCGATCAGGCCTTGTACGAAGCCAAGCACGCAGGCCGCAACTGCCTGCGGACCGCGGTGGTGAGCGCAGGCTGAAGGCTGACGGCGGATGCAGGCTGCCGGTCGGCAGCAGCATTCGCTCAGTTGGCGCTCTCGCCGCTGCGGTCTCCGGCGCCGGCTCGGGTGGCCGACAGCCACTTCAGCAGCATGCCGTACAGCAATTCGGCCCGTACCGGTTTGGCGACGTGATCGTTCATGCCAGCGTCGAGACAGCGCTGGCGGTCTTCCTTGTAGGCGTTTGCGGTCATCGCCACGATGGGGAGCGTGTCGCCGACGGTCGAACGAATCGCGCGCGTGGCGTCGAGGCCGTTCAGCCGGGGCATCTGAACGTCCATCAGAATCAGGTCGTAGCGATTGTGCTGCGCCTTTTCCACCGCCTCGACGCCGTCCTCGGCCGCATCCACGGCGAGGCCGGCCAGCCGCATGAGCCCCAGCGCCACACTGCGATTGATGGGCTCGTCTTCGGCGAGCAGGATGCGGGCCCCGGCGAAGCCGGCCGCGAGACGTGCCTTCGCGCTCGGCGCGGTGGCGTCCGCTGGGCGCGCAGCGGATGCCGCCGCCTTGCGCAGCCTCACCTTGAACCAGAACGTGCTGCCCTGGCCGGGCTGGCTGTCGATGCCGATCTCGCCGCCCATCATCTGCACCAGGCGCTTGGTGATGGCCAGGCCCAGACCGGTGCCACCATATTTCCGGGTCATCGAGCCGTCGGCCTGCTGGAAGGCGGTGAAGAGGCGGCGCTGATCGGTGGCGGAGATGCCGATGCCCGTATCCTCGACTTCCCCATGCAGCAGGACGTCGCCGTCCCCCTCCTCGTCGATGCGGATGCGCACTGCAACGTGGCCCGCTTCGGTGAACTTCACCGCGTTCGCGGTCAGGTTGAGCAGGATCTGGCTCAGGCGCAACGGGTCGCCACGCAGGGTAAGCGCTGCGGCGTCGGGCGTGGAGTCGATCTGCAGCGGCAGGCTCTTCGCGGCGGCAACCTCGCCGGTCAGGCCCTCGACCTTCTCGAGCACTTCCCCGAGGGTGAAATCGACCTGCTCCAGCGTCAGGCGCTCGGCTTCGATCTGGGAGATGTCGAGGATGTCGTTGATCACCGCGAGCAGATGCCGCGAGGCTTCATCGATCGTCCCGAGCTGTTCGCGCAGCCTGGGATCGTCGGTCTCGAGCAGGGCCAGCGCGGTGGTGCCCATGATGCCGTTCATCGGCGTGCGCAACTCGTGGCTCATGTTGGCGAGGAAGGTGCTCTTGGCGCGATTGGCCGCTTCGGCCGCTTCCTTGGCGATGGCGAGCGCTGTGGCGCGCTCCTCGAGCAGCGCTTCGTAGCGTTTGCGTGCGCTGATGTCGATGGTGGCGCCGACATAGTGCAGCAGCCCTCCCGCCTCGTCCCGCACCGCATTGATCGTGAGCAGGCCGGTGTAGGTGCTGCCGTCCTTGCGCCGGTTGAGGATCTCGCCCTCCCAATGTCCGCTGCTGCCGAGCGCGTCCCACATCGCACGGTAGAACGCCCGGTCCTGCAGGCCCGACTTCAGCAACCGGGGGTTCTGCCCAAGCACCTCCGCGGCGGCATAGCCATTGAGCTTCTCGAATGCAGGGTTCGCGGCCAGGATCTCGCCGTCGGGCGCGGTCACCACGATGGAGTCGGAACTGGCATCGAAGACGCTGGCCGCCCGGCGCCTTTCGCGGTCGAGTTCGGCCTGTTGCTGTCCGATATGCCTTTGCCGCCGCCACACCAGCGCGCTGCTCAGGCACAGGCCCAGAAGAATGGGCAGGACGATGGCGGCGAGCTGGCGCGACTCTGCCTCCCAGCCAGCAAGGGCCCGGGCGCGATCGATATGCACCACGACGAGGGCGGGAAACAGCCGCGATGCGCGATAGGCCGTCAACGCGGCTTGCCCGTCGGGCAGCGATCCAGAGTAATGGCCGGCTTCGTGTTGCGCGAGGTGTTCCTCCAGCGGGCCGTGTGCGGCGTCTGCGCCGGGAAGATCGGCGGGCGCCGAAGAGACCAGCAGCGGGCCGTCGTAGCGCAACCATTGCACCGCGCCCTTGTCGGCGGCGAGGAACTGGGCGAACTGATTGATGAAATAGTCGGGATTGAGCGCGGCCAGCAGCCAGAGCGGGTCGTGCCCCGTCGACAGGCGGCGCATGACCGGGATGAAGGCAAGATCGGCGGGTCGGGGCAGCCCGCCGCCCGCGCTGGCGAAGTCCCGGCCCGGCGTGGGCAGGCCGATGCGCATGATGGGGGCGTCCGCCGCGGCCGGGTAGAAACTGCCGGCATCGAAGGTGATGCCGATGTTGTCCGGGTTCGAGCTGGCGACGATGCGCCCGCGGGCATCGACCAGCGACAGCGAGCGCAGATACGGCGTGGGGCGCAAGGCGACGGCGAGCCGCTGGCCGGCCTCGGTCGCATCGATGCCGCCGCCGGCGTCGGTTTTCGGTTCGAAAGTGCTGGCAGTGATGTCGATCACCTTCAGCGTCTGCGTGAGCTGTTCCTCGAAATTGCGTGCGTGCGTCTGCGCTTCGGCGAGGCCGCTGGCGAGCGCGTTGCCGTGCAGCCGCCACAGCGTGAAACCGAAGGCGCCGAGCCAGCCACACACCAGCAGGGCGAGCGCCAGCGCGACCATGAGGTCACGGCGGCCGAGCAGGGTGCGATCGTGCGGCATCGGGTGGGTTGTGGCGCTCAGCGGATGACGATGGGTTCGAGCCCGTAGCGCCGGGCGTGTTCCATCAGGCGCCCATCGCGTTTCAGGGTGGCCAGCACCTCTTCGACGCGGGCATGGAAGCGGTCGTCGCCAGGCAGCATCGCCCAGGCGTAAGGGGTGACGTGGTAGGTCTGGGTCGGCGCCACGAGGCGCGCCCAGTCGCTGGTGTCCAGCATGCGCCGGCTGAACGGGAAGTCGGTCATGAACACGTCGGCACGGCCGGATTCCACCTCCTGCTCGCGCGCTTGCGGTGTGTCGAGCACGCGCAGCTCGGCGGACTTGAGGCGTGCCCGCATCACCGACTCGTGCAGCGTTCCGCGTGCGACCGCAACCACCGTGCCCGGCTGGTCGATGTCGTCCCAGTTGCGGATGCGGCGGTTGCTCCGGGTGGTGATCGCGCAGATGTCGCTTGCCAGATAGGGCAGGGTGAAGCGCAGTCTTTCCTGGCGCTGCGGGGTGATGCCGATGGCGAACATGGCGATGTCGCACCGTTCGGCGGCGAGGTCGTCCACCAGGCGGGCGAAGGAGCTGTCGACGAACTCGGCGCGCACGCCCAGTGCCTTCGCGAGCTCGCCGGCGTTGTCGACGTCGATGCCCGCCAGCTGCTGGGTCTTCGGGTTGCGGAAGGAAATGCCGTAGTAGTCGGGCCAGACGCAGACGCGCAGGGTCTTGCGCGCCTCGATGTCCTGCAGGCGATCGGCATGCGCCGGCGCGGCATGCAGGGACAGCGCGGACAACAGCAGGACAGCCAGCCGGCTGACATGGGCAACGGGCGAGGATGACATCGCGGGGCTCTGATACGTCGGGTCGCTGGAAGAGGCGAATCTCATCCTAACACCAGCCCGCATCGGCCGCCGCATCGCGGGCCGCGTTGCGCTGTAGCCGTGCGTGCGCGCTCCTGCTCGCGGTCTTGACACTGCCGGATGTCTCTGCGGGACCTGGCAGCAGCAGTCAGTCGCGCGCGAGCAGGTCGCCGAACACGGTGTATTCGCCGTCCTTGCGGTCTTCGCCCGGGGCGTCGTAGAGCACGAGCCAGGCCAGGGGGTGTTGGGTCAGCCCGGAGGGCAGGGCGCAGATGGCTTCGGCGCGGTTGGTGCCGCGCCCGTGCGGCAGGGTGACCGCTTCGCGCAGGGCGGATTCGAAGCGCACCGGCTCGCGGTTCGCATCCAGCGTCTGGCGGGCGCCGGGCCACTTGAAGACGCGGATCTCGCCGTTCAGCACCATCGTCGGGCCGGCGAGGATGTACAGGTCGTCGCCGCAGAAGTGCAGGTCGCGGACGCCGAGGCCTTCCAGATCGAGGAAATGCTTGCGCAGCAGGGTGCCGTTGTCGTCGAGCGGGACGAGCCGCAACTGGCCGCCCTTCTCCTCGACGGCGACCTCCAGCATCGCCGACCAGCCGCGCAGCACCGGGCCGCGCAGGCCGAGCAGCAGCCGATTTCCTGCCACGGCCAGGCCTTCGATGTCGAAGCCGTTGTCCTTGCCGGGAATCGACAGGAAGGGGCTGAAATGGGGATCGTCCGCCAGCGCTTCGGTCAGCAGGTTGTCGTTCGCGTCGCCCTTCAGCCTCAGTGCGCACCGGCCATCCTCGGTTTCGCGCACCAGGCGCGGCACGCCGTCGGCGTCATGTTCGACGGGCAGGCGAGCCAGCACGCGGCGGTTGCCATCCAGCGCAAGTTTGGCCAGCCGCTTCGCGTTGTCGGCATCGCTGCGGCCCGGCTTGACGTTTTTGCGCTTCAGGCCGTGCGAGCCGACGACCCACAGGTAGCCGTCGGCGAGCGCCATGCCTTCGAGGTCGGCCTCGACATCGGCCGCATCCGGCAGATCGAGCAAGTCGGCCAGGAGGAAGCTATGTGGTTCGGCGTAGCGCAGCGCTTCGGCGCCGGTCGGTTCGAGTCGACGCAGGCGATCGACGCCGCAGGATTCGTCGCCGGCGACCCACAGCCAGTCGCCGCTGAAGGCAGCGCCGGAGAGATTGGTGTGCACCAGCTGTCCGGGCGCGAATTCGAGCCGCACGGCATTGGGGATTCGGGTGTTCGGCATCGTTTCAGGTCCGGGTCGGGGCGTCGCAAATGTGACGTAGGCGTATCCTGACAGGGACGAGCGAAGGAGGGCAATCGTGAAGACGCATCCCCATATCGTTTTTTCCTGGACGCGGGCGCTGTTGGCGTTCGTCGTCGTCTGCATGATGAGCGGCTGCGGTCTCGTGCTGACCCCGATTGCGACATTGAGCGCTTACGGGGATGCGGTGAAGGACGACCCCCAGGCGTTCGACGATGCTTTCGTGCAGGCGATCGCGGAGGATTTCGGGCTCATGGCCCTATTCGCCCAAGTCGTCTATCGCGAGGATCGCAAAATTGGACGCGGGTGTGGCTACCTCGAAACGGGCTTCGACGATACGTACGGCATGCCGAAGAGTTCGGACGGGACGGGGCGCTGGATGCGCTGGCGAGGCAGCAACGCTTGTGTGGACGACCCCGGGCGAGGTCTTTTCTATGAAACTTACGTGTTCAGGCAAGGCGACGCGCCTCCGTCGGAAGCGGTGATCGCCTTTCGCGGCACGGAGAACACCAAGGACCAGTTCATCAGCGACTGGACGACGAATCTGTCGGCGCTGTTCGGTTTCGAACCGGCGCAATACGCACTCGCGCGCAGCATGATGCCGGATCTGATCAAGGGCCTGCGTCATGCCAACCCGGAGATCGTCATCCATGCCGTGGGACATTCCCTCGGCGGCGGCCTGGCGCAGCAGGCGGGCTACCAGTTTGCCGAGGTGACGCGGGTCGTGACCTTCAACACTTCGCCGGTCACGAACTGGACGCGGCTGAAGTTCGACGGCGCGGTGCGCAATCGCTACCCGCTGATCTACCGCATCTACCACGGCGGCGAGATCCTCGAAAAGGTCCGTTTCATCACGACCTCGTTTACGTCGACCCGCTACAACCGCTACGACCTGGGCCTGCAGTTCGATCGCAAGGCGCTCGTCGCGGGGCATTCGATGCGCATCGTGGCGTGCATGCTCGCACGCATTCTCGACGAGGGCTCCGACAGGCATGACGCGGGCCACCACTATGGGCGCGAATACATCCGCAAGGAGGTACTCGGCAGCCGCATCTGCCAGCCGGATCCGGCACAAAGCCCGCCTGAGCGCTCCTAGCGCGCCACGTTTCCAGGATGCTGCGCTGCGGTCTTGGTGCTATCTTCCGCGCTGATCGTCGGTCGCGGTATGTCGTGTCTGGCGGGCACCAACACCTCTCTTCGTCAGGAAGTGACCATGCTGCAGAAACTCCCCGCCTTTGCGGGCATCCAGGGCCCCGTCGTCGTGATCGTCATGGACGGCTACGGCATCCCGAAGCACGACGTCGGCAGTGCGATCGACGCTGCGCGCAAGCCGACGCTCGACCGCCTTTTCGCCCAGTACCCGAACATCACCTTGCGTGCGCACGGTACTGCGGTGGGCATGCCGTCGGATGACGACATGGGCAATTCCGAGGTCGGCCACAACGCCATCGGCGCGGGGCAGGTGTACGCGCAGGGCGCGGCACTGGTCGCCAACGCGATTGCCGAGGGCGCGATCTGGCAGGGCGAGGCGTGGAAGCAGATCGTCGCCGGGGCGAAGACCGGCGCGAACGGCAAGGCCGGCGTGCTCCACTTCATCGGCCTTTTTTCCGACGGCAATGTGCACAGCCACATCGACCACCTGAAGGCGATGGTGGTGCAGGCGAAAGCCGAAGGCGTGCAGACGGTGCGCATCCACGCCCTGCTCGACGGCCGCGACGTGCCCGAGACCAGCGCGCTGGACTACGTGGTTCCCTTCGAAGCCTTCCTGAAGGAAATCAGCAGCGACGGCTTCGACGCCCGTATCGCGTCGGGCGGCGGCCGCCAGACCATCACCATGGACCGTTACGACGCCAACTGGCCGATGGTGGCGCGCGGCTGGCGCACCCACGTGATGGGCGAAGGCCCGCAATTCGCCAATGCCACCGCCGCGGTGCATGGCCTGCGCGAAAAGCATCCCGGCACGATCGACCAGGACCTGCCCGAATTCGTCATCGCCGAGTTTGACGAAAACGGCTGCGGCAAGCCGATCGGCACCATCGAGGACGGCGATGCGGTGGTGTTCTACAATTTCCGTGGCGACCGCGCGATCGAGATCACGCGCGCCTTCGTGGAAGAAGATTTCTCCCAGTTCGACCGCGTACGTCATCCGCGCGTGACCTACGCCGGCATGCTGCAGTACGACGGCGACCTGCAACTGCCCAAGCGCTTCCTGGTGGCGCCGCCGGCGATCAAGGACACCTCGGCCGAGTGGTTCAGCCGCATGGGCCTGGCGCAGTTCGCGTGCTCGGAGACGCAGAAGTTCGGCCACGTCACTTACTTCTGGAACGGCAACCGTTCGAACAGGTTCGAGGGTGAAACCTGGCAGGAAGTGCCGAGCGACGTCGTGCCCTTCGAGCAGCGGCCGTGGATGAAGGCGGCCGAGATCACCGACGCGATGATCGCCGCGCTGCAGTTGGGCCAGTACAAGGTGCTGCGTTGCAATTACGCCAATGGTGACATGGTGGGCCACACGGGCAACTTCCGCGCCGCGACGATGGCGATCGAGGCGGTGGACCTCGCGCTGTCGCGCCTGCTGCCGGTGATCGACGCCGCGGGCGGCGTGGCACTGATCACCGCCGACCATGGCAACGCCGACGAGATGTTCGAACTCGACAAGAAAACGAAGCAGCCGGCGCAGAACAAGGACGGCAGCTACAAGGCGAAGACCGCACACACGCTGAACCCGGTGCCGCTGATCCTGTACGACAACGTCAGCGGCGGCCGCCTGGGCCTGCAGCAGACCGAGACTGCCGGACTGTCGAACATTGCCGCGACGGTGGCGAACCTGATCGGGTTCGACAAGCACGAAAAGTGGGACGAAAGCGTGCTGGTGGTGAAGTGAGCCGCCGCCTGTAAAGTCTGCTTACGTTTTTGCAGCCGGCGCCCCACGCCGGCTGCTGCGGCCGTCGATCTAGAATCGCGGATCGACTTCAGCAACCGGCCCGTGTCCATGACTCCCCATTCGTTCGCCGCAGCCTTCGCGTCCGTCCTCGTGCTGGCCGCCTGCACCAGCCAGCCGCCCGCGCCCCCGCCGTCTGCCGGCGCAGAGACGGGTAGCGGCTATGTGCAGAACGGCGGGCAGTTCGAGTTCGCGCTCGGCAGCGGCGACTACCGCTGCGAGCTGGGCGTGAAGCTGCATATCGGCCGCGAGGTGCGCGACAAGGTGAACCACCGCATCCAGCTCGGCTGGAACGGCCACACCTACTCGATGGAGCGCGACCCGTCGAACTCGGGCCTGCCGCGCTTCGAGGACGCAGCAAAAAGCCTGGTGTGGATCGACTTGCCGTGGAAGGGGCTGCTGCTCGATGGCCGCACGCAGAAGCCGATCGCCAACGAGTGCCGGCTGGCCTGAGGCTGGTCGTTTTTCAAGCTGCATGAAGGCGCCTTTCGGCACCCCCGGCCTTGCAGGCCGTGCGCGGTCAGTGTGAGCGCTTGAAGAAGCGGCTGAACCAGCCGCCCTCCTCCTTCTTCTCGCGCTTCTCGGCGATGATGCCGATCATGCTGGTTTTCACCGCGCCCACATAGTCGGCGTCGTCGCGCTTGATGTGGTTCATCAGCCAGGTGGCGAGCAGCTTGTGCAGTTCCTCGCTCACGTCGTCCCCCAGGCGGTGGCGCTCGACGTATTCACCGACCTTGCGCACGAACAGTTCATGCACCCGCTTGTGCGCCTTGGCGAAGGGGTAGCCGGCGTCTTCCTGCAGGCTTTCTTCGAAGGCGAAATGCGACATCGTGTAGTCCACGAGGTCGTCCAGCGTTTGCCCGACGGCGGCGCGGTCGTGGGCCGCATGCGCGAGCTCGAGCGCGTTGATGTATTCGACGATGCGGCCATGTTGCCGGTCGATCACGTCTATGCCGGTGTCGAGTTCGGGACTCCAGGTGATGGGCACGATGACTTCCTCCTTGGTGGCGCGACGGCGCAAGTATAGGCAGGGGACGATGCCATCGTCTTGAGCCGGGTCAAGCGAGACGCCCGATCCGGCTCTCCATCGCCGCTCAGAGCGCAGCGGTGACGACGATCTCGAGCTTCCAGTCGGGGTTGATCATGCCGGCCAGCACCGTGGCCCGAGGCGGCGTCTGGCCCGGTACCACCCAGGCGTCCCAGATCTCGTTCATCGCCGGGAAATCCTTCAGGTCGGCAATGAAGATCTGCGCCATCAGGATCTTCGACTTGTCGGACCCGGCGCGCGCGAGCAGCGCGTCGATGCTGTCCAGGATCTGGCGCGTCTGGCCGCGGATATCCTGGCTGGCATCCTTGGCGATCTGGCCGGCAAGGTAAACGGTGCTGTTGTGCACCGCCATTTCCGAAATGCGCGCACCGACATCGAATCGCTGGACCATGGTGAAGTCTCCTATGTGTGTGTTGTGAACTGCGAAGGATAGTCCAGGAATCGTGTGATCCTGCGACGCATTCTGCGAAAGCGTTCCGTCTGGCATGCCCCGTCGGTCAGAACGGCACCCGGCTCTCGAACTGCATCGGCACCCGCGTCCGCGGATGGATGAAGGCGATGCGGGTGGCGTGCAGGTGCATGCGCGGGAAACGCGCCGCGCTGTCGCGCGGTGCGTAGAGCGGATCACCGAGGATGGGGTGGCCGAGCGCCAGCAGATGCACGCGCAACTGGTGCGCGCGGCCGGTGACCGGCTTCAGGGCCACGCGCGTGCGGGCGTCCGCGCCGTCGCCCAGACGCTCCAGCACCTGATAGCGCGTCAGTGCGCGCCGGCCGCGCACCGGGTCGACGATCTGGCGCGGCCGGTTGCCGGCATCCTCGCCCAGCGGAAGGTCGATCTCGCCTTCCGCCTCGGCCATGTGGCCCTGTACCAGGGCCACATACTGCTTGCCCACCATGCGCTGCTCGAAAGCCAGACTCATGCGGCGCAGCATCTCCAGGCCGCGGGCAAACAGCACCAGGCCTGACGTCGCCGCATCCAGCCGATGCACGATCAGCGCATCGTCGTGCAGCGCCCGCACACGCACCGCCAGGCAGTCCTGACGGTCGGTACCCCCGGCCGGAACGGATAGCAGGCCGGCGGGCTTGTCGACGACGAGCAGGTCGGTGTCGAGGTGGAGGATGGTGAGGGCGGGCATGGGTGCAACCAAGTTTTGATGAAAGTCTGCCGCAGATCGTTTGACCGGCCCGCCTCCATGCAAGGCGCCCGTGTGTTCGTGACGGGTTCGCGTGCTGGTCGATCTGCTTCGAACAAAGACGGACTCATACTGCTTCCCGCAGGAGTTCGTCTTCTCAATGTCGGATGTCGGAAGGCGCGGTGTTTGCTGGCCTCGATTTCCCAGACTCCGGCCAGGGTACTCTCGATCTCTTCGGCGATGCGCCGCGCGGGGTCGGTCTCGCTGCCCTCGCCCATCTGCTTGAGCAGGGCGAAGAGGGTGAGCAGCCGCGACTCGGTGCCGACGAACTGGCGTTCGCTCAGCTGCGCCAGCCAGGCGAGCGCCTTCTCGGTGGCCGGGGTGAGATCGAACTGCGCTTCGTCGGTGCCGGGCTTGTAGTACTTGCGCAGCCAGGCCTTGTCGGCCGCGGCCCAGTCGTCGAGGTAGTCGATCGCCGGCTTGGGGAAGGCGTCCTCGCCGCGCGTGAGGCGCAGCGCGTAGAGCTCGTCCTCCAGCGCCTCGGCGAGGTCCGCCGCCGGCATGCCGCGCACGTTGGGGGTGACGAAGACCCGATGCAGGAAGCTCGCCACCAGCGCCGCATGGTCCGAGCGCAGCAGGCGCCAGGCGGGGTGGTGGGTGCGCAGGGCGTCGAGGGTGGCGAAGTCGAGGGGCATGGGTCAGGCACGGTCCTCTCGGGTGTGCCACAGCCGCAGGACGTAGATGACCGAGTCGCGGATCTCGTAGCGCACCTCGTACTGCGCGACCAGGATCCGCCGGACCTCGCGCGGCGCGAACTGGAAGAGCTGTTCCCCGATGCGCGGATTGGTCAGCAGGATGGTCGGGGGCTTGGTCAGCGCCTGTACCGCCTTTGCGGCGGCCTGCCTGTTCGCCGTCGCCAGGAACTCATGCAGGCGCGCCAGATCGGCAAGCGCCTTGCTGGTCCACTTCAGCTCCATCAGCGTGGCAGCGGCAGGGGCTGGTCCGTGCCCAGGCTGTCGGCCCAGGCCTGCACCGCGAGAGGGTCGACGACGAGACCGGCGTCCACGTCGGCGAGCGCCTCCTGGGTCAGGCGATCGCGCTCTTCCTCCTGGGCGATCCAGGCGGAGAGCGCTTGCTTCATGATCCAGCCGCGCGAGCGCTCCAGCCTCGCGGCCATCTGATCGACCTTTTCCGCGAGCGGGAGCGGCACGTGGGCGGTGAGCACTTTGGTTGCGGCTTGTGTCATCTGGAGGCTGGTCGGTCGGGAGCGGGTGTAGGGAAGCGGCCCTGCCGAGCCGCTTCGTGTAATCAATGCGATGCTGAAAAAATCATAGTGATTGAAAGTGAATCAATCAAGGGCGCGGCGTCGTGGCCCGGCAAGATCGCCCACGAGTCTCTCGTCGGGCGGGCGCTTGTGGAAGGGATCCTCGGCCAGTACGGCGAGGAAACGGCCGGCCGGTACAGCCCCTTCCAGGCAGCGCCCTCAGATCTGCCGCTTGATCCGCATCGCCAGGGTGCCGACGCCGATGAAGGCGACGCCCATGAGGACCAGCGAGACCGGCCAGCCGAGCGAATCCACGAAGTGTTCGGCGGTGAAGTAGCCGATGAAACCGAGCATGGCGAGCACCGTGGTCAGGAGCAGCGCGCGACTCTGCAGCCGCACGCAGGCGTAGAGCATCGCCGCGGTGACGGCGAAGTAGAGCAGCTCGGCCGGGGTCTGGCGCAGCAGGTCGAAGAGGCCGCTGTAGGCGAGCGCCGAGCCGATCAGGTAGCCGAGGCCCGATAGCCGGAGCTGGCGCCCGTCCTTGTGCAGGCCGTAGGCGGCGGACACGACCGAGGCGCCGGTCAGCAGCGCGGCCCAGTCGGCCGCGGCAGCGATGGCGACGCGGTCGAACAAGCCGGCGTTGAACCAGCACAGCGCGATCAGGTAGGCAAACTCGGCGAGGCTGCGCTGCGGCGACTTCTCGAGCCCGCTGGCGACCAGCAACAGCGAGGCGCCGAGCATGATCGCGCTGAAGCCCGCCGGCACGTCGAGCAGGTCGAGGCCGACCGACAGAAAGGCGTAGACGAAGCACAGGGCGGTGAAGGCGAGCACGCTCAGCGCGTACTGGCGAAACAGCAGGCCCTGATGAATCGCCATCGTGCCGAAGACGGCGAGCGCAGCCAGCCGCCAGTCGTCGCCGCGCGGAAAGACCTCGTCGATGAAGACGAACCAGCCGCTCGTCAGCATGAACGCCGTCGCCAGCGTCAGCGGCAGGACGAGCCTGGGAAACTTCCTCTCGTGCAGCGCCGAGACCAGCACGACCAGCAGCGCATAAGCGACGCCGAGGGTGACGACGATCCGCATGACGCTGCCCATGCGGTTCCAGAACATGCCGATGTAGGTGCCGATGCCGGCAAGGATGAAGATCGCGCCGAGGTAGATGAAGAGCGTCCGTGCAATCTCGCCGCTGCTGCGTTTGGGGGCCGCGGTCGAGATCAGTGTCGGATCGCGGTATACCGCAGCGACTTCGGCCGGCGAGATGTCATGGGCACGCATCAGCTCGGTGATCTTGCTGAGCGCGCTGCTCTTGTCGTTGATTGCGCGGCTGCCGAACAGCGCCGCGGCCAGCGGCCACCCCCACCAGCCGCCGGCGAGGACGACCAGCACGATCAGCAGCAGGAGCCAGATCACGGCAGCACCCAGCCGACGAAGCGGACCGTGTTGCCGTAGTGGGCGCCGTCGGTGTTGGGCAGGCGGATGCTGCGCCCGTCCTTGACGAGCTCGGCCTGGACCCGGTAGCGCGAAGAACCGAAGAACAGGCCGTCGAAGACGTTTCCGCCGTAGCTGTCGGCGCCGCTGCGGAACGTGTAGCCGTCGGGCGCCAGGCTCGACGAATCGACCGCGAGCTCGGCGAGGTCGGGGACGTCGATGGGGATCACGCTCGGTGTCTTCTCCGCCTCGACCGGGCGTCCGCTGTTGGGGGCGAGGCCGGCCGGCAAGGGCAGGGCGATCTCCCTGACCGCGCCGGTTTTCGGGTCGAAGCGCCACAGCCGCGGGGTCTGGTAGGGCTGCGTGTTGCCGACGTAGCTGACCTGCACGCGATCACCGACGACCGCGATCTGGATCGCGTTATGCGCGTTGTTGTAGAAGTTGTAATTGGTCGCGTAAAGCACCTCGTACTGCGGCGGCGCGACCAGCAGCGCGGGAATGCCCGAGATGGCGAGGAACACCGCGACGAGCAGCAGCGGCAGGCCGAGCCCGAAGGCGATGGTCGGGTTGTCGCGGATGAATTTTTTCATGCGGGTCGCTCCGGTCCCGGTGGCTTGGGGGCATGCCATTCCGAGCGCGTGAGCATACCAGCGGGGTCGCGGGGGAGTTTGGTGCTGCGGAAAGACACCGAAATTGCAGGCGAGCTCCTGCTGCACCTTGTGGACTCCCGCAACCTCGAGCAATACCGCCGCTTTTACCTGGCCTATCGCGAGATTGCGCTGACAGCGTCTGCGCAATCTGCCGCGCCGGCACAAACCGGTGATGCGGTTGCGGGATCAGGTCTTTTATTTGCTCGTCTGTCAGGGGCCGGTTGCGACCCTTATGGAAAACTTTCCATAAGGGTCGATCCTGTCATTCGCCGTCTTGGTGGTGCAATGTCAAGTTTCGAGGTCCAGCAGTCAGCCAGTCAGCATGCTCGATTTCTCGGATTGCGAGATCGCAGGGCGGTTGCCAAGGGAAGGAACAGCGTTAGCGGAGAGTCAGGCAGAGCGATGAAACCGTGATGCCCATAGAAAGCGGCCGCCTTGCCGTCCTTGGCATCGACCATCAAGGCATACGCGGCAATCTCGGAATGGGTAGCCCGTTCGAGCGCATCGGCAAGCAGCGCACCGCCGAGACCCTGCCCACTGAATGCCTCATCAACAGCCAGGCGCCCCATGCGGACGGCTGGCACAGTCGGATAGCGTGGGAGCTTTTTGCTGATGCTATCCGGGAGATCGGCCAGCATCAGGCTTGCCGAAGCGAGGGTGTAGTAGCCGGCGATGCGCTGCCGATCGGCCAGCGCCACGAAGCAAGCCGCCATGCGTCGCCGAATGTCTTGGGTGACTTGCTCTCGTAAGTACCGGTCGAGCGGATCGGAACCACTGTGGAACCCAGTACGCTCATGCGCGGCATCAAGCGGCGCGACGAGGAACGGTGCGTTGCTCATTCAGCACGCAAGAGCCTGCGGCGACGAGCAAAAGCACGTTCCAAGGCTGGGGCTGGTTGCGGGGGGGATAGCAGCGCCTGCGCAAAGCACTCCTGATCGGCGAGCGAAAGACGGACGACTTCTGCCTGCTCGATAGCGCGCTGAGCGGCGTCTTGCACGGCGTCGACCACAAAGTCGGTCATGGTACGCCCCTGAAGTTCAGCAGCTCGCTTCAGCAGCGCATGCAGATCGGTGCTTATCCGGGCTTCAAGCCGAGCGGTATTGGTAGCTGTGGGCATCACTTGTTCCTCCGGCCTGAAAGTATACGGCAAATTGCCGTACATGGCATGCACACCAATAGGGGCAAAGCGCAGATCCGCGTTAATGCGCCGCAGCCCCCACCCCCTGATACACACTCTGCCCCGCCCCGAAGTAGTTCTCGTAAATGTGCGCGTACGTCTTCGCCCGCTTGTCCCTCTTCAGCTCCGGCGTGTACGCCCCCGGCAGCCTGATGTAGAAGTCCCGAATCGTCCGCTCGACATCCGCCTTGGTCCGGGTCTTCAGCTTCCAGTCCAGCACCAGCTTCTCGGCCTTCAGCTTGGCGAGCATGTCCTTGGCCACCTTCTTCACCTCGTCCTTCTCCTTCTCGGTCAGCGCGGGTTCGGGCTGGGTCAGGAGGTCGAAAATCGCCAGCTCTTCCTCGCTCAGGTTCTCGCGGGTGGCCCGCTGTTCCTCCTGGGTGAGGTTCTGGGCGAAGTGCATCAGCTCCTTGAAGAAGGCCTCCAGGTTGTGGCTGGATGAGTTGTAGGACTCGATCAGCTTCTGGAACTTCTCCAGGAAGTCGATCCGGCCCTTGTTCTCGCGGACCATCGTGTCGAGCTTCTTCTCGATCTGCCCCTTCAGCTTCTCGGTCTCGGTGGCCTTCTTGCCGTCCTCGAACTTCTTCTGCAGGGCGGCGAAGTCGATCTGCGACAGGTCGATCAGGGCCTCGGCCGCCGGTCGCGCTCCGATGCGGTAGCCCTCGGTGGCAATCGAGTCGTCGAGCAGCGCATCCAGGTCGTTCATCACCCCGGCGATGTCCGGCGGTGGACGCAGGGCCTTGATCATCGCCCCGAGATAGGCGACCAGCACCGAGGTCGGCGCGTGGGCGTTTGCTTCCGCGTCGGGCAGGATGGCCTTGAAGGTCCGGGCCACTTGACCGGCGAGCAGCAGGTAGGCCTTGGTCTTGTCCTCCCCGGCTTCGAGGATCACGTCCATGGCCTTCTGGAGGGCTTCCAGGCGCTGTGCGGGCGGGGTGTTTACGATCCCCGTCAGGTCGATCCCGAGACCCGTGCAGAAAGATTGCGCCTCCCGCAGCAGCCCCTCCAGTTGCTCGACCAGCGCCGCCTTGTCCTTGATCGGCAGTTGCCCCGGCTGGTTGGGCTTGGCGTAGATGCGCAGGGCGTCCTGAAGGTTACGGAAGATGCCCACGTAATCGACGATGAGGCCGGCGGTCTTGCCCGGTGCAACGCGGTTCGCCCTGGCGATGGTCTGCATCAGGGTGTGGTTGCGCATCGGCTTGTCGAGGTAGAGCGTGGAGCAGGTCGGCACGTCGAAGCCGGTGATCCACATCGCGCAGACGAAGACCAGCCGCAGTTGGCCATCGGGATCCTTGAACTGCTCGTCGAGGTTCTCGCTGACCAAGCGCTGGCGGTGCGGGACGATGTCGAGGCCCTTGTCCTTCAGCTCCTCGATCTCGTTCTGCGACTGCGACACCACCACGGCCATGTTGGTGGTCCGCATCACCATGATCTTGTCGGCGAGCGTCTCCCTGGCGTCCCCGCTGGCGGTCTTCAGGTGCGCTTCCAGCTCGGCCAGATGCTTCTTCCAGTGCGCCTGGACCTTGTCGTACATCCGCACCGCCGTGGCCTTGTCGATGCAGACCATCATGGCCTTGCCCCGGTAGCCGCGACCGAGGAAGTGCTTCACCAGATCGGCGGCGATGGTCTCCAGCCGGTCGTCGCGGGTGATCAGGTGGTATTCGCGGGCGAACTCCCGCTCCAGCTTCTTCTCCTGCTCCTCGTCGAGTTCCGCCTCTTCCAGCAGGCGCTCGATGTCGCGGTTCAGGTTGTCGTTGATGATCTGCAGCTCGGGGGTGCGGTTCTCGTAGTACAGCGGCACCGTCGCCCCGTCCTCGATGGAGCGGGCGAAGTCGTACACCGACACGTAGTCGCCGAACACCTCGCGCGTGCGCTCTTCTTCGCCTGCGATCAGCGGCGTGCCGGTGAAGCCGAGGAAGGCCGCATTGGGCAGGGCGTTGCGCATGTTGAGCGCGAACACGTCGTACTGGCTGCGGTGGGCCTCGTCGGTGATGACGATGATGTCGTCCCGCTCGGAGATCTTCGGGTAGGCCTCGCCCTTGTCGGTGCGGAATTTCTGGATCAGGCTGAAGACGTAGCGGTGGTCCTCGCGCAGCAATGCTTTGAGGTTCTCGGCGCTGGTCGCCTGCACCTCGGCCCCGGTGATCGCCCCGGTGGCGGTGAAGGTCTTGTAGATCTGGTCGTCGAGTTCGGCTCGGTCGGTGACCATCACGAAGGTCCACTTGCCGGGGAGTTTTCGAAGCACCTTCTGGGTGAAGAACACCATCGACAGGCTCTTGCCGCTGCCCTGGGTGTGCCAGAACACGCCGAGCTTCTTCGCCGCCTCGCGGTCGCCGGACTCCCGCAGCTTCACCATCTGCGCGATGGCCTTGTTCACCCCGAGGTACTGGTGGTTCTTGGCCACCTTCTTGATCAGCCCGCCCCGCGCCGTCTCGAACACGGTGAAGTTCTCGACGAGGTCGAGCAGCCGCCGCTTGTCGCACAGCCCCCGGATCGCGGTGTCCAGCGAGGTCGATCCCGCTTCGGTCTCGTCGTCGATCCGCCGCCACTCGAAGAAGTGTTCCCACGGACTGGTCAGAGTCCCCACGCGGGTCTGCGAACCGTTCGAGAGGATGATGAAGGCGTTGGGGTGGAACAGCTGCGGGATGCTCTGGCCCTTGTAGTCCTTCAGGTTGTCGTCGTAGGCCGACTTCAGCGGCACATGCGGCCCCTTCAGCTCGACGAAGACCAGCGGGATGCCATTGACGAAGCCGAGCAGATCGCCGCGGCGCTTGTACATCTCGCCCGACACCCACATCTGCTGGGCGAGGAAGAAGTCGTTGTTGTCCGGATCGCTCCAGTCGATGACCGACAGCTCGACCGTCTGCGGGTTGCCCTCGTCGTCGGCGATCTCCACCTTCACCCGGTCACGCAGCAGCGTGTAGAAAGCCTGGTTGGCATTCACCGGGATCTGCTTGGCGCGGTCCTCGGTGAGCTGCTCGATAGCCTGATCGTAGGCCGTGGCCGGGTAGCCGGGGTTGATGCGCTCCAGCGCCCGCCGCAAGCGCGGCACCAGGATGACCTCGGCGGACGACTTGCGCCCTTCGGTGCCATCGACGCCGAAGGTTTCGTCGTAGAGGTTGGCGACCTCCCACCCCAGGGAAGCGAAGCAGTCCATCGCGGGCAACTCGACGAGCACGAGTTCGCCGTAGGTGGCGGTGACTTCGCGGGCGGTGAGGACGGTGGTCATGGCATGTAGTCCCCGAAATCCCTGAGATGCTCGTCGTCGTCGGCAATGATCTCGAGTGTGCCTCGCGCACGGCCGGGCTCACGCGCGGCGGTCGGCACGCTGCGCAGATACAGGGTGTCCGGACTGAAGTCCTGCCCGCCCGGCCATTCCACATGACCAGCCACGACGCGCACCCGGTCGAAGTAATCGGGGTCGCGAAGCTGGGTGAAAATGCCTTTGTCCAGATAGGCGGAAGCGTCGAAGAGCCGCTGTTCGCCGTTGCTGAAACTCAGGAGCAATTGAGTGTGCGCTAAGGGCTGGGCAGCGATGACCTTGGTCATGCACTCAACGTCTCTAGTCGACATTGCTCATGCGCCCGCCGTGGCGACAACTCCAAACCGTTGGGCCAGCACAGAGCGCCAGCATCGATGAAGGCGCGGCGGAAGTAGGCGGGATCGCGCAGTGGATCGAGCAAAGGCCCGCTACGTTGCAGCAGCGGTTTGCCGTCGAACACGCCTTGGCTGCCATCGGAAAAGATCAGCCGAAGCTGAAAATCGGCGAGGGCTTCAACCTGAAGAATCTTAATCATCCTGATCGGCTCCCGGAATGCGTTCCATGGGTTCGAACCGTTGCGCGTGCTCCCAGTTCGCCAGCAGTTCGTCCTGATGTCGCAGACACCACTCTTTCACGATAGCAGCGGCCTTGCGGGGCAGACGGCCTTCGCTGATCTCGCCGGTCCTGACCTCCACCAGCGCCTCGAAACCCTGATATTCGACATGGATGTGCGGCGGCGGGTGGTCGTCGTGCCACATGCGAACGATGATGCCAAAGAAGACGGACAAGATGGGCATGTTCAGCGCTCCCGTTCAGGCGGCTTCGGGTTCCGGCAGGGTGGACACGTCGAGCTCGCCGGAGATCAGCTTGGGGAGCAGGAGGTCGCGGGTAGCTCGAAGATTCGTGTTTTTTGTCCCAAGGGTTGAAGCCAAGTCATAGAGAGGCAAGACAGACTTCGAGAAATACTCTTGGAGATTAGATGGTGGTACCAAGACCATCTCTTTTTCCAGAAAGACCGTGAATTTGAAGTTCGTGATCCCGGTAGATTGGGTTTGGTACCTCATGATCTCCCGATTTTCGTAAATTCGCTCGAAATGCAACTTGAGCAACTCAGGAAGAATAGCCTTCTGGTTTGCTCTTACCAAGCGGCAGAAACTGGCACAGATGATAGGCTGATCAACCGACTGAAAAAGCTTGTTCGTCAGCAAAACAGCTCGCCCGACTGGCTGATCTTTGCTCCCACCGGAGACCTCGAAAACAATGTCCTTTGGCTGAAGTTTTCGCGTTCTGAAGTTTGACTCTTTGTGGTAGCGCAAAGGAGAACGGCCAAGAGTGGAAACCCGAACATCAGGAATATCAGTTCCACGGATCACATAAGCAGCAACAGGAAAATCCTCAGATTCACTTTCCTCCCCCCAGCCTCCGCCTATGTGATGCTCAAGAAGATTCCCAAGTTTCTCAATCGACCACCCCTCCGGAATCAACCCCAGCTCCGACTCCACACTCTTCACCTGCTCATGCCCCGGAAAACGGAAGCGGACAAACCACTCCTCGTAGATTCTCCGGGCCATCTCCTCAAGGATGGCGATCCGTCGCGTGTTGTTTTCGATCAGGTCGTCGTAGGCGGACAGGATGGAGGCGATGCGGCGCTGAACATCGATGGAAGGTATCGGTGCCTTCACCTCGCCAATGCGTGAAGGGGACGTATGACGAACTTTCGCGCCACTTGCGGTCGCTCTAATCTGCTGTCGAACGTGTCGAGTGTTGAAGAGGTAGTAGATAAAACGCAGATCTAACTCGACTCCTTCCTTGGGGCGAATCAGACCAAGTCGCTGGTTATGCAGAAATCGATCGCTCTGGGGAACTATGGCTGTACTTCCGAGCAACCCCTCGCCTTGCTCTGTCATAGCGACAATCACGTCACCTCGATTGAGGACATAGTCAGGCGGAATCGGGCCAGCGTAAAACTTTTCCTTTCCGGGGCGAAAACGAAATCCGCCTTCCTCATGAAAATTTCCAGGCGTGACGACTATCTGCTCGCCAGCATCTCGGAAAAATTCGCCTTTAAAGGCGTACCCATGTTTTATCGTGATCAGGTCTGCGAGTAGCTGCAAAGAAATCATTACGCCCACCTCCCCAGGAAGCTGGAAACGTTTCGAGCGATTGTCTCTTCGAAAGCAGACGACTCGGCAGTCAAGAGTTCGAGCTCTTCAGCAAGAGACTCCAAACGCTCAGAGAAGTCGAAGTCCTCCGCAGCGCTCTCCGCAACCCCCACATACCGCCCCGGGTTCAGACTCCACCCCTGCGCCTCGATCTCCGCCAGCGTCGCGACCTTGCACACCCCGGCGATGTCCCGATAGCCCCCCTCCGGGAACTGCTGCTGGAGCATCTCCTTACTCCCCGCCTCGGTCTCGACCGCCTCGCCGCGCCACAGCCGCACGATGTTGGCGAGGAACTCGATCTGCTCGGGCAGGAAGTCGCGGATCGCCCGGCTGACCTGTCGGTAGTAGCCCCGCGCATCGATGAACAGCACCCTGTCCTTGCGCTCGCCCTTGGCCTTCGCCTTGTCGAAGAACCACAGCGTGCACGGCAGGGTGACGGTGTAGAAGAAGTTGGAGCCGACCGAGACGATCACATCCACGCCGCCGGTCTGGATCAGCTTCTTGCGGATCTCCAGTTCGGTGCCCCGCGCATCGCCCGCCGAGTTGGCCATGACGAAACCGGCACGGCCGCGCTCGTTCAGCGCGGTGTAGAAGTGCTGGATCCAAAGGTAGTTGGCGTTGTCGGTGGTCGGGATGCCGAAGGGGAAGCGGGGGTCGTCCTTCACCCGCTCCTTGTCCACGCCCGAGACGTTGAACGGCGGATTCGCCATCACGAAGTCGAACCTGCCGGTGTTGCCGACGACGGCCTTGTGCGGGTCTTCGTAGTAGGTGTTCGATTCGCGGATGTCCCCCGAGAGGCCATGCACCGCGAGGTTCATCTTGGCGAGCTTGACGGTGTCGTTGGCTTTCTCGGTGCCGAACACGGTCAGCTCCTCGGCAGCCCGCTTCTGGTGGCGGGTGACGAACTGGGCGCTCTGCACGAACATGCCGCCCGAGCCGCAGGCGGGGTCGAAGATCTTGCCGTGGAAGGGTTCGATGATCTCGACGATCAGCTTGACGATGCTGGTCGGGGTGTAGAACACGCCGCCCTTCTGGCCTTCCGCCAGGGCGAACTTGCCGAGGAAGTATTCGTAGATCTTGCCGAAGGCGTCGCCCTCGACTTCGCCCAGCCCGTTCAGCACCCGCAGCAGCTCGACCAGCACGGTGTTGGGGAGCCGCCCGTAGGAGCGCGGCAGGACGCCCTTCAGCTCCTCGTTCTCGGCCTCGACCGCCGCCATCGCCTCGTTGACCGCGCGGCCCAGATCCTGGCCTTCGGCGAGGTCGAGCAGGCAGGAGAAGCGGGCGTTGTCGGGCAGGTACAGCGCCCCTTCGGCCTGATAGTCGAACTTCTCGATCTCGGACACACCCAGCCCGCTCTCGATCAGCTTGGCCTCGGCCTCGTGGAACCGCTTCTCGGCATAGCGCAGGAAGATCAGGCCGAGGACCGGGTTGGAGAACTCCGAGGGCTTCAGGCCGGTGTTGGCCCAGAGTTGATCGGCGGCCGCCCACAGGCGGGTTTCGAGCTGGTTGAGGTCGAGGGACATTTCGCGGTCGGTTTGGGCTGATGGCGTAATTGTACCGGCTCTGGCTGAAGGCACTTGTCATGGCCTGGATGCCCCCTGTCGGCCGTCGCAGATTTAACGAGGGCAGGCGCCCCGGTGGATGCGGCAGCCTGCAGCCCGACCTCGTCACTGCCCACGATGCCGGGTGGGCAGCCGAACTGGCATTCCGTTGGGCGGTGTCTCACACAGTAGCGAGTCAAGGTGGGTCGTTCGGCGTCAGGATTTCCGTGATTGCAATGCTTGCATTCTTGATTAGCATGTAAGCAATGCAATCATTTGGAGCGTGCGATGGCGACCAATCTTGTCGTTCGCAACATCGAGCCTTCGGTCGCACAGGCCTTGCGAGAGGCTGCGGCGCGGCACGGGCGAAGTGCTGAGGCGGAACATCGGGAAATCCTCCGGGCGGCGCTCGCCCAACCGGCACGCCGATCCTTCAAGGAAGTGCTGGCCTCAATGCCCGACGTCGGGGCCGACGAAGACTTCAACTTCAGGCAGGCCTGATGTACCTGCTCGACACCAACGTCATCAGCGAACTACGCAAAGGTGGGCGCGCCAATCACGGTGTGACGGCTTTTTTCGCGACATTGGCGGCGGAGGAGATCTATCTGTCGGTGGTGACCATCGGTCAGATTCGCCGAGGGCTGGAGAATGTTCGCGCCCGAGGAGACCGGGAGCAGGCGGGGCGTCTCGAAGCCTGGCTGGACAAGGTCGTCACCGACTTTTCCGACCGAATTCTCGAGTTTGACCTCGACTGCGCGCAGGTCTGGGGCAAGCTCATGTCGCCCCATCCACAGCACGCCATCGACAAGCAGATTGCGGCTATTGCGCTTATCTACGACCTGACCGTCGTCACGCGCAATACGGACGATTTCGTCTCGAGCGGCGTGCGCAGCCTCAATCCTTTCAGATAGGGTGGATGGCCCTTGGCCGGCCGCCGAAGTGGATGGCCGCTGCTACAGAAATCACACATCGATGTTCTGCGCATACAGCGCGTTGCCTTCGATGAACGCCCTCCGCGGTTCCACGTTGTCGCCCATGAGCGTGGTGAAGATCTCGTCGGCGGCGATGGCGTCGTCGATCTGCACGCGCAGCAGGCGGCGCACGGCGGGGTCCATGGTGGTTTCCCACAGCTGCTCGGGGTTCATCTCGCCGAGACCCTTGTAGCGCTGCTTGCTGAGGCCGCGTTCGACTTCGGACAGCAGCCAGGTGATGGCATCGGCGAAGCGGGTGACGGGCTGGCGCTTTTCGCCGCGGCGGATTTCGGCGCCGGGCCCGATGAGGCCGGCGATGGCTTCGGCGGCGTTGCGGATGCTGCGGTAGTCGCCGGAGACGAGGAAGTCGTGCTCGACCCAGCCGTACTTGCGGTTGCCGTGGTGCAGGCGCTCGATGGTGAGGCGCCAGCCTTCGGCCTCCTCGTGGTAGTCGGCGTAGATCTGCAGGCCTTCGGGCAGGTGGGGCTGGATGCGTTCGGCCGATGCACGCGCGGCGGCTTCGTCGTCGAGGCTGACTTGCAGGTCGTGGGCGAGCATGACCTGCAGCACTTCGGGGTCGATGTAGCTGGCGAGGCGGCGGATGACGGCTTCGGCGAGCAGGTAGCTGCGCGCGAGGCCGCCCAAGGCTTCGTCGATGATGGGCGTGGCCCCTTCGCGCGGGGTCAGGCTGGCGCCGTCGAGCGCGAGCTTGAGCAGGTGGCCGTTGAGCTCGTGGTCGTCCTTGATGTAGATCTCGGTCTTGCCGTGCTTGATCTTGTACAGCGGCGGCTGGGCGATGTAGATGTGGCCGCGCTCGACCAGTTCGGGCATCTGGCGGTAGAAGAAGGTGAGCAGCAGGGTGCGGATGTGGGCGCCGTCCACGTCGGCGTCGGTCATCAGGATGATGCGGTGGTAGCGCAGCTTCTCGGGCTTGTAGTCGTCCTTGCCGATGCTGGTGCCGAGCGCGGTGATCAGCGTGGCGATCTCCTGGCTCTGCAGCAGCTTGTCGAAGCGGGCCTTCTCGACGTTGAGGATCTTGCCCTTGAGCGGCAGGATCGCCTGGAACTTGCGGTCGCGGCCCTGCTTGGCCGAGCCGCCTGCGGAGTCGCCCTCGACGAGGTAGAGCTCGCACAGCGCGGGGTCCTTCTCCTGGCAGTCGGCGAGCTTGCCGGGCAGGCCGACGCCGTCGAGCACGCCCTTGCGGCGCGTCATCTCGCGCGCCTTGCGGGCGGCGTCGCGGGCGCGCGCGGCCTCGACGATCTTGTTGCAGATGGTGCGGGCGTCGATCGGGTTCTCGAGCAGGAAGTCGCCGAGTTTGCTGGCGACGACTTCTTCCACCGCCGGGCGCGCCTCGGAGGACACCAGCTTCATCTTGGTCTGGCTGGCGAACTTCGGGTCGGGCATCTTGACCGACAGCACGCAGGCGAGGCCTTCGCGCATGTCGTCACCGGTGATGTCGACCTTGGCCTTCTTGGCGATCTCGTTCTCTTCGATGTACTTGTTGATGACGCGCGTCATCGCCGCGCGCAGGCCGGTGAGGTGGGTGCCGCCGTCGGCCTGCGGGATGTTGTTGGTGTAGCACAGCACCTGTTCCTGGTAGCTGTCGTTCCACTGCATCGCCACTTCCACCGCCAGTTCGGCCTCGTGGCCGTGGCCGGTGGGGATGCGGGTGGTGCCGGTGGCGTAGAAGACGTTGGGGTGCAGCACCGTCTTGGCGCGGTTGATGTACTCGACGAAGCCCTTCACGCCGCCGGCAAAGGCGAAATCCTCTTCCTTGCCGGTGCGCTGGTCGATGAGGCGGATCTTGACGCCGTTGTTCAGGAAGGAGAGTTCGCGCAGGCGCTTGGCGAGGATGTCGTAGTGGTACTCGACGGTGCCGAAGATTTCTTCGTCGGCGAGGTAATGCACCTTGGTGCCGCGCTTGGTGGTTTCGCCGATCACGCGCGCCGGGCTGACCTCGACGCCGTCCACGACCTCGATGACGCGGTTCTGCGGCTTGCCGCGCTCGAACTCGAGCAGATGACGCTTGCCGTCGCGGGCGACGGTGACGTGCATCCACTTCGACAGCGCGTTGACGCAGGACACGCCGACGCCGTGCAGGCCGCCGGACACCTTGTAGCTGTTCTGGTTGAACTTGCCGCCGGCGTGCAGCACGCACATGACGATCTCGGCCGCGCTGCGCTTGGGCTCGTGCTTGTCGTCCATCTTCACGCCAACCGGAATGCCGCGGCCGTTGTCGGTGACCGAGATGGAGTTGTCGGCGTGGATGGTGATGACGATGTCGTCGCAATGGCCGGCCAGGGCCTCGTCGATGGAGTTGTCCACGACCTCGAACACCATGTGGTGCAGGCCGGTGCCGTCGGAGGTGTCGCCGATGTACATGCCGGGGCGCTTGCGCACCGCTTCCAGCCCTTCGAGTTGCTGGATGCTGGTCTCGTCGTAGTCTTCGTGCGCCTTGGCGGACGCGGTGGGCTGGTCTTGCGGTTCGGACATGGTCATCTCGGTGATTCGTAAAGAACGGGTGCTGCGGTGAAGCGGCTGCTTAGATACGCATCGGCATCACGACATACTTGAACTTGTCGTTGCCGGGCAGGGTGATCAGCGCGCTGGAGTTGCCGTCGTTGAAGCGCCATTCGACGGTGTCGGAGCTCAGGTTGTTGAGCACGTCGAGCAGGTAGGTGACGTTGAAGCCGATGTCGAGCTTGTCGCCCTGGTAGTCGATTTCGAGTTCGTCCTGCGCTTCTTCCTGCTCGGCGTTGGTCGACACGATCTTCAGCACGTCGTCTTCCAGCACCATGCGCACGCCGCGGAACTTCTCGTTGGTGAGGATCGCGGCGCGCTGCAGGGAAGCCAGCAGCGGCTGGCGGTTGAAGGTGACGAGCTTGGGGTGGGCCTGGGGGATGACGCGCTCGTAATCGGGGAACTTGCCGTCGATCAGCTTGGTGACGAGCTCGATCGGGCCGAAGCGGAACACCGCCTGGTTGCCGGCGAGCAGGATTTCCAGCGGGTCGTCGCTGTCGGCGAGCTGGCGCGCGAGTTCGAGCACCGTCTTGCGCGGCAGGATGGCCTCGGTGCGATGGGCGACGGGCGCTTCGAGGTCGGACGCGGCATAGGCGAGGCGGTGGCCGTCGGTGGCGACCATGCGCAACTCGCCGCCGTCGGCGATGATCAGCAGGCCGTTGAGGTAGTAGCGGATGTCCTGCTGCGCCATGGCGTAGGACACCTGCGCGAGCTGGCGCTTGAAGGCGCGCTGGCTGATGGTGAGCCGCGTGGCGTCGCCGTCGGGCAGGTTGATGCGCGGGTAGTCGGCGGCCGGCAGGGTCTGCAGCTGGAAGCGGCTGCGGCCGGCCTTCACCGTGAGGCGCTTGTCGTCGAGCGTGACGCTGATGTCGCCGCTGTCGGGCAGCGCGCGCAGGATGTCCTGCAGCTTGCGCGCACCGACGGTGATCGCCACGTCCTCGCCGCCGATGTGGCCGCCGGTGGTGGTGCGGATCTGGATCTCGATGTCGGTGGCGAGCATCGTGAGCTGGTCGCCATGCTTTTCGATCAGCACGTTGGACAGGATCGGCAGCGTGTGGCGCTTTTCGACGATGCCGGCAACCGACTGCAGCGGGGCCAGGAGCGCATCGCGGGTGGTGGTGAGCAGGAGCATTGGCGTCAGATCAGGTCAGTGGGTTGAACGGAAGTGCGTCGAAAATCCGGTGTCGGCTCAGCCCCGCAGGACCTGGGTGAGCACGTGGACGTCGTGGTTGAGCTGCGCATCGCCCAGCCGCAGCTCGGTGATGGTGCGGCAGGCGTGCAGCACGGTGGTGTGGTCGCGGCCGCCGAAGGCTTCGCCGATCGCCGGGAGCGACATCGGCGTGAGCTCCTTCGCCAGCCACATCGCCACCTGGCGCGGGCGCGCGATGACGCGGGTGCGCTTCTTCGAGTGCATGTCGGCGACCTTGATCTTGTAGTAGTCGGCAACGGTCTTCTGGATGTGCTCGATCGAGAGCTGGCGGTTGTGCGCGTGCAGCAGGTCCTTGAGCGCTTCCTTGGCGACCTCGATGCCGATCTGGCGCCCATGGAAGCGGGCGTAGGCGACGACCTTGTTGAGCGCGCCTTCCAGTTCGCGCACGTTCGAGCGCAGGTTCTTGGCGATGAGGAAGGCGACGTCATCGTCGACCGCCACGCGCAGCGCCTCGGCCTTCTTCTTCAGGATGGCGACGCGCATCTCGAGCTCGGGCGGTTCGATCTGCACCGTCAGGCCCCAGTCGAAGCGCGAGATCAGGCGGTCTTCGAGGCCCTGGATGTCCTTGGGGTAGGTGTCGCAGGTGATGACGATCTGCTTGCGCGCCTCGGTGAGCGCGTTGAAGGCGTGAAAGAACTCTTCCTGCGTCCGGTTCTTGTTGTTGAAGAACTGGATGTCGTCGATGATCAGCATGTCGAGCGAGCGGTAGTAGCGCTTGAAGGCGTCGAAGCTCTTCTGCTGATAGGCGCGCACTACGTCGGCGTAGTAGTCCTCGACGTGCACATAGCGGATCACCGCGCGCGGGTTGTGACGGAACACCGCGTTGCCGATGGCGTGTACCAGGTGGGTCTTGCCCAGGCCGACGCCGCCGTAGATGAACAGCGGGTTGTAAGAGGTGCCCGGGTTCTGCGCCACCTGCATGGCGGCGGCGCGCGCGAGGTCGTTGGCGCGGCCGGTGACCAGGGTGTCGAAGGTGAAATCCGAGTTGAGGCGGGTCTTCTCGTAAGCGATGTCCATGCCCGAGGACGGCGGTTCGGGTTCGGGGCGTGGCGTGATGATCGCGGGCGCTGCCGGACGCGCGGGAGCGGCCACAGGCGGCGGCGCGACGAGGGTGTCGGTGTCGTCCGCAGCGGGCGAGGTTGGCGCTTCGACCCCGGTCTTCGCTGCCGCGGCGGCCGGCGCGACGGTGCGCGTGCCGCCTGCCGGCAGTTGCAGTTCGACCGCGAGAGGGCCGGCGTGGAATTCTTCGCCCAGCTCGGTGATGCGGCGCAGATAGCGTTCGCGCACCCACTGCAGCACGAAGCGGTTGGGTGCGTACAGGGTGAGGGTGGCGCCCCCGGCGCTCTCGGCGGTTTCGGCGCGGAGCGTCTTGATCCAGGTGTTGAACTGCTGCTGCGGCAGTTCCTGCTCAAGGCGCGTCAGGCAGAAAGACCAGAATTCTTGGATCACGGAGCGGCGTTTCGTTTGTGCGGCATGGCACCCCGAAGCGCAGTCCGCTGCCGTTTCGGCGCGGAGAGCAAGACCGCGCTAGGCGGCCGCTGGAGGGAGCATGTCGTCGGCTGTTGGTTGCCACCGGAATCGGGGAGGCGGCGCAAACCGCTCCGGATGCCGGCTGGCAGAGGACGAGAACGCGCAATTCTACCGCCCGGGGGAAGACTTATCCACAGGGGCGGCCAAAAATTGTTCTTGACAAACATGGGATTATCCATTTAACTCCTCGGTTTGACCTAACACCGGCAAACCGATCATGAAACGCACCTACCAACCCTCTGTCGTCCGCCGCAAGCGCACCCACGGCTTTCTGGTTCGCATGAAGACCCGTGGCGGTCGTGCGGTGATCCGCGCCCGTCGCGCCAAGGGTCGTCACCGCCTCGCCGTCTGAGGTGGTCGAGCCCGCGAGTGCTGACCAGGGTTTCCGCAGCGCTCACAGATTGCATAAAACGGATGAGTATTCATCCGTTTTTGCTTTTCGGCGCGCACTGCGCGGGCGGTTCTACATGGTGCATTACCGGCCAAATGGCCTCGATACCGCCCGATTGGGCGTGGTCGTCGCCAAGAAGCTGGCCAAGCGCGCCAATGTGCGCAACCTGGTGAAGCGCATCGCACGCGAGATCTTTCGTCGTCAGCGTGCAACCTTGCCGGCGCATGATCTTGTGGTGCGCTTGCACGCGCCGGTGGCGAATGCCACGCGGGCCGAACTCAATGTCGACCTGCTCGCCTTGCTCCAGAGGCTGCCCCGCATATGAAAACCGTGCTGATCGCCCTGCTGCGCTTCTACAAGTACGCGATCAGCCCGATGCTGGGGCGCAACTGCCGCTTTCACCCCACCTGTTCCGAGTACGCGATCGAAGCGGTGCAGCGCCATGGCGCGCTGCGCGGCGGCTGGCTCGCGCTGAAACGGGTGGGGCGCTGCCATCCCTTCCATCCGGGCGGGTATGATCCTGTTCCCTGACTTTGTCTCTTGACCAACGATAGAAGCATTCCGATGGATCAACGCCGCCTTATTCTCTTTCTCGTCTTCGCCTTTTCCATCGTCATGCTGTGGGAAGGCTGGGTAAAGCACAACCAGCCCGCGCCCGCGCCGGGCGCCGCAACGACGGCGGGCAGCGCGGCGCTTGCGCCCGATGCCTCGGTGCCGACGCCGAGCGCGACGCTGGGCGCCACCCAGTCGGCAGTGCCGGCCGAGCAGGCCGCCGCGACGGCCAACGCCGCACGCGTGATGGTGGAAACCGACCTGATGCGTGCCGAAGTGTCGGCTCAGGGCGGTGACATCGTGCGCCTCGAGCTGAAGAAGCACATGCAGAAGGAAGATCACAGCAAGCCCTTCCTGCTGTTCGATGACGGCTCGGCCCATGTGTATTCGGCGCAGACCGGCCTGATTGGCGAAGGGCTGCCGACGCACAAGACGATGTTCGCGCTGCCGGGCAGCCAGCTCGTGCTGAAGGATGGCGAGGATGCGGTCGTGCTGCGCCTCGAGGCGCCGGAGCAGAACGGTGTGCGCGTCACCAAGGTGCTGACCTTCAAGCGCGGCAGCTACCTGGTTGACGTTGCATACGACATCCGCAATGCCAGCGGCAAGGCGATCGAGCCTCACGCCTACTTCCAGCTCACCCGTGACGGCCGGCCGGCGGAGGTGCCCGAGGGTTTTGGCGGTGTGCAGACCTTCATCGGCCCCGCGTTCTACACCGATGGGGCGAAGTTTCAGAAGGTGAGCTTCAGCGACATCACCGAGGGCAAGGCGAAGTTTGCCAAGACCGCGCCCGATGGCTGGGTGGCGCTGGTGCAGCATTACTTCGTCAGCGCCTGGCTGCCGGCAGAAGGCGTGCAGCGCGAGTTCTTCGTGCGCGCCCTCGGCAAGGACCTGTTCTCGGCCGGCGTGATCCTGCCGGTGGCGCAGATCGCCGACGGCGCATCGGGCAAGGTCGAGACGCGGCTCTATGCCGGTCCGCAGGAGCAGGACAAGCTGCACGGCATTGCGCCGGGGCTCGACCTGGTGGTCGACTACGGCTGGCTGACGGTGATCGCCGCGCCGCTGTTCTGGGTGCTGGCCTGGCTGCACAAGCTGACCGGCAACTGGGGCTGGGCGATCATCCTCGTCACCGTGCTGCTCAAGCTGATCTTCTTCCCGCTGTCGGCGGCGAGCTACAAGTCGATGGCCAAGATGCGGGTGCTTGGCCCCCGCCTGCAGCGCATGAAGGAGCTGTACGGCAACGACAAGGCGAAGATGCAGCAGGAGATGATGAATCTCTACCGCACCGAGAAGATCAACCCGCTGGGCGGCTGCCTGCCCATCCTGGTGCAGATCCCGGTGTTCATCGCGCTCTACTGGGTGCTGCTCGGCAGCGTGGAGATGCGCCAGGCGCCGTGGCTGGGCTGGATCCAGGATCTGTCGGCGAAGGATCCGTACTTCATCCTGCCGATCATCATGGGCGTGTCGATGCTGATCCAGATGAAGCTGAACCCGACGCCGCCCGATCCGATCCAGGCCAAGGTGATGATGGCGATGCCCATCGTGTTCACCTTCATGTTCCTGTGGTTCCCGTCCGGCCTGGTGCTGTACTGGGTGGTGAACAACGTGCTGTCGATCGCGCAGCAGTGGCAGATCACCAGGATGATCGAAAGCGGCAATGAAGGCGGAAAGGCAGCCTGACACGATTGCCGCAATCGCGACGGCGCCGGGCCGCGGTGGCATCGGCGTCGTGCGCGTCTCCGGCAGCGGGCTGGGCGAGTTTGCCCGCGCGCTGACCGGACGTGACCCCGAGGCCCGCGTCGCGCGCTTCGCCCGTTTCCTCGATGAGGCGGGCGAAGCGATCGACGAGGGCCTTGTTCTTTTCTTCCCGGCGCCCGGGTCCTTCACCGGCGAGGACGTCGTCGAGCTGCAGGGGCACGGCGGTCCGGTCGTGCTGCAGATGTTGCTCGAGCGCTGCCTGCGACTCGGCGCGCGGATGGCGGAACCCGGCGAGTTCACCCGGCGCGCCTTTCTCAACGGCAAGCTCGACCTGGCGCAGGCCGAGAGCGTGGTCGATCTGATCGAGGCCTCCACCGCGGCGGCGGCGCGCTCCGCAGTGCGGTCCTTGTCGGGACGTTTCTCGGAGGAGATCCACCGCATCCGCGACGGTCTGATCGATCTGCGCATGCTGGTCGAGGCGACGCTGGACTTCCCCGAGGAGGAGATCGAGTTTCTCGAGCGTACGCGCGCAATGCCGCGACTGGCGGAGTTGCAGGCGCAGCTCGAGGGCGTGCTCGATCGTGCAAGGCAGGGCGCGCTGCTGCGCAGCGGCCTCAACGTGGTGCTGGTCGGCGAGCCCAATGTCGGCAAGTCGAGCCTGCTCAATCAACTCGCCGGCGAGGATCGCGCCATCGTCACCGAGATTGCGGGTACGACTCGCGATGCGCTGCGCGAGACGATCCAGATCGAAGGCATTCCGCTGCACATCATCGATACCGCGGGGCTGCGCGATACCGTCGATACGGTCGAGCGGATCGGCATCGAGCGCACCTGGCGCGAGATTCAGCGCGCGGACGTGATCCTGCGCCTGATCGATTCGACCGCCAGTGCGTCGCCTGCGTCCGACGGCATCGATGCGCGCCTTCCGCCGGGCGTCGAACGCATCGTCGTCGCGAACAAGATCGATCTGGCCGGCCAGGCTGCGCAGCGGGTCGAGGACGACAGCGGGGTCCGGCTGCTGGTGTCGGCGAGGACAGGTGCCGGGATGGAGCTGGTACGTGCGGAGTTGTTGCGCATTGCCGGCTGGCATGCGCATGGCGAGGACGTGATCCTCGCGCGCGAGCGTCACCTGCTGGCGTTGCGCGAGGCGCTGATTCACGTTCGGGAAGCGGGTGCCCAGTCGCGCGCGCTGGAACTGTTCGCCGAGGAGCTGCGCCTGGCTCAGGACAGCCTGGGTGAGATCACCGGCGAGTTTTCTGCAGACGACCTGCTGGGTGTGATCTTTTCGCGCTTCTGCATCGGCAAGTGATCGCTGGACCGGATGCGGTCGCTGCGCGCGTCGCGATGTTTCACGTGAAACACCATCGTCACCGACGCTGACTTTTCGTTCTTGCTGACTCACAGGTGCTGGCGGGTCGAGGCTCGTTGCTTCAGGCACTGACCGGTCTGATCGAGGGGGCATCGAATCAGAGGTCCGGTCCGCGGAAGCCCCCTCGTTTTGATGGTTGCGTTGCGAGCCGCCCACAAGATCTGGCAGTGTGTTGTTTCACGTGAAACAAGTGCGGGATCCTGACTGTCGCAAGGCGATGTCTGCACGGAGAATGCGGCAATGACTGAACCCCCACGTGGCACCGAGCCGCTCGTCGAACAACTCGCTGGCGATGTTGGCTACTGCATCCGCGGGGGACGCCTGCTGGAGCGCGTTCGCACCGCACACCAGGAGATCGAAGTCTGGGATACGCCACGGTTCGGCCGCCTGTTCAGGATCGATGGTTGCGCCATGACTTCCGAGCGCGACGAGTTCCACTACCACGAGAATCTCGCGCATGTCGCTGCTGTGCCGCATCCCGCGCCGACCCGCGCACTCATCATTGGTGGCGGGGATGGCGGCTCGGCCGAGGAGTTGCTCAAGCACCCGACGATGGAGCGCATCGTGCTCGTGGAGCTGGATGCTGGCGTGATCGACGTCGCACGCCGCCATCTGCAGGCGGTCCATCTCGGTGCGCTCGATGATCCGCGCGTCGAGCTGCGCATCGGTGACGGTCTCGAGTATGTCGCCGGGTGCCAGGGCACGGGGACGTCGTTCGACCTCATCGTGCTCGATCTCACCGATCCGGTCGGCGCGTCGCGACCGCTCTACGATGAGCCCTTCTTCCGCGGCTGCAAGGCCTTGCTGGCGGATGGCGGGGCATTGAGTCTGCATCTCGGCAGCGCCCATTTCCAGCGTGCGCAAGTACGATCCATCGTGCATCGCCTGCGTGCGGTTTTCGCGCTCGTGCGTCCCTACTTCCTGTATGTGCCCCTCTACGGCAGCCTGTGGGGCTTTGCGGTCGCCTCGAATACGCTCGATCCCGCGCTTCTGACGCCGGATACGATCGACTCGCGCATTGTCGCACGCGGTATCGGCCGGCTTCAGCACTACAATGGGGCGGTCCATTGCGCGCAGTTCGCGCTGCCCAATAACCTGCGCGCCTCGCTCGCCTGAGCCCTTCGACGCGTGACCACCACTGCCAGAAACGCCGTGAATCGATCCTCCCCGCAAAGACCTTCACCCCGGCACACCGGGCCGCGACGAGCCAGAGCCGCCGCTCCATCCGCTCCGATTCCGCTGCCGCCGGACAGCCTGGCTTATGCGCTGAAGCATGCAGCCGCGCTGATCGCCGCGGTGATCGAGGGCGGCAATCTGACCGACGCTTTCGAGTCCCTGCTGCAGGCACATCCCGAGTGGCCGGAGACCACGCGAGGTGCGGTTCGCGACCTGGCGTGGTCGACCCTGCGCGACTACGGCCGGCAGAGTGTGGTGCTGCGACATCTGCTGCATTCGCCGCCGCCGGTCTTTATCGAGGCCTTGCTCTTGGTTGCGGTCTTCCGCCTCGCCCAGCGCCCGGAACAGGCGCACACCATCGTCGATCAGGCAGTGCAGGCCGCCGCGGCCGAGATGCCGGGCATGAAGGGGATGGTCAATGCGGTGCTGCGCAATGCGCTGCGCCAGGCTGCGTCCTGGCCGGCGTGGATCGCCGGTGATGAGGCCGCACGCTACGCCCACCCGCAGTGGTGGATCGATCGCCTGCGGCGCGCTCATCCCGATGCCTGGGAAGCGGCGCTGGCGTCGGGCAACCAGCGTCCGCCGATGGCGCTGCGTGTGAACAGGCGCCGTGCCACGGTGGACGAGATGGTCGGCATGCTCGAGGCCGCGTCCCTGTCATGCCGCCGGATAGGCGACGATGCCCTGCTGCTCGAGCGGCCCGTCGCGGTGGCGAACGTGCCGGGGTTCGCCGAGGGGCGCGTGTCGGTGCAGGACGCCGGCGCCCAGCGCGCGGCAGCCTTGCTCGGGGCGCAGGCAGGCGAGCGGGTGCTCGACGCCTGCGCGGCGCCAGGTGGCAAGACGGCCCATATGCTGGAACGGGCGGACGTGGACCTGCTGGCGCTGGAGATGGACCCGCGCCGAGCCGGACGTATCCACAGCAACCTCGAGCGCCTCGGCCTTGCCGCGAAGGTTCTGGTCGCCGACTGTCGCGACCTCCCGTCGTGGTGGGACGGACGTCCGTTCGACCGCATCCTGGCCGACGTTCCCTGCTCGGCGTCGGGCGTGGTACGCCGCCATCCCGACATCAAGTGGTTGCGGCGGGAGGACGATATCGGCCGTTTTGCAGCGCAGCAGGCAGAGATTCTGGATGCCCTTTGGCAGACGCTGGCGCCGGGTGGCACAATGCTTTACGTCACCTGTTCGGTGTTCGACGAGGAAAACCGTCTCCAGATCGAACGCTTCCGCCGGCGCCATGGCGATGCCGAGCAACTTCCGATCGACCAGCACCCCGATTGCCAGCTCCTTCCGACTGCCGAACATGACGGCTTCTATTTTGCCTTGCTGCGCAAGGTTCGCTGAGCGTCTGCTGCGAGGGCTGTGCATCGCCCTGGTGGCGATGCTGGCGCTGAACGCCCGTGGCGACGAGGGCGCCATACGCTTTGCCGAGATCGTGCCCGGCGACGGTGGCTATGTGCTCAACGCGGACGTCGACCTTGAGCTGAATTCCCGCCTCGCCGACGTCGTCGCGCGCGGGGTTTCCCTGTATTTCACCGCCGAGTTGCGCATCGAGCGTCCGCGCTGGTATTGGCTGAACGAGGCGGTGGTGGACCGCACGCTCGACTATCGCCTGCACTACAACGCCATCACCCGCAGCTATCGGCTGTCGATCGGCAACTTCCAGCAAAGCTTCGACAGCCTGGAGGGAGCCGTTCGGACGATGCTGCGCATCCGCAACTGGCAGGTTGCCGGGACGGATGAGCTCAAGCCCGGTGTTTCGCATCAGGTGGCGATGCGCTTCCGGCTCGACACGACACAATTGCCCAAGCCCTTTCAGGTGACCGCCATCGGTAGCCGCGACTGGGATCTGGGCACGGAGTGGTTGCGGTGGACGTTCCTTCCCGGCGCGCCCGGTTCCCGATGAAGCGCATCGCGCTCGTCGTCGCGGCGGCCCTGGCCGCCATTTCGCTGTTCCTGCTCACCTCGGCGAGCTCGAACAGCGGGCTGTTCGCCGGTAGTTATCCCTATCTGCTGGCGCTCAACGGCGCGGTGGTGGTGGCGCTCGCGGCGCTGGTGGGCCTGCAGCTGCACCTGTTGTGGCGCGAGTATCGCCAGCAGCAGTTCGGCTCGCGCCTGAAGTACCGGCTCGTGCTGATGTTCGCGCTCATGGGCCTGATCCCCGGTGTCGTCGTGTATGCGGTGTCGCTGCAGTTCGTCGTGCGCAGCATCGAGTCGTGGTTCGACGTGCGGGTGGACGCCGCGCTCGAGGGCGGCATCGCCCTGGGTCAGAAGGCGCTCGACTTCCTCGTCGGCCAGGTCAATGACAAGGCCGATGCGATGGCGCTGGCGCTCGAGGGCCAGGACCCCGTCTCGCCCGCGCTGCTCAACCGGCTGCGCGAAGGCGCGGGCGTGGCGAGCGCGACGGTGGTCGGGCTCAACGGCCAGATCATCGCCAGCGCGGTGGATTCGACCGGCAGCTTCATTCCCGATCTGCCGAGCGCGACACAGCTGCGCCAGGCCCGTCAGAGCCGCAGCCTGCACGCCGTCGAGACCCAGCCCGACGGCCGCCTGGTGATCCGCGTGATCGTTCCGGTGCCGATGCGCACGCTGGCGGGTGAGCCGCATCTGCTGCAGCTCACCCAGCCGGTGCCGGAAACCTTCGGTCACAATGCCGAGGCGGTGCAGGAGGCGTATCGCGAGTATCAGCAGCTGATGCTGGGGCGCGTGGGCCTCAAGCGTATCTACACCCTGACCCTCACCCTGACGCTGCTGCTCGCGCTGCTGGCTGCGGTCGCAGTCGCCTTCGTGATGGCACGGCGTCTCGTCGCGCCCCTGCTGATCCTGTCCGAAGGTACGCAGGCGGTGGCGCAGGGCGACTTCAGCCCGCGTCAGGCGCTGCCGGCGCGTGACGAACTCGGCGTGCTGACCCAGTCCTTCAACCAGATGACCCGCCAGCTCGAGGAGGCGCGCGCCGCGACCGACCGCAGCCGCGCAGCAGTGGAGGCCGCGCGGGTGTATCTGGAGAGCGTGCTGGCCAACCTGTCCACCGGCGTGCTCGCCTTTGCCGCCGACGGCACCCTGCGCGCCGCGAACCACGGCGCGCTCGCCATCCTCGCCGACGACCTCGCGGGCTTCGAGGACATCCCGCTTGCCGAGTGGCCGCGGCATGCGGTGCTGCGCGATGCGCTGCTGGAAGGCTTTGCGGCCAATGAGGGGGACTGGCAGACCCAGCTCGATCTGCCGGTGAAGGACAGCACGCCGCTGACCCTGCTGATCCATGGCTCGCGCCTGCCACAGAGCGGCGGCGGCGGTCTGGTCGTGGTGTTCGACGACATTTCGCGGCTCATCGCGGCGCAGCGCACCGCAGCCTGGGCCGAAGTCGCGCGGCGGCTCGCGCATGAGATCAAGAACCCGCTGACGCCCATCCAGTTGTCGGCCGAGCGGCTCGCCTTCAAGCTTGCCGACCGCCTCGATGACGATGGTCGCGAGATGCTCGAGCGCTCGACGCGCACGATCGTGAACCAGGTCGAGGCGATGAAGAACCTGGTCAACGCCTTCCGCGACTATGCGCGGCTGCCGGCGCCGCAGCTCTCGCCGGTGGATCTGAACGGGCTGATCCGCGAGGTACTGAACCTCTACGAGAGCGCGGCAGGGCGCATCCGCCTCGAACTGGCTGCGGACTTGCCGGCGGTGGAGGGTGATGCCACGCAGATTCGGCAGGTCATACACAATTTGCTGCAGAATGCGCAGGATGCGCTGAACGGGGTGGAACACGGCGAGATGCAGGTCATCACTCGACGTGAAGGCGAACGTGCGCTTCTGCTTTTTCGCGACAATGGACCCGGGTTTCCCTCCGAACTCCTCGCGCGCGCGTTCGAACCGTATTTCACGACGAAGTCGCGTGGCACCGGCCTGGGGCTGGCGATGGTGAAGAAGATCGTGGACGAGCACGGTGGCGAGGTTAAGCTGGTCAACCGCGACAGCGGTGGCGCCGAGGTGCGCATTCGACTGCGTCTGGCGGCAACGAGTGGTGAAAACTGAACGATGGCAAAAATACTAATCGTCGACGATGAAGTCGGCATTCGCGAGCTGTTGTCCGAGATCCTCCGCGACGAGGGGCACGACGTGCTGCTAGCCGAGAACGCCGCGGCCGCGCGCGCGGCGCGCAATGCGCTGCGTCCGGACATGGTGCTGCTCGACATCTGGATGCCCGACACCGACGGCATCACCCTGCTCAAAGAGTGGGCGGCGAACGGGCAGCTGACGATGCCGGTGGTGATGATGTCCGGCCATGGCACGATCGACACCGCGGTCGAGGCGACGCGCATCGGCGCGATCGACTACCTCGAGAAGCCGATCGCGCTGCAGAAGCTGCTTGCCGCGGTGAAGCGGGGCCTGCAACGGCCACTGCAGGCCGGCACCCCGGCGCCGCTGACCCTGGCTGCATTCACCCGTTCGGTGCCCTTGCGCGAACTGCGCCGCCGCGTCGAGCAGATCGCGCTGAACTCCCGTGTTCTGCTGCTGCGCGTGGGCTCGGGCAGCCTCGCCGAGCTGGTGGCACGCAGCGTCCAGACGGCTGGCACGCCCTGGCTCGACCTCACCGCCGTGACCGCGCCGCTCGACCTCAACCAGCTGCAGGCCTCCCACGGCGGCCTGCTGTTCGTCGGCGAGCTCGGCCGCCTGTCGCGTGCACAGCAGAAGAATCTGGCCTTCGCGCTTGATCGCCTCGAGCGTTACGACCTGCGCCTGGTGGTGGCCACCGATCGCAGCCTCGACGCGCTGCTCGCCGAGGGTTGGGAAGAGGCGATGGTGTCCAGGCTGTTCGAAGTGAGCCTGGCGCCGCCCTCGATCTCGGACGTCAAGGATGATCTTCCGGAGCTGGCGAGCCAGATCCTGCTGCACCTGGTGGAGGGCGGCGAAGTGCCGCTGCGGCGCTTTTCCACCGCGGCGCTGAACCAGCTGCGCAACCTGCCCTGGCCGGGCGGCTATGCGGAACTCCGTGCCGCGGTGAAGTCGCTCGCACTGGGCACGCTGGATGACGAGATCGGGGTCACCGAGGTGCGTCGCCTGCTTGCCCCCTCGCATGACGTCGGCGTGACCGGGGTGTCGCTGGACCAGCCGCTGCGCGAGGCGCGCGAAGCGTTCGAGCGTCTTTATTTCGAGCACCATCTGCGTCTGGAGGGCGGCAACATGACCCGGCTTGCCGAGAAGACCGGACTCGAGCGCACCCACCTTTACCGCAAGCTCAAGCAGCTTGGGCTTCAGGCGGGCCGGCGGCACGAGGAAAACTGAAGCGGGCGGGGAGCTACCGGGCGTTGTCGCGCTGCAACATTCTGTTTCGGGTGTCGGCAGGGGGGCGTAAGATTGCTGCTCCCTTGCAACGCTGGAACGTCCGTTGAAGATCATCATTCTCGGTGCAGGCCAGGTGGGCGCCTCCGTGGCGGAGAACCTGGTCTCAGAAGCGAACGACATCACGCTCGTCGACACCAGCGCCGAATACCTCGCTGCCCTGCGCGAGCGGCTTGAACTGCGAACGGTGTGCGGCAATGCGGCGTCGCCCTCGGTGCTGAAGGAGGCGGGTGCCGACGACGCCGACCTGCTGATCGCGGTGACGCAGTCCGACCAGACCAATCTTTGCGCCTGCCGCATCGCCAAGGCGCTCTTCAATCTGCCGACGCGCATTGCCCGCCTGCGGTCCACGGATTACGTCGATTACCCGGAGCTGCTCGACGACGACAATTTCGCGGTGGACTTCTCGATCTGCCCCGAGCAGGTCGTCACCGATTACATCAAGCGCCTGATCGCCTTCCCCGAGGCCCTGCAGGTGCTCGAGTTCGCCGACGGCGTGGTGAGTCTGATCTGCGTGCGGGCGTTCGAAGGCGGTCCGCTCGTCGGCCATCCGCTGAAGGCATTGCGTTTCCATCTGCCCAACGTCGATGCGCGGATCGCCGCCATCTACCGCGAAGGCGAACCCATCATCCCCGAGGGCGACACGGTGATCATGGCGGGCGACGAGGTGTTCTGCCTTGCCGCCACTGTGCACATCCGCCAGGTGATGGGCGAGCTGCGGCGCGGTGACCGGCCGATGCGCCGCATCATGATCGCCGGCGGCGGCAACATCGGTTTTCGCCTCGCGCGGCGTATCGAGCACGACTATCACGTCAAGATCCTGGAGGCGAACCGTAGCCGGGCAGAGGTGCTCGCCACCCAGCTCGACAAGGCCCTGGTGCTGCGCGGCGACGCCACCGACGAGAAGCTGCTCGAGAGCGAGGGCATCGACGAGACCGACCTGTTCGTCGCGCTGACCAACGACGAGGAGGACAACATCATGTCGGCCTCGCTCGCCAAGCGCATGGGCGCGCGCCGCACCCTGGCGCTGATCAACCGTAAGAGCTATGTGGATCTGGTGCAGGGCGGCCCGATCGACATCGCCATTTCGCCCGCGCACACCTCGATCGGCACCTTGCTCGCGCATGTCCGGCGCGGCGACGTGGTCGCGGTGCACAGCCTGCGCCGCGGCGCTGCCGAGGCGCTGGAAATCATCGCCCACGGCAACCCCAAGGACTCGAAGGTCGTGGGGCGCGCCGTCGAGGATGTGCCGCTGCCCCAGGGCGCCACCATCGGCGCGGTGGTGCGCAACGTGAAGCGCGAGGATGGCAAGGTCATCCGGCGCGAGGTCATCATCCCGCACCATGACACCGTGATCCGGGAGGACGACCACGTGATCGTGTTCTGCACGAACAAGAAACTGGTTCGCAAGGTCGAGAAAGTCTTCCAGGTCGGCTTTTCCTTCCTCTGACCATCGGCCGTCCGCATGCGTCCCTACCATCCCGCCTTCAACGCGCTCGGCCTGATCATCATGATCTTCGGCCTGCTGATGGCCGTGCCGCTGACGATCTCCTTCGCGCTCGGCGAGGGCATCCGTTTTCGCGAATCGATCGCCATCACTTTTCTCGTCGGCCTGCTGATCTGGGTCCTTACGCGGCGGCCGAAGCGCGATCTGCGGGTGCATGACGGCTTCCTGCTGGTGGCGGCGACCTGGGTCGGCCTGCCGGTCTTCGGTGCGCTGCCGCTGCTGCTCAACATCCCCGGCCTGAGCTTCACCGATGCCTACTTCGAGGCCACCTCGGGCCTCACCGCGACCGGCGGCACGGTGCTGACCCAGCTCGACGACCTGCCGATCTCCTTGAACCTGTGGCGCACCTTCATGCACTGGATCGGCGGCATGGGCGTCATCGTGCTGGTGGTGGCGATCCTGCCGCTGCTGGGCATCGGCGGCCGCCAGCTGTTCAAGGCCGAAGTGCCGACGCCGATGAAGGAGTCCAGCCTCACGCCGCGCATCACCGAGACGGCGAAGGGGCTGTGGATGACCTACATGCTGCTCACGCTCGCCTGTGGCCTGTCGCTGTGGGCGGCCGGGCTGAACGGCTGGGACGCGGTGATCCACGCCTTCTCGGTCACCGGCCTGGGCGGATTCTCGAACAAGGACGCCTCGCTCGGGCATTTCAACAACGTCGCGGTGGAGGCGGTCGCGGCCGGCTTCGCCTTGCTGTCGGGCCTGAACTTCGCCACGCACTACATGGCGCTCGTGCGCCGCTCGCCGCGGCCGTATCGGCGTGACCCCGAACTGCCTTTCTACTTCGGCGTGCTGATCGTCAGCATCGTCATCCTGACCGCTTACCTGATGCAGGCCGAAGCCCACGCCGATCTGCTGACCACGGTGCGCTACGTCGCGTTCCACGTGGTTTCGATCTCGACCTCGCTCGGCCTGGCCACCTACGATTACACGGCGTGGCCGATGTTCGCGCAGACCTGGGTGCTGTTCCTCGGCAGCTTCGTTGCCTGCTCAGGATCCACCGGCGGCGGCATCAAGATGATGCGCGCGATGATCCTCTACAAGCAGGTGTTGCGCGAGATCGTGCGTTCGCTGCATCCGAACGTCGTCGTGCCGGTGCGCATCGGCGAGCAGGTGGTGCCCGAAGGAATCCTGCACGCGGTGCTCGGCTTCAGCTTCATGTACATGGTGTCCATCGTGTCGCTGACCTTGCTGCTGTCGGCCTCGGGGCTGGAACTGATCACCGCGTTCTCGGCGGTGGTGGCGTGCCTCAACAACACCGGCCCCGGACTGGCGGGAGTCGGCCCGGCGTCCAACTACCAGGCCCTCGGCGATTTCCCCAAGTGGGTGCTGTCGTTCGCGATGATTCTCGGCCGCCTCGAGATCTTCACCCTGCTCGTCGTGCTGACGCCCGCGTTCTGGCGACGCTGAGACAGCGGTGCGCCCGACAGGCGATAATCACGGTCTGTCCCGCCCATCGGGGCGATGCGAGGATAAGACGTGAGCCGCCTGACCAACGATACCTTCCTGCGCGCGCTGTTGCGCCAGCCCACCGAATACACCCCTGTCTGGCTGATGCGCCAGGCCGGCCGCTACCTGCCCGAGTACTGCGAGACGCGCAAGCGCGCCGGCAGCTTCCTGCAGCTGTGCAAGAGCCCGGCGATGGCCTGCGAGGTCACGCTGCAGCCGCTCGCCCGCTACGACCTCGACGCGGCCATCCTGTTCTCCGACATCCTCACCGTGCCCGATGCGATGGGTCTGGGTCTGTATTTCGCCGAAGGCGAAGGGCCGCGCTTCGAGCGCCCGCTGCGCGACGAATGGGAGATCCGCAACCTGTCGGCGCCCGATCCGCACGCCGAGCTGCAGTACGTGATGGACGCGGTGAGCGAGATCCGCCGCGCGCTCGATGGCAGCGTGCCGCTGATCGGCTTCTCCGGCAGTCCGTGGACGTTGGCCTGCTACATGGTCGAAGGCGGCTCTTCCGACGACTACCGCAAGGTCAAGGCGCTGGCCTACGGGCGCCCCGACCTGATGCACCACATCCTCGAGGTTACCGCCCAGGCGGTGATCAAGTACCTCAACGCGCAGATCGAGGCCGGTGCCCAGGCAGTGATGGTGTTCGACTCCTGGGGCGGCGTGCTGTCGGAAGCGGCCTATCGCGAGTTCTCGCTGCGCTACCTCGAGCAGGTCGTTGCCGGGCTGATCCGCGAGCGCGATGGCCAGCGCGTGCCGAACATCGTGTTCACCAAGGGCGGCGGCCTGTGGATCGAATCGATCGCCGCCATCGGCTGCGATGCGGTGGGCCTTGACTGGACGATGGACATCGGCCGCGCGCGCCGGCTGGTCGGCGACAGGGTGGCGCTGCAGGGCAATCTCGATCCCTTCACCCTGTTCGCGCCGCCGGAAGTGGTCGCCGCCGAAGCCCGACGCGTGCTCGACGCCTATGGGCCGCACGCGGGCCACGTCTTCAACCTGGGGCACGGCATTTCGCAGTTCACGCCGCCCGACAACGTGCGTGTGCTGGTCGACACCGTCCATGAGCACAGCCGGCTGCTGCGGTCCGCGCAGGCGGGCGGCTGAACGCTGTGAGAGCCTGCTGCGGGCGCTGGTCGGCGGGCTCCCGCAGCGAGCTGTCAAGCAAAAAATCGACCGAAAGGTGCTTGACTTATGCACATTCCCCCGTTCCGGATCATGGTCCTGCCTCAGGATGGGGCGTTATTCAGCATATTTTATAAGTCATTGAAAAGAATAAGAAAAAAATATGCGCAATGTTAAGGCAAAGTGACAGAAGTGCTTGTAGGGCAGGGGTTTGAGGGCGATTCACCCAGCTTTCCCACAAAGTTATCCACAGGTTTTGTGGACAATTCTGACGGGGTAGGCAGGACAACTCCTTAGCGCCGGTTTGCGCGGTCCGACATCAGCTTTGCGCTGTAGCCAATTGTTTTCATTGAGTTTTAACTCTCCCGAACCCTTCCGGCATGTCACTGGTCCGCGTCGCACTTCCCGTACCGATTCCGCAAGTCTTTGATTATATTTCGGAAGATGCCTGCGAAACGGACGTCGGACGGTGCGTGCGGGTGCCGTTCGGGCGGGGCGAGAAGAGCGGGCTGATCGTCGCGCTGCCCGCGGGCGCCGATGTCGACGCCAGCCGCCTGAAGCCGGTGACGCATATCCAGCGCGAGGTGCCGCCCTTGCCTGCGGACTGGCTCGAGCTCGTCGCCTTCGTTGCGCGCTATTACCACGCCCCGCTGGGCGAAGTCGTCGCGCTTGCCCTGCCGCCAGGCCTGCGGCGCGCTGACGAGGTCAGTGACGAGGACGAGGACCCATTGCTGCAGGTCGCCGAGGCCGGCCGGGTTGCGCTCGGCGACAGCCGGCGCGACAGCAAGGCGCTGGCGCTGCTGCGCGCCTGCGCGGCGGCCGGCGGTCCGCTGCGACGCAGCGTGGTGCGCGAATTCGAGCATGGCGCCGCGGTGGGCGATGCCCTGCGGCGTGGCTGGCTGGAAGTGACGCAGGACGTGACAGTGGACGCGGACGCGCGCGCGCGCATGGCCGACGCCCCGGAGCTGACCGGGGAGCAGGCGGCGGCGATCGATGCAGTGCGCGGCGCCGCTGCCGGCTTTCGCGCCTGGCTGCTGCAGGGCGTGACCGGCAGCGGCAAGACCGAGGTTTATCTGCGCCTGGCGCAGCGCGTGCTCGCCGCGGGTGGGCAGGTGCTGATGCTGGTGCCCGAGATCGCGCTCACGCCGCAGCTCGAGCGCCGGGTGGCGCAGCGCTTTCCGGCGGCCAATGTCGTCAGCCTGCATTCCGCGCTTGCCGCTGGCGCCCGCTCGCGAGGCTTCGTGCAGGCGCTCACCGGGCGCGCCGACATCGTGCTCGGCACGCGGCTCGCCGTGTTCGCTCCGCTGCCCAGGCTGGGCCTGATCCTGATCGACGAGGAGCACGACGCCTCCTACAAGCAGCAGGAAGGGGTGCGTTATTCAGCGCGCGACGTCGCGGTGTGGCGGGCGCGCCAGCGCGCGGTGCCGGTCGTGCTCGGCTCGGCGACGCCATCGCTGGAGAGCTGGTTCCACGCGCGCAACGGCCGCTATGCGCCGCTGGGGCTTGCGCAGCGCGCGGTGGCGGCAGCGATGCCTGCGGTGCGCTGCATCGACACCCGGCGCATGCGGCTCGACGAAGGGCTCAGCCCCGCGCTGCAGGCGGCCATTGCCGCGCGTCTGGAGCGCGGCGAGCAGAGCCTGCTGTTCCTCAACCGGCGCGGCTATGCGCCGGTGCTGTCCTGTCCGTCCTGCGGCTGGGTGAGCCGCTGTCCGCATTGTTCGGCCAACCTGGTCGTGCATCTCGCGGATCGCCGCCTGCGCTGCCACCACTGCGGCTGCGACGGGGCGATCCCGCCGGCCTGCCCGAGCTGCGGCGATCAGGACATCCGGCCCTTCGGCCGCGGTACGCAGCGCGTCGAGGCGCGCCTGGCCGAGCGCTTCCCGCAGGCGCGCGTGCTGCGCGTCGACCGCGACGCCGCGCGCACGCGCTCGCAGTGGGAGAAGCTGCTGGAGACGATCGCCGACGGAGGCGCCGACATCCTCGTCGGCACCCAGATGATGGCCAAGGGCCACGACTTTCCCAGGCTCACGCTGGTCGGCGTGATCGGCGCCGATTCTTCTTTGCATGCCGCGGACTTCCGCGCGCCCGAGCGTCTTTTTCAGCAGCTGATGCAGGTCGGCGGCCGTGCCGGACGCGGGGCCCTGCCCGGCGAGGTGCTGATCCAGACCGAGTATCCGACGCATGCCCTGTACCAGCATCTCGCCCGCCACGACTTCGACGCCTTCGCCCGCATGGCGCTGCAGGAGCGTCGCGCCGCTGCTTTTCCGCCGTTCACGCATCAGGCCATGCTGCGCGCCGATGCGCCCGCGCTCGACGAGGCGATGGAGTTTCTGCGCCACGCACGCCGGCTGGCGGAAGAGCGCGCGCCGGACGGCTTGCGCATCTACGACGCGGTGCCGATGCGCCTCACCCGGCTGGCGCGCCGTGAGCGCGCCCAGCTGCTGGTGGAAGCCGATCAGCGCGGCCTGCTGCAGGGCTTTCTCGCCGACTGGGTGGCCCTGCTGTATCGCCAGCGCACCGCGCGCGAGTTGCGCTGGCAGCTCGACGTCGATCCGCTCGAGGTGTGAACGCATTCGGCCCGGCTCCGCTCGATCGTGGCGGCCGGGCCGATTCGCGGGCGAGGCGGCGAAGGTCTCTCTCAGAGCGGCCTGTCGGCGGCGTCCCGATAGCGATCCAGGGCCTCCTCGCGGCTCGATGCGCTGACCTCGAGGTCGTTCACCAGGCCGTTCTCCAGGCTGTAGCACCAGCCATGCACGGTGACCTGCTGGCCGCGGGCCCAGGCTTCACGCAGGATCGAGGTCTGGCACACGTTGACGACCTGCTGCATGGCGTTGAACTCGCACAGCCGGTTCACCCGCAGCGCCGGATCGTCGATTCCGGCCAGCTTCGCTTCGTGGCGATCGCGCACGTCCTGCACATGGCGCAGCCAGTTGTCGGTGAGCCCGGTGCGGTTGTCGTTGAGGGCGGCCTTCACGCCGCCGCAGCCGTAGTGGCCGACCACCAGGATGTGCTTCACCCGCAGCATCTCGACCGCGTAGTGGATGACCGACAGCGCGTTGAGGTCGGTGTGCACGACCACGTTGGCGATGTTGCGATGGACGAAGACCTCGCCCGGCGCCAGGCCGATGATCTGGTTGGCGGGAACGCGGCTGTCCGAGCAGCCGATCCACAGGTACTCGGGCGACTGCTGCTGAACCAGGCGGCTGAAGTAATCGGGGTCCTCGGAGTGCATGCGCTCGGACCAGGCCTTGTTGTTGGCGAAGAGATGATCGATCGGTGTGTTGGGCATGGAAGTCCTGTCGGATTGTGTCCGGTTCTGATGGGGCAAATTATGGATGACCGGCTCGGCGCTTGTCAGCACGGATCGAGCGCGTGTTCTTGCCTGCTTCTTGCGTGTCGCTGCGGCTTTCACTGACGGTGCTCCTTGTGCCATCGATCACCAGATGCCCAGCTCGGTGAGCTGCTTCGTGGCCGCCTCGGCCCAGCCCCGGTTCGCAGCCGGGCTGGCCGGGCTTGGGTGCAGGATGCGGCCGAACTGCACGCTGGAGGCCCGGGCGCTGCGTGTGAGTGCGTCGACCGCGCGCTTCTCCGCCCATGCGCCCACGCCGATCACCCACTGCGGCTGCAGCGCTTCCACCAGCGTGCGCAGATGCGTGTCGCAGGCGGCCAGCAAGGCGCGCTGCTCGGCCACCGGCAGCTTGTCGGGCGTGAGGTTGCGCCCCTCCTCGAAAAACACCAGCGGACAGTAGTTGGCGACGAAATGCTCGGCAAAGAAGACCTCGGGCGTGCCGAAGCGGTCGCGGAACAGCCCCCAAAGGCGTTGCCCGCTCACCTCCGAGCGCTTGCAGGCGAAGCCCTCCACCGGCCGCTTCGGATTCGGCACCGCCGGCTGGCCAACCGGTCCTTCCAGCCCCAGCCAGTCGCGCGCGGTGGAGATCTCGCCGAAAGGCACGCCGATCTGCGCCATGCCGAACGGGCCCGGGTTCATGCCGACGAACACCACCCGCTTGCGGCCTTCGCCGTAGCGGCGCAGGTAATGCTCGTGGACCTCGCGCGCGTAGTCGAGCGGGTTGTAGACGTGGGTCACCGGCGGCGTGAAGCGCAGGCCGTCGACTTCGGCGCACAGCTGGCGGGCGGCGGCGATCAGGGTGGAGGCGGTCATCGGGCGGTCAGAGGAGGAATTTGAACAGGTACAGCGCGGCCATGCCGGCGCCGATCGTTGCCAGCACGCTGCGCGTACGCCACGCCACCAGGGCCGCGATCAGGGCGGCCCAGGGCTTGGGCGCGTCGAGCGCGATCGACACCTCGCCGCCGTGGACGAACAGCGCGCTCGCGGTCAGGGCGGCGAAACTCGCCGGCGCAATGTGGCGGCACAGCGCGTGCAGCCAGCCGGGCAGGCTGCGGCTGGCGAAGAGGCCGATCATCGAGTAGCGGTACAGATAGGTCACGATCCCCACCGCCAGCAGCAGGCCGATCAGCGCGGGGGTGCTCATCGGCCCCCCTCCTTGCCCATCTCCTCGTTCCTCTCCCCGCGCCGCGACGCCCACACCCCGGCGACCAGGCCGAGCAGGATCGCCCCGACCAGCCCGAGCTTATAGGGCAGGGTGGCGAAGGCCAGCGCGCCGAGGGCGGCGGCGAGCGCAGCGGCCTGGCCCGCGCGCTCGCGCAGCAGCAGGGTCAGCAAGGCGATGAAGGTCAGCGGCACGGCGAAGTCGATGTCCCACTCCGGCGGGATGGTCGCACCGAACAGCAGGCCGGCCGCGGTCGACAGCTGCCAGCACGCCCACAGGGTGAAGCCGCAGCCGAGGAAGTACCAGTGGCCCAGATCCCCTGCGGGGGCGGGCTTGCCATCGGCGACGTCCGGCCTTGTCGACTGGTAGCGCAGGATGGCCACCGCGTAGGCCTCGTCGGTGAGCAGATAGGCCAGCAACAGGCGCCATCGCCGTGGCAGGTGGCGCACGTAATCGGCCACCGAGGCGCTGTACAGCACGTGGCGCAGGTTCAGCAGGCTGGCGGTGAGCCCGATCGGCAGCGCGCCGGCCGCCGCCGTCAGCATCTGCACGATCACCAGCTGGGCGGCGCCAGCGAACACGATTGCCGATGCGAGCTGCGCGAGCCACGCCGGCATCCCGGCCGCCAGCGCGCCGATGCCGTACAGCATGCCGAAGGGCAGCACGCCCAGCTGCAGCGGCGCCTCGTCGCGGCAGCCGGCGAGGAACTCGCCCCGCTTCGTGCGGCCCGGGTGCGCCATCAGTCGTCCGCTCCCGCCACGACGGGTGGCTTGCCCAGGCGCGACAGCGCATCGCGCAGCCACCACACCATGACCACGCCCGGCACCGCGACGACGATGGAGAAGATGAAGAAGGCCGGCCAGCCGATGCTCGTCGACAGCACCCCCGACAGCGGGCTGACATAGATGCGGCCCACCGCGGCGAAGGCCGACAGCATCGCGTAGTGGGTGGCGCTGAAACGCTGGTTGCACAGGCTCATCAACAGCGCAACGAAAGCCACCGTGCCCATGCCGCCGCTGATGTTCTCGCCGGCGATCACCGTCAGCAGCAGCCAGTCCAGCGCCGCAGGCTCTGCGATCGCGACGATGCCAAAGTCGAACGCCGGCACCATGACCTCGCCCCACGCGCCCTTGCCGAGCTGCGCCAGCAGGTAGAAGCCGAAGTTCGACGCCAGCTGCAGCACGCCGAACAGCAGCAGCGAACGGTACAGCGCCAGCCGCGTCATGATCAGGCCGCCGACGAAGGCGCCGAGGATCGTCAGCCAGATGCCGATGACCTTGTTGGCGATACCGACCTCTTCCTGTGCGAAACCCATGCCCTTGATCAGGAAGGGCGTGGTCAGGCTGCCGGCGAAGGCGTCGCCGAGCTTGTACAGGATGATCAGGGCGAGAAAGGCCGCCGCCCCCTGCTGCGCGAAATAGCTCGACAGCGAGCGGTTGAGCGTCTCGAAGCCGGCGCGGCGCGCCGCCCAGCCGGCCAGCGGCAGGGCCAGCGCGATCTCTGCGAGCACGAACAGCAGCTGGATCCAGCGGTTGGCGTCGTTAGGGTCCAGGCCGGCGAGGATCAGCGCCTGGCGCGCGATCGCATAGCCCGCTGCGACCCCCGCGAGCATCGCGGCAAAGCCGGCGAGCTCCCGCTTCGGGTCCGAGTCGAGGGGCTTCAGCGCTGCCGAAACGCGTGGCAGCGCCAGCAGCGAAACGACGCCGCAGGCCAGCATGACGAGCGCCATGGTTTCGTACACGCGGGGCCACGATCCCCACTGCCCGGCCCAGATCAGGGTGATGCCCCCCGACAGGATCATCGCCAGCCGGTAGGCGAACACGTGCACCGAGGCCCCCAGTCCGCGCTCGTCCTCGGGCAGCAGGTCGGTGCGGTAGGCATCGACGACCACGTCCTGCGAGGCGGACAGGAAGGCGACCATCACCGCCGCGGCGGCGAACAGCCCCGGCGTGGTCAGCGGCGAAAGGCTCGCCATCCACCACAGCAGCGCCGCCAGCGCCAGTTGCGTCAGCGCCAGCCAGCCGCGGCGGCGGCCGAGCCAGGGCGGCTCGAAGCGGTCCATCAGCGGCGCCCACAGGAACTTGAAGGTGTAGGGCACGCCGACGAGGCCGAAGAAGCCGATCGTCGCCAGATCGACACCATCGACCGTGAGCCAGGCCTGCATCGCCTGCCCGGTGAGCGCCAGCGGTAGCCCGGAGGCGAAGCCGAGCACGAGGATCGCCGCCAGCCGCCAGCCGCGGCCGAGCGCGTGCGCCGTCATGCGCTCTCCCGGCGGCGACAGAAGCCGCACGGCGAGCGGAGGGCGAAAAAGGACGGAAGGGGCGAGGCAGCGATCGCGCGGGCGCGGCGCGGGGTGCGGAAGGGCACGGGCGTGGCGGGTATGAAAGACAGGCCGCGATTATCCCTGATTTGGCGCTGGTGCTGCTTGGAGGGTGTTTGGCGCGGACATGAAGATGGTGACCAGGCAGGTCAGGCTGCGGGGGATGTGCGGAGCAGGCGAGCACTGTTCGAGTCCCGAGCGAAGCGAGGTCGAGTTGCACAGCCTGACGGAGCACATCCCCCGCAGCCTGACCGAATGGTGGGCACGAACTTAGAAGTGTCATTGCAGGCAGCCGCCGCGTTTACACAATTCGATACCTTCCTTGCCTCGCTGCGGCAATCCGCCAACAATGCGCCATCCACTGTATCCGGCATCCTGGAGGGCGAGCGCCATGCCATATCAAGTGATCGTGTCGTTCGGTGCTAACCGTGAATACGAGCTCGGCGTGCACGATGCCGACGTTGCCGCGCTGGGCAAGGATCAGGCGCGTACCTGGCTCGCGCGCGAATTCGAGGCGCTCGAATGCACGCCGTCCAATCCGATGGGCAAGGTGCTGGTGCTCGACATGATCCTCAACGTCGCCAAGTACGGCGGCGAGGCGCGCTTCCAGCAGGCCGGCGACTGGGCGCAGCAGTTCGCGCGGGCGACGGCCGCCGCCCTCGACCGTCCTGCGATCCGTGTCGATGTGAAGGGTTTCGTCGTCGGCTGAACGCGGCGGCGGCCGCGGCGCGCTCAGGCGGCGCCGGCGGCCGCGGTGTGGAGCAGGGCGAGCAAAGGCGCGAGCTCGAATTCGCCGCCGCCGTCGGCGGTCAGCACGGCCACGCGGGCACTCGGCAAGCTGCGGTTCGGGCTCTCGGCGGCAACCATCTGCCACAGGCGGCGAAGCGTCGCCTCGAAAAAGGCGCGGTCGGTCGTGGGGTCGATCAGGAACACCGTGCGCGCCAGCGGCACGATGTCGAGCAACTGCTGCAGCTCGTACTGGCAGCCCTGATTGGCCGGCGAAAAACTGCGCAGATCCATCAGCACCGCGTCGGCGCTCGCCGCCAGGCGACGCATCGCTGGCTGCCAGGTGTCGGCGTGGCAGAAGAACTCATTCACCCTGTGGCGGCCGTCCGGGTCGGGGCCCAGCGCCCGCTCGGCGAAGCGCCGCGCCAGATCGGCCTCGTCGCGCACGAACTGGCGTGACAGGTGGCCACCGACGAAATCGAGGAATTCGTGCGGCTCCACCGTCGTCGTGGCGAGGTCGGGACCGGCGATCAGGCTGATGTCTCCGGCGCGCAGCCAGTGCTTGGTCAGCGCATCGAACAGCCGTTCGCTGCGCGTCCCGAGGGCGAACACCCGCAGCAGTAGCAACGACGGCTCCTTCCCCGCCGCACGGCCCAGGCCGGCAAGCGCGAAACCCAGCCGTGCCGCCAGCTTGTAGGCGGCGAAGGCAACGAGGCCCGCAAGCACCCACAAAATGCCCTCGAAGGCGAAGCCGATCGTCTGCACCACGCCGAACAGCAGCCACATCGCGTCCAGGGTCAGCGCCTGGTCGCTGGTGCGGCGCTCGCGGTGACGGCGTCCCAGCCATTGCAGCCACTTCCAGCCGGCGATCGCGGCGATCACCGCCCCCAGCGCCATGATGGCGAAGAAGGTGCCGGTGCCGCCCAGCCCGAACGCTCCGCCCGCCCCCACCGCCGCGCCGACCGCGGCGTCGCTGCGGCTCACAAGGCTGACGGCAAGCTGCGAGCCGGTGATCGCCACCACCATGAAGGCCAGGATCAGCGGCCCCACTGCACGCACCCGGCGCTGCAGGAAGGCGAGCAGCAGCACGGTAGCCGGCGCGTTGGTGAGCAGCCAGAATCCTGCCAGCTGGCCGAGGCTGAGCTCGGCGTTGCGCGCCACCCCGGCGACGGCGAGCGCCAGCAGCAGTGAAAAATAGAGTCCGCCCAACTGCAGCCGCTGGCGCCGCGTGACCGCCGCGATCAGACCGACGGCCAGCACCGTGGGCCACGCGTAGCACGACAACAGCCACAGGAAACGCAACAGCGGAAAGCCGCTGTCGCGCGCGAGGAGCATCCATGTGCCGCCGAGGACCAGCGCATACACGAGGCCGGCGCCCACATACACCGCAACCGCCTTTCGCAGCGAGTGCCCGGCCGCGGCGAGCGCCGGCGTCGAGGCACGCGCTTCCGGCGACACCGCCTGCAACTGCAGCTCGGCCGCCGGCGGCGGTACGCGGGGACTGGGGCGAACAGGCTCCCGTGCCGCGGCCGAGCCGGCCGCCGCCATCGAGCGCAGCACTGCCCGCCGGTACAGCGCCAGCAGCGCCACCGACACCGGCACCGTCAGCACTGCGCTCAGCAGCACGACGAAGGGCAGCATGCCGGTGGTGATCAGGGTTGCGCCGCTCGCGTCGGCCATGAAGGGCTCCTTGAGCCGTGAGGCGTGCGATTACATCTCACGATTCACTATAGGCGCAGCGACGCCCGGGCATGCGCGACGACGAGCCGCCGTGAGTGAATCAGCTGATGCGTCCCAGCCGATACACCGCCACGCTGGCGAGAAAGTTCGGCTCCTCCAGCACCAGCTTGCCCTCGTCGAAGGCCAGGCGCTCGTGCACCGCGATGCCGTTCATCTCGCACAGGGCGTCGAAGTCGGCGATGGTGAAGAAGCGCACGTTGGGCGTGTTGTACCACTGGTGCGGCAGGCTCTCCGACACCGGCATGCGGCCGTTGAGGATGCTCTGGCGGTGGCGCCAGTAGCCGAAGTTGGGGAAGCTCACCACCGCCTCGCGGCCCACGCGCAACATCTCGCGCAGGATGCCCTGCGTGTTCTGCATCGCCTGCAGCGACAGGCTCATGATGACGTGATCGAAGAAGCCGTCCTCGAGACCGACGAGGCCCTTCTCCAGATCCATCTGGATCACGTTGACCCCGCTCCTCACGCTCGCCAGCAACTTGTCGGGGTCGTTCTCGACCCCGTAGCCCTGCACCTGGCGCACCTGCATCAGGTGCTTCAGCAAGTCACCGTCGCCGCAGCCCAGGTCGAGCACCTTCTCGCCTGGCTCGATCCACTGCGTGATCACTTCGTAGTCGTAACGGTAGGAGGTCATTTCAGTATGTGCCGAGCCGTCTCAAAAGTACTGACGCCCCCGTGGGGGGCAGCGAACGCAGTGAGCGTGGGGGTCGTAACATTTCAAACCTCGATGCGGTCGAACCAGGCGCCGAGGAGCGCGTGGTAGCGCGCATCGTCGAGCAGGAAGGAGTCGTGGCCGGCGGCGCTGTCGATCTCCGCGTAGCTGACGTTGCGCCGGTTGTGCAGCAGCGCATACACGATCTCGCGCGAACGCTCCGGGGCGAAACGCCAATCGGTGGAAAACGACACCACCAGGAAGTTCGCGGTGGCGCGCGCCAGCGCCGCGTTCAGGTTGCCGCCGTGCTCGAATGCCGGGTCGTAGTAATCCAGTGCCTTCGTCGTCAGCAGATAGGTGTTGGCATCGAAGAAGCCGGCGAACTTGTCGCCCTGGTAGCGCAGGTAGGACTCGATCTCGAACTCGACGTCGTAGCTGTACACCGCCTTGCCGTGGCGCAGGCTGCGGCCGAACTTCTCCGCCATCGCGTCATCGGAGAGGTAGGTGATGTGGCCCACCATGCGCGCCAGCTTGAGGCCGCGCGCCGGCACCACGCCATGCTCGTAATAGTGCCCGCCGTGGAAATCGGGGTCGGTGAGGATGGCCTGGCGCGCCACCTCGTTGAAGGCGATGTTCTGCGCAGTGAGCTTGGGCGCCGAGGCGATCACCGCGGCATGGCCGACGCGCTCCGGGTACTGCAGCGTCCACGACAGTGCCTGCATGCCGCCCAGGCTGCCGCCGATCACCGCGGCGAAGCGCTCGATGCCGAGGCGGTCGGCCAGCCGTGCCTGGGATTCGACCCAGTCCTCGACGGTGACGAAGGGAAAATCCGCCCCCCACAGCTTGCCGGTGGCCGGATTCACCGTGCTGGGACCGGACGAACCGTAGCAGCTGCCAAGATTGTTGACGCCGATGACGAAGAACTTGCGCGTGTCGAGCGGCTTGCCCGGGCCGACGAGGTTGTCCCACCAGCCGGTGCTGCCCGCGTCGCCGGCGTAGGTGCCGGCGACATGGTGCGAGCCCGACAGCGCGTGGCACACCAGCACCGCGTTGCTGCGCGTCGCGTTGAGCGTGCCGTAGGTCTCGTACACCAGCTCGTAGTCGTCCAGCGTGCCGCCGCTGCGCAGTGGCAGCGGCTCGGTGAAGCGCGCCTTCTGCGGCACGACGATGCCGACGGATTGAGGTTGGATCATGATCGCCATCTGAAAACGAAAAACCCAGCCGGCTATAAACGCGGACTGGGTCGCCCTCGCTTTAGCCGGATTTATTGAGCGCCCGCAAGCTGTTGGTTCAAATCGGCGCTATGGCTGGAAAGTAGCGCCGTGCCCGGGAAAAGTCAAACCCGGCGCATGTTAAGATTTCAGCCTTCCGTCTGCTGCTGCGGCTTCGCATCGCCATGATCCAGGTCACCCTCAACGGCCAGTCCGAATCCCTGCAATCCGGTCTCACCGTGCGCGCGCTGCTCGAGGCGCGCGGCCTCGCCGGCAAGCGCCTCGCGGTCGAGCGCAACGGCGAGATCGTGCCCAAGGCGCGCCATGCCGAGGTGCAACTTGCCGACGGCGACAGGCTCGAAATCGTCGTTGCGGTGGGTGGCGGATAGATCCGGCGCCTCCCCCTTGAAGGGGAGGGAGGCGGGTTCCCCGCCGCGAATTGTCCGTGCCCACAAGTCAGAACTTTCTTTTCCAGGTCCCCACCATGAACGACCCCCTCGTCATCGCCGGCAAGTCCTATAACTCGCGACTGCTCGTCGGCACCGGCAAGTACAAGGACTTCGCCGAAACGCGCGAGGCGATCGACGCCAGCGGTGCCGAGATCGTCACCGTCGCCATCCGCCGCACCAACATCGGCCAGAACCCGGGCGAGCCCAACCTGCTCGACGCGCTGCCGCCGGAGAAATTCACCATCCTGCCCAACACCGCCGGCTGCTACACCGCCGACGATGCGGTGCGCACGCTGCGCCTGGCGCGCGAGCTGTTGGACGGCCATGCGCTGGTGAAGCTCGAGGTGCTGGGCGACCCGAAGAGTCTGTTCCCCAACATGCCCGAGACGCTGAAGGCGGCCGAGACGCTGGTGAAGGACGGCTTCGACGTCATGGTCTACTGCGCCGACGACCCCATCCAGGCGAAGATGCTCGAAGAGATCGGTTGCGTCGCGGTGATGCCGCTCGCCTCGCTGATCGGCTCCGGCATGGGCATCCTCAACCCGTGGAACCTGCGCCTGATCATCGATAACGCGAAAGTGCCGGTGCTGGTCGATGCCGGCGTGGGCACCGCGTCGGACGCTGCCATTGCGATGGAGCTGGGCTGCGACGGCGTGCTGATGAACACCGCGATCGCCGCCGCCGGCAAGCCGGTGCTGATGGCGAGCGCGATGAAGAAGGCGGTCGAGGCCGGCCGCGAGGCCTTCCTTGCCGGGCGCATGCCGCGCAAGTTCTATTCGGCCGACCCTAGCTCGCCGACGCAGGGGCTGATCGGTTCATGAGCGACGTGCAAGACAGGCAGGAGCCGGTGGCCGGCGTCGAGATCATCGGTCGCGACAGCCCCGAGCATCGCTTCTCCAGCCGCAGCATCCGCAGCTTCGTGCTGCGCCAGGGCCGCATGTCCGAAGCGCAGCATCGCTACCTCGACGACATGCTGCCGAAGATCGGCATCGACTACCGCGTGGCGCCGCTCGACCTGGATGCCGCGTTCGGCCGCAAGGCGCCGAAGATCCTCGAGATCGGCTTCGGCATGGGCGAAACCACCGCGAAGATCGCCGCGGCGATGCCCGACCACGACTTCCTCGGTATCGAGGTGCATACGCCCGGCGTCGGCGCGCTGTGCAAGCTGATCGCCGAAGGCGGGCTCACCAACCTGCGCATCATGCAGCACGACGCCGTCGAGGTGATGCGCGACATGATCGCCGACGGCGCACTCGCCGGCGTGCATCTGTTCTTCCCCGACCCGTGGCGCAAGAAGCGCCACTTCAAGCGCCGCATCGTGCAGCCCGAATTCGTCGCGCTGGTGGCGAGCAAGCTCGCGCCCGGCGGCTACCTGCACTGCGCCACCGACTGGGAGGACTACGCGCACTGGATGCTTGAGGTGATCTCCGCCGAGCCCGCGCTGCAGAACACTGCCGACGGCTTCGCGCCGCGCCCCGACTACCGGCCGCTGACCAAGTTCGAGAACCGCGGCATCAAGCTCGGCCATGGCGTGTGGGACCTGGTGTTCCGTCGCGTCGCATGAGGGAGATCAATCAGTGATCCGGGGTCTGTTCCGCTTCGTGTTCGGCTTGCTGCGCTTCATCGGCCGGACGCTCGACTTCGTCGCGCGCGGCTTCTTCTACCTGTTGCTGCTGCTGGGCATCGGCATCCTCGTCGCGCTGTTCCTGCACCCGGCGCCGACGGTGCCGCAGGGCGCAGCGCTGGTGCTGCGTCCGACCGGCTCCATCGTCGAACAGGCGGTGCTCGACGAGCCGCTGGCGCTGTTGCGTGCGGGCGGCGTGCCGGGCGGGCGCGCGGTGCTGGCCGACATGCTCGAGGCGATCCGCGCCGCGCGCAACGACGACCGCATCGGCGCGCTGGTGATCGACACCGATCGCCTGCAGTCGGGCGGGCTGTCCAAGCTCGCCGAGCTGCGCGAGGCGATCGCCGCCTTCAAGGCCTCCGGCAAGCCGGTGCTGGCGCGCGGCGACCACTTCGACCAGGCGCAGTACTACCTGGCTTCGGTCGCCGACGAGGTGCACCTGTCGCCCGACGGTTTCGTGCTGCTGCGCGGCCTCGCGCGCTACGGCATGTACTTCAAGGACGCGCTCGACAAGCTGGGCGTCAAGGTGCATGTGTTCCGCGTCGGCGAGTACAAGTCCTTCGCCGAGCCTTTCATCCGCAACGACATGTCCGACGAGGACCGCGCCTCCTCGCGCGATCTGCTCGACGGCCTGTGGACCCAGCTGCGCGACGACGTCAGCGCCGCGCGCAAGCTGGCGCCGGGTGCGCTGGATGCCTACGTCAATGGCTATCGCGACATCCTCGCGGCCGCCAACGGTGACGCGGCGCTGGCGGCACGCAACGCCGGCCTGGTGGACCAGCTCAGCACGCGCGACCAGTGGCGGGCACGGCTGGCCGAGCGCGTCGGAATCGATGCCGACGGCAAGGACTTCCGCCACATCGAGGCCGACGCCTATCTCGACGTGGTGCGCAGCGCGCGTCCGGCGGCGAGTGACAAGATCGCGGTGATCGTCGCCCAGGGCACGATCGTCGACGGCGAAGAGGCGGCCGGCGTGGTGGCCGGCGACACCTACGCGCAGATGATCCGCGCGGCGCGCGAGGACGACACGGTGAAGGCGGTGCTGCTGCGCGTCGACAGCCCCGGCGGCAGCGCCTTCGCCTCCGAGCTGATCCGGCGCGAACTCGAACTCACCCGCCAGGCCGGCAAACCGGTGGTGGCGTCGATGAGCTCGGTCGCCGCATCGGGCGGCTACTGGATCGCCGCCGGCGCCGACGAGATCTGGGCCGCGCCGGCCACGCTGACCGGCTCGATCGGCATCTTCGCGCTGTTCCCGGAACTGACCGAACCGCTCAAGCGCCTGGGCATCAGCGTCGACGGCGTGGCCACCGCGCCGTTTGCCGGCGCCTTCGATCCGCGCCGGCCGCTCGACCCTGCCGCCGCCGAGGCGATGCAGCTCGGCATCGAGCATGGCTACCGGCGTTTCCTCGACACCGTGGCGCAGGCGCGTCGCATGCCGGCCGCCGACGTCGACAAGGTCGCCCGCGGCCGCGTGTGGACCGGGCAGGCCGCGGCCGGGCTCGGCCTGGTGGACAAGCTCGGCGGCCTGGACGCAGCGCTTGCCGCCACCGCGCAGCGCGCCGGCCTGACGCACTACGCGGTGATCTGGCCGGAGGCGATCGAATCCATCGAGCAGCGCCTGATGCGCCGCCTGATCGGCCTTGCCGGCAGCGCCGGCCTGCTCGACGGCCACGCCGTGGCGGCGGCGCCATTGGCGACAGTGCTCGACGACCTGCAACGCAGCGGGCGCGAGCTGCTGCGCTGGAACGATCCGCAACACCGGTACGTGCATTGCCTGTGCGAGGCACCCTGATGACACGAACGAAGGAGACCGAGGCATGAAACTGAGCAGCCAGAGCTTCAATGACGGCGCCCGCATTCCGGGCGAGTTCGCCTTCTGCATTCCGGCCGACGCGGGCCACGTCTGCCTGGGGAAGAACCTCAACCCGCAGCTGTCGTGGTCGGACGTGCCCGCCGGCACCAAGTCCTTCGCGCTCATCTGTCACGATCCCGACGTGCCCAGCAAGGGCGACGACGTCAACCAGGAAGGCCGTACCGTCCCGGCCAGCCTGCCGCGCGTCGATTTCTTCCACTGGATCGTCGTCGACCTGCCGGCGGACCTGTGCGAGATCGCCGCCGGTCATTTTTCGTCCGAAGTCACGCCGGGCGGCAAACCCGGACCGGAGGCCGCGCTCGGCGCGCGCCATGGCGTGAATGACTACACCGCCTGGTTCGCCGGCGACGAGGCGATGAAGGGCGACTATCACGGCTACGACGGCCCGTGCCCGCCGTGGAACGACGAGATCGTTCACCACTACGTGTTCACGCTGTACGCGCTCGACGTGCCGCGCTGCGCGGTGCAAGGCCGTTTCACCGGAGCCGACGTGCGCGCGGCGCTTGCCGGCCATGTGCTGGCCGAGGCCAGGCTCACCGGCACCTACACGCTGAATCCGGCGCTCAAGGGCTGATCGCCGCTGCGGTCGCTGCCGCTGCACTGCGCTCGCGCTCGACATCCGGGCTGGCATCCAGGCCCGCGGCCTCCCAGCCGATCAGGGCGAGCTTGCGCTCGCTGCCCCAGCGGTAGCTGCCGATGTCGCCGCTCTCGCGGATGACGCGGTGGCAGGGGATCAGGTAGGCGAGGGTATTGGCCGCGAGCGCGCCGCCGACCGCGCGCTGTGCCCCGGGGGCGCCGAGGCGCTGCGCCAGTTGATGGTAGGACGTCAGCCTGCCGAAGTCGGTGCGCAGCAGCGCTTCCCACACCTTGATCTGGAAGTTCGTGCCGCGCAGCACCAGATGCACCGATCCGCGCGTCGGCATGCGCGGGAAGATGCGGTGCAGCAGACCCTGCGCCGCGCCGTCGTCGCGGCGCAGCGCGGCGCCCGGCCACAGCGCCGCCAGCTCGGCGACCATCGCCGCGTCGTCGGCGGTGGCGAAAGCGAAATGGCACACGCCGCGCGCCGTCCACCCGGCGAGCGCGGTGCCGAACGGCGAGGGCGCAAAGCCGTAGCCGATGTCGAGGCCGCGGCCGGCGGCCTGGATCTCGCCCGGCGTCATCGCCTCGCAACTCACCATCAGCGCGTGCAGCCGGCTCGTGCTGCTGAGGCCGCTGTCGCAGGCCACCGACAGGGTGTCGTGCGCGGCGGCGAGCTGGCGCAGCGCATGCTCCTTGGTCAGATATTGCAGGAAGCGCTTTGGCGAGATGCCTGCCCAGGCCGAGAACACGCGCTGCAGGTGAGCCGGGCTGAGGTGCACCGCGGCGGCGATCTCATCGAGCGAGGGCTGCGTCCGTGCATGCGCGCGAATGAAGGCGATCGCCTTCGCGATCAGGGCGTACTGGTGTCGTGCGTCGTCGGGCATGGCGGACTCCGGCGTGGAACGGGGTGCAGCGCGAGGTCGAGCCCAGTATGGCTGCACTGCACGCTGGCGCAATCCGTTTCTTGCGGACCTGTGCCGCCGCCTCAGTCGCGCAAGAAGACCTGCAGCAGGTCGTTGAGAAAGCGCCGTCCCTGCAGCGTCGGCCGCATCGCGTCGGCGGTGATCTCGAGCAATCCGCGATCGCGCGCCGCGCGCAATTCGTCGGCGATCGCCTCCAGCGGCAGGCCGGTGCGTGAGGCGAACAGATCCGGCGGAACACCGCCGGTAAGGCGCAGCGCGTTCATCATGAACTCGAAGGGCAGCTCGGCCGTGCCGACCTCGCGCGCCTCCTGCACGAAGTCGCCGCGCGCCGCGCCTTCGAGGTAGCGCGTCGGGTGCTTGTGGCGCATCTCGCGGCGGATGCCTTCGTGGCTGGAGAGCTTGCCGTGTGCGCCGGGGCCGATGCCGAGGTAGTCGCCGAAAGTCCAGTAGTTCAGGTTGTGCACGCTGCGCCGGCCCGGGCGGGCGAAGGCGGAGGTCTCGTAGTGCTCGAATCCCGCCTCCGCGAGCCGGTGCTCGATCCCCTCCTGCATGTCGGCGGCGGCGTCCTCGTCGGGCAGCGGCGGCGGGCTGTGGGCGAAAGGCGTGTTGGGCTCGAGCGTCAGGTGATAGCACGACAGGTGCTCGGTGCCGAAGCCGAGCGCCGTCTCCAGATCCGCAAGCGCCATCGGCAGCGTCTGCTCCGGCAGGGCGTACATCAGGTCGAGGTTCACCCGCTCGAAATGGGTCTGCGCGATGTCGATCGCGCGCCTTGCCTCGTCCCCGCCGTGGATGCGGCCGATGCGCGCGAGCATCGCATCGTCGAAGCTCTGGATGCCCAGCGACAGCCGATTCACCCCGGCCGCACGGAAGTCGCGAAAGCGCGCGGCCTCGACGGTGCCCGGGTTGGCCTCGAGGGTGATCTCGGCCAGCGGGTCGAGCGGCAGCAGCATGCGGATCGCGGTCAGCAGGCGGTCCAGCCCGGCGGCCGACATCAGGCTGGGCGTGCCGCCACCGAAGAACACGCTGTGCACCCGGCGCCCCCACACCTGGGGCAGCGCGGCCTGCAGGTCGGCGATGACGGCGTCGATCCACGCCGCCTCAGGAATGGCGGCGTCGGCGCCGCGAGTGGTGTGCGAGTTGAAGTCGCAGTAAGGGCACTTGCGCACGCACCACGGGAAATGCACATACAGCGACAGGGGCGGCGGCACGGCAAGCTGCGGCCGCTCGGGGAGCGCGACGGCGCGCTGCAGCGGCGAGGCCGGTTGCAAGGGGATGATGCGGCGTTCGGTCATGGGGTATGAGGCGCGCGACAAGGTGCGCCGCCGGCTCAGAGCGGGTGGTGGGCGAGGCTGTCGAGCAGGTGGCGCATCGCTGCGCCGCGATGGCTGAGCTTGTTCTTCAGCCCGGCGTCGAGCTCGGCGGCGGTCTGCTCGAGATCGGGCAGCCAGAACAGCGGGTCGTAGCCGAAGCCGCCCGTGCCGCGCTCGGCCTCGAGGATGGTGCCGTGCCATTCGCCGTCGGCGATCAGCGGGCGCGGATCTTCCGCATGGCGCACCAGCACCACGGTCGAGTAGAAGTAGGCGCGACGGTCCGCGACGCCGGCGAGCTTCTGCAGCAGCAGCGCGTTGTTGCGCGCGTCGGATTTCGGCTCCCCGGCGAAGCGCGCCGACTGCACGCCGGGCGCGCCGCCCAGCGCCTCCACGCACAGGCCGGAGTCGTCGGCGATGGCGGGCAGGCCGGTGGCCGCCGCGGCATGCCGCGCCTTGGCGAGCGCGTTCTCGACGAAGGTGGCGTGCGGCTCCTCGGCCTCGCTCACGCCCAGCGCCGACTGCGGGATGACCTCGATGCCCAGCGGCGCGAGCAGGGCCTGCATCTCGACGGCCTTCTTGGCGTTGTTGCTGGCGAGGACGAGTCGCTTGCTCATGGATCAGCCTCCGGCGATGGCGCTGCGTTGCGCGGCATTCAACTGGCCGATGCCGGCCTCGGCGAGGTCGAGCAGGGCGTTCAGTTCGGCGCGCGAGAAGGCGGCGCCCTCGGCGGTGCCCTGCACCTCGATGAGGCCGCCGCTGCCCGTCATCACCACATTCATGTCGGTATCGCAGTCCGAGTCTTCAGCATAGTCGAGATCGAGCACCGGCACGCCCTGGTGGATGCCCACCGACACGGCGGCGACGAAGTCGCTCATCGGGCTGCGCTCGAGCTTGCCGGCCGCCACCAGGGTCTGCAGCGCATCGTGCACCGCCACGCAGGCACCGGTGATGGCTGCGGTGCGGGTGCCGCCGTCGGCCTGAAGCACATCGCAATCGATCACGATCTGGCGCTCGCCCAGGGCCTTCAGATCGACCACCGCGCGCAGGCTGCGGCCGATCAGGCGCTGGATCTCCTGGGTGCGTCCGCTCTGCTTGCCCTTGGCCGCTTCGCGCGCGCTGCGCGTATGGGTGGCGCGCGGCAACATGCCGTACTCGGCGGTGAGCCAGCCCTGGCCCTTGCCGCGCAGAAAGCCGGGCACGCTGTCCTCCACGCTGGCGGTGCACAGCACCCGGGTATCGCCGAATTCCACCAGCACCGAACCTTCGGCGTGGCGGGTGAAGCCGCGTGTGAGGCGGACCGGGCGGAGTTCGTCGGGCTGGCGTTGGCTGGGGCGCATGGGAGTCCTATCGGTCGAATTTGGTGATGGCAGCATTGATCTCGGCGATCGCACGCTCGATCTCTTCCTCGGTCAGGTCGATGCTGGCGGCGGACGTTGCGCCCGCGCTGCGGCTGCCGGGAAACAGGTCGATCCGTGTCGTGTGGTCGTCGAGCGCCATGGTGCGGGTCGAGATCGAGTCGACACCCGGCGGCGCGGATTCGTCCTGCCAGCACATGGCGACCAGCGAGAGATTGTCGGCGGTCGCGCCGGCCGCCGCTTCGGCGCGGTCGAGCACCTGCGGCACCGCCTGCATGACCGGCCCGGCGACAAGGCCGAGCAGCATGGCGTCGTCGTTCAGCGGCCCCCACACGCCGTCGCTGCACAGGGCGATGACGTCGCCGTTATGCAGCGTCACGCCGCGTGAGAACTCGATCTGTGGCGTCTGATTGCCGCCGAGGCAGGAGTATATGCGGTTGCGCCCCGGGTGGTTTGCCGCTTCGCGCGCGTCAAGCAGCCCCTGGTCCATCATCAGCTGCACCCGCGAGTGGTCGCGCGTATGCGTCAGGATCTTGCCGTGCCGCAGCAGGTACAGGCGCGAATCCCCGGCGTGCGCCCAGTGCGCGACGCCGTTCTGCACCACGCAGGCGACGATGGTGGTGCGCGGCGATTCCGGCAGGTCCTTGTCGAACGCATAGTCGAGGATGGCGTGATGCGCATTGGTCAGCGCGCGCGACAGGAACAGCGCCGGCTCGGCCAGCGCCGGTTTGGCCTCGCGCTGGAAAGCCTTGGCGATGAGCTGGGCCGCAAGCTGGGCGGCGACCTCGCCATACAGGTGTCCGCCCATCCCGTCGGCCACCAGCATCAGCAGGGCGTCGCGCGAATAGCAGTAGGCGATGCGATCCTGGTTCGTCTTGCGCTGGCCGACGCGACTTTCCTGGTAGATCGTGAAACGCATGGATTCCCCTTCAAGCACGGCCGATGAATGACCGCAGACGCGAGCCGATGTCCGTGAACCACGATGCCGGCATCGGATCGCCGGCCTCCTTCTGCATCAGCGCCTTCTGCAAGGCATAGACACTCTGCGGACGCTTGAGTGCATCCAGCTGCAGGCACCAGTCCACCAGCCCGAGCAATTGATTCGAATAGCGACTGGCGTGCGTCTTCGTCAAGGGCTGCAGCGTGTCGCCCTTGACCCTGTCGTCGGCGCGCGGCGGCGCGGTGCCGACGATGCAGGCATGCAGGCTCGCCCCCACGCTGTAGATGTCGCTCCAGGGGCCGAGGCCGTTGCGCCCTTCGTACTGTTCGGGCGACGCGAAGCCCGGGGTGTACATCGGCTTCAGGAAGGGCTGGTCGTTCATCAGCGTCTGGCGCGCGGCGCCGAAGTCGAGCAGCACCGGCGTGCCGTCGTTGCGCAGATAGATGTTCGAGGGCTTGATGTCGAGGTGCAGCAGCTTGTGCGCGTGCACCTCGCGCAGGCCGTTCAGCATGCGCGCGAACACCGCGCGGATGAGGTTCTCGCGCAGTTCGCCGCGGTGCTTCTGGATGTAGTCGTGCAGCGTGCGGCCGCGTTCGAACTGCATCACCATGTAAACGGTGCCGTTGGCGCGGAAGAAGTTCAGCACCCGCACCACGTTCGGGTGCATCAGCTTGGCGAGCGCGCGCCCCTCCTCGAAGAAGCACTTCATGCCATAGCGAAACGCCGGCAGGTTGTCCTCCGGCACCTGCGGCTCGATCTCCCCCTCCTTGCGCAGGGCGAGCGAGTTCGGCAGGTACTCCTTCAGGGCCACCGCGGTGCCATCGTCGTCGACGGCCAGATAGACGATCGAGAATCCGCCGACCGAAAGCTGCCGCTCGATCCGGTAGCGATCGAGCTGATAACCCGGGGGCAGCGCGCAGTTGGCTTGAGGGGGCATCTTCGGCGGGGATAAGATTCGGCTTTCCGACGCTTATTCCTGATTGGGTCCTGCAGTTTAATCGATAGCACTGCGATCGCTGCAGCGGCCCGGAGATTCCCATGGTCCACAGCATGACCGGCTTCGCGGTGCAGAACCGCGACCTCGGCTCCGTTACGCTTCATCTGGAGCTGCGCAGCGTCAATTCGCGCTACCTCGACCTGTCTTTCCGCGTCGTCGAGGATCTGCGCCAGGCCGAGCCAGCGATCCGCGAGCGCATCACCGCGCGGCTGACGCGCGGCAAGGTCGAGTGCCGCCTCAACCTGCAGAGCAACGATGCCGCGCCGCGCAGCCTCGCCATCAACGGCGCGCTCATCGCCCAGCTCGCCGACGCGCAGGCCGCGGTGCGCGAGCGCATGCCCGATGCCCGGCCGCTGTCGGTGTCGGACGTGCTGCGCTGGCCCGGCATGCTCGCCGACGACAGCCTCGCCTTCGAGCAGATGCAGCCGGTGATCGCCGAGCTGATCGACACCGCGCTCGGCGAGCTGATCGCCACCCGCCGGCGCGAAGGCGACAAGCTCGCCGACATGATCCGCGAGCGCGTCGCGCGCATGCGCGAGCTCGTCGCTACCGCCGCGCCGCGCATGCCGCTCGTCGTCGCCGAATACCAGGACAGGCTCACCGCCCGCCTGCGCGAGGCCGTCGCCGCGCTCGACGAAGACCGCATCCGCCAGGAAGTCGCGCTCTACGCCCAGCGCATCGACGTCGCCGAGGAACTGACGCGCCTCACCACCCACCTCGACGAAGTCGAGCGCATCCTGAAAGCGGGCGGCTCGGCCGGCAAGCGCCTGGATTTCCTCATGCAGGAGCTCAACCGCGAGGCCAACACGCTGGCGTCGAAGTCGCCCGCCACCGACATCACCGGCATCGCGATGGAGATGAAGGTGCTGATCGAGCAGATCCGCGAGCAGGTGCAGAACATCGAGTGAGGCCGCGCGCGCAGCCTATCGGCGCACGTCCTTTGCCTGCGCGCGCAGCAGCTCGTACAGGCGCCCCGGCCCGAGCAGGATGCTCTTGATCTCGGCCCGCAGGCGCTCGGATTCAAGCGCCTGCCGGCTCATCGAGGTGAAGGCCGACAGCGCGTCCATCACCGCGTCGAGGATGCGGGCGTCGAGGTCGGGCGAGTTGCCGAACTGCTCCTTGGTGTTGTTCACCGCCTGCTCGATCAGCGTCTCGCACTCGAGCAGCTTGCCCTTGATCGCGTTGTTCACGTATAGCAGCTTGTCCCCTTCGGTGAGCTCGCCGACGAAGAGCTGGTTCACCCGCGCGATGATCTCGTCGAGCGCTGCCTTCTCCTTGTCGCGCACTTCGCCGCCGCCGGGGCCGCTGGGTTTCAGCTTGTACTCGCCTTGCGCCGTATCCAGCGCCAGGCGGCGGGTGCCGAGGTTCTTCAGCGTGTAGTGGGTCAGCGCCAGCGAGGACAGGTCGACCGTCTCGCTGTCGCGGCCGAAGTCGAGCAGCTTGTGAAGCAGGCGGAAGAAGATCGCGCGCTTCTCGATGTCGGTGTTGCCGTAGTTGAAGATCTGCGACAGAAAGCCATACAGCCGCACATAGGTGGCGAGGTCGCGCTTGAAGAGGACGAGCGCGTCGAGTTCGAGCTTGGCGGCGCGCGCGTCGGCGCTGCCTTCGTCGGCGTCGCGCAGGCGGCGCCGGGCGGCGGCGTAGCGTTTCAGCAGGCGGTCGGCCACCGGCACCAGGGCGCGGTCGAGTTCCGACTGGCTGCGCCCGCGCAGCGCTGCCTCCACCACGCGATCGACCTCGAAGCTGTCGTAGAAGCCCATCCCGTCGAGCTTGGCGCGCAGGGTGTAGACCTGCTCGGGGTCGCTCACGCCGGCCAGCTCGGCGGTGGCGTGGTAGCTGCGGAAAGCGGCGAGGATCTCTTCCGCATCGTTGACGAAGTCCACCACGTAGGTCGTGTCCTTGCCCGGATGCGCGCGGTTCAGGCGCGACAGCGTCTGCACCGCCTGGATGCCGGCGAGGCGCTTGTCCACGTACATGCCGCACAGCAGCGGCTCGTCGAAGCCGGTCTGGAACTTGTTGGCCACCAGCAGGATGGCGTATTCGCCACCCTTGAAGGCCTCGCGGATGCCGCGCCCGCGCAGGCGCGGGTTCATCAGCGGCGCGGTCTCGGCAAGCGGCTCGGGCGCGGATTCGGGGTCGTCTACCTCGCCCGAGAACGCCACCAGGGTCTCGATGCGGTAGCCGTGCTCGGCGATGTACTTGCGCATCGCCAGCTGCCAGCGCACCGCCTCCTTGCGGCTGGCGGTCACCACCATCGCCTTGGCCAGGCCGCCGAGCAGCGGCGCCACGTGCGCGCAGAAATGCTCGACCACGATCTGCACCCGCTGCGCGATGTTGTACTCGTGCAGCCGCACCCAGCCCATGATGCCCTTCATCGCCGTGTCGCGATCGACCTCGGAGAGCCCCCGTCCCTGCGCGCTGCCCTCATGCGCCAGCTTGAACGCCACCTTGTAGCTGGTGTAGTTCTGCAGCACGTCGAGGATGAAGCCCTCCTCGATCGCCTGCCGCATCGAATACACATGGAAGGGCGCGGGCAGGTTGTCATCGGCAGGCGGGCGCGCGGGGTCGGGCCGGGTGCCGAAGAGCTGCAGCGTCCGGTCCTTGGGCGTGGCGGTGAAGGCGACGAAGGTGATGCCCAATTCCTTGCCCGCCGCCTTGGCCGCCATCTGCGCGGCGAGGAGGTCTTCGGTGTCGAACTCGCCGCCGTCGGCCAGCTCGGCCAGTTCGGCGGGCGACAGCACCTCCTTCAGCCTGGCCGCGGTCTCGTTCGTCTGCGAGGAATGCCCCTCGTCGGCGATCACCGCGAAGCGCTTGCCGCTGGTCGCCGCCAGCTCGCGCACCTTTTCGAGGGCGAAGGGAAAGGTCTGCAGCGTGCACACCACGATCTTCTTGCCCGCCGCCAGCGCCTCGGCCAGCTCCTGGCTCTTGCTCGCGCTTTCGCCGTTCACCACCGCAACCACGCCCTGCGTGCGTTCGAAGCCCATGAGGGCTTCCTGCAACTGGTCGTCGAGCACGGTGCGGTCCGACACCACCACCACCGTGTCGAACACCTTGCGGTTGGCGTCGTCGTGCAGGTCGGCGAGGAAGTGCGCGGTCCACGCGATCGAGTTCGTCTTGCCCGAGCCCGCCGAATGCTGGATCAGATAGCGCTCGCCCGGCCCGTCGCGGCGCACCGCGGCCAGCAGGGCGCGGGTGGCGTCGAGCTGGTGGTAGCGCGGGAAGATCGTGTTCACCAGTCGGCGGGCGTCGTCCTTGCGCGGCACGATGTAGCGGCCGAGGATCTCCAGCCACGAATCGCGCGCCCACACCGCTTTCCACAGGTAGTCGGTGGCGTAGCCGTCCGGGTTGGGCGGGTTGCCGGCCGCGCCGGCGTCGCCCTTGTCGAAGGGCAGGAAGACGGTGACGAAGCCGTTCAGCTTCGTCGTCATCCGCACCGCCGAGTTGCTCAACGCGAAATGCACCAGCGCGCCCTGCGGAAAGGCCAGCAGCGGCTCCACCGCGTTGCTGCCCGCCACGCGCGGCGGGCGGTCCTGGCGGTACTGATGGACGGCGTTGTCCACCGCCTGGGTGTAGTCGGTCTTGATCTCGCAGGTGGCGACGGGGACGCCGTTCACGAACAGCCCGAGGTCGAGGCAGTTCTCGTTGTGCAGCGAGTAGCGCAGCTGGCGCACCACGCGCAGCCGGTTGGCGGCGTACTTCGTTTGCAGTTCGGCGTTCATCGCCAGCGCCGGGCGAAACTGCGCCACCGCCAGCGGCCGCCGCAGGCCGAGCATTTCGAAGCCGTGGCGCAACACGTGCAGCGTGCCGTGATCGGCGAGCGAGCGCCGCAGGCGCTCGCACACCACCTTGCGCGCGTTGGCGCCGTGGGTCTGCTCGATCGTCGCCCAGGCCTCCGGTTGCGTGTCCTGGATCCAGCCCGCGACGTCGTCGGGGAACAGCGCCAGCGCGCGGTCATAGCGCGCGGCGTCGGCGCCGTCATGCAGCCAGCCGGCAGCGGCGAGGTCGCGGCAGATCTCGTCTTCGAGGGCTTTTTCGGTGTGAAGGGGCATCGTCGTCATTCCGCTGCTCGAATCAGTGTGCCAGCGCATAGGCCAGGCCGAGGCGAGCGCTTGCAGCGCTCAGGCGCCGGTCGCGCGTCCACAGCCGCGTTCCGGGCGCCAGCATCACGGCGGCCAGCAGATGCGCATCGATGTACCCGATGCCCAGCCCGAAAAGCCCCTGCGCGTCGATGAAGCGCAGCACCTCGTCGTCCGTCGCCGCCACCGCGCGCGGGAGATCGCGCATCGCACCCAACACGGCGGCACGGTTCTTCAGGCTGCCGAGTGCGACTTCGCCCAGCACAGACGGATGCATCACGACCCGCCCCGCTGCCAGAAGGGCGGAGAGGTGCTCATCCGCGCCACGCAGGTGATCGATCCAGACCGTGGTATCGACGAGGATCATGCAGCGGGTTCCGGCTGCCGCCGTGGGATGTCATCCAGTTGAGGTTCCGAGCCGCCCAGCAGGGCGAGGCGCCGGGCGCTTTCGCGCTGGATCAGCGCGCGCAGGGCTTCCCTCACCAGGGCGGATTTCTCGGTCAGCCCGGTCAGCGCCTGGGCCTTGGCAAGCAGCTCGTCATCGAGCGCGAGGGTGGTGCGCATGATGGACTCCATGAGGTGGCTGGCTTCAAGACTAGCACCACTTGATGCGTTTATCCGTGCCTTCAAAGCCTTCAAGCGATGAGAAAAGAGGCGGGGGGCAGGCCTTTCATGTGTTCACCCCCGAACAGCGTTACGGGCGTGCACCGGCTCGATATTGACGATCGCCCTAAGTTAGCCGCGCCAGCGCCCGCGTCAGCTCACCGGCGCCGATCTCCCTGCAGCCGCCTACGTTCTGCCCCGCCCACAAGGGCGAGAAGTCCCCGCTTCCCAGGCGCTCGGCGTGCGCGCGCAAGGGCGCCGCCACGGCCGCGGCAAGCGGAAACTGCGGCGCCTGCGCATTCATCGGGCCGAGCTCGCGCATCAGGCGATTGACGATGCCGCGCGCGGGCCGGCCGGTGAAGAGATTGGTCAGCGCAGTGACGCGGGCCGACTCGTGCTTCAGCGCGGCGCGATGGATTGCGCTGGTCGTCGCTTCCGGACACAGCAGGTAGGCCGTCCCCACCTGCACGCCGGCCGCGCCCAGGTCGAGCGCGGCGCGCACGCCTTGCGCATCCGCGACCCCGCCCGCGGCGATCACCGGCACCCGCAGCGCCTGGACCACCTGCGGCACCAGCGCGAAGGTGCCGACCTGGGTGGCGATGTCATCGCTCAGGAACATCCCGCGATGCCCGCCGGCCTCCAGTCCTTGCGCGATGACCGCGTCGACGCCCTGCGCCTCCAGCCAGCGCGCCTCGTCCACCGTCGTCGCCGAGGCCAGGATCCGGGCGCCGGCATCGCGCACCCGCTTGAGCAACGCGGGCGCAGGCAGGCCGAAGTGGAAGCTGACCACGGCCGGGCGCAACTCGCAGACCAGATCGGCCATCGCCTCATCGAACGGCAGCCGTGCCGGCCCGGCAGGCTGCGCACCCGCATCGAGGCCGAATTCGGCGTAATAGCCGGCAAACAGCGCCCGCCACGCCTGCGCCTTGTCCTCGTCGGGCACGGGCGGCGTATGGCTGAAGAAGTTGAGGTTGAAGGGGCGGCTCGTCCCTGCGCGCAGCATCTCGACCTGCTTGCGCACGGCATGGGCGTCGAGCATCGCGCACGGCAGCGCACCCAGCCCGCCCGCATTCGACACGGCGATCGCCAGTGCGCTGTCCTGCACCCCGGCCATCGGCGCCTGGAGGATGGGAAGCTCGATACCAAGGAGGTCTTGTAGCGACATGCTTGCTGCCTTTCATGTTGAGGATTGCTGCGAGATCGCGCTGGCGCGCCAGCGCCCGCAAGCATCCAATACCTTCCCAGACCACTCCCAGCAAGAGCATGACCGGATTGTGCAAGATATTCCCAACGAATGGATCGTCGCGTTCAATGCGTGCCCGCCACTCCGCCTCGGCATACACCACCGGGTTGACCTCGCGCGCCAGAACTTCCTGACACGGATGCAGCGCCATGACGACCTCGCGACTACGCATTCGAGATCATGCCGCCCGCACCTCGTCGAGCAGATCGGGGTGGCGATCGAGCACCTTCAGCAGCTTTACCAGTGCCAGCGGTGGACGGGTCTTGCCATTCTCGTACCGCGAAAACGCATTGACCCCGCCACCGAAAATCTCCGCCGCCTCGCGCTGATCGAGCGCCAGCTTCTTGCGCACGCTGGCGATGAATGCCGGATCGACAGTCGCGGCATTGACCTGCTTCGAGAACATCCTCATCTCGCGCATCACGCGCTCCGACTCTGCGATATCCAGAATCGACTCCGCGCACGCCGGGCAGAAGTCTCCGGTCACGCCGGCGATCACCGTTGTCTCGCCTTTGTAGGTGTATGGAATATCGCGGGTATCGCGAATCAACTCCGCTTCACCGCATACCGGACATTTCATGGTCACAACTCCTTGAACGAGACGATCAGCACGTCGTCGATTACCGTCAGCTTCAGATACACGTCACCTGCCGAGGTCCGCGGTCGATACACGTCCTGCCAGATGGTGTGGTCGCCGTGCGTGGTCATGCTCTTGTAGAAATCCGCAGGCCTCAGGTCCAAGACCACTGCCAACATATCCGCGAGTTCGAGCCCCAGTTCGATCGCGCCCGCGCGTGCCGACAGCGTGGTGCGCACCTTGCCAGCCTCGACAAGGGCCTTGACCACCGGCAAGCGGCAGTGCGGGCTTCGTTTTTCCATGGTGGAATGGTAACCTTCTTGGTTAATTTGGCAAGTTGGTTAATGTAACGTGATTCCAACCGGCAGGTACGATCAAACGCGCCGGACCTGAGTCGCGACGGTGTCTTTGCAGAAGCGCTCGGGCATGGCGGGAAAGATGTCGAGCTGCGGGCGCGGCACCTGGATGAGCTGCACGATGCGGGTGGTGATCTCGGCGATGCGGCTGCCGCGCGGGTCGCCGAGCGGCAGGAAGATCTGGTTGGTCTGCGGGCGCGCGGCGGGGGTCATGCGGGCTCCGGGGTGGGGGCGAGGTGGCGGACGTCGATCTTGCCGGTGACGGCGGCGGAGATCAGGGCGGTGCGGCGTTCCTGGAGGAGGGCGATGGTGGCGTCGGCCTCAGCGACGAGGGAGTCGATTCCCAAAAGACTCTTGGCAAGGAAGCTGAGAATCCGCTGCTGCTCCTCAAGAGGCGGGCAAGGGACATAGATGTTGCTGAGCGTGCCGATATTGATCACGTCCATGGTGCCACCACGGCTAAGCACCGCGAACTGCTCGAACACGACTTGGCTCCGCAGCACTTCGCAGAGAAAGCCCGCCTTGACATCGGAGCGCACCCGCAGACGAATGAGCCGCGGGTTGATGATTCCAGGCTCGACGTCGTCGGGAACGATCGCAATCTTTCCGAATGTGCCGACGCAACTGATCAAAAGGTCGCCCGGCGCAACAGCGTATTGGCTCAGTTCGTCAAAGACACCGTCCGAAATGTAGTAGTCGCCAACGGTGAAGTCCCCGGGTATTACCTGCTCCTGGCCATACACCCGATAGCCGGCCGCGACATACATATCCTTCGTGAGAGCAGAACCGAAAGGGCCCGCCTTGATTGAACTTGCAAGATATTTGAGTGGAGTGACGAGCCAATGCGCCGGCACCTCCCCCAGCCACGCCACCCCGGAATCCTTCATCGGCACATCCGGATCCAGCCCCTTGGTGACCGCGTGCGAGATCAGCGCCTGGCGCTTTTCCTTCAGCAGCGCGATCAGGTCCTGCTGCTCGGCGACGAGGGCGTCGATCTTGGCGGTTTCGCGGTCGAGGAAGGCGGCGATGGCCCCTTGCTCCGGTTCAGGCGGCAGAGGGATCTTGACCTCGCAGAGAGCTTCGCTCGACAGCTCTAGGAAAGTGGTGCCTCGCCCCCGAATATTTAGCTCACCACCCATTACAGCAAGGAGATAAGCACCGAAGCCGCTGCATTGCTCGGATTTGGGTACCAGCCCCTTGCACCCCTGATTCGTGCAGAGCTCCGTTCCGGCGACACCGAGTGATCCAATTGGGGCACGCGTCGAAAGTACGATGCTTCCGACAGGCAGCAGATTGGTTCCGCAAGACGCTAGTCCTGCGTCCGTGATCGTGCGTAACGAGGAAACGATCTTGAAGGACTTCAGTCGAGACAAATCGGCTGGTGTAACCCAGACGATATCGCCATCCCAGAACTGGGGCACACCCGACGACGGCGTTGAACCACCGATCACGGAGTAGGCATGCTTCAGTTGGGAGATCTCCCAATGCCCCGGCACCTCCCCCAGCCACTCGACGCCCGAGTCCTTGTACGCCGGATAACGTGGGAAGCTCATCGTGCCAGTCCCTCCCGCGTCACCACCACGGCCAGGTCGTTTTGTCGCACCGGCGGTGCGACTTTTCTACGCGGCGCGACCGGCGAAATTGTGTCAGCAGCGCCAGCACAATTAAGAACCAAGGGCGCAAAAAACCCGCCAAAGAGCGCTTCTTCGAGCGGCATGGCGGGTGTATTGCCCAGGACGATGGGCACGTCCCGGAAAAAAAGTAACCCCCAGGTTTGTGCGTGCCGCGCTCGCGCGTCGGCAGAGGCATTGGGGGTTTTGTTGCGCTCGATTCTAGCGCCTGCGGCTCGGTCGTGGCCCGGCAACTTTCCCGCAACGGGCACCTCGCGCGCGCCGTCCTGCGGCATTTGTCTCATCACCGCCGAGACAATTCCGTCCTGCTTTCGACTCGGTCGATGCCTCATCCCGCCAGCCCCTCGATCATCTGCTTGATCCGGTCCATCGAGCGCTTGAGGTCGGCGTCGATCTCCGCCAGCGGCCGCGGGGGCTCGAAGACGTAGAAGTGGCGGTTGAAGGGGATCTCGTAGCCGACCTTGGTCTTGTCGTGGTCGATCCAGGCGTCGGGGGCGTGGGGCAGGACCTCGCGCTCGAAGTAGGCCTGCACGTCTTCCGACAAGGGCACGTTCTCGGTGTCGCGCAGCGCGGTGTCGGGCTGGGGCTTGCCTTTCTGCTTGCCGCGCTCGCCGAGCACGACCTTGCCGGCGGCGTCGCGCAGCGGGCGCTCGATGGTGATCGTGCGGTAGCCGAAGTCCGCGTTGCGAAAGACGCGGGCGATGGGCACGCGCTTCACCTTGCCGCCTTCGGGTGCTGTCGGCAGCTTCACGCCGGGGAAGAGGGTGGCGCGCTCGATCTCCTTGCCCTGGGCGTCGACGACCACCGCCTGCTCCACTTCCAGAAACTCGCCGAAGATGCGGGTGATCTCGGCGATGTGAGCCTCGGACAGCTCCTTGCGCTTGGAGCCGAGGCTCTTCCGCATCTTCTGCCAGAAGCTGGAGGCGTCGATCAGCTGCACCCAGCCGCGGCGGTCCTCGACCTTGCGGTTGGTGAGGATCCACACATAGGTGCTGATGCCGGTGTTGTAGAACATGTCGGTGGGCAGGCCGACGATGGCCTCGACCAGGTCGTTCTCGAGCAGGTAGCGGCGGATCTCGGACTCGCCCGACCCGGCGCCGCCGGTGAACAGCGGCGAGCCGTTGAGCACGATGCCGATGCGGCTGCCGCCCTGCTCAAACGGACGCATCTTGGAGATCAGGTGCAGCAGGAACAGCAGCGAGCCGTCGGAGACGCGCGGCAGGCCGGGGCCGAAGCGGCCGGCGTAGCCTTTGTCCTCGGCCTCGCGGCGCACCTCCTTCTCGACCTTCTTCCATTCCACGCCGAAGGGCGGGTTGCTGAGCATGTAGTCGAACAGCTTGCCGAGCAGGCCGTCCTCGGACAGCGTGTTGCCGAGCACGATGTTGCGCACGTCCTGGCCCTTGATCAGCATGTCGGCCTTGCAGATGGCGTAGGACTCGGGGTTGAGCTCCTGGCCGAACATGGTGAGGCGCGCGCCGGGGTTGATGTCGTGCAGGTGCTCGCCCGCCACCGACAGCATGCCGCCGGTGCCGGCGGTGGGGTCGTAGAGGGTGCGCACGATGCCGGGCTTGGCGAGCGCGTCGTCGTCCTCGATGAAGAGCAGGCTCACCATCAGGCGGATGACTTCGCGCGGGGTGAAGTGCTCGCCGGCGGTTTCGTTGGAGATCTCGGCGAACTTGCGGATCAGCTCCTCGAACACCAGGCCCATGCGCACGTTGTCGACCCGCTTCGGGTGCAGCTCGATGTGGGCGAACTTCTCCACCACCAGGTAGAGCAGCCCGGCCTTGTGCAGGCGCTCGACGGTGTTGGCGAAGTCGAAGTGATCGAAGATGTCGCGCACGTCGGGCGCGAAGCCCTGGATGTAGGCGTGCAGGTTGGCGCGCAGGTGGTCCGGGTCGCCGGCCAGCGTGGGCAGGTCGAGCGCGCTGATGTTGTAGAAGGGCACGCCCGACTTCTTCAGCACGAAGGGCTCGAAGGGCAGCCCGGCCTGCTGCTTGTCGCGGTGCTCGGCAAGCACCGCCGCCTTGGTCGGCGCCAGCACACAGTCGAGCCGGCGCAGCACGGTGAAGGGCAGGATCACGCGGCCGTACTCGGACTGCTTGAAGTCGCCGCGCAAAAGGTCGGCAACCGACCAGATCAGGGCGGAGAGGGCTTGCTGGTTCATATGACGGGATGGTTGAGCGGGGTGGCCGCCGGATTATGGGCCAAGCCGGCGGCGAAGCGCAGCCGGACGGGGCCAATGCCGAGGTCCGGCGGCAGGGAGCGCGGCAAGGCGGACCGGATCGACTCGCCGCGGGTTCTTATCGCTGTGACGGCCGCGTACAATCCGGCGAGACAGCGCAAGCCTGTTTCACCGGCCAGTCGCACAACATCGAGTAAGGACAGCCCAGGATGCCGGGAACCCTCTTCATCGTCACCGCGCCCTCGGGTGCGGGCAAGACCACGCTGGTGCGCGGCCTGCTCGAGCGCGATCCGCGCGTGCAGCTGTCGATCTCCTACACCACGCGCGCGCCGCGGCCCGGCGAGCAGGACGGGCGCGAATACCATTTCGTCGATAGCCAGACTTTCCGCACCCTGCGCGACCGCGGCGAGTTTCTGGAGTGGGCCGAGGTGCACGGCAATTACTACGCCACGTCGAAGGTCTGGCTGAAGGAGCAGATCGCCGCCGGGCGCGACACCTTGCTCGAGATCGACTGGCAGGGCGCGCAGCAGGTGCGCAAGTCTTTCCCCGATGCGGTGGGCGTGTTCGTCCTGCCGCCTTCGCTGGAGGAACTGGAGCGGCGGCTGCGCGGTCGCAATACCGATAGCGAAGATGTCATACAGCGCCGCGTGCTGGGCGCGCGTGGCGAGATGCGGCACGTGGGGGAGTTCGACTACGTTATAATTAACAACGAGTTGCAGGTTGCAGTGGATGATCTGGTTGCCGTCGTGCGTGCCGCGCGGCTGCGTTATGCCAATCAGCAGCTGCGCCAGCCGCATTATTTCGACTTTCTCGAACAGGATTGAACATGGCTCGCATTACCGTCGAAGACTGCCTGAAAAGGATCCCGAACCGTTTTCAGCTCACGCTCGCAGCGACCTACCGCGCACGTCAGCTGACCATCGGCAGCACGCCGCAGATTGAGCTCGACCCGCACGACAAGGACAAGCCCACAGTCATCGCGCTGCGCGAAGTGGCTGCCGGCAAGGTCGGGCTCGAGATGCTCAACCGCGGGCAGGCCTGACCTGCCGCCAGGGGAGCCTTCATGTCCGACGGCGATGTGTCTGCTCCCCTGCCTGTTTTCCAGCCGCCGGCCTCGCCCGTCCTGGCGCTCGATTTCGCGCGGCTGAAGGAAAAGATCTCCGGCTACCTCAGGCCCGAGGACGTGGGCCGCGTCGAGGCGGCCTACCACTTCTCGGCCGACGCGCATCAGGGCCAGCTGCGCATCAGCGGCGACCCCTACATCTCGCATCCGGTCGCGGTCGCCTCGATCGTTGCCGACTGGCATCTCGATCCGCAGGCGTTGATCGCCGCGCTCCTCCACGACGTGATGGAGGACACCCACATCTCCAAGGCGGAGATCGCGGAGCGTTTCGGCAAGGTGTCCGCCGAGCTCGTCGACGGGCTGTCCAAGCTCGACAAGATCGAGTTCCGCTCGCAGGAAGAGGCGCAGGCCGAGAACTTCCGCAAGATGCTGCTGGCGATGGCGAGCGACTTGCGCGTGATCCTGATCAAGCTCGCCGACCGCCTGCACAACATGCGCACGCTGGACTGCGTGCGCCCGGCCAAGCAGCGCCGCATCGCCAGCGAGACGCTGGAGATCTACGCGCCGATCGCCAACCGCCTCGGGCTCAACGACCTGTTCCGCGAATTGCAGGAGCTGTCGTTCGAGCGCAAGTATCCGCTGCGCTTCCGCGTGCTGGCGAGGGCGATCCGCGCCGCGCGCGGCAACCGCCGCGAGGTGGTGGGCAAGGTTCTCGCCGCGATCGAGGACCGACTGCCGCAATGGGGCATCGAAGCCGAGGTGCAGGGCCGCGAGAAGCATCTGTACGGCATCTACCGCAAGATGGTGGAGAAGCACCTGAGCTTCTCGCAGGTGCTCGACATCTACGGCTTCCGCGTCATCGTCAAGGACGTGCCGAGCTGCTACCTGGCGCTGGGTGCGCTGCACTCGATGTACAAGCCGGTGCCGGGCAAGTTCAAGGATTACCTCGCCATCCCCAAGGCGAACGGCTACCAGAGCCTGCACACCACCCTCATCGGCCCCTTCGGCATGCCGGTCGAAGTGCAGATCCGCACCCGCGAGATGCACCACATCGCCGAGGCCGGCGTGGCCTCGCACTGGCTGTACAAGGAAGACGAGAAGACGCTCACCGAGCTGCAGCAGAAGACGCACAGCTGGCTGCAGTCGCTGCTCGAGTTGCAGTCGGCCTCGGGCGAGGCGACCGAGTTCCTCGAGCACGTCAAGATCGACCTCTTCCCGGGCGAGGTCTATGCCTTCTCGCCCAAGGGCAAGATCTTCTCGCTGCCCAAGGGGTCGACACCGGTCGATTTCGCCTACGCGGTGCACACCGACGTCGGCAACCGCTGCGTGGCCTGCCGCATCAACGGCGACCTGATGCCGCTGCGCAGCGAACTGCACAACGGCGACCAGGTCGAGATCATCACCGCCGCGCATGCCAACCCGAATCCGGCGTGGCTGTCCTACGTCCGCACCGGCAAGGCGCGCGCGCAGATCCGCCACTTCATGAAGAGCGCGCAGCAGGACGAATCCGTGGCGCTGGGCGAGCGCCTGCTCAACCAGGCCCTGCGTCCGCACGGGCTCACGATCGGGCAGATCTCCACCTTCGCCTGGGATCGCTTCCTGCGCGACCGCGGCGTGCGCTACAAGAAGGAGGTGTTCGCCGACATCGGGCTGGGCAAGCGCCTGCCCGCGATCGTGGCGCGCCGCCTGTCGCAGGCGCAGGACATGGAGTCCGGGCGGCCCGACGTGGTCAAGCCCAAGCCGGCCGGCGCGATCAGCATTCGCGGCTCGGAAGGCATCGCCGTGCAGCTGGCGCGCTGCTGCAATCCGATCCCGGGCGACCCGATCATCGGCATGATCCGCAAGGGCCAGGGGCTGGAGGTGCATCTGCACGACTGCCCGACCGTCTCCAAGCTGCGCGGGGACCGCGGGCGCTGGGTGGACGTCGAGTGGGAACCGGGCGGCGAGCGCCAGTTCGACGTGCGCATCCGCGTGCTGACCCACAACCAGCGCGGCGTGCTGGCGAAAGTGGCGGGGGCCATCTCGGAAGAAGAGTGCAACATCCAGACGGTCAACATGGACAATGAACAGGGCGACTACACCGCGCTGAATCTCACCCTGCAGGTGCGCGACCGCATGCACCTCGCCCGGGTGATGCGCGGCATCCGCCGCATCCCCGAGGTGGTCCGCATCGGCCGCGTGCGGGGCGACGGGCGCGTCGGCTGAACGAGGCGCCTCACCGATTGAACAACAGGTTTTTCAGGGAGATGGGCCGATATGGCGATTTACGAATCCGAGCACACCAAGTTCATGCGCGAGTGGATGCAGAAGCATCCGCAGGAAGCCGTCGAGCAGAAGAAGGGCCGCGCGCTGTGGTGGGACAAGCCGCAGACGCTGGAAGAGCAGCAGCGTTTCCAGGAAAGCCGCGTGCCGGTCAAGGCGTACTACTACGACGCCAATCACTGAGCGCGCCGTCGCGCCGGCCCGCGCGCCACGTCACCGCGATGCGCGGCGCCACGGGGAGCGGCGCGGGTGAATAGCCCTTTGCAGCACGCCCCGTTGCACGGACTGCCGCCTCGGCTGGCCTTCATCGACGTCGAGACCACCGGCGCGCATCCGGTGCGCGATCGCGTCACCGAGATCGCGATCCTGCGCGTGGAGCGGGGCGAGGTTGTCGCGCGCTGGGAAAGCCTGGTCAATCCGGGCGTGTCCATTCCGCGCATGATCCAGGATCTCATCGGCATCACCGACGACATGGTGGCCGAGGCGCCGTCCTTCGCCGACATCGCCGACACGGTGGGCACGCTGCTCGAGGGCTGCGTCTTCGTCGCGCACAACGCGCGCTTCGACTACGGCTTCGTCAAGAACGCGTTCGAGCGTATCGGCCGCGGTTTCGACGCGCCCGTGCTGTGCACCGTCAAGCTGTCGCGCGCACTCTATCCGGAGCACCACCGCCACGGCCTGGATGCGCTGATCGAGCGCCACGGCCTGCAGTGCGAGGCGCGCCACCGCGCGATGGGCGACACCGAGGTGCTGTGGCAGTTCGCCCGGCTGGCCGCCGAGCGTTTCGACGCCGAGGTGCTGGCGCGCGCCGCCGAGCGCGCGATGAAGGCACCCGCCCGACCGCCGGGCCTGGCCGAGGGCACGCTGGAAGCCGTGCCCGATGCACCCGGCGTGTATCTGCTGCTCGCCGAGCCCGAGCCGCCCTCGTCGGGCCGCGAACGCCCCCTTTACGTGGGGCGCGGCACCAGCTTGCGCGGGCGGGTGCGGGAGCACTTCGCCGAGGGCCGGGTGAAGGGCCGCGATGCCGAACTCGCCACCCGGGTGCGGCGCGTCGACTGGCTGGAAACTGCCGGCGAGCTGGGTGCGCTGCTGCTCGAGGCCGAACTCGTGCGCGCGCTGAAGCCGCCCTACAACCGCCCGCCCGAAGCGGCCGAGGACGCCTTTGCGCTGCGCCTGGTCCCCGGCCGCAAGCGCGCGCCGATCTATGAGCGGGTGCCGATCGCCGGCACCGACCCGCAGGCCTGGGAGGGCCTGTACGGCGTGTTCCGCAATCCCCGCGAGGCCGACAACCTGCTGCGCGAGCTGGCGCTGCTGTACCGCCTGTGTCCGCGCCGGCTGGGACTCGAACCCGGTACCAGCGGCGCGTGCACGGCGCATCTCGCCAAGCGCTGCGCGGGGGTGTGCGCGCGCCGCGAGACGCCTGCCGAACATGATGCCCGGCTGGAGGGCGCCCTTGCCGCGGCGCGCCTCAAGCCCTGGCCCTGGCCGGGCGAGGTGGTGGTGGCAGAGCATCACCCGGCGAGCGGGCGGCAGGCCTTCCATCTGCTCGACCGCTGGTGCCACCTGGGTTACGTGGACAGCCGCGATGCGCTACCCGAGCTGCGCGTGCGCGCCGAACGCCGCTTCGATGTCGATGTGTGGCGCCTGCTCAGCCGCTGGCTGGGGGTGCCGGCCAACGCCGCGCGTGTCGAGCGCGTCGACGGCGCGGCCTAGTTCGCCGCGGCGCGGCGCAGGCGGGACAGCTGGTCGAGCACCAGGCCGCGACGTCCCTGGGTGCGGATGAGGCCCTCGCGGGCGAAGCGCGACAGCACGCGGGAGAAGGTTTCCGGGGTGAGGTTGAGCTGCGCGGCGATCGTCTGCTTGTCGTTGTCGAGGCGGATCTCGCAGTGCTCGGCATCGTCCGGCGCAAGCTGCGTGAGGTACTGGGCGACCCGCTGCGTGCTGTTGAGCTGCACGCAAAGCTGCAGCTGGGCGATCAGCTCGCAGGCGGTGGCTGCAAGCCGACAGGTGATCGCGGCGCAGAAGGCGGGCGAGGCGGCCATCGCCGCACGGATCGCCTCGACAGGCAGTGTCAGCAAGCGCACGTTGCACAGGGCCTGCAACGTCGTCATGCAGGGGCGGCCGAGCAGGGCGAATTCCTCGCCGAACATGTCGCCCGCGGTCGCGATCTGGATCAGCTTCTCGTTGCCGGACGAGGACAGCAAGTAGCGCTTGACCTCGCCGTCGAGCACTACGTGCACGTCGGTCGCGATCCCGTGAGCCTGTGCGAGAATCTCGCCGCGGCTGGCGCGGATCAGTCTCGAGCCGGAAATCATGTGGCGCAGGACGGGTTCGTCGAGCAGGTCGAAAGGAGCGATTCCGCGCAGGCTTGGGATCGTCGGTGTCGGAATTTCACATTGCATCCGGCAGTCCTCCGTGGAAGAGAGCAAAGACGGGTCTCTCAGCCCGCAGTCTAGATGCGGCGGGGGGATCGCCCAATAAGCCGGAGCGGTGCATTCGAGGCACACGCTACCTCCTTGGAGGTATGCGAGACGAAATTCAGCCGCCCGTCATCGCAATCCGGGCGGATGCATGGTTAGGCGGCCGCTGCGTGCGGCTGCCCGAAAGACGTTTTGCCGGCATTTCGCACCACAGGATGAGGCGGGGGAAGTAATGACACTGCGATGGCTGCGCGTGCTGGTCAGGCATTCGATCCTGCTGCTGGTTGCGCTCACGATGCTCGCGCTCGGCGCGATCGGGCTGGCGGGCATGAGCCTGTCGGCGATGGTCGTGGAGAGCGTGCAGGGCAGCGCCAGCGCGATCAACATTGCGGCGAGCCTGCGCCGGCAGACGTACCGCGCGGCCGGTCTGGTGGCGGCCAATGCATTGAGCGGCGGCCTGCCGGGTGAGCGGGTTGACCGGGTGATCGCCGATTTCGAGCGCACGCTGAGCCATCCGGCCTTGCTCCGCATCGCCCAGCGCGAACCCGGCGGACTGTTCGCGGCGACGCACCGTGGCGTGGAGTCGGCCTGGAATCTGCGCATGAAGCCCGCGCTGCTGCAGGACGCAGGCGAGCCTGCGCCGCTGCGGGCCGAGCGCGTCGAGGCGCTCTTCGTCGATGTCGATGCCTTCGTGGACCAGCTCGACACCCTGGTGACTGTGCTCGAGCAGGGCACTGAAGCGCGCATGAGCGACCTGCAGGAGATTCTGGCGGCGGCCATCGCCGCGACCTTGCTGGTCATCGTCCTGTGCCTGTGGATGCTGCGCCGCTCGCTGCACCGGCCGCTGGCCGGCCTGCTGGGGGCGGCGCGCGCGATCGCCCGCGGCGATTTCAGCGCGCGCGTCGCCCATGTCGGCCATGACGAGCTGGGCCGCGTCGGCGCCACCTTCAACCTGATGGCGAGCGAGATCTCGCGGCAGTACCAGACGCTGGAGCAGCGCGTTGCGGCCAAGACCGCCGAGCTGCAGCGCTCGAACCGCTCGCTCGAGCTGCTCTATCACGCGATTGCCCGCCTGTACCAGGCGCCGACGGCCGCCAAGGCTTACGAGGCGACGTTGCGCGACATCGACCAGATCGCGGGCCTGTCGGGCAGCTTCGTCTGCATCGAGCCGCGCCATGACGGGCCGGCGGCGATCATCGCGAGCACCCTGGGCGGCTGTCCCGACCGTCTGGCGTCGGGCGACGAGGCGTGCGCCCGGTGCCGGGCGCATCCGCTCGCGTCGTCGCAGGACGCCCGCGACGGCGAGCTGCTGCGCATCCCGCTGCGTGATCGCGAGCACCACTACGGCATGCTGCGGCTGGCCCTGCCGCCGGGCGGCCGGCTGGCCGACTGGCAGTTCCAGCTCGTCGAGGCGCTGACCCGGCACATGGGCATGGCCCTGGGCGCGGCACGTCGCAGCGAACAGGAGCGGCTGCTCGCGCTGCAGGAGGAGCGTTCGGTCATCGCCCGCGAACTGCACGACTCGCTGGCGCAGGCGCTTTCCTACATGAAGATCCAGGTCAGCCTGATGCAGCCGCTGCTGGCCGATCCGGAGAAGGCGGCCAGCGCCGCGCCGGTGCTGGCCGATCTGCGCGAGGGCATCAACGCGGCGTATCGCCAGCTGCGTGAGTTGCTGGTGTCGTTCAGGATCGAGCTCGACGGCGACTTTCCCGACCTGCTGCGCGTGGCCGTCGATGAGTGCGCGGAACGCAGCGGCGTGTCTGTGGCGCTGGATGCCCGCCTTGCCGACTGTGCATTGAGCCCCAACCAGGAAGTGCATGTGCTGCAGATCGTGCGGGAGGCGCTGTCGAACATGGTGCGCCACGCCTGCGCCCGCGCTGCTTCGGTCAGCCTGAGCTGCGAGGGGGCCGGCGGGGTCCGGGTCTGCATCGAGGACGATGGTGTCGGGCTCGGCATGCCGCCCGCCGACGCCTGGCAGCACCATGGCCTGACGATCATGCGCGAGCGCGCGCGCGGTCTCGGCGGCACGCTCGAGATCGGCCAACGCCCGGGCGGCGGCACCCGCGTATTGCTGCGCTTCGGGACGCAGCCACCGCCGGCGGCCGGCGCCACGACCCTGAACGAGAGCAAGGATTCATGAACGAAATACAACGCGTCCTGATCGTCGATGACCACCCCCTGTTCCGCAAGGGGCTGGCGCAACTGCTGCAGATGATCCCCGGGGTCGCGCTGGTGGGCGAGGCCGCAGGCGGTGTCGAGGGGCTGGCGCTGGCGGGCGCGCTGCAGCCCGACTTGATCCTGCTCGACCTGAACATGCGCGACATGACGGGCCATGAGGTGTTGCGCGCGCTGCGCGCGGCCGGCAACGAGGCACGCGTGGTGATGATCACCGTGTCCGATCGCGCCTCGGACCTGGTCGCTGCGCTGCAGGCGGGCGCCGACGGCTACCTGCTGAAGGACATGGAGCCCGAGGCGATGCTGGCCGCGTTGCGCGACATCGCCGGCGGGCGCATCGTCGTCTCCGAACAGCTCACGCACGTGCTGGCCGCGGTGCTGCGCGGCGGCGCGCGACCGGCCCGCGCGGCGGCAGGGCTCACCGAGCAGGAGCTGCGCATTCTCGAGAAGATCGCCGCCGGGCTGTCGAACAAGCTCATCGGCCGCGAGCTGGACATTGCCGAGGGCACGGTGAAGGTCCATGTGAAGCACATCCTGCGCAAGCTCGAACTGCGATCGCGAGTCGAAGCGGCCGTTTGGGCGGTTGAAAACCTGCGCGGTTGAGGCGGATCGGCCGGCCTCGCCAGGAATCCGACGGAAACGGGTGAGGCCGTGCCCGTGCCCTTGATCACCGTCAATGTCCGTGATTGAGGCAGGGGCTTTAATCCAGTTGGTCAATCAATTGGAAAAGTTCGTGAATTCCGCCTCAATGTCGCGCCGCGGTTTTCTGCGCGGACGCGTCAATCCCGTCGCTCCCGCCCAACGTCCCCCCTGGGCGCAGGAGGAGGCTCGCTTTCTCGAGCTGTGCACCCGATGCAACGCCTGCATCGAAGCCTGTCCGACCCACATTCTGGTGCGCGCCGAAGGCGGCTATCCCGCAGTGGATTTTGCCGCCGGCGAGTGCACCTTCTGTGCAGAGTGCGTGAGCCCTTGCGCGCCGAAGGCCCTGCACCGCGAGCACGCCGACAGCGCGCCCTGGGGCCTGCGTGCCGCCATCGGCGACGCCTGTCTCGCCCGGCAGGGAGTCGAGTGCCGGGTCTGCGGCGAGAGCTGCCCGACTTCGGCGATCCGCTTCCGCCCCCGTCTCGGCGGGGTGGCGCTGCCGGCGCTGACGCTGGACGCGTGCAATGGCTGCGGCGCCTGTTTTGCGCCGTGCCCGACGCGCGCCATCACCCTGCAGTCCGCCTGGAGCGAGGCGACGACGGTCCCCACGGAGGTCAAGCAATGAAGATCGCGAGTCTGGTCGTGCGGGCGCTGCCCGCCGACTTTCCCGAGGTGCAGCAAAGCCTGCGCAGCATTCCCGGCGTCGAGCTGCATGGCGCGTCGGTCGAGACCGGCAAGATCATCCTCACCGTGGAAGACGGTGAAGGCTGGTCGGTTGCCGATTCGATCATCGCCGTGAATATGGCCCCGAGAATCCACGGCGTGACGCTCGCCTACGAATACACCGACGAAGGTCTCGAACATCTGGAGGCATGAAATGAGCATGGATCGACGCGAATTCATCAAGACCAATGCGATCGCCGCCGCCGCGGCGACCGCCGGCATCGGCATTCCGGTCGTGGCTGAGGCACAGACCCAGGGGCCCGACGGCACCAAGGTGCGTTGGGACAAGGCCGCCTGCCGTTTCTGCGGCACCGGCTGTTCGGTGCTGGTCGGCGTGCAGAACGGCCGCGTCGTGGCCACCCAGGGCGACCCGGATTCGCCGGTCAACCGCGGCCTGAACTGTATCAAGGGCTACTTCCTGTCCAAGATCATGTACGGCGAGGACCGCCTGACCAAGCCCTTGCTGCGCATGAAGAACGGCAAGTACGACAAGAACGGCGAGTTCACGCCGATCACCTGGAATCAGGCGTTCGACATCATGGCCGAGAAGTGGAAGGCCGCGATCAAGGCGCATGGCCCGAACTCGATCGCGATGTTCGGCTCCGGCCAGTGGACGATCTGGGAGGGCTATGCCGCTTCCAAGCTCTACAAGGCCGGTTTCCGCACCAACAACCTCGACCCGAACGCGCGCCACTGCATGGCCTCCGCGGTGGCCGGCTTCATGCGCACTTTCGGCATCGACGAGCCGATGGGCTGCTACGACGACATCGAGAACACCGACACCTTCGTGTTGTGGGGCTCGAACATGGCCGAGATGCACCCCATCCTGTGGAGCCGCATCACCGACCGCCGGCTGTCCAAGGAAGGGACCGAGGTGCATGTGCTGTCGACCTTCGAGCATCGTTCATACGAGCTCGCCGACAACCCGATGATCTTCGTGCCGCAGACCGATCTGGCGATCCTGAACTACATCTGCAACCACATCATCCAGACGAAGCGGGTCAACACCGCGTTCGTGAACCGCAACGTGAAGTTCAAGATGGGCGAGGGCGACATCGGTTTCGGTCTGCGCCCCAACCACGTACTGGAAGCCAAGGCTACCAGCAACGGCTACCCTGGCGCGGACGGCAAGCCCAAGGGCGATACCGGCGCGGCGAAGGACATCAGCTTCGACGAGTTCGCCAAGTTCGTATCGACCTACACCGCCGAGTACACCTCCAAGCTCTCCGGTGTGCCGGTCGACAAGCTCAAGCGCCTGGCCGAGGTCTATGCCGACCCCAACCGCAAGGTGGTGTCGTTCTGGACGATGGGCTTCAACCAGCACACCCGCGGCACCTGGGTGAACAACATGATCTACAACGTCCACCTGCTGGTGGGCAAGATCAGCGAGCCCGGCAACAGCCCGTTCTCCCTCACCGGCCAGCCTTCGGCCTGCGGCACCGCGCGCGAGGTCGGCACCTTCGCCCACCGCCTGCCGGCGGACATGGTGGTCACCAACCCGGTGCACCGCGCGCACACCGAAGAGATCTGGAAGCTGCCCGATGGCACGATCCCTGACAAGATCGGCCTGCATGCGGTGGCGCAGAGCCGCGCGCTGAAGGACGGCAAGATCAAGTGCTACTGGACCTCGACCACCAACAACATGCAGGCGGGGCCCAACGTCAATGACGAGATCTACCCCGGCTGGCGCAATCCGGAAGCCTTCGTCGTCGTGTCCGACGTCTATCCGACGGTGTCCGCGCTGTCGGCCGACCTGATCCTGCCGTGCGCGATGTGGGCCGAGAAGGAAGGCGCCTTCGGCAACGCCGAGCGCCGCACCCAGTTCTGGCGCCAGCAGGTGGCGGCACCGGGGGAGGCGAAGTCCGACCTGTGGCAGTACATCGAGTTCTCGAAGCGCTTCAAGGTCGAGGAAGTGTGGCCGGCGGAACTGATCGCCAAAAAGCCCGAGTACAAGGGCAAGACCTTGTACGACATCCTGTATGCCAACGGCCAGGTGAACAAGTACCCGCTGGCCGACGTCGAGAAGGCCAACGCCCACGCCATCAAGGGCTACATGAACGACGAGTCGAAGGCGCTCGGCTACTACCTGCAGAAGGGCCTGTTCGAGGAATACGCGATGTTCGGCCGCGGCCATGGCCACGACCTCGCCGACTTCGACATGTACCACAAGGCGCGCGGCTTGCGCTGGCCGGTGGTCGAAGGCAAGGAAACCCTGTGGCGCTTCCGCGAGGGCTACGACCCGTACGTCAAGACCGGCGAAGGCGTGAAGTTCTACGGCCACAAGGACAACAAGGCGGTGGTGTTCGCGCTCCCCTACCAGGATCCGCCCGAGAAACCCGACGCCGAGTTCGACATGTGGTTGTGCACCGGCCGCGTGCTGGAGCACTGGCACACCGGCTCGATGACCCGCCGCGTGCCCGAATTGCACAAGGCGGTGCCCGAGGCCCAGGTCTTCATGCATCCGGACGACGCCACCAAGCGCGGCCTGCAGCGCGGCATGACGGTGAAAGTCGCCTCGCGTCGCGGCGAGATCGTCGCCCGGCTGGAAACCCGCGGCCGCAACAAGCCGCCGGTCGGGCTGATCTTCGTGCCCTTCTTCGACGAAGGCCGGCTGGTCAACAAGCTCACGCTGGACGCCACCTGCCCGATCTCGAAGGAAACCGACTACAAGAAGTGCGCCGTCAAGGTGATGAAGGCCTGAGCACGGGCCGGACGCAGGCGTGCGGGGGCCCGAGCCCCTCCGCCCTGCGCCCGATCGCACATAGCGCTTGAACCTGGATCATGAGCGACAAGGACACCCGTTCGCCGGCCCGCGCCGCGACGACCGCCGCGCCCGTTTCACGCCGCCGCTTCCTGAAGGATGCGGCCGGCGTGGCGGGCGGGGCCGGTCTGCTCGCGCTCGGTGCCGGGCTGTATGCCCGGCAGGCCTCGGCCTTGCCGGCGACGGCGATCCGTCCGCCGGGTGCGCTGGCCGAGCCGGATTTCCTCGCCGCCTGCGTGCGCTGCGGCCTGTGCGTGCGCGACTGTCCCTACGACACGCTGAAGCTCGCCGAGCTCGGGGACGGCGTTGCCACCGGCACGCCTTATTTCGAGGCGCGCAAGATTCCGTGCGAGATGTGCGACGACATCCCCTGCGTCGCCGCCTGTCCGACCGGCGCGCTCGATCGCGGGCTCACCGACATCGGCAAGGCGAAGATGGGGCTCGCGGTCCTCATCGACCAGGAGAACTGCCTCAACTTCCTCGGCCTGCGCTGCGACGTGTGCTACCGGGTGTGCCCGGTGATCGACAAGGCGATCACCCTCGAGCGCATCCACAATCCGCGCTCCGACCGCCATGCGATGCTGCTGCCCACGGTGCACTCCGAGTACTGCACCGGTTGCGGCAAGTGCGAGAAGTCCTGCGTGCTGCCGGGCGAGTCGGCGATCAAGGTATTGCCGATCAAGCTCGCGCAGGGCTCGAAGGCCGAGCATTACCGCCGCGGCTGGGAAGAGAAGAAGGCAGCGGGCGAGTCGCTGATCGGCGAACAGGTCGAGCTGCCGGTGCGCGGTCTCGAAGGCAAGGCCTACGGCGACACCCGCGTCCGGCCGGGCGAAGGGCCGGCCGCCGACGCGGTGCCCGACTACAAACCCTCCGCCCGGCCGGGCGGCGTCGACTCGGGGTGGAAGCCATGAGCGCGCAGACGCCGGCCGCCGGCAAGGTGCCGCCCACCAGCATCCGCGGCGCCGCGCAGCGCGGCGTGATCGCGCGTCCCGGACGGGAAGCGATCGAGTCCAAGGGCTGGCTGCGCGCGCACAAGTGGCTGCTGCTGCGCCGCCTGTCGCAGTTCGGCATCCTCGCCCTGTTCCTCGTCGGCCCCTGGTTCGGCGCGTGGCTCGTGAAGGGCAACCTGTCGTCCAGCCTGACGCTCGGCGTGCTGCCGCTCACCGATCCCTTCCTGATCGCGCAGCAGCTGGCTGCCGGGCACATGCCGTTCCGTGAGGCGCTGATCGGCGGCGGCATCGTGCTTGCGTTCTACCTGCTGTTCGGCGGCCGCCTGTTCTGTTCCTGGGTGTGCCCGGTGAATCTGGTCACCGACGCCGCTGCCTGGCTGCGCCGCCGCCTGGGGCTGAAGGGCGGCAAGGCGCCCGCAGGCAACACGCGCTACTGGCTGCTCGGCTTCGTGCTCATCGCCGCGGCGGCAAGCGGCTCGCTCGCCTGGGAGTGGGTCAATCCGGTGTCGATGTTCCACCGCGGGCTGATCTTCGGCTTCGGCCTGGCCTGGGGCATCGTCGGCGGCATCTTCTTCTACGATCTGCTGATCGCACCGCGCGGCTGGTGCGGCCATCTGTGCCCGCAGGGCGCTTTCTACGGTCTGCTCGGCCGCACGGCGGTGATGCGCGTATCCGCCGCGCGCCGCGCCGCCTGCAACGACTGCATGGACTGCTTTGCGGTCTGTCCCGAACCCCAGGTCATCCGTCCGGCGCTGAAGGGCGTCGGCCAGGACCACCCGTTGATCCTCGATGGCGACTGCACGACCTGCGGCCGCTGTGTCGATGTCTGCGGCAAGGACGTTTTCCGTATTACGACCCGATTCAACAGGAGCGAGTCATGAAGAAACAATCCCGCAATCTCGTGATCGCGCTGGCGGCCGCGCTTGGACTCGCCGCGGCGCTACCCCCGTCCGCGAGCGCCCAGGCGGTGACCAGCATCCGCGGTACCGACGTCTCCGCCCCCGAATCGGCGCCGGGTGGCTTCAAGCCGATTCCGGACCAGGCGCCGATCCCGCGTGACTACGTGCAGCAGCCGCCCCTCATCCCGCACAAGGTCGAGGGCTATGAGGTCACCAAGAACTTCAACAAGTGCATGGATTGTCATGCGTGGAGCCGCTACAAGGAATCGGGCGCGACCAAGGTCAGCCTGACGCACTTCAAGGACCGCGACGGCGGCGAACTGTCCAACGTGTCGCCGCGGCGCTACTTCTGCATGCAGTGCCATGTGCCGCAGACCGATGCAAAAGCGCTGGTGGGGAACAAGTTCCAGCGCGCCGAGGGCCTGCGCTAGGCTCGAAAGAACGGGGATAAGTCATGAGCGATAACAACAAGAGCGTGTGGCAGAAGATCCGCGGCGCAGGGTGGAGCGCGATCATCATCCTGTTCGCGGCCGGCGTCGTCTTCTGGGGCGGCTTCAACTGGGCGCTGGAGATGACGAACAGGGAACAGTTCTGCATCTCCTGTCACGAGATGGAAGTGAACGTGTTCAAGGAATACCGCAACACCATCCACTACCAGAACCGCACCGGCGTGCGCGCGACCTGCCCGGACTGCCACGTGCCCAAGGAGTGGGTGCCCAAGATCATCCGCAAGATCCAGGCGTCGAAGGAGGTTTACGGCAAGGTCATGGGCACCATCGACACGCCCGAGAAGTTCCAGGCCGAGCGCCTGCGCCTGGCGCAGAACGAATGGCGCCGCATGAAGGCGAACAACTCGCAGGAATGCCGCAACTGTCACAACTACGAGTACTTCGACTACTCGGTGCAGGGCCGCCGCTCGAACCAGATGCACCAGGCGGGCCTCGCCGAAGGCAAGACCTGCATCGACTGCCACAAGGGTATCGCCCACCAGCTGCCGCCGGTTGACCAGGCCATTGGCGCTCCGCACGGTGGCGTGGCGCCCGAGGTGATGCACCCGACGCCGCCGAAAGCGCAACCCTGAGCCTTCCGAGCTGTCCGGCACGGCGGCGGGCCCGCGGTCGAAGAATTGACCGCCGGTCCGCCGCCGTGCGTCAATGGTGGTGCTGCGCTGAACTGGGAGTCCCCCGATGTCCGGCTTCAATACCCTGATCGGTCCCGGAGAGCTCGATACCCTATCGGCGGCCGACCTGGCCGCCCGTGGCAACCGGCGGCGCCTGAAGGTGTTCCTGAGCGTCTTCGGCGTGGTGCTGCTGGCCGGTCTGGCCTACACCTTCCTGCGCCCCGCCGAGTATCGTGCCCAGGCGCGGATCGCGGTCAGGCCCGCGGGTGTGGTGGCCGAGCTGCCGTCCTCTGCATCGAACGCGGCGACCGTCACCACCGCGGCGAGCGGCTCCGGCGTGAATAGCCTGCAGGCCGAGGCGGGCGTGCTGACGAGCCGGCCGCTGATCGAACTTGCGCTGGCCAGCCTGCGTGCGCAGGGCATCGAGCCGGCGGAGTTCGGCGACAGCCCGGTGCAGGGGATTCAGTCCGCCCTGTCGGCGGAAGTGGTGGCCGACAGCAACATCGTCACCCTGACCCTGACCGGCGAGCGCCCCCGCCAACTGGCGGCCCTCCTCAACGCGCTGGTCGATGCCTACACCCGGCGGATGGTCGACAGCTACGTCAGTTCCGCGTCGGCCGAGAGCGAGACCCTGCGCGAGGAACTGCAACAGCTCAACCGTCGGCTCGATGAAAAGCGCAAGGCGCTCGAGGACTTTCGCCAGTCGGCGGACATCGTCTCCGGCGAGCGGGACGAGAACCAGATCCTTGCTCGGGTCAAGGGTCTGTCCGCGTCGCTGAACCTGGTCAATGAGAAGGTCGCGAAGGCCGAGGGCCGCGTGCGTTCGCTGCGCGAGTCGATGGCGGGCGGCAAGCCGGTGGCGCGGGCACGCGACGATCCCACCCTGGCCGGCCTCGAATCGCGGGCCTCGCAATTGCGCGAATCCTTGCGCGAGATGGAGCGCACGCACACGCCGCAGTTCATGGACATGGACCCGACGGCGCGCGGCATGCGCACCCGCCTGGTGGAGCTCGAGGCGCAGATCACCGAGCAGCGCGCCAGCGCCGGCCGCACTTCGCTCGCCGAAGCCGAAGAGGAACTCGCCACCGCACGCGAGGAGCAGCAGACCCTGCAAGCGCAGATCGCCCGCGATCGCGGTGCCGTGCATGCATTCTCGCGCAGCTTCAGCACCTTCAAGTCGATGCAGGAGGAGCTGACGCAGATCGAAACCAGCCGCAGCGCGCTGTCCGAGCGTCTGCTGCGCACCGAGGCAAGCGAGCGCTCGCGCGCGCCGGCGGTGAATCTCATCGAGGCGGCGACCGTGCCGGCCACGCCATGGCGGCCCGACTACGTGCGCGACGCCTGGATCAGCGTCGGTGCCGCGCTGGGGCTCGCCTTCGCGGCCATGGGGCTGGTCGAACTGTTCAATCGCCCGCCCGCGCGCTCCAACGCGCCGGTGATCGTGCCGCAGCCCTGGATCGCGATCGGGCAGGAGCTGCCGCCGGCCCTGAACGGCGCGGCGACCCTGCGCCCGCTGCCCAAGGCAGCGCATGCGGCGGCGCTCCTGCCGTCGGCCGCCGAACAGCCGCGGGAACTGTCGCAACCTGAACTCGCGGCGCTGCTGCACAACCTGAGCGCGGATGATGTGGTGTGGGCCGGGCTGCTGGCGTGCGGCGCGACAGTGGACGAGATCCGCGCCATCGCCGCGACCGACCTCGACGCCGAAGCAGCGGGCGTCCGCCTCGCGGGGCCGTGTGCGCGCACCCTGCGCCTGCCTTCCGGCCTGTACGCAAGGCTGGCAGGAGCACTCGCGCGCGCGCCGCAAGACGGCGACAAGCCGATCGGCCTGACCGCGGCCGACGCCGAACTGTCGCGCCGGCTGCTGTGTGCGGCGCACGATGCCGGGCTGGACGACCCCGCGGGCGTCACCACGCAGGCGCTGCGTCACGCCTGCATCGCACATCTGGTGCGCCAGGGCCTGCGTTTCAGCGACCTCGACCGTGTGGTCGGCGCGCTCGCGGCCGATGTGCTGGCCGCTTACGCCGGCCTTGCGCCTGCCGGCGTGCGGCGCTCGATCGATCAGGTGTCGCCCTGGATGCCCGCTCTGGAGGACCTGAGCGCGCCGGCCTGAAGCTCTGCGGCGCGCATCGCATCCGCGGCGGCGCGGGGAGGTTCGCGGCTATAATCCGTCCCCATGCTTGAAGCCCATGATCTCGCCTGCCTGAAGGGCGACCGCCTGCTTTTTCGCGGCCTCGCCCTCCGTCTGGAGGCTGGCGGGTTGCTGCGCGTGGCGGGGCCCAACGGCGTGGGCAAGACCAGTCTGCTGCGCCTGGTGACCGGCCTGGCGCTGGCCGAGGCGGGCGAGGTGCGCTGGCGCGGCACGCCGATCCGCCGCGACCGCGAGGCCTTCCACCGCGAGCTGCTTTTCCTCGGCCATGCGCCGGCACTGAACGATCTGCTGACCCCGCTCGAGAACCTGCGCTTTGCCTGTGCCGCGGCGGGTGACGACATCGACGAGCAAAGCTGCATCACCGCGCTGGCGCGCATCGGCCTCGAGAACCAGCTCGACCTGCCGGCGCGCGTGCTGTCGCAGGGGCAGCGCCGGCGGGTGGGGCTGGCGCGGCTGTTCCTCGCCGGGCAGAGACCGCTGTGGGTGCTGGACGAACCCTTCACCGCGCTCGACGTCACTGCAGTGGCCGATCTGGCAGCGACCCTGTCCGACCACTGTGAGGCGGGCGGCATGGTGATGCTCACCACCCATCAGGACGCGCCCTTCGCCCGCGCGCCGGCGGTGCTCGACGTCGGAGTCTACGCATGCTGAGCACCTTCTTCGCGGTGCTACGGCGCGACCTGCTGCTGGCCTGGCGCGGGCGGGCCGACGTGCTGGTGACACTGGCCTTCTTCGTCATCGTCGTGTGCCTGTTTCCGTTCGGCGTCGGCGCCGAGCCCAACCAGTTGCGCGCGATCGCGCCCGGTGTGCTGTGGGTTGCGGCGCTGCTTGCCTGCCTGCTGTCGCTGCACCGCCTGTTCGCGCAGGACCATGTGGACGGAACCCTCGAGCAGCTTCTCCTGTCTAGCGAACCTGCAGTGCTGTGGGTGACGGCGAAGGTGCTCGCCTTCTGGCTCACCACCGGCCTGCCGGTGGTGGCCGTGGCCCCGGTGCTGGCGCTATTGCTTGACCTCGAACAAGGCGGTTTGCCGGTGCTGGTAATAAGTTTGCTGCTCGGAACCCCCATCCTCGCGCTGCTCGGCGCGGTGGGCGCGGCGCTCACTTTGGGCCTGCGTGGCGGCGGCATGTTGCTGGCGCTGCTGGTGCTGCCGCTGTTCGTGCCGGTGCTGATTTTCGGCGCGGGCGCGGTGGAGGCGGAGCTGTCCGGCACCGGCGCCGCGGCGCACCTGCTGCTGTTGGGTGGCGGGCTGGCCGGTGCGCTTGCTCTGGCACCGTGGGGCTGCGCCGCGGCGCTGCGGGTATCGACCGAATGATGTTGTGCTTTTGAACCGACCTGAATGAGCAGACCCGACCGCGGCCCCAGCATCCTGCGTTTCGCCGCCCCGCAGAACTTCTATCCCCTCGCCGGCCGTCTCGCGCCGTGGTTCGCCGGCCTCGCCGTGGTGCTGACCCTGGTCGGCCTGTGGCTGGGCTTTGTCGTGGCGCCCACCGACGCCACCCAGGGCGAGGTCTATCGCGTGATCTTCATCCACGTGCCGGCGGCCTGGATGTCGATGTTCATCTATCTGGTAATGGCCTTCTGGTCGGCCGTCGGGCTGGTGATGAACACCCGTTTGTCCTTCCTGATGAGCCAGGCGCTGGCGCCGACTGGTGCGATGTTCTGCGTCGTCGCGCTGTGGACCGGCGCGCTGTGGGGCAAGCCGACCTGGGGCGCCTACTGGGTGTGGGACGCCCGCCTGACCTCGCAGGCCCTGCTGCTGTTCCTGTACCTGGGCTTCATCGCGCTCACGCGCGCGATCGAAGATCCGCGCCGCGCCGACCGTGCCGGCGCCATCATCGCCCTGGTCGGGGCGGTCAACGTGCCGGTGATCTACTTCTCGGTGAAGTGGTGGAACACCCTGCACCAGGGCGCCTCGGTGAGCCTGACCAAAGCGCCGTCTATGGCGACGACCATGCTCGCCGGCATGCTGGTGATGGCGATCGCGTCGTGGGCCTACACGCTGGCAGTCGTGCTGTGGCGCGTGCGGCCGATGATCCTCGAGCGTGAGCGCCACACCGAATGGGTGGGCGCCGAACTGATGCGCGAAGCGCTGCGCCAGGGAGGGCGCGCCTGATGCAGTGGGAGAGCTGGTCCGCATTCTGGAACATGGGCGGCGCGGCGTTCTACGTCTGGGGCAGCTATTGCCTCACTTTTGCGCTGATCGCGCTGGAACTCGTGCTCGTGTTCCAGCGTCGGAAGGACACCGTGAATCGGCTGCTGCGCTGGCGCAAGGCGGTGGGCAGGAACGGTCGCGGGAATGAACAGAGGGCCGCTGCCGGCCCGAATGGAGTGGCAATCGAATGAAACCCCGTAGCAAGCGTCTGATCCTGGTCGGTGGCGGCGTCGCCCTGCTGGTGGCGGCCGTCGCCCTGGTGCTGAGCGCCTTCCAGGAAAACCTGGTGTTCTTCCATACCCCTACCGAAGTCGCCGCCGGCAAGGCGCCCACGGGCAAGACCTTCCGCATCGGCGGCCTGGTCGAGTCCGGCTCCATCCAGCGCGAGGCCGATGGCGTCACCGTGCGCTTCGCCGTCACCGACACGGCGAAGACGATCCCCGTGTCCTACAAGGGCACGCTGCCCGACCTGTTCAAGGAAGGCAAGGGCGCGGTGGTGCAGGGCCGGCTGGAGTCCGATGGCACCTTCCGCGCCACCGAGGTGCTGGCCAAGCACGACGAGAACTACATGCCGCCCGAGGCTGCGCACGCCGTCGAGCAGGCGCACAAGGCTGGCGCCACGGTGAAGCAATGATCCCCGAACTCGGTCATTTCGCCCTCGTTCTTGCCTTCGTCCTCGCCCTCGTTCAGGCGGTGGTGCCGATGATCGGCGCCAGCCGCAACCGCCTGGCGCTGATGGCGGTGGGTCGCCCGGCGGCGCAGGGGCAGTTCCTCTTCGTCGCGTTTTCCTTCGCCTGCCTGACCTGGGCCTTCATCACCAGCGACTTCTCGGTCGAGTACGTGGCGCTGCATTCCAACACCGCCACACCGATGTACTACCGCATCACCGGCGTGTGGGGCAGCCACGAGGGCTCGCTGCTGCTGTGGGCGCTGGTGCTGGCCTTGTGGACGGTGGCGGTCACGGTGTTCTCGCGCCATCTGCCCGATGTCTTCCTCGCCCGCGTGCTCGGCGTGCTGGGCTGGGTGAGCGTCGGCTTCCTCGCTTTCCTGCTCGTCACTTCCAACCCCTTCGAACGCCTGCTGCCGGGCGCGCCCGAAGGCCGCGACCTGAATCCGCTGCTGCAGGACCCGGGGATGATCATCCACCCGCCGCTGCTCTACATGGGCTACGTGGGCTTCTCGGTGGCCTTCGCCTTCGCCATCGCCGCGCTGCTGTCCGGGCGCATGGACGCGGCCTGGGCGCGCTGGTCGCGCCCGTGGACGACGGTGGCCTGGGTGTTCCTCACCGCGGGCATCGCGGTCGGCTCGGGCTGGGCCTACTACGAGCTGGGCTGGGGCGGCTGGTGGTTCTGGGATCCGGTCGAGAACGCCTCCTTCATGCCCTGGCTGCTCGGCACCGCGCTGATCCACTCGCTCGCCGTCACCGAGAAGCGCGGCGCCTTCCGCAGCTGGACGGTGCTGCTGGCGATCGGCGCATTCTCGCTGTCGCTACTCGGCACCTTCCTCGTGCGTTCGGGCGTCATCACCAGCGTGCATGCCTTCGCCACCGACCCGAAGCGCGGCCTGTTCATCCTGTTCCTGCTCGTCATCGTGATCGGCGTGTCGCTGCTGCTGTACGCCTGGCGTGCGCCCAGGCTGTCGGGCGGCGGCAGCTTCGCCTTCGTGTCGCGCGAGACGGCGCTGCTGGGCAACAACGTGCTGCTGTCGGTGGCTTCCGCGTCGGTGCTGCTCGGCACGCTGTATCCGCTCTTCCTCGATGCGCTCGGCATGGGCAAGATCTCGGTCGGCCCGCCGTACTTCGAGGCGGTGTTCGTGCCGCTGATGACGCCGGTGGTGGTGCTGATGATGTTCGGCCCCTTCCTGCGCTGGAAGGGCGACTCCCTTGGCCCGGTCGTGCGCCGGGTTGCGCCGGCCCTGGTGGCGAGCGTCGTCATCGGTGTCGCGGCGGCCTTCGCCATCGACCATGTCACGCCGCGTACGGTGCTCGGCCTCGCGCTGGCCGCCTGGGTGGTGCTCTCCAGCTTCCAGCAACTCGCCGCGCGCCTGCGCGAGCGTGCCGGGGCGTCGTCGTCGGCGCGCCTGCGTGGCATCCCGTCGGCGTGGTGGGGCATGTGGCTGGCCCACTTCGGCATCGGCATCTTCATCATCGGCGTGGCGCTGGTCGGCAGCCTGAACCAGAGCCTGGACGTGAAGATGAAGGAAGGCCAGCACGCCGAGCTCGCCGGCTACCGCTTCCTGTTCCGCGGCGTCCAGGACGTGCCCGGTCCCAACTACGATGCGTCGCGCGCCACGCTGGACGTGAGTCGTGGCGGCATGGCGATCGCCACGCTGCACCCGGAGAAGCGCCTGTACCGCGCGCAGGGCATGCCGATGACCGAGGCCGACCTCGACATCGGACCGTTCCGCGACGTCTATGTGTCGCTCGGCGAACGACTCCCCGATGGCAGCTGGATCGTCAGCCTGTACTTCAAGCCCTTCATCAGCTGGATCTGGCTGGGCTGCGTGCTGATGGTGCTGGGCGGCATCTTCGCCGCGTCCGACCGTCGCTACCGCCGGCTGGCCGAGCGCAGCGCGCCGGCCGGCGCTACACAGCAGGCCGCCTGAGTGCGGCCCATGCCCGGTTTCCAGAGGTTTCCTGTCGAATGAAAGCAAAGTTTCTCGTCCCGCTGTTCCTGTTCCTTGGCCTGGCGGGCTTTCTCGCTTTCGGCCTCACGCTGAATCCGCGCGAAGTGCCTTCGCCGCTGATCGACAAGCCCGCGCCGGCCTTCACGCTGGCGCGGGTCGATGACCCCGGGCAGCAGTTTTCTCTCGCCGACATGCGCGGCAAGGTGTGGCTGCTGAACGTGTGGGCGTCGTGGTGCGTGGCCTGCCGCCAGGAACACCCGGTGCTGGTGGCGCTGGCGAAGCAGAACGTGGTGCCCATCGTCGGCCTCAACTACAAGGAAGTCCGCGGCGACGGCGAGCTCGACGCGCGCGGCATGGCCCTGGAGGCCGAGACCGGGCTGGCGGTACAGCGCGCGCGCCGCTGGCTGGGCGAGCATGGCGATCCGTATGCGCTGTCGGTGCTCGACATCGACGGCCGCGTCGGCATCGACTTCGGCGTGTATGGCGTGCCGGAGACTTTCCTGATCGACGGCAACGGCAAGATCCGCTACAAGCACATCGGCCCGATCACGCCGGAAAACCTGCAGAAGGTGATCCTGCCCAAGGTCGAGGAGGTACGCCGTGCGGGCTGACCGAGTCGTACGTCTGCGTGCCCTTGCGTTCGCCGCGGCATGCAGCGCGGCGTTGTGGGCCTCGCCGCTGAGCGCTGCGGATGCGCCGGCAAGCGCGGCAGCCGGCAGCGCCCCCACCGTGGCGGCAGACCCCAAGCTCGAGGCCGACGTGCAGGAGCTGTCGCACAAGCTGCGCTGCCTCGTCTGCCAGAACCAGTCGATCGCCGAATCCAACGCGCCGCTCGCGCTCGACCTGCGCAACCAGGTGCGCGAGCAACTCGCCGCCGGTCGCAGCAAGGACGACGTGGTCGATTATCTCGTCGCCCGCTACGGCGACTTCGTGCTGTACGAGCCGCCGGTGAAGGGCATCACCCTGCTGCTGTGGGGCGGGCCTGCGGTGCTGCTGCTGGGGGGCTTGGGCTGGCTGGCCTGGCGCGTGCGTCGCCGCGCGGTGGAGTCCGCGGCCGTCGGCGCGCTCAGCGAGGCCGAGCATGCGCGGGCGCGCGCCCTGCTGGCCGGTACGGCACAGGCCGATGTCGCACCGTCGCCATCCGAATCCCGGGAGTCCCGTTCGTGATCACATTCGTATTTTTCGCCGGCCTGCTCGTGGCCGGTGCCCTGCTGTTGCTGTTGCCACCGCTGCTGCGCAGCCGCAGCCGCCGCGACGTCGAGCCCGAACAGGCCGCCATCGCCCTCAAGGTGCTGCGCGAGCACCTTGCCGACCTCGATGCCGAGCTTGCCGCCGGCCGCATCGATGCCGCCACCCACGCGCGCAGCCGCGACGAGCTGGAGCGACGCGCGCTCGAGGAAGGCGAGGCGTCGGCCGCTTCCATCGCCGGTGCCGAGCTGAAACCGGCGAAGCGCTGGGCGCTCGGGATGGCCGTTTGCGTGCCGCTGCTCGCGGCGGTGGGCTACTTCGCGCTCGGCAATCCGGACGGCCTGGATCCGGAAAAGATCGCCAGCCGGCAAGGCTTCACCCCGGCGCAGATCGCCGACATGGTGGGCAAGCTGGAGGCGCGGCTGGAGCAGGAGCCCGACAACGTCGAGGGCTGGATGATGCTCGCGCGTTCGTACACCGTGCTCGAGGATTTCCCGAAGGCGGCGGCGACGTACGAGCGTCTGGCGAAGCTGGCGCCGGGCGAGCCCGACGTGTATGCGGACTGGGCCGACGTGGTCGCGGCGCAGACGCAGTCGGTGGTCGGCCCGGCAGAGGCGCTCGCCTTGAAGGCCCTGGAGCTGGCGCCCGAGCACCCGAAGGCGCTCGCGCTGGCCGGTACCGCGGCGTATCAGCGCAAGGATTTCGCCACAGCCGCCGGGCACTGGGAGAAGATCCTCGCCCGCATCCCGCCCGGCGACGAGATGGCGCGCAACGTGCGTGCGGGGGTCAACGATGCGCGTACCAAGGCCGGGTTGCCGCCGCTGGCACAAGCCGAGCTGCCGCCCGCTCCTGCCGCCGGAGCCGCCGCGCTGACGCTCTCGGGGCGGCTCGAAGTCGATGCGGCGCTGCGTGACAAGCTGGCGCCGGAAGATACGGTGTTCGTCTTCGTGCGTGGCGAGGGCGGCGGCCCGCCGCTGGCAGCCCTGAAATTCAAGGGCAGCGAACTGCCGCGCGACTTCAGCTTCGACGGCGTGCCGCTGATGAGTGGCGATGCGCCGGTGCCTGTGCGCGTCGCGGTGGCGGCGCGGGTGTCCAAGAGCGGCAACGTCGCTGCCGCGCCCGGCGATCTCGAGGGTCGCCTGGCCGCCGTTGCGGCGGATGCCGCCGGCCTCAAGCTGGTGATCGACACGCAGCGCTGAGCACGGCCGTCCCCCCAGACGGGGCCGGTTTCAGCCGTCGCAGGCCGCCGCGGTCTTCAGTCGCGGTACTCGAAGCGCACACGCTTGACGTTGCACAGCAGTTCGTAAGCGATGGTGCCGGCGGCCTCGGCGATGCGATTGACCGGGATGCTGCTGCCCCATAGCTCCACCCGGCTGTCGAGGCCGGCATCGGGCAGATCGGTGAGGTCGACGGTGAGCATGTCCATCGACACGCGGCCGATCAGGCGGGTGCAGATGTCGTCGACCGCCACCGGGGTGCCGTCCGGCACGACCCGCGGGTAGCCGTCGGCATAGCCCATCGCCACCAGGCCGACGCGGGTCGGCCGCTCGGCGACGAAGCGCGCCCCATAGCCCAGCGGCTCGCCGGTCTCGATCTCGCGCACCGCGATCACCCGGCTCTCCAGCGTCATCACCGGCTTCAGGCCGTTGCCATTGCCCGGCATCGGGTCCGCGCCGTAGAGCAGGATGCCCGGGCGTGCCCAGTCGCGATGCGCTGCCTGCCAGCCCAGCACCCCGCCGGAGTTGGCGAGGCTGCGCGCCCCGGGCAGGTGCGCGGTCGCGGCGTCGAAACGTTCGATCTGCGCCGAGGTGGTGATGACATGGGGTTCGTCCGCGCGTGCGAAATGCGTCATCAGCGTGATGTCGCCGACCTTGCCGCTGGCCTTGAGCCGCTGCCAGGCGGCATCGACCGCCTGCGGCAGGAAGCCTGCCCGGTTCATGCCGCTGTTCACCTTCAGCCATACGGTCAGCGGCTGCGTCAGCTCCGTGGTTTCGATCATGCGGATCTGCGCTTCGTGGTGCACGACGATCCACAAGTCGTGCCGCAGCGCTTCGGCGATCTCGTCGGGGGCAAACAGGCCCTCGAGCAGCAGGATGGGCTGCCTGATCCCGGCCGCGCGCAGCTCGAGCGCCTCTTCCAGGCAGGCGACGGCAAAACCGTCGGCGATGTCGGCCAGCGCGCGCGCGCACTGCCTCGCCCCATGGCCATAGGCATTGGCCTTCACTACCGCGAGCGCGCGCCCTCCATGGCGGCTGCGGGCCAGGCGATAATTGTGTCTCAGGGCGGCGAAGTCGATCAGGGCACGGGCGGGGCGCATGGAGCGGACGTGGAAGGCCAAGGCAGGGCATCATGTTGCAGCCAACGCGGCGGCGCTGCAATCGGCCCGTTGCATCGTGTTTCGAATGCGTTCGACAAGCGCCGCGCGGCCTTTGCCATAGTCATGCATCTTCCATCACAGCCGAGAACGGACATGAACATCAAGACTGACGACCCCCGCCTGACTGCCGCGCAACTCGTGGTGCTCACGCTGGTCGCCGACGGCGAGCTCGCCAATCGCGAGATCGACGCGATCGACCGCCATCACATTTCCGATCTGCTGGGGGTGCCGCGCGACACGCTGGTCCAGGCGGTGGCCGATCATTGTCAGGGACTGCTCGCCAGCCAGGCGACGCAGGGCGCGGTCAGGGTGCTCGACCTGGAGCAGACCGAACGCCTGCTCGACCGCATCGTCGATCCGCTGCTGCAGAAGCTGACCTGCCGCGCGATGCTGGTGCTGGCCAAGGCCGATGGCCATATCTCGCTCGCCGAGCAGACCCTGCTGCGCCACGCGCTGACGCGCTGGGGCATGACGCTGGAAAGCGTCGCCGCCGATTGAGTCGCCGACGCTGCCGGCGGCGCCGACAGGAACTCGCATGGACGATCGCTTCGCCCGCTGCGCGCGGCTCCTGATGCAGGCCGACGGCCTGCTGGTGACGGCGGGGGCCGGGTTGGGTGTCGATTCCGGCCTGCCCGACTTCCGCGGCAGCCAGGGCCTGTGGCGCGCCTACCCGGCCCTGGGCGCGGCGCGCATGGACTTTCACGACATCGCGAACCCGCAAGCCTTCCGCGACGATCCGCGGTTGGCCTGGGGCTTTTACGGCCACCGCCTCGGCCTTTACCGCGACACCGTGCCGGGGCCGGCGTTCGGGCTGCTGCAGCGCATCGCACAGCGGCTGCCCGCGGGCGCGTTCGTGTTCACCTCCAACGTCGACGGCCAGTTCCAGAAGGCGGGCTTCGATCCAGCACGCATCGTCGAATGCCACGGTTCCATCCGCCACCTGCAATGCCTGGACGTGTGCACCGACGCAATCTGGCTGGCCGGCGGTTTCGTGCCGCAGGTGGACGAAGTCGCCTGCCGGCTGCTGAACGAGCTGCCGGCCTGTCCGCACTGCGGCGGTCTGGCGCGCCCGAACATCCTCATGTTCGGCGACGACGACTGGTTGTCGCGGCGAAGCGCCGCTCAGCAGTGGCGCTTCGCGCAGTGGCGGCGCGGCGTCGATCGGCTGCTCGTGATCGAGATCGGCGCCGGCACGGCGGTCCCCTCGGTGCGTTTCTTCGGCGAAAGCCAGGGCGCTCCGCTGATCCGCATCAACCTGCGGGAGGCTGCGACCACGTCCGACAACGTGTCCCTGGCGATGACCGGCCGCGATGCGCTGCATGGGATCACGGCCGCCCTGATCGAGGAGGGATTTCTGCAAGGCTGAGGCAGCGGCAGCGGCAGCCGCAGCCGCAAGCACGCGGCTTTCCTGGCGCGTACGAGCGTGACGGGATCAGGCCGCCACTCTGGCCCGTGCCCGGTGCAGCTTCTTGTAGCTGTCGATCAGGCGCTGGTGGCGGTCCAGGCCTTCCAGTTTCATGCTCGTCGGCGTCAGGCCGAAGAAGCGGACGCTGCCGTCCACCGAACCCAGCACCGCATCCATGCGCGGGCTGCCGAACATGCGGCGGAAGTTGGCCTCGTAGTCGCCCAGTTCCAGCTCGTCGTCCAGCAACACCTCCAGCACCACATCGAGCGCCTGGTAGAACAGGCCGCGTTCGACCGTGTTCTCGTTGTACTGCAGGAGGGCCTCGACCTGCTCCTTCGCCGCTTCGAACTGCTGCAGGGCGAGATTGATCAACAGCTTCAGTTCCAGAATCGTCAGCTGGCCCCACACGGTGTTCTCGTCGAACTCGACGCCGATCAGGGTGATGATGTCGGTGTAATCATCCAGCTCGCTGTCTTCCAGGCGCTCGAGCAGGGCCTCGAGGGCGGCATCGTCGAGGCGGTGCAGGTTCAGGATGTCGGCGCGGAAGGCCAGCGCCTTGTTGGTGTTGTCCCAGATCAGGTCTTCCACCGGATAGACCTCGGAATAACCCGGCACCAGGATGCGGCAGGCCGTCGCGCCGAGCTGGTCGTACACCGCCATGTACGCTTCCTTGCCCATGTCTTCGAGAATGCCGAACAGGGTCGCGGCCTCGATGGCATTGGAGTTCTCGCCGTGGCCGGAAAAGTCCCACTCGACGAAATCGTGATCGGCCCTGGCGCTGAAGAAGCGCCACGACACCACGCCGCTGGAGTCGATGAAGTGCTCGACGAAGTTGTTGGGCTCGGTCACCGCGTTGCTTTCGAACGTGGGGCGGGGCAGATCGTTCAGGCCTTCGAAACTGCGGCCCTGCAGCAACTCGGTCAGGCTGCGCTCCAGCGCCACCTCCAGGCTGGGGTGCGCCCCGAACGAGGCGAACACGCCGCCGGTGCGCGGGTTCATCAAGGTGACGCACATCACCGGAAACCGCCCGCCCAGCGACGCATCCTTCACCAGCACCGGAAAGCCCTGCGCTTCCAGGCCCTGAATCCCGGCCACGATTTCGGGATATTTCGCCAGCACCTCGGGCGGCACATCGGGCAGGGCGATCTCGCCTTCGAGAATCTCGCGCTTCACCGCCCGCTCGAAGATCTCCGACAGGCATTGCACCTGCGCCTCGGCCAGCGTGTTGCCGGCGCTCATGCCATTGCTGAGGTACAGGTTGTCGATCAGGTTGGACGGGAAATACACCACCGCGCCGTCCGAGTGGCGCACATAAGGCAGCGCGCAGATGCCGCGTGCCACATTGCCCGAGTTGGTGTCGTACAGGTGCGAACCCCGCAACTCGCCATCGGGGTCGTAAATCCCCCGGCAGTACTCGTCGAGCAGCCCGGCCGGCAGCGCATCCTTGCGGCCCGGCTTGAACCAGCGCTCGTCCGGGTAATGCACGAAGGCTGCGTTGGCGATGTCCTCGCCCCAGAACTGGTCGTTGTAGAAATGGTTGCAGCTCGCCCGCTCGATGAACTCGCCCAGCGCCGAGGCCAGCGCGCTCTCCTTGCTGGCGCCCTTGCCATTGGTGAAGCACATCGGCGAGTGGGCATCGCGGATGTGCAGCGACCACACATTGGGAACCAGATTGCGCCACGAGGCGATTTCGACCTTGATGCCCAGATCCGCCAGAACGCGCGACATGTTGGCGATGGTCTGCTCGAGCGGCAGATCCTTGCCGAGGATGTAGGTGCTTTTCTCGGCGTCCGGATTCAGCGTCAGCAGGGCCTGGGCATCGGCATCCAGGTTCTCCACTTCCTCGATCACGAACTCCGGCCCGGTCTGAACCACCTTCTTCACCGTGCAACGCTCGATGGAGCGCAGGATGCCCTGGCGGTCGGCAGCGGAAATGTCCTCGGGCAGTTCGACCTGGATCTTGAAGATCTGCTTGTAGCGGTTCTCCGGATCGACGATGTTGTTCTGCGACAGGCGGATGTTGTCGGTCGGGAGATTGCGCGTATCGCAGTACAGCTTGACGAAATAGGCCGCACACAGGGCCGATGAAGCCAGAAAGTAATCGAACGGCCCCGGCGCCGAGCCATCGCCCTTGTAGCGGATCGGCTGATCGGCGATCACCGTGAAGTCATCGAACTTGGCTTCAAGGCGAAGCTTGTCGAGGAAATTGACCTTGATTTCCATGCGGGGATCCTGAGATGGCGTTCAAAAAGGGCGAGCCGGTGGCGCAACTGGCCGGGGCTGAAACGAGTGAGCAACGACCGCAGAAAGCAAAACGCCAACCCCGGAGGATTGGCGCAGGCGCTTGAGTTCATTGGAGCGGGTGAAGGGAACAGCACCCGTTCGCTAACTCGTTTATTACGAACGTCTTTTCCGATCCAAGCGTCACGGAATGGACTCGATTGTGGACTCAAGTCTTCGGTCTGGTCAACGCAGGCCGTTGCGGTTGATCCAGAGTGAGCCATGCACATCCACCCGAAGCCACAGCGCGTCGGATTTCATCCGGAAGTCCATCGTAGTACTGGCAAACCACAGGCGGCAACGGACAGGTGAACTGCGTCCTCAAAGGCCTGGCTCATCATGGGCCGGTACGGCCCCGTCTTTCACCCGCTCGATGAACCGCTTCATGGGCTCCGTGGGTTCGCCTTTGCGGCGCAGCAGGTAGGTAGAGAGCATCGGTGGGGTGCCGGCCAGGGGACGAATCGAGATGTCCGGGCGCTGTAGCGTCTGCACTTGCGAGGCGATGGCGAAGCCGATGCCGTAACCGGCGCCGACCAGGGTCAGCATCACGCCCAGGGTGGTCACTTCATCGACCACCCTGGGCGGCGTCTTTGCGTTCTGCAGCATCGCTTGAATTTGATGACGGCAGCCCGATCCCGATTCGGGATGACACAGAACCAGCGGGAATTTCAACGCTTCAACCAGCGGCACTTCCACGTGCGCCAGCAAGGGATGGCGTGCGGGCACGATCACCGCCAGCGGATCGGTCCACACCGACTCGGCGACGAGGCCATCATGCACTGCGCTTGACAACGCAAAGCCGATGTCCAGCAGATCGTCATGCAGCATCTTGAGCTGCTGCGCGAACGGGAGCTCGAAGACGCGAATCTCCAGTTCGGGCTCATCCTCGCGGCTGCGAGCCAGCAGGGTTGCGATCCGGGGCTGCACCATGCTGTCGCAGAGGGCGATGCGTAGATGGCCCTGGTAGCCCTGCGCCGCGGCCTTTGCGCTCCTCAGTGCCTGGTCAACGGTGGCCTGCACGCGCCGGCATTCACCGAGAAACACCTGGCCGGCCCAGGTCAATCGCGTCAGGCGTGTGCTGCGGTCGAACAACTGCACGCCGAGCTGGTTTTCCAATTCGCGCATCGCACGCGACAGAGGCGATTGCTCGATGCCCAGGCGCTGGGCTGCACGGGCCAGATGCAGTTCTTCCGCAACTGCGACGAAGTAACGCAGCAATCTGAAATCCATGGCCGCCTCCTGTCTGTCTTCGTCTGGTTCGGGGTCTCCGGCGCCAGCACTTCCATCCAGATCCCGACAGCATCCCGCTCTATGACACCGCTTCAAGGGCTTATGTTTGCTCGGAGCATGTCCGTCACCGATTTCCGCGGAGCGGGCCGGCGCACAGCCATGACGCGTGCAGGAGTTCGTGATCGGCGCAGCCGAGGACGACGCGCCGACGTCAGGGCAAGCGTGTCAATGCTGCTTCATGGAAATTGTCATTGATTCTGCTTGCTCTTCCTCGGCGAGACAATACCGTTGGAATTAAAAGATTGCCCTGGCATGCGCCACCGCGCGCCTACAACTGAAAGGCCGGGAGGCAGCGACTGGAAACCCTCTGTGACAGGCATCGCCACAGGCAGGCACTCATGCGGTTCCCTGCGGTCATAGGAACGAACTCCATGTTCCGGGGTGAATTGATGAACTTGCGCCACCTTCGCTGTTTCATCGCGGTGGGCGAGGAGTTGCACTTTGGCCGGGCGGCGCGGCGGCTGCATGTGGAGCAGTCGCCCCTGTCGAGGACGATTCGCCAACTCGAGGCTGACCTGGGCGTGACCCTGCTTGAGCGCATGCCACGGAGCGTCTGCCTGACACCAGCAGGGCAGGTGTTCCTGGAGGAGGCCCGGCGTGTGCTGCTGACCCTTGAGCAAGCGCGGACCAAGGCGCGGGCGGTGGCGGCGGGACTCCAAGGCACCCTACGGATCGCACTGACCGCCTGTGTTGGGCAGGTCCGATTGCCGGCGCTGCTCGCGCTGTGGCGGGAGGAGGCGCCGGAAGTGGGTGTTCGGCTGTTCGAGGCACCACTGCCGCAGGTGGTGGGCGGGCTGGGAAACGACCTGTACGACGGGGCCTTGGCGATGGCCAGCGTGATGGAGTCCGGTGTGGTCGCCTTGTCGCTGTGGCAAGACCCGTTGGTCGTGGTCATTCCTGCGCGGCACCCCCTGCTGGAGCACAAGCGGGTGCCGTTGGAAGAGGTGGTGCGCTACCCGCTGGTGCTGTTCGACCCGCAGGCGTGTGAAGAGTGCAGCCGGCAATTTGAGCGCCTGCTGCGCTTGGCGGAGATGCTGCCGATCGTGGCCGAGTATGTGACGACCCACTCGCTGATGCTGGCTCTGGTGGCGGCCGGCTATGGCATCGGATTTTCCAGCGCGGCGCACGTGCCGACATGCCGGCAGGCGGAATTGATCTTCCGGCCACTTGATGAAGAGTCGGCGACGCTGACGACCTACCTGCTGCACCCCGAGGGCACTTTGTCGGAGTCGCTGCGCCACTTCATCGACCGTGCGCAGCGCGTCGGCCATATGACACTGGATACGCAACGGACCCCATGAGGCTGTTGAAGGCGGGCTGGCCGATTCCATTTTGGTCAAAGCGCCAGACCTGTTTTGCCACGGCCGGAATTGCTTACTGCGGTCCGCTGGCGCAGTTACTCAGCCCTTGTCTGCGCTTGCGGTTGGCATTCTGCGATGAGAGTCGCATGCATATCGTGACCCGTCACAGCAAAGACGCGCAGCGCAAGAGTGCTTGCGATATGCGTATCGGTCCTGAGGTGTTGAGTTGATCGCGCTTTACGAGGTGCATTTCCCTGCAAAGACTTTGGCCTGGCTTTCCGGGTCAAGCACGGCGCCCGCGGCTAAGTATGTCTATGGCAGTTTTCGCAGCTTAGGAATTTTGCGTGATGGGGCCATGCACGACAAGGGGCACATCCCGCGCTGGTAAAGGCGGCATCACCGATGCCACAGACTCCGCCGCTGCTTCACCTGCTCGTTTTGCCCCGAGACGTCCTGGACGTCCACGCACGCCGCCTGTATGGCGGGTGCGCGTACGTGCCCCGGGTGTGATGACGAATGGAGGCGTGCGATATGCCGAAGTCGAGCAGGCTGGTCGATGGCGCCAAGATCTACTACCGCCCGATCGAGGCAGCAATCCGCTGGAGCGGATTGTTGCGCTTCGAGCGGCGCATCCTGGCGACCTTGGGGCGGCGGCCTCTGCCGGAGGCAACGGAGTTTCCGCGCTGGCCGTTGCTGCGCTTGAACACCGAAAGAGTCTTCGATGCGCTCACTCACGGCGAGATGCCCTATGGCAAGGAGGGCTTGGTGCGGGACACGCAGGGCCTGGAACTGGACGATCCGTCGCTGACGGTGCGGCACGTCGACTTGAAAGCCTGGATGGCGCACTACTACCCCGGCGAGAAGCCGGCGTTTCTGTTCGACGAGGTTGAGCGCGCGCTTCACCCGGCGGTCAGTCTGGACACGGTGGGCGCATTGCTGGCCGAGCGGGAAGTGATCAAGGTGCGGTTGGCGGAATTTCTAAGCGCACACGAGACGTTGCGCGTCGAGCACGAGGCGCTGCTGAAGCAGCACGCCGCCTGTTCGGCTGACGCCGAGCGTGCGAACACGCCGGGGCCGCGCAGCGAATCGACCTACCTGAACATCGTTGGCGCATTACTGACGCTGTTGTTGGGCAAGGCGCCCAGCGGCATGCCGTATTCCAGCTTCCTGACGCAGGAGGCCATCATCAGTGCGATGGTGGCGCACCACGGCAACGCGATGGGCATCAACGAACGCACCCTGCAGGCCAAGTTCGCAATGGCTCGGCGCAATTTGCAGCGCACGATTCTCTGAGCGATGCCAGACCGCATCTGCGGTCGCGGATACCGCATTTACGGTGTCTTTCCTCGACGCGGCGTTCCAAATTCGAGTCACGCCAATCAGCGCTACAGAGCGTTAAGGAGTGACTCTCATGTCTTCGCAGACCACCGCCACGGCGGCGACGGCCGAGCACCGTATCCTGCGCCGCGCCGAGGTCGAAGCCAAGACCGGCTTCAAGCGCGCGCACATCTACAGCCTGATGAAGGAAGGCAAGTTCCCCAAGGCGCTGCGCCTGGGTGTGCGTGCAGTGGGCTGGGATTCGGTGGAGATCGAACAGTGGATCTCCGATCGTCTCAAAGAACGCGCCTGACGCTTCTTCGCGGTTCATGCCATTCGACGAGGAGAAGCGCATGCAGGTGGTATCCATCATTTCGACCAAGGGCGGCGTCGGCAAGACCACGACGGCAGCCAACCTCGGCGGCTTCATCGCCGATGCGGGGCTACGCGTGCTGCTGCTGGACCTGGACGTGCAGCCCACGCTGTCGAGCTATTTCATGCTGAGCGTGCGCGCGCCCGGCGGCATCTACGAGATGCTGGCCTTCAACGAGCGGCGCATCGAGCAACTGGTGTCGCGCACCGCGATCGTGGGCCTGGATCTGGTGCTCTCCAACGACGACCGCGGTGAGCTGAGCACGCTGCTGCTGCACGCTCCGGACGGGCGTCTGCGACTGCGGCATTTGCTTCCCACTTTCCGCACGCACTACGACCTGTTGTTGATCGATACGCAGGGCGCGCGCAGTGTGCTGCTGGAGATGGCAGTGCTGGCGTCTGACCTCGCGCTGTCGCCGGTAACACCGGAAATCCTTGCGGCGCGCGAGCTGCGGCGCGGCACGCTGCAACTGATTGAGGACATCGCGCCGTATCGGCACCTGGGCATCGAGCCGCCGCCGCTGCGCCTGCTCATCAACCGTGTGCATCCGGTGTCGTCGAACGCGCGGATGGTCCAGCAGGCGCTGCGACAGGTGTTCCAGGAACAGGCCGGTGTGCAGGTGCTGGACACCGATGTGCCGGCCATCGAAGCCTATCCACGCGCTGCGACACGAGGATTGCCGGTGCATCGGGTGGAGTACCGGCAGCCGGCTGGGCGAACGGCGCCCGCGGCACTGGAGACCATGCGTACGCTGGCCGGCGAGCTGTTCCCCGCTTGGCGGGAGCGCTTTGCGCTGGTCACCGGCCGGCCCGTGGTGCGAACGTCCGGTGGACACCTGAAATTCACGAAACCAGGTTGCACGTCGATCTACACCAGCGCGACGGCGAGCGACCATCGTGCCGACCGCAATGCCCGCGCGCAGCTTCGCCGCGCTGACCGGCAGGCGCAGGAGATCGGCCATGGCTGAGCTGACGCCCCAGGACATGGCTGCCAAGTTGTTGACCACCGGCTTCGAGCGCAGCGGCCCTTCGGCCGCGGCCTTGAGCGACCCCATCGCCGATACGCCGATGGTGGTGACGCTGGACCAGTTGCGGCCCTACGACCATGACCCGCGCGTGACTCGCAACCCGGCCTATTCGGAGATCAAGGCCTCCATCCGCGAACGCGGGCTGGACGCGCCTCCCGCGATCACGCGCAGGCCGGGCGAGACGCACTACATCATTCGCAATGGCGGCAACACGCGGCTGGCCATCCTGCGGGAACTGTGGAGCGAGACCAGGGAGGAGCGCTTCTTCCGCATTGCGTGCCTGTTTCGTCCATGGCCGGCGCGCGGCGAAATTGTGGCGCTGACAGGGCATCTGGCCGAGAACGAGCTGCGCGGTGGGCTGACCTTCATCGAGCGCGCGTTGGGTATCGAAAAGGCGCGCGAGTTCTACGAGCAGGAAAGCGGGCAGGCGTTGTCGCAGAGCGAACTCGCGCGGCGGCTGACGGCCGACGGCTATCCGGTACCGCAGTCGCACATCAGCCGGATGAACGATGCCGTGCGCTATCTGCTGCCGGCGATACCGAGCCTGCTCTACGGCGGGCTGGGCCGGCATCAGGTAGAGCGGCTCGCGGTGCTGCGCAAGGCGTGCGAGCGGATTTGGGAACGCCGTGCGCTGGGCCGGCCGCTGGCTGTGGACTTCGCTTCGCTGTTCCAGGACGTGCTGTCGCAGTTCGACATGCAGCCGGAGGGCTTCTCGCCACAGCGCGTGCAGGACGAACTGGTGGGCCAGATCGCCGAGCTACTGGAGGCGGACTACGACACGCTGGCGTTGGAGATCAACGATAGCGAAAGCCGCCAGCGTGCGTTGACGAGCGAGCCCGCGCCGTCGCCGCTGCTGGCAGCGCCTGCCGTGCCTGCTCCTCCTCCCCTACCTGTCTCCGCGCCTCAGCAGCCACGCGTCTCGTCTGCGCCGCGCGACACCACGTCGGCCGCGCCTCCGGCACCAGAGGCGACGCCGCCTGCATCGCCCAAGGCGACGGAGGAGCAGGACGGCCAGCGCGACGAGCGCCTGCGGGGTCACATCGTGACGCCGGCGCCGACCACCGAGCGCCTGCAGTCCATCCAGCGGATGGTCGCGGACCAGCTCGGCGACAAACTGCCCGACTTCGAGGGCGATGCGCTGCGCGCGATCCCGGTGCAGGCCGGCGGGCTCTATCCCGTTTCGGACGTCTGGTACATCGAGCCAAGCCTTGATGTGCCGGATCGTCTGCGCGTGCACATTGCGCAGTTCGCTCGCGAAATCGCCGCCGAAGCGGCAGTGGCCGACCACGTTGAAGCCAGCGACAGCGGCATCGGCTTCGTCTGCGTGACGCCGGCCGTGGACGAGGCAAAGGCCTTGCCGGCATTCGCGCATGGGGTTCTGATCCTGCTGCACGCGCTGAGCCCCGCATCCGCGCCCGCGACCGGGCTGGATCGCGCGCGGCTGGCCGATGACCTGGGCCGGCTACTGCATGGTCACGGCGGCGTGGCCACGCGCCTGAGCGATGCCGGGCTGGTAAAGCTGTTCCGTCTGCTGCGCCTGGCGCGCCGGCTGCTGGATCTGGAAGCCGGTGACCCAGGCCACGTGTCTTGAGCGTTCAGGAGGCTCCCATGTCGGCACCGCATCCGCTCAATCAGGCAGTCATTGCCCAGGCGCTGCACGATCTTCACAACGGCCAACTGCGTCGCTGCAAGGCGATGGGCTTCGGCGAGGAGGAGCTGGATGCGCTGAAGCACCCCGAGCTCGTGAGCATGCTGGTGAATGCCACGGTGTCGTGGTGTTCGGTATCGGTGAACCGGGAGGTGTTGAAGCGGCTGCTAAGCCAGGTGCACGATGTGGAGCGGGAGATCGCCACGGTGGACCGCATGCTGCGTCTGGGAGCCAGCACCGAGATGGTCAGCAGCTTCTACGGCCTCACGCATCAGGAAGTGGCGCTGCGCCGCGACATCCTTGGGTTGCCCAAGCGCAAGGGCCGGCACCCGGTGCTCGACGAGATGCAGGACGTGGCCTTGTGGGAGCGCTGGAAGGCCGGCGTCGCCGAGCGCCATGTCGCCCTGACCGACGACATGGCGATGCTGGCGCTGACCATGGACCTGGCCGAGGCGCTCAGCCTGCCGATGTCCGTGGTGTGGGCGGCGATACGGAACTGGATCGACCAGGGACTGGTGTAGGCCATGACCAAGGGCGACGTACCACGGCGCGAAGGCCCCGTCGCGCTGTCGGCCTTGTTCGACGAAGCGCTGCGGCACCTTGAGCCGAGGGAATCGGGGGAGGGCGCGGGGCCGCGGCAAGATGGTTTTCTGTACAGCGGCAACCGGCACGAGAGCGTTCCGCGCGCGCTGTTCCTCGATCGTCGCCTGACACCGCTGGAGCGCAATGCCTGGCAGGTGTTCCGCCTTCAGCTCAACGACGATGGGGTGACCGCCTTTCCCACCTACGACCAGATCCGCCCCTATCTGGCGTCCGTACCCTGTGCGGCGCAGGCCTCGCACGAAACCGTGGCGCGCGCCCTGACGTTGCTGCGGCTGACGCGTTGGCTCAGCCTGGTACGGCGGCGACGCGATCCCAGGACCGGCCGCATCCAGGGCAATCTCTACGTACTGCACGACGAACCGCTGTCGCCCTTCGAGGCGATGCAGCTCGATGCCGACTACCTCGGCCTGGTGAGCCAAGCGCTGACCCATGCCGCCAAGGCGGTACAGATCGTGGGCATGAACACGCTCAAGGAGATTGCCGAGGACCCGTTGCTCTGCGGCCGCATGTTGCCGACCCGCCTGCAGGTACTGGCACAGCGCATGGCGCGGCATGGCTGGACGACCCCAGGTTATCCACAGGAGGGGGCGGACCACGAATCCGAAGAAGGCCAGGCAGCCCTGCTTCGGAATGGCGCGCGCCCGTCTTTGGAATCCGAAGCAGGGCCGAAACCCGCATCGGACGGCTCACTTCGGATTCCGAAGGAGGACCGTACAGTACGTATTGATCGTATGAGTGAAGTACGTACCGTACCGCGCGTGAGGGCAATGCAGAACCTCCGGCTGCCCGAGCGCTTCCTGCGCCTGAAGGACGAGCAGCAGGCCGGCGCACTGGTGGCCCTGGAGCAGGTGGACGAAACCCAGCGCCAGGCGGTGCTCGACGAGTGGGCGGCGCGCTGTGGCGGAAGCACGGTGCGCAATCCCGCGGGCTACCTGTTCGGCATCATCCAGAAGGCGCTGCGGGGGGAGTTCAAGGCGTGGGCGGGGACCGACGCAGCAGCGCCGCCCGCGCCGCGAGCCGCGGGGCCGGCGCCATCGTCGTCGCCTTCGGCTTCCCGTCCGGCCGACCCCGACGTGGCGCGCGCCTACCTCGCACGGCTGCGCTCAGCCTTGCGCGACGCCTGAGCTATCCCCACGGGATAGCTGGGACAGGGAGTCTTCCGGCAGGGAACGGAGAGCTGCTTTGCACTGTGCGTTAACTGTGCGTATAATATGCGCACGATTCCTTGCCTATGGGAGCAGCGCCATGGCCTCTATCGCTTTCGCGGACGTGCTTGAGTCGGTGCGTGAAGCCGGCACGTCCCACATCTCCGCCACGGGCGTCGCCGATGCGTTTGGTCTGCAGTACCAGGACTTGGCCACGCTGGCCGGGGTGCACCGCAACACCCTGCGCACTCACCCTGAGTCCCCGCGACTGCAGGCCGCGCTGCGCGATCTCATGCGGGTGCTGTCGGCCGCCACGGCAGTGCAGCCGAACACCGCGCGTGCGCTTTTCATGGTCAAGAACGAGCCCATCCCGGCTTTCCGCCACAAGACCCTGCTGCAGTTGGTGCAGGAAGGACGCACCGACGATGCGATCGATTACTTGGAGTCGATCAGTGCGGGGTTCACCGGATGATCCTCCACGACCTGCCGCCCGGCACCACACTGTTCCGCGCGCATACCCCGCAGTGGGCCAGCCGGCCCACCAGCGGCGCCGGTGCGGCGGCCAAGGGTGGGCGCTTCAACCGGGAGGGCATCGAGGCGCTGTATCTGTCGCTGGAGGAGGTGACCGCATTGCGCGAGTACCAGCAGACCTCGCCCTTCCTGTCGCCCTGCACGATGTGTTCGTACACCGTCACTTTGCGCAGACTGGTCGATCTGCGGCAACTCCACCAGGGCGATTCTTGGGATGAGCTGTGGCACGACTGGCGTGAGGACTGGCGCCACCTGAAATTCGACCTGCACATCGAGCCGCCTACTTGGGTGCTGGGCGACATGGTGCTGGCCCAGGGCCACGCGGGGATCCTGTTCCCCAGTCAGGCGAACGACGGCGGCACCAATGTCGTCGTGTACGTGGATCGACTCAAGGACGGCAATTCCGTCGTGGTCAATGATCCCGACGGGCGGTTACCCCGCGACCAATCCAGCTGGAAGCGCTGACAACGCAACGCCGTCTCACCTTCCGGCCCCTTGCCGGTCGGAACCCTATCCCCAGGGGATAGCCGGCACACACAGCCTTCCGTGCGGATCAAACCGGGCGCGCATGGGCTGCGGTTTGTTGACTGAAAGCCTTCCGGCCGATGCCGATGCTGGCGACTCGCTTCTTCACCACGAGTCGCTCCGATGGCCAACGAACGCACAGAACCCCTGCAACTGAATCTCGGATCGTTGCGCAGCGCGATGTCGCTGACGCTGCACACGCACCACGCCTCTCGCATCTGGCACGGCCGTGCACCGACCGAGGGGCGTCCCGGCATCATCGGTCTCAACGGTTTCATCGGCGCCATGAACAAGATGAAGCGCGGCGCGGAGCAGGACGACCCGTACTCGGACTGGTGGATGTTGCGGATCGAGGACAAGCTCGCCGACACCAAGACCCGCCTGGAGACCCTGCGCGAACAGGTGGATCAGGCCCTGGCCGACGTGCCACCGGCGCTGTCGCTGGGCGAGAACATGAATGTGCAGCCGGTGAAGCTGCCGCTGTTCGTGAATGCACAGCTCGGCTTCATGGCGGTGTATCTGCTGGCCGACTACGACGACTTGGCACGCAAGCTCATCCTGGCGCACCACACGGCGCTGATCGACCGCAGCACCTTGGAGCGCTGGCTCAATGAGGGCGCACACGCGCTGCGCAGCCTGTTCTCGCTGGCCCAGCAGTACCGCTACTCGGGCACGACGCGCGCCGACTTCGCGGTGAAGAACGCGGCGGCACGAGCGGCGCTGGAGAAATTCGGCGAGCTGCCACAGCAGGTGCTGGAAGGCATGCACCGCTCGCGGTTCGCGCCACCGATCGCGCGGCGGACGAGCAAGCACGACACACCGCCTGCTGCACCCGTCCTCGAGCCCGATGCCCCGGTGCACACGGATGGCGCCTCCGATGGTCGGGCAGGTGACGAGGGGGCCGCCGCATGACAGCATCGCCCCCCATCAGCCACGCCACGCGCTTCGTGGCGCTGGAACAGGCGGACTTCCAGCGGCTGGAACACGCAGGCTACCTAAAAGGCCTTTTACAGCCTTTTAAGGGTAAGGGGAGTCTGGAGAACTGGGCCAGCCAGTGCACGGCGCTGCGTGATGGCGTGATCGGCCTGGCACAGCGACGCGTGTTGCCCCAGGCTCGCGCCTACCCCTTCAGCCTGCTCGGCGTGCAACTGGCCCAGCAGACGACTGGCGCAGGGACGACCTTCCTGCGCTGGCGCAATCTCGACCGTTCTTCAATGGGCGTGGCGTTGTGGGAGGCTCTGCTGGCCAACTCCGCGACGCCGGCCGCGCTGATTGACGAGCTGTATGCGATGGAGCTGCAGCGCATCGTGCTGAACATGCAGATCAGCCTGACTCACAGCATCGCTCGCCAAGCCCAGGCGTGCGCCAGCAAGGCCGCGCAGGCCGAAGCGGCTTACCTGCGCCGTGTCCACGGGCATACCGCGCCCGTTCCATCCACCACCAAGGAGTCACCATGAGCACGCACTTCGTCGGCGAGGGCAACATCGGTTCGGCGCCGGACTACCGCGAATTCCAGAACGGCAACGACGAGCCGCGCCGGCTGCTTCGACTGAACGTCTATTTCGACAACCCGATCCCGAAGAAGGACGGCGATTATGAAGATCGCGGCGGCTTCTGGGCGCCAGTGGAACTGTGGCATCGCGAGGCCGAACACTGGAAGACGCTGTACCAGAAGGGCATGCGGGTGCTGGTCGAGGGCCGCACTGTGCGCGACGAGTGGGAGGATGCCGACGAGAACGAGCGCGTCACGTTCAAGGTCGAGGCCCGGCGCGTGGGCATCCTGCCATACCGCATCGAGTCGGTGGCGCTCAGTGCCAAGCCGGTCGGCGGATAGTAATTCGCCCATCGCCGCTCCCCAGAGGGCGGCTGTAGCAACCGTCGTACGCCCGCGATGCACCAGCGAGCTATCCCCAGGGGATAGCTCCAAGGTTGTCCAGGGAGTTCCAGCCGCCCTCCCGAAACGACGCTCTTGCTGTGCCAACTCCCGCGGTCTATCCGCACCGCTGCAGCAACGGACCGCCTGCCAATCGCAAAGCGGTGTCCGCACCAATCGACTTCCTTGCTGCCGGCATCTCCTGGCCCCGCCATGCTGACCCTCATCCGATGAACCGCACATTTCCCGGGGGGCTTCATGCGCGTTTTCCTGTGCGAGAAGCCCTCCCAGGGCAAGGACATCGCCCGTGTGCTGGGCGCCGGTCAACGCAGCAATGGCTGCTACAGCGGCGCAGGTGTCGTCGTGACCTGGTGCATCGGTCATCTCGTGGAGGCGGTTCCGCCCGAAGGATACGGCGAGCAATACAAGCGCTGGGCCATCGAGCAACTGCCCATTCTTCCTGAACGTTGGCGTGTCGAGCCCAAGGCGGCGACCGCAGCGCAATTCAAGCTCGTGCAGCAGCTCGTGGCCAAGGCGGGCGAGCTGGTTATTGCGACCGACGCCGACCGCGAGGGCGAGATGATCGCCCGCGAGATCATCGACCTATGCGGCTACCGCGGTCCGATTCAGCGCCTTTGGCTGTCGGCGCTCAACGATGCGTCGATCCGCAAGGCGCTGGGGGCGCTCAAGCCGTCCGCCGAGACGCTGCCACTGTATTTCTCCGCACTCGCCCGATCGCGCGCCGACTGGCTGATCGGGATGAACCTGAGCCGCTTGTTCACACTGCTGGGGCGCCAGGCTGGCTATACCGGCGTGTTGTCGGTGGGCCGCGTGCAGACGCCGACGCTGAAGTTGGTCGTGGATCGTGATCGCGAGATCGCGCGCTTCGTCTCCGTGCCGTATTGGACCGTGGATGTGCTGCTTGTCCATGCCGGCCAGTCCTTCACCGCGAGCTGGATGCCGCCCGAAGGCAGCACGGATGCAGCGGATCGCTGCCTTCAACAGACGGTGGCGCAGCAGGCTGCAGATCGCCTTCGCGCGGTACGCGATGCGCAGGTCGTGTCGGTGGACACCGAACGCATGCGCGAGGCACCACCGCTGCCGTTCGATCTGGGCACCTTGCAGGAAGTGTGTTCGCGTCAGCTCGGCCTCGAGGTGCAGGAGACGCTCGACATCGCGCAGGCGCTGTACGAGACACACAAGGCGACGACCTATCCGCGCAGCGACTCGGGATATTTGCCCGAAAGCATGCTTGCCGAAGTGCCGACGGTGCTCGATGCACTGCTCGCCACCGATCCCAGCCTGAAACCCTTGATCGGCGAACTCGACCGCAACCAGCGTTCGCGCGCCTGGAACGACGGCAAGGTGACGGCGCACCACGGCATCATTCCGACGCTGGAGCCCGCCAACCTGTCGGCCATGAACGCGAAGGAGCTGGCCGTCTACCGGCTGATCCGCGCCCATTACCTCGCGCAGTTCCTCCCGCACCATGAGTTCGACCGCACGGTGGCGCAGCTCGCTTGCGGCGGTCAGCCGCTCGTGGCGGTGGGCAAGCAGATCGCCGTGATCGGCTGGCGCCAGGTACTGGCGACACCGGAGCCAGACGCCGCCGATGGTGTGGAAGCGCAGCGCAGCCAGGTGCTGCCGCCACTGGCGAGCGGATTGCGCTGTGGGGTCGAGCAGGTCGAGCTGAAGGCGTTGAAAACGCTGCCGCCCCAGCCCTACACCCAGGGCGAACTTGTCAAGGCGATGAAGGGCGTGGCCAAGTTGGTGGACGACCCGCGTCTGAAGCAGAAGCTGAAGGAGACGACGGGCATCGGCACCGAGGCCACGCGCGCCAGCACGATCACGGGCCTGCTCGATCGCGGCTACCTGCTGAGGAAGGGCCGCACCATCCGCGCGTCGGCTGCGGCCTTCACGCTCATCGACGCTGTCCCGGCCGCCATCGCCGATCCCGGCATGACCGCCATCTGGGAGCAGGCGCTCGACATGATCGAGGCCGGCCAGATGACGCTGGACACCTTCATCGCCAAGCAATCCGCCTGGGTGGCCCAGCTCGTGCAGGAGCATCGGGGCACGACGCTTTCCATCCCGCTGCCGCCGTCGCCGCCTTGTCCGCAGTGCGGCACGCAGATGCACCAGCGTGCCGGAAGGAATGGCGCGTTCTGGTCATGCAGCCGTTATCCAGACTGCACGGGCACGCTGCCGCTCGAGTCCTCGGCAAGCAAGCGCGAAGGGCCACGGAAGCGGCGCGCAGTACCCAAGCCGACCTGACGCCTACGCATCCCTCTGCCTTGCCAGCCGCGTCCCCGGTGGTGGGGCAAGCGTCCCGCGTTTCGCGGGACCCCCAGTGCACGTCTCCTTCTGCAACGGTGCGCGCGCCCCGTCTGCCCGCCATCGGACAACGGGGCGAGAAGGCCACTGCTCCCCGAATCGCGCCCACCGCCATTCCCTTGATCGGTGTGTCTTGCTTCGGCCATGAGGGGCTTCCCGACGGCTTGCCGCCAAGCGAGCCGTGAGGAGGCCCCTTGGGCCGAGGGTAGTCCGTGCCGGTGCCCGCCGGCGAAACATCGGGCTCCCTTTGTGTGTGGATGCACGCCAGAGGTTGCCGGCCCCAGCCACGAAACGGGTCGGGTGCGATTGCTGACGCAGCGAACGGCTTTGACGACGGCCAGCGCTGACGCAGCCCACAGGTGGTTCTTCTTCCTCTCCAGCCGAAGGCCCGCGTGGCCTTCGGCGCCCTGGTCCTGGCCTTGTTCCTTGATGCGGACCACTGCCCCAAAGCGGGCCGTCTGCGATTCGGTTTTCGCTACGACGGCACCCATGCTGCGCGCCCATCCTCAGGCCATGCGTTGCTGACAGTTGTCAGCACCATGCCCAGGCAGTCGAGACCTTCAAGACTGCAGCGCGGATCACCGTGCTGGTCGTTTCGTTCTCCGGGCGCACCTGCGTCCATCCACCTCACCCTCAAGGGATCGACCTCCCTTGCGGGCGGGAGTCCCTTGGTTGCCACAAGGAGCCTCCCCATGGACACCCAAGCCATCCGTGCACAGATGCGAACGCTTGTCGTCGGTCATGTGCCGTCCAACGTCCGTTCGTTCAAGTTCAACATCTTCGACGGCGAGCCCAAGAATTTCGACGCTGGGCTTTCACATCGACCCGAACCCTTTCGAGGGCAGGGTCATCGCCACCACCGACGAGGCTATCGTCGTCAAGACGGGACGGGCCGAGTTTGCGGTGCTCGATCGCTCGCTTGTCACCGAAGTTCCCGACGAGGGCGCCAAGGTGCAGGTCGAACCCTACGTCAGACGCCGTTTCGACGGTCAGCGCGCGGACACGCCCGAGGAGCACACCGAGTTCACCGCCGACGGCAAGCCGTACACGGTGCAGCGGTTCGTGCTCGGTTCCGCGCCGGCGAAGCTGCCGATCCCGGTACCTCGCTGCCCCGAGCTGCAGGCGCTTATCCAGCAGATGGAAGAGTTGCCAGCTCCCGACGGTTTCCGGCGTATCACCCATCTGCTGGTGGATGCCGGCGCGCGGGACTTTACCTGGATCGATCCGCTGCCCAAGGACATCATCGCGACGCCGCCGACCATCGCCTTCACGGTGGTCACGGCAAAGTTCCAGGGGCGGGTCGCTGTCCAGTACAAGCGCGGCCTCGACCTTTACGCGGTCGAACTGCACCGTGACCGAGAACTGGTCGAACGGGTCGATGAAGTGTTCTTTGATGCTCTTGGCGAGACGCTTGAGCGCCTCATCGACGATGGGAGTTGGCGGCGCATCCGCGTGCACTGCCTGTCCGGTCGCAAGTCTGTCCGGCACTGACCCCCGCGCAGCCTCCCGCTCACCCGGCGGGAGGTTCCGCATTCCGCTGGCTGGCGACACATCCATATCTGCTCGATTCGAGGGCGCCGACCCGCAGCGTGTCCTTTCCGAGACGGCAGCCAATCTACGCCGCGTCGTCCTGGTCAGGGACCAGGGCGTGTACTGCCTGGCCGAGCGTGACGAACAGCGGCCCGATGGAGGCCAGAAGTTCATTGCCTAAGCAGTCGGCTGCAATCCGGATATCGATGCGTTCGACGACTGGTCAGAACTTGTGCGTTCAGTGAGCGAGAGCTGCCGCCCCTTACGGAAAGCTTTCCACAAGGCGCGCTACTAGACGGTTGCCGTTTGAGAAACGCTAGTCTGTACCCGCTTCCCGCTGTTGAGATCGCACACGCTTGCTGCGTGCCCCTTGCTGCTCTACGTCCGTCATCGCCACCTCCCGCAAGCTGGCTTGGACAAAGCTTAAGTGCAGGTTCGCCGCTTTTCGTGCGGCAGCCGGATCCCGGATAGCGATTGCCTTGGCGATCTCCGCATGCTGCGCATCGAGCAGTCCGACATTGTCCTGTTGATGGTAGAGCGCCTCCCGCGAGCGCAGCATGTTCATACGCATGAGGTTGAAGATGCCGCGCGTCACGTGCACCAGCGCGATGTTGTGAGATGCCTCGGCCACTGCCATGTGGAATTCGACATCTCGCTCGGCATCTTCGAATGCATCAAATTCGTCCTTCCGCTTTCGCATGCGCGTCACAAGCCCATTCAGTTTCTTGATGTCCGTATCCGTGGCGCGAAGAGCCGCGAACTGAGCTGCGATGCACTCGATACCGTGGCGTAGTTCCAGGATGTCATCAACCGTTGAGGGGTGGCGCTGAAGCAGGTGCACCAGCGGATCGGTAATGATCGGAGCGGTCACATCAGTCACGCAATAGCCACCCCCGCGACGTGCCTGCAGCAACCCCCTGCTTTCGAGGACGAGCAGCGCCTCGCGCAAAGAGGGACGAGACACGTCCAGTTGCTTGGAAAGATCTCGCTCGGGAGGCAAGTTGTCTCCAGGCTTGAGTTCTCCACTCGCAATCAGCCCCTCGATCTGCTCGGCAATGGTATCGGACAGGCGCGCACGCCTCGGCTGCACGACGGCGCTGAATGATGAGCTCGACGACATGGCGACTCCTCCTTGGATATCGGTAGTTGAGCGCGCTCCAGGCACGCGGCGGAAGTCGCGGATTGTACGTCCTTGATTGCTGCGCTGCAGCGCGCCTGAGAGGTGCAAGCAGCGACCCTTGCGGCTCCATAGATATTAAGGATAGCATTATCAAAATTTCTTGGTCAGACCAGGCAGGCCGGAAGTCCGAGCATACCGGAGGGGGCGCGCCACCGCAGGAATCATCCCTGCAAGGCAGCGAAGCACCGACGGGCAATTCAATCAGAGGAGACAACATGAGCACACAAGGGGATATCGACATCCGTGAAACTGCGGAATGGATCGAAGCGCTGGAAGGTGTTGTAGCGAACGAAGGTCCTGCCCGCGCCCACTACCTGATCGAGACGCTGATCGCGACGGCGCGCCAGGAAGGGGTGAACATCCCTTACTCGGCCACCACCGAGTACATCAACACCATTCCCGCCGAGCAGCAGCCCCCCTACCCGGGCGATCCGGACATGGAGATCAAGCTGCACTCGTACATCCGCTGGAACGCGATGGCGATGGTGGTGCGCGCGAACAAGGACACCAACGTCGGTGGCCACATCGCCTCCTTCGCCTCGGCCGCCGCCTTGTACGACGTCGGCTTCTCGCACTTCTGGCACGCGCCTTCTGATGCCCACGACGGCGACATGATCTATTTCCAGGGCCACTCGGTGCCTGGGGTCTATGCGCGCGCGTTCATGCTCGGACGCCTGACGGAAGACCAGATGGACAACTTCCGTCAGGAAGTCGGCGGCAAGGGCATCTCGTCCTACCCGCACCCGTGGCTGATGCCGGACTTCTGGCAGTTCCCGACCGTATCGATGGGCCTGGGCCCGCTGTGCGCGATCTACCAGGCGCGGTTCATGAAGTACATGGCCAGCCGCAACATGATCGACGCCGCGCGCGCGGAACAGCGCAAAGTCTGGGCCTTCCTCGGTGACGGCGAGACCGACGAGGTCGAGTCGCTCGGTGCGATCGGCATGGCCGGGCGCGAGAAGCTCGACAACCTCGTGTTCGTGATCAACTGCAACCTGCAGCGCCTCGATGGCCCGGTGCGCGGCAACGGCAAGATCATCCAGGAACTCGAAGCCGGTTTCCGCGGCGCGGGCTGGAACGTCATCAAGGTGATCTGGGGCACCGCGTGGGACGCGCTCTTTGCCCGCGACAAGAAGGGCCTGCTCAAGCAGCGCATGATGGCGTTGTGCGACGGCGAGTACCAGACCTTCAAGGCCAAGGACGGCGCCTACGTGCGCGAGCACTTCTTCAACACGCCCGAGCTGCGCGCGCTGGTGGCGGACTGGACCGACGACCAGGTGTGGAACCTGAACCGCGGCGGCCACGACCTGTTCAAGATCTTCTCCGCCTACAAGGCCGCCAACGAGCACAAGGGCCAGCCCACGCTGATCCTCGCCAAGACCATCAAGGGCTTCGGCATGGGCCAGGCGGGCGAGGCGATGAACATCAGCCACCAGCAAAAGAAGATGGACGTCGAGGCGATCCGCCGCTTCCGTGACCGCTTCGGCCTGCCGGTGCCCGACGACAAGCTCGAGGAGCTGCCCTACCTCAAGTTCGCCGAAGGCTCCCCCGAATACAAGTACATGATGCAGCGCCGCGTGGACCTGGGCGGCTTCCTGCCCCAGCGCCGCACCAAGGCCGCGCCGCTGGCCGTGCCCGCGCTCGACGCCTTTGCCGCGCTGTTGAAGGCCTCGGGCGAAGGCCGCGAGCTGTCGACCACGATGGCGGTGGTGCGCATCATGAACACGCTCCTGAAGGACAAGCAGATCGGCCGCCACATCGTGCCGATCGTCCCCGACGAGAGCCGCACCTTCGGCATGGAAGGCATGTTCCGCCAGTACGGCATCTGGAACCAGGAAGGCCAGAAGTACGTCCCCGAAGACCATGACCAGCTCATGTTCTACAAGGAGAGCCAGACTGGCCAGGTGCTGCAGGAAGGCATCAACGAGGCCGGCGCGATGGCCGACTGGATCGCCGCGGGCACCGCCTACAGCGTGCACGGCGTGCAGATGATCCCGTTCTACATCTTCTATTCGATGTTCGGCCTGCAGCGCACGATGGACCTGTGCTGGGCGGCCGCCGACCAGCGCACCCGCGGCTTCCTGATCGGCGGCACCGCCGGTCGCACCACCTTGAACGGCGAAGGCCTGCAGCACGAGGACGGCCACAGCCTGTTGCTCGCCAACATGATCCCCAACTGCGTGAGCTACGACCCGAGCTTCCAGTACGAGGTTGCAGTCGTCGTGCAGGATGGCCTGCGCCGCATGTTCGCCGAGCAGGAAGACGTCTACTACTACATCACGGTGATGAACGAGAACTACGAACATCCCGAGATGCCGGCGGGTGCCGAACAGGACATCCTCAAGGGCCTGTACGCCTTCCGCAAGGGCGCTGCCGGCGCCGGCCCGCGCGTGCAGTTGATGGGTTCGGGCACGATCTTCCGCGAGGTGATCGCCGCCGCCGACCTGTTGAAGGCCGACTGGGGGGTCGAAGCCGACATCTGGGGCGCCCCGAGCTTCAACGAACTCGCCCGCAACGGCCAGGACGTCGAGCGCTGGAACCTGCTGCACCCGATGGAAGAACCCAGGCAATCGCACGTCGCGCAGAAGCTCGCCGGCGCCGAAGGCCCGGTCATCGCCGCCACCGACTACATCCGCATGCTCCCCGAGCAGATCCGTCCCTTCGTCAAGGGCAGCTACGTGACGCTGGGCACCGACGGCTTCGGTCGTTCGGACACCCGCGAGCAGCTCCGCCACTTCTTCGAGGTGGATCGGCACTGGGTGACGCTGGCGGCGCTGAAGGCGCTGGCCGACGACGGCACGATCGGTCGCGACAAGGTGGCCGCCGCCCTGGTCAAGTACAACCTGGACCCGTCCAAGCCGAACCCGATGTCGGTCTGAGCGCGCAAGGAGACTGAGAACATGAGCCAACTCATTGAAGTGAAGGTGCCCGACATCGGCGATTTCGACGCGGTGCCGGTGATCGAGCTGTTCGTGAAGGTCGGGGACACGATTGCGGTCGATGATGCGATCGCGACGCTGGAGTCGGACAAGGCGACGATGGACGTGCCGTCCTCGCACGCCGGCGTGGTCAAGGAGGTGCTGGTCAATATCGGCGACAAGGTGGCCGAAGGCACGGTGCTGATCAAGGTCGAGGCAGCGGGCGCCGCAGCGGCCGCACCAGCGCCCGCCCCCGCCCCGACCGCCGCGCCTGTAGGAGCGGCGCAAGCCGCG
>JAFLDS010000008.1:64991-171603 GCA_017302295.1 Thauera sp. | reverse complement strand
GGCCGGGCAAGGGCCGTCCGCAGCCGACGAAGCGCATCGTGTCGGCATCGGCGGCGCCGTCGGCGCGCTCGGCCCGCGCACGCTGCAGGAAGGTCTCGCGCCCGACGCGGTCGATGCGCGGGCCGCGCCCGGGGAGCGGCGCCGTCAGGCCGACGGCGTTCTCGGCCAGGCCGTAGAGCGGGGTCATGGCCTCGCGGCGGAAACCATGCCTGCCGAGGTGCGTGGCGAAGCGCTCCAGCGTATCGGGGCTCACCGGCTCCGCGCCGTTGACCACCCGCCGCAGGCAGGACAGGTCGAGCCCGGCGAGGTCGGCTTCGGCCGTATGGCGCACGACGAGCTCGAAGGCGAAATTGGGCGCCGCGCTCAGCGTGCCGCGATAGCGATGGATCGCGCGCAGCCAGTTCGCCGGCCGCGACAGAAAGTCGAGCGGCGACATCAGCACCAGCGGATTGCCGTTGTACAGGCTGCCGAGCCAGGTGCCGATCAGCCCCATGTCGTGATAGAGCGGCAGCCAGCTCACGCACACGTCCTCCGCCCTGACCTCGATCGCACGGCTCCAGGCGCGGATGTTGGCGAGGAGGTTGGCGTGGCTCAGCATCACCCCCTTGGGATTGCCGGTACTGCCCGAGGTGTACTGCAGCAAGGCGAGGTCGGACGCCGAGCGCGCTACCGGGCGCGGACCGCCCTCCGCTTCCTGCAGTTCGGCCGGGGTGCACACCCGCGCCAGGCTCGGCACCTGCGCGGCAAGCACCCGCGCCGCCAGCCGCGCCTCGGCCACCGTGATCAGTACCGGCGCGCCGCAGCTTTGCAGGATGCCGGCCTGGCGCCGCAGATGGTCCTCGAGCTGCGAGGGCCGCGTCGGCGGATACATCGGCACCGGCACACCACCGGCCAGCAAGGCGCCACAGAAGCTGATGAAGAAGTCCAGACAGGTCGGCAGCATGATGGCCACCGCCTGGCCCGCTTGCAGGCCGTCGCGCTGCAGCGCGCCCGCCACGCGCGCAGCGGCATCCAGCAACTCGCCATAGCGCAGTGCGGCCACCTCGACGTCGTTCTGCAGGAAATGGATGTGGACGCGTTGCGGCCAGCGCCGGGCGTGCCACTCCAGCACCTCGACCAGGGTTGCGACGCCGTCCGGGGTCTCCACATGCTCCATGCCGGAATCGCAGGCCGTCGGCACCGGCGCGGGCGGCAGCGGAAGCGCGTCCGGGTGTGCCTGCTGCAAAGCCTGCTGCAGCTGCCGTGGCGTTTCCGCTTCGGTCAGCGTACCCGCCGGCAGACGCAGGCCCGATGCCTGTTCGATGCGCGCCAGAAGCTCCACCCGCGCCAGGCTGTCGAGCCCGAGATCGCGCTCGAGGTGGCTGTCGAGGTCCACGCGGGCGGCGCCGGGGCGCAACTCGGCCACCAGCGCGCGCACGATCTCCAGCACATCGACCATGGCCGACACGGCGCGCTCCTTGTTCAAGCCTTGGGCAGCCGCCCCATCAGGTAGAACTCGTCGTTGGGCGCGATGCTGGCGAAATTGACGATGCGGTTGCTCATGCCGAAGAAGGCGGCGATGGCTCCGATGTCCCAGATCGCGTCGTCGTCGAAACCGTGCGCGCGCAGTGCGGCGTGGTCCTCGTCGTCGATCTCCTGCGCGCGCAGCGCCACCTTCATCGCGAACTCGAGCATCGCACGCTGGCGCGGTGTGATCTCGGCCTTGCGGTGGTTGGTGGCGAGCTGGTCGGCGAGGCGCGGATTCTTCGCCCGGATGCGCAGGATCGCGCCATGGGCCACAACGCAATAAAGGCATGCGTTCGCGCCCGAAGTGGCGACGACGATCATCTCGCGCTCGGCCTTGCTCAGTCCAACGTCCTTCTCCATCAGCGCATCGTGGTAATCGAAGAAGGCGCGGAATTCGGCCGGGCGGTGCGCCAGCGCGAGGAAAATGTTGGGCACGAAGCCGGCCTTCTCCTGCACCGCGAGGATGCGCGCGCGCATGTCCTCAGGCAGTGATTCGAGGTCGGGCAGCGGAAAACGGCTGATGGCACGCATGTTCATGGGCGTCTCCTCGTCCTTTTCATGGGCGGGCCCTCCTTGGGGAGAGTCCCGATGGCCGAATACACCATGTTGCCGCCATCATTGCAATCGCCACGCGTGAGGGCGGAACATAAGGGCTTCGCGGAGCGTCTGAAGGCAGGCGCCGCACGACAGTCGCTCACGCCATCCCCCGCTCTCTGGAGAACCGCATGACCACCACCACGCGCCCGGAACTCGACAGCCTGCTCCCCGCCAGCCCCATGAACCGTCGCGCCTTCGTCACCACCGTCGCCGCCGCCGGCTTCGCGCTGGCAGTGCAGCCGGTGCGCGCGCAAAGCCTGATCGCGACCGACACCGAGGGACTCGAGGTCGGCGATGCCACGGTCGCCGTCGCCGGCGGCAGCCTGCCGGTGTATTTCGCGCGGCCTGCAGCCTCTCCGGTTGGGGGCCGTTTCCCGACCATCCTGGTGGTGCAGGAAATCTTCGGTGTGCACGAGCACATCCGCGACGTCTGCCGCCGCCTGGCCAAGGCCGGTTACCTGGCGATCGCGCCGGAGCTCTACTTCCGCGTGGGCGACCCCTCGAAGCTCGACAGCATCCCCGCCATCCTTGAGACCATCGTCGCGCGCGTGCCCGACGCGCAGGTCATGGCCGACCTCGACGCCTGCGCCGCCTGGGCGCCCGAGAGGGGCGGAGATCCGCAGCGCCTGGCCATCACCGGTTTCTGCTGGGGCGGCCGCATCACCTGGCTCTATGCAGCCCACAATCCCAGGCTGAAGGCCGGCGTCGCGTGGTATGGCCGCCTGGACGGCGCGCCGACCAACATGACCCCGCGCCACCCGGTCGATATCGCCGCACGCCTGTACGCGCCCGTGCTCGGACTCTACGGCGGGCAGGACCAGGGCATCCCGCTCACCGACGTCGAGAAGATGCGCGAGAAACTGCGCGAAGCCGGCAAGCCGAGCGAAATCGTGGTGTATCCCGACGCACCGCACGCCTTCCATGCCGATTACCGGCCCAGCTATCGCCCGGCCGAGGCGGAAGACGCGTGGCTCAAGCTGCTCGCCTGGATTCCGGCGAAACTCGGCTAAGCCGGCGCTCGGCCCGGCGCCGGCTCAACCTCCCACCGGACCGGCCGGCGCCGCTCTGGTGCGCAACTCGGCCAGCAGCCGCGCCGCCACCAGCCCGTTGACCACGCCGAAGATCAGCGCCGCCGCGGCGAACACCGGCGTGAGGTAGAACACCCCGTCATGCGGCACCAGCCACACGCGCGCGATCACGAGTTGGGCGCCAATGTGCGCAAAGGCCGCCAGGATGCTCTGGCTGACCGGTCCGAACCAGCGCGGCGGCAGGTGCATCGCAATTCCCAGCACGAACAGGCTCGCCACCGCGCCCGAAAGGCTGAGGAAGAAGCCGGGCGCGAGGAACTGCCCCAGCAGCAGGCTGCCTGCGAACACCCGCAGCAGCGCCACCCACGCGGCCTCGCGCCAGCCCCAGCGCGCCAGCACGATGAGCGTGACGATGTTGGCCAACCCGGGCTTGACTCCGGGGAGCGGCAGCGGGATCGCCGCCTCGGCCACCGTGAGCACGATCGCCGCCGCGGCATGGCGCGCGATGCGATGGTCTTCGGCCGTGGGCGTAAGCTCAATAATTGAGCGAGTCATAGTCCTCGCCGCGGCCCGTCAGGGTCAGGCTGACCTGGTTGGGGGCGCAGATCGCAACCGCGCCAGCGCGGCTGAGCCAGCCCTGGCGCACGCAGTACTGCCGCGGACCGGGGTCGGCGGCGATGCGGGCGCGGCCCGGCTCGACCTCGACGCGGGTAGTGCCCAGCGGCCCCGGCACGTCGAGCACCTGCGCCCGCGTGAGATCCAGTTCGGCCACCACCTTGCCGCCGGCGCGCACCACCGCGCCGTCCGGCGTCCCGCCCTGCCATAGCGTCATGGCCGAATACACGCACAGGGCCAACCCCGCCACCACGACCGCCACGTCGCCCGGGCGCAGCAATCGACCCCAGCCGGCAAGATCGAAACCCACCGTGAGGATCCCGGCGCGTGGCGCTCACCGCGCCAAGGAAGGCGCCTGATCCACCGCGCGGCGCGCGGCGGAACGGTGACGCACGATCACTCGCGCCTTGTCCTCGAACTTCTTCGCCAGCCACTCGGCCAGGTACACCGAGCGGTGCTGGCCGCCGGTACAGCCGATGGCCACGGTGAGATAGCTGCGGTTGTCTCGCACATAGGCCGGCAGCCAGTTGGCGACGAAGCTGCGGATGTCCTCGGCCATGCGGCCCACTTCCGGGATGCGCTTGAGGAAGTCGATCACCGGCTGGTCGCGACCGGTGAGCGGGCGCAGCCTGGGGTCGTAATGCGGGTTGGGCAGGCAGCGCACATCGAACACGAGGTCGGCGTCGAGCGGAATGCCGTACTTGAACCCAAAGGACTGGAACATCAGCGTCAGCCCCTCGCTCGCCTCGACGTGGATGAATTCCTTCACCCAGGCGCGCAGCGTGTTGGCATGCAGGTCGCTGGTGTCGATGCGGTGACCGAGTTCGGCAATGTCGGCGAGCGCCTCGCGCTCGCGCCGGATCGCCTCCTCCAGCGACACGCCGTCCTCGGCCAGTGGATGGCGGCGGCGCGTTTCGGAAAATCGCGCGATCAGCGTGTCGTCGCGCGCCTCGAGAAAGATGAAGCGCAGGTCATCGACGATAGCGCGCAGGGCCTCGACCTGCACTGGCAGCGCCGCGATGCTGACGCCCGAGCGCACATCCACCGCGACCGCGACACGCGTGTAGCCGACGCCGCGCAGGTGGGTGACCAGTTGCGGCAGCAGCGTCGCCGGCAGGTTGTCGACGACGTAATAACTGGCGTCTTCCAGCACGTTGAGGGCGATGCTCTTGCCCGAGCCGGAGAGGCCACTGATGAGTACGATCTGCATGGTTGCCAGGCGGGGAGAAGTCCGCCACCACTATAGCCCAGAGCAAGGGCTGACAGGCTCAGCTGGCGACCAGTTCCCCGCCTTCGCGGTGCGCCACGCCGGCGCGCTCGAGTTCGCCCACCAGCCAGCTCGCCAAGGCATCGGGCGCAAGGCCGAGAAAGCGCGCGCTCGCCTCGCGGTAGAGCGGCGTCTCCGCCAGGTGCCGCGGCAGCGCTTCGAGCGAGATACGCCGCACATCGAACAGGTGAAAGGTGATGCAGCCGCGGATGGCGTTGCGCGCCATCCGCGCGCCATCGTCCTCGAAGGCGCGCAGCCGGGCGAAGGCGCGCTCCAGCGCATCGTCGAAGTCCGAGAAGGGCGCACCGTGGCCGGGGATCACCGCATCCACCGCCAGACGGCCGATCGCTTCCAGCGTTCGGCGCGCCGCGCCCAGCCCGTCGCCGGTGCCCAGCACATCGGCAAACAGGATGCCGAAACCGTCATGCCACAACGCGTCGCCCGAAATCAGGATGCGGCGCTCGGGGCTGTAGTAGGCGAGCGCGTCCATGTCGTGGCCCGGCACCGCCAGTGCCTGCCACTGCAGGCCGCCGGCGATGAAGGCGTCGCCTGCCGACAGCGTCGCATCGGCGGTGAAGCGCTCGCCGGCCTGCGCCGCGGTCGACAGCAGCAGGGCGGCCTCGTCCCAGCGGGCGACCGCCCCGGCGATGCCGGCGGGCACGCTGATCGCGCAGCCGAACGCGCGCTGGACCGCAGCGTTGCCGCCGATGTGATCGGAATGGGAATGCGTGTTGATGAGGCGCGACAGTCGCCGGCCCTCGAGTGCCTCACGCAGCAGCGCCACTGTCTGCGGCGCATGGCTGACATAGCCGCTGTCGATCAGCGTCGCCTCGCCACCATCGAACAGCAGGATGTTGTTCGCCGACAGCCAGCCGCGCTCGAAAACCTGCAGCGTCGCGGGAAAACGTAACGCAGCGCTCAATCGCCGTCCTCGCCCGCTTGCGCGCTGCCCGCGGGCACAGGCGCCTCGGCCGGGGCGGCAGTCGCCGCGTCGTCATCGGACGGCAGGGCGTCTGCCGGGCCATGGATCTCGTCGGCGGTGCGTCCACAGCCCAGGCACACGCCGGCCTCCCAGTCCATCATGCACACGCCCACGCACAGCGCATCGCCACTCACGACTCGACCGCCTCCTTGGCGGTGATGCCATGCAGCTGCCGCCGCCGTTTGACCGTTGCCATGATCTCAGTGCGTTCCGCGTCGGTGCTGCGGCTCCAGCGCGCGATCTCGTCCATCGTGCGCTGGCAACCCTCGCACAGGCCAGTGACCGCGCTCATGCGGCAAACGTTGATGCAGGGTGAGGCGACGCTCATGCTCGTACTCAGGCAGGAATCGGGGATGGCCCGATTGTAGGCGAAGCTCATGTCTCCATACGTCTCCGAATGTTGCAGGCCCTCCTGGCGTGAGGCGGACGCTCAGCTCGCACGGGGCGCCTGCGCTCGTTTTGCCAACATCGCGCGCGCAACGCGCGAGGCCGGTTCGCGCCCGAGCCGCGCGCTGATCCAGGCGGCCGTATCGACCAGGCGCTCGAGGTCGATGCCGGTGGTGATGCCCATGCCGTGCAGCAGCCACACCAAGTCCTCGGTGGCCACGTTGCCCGAGGCGCCGGCCGCATACGGACAGCCGCCCAGGCCGCCCACCGAGGCATCGAAGACCGCCACGCCCATGTCGAGCGAGGCGGCGACGTTGGCCGCGGCCATGCCGTAGGTATCGTGGTAGTGGCCGGCAAGCCGAGCGACCGGCACGACCGCCGCAACCGCCTCCAGCATGCGCCGGATGCTTGCCGGGTTGCCGGTGCCGATGGTGTCGCCCAGCGAGATCTCGTAGCAGCCCATCTCCAGCAGCGTGGCAGCGACATCGGCCACCTTGCGCGGTGCCACCGCGCCCTCATAGGGGCAGCCGACGACGCAGGAGATGTAGCCGCGCACCTTCACGCCGGCCGCCCGCGCCGCCTCGGTGACGGGGCGGAAACGCTCGAGCGATTCGGCAATCGAGCAGTTGATGTTCTTCTGGCTGAAGGACTCGGAGGCCGCACCGAACACCGCCACCTCCTTCGCGCCGGCCGCGAGCGCGCCCTCGAAGCCTTTCAGGTTGGGGGTCAGAACCGGGTAGTCGACACCGGGCGCCGGCTGCGCCAGCACGCGGGTCAGCACTTCAGTGTTGTCGCCCATCTGCGGCACCCACTTGGGTGACACGAAGGAAGTGGCCTCTATCGTCTTCAGCCCGGAATGCTCGAGGCGGCGGATCAGCTCGACCTTGACGTCAGTCGTCACCACCTGCTTCTCGTTCTGCAGGCCGTCGCGCGGGCCGACCTCGACGATGCGCACGGCGCCAGGCCGGTTTGAAGTCGTCATGAATGTCGTTCCAAGTCGTGTTTTGGTCGGAGCGGGCTTGACCGCGCCTGCCTTTCAACGATGCCGGTCGCGCTCAAGCGCGCGCCTACATGAAGCAGCCCGGGTGGGAGGGTCTCGCAGGCGCGGGCTTGACCGCGATACCACGCGCCGTTCGCGCGCGCGCCCGAAATCAAGCGGCCGCCGCCTCGAACTCCACCAGCTCGGCACCGTCGCCCACCTGGTCGCCCACCGCGAAGCGGAAGGCCTTCACCGTGCCGGCCGCCGGGGCGGTGATCGTGTGCTCCATCTTCATCGCCTCCAGGATCAGCAGCGGCGCGCCCTTCTCCACCTTCGCGCCTTCGGCCGCGACCAGCGCGATGACCTTGCCCGGCATCGGCGCCAGCAGGCCGCCCTCGGCGCCGGCGCCTTCGCCGGTGTGCAGCAGCGGATCGACGCGGGTCAGCGGCCAGGCGCGGCCCTGCAGGAAGACGTGGCGCTTCTCGGCGGCGACGATCACGGTCGCGTCCATGCGCAGGCCGTCGAGTTCGACGCGCGCCAGGCCGCGCGGATTAAGCTCGCCGCGCGCCTCCACCGCGCGCGCGCCCACGCAGAGCCGGTAGCGGCCGGGCAGGTAAACGACGCCCACCGCCTGCTGCAGTTCTCCGAAGCGGAACACCAGTTCGCGCCGCGCGGTAGCGTTCAGGCGCCAGCCGTCGCGCGCATGCCAAGGCGACAGCGGGTCACGATCGGCCTTCGCGGCCTCGGCCGCGCGCTGCGCTTCGCGCACCAGCTCGGCGAGCGCGGCGACCCGCCACACGTCCTCCGGCACCGTCTCGCCTTCGGGGAAGAGGTAGGCCCTCTCGCGCTCGATCAGGCCGGTGTCGAGGTCGGCGGTGGCGAAGGCCGGGCAGGCGGTGAGGCGCGACAGGAACTCGATGTTGTTGGCCACGCCCACCACGCGGTAATCGGCCAGCGCCTGCAGCATGCGCGCCAGCGCGCGGTCGCGGTTGATGTCCCACACGATCAGCTTGGCGATCATCGGGTCGTAATGCGGGCTGATCTCGTCGCCCTCTTCCACACCGGTATCGACGCGCACATGCAGCCCTTCCGCGGGCGGCGCCAGATGCACCAGCCTGCCGGTCGAGGGCAGGAAGCCCTTGGCCGGGTCCTCGGCGTAGATGCGCGCTTCCAGCGCGTGGCCGCGGATCTGCAGCTGTTCCTGCGCCAGCGGCAACTTCTCGCCGGAGGCGACGCGCAACTGCCATTCGACTAGGTCGAGCCCGGTGATCATCTCGGTGACCGGGTGCTCGACCTGCAGGCGGGTGTTCATCTCCATGAAGTAGAACGAGCCGTCCTGGTTGGCGATGAACTCGACGGTGCCGGCGCCGACGTAGCCCACCGCCTTCGCCGCCTCGACCGCGGCCTTGCCCATCGCCGCACGGCGCTCGGGCGTCATGCCGGGTGCAGGCGCCTCTTCCAGCACCTTCTGGTGGCGGCGCTGCACCGAGCAGTCGCGCTCGAACAGGTACACCACGTTGCCGTGGCTGTCGCCGAAGACCTGGATCTCGATATGGCGCGGGCGGGTGATGTACTTCTCGACCAGCACATGGTCGTCGCCGAAGCTGGAGATGGCCTCGCGCTTGCACGAGGCCAGCAGATCGATGAAGTCCTCGGATTTCGCCACCAGGCGCATGCCCTTGCCGCCGCCGCCGGCCGCCGCCTTGATCAGCACCGGGTAGCCGATGGCATCGGCCTGCCGGTGCAGGTAGGCGGGCTCCTGGTTGTCGCCGTGGTAGCCGGGAGTGAGCGGCACCCCGGCGGCTTCCATCAGCTTCTTGGCTTCGGACTTGGAGCCCATGGCGCGGATGGCTGCCACCGGCGGGCCGATGAAGACGATGCCTTCGCGCTCGCAGGCGTGGCAGAAGTCCTCGTTCTCAGACAGGAAGCCGTAGCCGGGATGGATGGCCTGCGCGCCGGTCGCCTTGGCCGCGGCGATGATCTTGTCGACCACCAGGTAGCTCTCGCGCGCCGCCGCCGGCCCGATCAGCACCGCCTCGTCGGCCAGGCGTACATGCCGGGCGTTGGCGTCGGCCTCGGAATACACCGCCACCGTCTTGATGCCCATGCGGCGCGCCGTCTTGATGACGCGGCAGGCGATTTCACCGCGGTTTGCAATCAGAATCTTGTCAAACATGGGTGCTCTCCGCGGTGAAATCTCCTGAGCATGCGGCGCATGCAAGGCAATGTGACTTCGTCGCTGCGGCGCTGCGCGCCTGGTCACCTCGGTTGTCGATCAAAATCTTGTCGAACATGTCGTCTCCAGCCTCTCTTTCAGTTCATGTCGTTTCCGGCCGCACCTGCGGCCGGAACAGTCGCCCGATGAAGCGCCACAGCATCACGATCAGCACCAGCGCCAGCAGCAGGAACACCCCCAGCGCCACCAGAAACCACAGCGGCTGATGCAGCAGCATCCACAGCCCGCCGGCGAACAGGGCGTCCTCGCCGAGCGAGGTGCCGACGTTGGTCACCGGCTCGGGCGAGGTATTGATCGCCACGCGCGCGCCCGCCTTGGCGAAGTGCGTGCCCGCCGCCAGCGTGCCGCCGGCCAGCGCCGCCGCCACCTGCGCCGCACTGCCGTGGTCGCCCATCACCGCCGCGGCGAGCGCCGCCCCGGCGGGGATGCGGATGAAGGTGTGCACCGCGTCCCACAGCGAATCCAGCCAGGGCAGCTTGTCGGCGAAGAATTCGACGAACAGCATCAGCCCCGACAGGCCCAGCACCAGCGGATGCGTGAGCAGGTGCAGGTCGCCCGGTAGATGCACGCCACCCCATCGACCCAGCGCGCCGATCACGAACACCAGCGCATACAGCCGCAAGCCGCTCGCCCATCCCAGCCCCGCCGCCAGCGCGGCGAGCGAGGCCATGTTGAGCGGCAGGTCGCGCCAGTCGAGCAGCGGGCTCAGCGAATCGAGCTTGCTGCTCAATGCGTAGATGAAGTCCATGCCGTGCTCCCCGTGAGCTAGCGCCTCGAATCCGGGCTGGCGGCGGGGGATGTGCTCCGTCGGGCTGCGCAACTCGACCTCGCTGCGCTCGGGACTCGAACAGTGCTCGCCCGCTCCACACATCCCCCGCCGCCAGACCTACCCTGTTGCCACTTCCCAAGCCCGTCCCGGCAACACCTCATGCAATGGCTCTGCTTCGACTAACCATACCCTCAGTCTGCACCGCATCACCCCTGCGGCACCCAGGCCGCCGACCGCTTCGACAGGAAGGCGTCCAGCCCCTCCTTCGCTTCCGGCGTGGCGCGCAGCCCGGCGATGCGGCGCGCGGTGTCTTCCACCACCGCGTCGCCCACCGGCCGGTTCGCCACCGCGCGGATCAGGTCCTTGGCCGCGGCCTGCGCCTTCGGCCCGCCCTGCAGCAGGGCGTCGACCACTTCCTTCACCTTGGCATCGATCTCCTCGGTCGCCACCACCTCGTGTGCGAGACCGATCTGCCCTGCGCGCGCGGCGCCGATGCGCTCGGCGGTCTGGAAGTAGCGGTAGGCCTGGCGCTCGCCGATGGCGCGGATCACGTAGGGGCTGATCGCCGACGGGATGATGCCGAACTTGACTTCCGAGGTCGCGAACACCGCCTTGTCGCCGGCCACGCAGATGTCGCAGGCGCAGGCCAGGCCCATGCCGCCGCCGAGCGCCGCGCCATGCACCCGGGCGATCGTGGGCTTTCGCATCTCGGCCAGGGTGCGCAGCATGCCGGCGAGCTTCATCGCGTCGGCGAAGTTCTCCGCCTCGCTGGCCTGGCCGGCGGCCTTCATCCAGTTGAGGTCGGCGCCGGCGGAAAAGCTCTTGCCGCGCCCGGCCAGCACCACCGCGCGCACCGCGTCGTCCGCATCGAGTGCGCGGCAGGCGGCGGTGAGATCGGCGATCAGTTGCGCATTGAAGGCGTTATGCACGTCCGGACGGTTCATCCAGATCGTCGCCACGCCGCCGTCGCGCAGGATTTCCAGGGTTTCGTAGCTCATGTGTGCGCCACTCCCGTCACATCCGGAACACGCCGAACTTGGTCGGCTGGATCGGCGCGTTCAACGCGGCCGACAGGCTGAGGCCGAGGATGCGCCGCGTCTGCGCCGGGTCGACCACGCCGTCGTCCCACATGCGCGCGGTGGCGTAGTAGGGGTGGCCCTGGGCTTCGTACTGGTCGCGGATCGGCGCCTTGAAGGCTTCCTCGTCTTCCTTGCTCCAGGCGCCGCCCTTCGCCTCGATGCCGTCGCGGCGCACGGTGGACAGCACGCTGGCCGCCTGTTCGCCGCCCATCACGCTGATGCGCGCGTTGGGCCACATCCACAGGAAGCGCGGGCTGTAGGCGCGGCCGCACATGCCGTAGTTGCCAGCGCCGAAGCTGCCGCCGATCAGCGTGGTGATCTTGGGCACCTGCACGGTGGCCACGGCCGTCACCATCTTGGCGCCGTCCTTGGCGATGCCGCCGTTCTCGTACTTGCGGCCGACCATGAAGCCGGTGATGTTCTGCAGGAACAGCAGCGGAATGCCGCGCTGGCCGCACAGCTCGATGAAGTGCGCGCCCTTCTGCGCCGACTCGCCGAACAGGATGCCGTTGTTGGCGACGATGCCCACCGGGTAGCCGTGGAGCTGGGCGAAGCCGGTGACCAGGGTCGTGCCGTACCTCGCCTTGAACTCGTCGAAGCGCGAGCCATCGACCACGCGCGCGATGATCTCGCGGATGTCGTAGGGCTTGCGCGTGTCGGTCGGGACGATGCCGTAGATCTCTTCCGGATCGTAGATCGGGTCTTCACCGGTCCCCAGCGCGAGGCCGATCGGTTTCACCCGGTTCAGGTTGGCGACGATGCGGCGCGCGATCGACAGCGCATGCGTGTCGTTCTCGGCCAGGTGGTCGGCCACGCCGGACAGGCGCGTGTGCACGTCGCCGCCGCCGAGGTCCTCCGCGCTCACCACTTCGCCGGTGGCCGCCTTCACCAGCGGCGGGCCGCCGAGGAAGATGGTGCCCTGGTTCTTGACGATGACGGTCTCGTCCGACATCGCCGGCACATAGGCGCCGCCCGCGGTGCACGAGCCCATCACCACCGCGATCTGCGGGATGCCCCTGGCCGACATGTTGGCCTGGTTGTAGAAGATGCGGCCGAAGTGGTCGCGGTCGGGGAAGACCTCGTCCTGCTTCGGCAGGAAGGCACCGCCGGAGTCGACCAGATACACGCAGGGCAGGTTGTTCTGCTCGGCGATTTCCTGCGCGCGCAGGTGCTTCTTGACCGTCATCGGGTAATAGGTGCCGCCCTTCACCGTGGCGTCGTTGGCCACGATCATGCACTCGACGCCCTGCACCCGGCCGATGCCGGTGATGACGCCAGCGCTCGGCGCCTCGTCGTCGTACATGCCGAACGCCGCCATCTGCCCCACTTCGAGGAAGGACGTGCCGGGGTCGAGCAGGTGGCCGACGCGGTCGCGCGGCAGCAGCTTGCCGCGCGCGGTGTGCTTGGCACGCGCCGATTCGCCGCCGCCCAGGCTGACTTCCGCCGCCTTCGCGCGCAGGTCGTCGACCAGGCCGCGCATCGTCGCGGCGTTGGCCTGGAAGTCCGCGCTGCGGGTGTTGATGCTGGATTTGATCACGCTCATCGTGGCGCTCCGCTCACTTGGTTTCGCTGAACAGCTCTCGCCCGATCAGCATGCGGCGGATCTCGCTGGTGCCGGCGCCGATCTCGTACAGCTTGGCGTCGCGCCACAGGCGGCCGGTCGCGTACTCATTGGTGTAGCCCACGCCGCCCAGGGTCTGGATCGCTTCGCCCGCCATCCAGGTCGCCTTCTCGGCGGTGTAGAGGATCACGCCGGCGGCGTCCTTGCGCAGCGTGCGCGCGTGGTCGATGCGGTCGCAGGCCTGGCCCACCGCGTAGGCATAGGCGCGGCAGGCGCTCCAGGTGGAGTACATATCGGCAACCTTGCCCTGCATGAGCTGGAACTCGCCGATCGGAGTGTCGAACTGCTTGCGCTCGTGCAGGTAGGGCACGACCACGTCCATGCACGCCGCCATGATGCCCAGCGGCCCGCCCGACAGCACCGCACGCTCGTAGTCGAGGCCGGACATCAGCACCTGCACGCCGCGGCCGATGTTGGCCTCGCCGCCGAGCACGTTCTCCAGCGGCACCTCGACGTCGTCGAAGAACAGCGGGAAGGTGTTGGAGCCGCGCATGCCGAGCTTGTCGAGGTGGGTGCCATGGCTGAAGCCTTTCATGCCCTTCTCGATGATGAAGGCGGTAATTCCCTTCGGCCCGGCAGCGACATCGGTCTTGGCATACACCACCAGCGTGTCGGCGTCGCCGCCGTTGGTGATCCACATCTTGCTGCCGTTGAGGATGAAGCGGTCACCCTTGCGGTCGGCGCGCAGCTTCATGCTCACCACGTCGGAGCCGGCGTTGGGCTCGGACATCGCCAGCGCACCGACGTGATCGCCCGAAATCAGCTTGGGCAGGTATTTCTGCTTCTGCGCCTCGCTGCCGTTGCGGCGGATCTGGTTGATGCACAGGTTGGAGTGCGCGCCGTACGACAGGCCGACCGAGGCCGACGCGCGCGAAATCTCCTCCATCGCCACGATGTGGGCGAGGTAGCCCATGTCGGTGCCGCCGTATTCCTCGCTCACCGTCATGCCGTGCACGCCGAGGTCGCCCAGCTTCTTCCACAGGTCGGCGGGAAACTCGTTGACGCGGTCGATCTCCGCGGCGCGCGGTGCGATCTCCGCGGCGCAGAAGGCCTGCAGCGTGTCGCGCAGCGCGTCGATGGTTTCGCCGAGGTTGAAGTTCAGGCTGGGCACGTTCATGGGGTGTCTCCTCCTCAAGGTTGTTCTGGCGCGTCGGGCCGTGCGCAAATCCATTATGGACGGCGCATGCCGAGCGATGGGGGCAGATTAGCGGCACGCGAGGCGCGGCGAGTGCCATCGAGGTTGCAATTCGTGCCACGCGAACTAGCATTCGGGCACATGCAGATCCTCGCCCCCTCGCCCGCCGAACTCACCCGTGGCCGCGCCGCCACGCCGATCGCCTTCATCCGCGCGATCGTGTTGGCGTACCGCCGCCGCGGGATGGATCCGGCCAGCGCGCTCGCGCAGGCGCAGATCCCGCCGGCGCTGCTCGACGACCCGGCCGCGCGCGTCACCGCGGCGCAGATGGAAGCGATGTCGGGCCTCGCGATGCAGGAGCTCGACGACGAGGCGCTGGGCTGGTTCTCGCGGCGACTCCCCTGGGGCAGCTACGGCATGCTGTGCCGCGCCTCGCTCACCTCGCCGACGCTGGAAGTGGCAGTCAAGCGCTGGTGCCGCCACCACCGGCTACTGACCGAGGATGTCGTGCTCGAGCTCGTCCCGCCCCGCGCCGGCCAGCGCGGCAACGCCACGATCTGCGTCGCGGAGAACGTCGCGCTCGGCGAGCTGCGCGAGTTCTGCCTCGTCAGCACCCTGCGCTACCTGCTCGGCTACGCCTGCTGGCTGGTCGATTCGCGCATCGCGCTGACCGAGGCCGCCTTCCCCTTCCCCGCACCACCGCATGCCGACGCCTACGCCTACCTGTTCGCCGGCCCCGCGCGCTTTTCCGCCGACGCCGCCAGCATCAGCTTCGATGCGCGCTACCTGGAACTGCCGGTGCGCCGCGACGAGAAAGCCCTGCAGACGATGCTGCAGCACGCCCTGCCGCTCACCGTGCTGCAGTACCGCCGCGACCGCCTGCTGGTGCACAGTGTCGGCCAGGTCCTGAACGCCGACCCGGGCGCGGCCCACACCGCCGAGGAGGTCGCCGCGCGGCTCAACCTGTCGGTGCGCACGCTGCACCGGCAACTCAAGGAAGAAGGCGTGTCGCTGCAGCGCCTGAAGAACGACGCCCGGCGCGAACGCGCGATCAAGCTGTTGCTGCAGACGACGAAGCCGGTCAAGCAGATCGCCGCGGCGGTGGGCTTCGACAGCGAGAAGAGCTTCGCGCGGGCGTTTCGCGAGTGGACCGGGGCGCCGCCGAGCGCATATAGATCAGGGGAAACGATCCGATGACGATGCTGACGCCGCCCTTCACCCTCCTGCTGAGCTGGCCGCAGCGCTGGTTGCTGCTGGGCGTGCTGCTGGCGCTGGCCGCTGCCGTGATGTTCGGGCGCCTCGGGCCGCTGGACGAAGTCCTCAAGGCGCGCGAACCGGGCGGCATCCTGGCGCTGGAGTTCGCCTGGTCGGGCGAGCGCGCTGCGCGCATCCTCGCCGCATGGGAGGGGCTGGAGGCGGTGGTGCGCCTACAGACCCGGTGGGACTATCTGTTTCTGCTGTGCTATCCGCTGGCCCTCTCGCTCGCCTGCGCCATGCTTGCCGACGGGGCGCGAAATCCGGTGCCGATGATCGGCGCCTTCGTCGCGTGGGCCGTGCTCGCCGCGATCCCGCTCGATGCGACGGAGAATCTGGCCATGTTGCGGATGGTCGATCACGGCGCCAGCGACACACTGGCAAAGCTGGCGGCCTGGTGCGCGGGCCTCAAGTTCACCGTGCTCCTCGCCGCCGTCGGCTACCTGCTCACGGTGGGAACGACCATGCTGATCCAGCGCGTCCTGCCGCAGTGAGATCCCGGAAGCATCACCTCAGGCGCCCGCCGCGAAGATCCAGGACTGACCTTCGCGCCGCCACACGACCTGACCGCGATGCACCGCCAGCCACCAGGTCTGCATGCCCGGCAGTGGCTTCGGGCCGGCAAAGGCGGCGGGCGTCAGCACCGCGGCGCACCAGCCCGGCTCGGCATCACGTACCGAGGCATAGACGATGGCACCCAGGCCGGCCGCGCGCACCGCACGCGCGAACCCCTGGGTCGGCAGGTCGTCGCGGGGATGCGCCCAGACTGCCCCATCCGCGGCGAACGGAGGCTGGCGCAGGTCGACTGCCAGCGCGCGCACCTCGGCACAGAAGGCCGTGTGGGCGACCGGCTCCAGGCCGCGCAGATCGACGGCGTCGCGCAGGAACCTCCAGCGCCAGTAGCCCAGTTCCGCGGCGGCCGTGCGCACCGTTTCGGCGCCATAGTACACGCCGGGATCGACCTCGCCGCGAAAGCGCGAGCCGCCCTGCCTCGGCGGATAGCGGAACGGCGTCGCCAGCAGATAGTCGAGCCCCTGTGCGTCACGCGCCTGCGGCGGCTTGCTGCCTTCGAGCAGCATCTCGAGCACGTCCTGCTCGGCAGCGTCGTCCACGATCTTCATGGTGGATGCGACATGCTGCGCCTCCACCATGCGCCACAGGCTGGCCGCCCAGTCGCGGGCTTCAGACCTGACCGCGGGCGGCGTCCAGGTAGAGGACGACACGGACCAGTCCCTCGGGATTGCCGATCAGGTCGACCGGGCGGGCGTTGAGCCCGAGGTTGTCACTGGCGAGCCACTGTCGCGCGGTGCCCTCGCTGCCGACGATGGAATCCAGCAAGCGAAACATGCGCACGAACAGAAGCGCAAACTCCCATTCCTTGCGGCTGGGCTCGAGCCGGTAGTTGCCGGCGAAGAGCCGGGTCACGGTCGACGCGCTGACGCCCAGCACCCTGACGAGCAGGGCTTTGGAAATATCCAGGCGCTCGGCCGACCGCGTCACTGCCTTGCTCAACACCGCGCGCGGATCGGGCGCGGTGGCAGTTTCGGCTTGGATGGAAGTCATGGGCCATCTCCTCTCTGAGGAAAATTTAGCCCATTTCCGCATCCACAGAAAACGACGGGGCATTGGGAACGGGAACATCGTTCAGACCACGTCGGGCATCATGTCGCGCAGTTCATCGATCAAGTCCGGGTACGGGTTGGCAAGCCGTTTGAACAAGTGGTCGCGCGACCTGCGCCAACAGATCATCACGTGACATTCATGGCACCCTGCGGCAGGGGAAACAGGGGTCTGCCACCTGCCCCGCTACTGCTCCCGCTTCAGCATCAGCTGTCGTTGCCCATCGAGGGATTGTCCCTGCAGCGAACCGTCTGCTGCGGGTCGGACGGCGTAGCTGACGACACCGCAGCCGCTCAGCACCTTGCCGAAGTCGATGTCGAAGGTCAGTTCCTCGGCGGTCGCCTTGCGCACCACGACCGGCGCCTCCTTACCCGCGCAGGGATTGCGCTTCGACATGTAACGCACGTCCCAGGTGCCGCCTTCGCCGTCGATCACGAGCTTTCCATCCAGGCCCTTGGCCCCCGGCGCGTCGAGGCTGATCGTCCAGTTGCCGTTGTAGGGGTTGGGTGCCTGAGCAAAGAGCAGCGCACTCAGCAGGAGCGAGGCGCCGCCAGCGACTATCCTGATCGATTTCATGGTCTGTCTCCGCGTGGGCTGAATGGAAGGGGACAAGCAGGCGTCTCACCACGATCAAGCCGTCAGGGCGGCAAGCTTCGTTGGCGCGGACACGCCTGCGGGGACGAGATCGAAACGACACCTGTCAACAAAACATAGGAGCCGGATCGGTCAGCGTCCACCCTCGACGAACCGACCTCGCGCATGCAACGCGCAGCCTTGATCACCAGGGCTCCATGCCCCCTCTCCCCCGCGGCATTGCGTCGCAGCACGGCGCTCGGGCGTCTCGTGCGCAAAACTCGCGTTGTAGACTTCGGGTCCCTCGCCCGCCACTGTTTGCCCGTGCTTCATAACCGCCAGCGCCTCTACGCCTGCATTGCCGCCTTGTCGATGCTGATCGCGGCATTCGCCCCGACGGTGAGCCGCGCGCTGGCGAGCCGGGGCGCTGCCCTGCTGGCGGGCGATATCTGCTTCGCACCGGGCAGCCGCGCCGCCAAGCCCCCGAACTCAGGCGTCAGCGACGCCGTCAATGACGACGGACGCTCGCTGCCGAGGCTGATCGGCGACTGCCCCTACTGCACCCTGCATGCCTCGGACCAGGCGCCGCCGCCGGCTGCCAGCGTGTTCCGCTTCACCCTGGCAGCCGGCCGGCCGCTGCCGATCTCTTTCCAAGCTGTGCCGCGCCCGCCGTCCGCCTGGCCGTCATCGCACCCGCGCGCCCCGCCCGAGTACGCCTGAGCACGCCTGAGCCGTTTGCAGACCCGGCGCTCCGACGCCCCGTGCTGCACGCCCTCGTCAGCTTCGCCCCCTACTCGCCCTGACGAACAGCCTCTTGGCTTCGTCCACCGGCCTGCTTGCGCACGGTCCTTTGCCGCGCGCCCATGAACACGACCTGGTCTTTCCAGGTCACGAGACATGCCAACCATGAACAAGAAGACTCTCCCCGCGCCGGCGCGCCGGCGCCTGCCGCTCATCGTCGCCCTGGCGCTGCCGGGCATCGCAACCGCCGCCGAAACCCTGCTCGACCCCGTCCTCGTGCGCGCGCCACTGCCGGCCGCGTCGGCCGGCGCGACCACCGTTTCCGGCGCGGCCCTGCAGTCCCTGCAGGCCTCGACCAGCGACAGCGCGCGCCTGCTGAGCGGCGTGCCGGGCGCCTACGTCCAGGGCGCCGGCGGCGTTTCCAGCCTGCCCACGATCCGCGGCCTGGGTGACGACCGCTTGCGCATCCGCGTCGACGGTGCCGACCTGATCTCGTCCTGCGCAAACCACATGAACCCGCCGCTGTCCTACATCGACCCCACCGATGTCGAGCGCGTGCAGGTGTATGCCGGCCTCAGCCCGGTCAGTGCCGGCGGCGACAGCCTCGGCAGCGTCATCCTGATCGACTCGCAGGCGCCGCGATTCGCCGAGGCCGGCGAAGGTGTCCGCACGAGCGGAGAAATCGGCGCGGTCTACCGCTCCAACGGCAACGCGACGAGCGCCAACGTCGTCGCCGAACTCGCCACCGAAACGCTCAGCGTGCGCTACGCCGGCTCCACCGCGCAGGCGGGCAACTATCGCGCAGCGCGGGACTTCAAGCCGGACGCGATCGCCACCTTCACCCGCAGCGGCACGCACAAGATCGACGGCGACGAGGTCGGCTCCAGCGCCTACGAGACGCAGAACCACCAGCTCAGCATCGCGCACCGGCACGACCGGCACCTGATCGACCTGAAGGTGGCCTACCAGAACATCGCCGAGCAGGGCTACCCCAACCAGCACATGGACATGACCGGCAACGAGAGCACCCGGGTCAATCTCGGCTACCAGGGCGAGTTCGACTGGGGGCGCCTGAGCGCACGCGCTTACCACGAGGACACCCGGCACGACATGGACTTCGGGCCGGACAAGCTCTACTGGTACGGCATGGCGCACAACGTCGCCGGCATGCCGATGAGGACTCGCGGGCGGACGACCGGCTTCAACCTGGGCGCCGAATTCAACCTGTCCGAAAGCGACCTGCTGCGCGTCGGCGCGGAATACCAGCGCTATCGACTCGACGACCGCTGGGACCCGGTCGCGAACTCGATGATGATGAGCCCGAACACCTTCCTCAACATCAACGACGGCCGCCGCGACCGCTACGACGTCTATGCCGAATGGGAAGCGAACTGGTCGCCGCAATGGCTGACGCTGGCCGGCGTGCGCAGCGGCACGGTGAAGACCGACGCCGGCACCGTGCAGGGCTACAACCCGATGTATGGCGCCGACGCCACCGCCTTCAACAACGCCGACCGCAGCCGCACCGACCGCAACTGGGACCTGAGCCTGATCGCCCGCTACACGCCCGACGCCGGCCAGATCTACGAGGGCGGGTACACGCGCAAGACGCGCTCGCCCAGCCTCTACGAGCGCTACACCTGGTCGACCAACGGCATGGCGATGACGATGAACAACTGGGTCAATGACGGCAACGGTTACGTCGGCGCCATCGACCTCGCGCCCGAAGTGGCGCACACCTTCAGCGTCAGCGCCGACTGGCACGACGCGCCGCGCACGCGGTGGGCGATCAAGCTGACCCCGTACTTCAGCTTCGTCGATAACTACATCGACGCCGTCAGGCGCGCCGGCTGGGCGCCCGGCCAGTTCAACTACCTCGGGCTGGCAAACCAGGATGCACGGCTGTACGGCATCGATCTGTCGGGCTTCGCCGCGCTGGGCACGGTCGACGGCGTGGGCAGTTTCAGCTTGCGCGGCCTGGTCGGCTACGTGCATGGGCGCAACGCCGACACCGGCGAACCGCTCTACAACGTGATGCCCCTCAACGCCCGCCTGAGCCTCGAGCACCGCAGCGGCAACTGGACCAACACGCTCGAGCAAGAGCTGGTTTCTGCCAAGAACAAGGTCTCGGGCGTGCGTAACGAACAGGAAACCGGCGGCTACGGCCTCACCCACCTGCGCAGCAGCTACAACCTGAAGTCGGTCCGCCTGGATTTCGGCATCGAAAACCTGTTCGACAAACACTACGCGCTTCCCCTGGGCGGGGCCTACATCGGCCAGGGCGCGACGATGGCGCTGAACGGCGCCGGCGCGCCGTATGGTTACACCGTTCCGGGCATGGGTCGGTCGATCTACGTGGGCGCCAACGTGAAGTTCTGACGAAGACGCCCTGCCCTGCGCGATGAACAGCACGGACATGCCCGCCGGCATCGACCCGTCGTCGGGCTGTCACCTGCGGGCACAGGTCCCACTGACCCTCCTCGACGGTCTGAGCATCCTCCAGCGGCAGCGGATGGGGGCGGCCTCTGCGGCAATCCATCTGGCATGGAGAGGAATGGCGACGGTCCCTGAAGTTTCGCGCGCCCACGCGGTTCGGGCAGTGATGGCGGAAGGGGGCGGGAATAGTGGAAACTTGGCCCCTCCCCCGCGCCTCAACGCGCGCCCCTTCATCACCACGAGACACCGCAATGGATCTGCCCGCCCACCAGCTCACCATGACCGTCCTGATGACGCCCGACACCGCGAACTTCTCGGGCAAGGTCCACGGCGGCGCCATCCTCAAGCTGCTCGACCAGGTGGCCTACGCCTGCGCCAGCCGCTACGCCGGCCACTACGTGGTCACGCTCAGCGTCGACCAGGTGATGTTCCGCCAGCCGATCCAGGTCGGCGAACTGGTCAGCTTCCTCGCCTCGGTCAACCACACCGGCAACTCGTCGATGGAAGTCGGCATCAAGGTCATCGCCGAGGACATCCGCGCCAAGGTCGTGCGCCATGTGAATAGCTGCTTCTTCACCATGATCGCGGTCGATGAAGCGGGCCGGCCGACCAAGGTGCCGCCGCTGGCGCCGCACACGCCGGACGAGCGCCGCCGCTTCGCCGAAGCGGAAGTGCGCCGCGCGATGCGGCGCGAGATGGAGCGCAAGTTCGCCGAAGTGCACGGCGGCGAGTGAGCGTCGACGATTGAACGCGGCTCGAACGAGCGCAGGCTTTCTCGCCGAGGCGCTGGGTGCCCGTGAGCACAGGCTGGCCAGCGGCGAAGGCTACGAGGCCGCCGACGCGGCGCCTGCGTGCATGGCTCGAATGTAACCGAAAAGCATGCGCCGACCGATGCAGCCACCGCTTCCCGGGCGGCTGCACCACGTCCGCGCTCACACCGTCACATCGATGATCTGGCCGGGCGACGCCGGCGCTGCCGCCTTGGTTTCCGCGGCGGGGGTGTAGAGGTCCACGCCCTGCGTCTCGACGGCGCGAGCGACGCGATCGACGGTCACCGACACGGAATCCGCTGCGCGGTCCATGCCTTCCATCGAAGCGAGGGATTGTTTACCGAGGTCTGCGCGCCGTCTGGCCTGGCCCGCATCGGTTTGAATCTCGTCGGCACGGCGCTGGGCCGAATCGGCCTGCTTGCGGGCGTCCGAAGCCTCGGCCGCGAGCGCGGCCGCCTTTGCCTCGAGTTGCTGGGCGCTGCGCTCGGCCTGCTGGCGCGCAAGCTGACCGCCTGCGTACGACGCCACCGAAACGGAAGACCCCATGCCCTGGATCGCCATGATGGGCTGTCCTCAGGTGTGCCGAACACCCATGGCGGCAATCACGCGCGTAGCACGCCCGCTGCCTGCTGCCCCGGTGCCGTTGACGACGACGGCTGCTCGGCGCGAAGCGCGGCATTGGCACCGACCTGCGCCATGGCCTCGTAGGAGGCCAGCGCACGCTGAGCGGCGTAGTTATCGCGGACATCTTCGTTCGCCGCGGCGGCCCGCCCCTGCTGCACCGCACGCGCTTCCTGCGTGCCGTTGCCGGTGCCCTGCGGCGCTTGGGTCGGCTGTGCGGCCTGAGCGCCCTGAGCGGCCATCTCGTCACGCGCCGCAGAACTCAGCGTGACGACGGCACTCGGCGGTTGCGACTGGCTTGGCACGCCGTCGGCGCGAGCCGCTTCCTTCGAGCGCTGGGTCTGCGCCTGCTGCTGGGCTTCCGGCGTCTGACGCGCATCGGACGCGCGCATGAGCTCGCGGGAGATGGGACTCGATCCTTGAGAGATTGCAACCATGGCAGTCACCCCGTTGAAAATGCCTGAGTTCATTCGCGCCAGCCCAACTGAACCCATCAACCGCACAGGATTCGTCAAGGCTTGTCAACGCTCTTGGTGCGAATTTTCGCACTCCAACCCCCGCACGTCTACGCAAAGCTTCACGTCCGGCCGCACTTCGCCCCTGACCCTGCGACCGGCGGAACCGCTCAGCCCGCCAACGCGCGCCCGATCACCAACCGCTGGATGTCGCTGGCACCTTCGTAGATCTGGCACACCCGCACATCGCGGTAGATGCGCTCGACCGGGAAGTCGGTGACGTAGCCGTAGCCGCCATGCACCTGGATGGCGTCCGAGCACACGCGCTCGGCCATCTCGGAGGCGAACAGCTTGGCCATCGACGCCTCCTTCAGACATGGCCGGCCGGCGTCCTTCAGGCTGGCGGCGTGCCACACGAGCTGGCGCGCGGCTTCGAGCTGGGTCGCCATGTCGGCAAGGCGGAAATTGACCGCCTGGTGCTCGAAGATCGGCTTGCCGAAGCTCTCGCGCTCCTGCGCGTACTTCACCGCCGCCTCCAGCGCAGCACGCGCCATGCCCAGGCACTGCGCAGCGATGCCGATGCGGCCCGCTTCCAGATTGGACAGCGCGATGCGGTAGCCCTCGCCTTCCGCACCGATCACCGAATCCGCCGGGATGCGGCAGTTCTCGAACAGGATCTGGGTGGTATCGGACGCCTTCTGCCCCATCTTCTCCTCGATGCGGCCGACCTCGTAGCCGGGCGCGTTCGCCGACACCAGGAAGCAGGTGATGCCCTTCTTGCCCGCGGCCTTGTCGGTGACGGCGAAGACGATGGCGACATCTGCATGCTTGCCGGTGGTGATGAACTGCTTGACGCCGTTCAGCACCCATTCGTTACCGTCGCGCACAGCGGAAGTGCGGATGGCGGACGCGTCCGACCCCACATGCGGCTCGGTGAGGCAGAAGCAGCCCAGCTTCGCGCCGCGCGCCAGCGGCTTCAGCCATGCTTCCTTCTGCGCATCGGTGCCGAAGCGATTGAGGATGCCGCAGGGCAGCGAGTTCTGCACGCTGACGATGGTCGACGTGGCGCCATCCCCGGCGGCGATCTCCTCCAGCGCCAGCACCAGGCTCATGTAGTCCATGCCGGCGCCGCCCCATTCCTCCGGCACCACCATGCCCAGCGCGCCGAGCTCGGCCAGCTCGTTGAGCGCCTCGCGCGGGAAGGTGTGATTGCGGTCCCATTCGGCAGCGAAGGGCGCCAGACGCTCCTGCGCAAAGGTGCGGATGGAATCGCGGATGAGTTCCTGTTCAGCAGTCAGAATCATGTCTTTCCCTCCTCAGCCGCCGCAGCCCACCGCGGCATCCACCTCGATCGCCATCGCCGTCGCCTCGCCGCCGCCGATGCACAGGCTGGCCACGCCGCGCTTGAGCCCGCGCTTCCGCAACGCCCCGATCAGCGTCACCAGGATGCGCGCGCCCGACGCCCCGATCGGATGCCCCAGCGCGCACGCGCCACCATTCACATTCACCTTCTCGTGCGGCAAGCTCATCTCGTGCATCGCCGCCATCGTCACCACCGCGAACGCCTCGTTGATCTCCCACAGATCGACGTCGCCGGCGCTCCAGCCCGCCTTCGCCAGCACCTTCTGCATCGCCCCCACCGGCGCGGTGGTGAACAGCGCCGGCTCCTGCGCATGAGTGGCGTGGCCGACGATGGTCGCCACCGGCTTCAGGCCCAGCCTGTCGGCGGTCGACCTGCGCATCAGCACCAGCGCCGCGGCACCGTCCGAAATCGAACTGGAGTTGGCCGGCGTCACCGTGCCATCCTTCCGGAACGCCGGCTTGAGCGACGGGATCTTGTCGATCTGCGCCTTCAGCGGTTGCTCGTCCTTCATCACCAGCACGTCGCCCTTGCGCCCGGACACGGTGACCGGCACCACTTCCCAGGTGAAGGCGCCGCCCTCGATCGCCGTCTGCGCGCGCGTTGTCGACGCGATCGCGAACTCATCCTGCGCCTCGCGGCTGAAGCCGAAATGGCTGGCGCAATCCTCGGCGAAAGTGCCCATCAGGCGGCCCCTGTTCTCCTTGGAATAGCTGTCTTCCAGACCGTCGAGGAACATGTGGTCCATCGTCTGGCCGTGACCGAGGCGGTAGCCCGCGCGCGCCTTCGGCAGCAGGTAGGGCGCGTTCGACATCGACTCCATGCCGCCGGCGACCATGATGTCGTTGCTGCCGGCGAGGATCAGGTCGTGCGCCAGCATCGTCGCCTTCATCCCCGAACCGCACACCTTGTTGATCGTGGTGCAGCCGGCCGAGAGCGGCAGACCGGCAGCCAGCGCCGCCTGGCGCGCCGGCGCCTGGCCGAGGCCGGCGGGCAGCACGCAGCCCATGATCACTTCCTGCACCTGCTCAGGCGTGAGGCGCGCGCGCTCCACCGCCGACTTGATGGCGACGGCGCCGAGCTGCGGCGTGGTGAGGCTGGACAAATCGCCCTGGAAGCCGCCCAGCGGCGTGCGGGCGACCGAAACGATGACGACGGGATCGGACATGCGATTCTCCTGTTGAATCCGTGATTGCCGTTTGCGCTCAATCGGCGTAATGCATGAGTGTGATCTGCGCTGCGAGGTCGCGCGGAAAGCGCATCAACCTTCGCGTTCCTTCTTGCCGTGCATGGCCATGATGGTTTGCTGCATGATCGCGCACAGCGTCCATTGTTCATCGCGCACCGCATACACATCGGCGCGGGTGACGATCAGCGTGCGGCCCGGGCGCACCACCTCCCCGCGCGCTACCAGGCGCTGGCCGTCGGCCGGCGCGACGAGATTCATCTTGTACTCCACCGTCAGCACGCTGGCATCGGCGGGCGTGAGCGTGTTGGCTGCGTAGCCCGCCGCCGAATCGGCGATCATGCCCACCACGCCGCCGTGGATGAAACCATGCTGCTGGGTGATTTCCGGCCGATGCGGAAGATGGATTTCGACGTAGCCGGGCTCGACCACGGCAAGCTCGGCGCCGATCAGGCCCATCGCCTGCTGCAGGTTGAAGCTCGCGCGGACACGCGCTGCGTAGTCCGGATCACGAGGCTGGAACTGGGGCAATTCGGGTCGCACGGATCATCTCCTCGCAAGACTGAGGTTATTATTACGTTTACGTAAACGTAAACTAAACGACAAAAAAATCAAGCGTTGCTCGTCTCGTCCATGTGCTTCTGCAACTCCTCGCGCGCAGCCTCGGCACCTTCGACGTTATGGCCGAGCAGCGCTTCACACTGCTGTTCGAGCATCTCGATCTCACGCAGCACGGCTTCGATATCGATACGCTGCTGCTCCAGCGCTGCGCGGCGAACCGCCAGCACCGACAGGAAGCGCTCCAGTTGGGGGGCGGAATCACGCACACCGTCGTACATATCGATCAGCTCGCGGATCTCGGCCAGCGACAGGCCCAGGCGCTTGCCGCGCAAGGTGAGCTTCAGGCGCGTGCGGTCTGCACGACTGTATACACGTGTGCGTCCCGCTCTTGACGGATTGAGCAGACCTTCGTCCTCGTAGAAGCGGATCGCCCTCGCCGTGATGTCGAATTCCCGCGCCAACTCGGTGATGGTGAAGCTACGTTCGTCGCTCATGGTTTCCAGTTGCGGCCAGAATCTTGAGATTTTAGCCTCAAACTCTGGCAAACTGCTGTTTCATCTACAAAAAGCGGTTGAGTCCTGCCCAATTCGGGCATCCTCGCCCAAGACGCCAGCCGATGACCGCCGCCGCATCCGACAGCATCCTGACCTACCCGTTCGATGCGCAACCCGCCGAAGGCAGCAGCATGCAGGTCGCTCCTGGCGTGCGCTGGGTTCGGATGGCGCTGCCCTTTGCGCTCGACCACATCAACCTGTGGCTGCTGGACGACGGCGACACCCTGGTTGCCATCGATAGCGGCTACGGGCTGGAGCGCACGCGCGAAGCGTGGACGCGGGTGCTGGCAAACGAGCCCCGCCGGCTGGCGCGCGTCATCGTCACGCATCACCACCCGGACCACATCGGCCTCGCCAGCTGGCTCGCGGCGCGCGATGGCGGCGAGATCCACATGACGCTGGGCGAATACCTCGGCGGGCATGCCATCTGGCATCAATTGCCGGGGTATTCGGTCACCGACATGGTGGCGCAGTTCCGCAACCACGGTCTCGCCGAGGAGCGCGCGGTGGCGCTGTCGAGCCGGGGCAACGCCTACCGCAGCGGCATCCCGGAAATGCCGTCGCGTTTCCACCGCCTGCTCGACGGCGAGCACATCCGGATCGGCGGCAACGACTGGCGCATCATCACCGGCTACGGCCATGCGCCCGAGCATGCGAGCCTTTACTGCGAAAAGCTTGGCGTGCTGATCTCCGGCGACATGCTGCTGCCGCGCATCTCGACGAACATCAGCGTGTATGCGGCCACGCCGCACGACGATCCGCTCGGCCGCTTTCTCGATTCGATCCGGGAATTCCTCGACTTGCCGGACGAGACGCTCGTGCTACCATCGCACGGTAAACCTTTCAAGGGTATTCGGGCGCGGGTGGAACAACTCGTAGCACATCACCGTGAACGCTGTGCCGAACTGCTCTCCGAATGCAGCGATCCACGTTGCGCGGGTGAGCTGCTCGGCACCTTGTTTCCGCGCGAACTCGATACCCATCAGAGCATGTTCGCCATGGGGGAGGCCATTGCCCACCTCAACTACCTCGAGAAGCAGGGCGCGCTTCGTCGGGTGGTCGGCAGCGATGATCTGATCCGGTACGTCCGAACAAGCTGAACGCCCAGAACGATCGCAAAAACAGGAGTTCCTGACAACATGGCTGCACCCACCCCCGAAACCCAATACGCCGAACTGCCGGACCCGCAGGAAGTCGCCAAGACCTACGCCGAAGTCGCCCGCCGCGCTTCGCACCTGATCAGCGACCACGTCCAGCGCCAGCTCAAGAAGGGCGTCGCCACGCCGGCCGACGAGCTCGGCATCGCCCAGGCCTTCATGGACATGATGGCCAAGCTGCTGGCCAATCCGTACAAGCTCGCCCAGACCCAGATGAACCTGGTGTGGGACTACTTCTCGCTGTGGCAGCACTCGATGATGCGCTTCGCCGGCATGAGTGCGGCGCCCGTGGCCTCGCCCGAGAAGTCCGACAAGCGCTTCAAGGACGAGCAGTGGGAAGAGCACTTCCTGTTCGACTTCATCAAGCAGTCCTACCTGATCGCCGCGCGCCACATCCACGACACCGTGTGCTGTGTGGAAGGCATGGACGAGCAGGCGCAGAAGAAGGTCAACTTCTACACCCGCCAGTACATCGACGCGCTGTCGCCGTCGAACTTCGCGCTGACCAACCCGGAAGTGTTCCGCGAGACGGTCAAGAGCCACGGCCAGAACCTGATCAAGGGTCTGAACAACCTGCTGCGCGACGTCGAAGACGGCGGTGGGCAGCTGCGCGTGAAGATGACCGACACCACGGCCTTCGAGCTGGGCAAGAACGTCGGCACCACGCCGGGCAAGGTCGTGTTCCAGACCGACATGATGCAGCTGGTGCAATACACGCCGAGCACCGACAAGGCCTACAAGCGCCCGATGCTGATCGTGCCACCGTGGATCAACAAGTTCTACATCCTCGATCTGCGCGAGAAGAACTCCTACATCAAGTGGTGCGTGGACCAGGGCCATTCGGTGTTCGTGATTTCGTGGGTGAACCCGGATGAGCGCCATTCCGACAAGACCTTCGAATCCTATGTGCAGGAAGGCATCGTCGCGGCGCTCGACGCGATCGAGACGCAGACCGGCGAGAAGACCGTCAACGCCGCGGGCTACTGCCTCGGCGGTACGCTGCTGGCGACCACGCTGGCCTACCTCGCCGGCAAGAAGCAGGCCGACCTCATCGGTTCGGCGACCTTCTTCACCACCATGACCGACTTCTCCGAGCCGGGCGAGTTGGGCGTCTTCATCGACGAAACCCAGGTCTCCAGCCTCGAGAAGAAGATGTTCGAGCGCGGCTACCTCGAAGGCTCCGAGATGTCCGGCACGTTCAACATGCTGCGCTCGAACGACCTGATCTGGTCCTTCGTAGTGAATAACTACCTGATGGGCAAGGATCCGTTCCCGTTCGACCTGCTGTACTGGAACTCCGACTCCACCCGCATGCCGGCCAAGATGCACAGCTTCTACCTGCGCAAGCTGTACATGGAGAACAAGCTGGCCGAGCCGGGCGGCATCGAGATCGGCGGCGTCAAGATCGATCTGGGCAAGATCAAGGTGCCCTGCTACTTCATCTCGACGATCGAAGACCACATCGCACCGTGGAAGAGCACCTACATCGGCGCGCGCAACTTCGGCGGTCCGGTCCGCTTCGTGCTGGGCGGCTCCGGTCACATCGCCGGCATCGTCAATCCGCCGGCGGCCAACAAGTACGGCTACTGGGTCAACCCGGCCGCCAAGCTGCCGGCCACGTCGGACGCGTGGTTCGAAGGTGCGCAGCAGAGCGCCGGTTCGTGGTGGACCGACTGGCAGGCCTGGGTGACCGCCCGCGACAGCGAGCAGACCGAGCCGCGCGACCCCGCCAAGGGCAAGCTGAAGGTGCTGGAAGAAGCGCCGGGCTCTTATGTCAAGATCCGCATCGACGCCAAACAGGCAGCCTGATCAGGCTTCCGGCGTCATGACGAAGGGAAGGGGCGACCCTTCCCTTTTTTCTTTTCCTCGCCCGATCGACATGCCCTTGCGACTCGTCCTCGACACCAACTCGGTACTTGCGTTGTGGCTGTTCCACGACCCGCGCCTGGCGGCGCTGAAAAGCTGGGTCGAAGCCGGCGCAGCAACGCTGCATTGCCGCGACGATGCGCTGGAGGAGTTGCGTCGAGTGCTGGCCTACTCGCAGTTCGCCGCCACGCCGGAGACACAGGCTGCGATTCTCGCCGCGTACCGGAGCCGGGTCTGCATCGTCCCCGGGCCGCTGGAAACCGCAATGACGCTTCCCGAATGCCGCGACCGCGACGACCAGAAATTCCTCGAGATCGCCCGCGACGCGGCCGCCACCCACCTGCTGACGCGCGACAAGATCCTGCTCAAGCTGGCCCGCCACCGCCTGGTGCGCGACCACTTTGCGATCCTTACCCCCGAGCGGTTTCTCGACGCAATGCAGCCAGATAGCGCAGCCCGGCAATGACGCGGCTTCCGTACCACGACGCCATCTCGCCATCGATCAGCATCGCCGGCCTGGCCGCCAGCGCACGAACCTCCACGACATGCCGCTCGCGGAAGCGATAGGGCTCCGACGACAGCAGCACCCGCTCCACCCCGGCGAGCCAAGCTTCGCTCCAGTCGAAGGCCGGGTAGCGCGCGGCGCCGGTCGCACCACCGGCGCGATCCGGCAAGGTGCGCCAGCCGACCTCGGCGAGCATCGCGGAAATGTAGGTGTCACGCGCCACCGTCATCCACGGCTCGCGCCAGATCAGGTACAGCACCTGCTCGACGGGCAGGTCCGCGGCGACCGCTGCGGCCTCGCTCAGCGCCTGGCGCAATGCGGCCTCGAGCTCACCCGCACGCGACTTGCAACCGAACACCTCGCCGAACAGCCGGTAGAGGGCGATGTTGTCGCGCGGCACGCAGGGATGGGTGACGATCACGTTGGGCACTGCGTCGGCCAGCGCCTCGACCGTCTCGCGCCGGTTCTCGTCCATATTGACGATGAGGTGAGTCGGCGCCAGCGCCCGGACCGCATCGAGCTGCACGTCCTTGGTGCCGCCGACCTTGGGCACCCTGCGCAGCGCGGCGCGCGGATGCACGCAGAAGCCGGTGCGGCCGACGACTTGGTCGCCGACACCGAGATCGAACAGCAACTCGGTCAGCGAAGGCACCAGCGACACGATGCGCGCCTCGCCACTCGCTCTGCCATGAAGCGTGCCGACGGCGTCGGGCAGGAACCGTTCGGCGCCGCCTTTATCGTTGCTCATTACACCAGCGAGCGGCCACGCACGATCGCCGCAGCATCCTTCTCCGTGATGCGTACGCTCGCGCTCATGATCACGTGGGCGATCAGCCAATCTTCGAGGCGCGCGGCATTGTCGGGCGAGATGACGCTGAAGCGGCAGCCGAAGACGGGCCCGAGCGGCCCGGGAATCCGGTTGACCGCCCTCGCGTGTCCGTGAATCCGGTCCGGCACACCTTCACGCTGCAGAACGAAGTCGAACTCGCCGACAGGCGGCTGCGGAAAAGCCACGGAAAACCCGTCGAGCGACAGATCATTGAGTGCAAACCGCGCGCCGCCGGTCTCGACCCAGAAGCACGGCATGCCATAGCGTTGCGCGACAAAGCGCTGGCGGCCCCGGCGGTCGGCGTTGTCCACGGCGCCGCTGCCCTCGGCGCCAGGCCCCGCTCTGTTGTCATCCTTCATGCTCTCTCCGTCCGCGATCGCGTCGCCGCGCGGCAGAGTCCCGCGCGGCGTGCGACACCATTATTTGCCGCGCTCCTTGCGCACGCGCGCAAGCAGTTCATCAGCCGTCTTCAGCGCGGCCTCGTGGCTGCCGGCCATCGACGCAGAGGTCAGGAACTTGCCGTCGATCGCCAGCGTGGGCACACCCTGGATCTTCATCGCGCGTCCGCGCTGATCGGCGCGCTGCACCATGGAGCGCACACCGAAGGACTTGTAGGCTTCCATGAACTTCTTCGGATCGGCCACCTTGCCCTTGATCCAGTCGCCGACGGCGGCCTCGGTGTCAAGCGGACGCCGCTCGTCCTGTACCGCTGCGAACACCTTGGAATGCAGTGCATGCAGTTCCCCGGTGGCCTCTGCGGCGAAATAGAGCTGCGCCAGGCCGGCGAGCTGCGGATTGTTCCAGATCGCCGGAACACGCTGGAAGACCACGTCCTGCGGCAGCTTCTTCACCCAGGCCTCGAGCAGCGGATCGAAATTGCGGCAATGCGGGCAGCCATAGTGGAAAAACTCGACCACCTCGATCTTCGCCGGATTGTCGGTGGCTTGAGCGGGATTCAGAACCTGGAAAGGCTCTTCCTTCGCCCACACGCCGGCAGCCGGCGAGGCCAGTGCGGCAAGCACGGCGATTTGCTTCAGGACCTCACGACGATTCATGCACTACTCCTTGATTGACCGAAACGCTCGTCAGACGCCTCGCAGCGGCGCGACGTTCCCGTCCCGGTGGTAAGCGTTTTAAGGATTGCCGGCCCGGCTCACGGTGGCGTTGAAGCCAGCCTCGGCCAGGCGCGCGCGTGCGGGATTCATCTCCTCGGGGCTGGAGAACGGACCGATGCGCACGCGATGGACCGTGCGGCCGTCGGCGAGCTGCACCCGCTGCCCGCTTGCCTCGATGCCAGCCAGCGCCAGGCGGGCTTTCAGATTGTCGGCCTCGGCGGGATTCTCGAACGAGCCGACCTGCAGATATAGGCGCTCGACCTGCTTGGGCACTGCCTCCTTGACGGGCACGGGCTCCTTGGCCATCTCCTTCGCGGGCTCCTTGGGTTTTGCCACCGCCGGTGCAGGTTCGCCGGTCGGAGCACCGTTACCCTGCGGCAGGATCTTGTAGAACTCGAAGTCCTGCTTCACCACCGGGCGGTCGCCAGGCTTGCCCGGCAGCGCGATCGGCGCCTGGTCGCCGGCAGGCGCGCGCGGCGTGGCCGCCGGCACCGACTGGAAGGGATTGGCCCGGGTGAAGTACCACGCCGCACCGGCAGCGATCAGGGCACCAAAGATCAGGCCGATGAAGATGCCGATCAGTGTCCCCCCGCCACTGCGGGCAGGCGGGCGGGACGGTTTGCGCACGGGCTTGCGATCACGACTCACGAAACTCTCCGCTTCTTACATCGATTCCGGCGCGGACACGCCCAGCAGCGCGAGGCCGCCGGCCAGCACCTGGCGCACCGACGCAGCCAGCGCCAGGCGGGCGAGCTTGACCGCCTCGTCCTCGACCAGCATGCGCTCGGCGTTGTACCAGCTGTGGAAGTCGGCGGCGAGATCCTTCAGGTAGAAAGCGATCTGGTGCGGTGCGTAATCCGCTGCTGCGTTCTGCACCAACTCGGGATAGGCCGACAGGCGCGCGCACAAGGCAAGTTCGCGCTCGTTCTGCAGCAGGCCGAGGTCAGCGCCCTCCAGCTCGGCCGCCTCGCCGCCCCACTGGTTGAGCACCGAGCACACCCGCGCATGCGCGTACTGCACGTAATACACCGGGTTCTCGTTGCTCTGGCTCTTGGCGAGGTCAAGGTCGAAATCCAGGTGCTGGTCGGACTTGCGCAGCACGTAGAAGAAACGGCAGGCGTCGTTGCCGACTTCCTTGCGCAGTTCGCGCAGGGTGACGAATTCGCCCGAGCGGGTGGACATCGAGGTCTTCTGGCCGTCGCGGTACAGCACCGCGAACTGCACCAGCGCCACTTCGAGCTTCTCCGGCGGCAGGCCGAGGGCGGCGATGGCGCCCTTCACCCGCGGGATGTAGCCGTGGTGGTCGGCGCCCCAGATGTCGATGATGCGGTCGAAGCCGCGCTCGTACTTGTTGAGGTGGTAGGCGATGTCGGAGGCGAAGTAGGTATAGAGCCCGTTCTCGCGCTGCACGACGCGGTCCTTCTCGTCGCCGAAGGCGGTGGAGCGGAACCACCTGGCGCCGTCCTGCAGGTAGATATGGCCCTGCCTCTCGAGCTGGGTCACCGCACGCTCGACCAGGCCGGTGTCGAACAGGCTCTGCTCGGAGAACCATTTGTCGAAGCGCACGCCGAACTCGCCAAGGTCGTCGCGGCCGTCGCCGAGCTGTTCGTTGAGGGCGAAACCATGCACCCAGCCGTAATCGTCGCCAAGCAGCTTCTTGGCGTTGGCGATCAGCGCGTCAAGGTGCTCCTCGCGCTGCTGCTTGGCCTCGTCGTCCTTGCGATCGGCAGGCGGCAGGCCGGGCGTGCCGGCGAGGATCTGCTCGATGGTGACCCTGGCGAAACGGTCCTGGTGGGCGTCGCGCATGTCGCGGCCCATGTCGATCACGTAGTCGCCCTGGTAGGCGTTGGGCGGGAACGGGATCTCGATGCCGAAGAAAGCCAGGTAGCGCAGCCAGGTCGACAGCGCCAGAATGTCCATCTGGCGGCCGGCGTCATTCACGTAGTACTCGCGGGTGACGTCATAGCCGGCGAAGGCCAGGACGTCCGACAGCGAGGCGCCGTAGGCTGCGCCGCGGCCATGGCCGACGTGCAGCGGACCGGTCGGATTCGCCGAAACGAACTCCACCTGCACCTTCACCCCCTTGGTCGCGCCGCGGCCGAAGTCGGCGCCGCGGGAGAGCACGTCGCGCACGACAGCGGTCTTGGCGTCCGCGGCGAGAGTGAAGTTGATGAAGCCGGCACCGGCGACTTCGGTCTTCGCAATCAGCTTCGACGCTGGCAGCTCCGCCAGCAGCAGCGCGGCGAGTTCGCGCGGATTGCGCTTCAGCGGCTTGGCCAGTTGCAGCGCCAGGTTGGTGGCGAAATCGCCGTGGTTCGCCTGTTTCGGGCGCTCCAGCAGGATGACGGTATCGGCGTGATCCGGCGCCACGCTCTTCAGCGCGGCTTTCAGCAGATCGGTCAACAGGACTTTCGGGTCGGCGCTCATGGCACTCGGGGCAGAATCTAAACGCGCGATTATAGCGGATCGCTCAGGCCGCTCCCGCGTGCAGCATGTGAGCAGGCGTTGCCGGTCGAGCGCCCTCGACTCAGGATTAGCGCAACACTGTTGCATCTTCACGACCCGCTTCCCTAGAATGCCGCCCATGTACGCCCGTCCCCTCCCGCCTGCAGAGCGGGCGCGGAGGCGTCCGGCGTCCGCACAGGGGGCGCTGGCCCTCCCGCTGCGCACCCAGTTGTTCGCGATGCTGCTCGCCCTCCCGGCCTTGCTGCGCGTCCGCGTGCTGCCCATGCTCGCCCTTGCCCTCGTGCTGGTGCTCGGCCAGGCGGCGATGCAGATTCACCTGATCGGACACGCCGCTGCGGCACAGCCGGCGCAATCGATCCCGACGACCCAGGCCGATGACGACAGCGGGAGCAGTGAGACACCCGCCTACTGCCCCGAATGCCTCGCCCTCTGCGGCCTCGACCTCCCGCTCGGGAGCGCCGAATTCGCGCGCACGGCCGTCTTCCAAGACGCCGGCGGGCCCGCTGCGGTGCAAGTCGCGGCGATCATGCTCGCGCCGCTGCGTCCGCGCAGCCGCGCTCCGCCCACCCGGGCCTGACTCCGAACCGTTCCGCCCGTTTCAGCCACCGCCGGGGGCGTCGTCCCGCCGTGCGGGCGCGCGTGCGCATCGAGCGCCGAAAACTCCCGAACACCGTTCCCGAATTCAGGACCCGCCATGCCTCATTCGATTCACCCGCTTTCGCTCGCCGTCATGCTCGCCCTCGCCACACAGGCCGGCCTCGCCCTTGCTGCCGAGCCCCCGCAAGCACCGGTCGGCGCCGAAGCCGAGCTCTCCGCCATCACCGTTTCCGCGAGCGCGCTGGCGCTCGGCAGCGGCGACATGGCCTCACCGGTGAATGTTGTTGAAGGCGAGGATCTCGTCCGCCGCCGCGAGGCGACGCTCGGCGCCACGCTGGAACGCGAACCGGGCATCACCGCCACCCATTTCGGCGCCGGCGCCAGCCGGCCGGTCATCCGCGGCATGGACAGCGCACGCGTAAAACTGCTCTCCGATGGTGCCGAGGTCATGGACGCCTCCACCGTCAGCCCCGACCACGCGGTGGCGCTCGAGCCCATGCTGGCGCGCCAAGTCGAGGTGGTGCGCGGCCCGTCGGCGCTGGCCTATGGCGGCGGCGCGATCGGTGGCGTAGTGAACGTGCTCGACAACAAGATCCCGACCGTTCTACCCCGCAACGGCCTGGAAGGCAGCGTCGAACTGCGCGGCAACACCGCGGCCAACGAGATGGCCGGCGCGGTGGAACTGACCGCGGGCAGCGGCAATGTCGCCGTCCATGTCGAGGGGCTGAAGCGCGACGCCCGCGACTACCGCGTCGGCGACGGCTGGGCCGAAGGCCGCCGGGTGGAGGGCAGCTTCAACGAAACCGAAACCGGCAGCCTCGGCCTGTCGTGGATCGGCGACCGTGGCTACCTCGGCCTCGCCTACACCCAGCAGCGTAGCGACTACGGCCTGCCCGGCCATGGACACGCACTCGAGGACTGCCACGCACACGGCGACCGGCTGCATTGCGGCACCCATGAAGGCGAGGACGACCACGATGACGCAGAGCACGCTGGCGAAGCGAGGCCCTTCGTCAAGCTCGACAGCAAGCGCTGGGACCTGCGTGGCGAGTACCTCGAACCCTTCGCCGGCTTCGCCAGCCTGCGCGTGCGGGCCAGCCACACCGACTACGGCCACGACGAAATCGAAGACGGCGTGGTGGGCACGCGCTTCCGCAGCCAGGCGCACGACGCGCGGGTCGAGCTGGAACATTCGCCGCTCGGCGGCTTCCGGGGCGTGTTCGGCGTGCAGAGCTCGGCGCGCGATTTCAGCGCCGTGGGCGACGAGGCCTATGTACAGCCGACGCTGACGAACAAGCACGCCCTCTACCTGGTCGAGGAGTTCCGCACCGGCGCCTGGCGCCTGGAAGCGGGATTGCGCCATGAATGGCAGCACATCGATGTCGATGCGGCGGCGCTCCCCGACCGCAGCCATCGCGGCACTTCGGCTTCGGTCGGCGCGGTGTGGAACTTCGCGCCGCAATACGCGCTCGGCGTATCGCTGTCGCGCGCGCAACGCCTGCCGACGGCGGAAGAGCTCTACGCCGACGGCCCTCATGCCGCAACCGGCACCATAGAACGCGGCAACCCCGACCTGAAACCCGAGGCCTCGCACAACCTCGACCTCAGCCTGAAGAAGCTGGCGGGCGAGACGACCTTTTCGGTCGCGGCCTTCCACAACAAGGTCTCGGACTACATCTACGCACGCACGCTGGACGCAGCGGAAGACGCGCAGCTGATCGAATACACGCAGCGCGACGCCACCTTCACCGGCATCGAGGGTCAGGTGCGGCAGCAGCTCAACCCGATGTTCGGTCTCACGCTGTTCGGCGACTACGTCCGCGCACGGCTGTCGGCAGGCGATGGCGATCGCGACCTGCCGCGCATCCCCGCGCAACGCCTGGGCCTGCGGCTCGACGGCAAGTGGCAGGGCTGGCGTGGTGAGGTGGAGTGGTATCGCGTCAACCGCCAGCACGACGTGGCCGCCTTCGAATCCGAAACGGCCGGCCACAACATGCTGAACCTGGGCGTGAGTTACAGCGGCCGCTACCAGCAGACGCCCTATCTGTTCTACGTGAAGGCGAGCAACCTGGGCGACGAACTGGCCTACAGCCACACCTCCTTCATCAAGAACGCCGCGCCGCTGACCGGCCGCAACCTGACAACCGGCATCCGGGTCAGTTTCTGAGTTAGCTCAGGGCGTTCCTGGCCGTCTCGCTTGCCAGCCCGGCGGGCGGGCACGCGAGACGGCCCTGTGCAGGCGATGGCCCCGCCCGCATTCCCCCCGGCAAGCTCCCCGGCCACGGCCAATCTTTGCCCGCCTCCCGCCTTTCCGGCTAAAGTCCGCGCTTTCCCGCTGCCGAAAAGTCCTGCTCCGTGCGTCTCCTCCGCCTCGCCAAGATCGCCTCCGTCGGCCTGCGCTTCGGCCTCGACCGCATGATTCTCGACGCCGACACCAGCGGCCGGCTGGCACGGGTCTGGAACATCGTCTTCTTCTGGCGCACCTTCTCCGAACCGCGCGGCGTGCGGCTGCGGCGCGCGCTCGAGTCACTCGGCCCGATCTTCGTCAAGTTCGGCCAGATGCTGTCCACCCGGCGCGACCTGCTGCCGCCCGACCTCGCCGACGAACTGGCGCTGCTGCAGGACCGCGTACCGCCCTTCCCCACCGCGCAGGCGCTGGCGCTGCTGGAAGACTTCTACGGCAAACCGGTCGATGCGGTGTTCAACAACTTCGAGCGCACCCCGGTCGCCTCGGCCTCGGTGGCGCAGGTGCATTTCGCCGAGCTGCCCGATGGCACCGAAGTCGCGGTGAAGGTGCTGCGCCCGGGCATCGAGCGCGTCATCGAGCACGACCTGGCGCTGCTCGAGGTCGCCGCCATCCTGCTGGAGAAGATCTGGCCCGAGGGCCGGCGGCTCAAGCCACGCGAGGTGGTGGCCGAATTCAGCAAATACCTGCACGACGAGCTCGACCTGATGCGCGAGGCGTCCAACTGCTCCCAGTTGCGGCGCAACTTCACCGACTCGAAGCTGCTGATCGTGCCCGAGGTGTATTGGGACTGGTGCGGCAGCAAGGTCATGGTAATGGAGCGCATGTACGGCGTGCCGATCTCGCAGACCGCCGTGCTGCGCGCGCAGGGCACCGATCTCGCGGCACTGTCGCGCGCCGGCGTCGAGATCTTCTTCACCCAGGTGTTCCGCGACGGCTTCTTCCATGCCGACATGCACCCGGGCAACATCTTCGTGCATGGCGACGGGCGCTACATCGCGCTCGACTTCGGCATCATGGGCACGCTCAACGAGGTGGACAAGAACTACCTGGCGCAGAACTTCCTGGCCTTCTTCAAGCGCGACTACAACCGTGTGGCGATGGCGCACATCGAAGCCGGCTGGGTGCCGGCGCACACGCGGGTGGACGAGTTCGAGGCGGCGATCCGCACGGTGTGCGAGCCGATCTTCGACCGGCCGCTGAAGGAAATCTCGTTCGGCAAGACGCTGCTGCGCCTGTTCCAGACCGCGCGCCGCTTCGAAATGGAAGTGCAGCCGCAGCTGGTGCTGCTGCAGAAGACGCTGCTGAATATCGAGGGCCTGGGCCGCCAGCTCGATCCGGATCTCGATCTGTGGAAGACGGCGAAGCCTTTCCTCGAGCGCTGGATGGACGAGCGCATGGGCTGGCGCGCGCTGGTGCGCGGGCTGAAGGAGGAGGCGCCGAACTGGGCCGGCACCATGCCGCAGTTGCCGCGCCTGATGCATCAGGCGCTGGTCGAGACGACGCATCACCGCGCGGAACAGAAGGACCGCCTGGCCGAGCTGGCGGCGGCGCAGCGCAGGCAGGGGTGGATGCTGGTGGTGGTGGGGCTGCTGGCAGCCGGACTGCTGGCGCTTGAAGTGCAGCGCTACTTGGGCTGAGTCTGCCCACCGGTTGGCGGGTGGGGTGTTCGTTCCGGATCGCTGCGGAACTCGCCCTCGCTTCGCTCGGTGCTCGGACAGTCCTCGCGCCCCTCCACGAACACCCCACCCGCCAACCTGCACCGCGCTGCATTCGAACCCGCTGGCGCGGCGGCAGACGCTGAACGATTCAGCCCCTCGCCCCTCCAACTCGCAAAGATCGCACGCACGCAGCCGCCTCGTCGGCGGAACGGGAGGTGTGTCATGACGCTCGCAGCCCACATGCCCTCTGGGCCCCACAGCCTGCTCAAGATCATCGGCGCCGCATCCGCGCTCGGCGCGCCACATTCGGGGTCTGCCGCCGCGCCAGACGCGCTGAAAGCGGCCAGCTTGGTCGAGCGCCTCGCCGGACTGGGCATCGCCGCCGAATGGCTGGGAACACTGCAACCGCAGGAGGTTCCGGCCGACGACGCCGACATGGCGACGCGTCTCGCTGCCAATGGCGAGTTCGCGCGTCGGCTCGCCGACCACCTCGCTGCGCTCGACAAGGCGGCTTTTCCACTCGTGATCGGCGGCGACCATGCGATCGCGGTGGGCACCTGGCGCGGGCTGGCGCGGCGCGCCGGCGGTGCGCCGGGGCTGATCTGGATCGACGCCCATCTCGATGGCCACACGGCGGACACGACCTATTCCGGCAACATCCACGGCATGCCGCTCGCCGCCCTGCTCGGCGAGGGTGACGAGGCGTTGACGGGCGTTCCCGGGCCGCGCCTCGACCCGGCGCGGATCTGCATCGTCGGCGCGCGCGCCTGGGAGGCCGAGGAGCGTGCGCGGCTCGACCGCCTCGGCGTGCGCATCTTCGACATGGACGAAATCCGTGACCGCGGCCTGCCGGCCGTGTTCTGCGATGCGCTGGCGATCGCGCGCGCCGGTAGCGGCCGCGAAGGCGGCTTCGGCGTCAGCATCGACCTCGACGCACTCGACCCGGCCGCGATGGCGGCGGTGACCTGCCCCGAACCCTATGGCCTTGACCCGCGCGAACTGGCAGACCTGCTGCTCACGCTGCGCGGCTGCGGAGATTTCATCGGGCTCGAGATCGTCGAATACCGCCCCGACCTCGACCCGCAGGGCCACTGCGCGCGCTGGGTGGCAGAACTGGCGGGCGCCGCGCTCGGCCCAGGCTCCTATTGGCTGCGGGAGAAGGAACGCCACTACGGCGCCGCCAACTACGCCCCGCTGCCGGCGGTGTTCCATCGCGGCGAGGGCGTATGGCTGTGGGACGTGGAGGGACGGCGCTACCTGGACATGATGAGCGCCTACTCTGCGGTCAGTTTCGGCCACGCCCACCCGCGCCTGGTGCGCGCGCTGACCGACCAGGCGCAGCGCCTGGCACTGACCTCACGTGCGTTCTCGAGCGACCGCCTGCCGGTGCTGCTCGAACGTCTGTCTGCCACCTTCGGCTACGAGCGGGCATTGCCAGTGAATACCGGGCTCGAAGCGGTCGAGACGGCGCTGAAGGCGGCGCGCAAGTGGGGCTACAAGGTCAAGGGCGTCGCGCCCGAGCGGGTCGAGATCATCGCCTGCGACAACAACTTCCACGGCCGCTCGATCGCCATCATCGGCCTGTCGTCGAACACGCACTACCGCGACGGCTTCGGCCCCTACCCGCCCGGCCTGCGCCGCATCCCCTATGGCGATGCGGACGCGCTGGAGGCGTCGATCACGCCCGAAACGGCCGCCTTCCTCGTCGAACCGATACAGGGCGAGGGCGGCATCATCGTGCCGCCGCCCGGCTACCTGCGACACTGCGCCGAGATCTGCCGCCGCCACGAGGTGCTGCTGATCACCGACGAAGTCCAGACCGGACTGGGCCGCACCGGCCGGCTGCTCGCCTGCGATCACGAGGGTGTGCGCCCCGACGGCGTCATCTTGGGCAAGGCGCTGGGCGGCGGGCTGCTGCCGGTGTCCGCGTTCCTCGCCGACCGCAAGGTGATGGACGTGTTCCAGCCGGGCGACCACGGCTCGACCTTCGGCGGCAATCCGCTCGGCGCAGCGGTGGCGATCGAGGTGCTGAGCATGCTGGCCGAGACGCGGATCTGGGAGCGGGTCGATCGCCTGGGCGATCAGTTCCGCGCCCAACTGCGCGCCGCGCACCTGCCTGCGGTGCGCGACATCCGCGGCCGCGGGCTGCTGATCGGGGTCGAACTCGACGCGGCGGCGAGCGCGGCCCGTGTCGCCGAGCACCTGCTCGCCCGCGGCATCGCCACCCGCGACACCAACGGCAATGTGATCCGCCTGGCGCCACCGCTGGTGATCGGTGAGGCCGAGCTGGATCACGCCTTGCGAATATTGCGCGAGGTCCTTTCGGAGCCCGTCCGAAGCCCGGTCGCGATGCACTGAACCGGGGCACGGGAGTGCGTTGGCGGAGTGCGTCCCCGGCAGATCGGCCGCTGCGTTGCACAATCGCAATATTTCTCGCGTGATCAAACGCTTGGGAAGCACATGAGCGTGCCCGGGCGACGCATTCATTGCTAAACTCGGGCGCCGTTTTTACCCCACTGCGCCAGCGCGCCAATACGAAAGGGCTCAATCCACCATGTTGCTGTGGCTCGTCGCCGCTTATCTGGTCGTTTCCATCGGCATCGGCCTGTTTGCCGCCACCCAGGTGCACAACGCGCGTGACTACATCACCGCCGGCCGCAACCTGCCGATGATCGTCGTGCTGGCGATGGTGTTCGCCACCTGGTTCGGTGCCGAAACCGTGCTCGGCATCTCCGCCACGTTTCTGGAACATGGCTTTCGCGGCCTGATCTCCGACCCGCTCGGCGCGTCGGTGTGCCTGGTGCTGTTCGGTCTGATCTTCGCCCGCCCGCTGTACCGCATGAACCTGCTGACGCTGGGCGACTTCTTCCGCGTGCGCTACAACCGCAGCACCGAGCTGATCCTGTCGATCTGCATCGTGCTGTCCTACCTGGGCTGGGTGGCTGCGCAGATCACCGCGCTCGGGCTGGTGTTCAACGTGCTGTCGGCCGAGGCGGTGTCGATGAACCAGGGGATGCTGATCGGCGCCGGCGTGGTGCTGCTGTACACACTGTTCGGCGGCATGTGGTCGGTGGCGATGACCACCTTCGTGCAGATGATCGTGATCGTGCTCGGCCTGCTCTACGTCACCTTCCTCGCCGGCGACATGGCGGGCGGCTTCGGCGCGGTGGTCGGCAAGGCGGCCGCCGAGGGCAAGCTGGCGTTCCTGCCCACGCTCGATCTCACCGACATGATCGCGTGGTTCGCCGCCTTCGCCACCATGGCGCTGGGTTCGATCCCGCAGCAGGACGTGTTCCAGCGCGTGAATTCGTCGAAGAACGAGACCGTCGCGGTGTGGGGCACCGCGCTCGGCGGCATCAGCTATTTCTTCTTCGCCGCAGTGCCGCTGTTCCTCGCCTACACCGCCAGCATCATCGACCCGGCGATGGTCGAGCGGCTGATGCAGGAAGACTCGCAGCTCATCCTGCCGACGCTGATCCTGCAATACATGCCCTTCACCGCGCAGGTGATCTTCTTCGGCGCGCTGCTGTCGGTGATCATGAGCACCGCCTCGGGCACGCTGCTGGCGCCCTCGGTGACCTTCTCCGAGAACGTGCTGCGCGGCTTCTTCCCCGAAATGCGCGACAGCCAGTTCCTGTGGGCGACGCGCATCACCGTGGTGGCCTTCACCGCACTCGTCACCTGGTATGCGACCAGCACCGAATCCAGCATCCACAAGATGGTCGAGAACGCCTACCGCATCACCCTGGCCGGCGCCTTCGTGCCGCTCGCCGCGGGGCTGTTCTGGAAGCGTGCGAACAACCTGGGGGCGCTGCTTTCGATCGTGCTCGGTCTGTCGACCTGGCTGCTGTTCGAGCTCTTCGTTCCGGCGGGCGACATCGAGCCGCAGCTCTTTGGCCTGATCGCCAGCGCGACCGGCATGCTGGTGGGCGGTCTGTTCGGACCGGCGCCGCACCACCGTCCGCACGCCGGCCACCACCACGCCGCGGCGACGACCCACCACACCTCGCGCTGAGGGGTCCGCGTCGCCTGCCTTTGACACGGGTCAAAGCAGCGACGCGTCCGCACGCTTAGGGTTGCGGGGCTTCAAGAACCGGGCTCCGCATCCTCATGACCGTCACACCCTCCATCGAGCTCGTCTGCCCCGCCGGCAGCCTGCCCGCGCTCAAGACCGCGATCGACCACGGCGCCGACTGCGTCTATCTCGGCTTCAAGGACGCGACCAACGCGCGCAATTTCAGCGGCCTGAACTTCGATCCGGCCCAGGTGCGCGAAGGCATCGCCTATGCGCACGCGCGCCGCCGCAAGGTGCTGCTCGCACTCAACACCTATCCGCAGGCGTCCAACTGGAGCGCGTGGACGGCCGCGCTCGATCGCGCGGCGGAATACGGCGTCGATGCCGTCATCCTCGCCGACCCGGGACTGATGGCCTATGCGGCGAAGACGCATCCGCAGCTCAGGTTGCACCTGTCGGTGCAGGGCTCGGCCACCAGCTACGAGGCCATCAACTTCTACCACGAGCGCTTCGGCATCCAGCGCGCGGTGCTGCCGCGGGTGCTGTCGATGGCGCAGGTCGAGAGCGTCATCGCCAATACGCCGGTGGAGATCGAGGTGTTCGGCTTTGGCGGGCTGTGCGTGATGGTCGAGGGCCGCTGCGCGCTGTCGGCCTACGCCACTGGCGAATCGCCCAACTGCAACGGCGCATGCTCGCCCGGCAAGCATGTGCGCTGGGAAGACACGCCGCGCGGCATGGAGACACGGCTCAACGGCATCCTCATCGACCGCTTCGCCGACGGCGAGCGCGCCGGTTATCCGACGCTGTGCAAGGGCCGCTTCGAGGTCAATGACGAGACCTACTACGCGCTTGAGGAGCCGACCAGCCTCAACACGCTGGAACTGCTGCCCGAGCTCGCGCGCATCGGCATCCGCGCGATCAAGATCGAAGGCCGCCAGCGCAGCCCCGCCTACGTGGCTCAGGTGACCAAGGTGTGGCGTGCCGCACTCGACAAATTGCAGGCCGCGCCTGCCGCCTTCGCGGTGACGCCGGCCTGGATGGCCGAACTCAACAAGGTGTCCGAAGGCCAGAGCCATACCCTGGGCGCCTACTACCGTCCGTGGAAGTGAGACCCGCATGAGCGAAACCCCGATGAAGCTGGCGCTGGGCCCATTGCTGTATTACTGGCCGCGCCAGAGCGTGCTCGACTTCTACGCCGACATCGCCGAAAGCACGATCGACAGCGTCTATCTGGGCGAGACGGTGTGTTCGCGCCGGCACGAGCTGCGGCTGGACGACTGGATCGAGGTCGGCGACGTGCTCGCCGCCGCGGGCAAGGAGGTGGTGCTGAGCACGCAAGGGCTGATCGAATCCGAATCGGACCTCAAGGTGCTGCGCCGCATCGTCGCGCAGGGTGACTTCCGCGTCGAAGCCAACGACATGGGCGCGGTGCGGCTGCTCGCCGATGCCGGGGTGCGCAACTGGGTGGCCGGCCCGACCTTGAACATCTTCAATCCGCCGACGCTGGCGATGATGATGGAGTCGGGCGCGACGCGCTGGGCAGTGGCGCCGGAGATGTCCGGCGCGGCGCTGGCCGAACTGCGCGCCGCCCTGCCGACGCGGGTCGAAACCGAGGTGTTTGCCTATGGCCGCCTGCCGCTGGCGCACTCGGCGCGCTGCTTCACCGCACGCCATTTCAACCTGCAGAAGGACACCTGCGAGTTCCGCTGCCTGTCGCTCATGGACGGCATCCCGTTGAAGACGCGCGAGGGCGAGCCCTTCCTGACCCTCAACGGCGTGCAGACGCAGTCGGCGCGGGTGCACAACCTGCTCGATGACCTCGCTGCGGTGCGTGGTCAGGCCGAAGTGCTGCGCATCAGTCCGCAAGGGGCGCACACGCGCCAGATCGCCGAACTGTTCCGCGCCGCGCTGGATGGCGTGCGCAGCCCCGCCGAGGCTCTGGCCGACAGCCGTGCGCTGATGGTCGAGGAACCTTGCAACGGCTTCTGGCATGGCCGCGCAGGCGCAGAGCAATACGTCGCCGCCTGAAGAGCGCCCCGCCAGTTCCCCCGCCCGGTACGGAGACCCCACATGAGTGCCTTTCCCTTCCCCGTCGCGCCGTCGGTGCTGGCCCGCTTGCTCCCGGGCAGCCTGCGCCAACGTCTTGTCGACCGGCTGCAGTCGCTGCGCATTCCGGACTTCACTCTGCCGGCACCGGCCGCCCGGCTGATCACGCGCCTGCCGCAGCGGCCGGCGGTCAAGGCCCTGACCGTCGCGCTGAACCTGGCCCTCGAGCGCGTGCTGCCGCGCGACACGCTGGAACCGCTGAGCGGCCGGCATCTGCAGATGCGGGTGCTCGACGCCGGGCTGCGGCTGGACTTCACGCTGGCCGAGCAGGGCTTCCGCCGCGTCGTCGCAGGCGCGGACGCCAAACCGGACCTGATCATCTCGGCCACGCTGCGCGACTACCTGGCGCTGGCGCTGCGCGAGGAAGACCCCGACACGCTGTTCTTCAGCCGCCGCCTGCGCTTGGAAGGGGACACCGACCTCGGCCTGCTGGTGAAGAACACCCTCGATGCGGTCGACTGGGACGCGCTGAAGGAAACGCTCACCGGCCGCCGCCCCTGACCAAACCCGGTCGGTCAGGAAGAACCCACCGGCAACCGTGCCGCAGCCGCGTCGCTGCGGTAAGCTTGCACGCCCCGACTTGTGGCGCACGCGCGTTGCCATGCCTTCCGAATTCGACCTCATCCGCCGTCACTTCGACCGTGCCGCGGCGCACTGCGATCTCGCCGTCGGCGACGACGCCGCGCTGATGGCGCCGCGCGCCGGCATGCAGCTTGCTGTGTCGACCGACATGCTGGTGGCGGGCACGCATTTCTTTGCCGACGCCGACCCCACCCTGCTCGGCTGGAAGACGCTCGCGGTCAATATCTCGGACATCGCTGCGATGGGCGCAGAGCCGCGCTGGGCGCTGCTCGCGATCGCCCTTCCGGCGGCCGACGAAACGTGGATCGCCGCTTTCGCCCGCGGCCTATTCGATTGCGCGCACGCCTACGGCGTCGATCTCGTCGGCGGCGACACCACGCGCGGGCCACTGAACATGACGGTGACGATCATCGGCGAAGTGCCGGCAGGCGCGGCGATCACCCGCGGCGGCGCGCGCCCCGGCGACGATCTGTGGATCTCCGGCCAGCCGGGACTGGCCGCGCTGGGGCTCGCCGCATTGCGCGGCGAAGCTGCCCTGACCGACGCCGGCCGCACACGCTGTCTCGACGCACTCCACCGTCCGCAGCCACGCGTCGCGCTCGGGCTGGCGCTGCGCGGCATTGCCAGCGCGATGCTGGATGTGTCGGACGGGCTGCTCGGCGATCTGGCGCACATCCTCGAGCGCTCGCGCGTCGGCGCCACCGTCGACCTCGCCGCGCTGCCGCTGGCGACGCTGCTCGAGACCGGCGCGGCGCCCGAGTTCGCCCGCCGCTGCCTGTTGTCGGGCGGCGACGATTACGAACTGCTCTTCAGCGCGCCACCTGCTGCGCGCCAGGCGGTCGCCGCCGCCGGGGCGCGCGCCGGCGTTGCGCTGCACCGCATCGGCAGTGTTGACGCAGGCAGCGGCGAACTGCAGCTGCGCGACGCCGATGGCCGCCTGCGCCCCGCGCCTGCCACCGGTTACGATCACTTCGCCTGAACGCCTTCCGCCCCCATGCGCCCCACTGCCCGCCTGCTGCTGAGCCATCCCGCCCACTTCATCTCGCTCGGCTTCGGCTCCGGCCTGTCGCCCTGGGCGCCCGGCACCGCGGGCACTTTGCTGGCCTGGGCCGTCTACCCGCTGATCCGCACGCCGCTGAACGAGTTCGTGTTTCTCGCCCTGCTCGCCAGCTTGTTCGTCGCCGGCATCCTCGCAGCGCAGCGCACCGGCCAGGCGCTGGGCGTGCCCGACCATGGCGGCATCGTCTGGGACGAAATGGTCGCGACCTGGCTGGTGCTGGTGTTCACTCCCAAGACGCTGATGTGGCAGGCGATCGCCGTCGGGCTTTTCCGCTTCTTCGACATCGTCAAGCCACCGCCGGTGCGCTGGGCCGACCGCAGTTTCAAGGGGGGCTTCGGCGTGATGTTCGACGACCTGATCGCGGCCGGCTACACCCTGCTCGCGCTCGCGGTGCTCGTGGCGACGTTCGGCGCATGATGACGACCTCCCTTGCCTCGCTCTCCGTGGCCGTCGGCCAGGCGCTGGCCGCGCGTGGCTGGATGCTTGCCACCGCCGAATCGTGCACCGGCGGCTGGATCGCCGAGGCGGTGACCGCGACCGCCGGCAGTTCGGTCTGGTTCGACCGCGGCTTCGTCACCTATTCCAACGCAGCCAAGGTCGACATGCTGGGCGTGTCGCCGCTCACCCTCGCCACCCATGGCGCGGTCAGCGAGGCCACAGCAGGCGAGATGGCCGCAGGCGCCCTGACGCACAGCCGCGCCCAGGTGGCGGTCGCGGTGTCGGGTGTGGCCGGGCCGGGCGGCGGCAGCCCGGGCAAGCCGGTGGGCATGGTGTGCATCGCCTGGGCCGTCGCCGGCGAGGCGCCGCGGGTCGCGACGCTGCACTTTGCGGGCGATCGCGAGGCGGTGCGCCTGCAGGCCGTCGAACACGCCCTGCGCGGGCTGCTCGCGATCGCAGGCTGACAGATCGACCCCTCGCAGAGCGCCCGGCGGACAGCGCTTGTTGCAGGGGATTTGCTGTAAATATATTCACGTCTTACACTGCGACCATCAGGGCTGCTCACACAACATCCCTGCAATCTCTGTGCCATAATCTGCATATCACTCAGGAATGACTCTCATGGACGACAACAAGGCCAAGGCGCTCGCCGCCGCGCTCTCGCAGATCGAGAAGCAGTTCGGCAAGGGCTCGATCATGCGCATGGGCGACGGTAACGTCGAACGCGACATCCAGACGGTTTCCACCGGCTCGCTCGGGCTCGACATCGCGCTGGGCCTCGGCGGCCTGCCGCGCGGGCGCGTGGTCGAGATCTACGGCCCGGAATCGTCCGGCAAGACCACGCTGACCCTGCAGGTCATCGCCGAGATGCAGAAGCTGGGCGGCACCGCCGCCTTCATCGACGCCGAGCACGCGCTCGACGTCGGCTATGCGGAAAAGCTCGGCGTCAACATCGAGGACCTGCTGATCTCGCAGCCCGACACCGGCGAACAGGCGCTCGAGATCGCCGACATGCTGGTGCGCTCGGGCGGCGTGGACATCGTCGTCATCGACTCGGTCGCCGCGCTCACGCCGAAGGCCGAAATCGAAGGCGAGATGGGCGACCAGCTCCCCGGCCTGCAGGCGCGCCTGATGTCGCAGGCGCTGCGCAAGCTCACCGCCAACATCAAGCGCACCAACACGCTGGTGATCTTCATCAACCAGATCCGCATGAAGATCGGCGTCATGTTCGGCAGCCCCGAGACCACCACCGGCGGCAACGCGCTCAAGTTCTACGCCTCGGTGCGCATGGACATCCGCCGCACCGGCACGATCAAGAAGGGCGACGAGGTGGTCGGTTCCGAGACCCGCGTCAAGGTCGTCAAGAACAAGGTGTCGCCGCCGTTCAAGGAAGCACACTTCGACATCCTGTACGGCGAAGGCATCTCGCGCGAGGGCGAGATCATCGACCTCGGCGTCGAGCACAAGATCGTCGACAAGTCCGGCGCCTGGTACGCCTACCAGGGCGACAAGATCGGCCAGGGCAAGGACAATTCGCGCGAGTTCCTGCGCTCGAATCCGGCACTCGCACGCGAGATCGAGAACAAGGTGCGCGCTGCGGTCGGCCTGCCAGAGATGGCGCCAGTGGCCGGCGCGGCAGCGCCCGCCTCTGCCGCGGCCTGAGTCCCGGCCCGACAAGCCGCTCATGAGCGAGCCCAGCCTGCGCGAGCGCGCCCTGCGCTATCTCGCGCAACGCGACCACTCCCGCGCCGAGCTTGCGCGCAAGCTCGGCAGTTACGGCAGCGCAGAGGAAATCGAGGCGGTGCTTGCACGCATGAGCGATCTCGGCCTGCAGTCCGACAGCCGCTTCGCTGCGGCCTGGGTGCGCAGCAAGGCGGGCCGCTTCGGCGCGATGCGGCTGCGCAGCGAGCTCGCGCGACGCGGGCTCGAGCGCGAACTGGTCGACGAGGCGATCGCCGGCGAGTGCGTAGAATCGGAACTCGATCGGGCGCGCACGGTGTGGCACGCAAAGTTCGGTGCGGCACCGGCCGATGCCCGCGAATGGGCCCGCCAGGCCCGTTTCCTGCAAACCCGCGGATTTGCGGTCGATGTGATCCGCAAACTGCTGAAAGAGCCCATCGATGAGTCTGCTTAAGGTCACCGGCCTGCAAAAGCGCTACAAGACACGCACCGTGGTGCACGACGTCGGCTTCGAAGTCGGCTCGGGCGAGGTCGTCGGCCTGCTCGGTCCCAACGGCGCGGGCAAGACCACCTGTTTCTACATGATCGTCGGCCTCGTCCGCGCCGATGGCGGCGAAATCCTGCTCGACGATGCCGTGCTGACGCACCGCCCCATCCATGCGCGTGCGCGCCTCGGGCTGTCCTACCTGCCGCAGGAAATGAGCGTGTTCCGCAAGCTCAGCGTGGCCGAGAACATCCGCGCGGTCCTCGAGCTGCAGGGCCTGCCACGCGAAAAGATCGAGGCTCGGCTGGACGAACTGCTCGAGGAGCTGGGTATCGGGCATCTGCGCGACAACACCGCGATCTCGCTGTCCGGCGGCGAGCGCCGGCGCTGCGAGATCGCCCGCGCGCTGGCCACCAGCCCGCGCCTGATCCTGCTCGACGAACCCTTCGCCGGCGTCGACCCGATCGCGGTGCTCGACATCCAGAAGATCATCCGCTTCCTCAAGGAGCGCGGTATCGGTGTGCTGATCACCGACCACAACGTGCGCGAGACGCTCGGCATCTGCGACCGCGCCTACATCATCAGCGAGGGGCGCGTGCTGGCAAGCGGCCGGCCGGCCGAGATCATCGACAACGAGAAAGTCCGCCAGGTCTATCTCGGCGAGCACTTCCGCCTCTGAAGCCTGCCCGTCCATGAAACCCAGCCTTCAGCTCAAGCTCTCACAGCACCTCACGCTCACGCCGCAGCTGCAGCAGTCGATCAAGCTGCTGCAGTTGTCGACGCTTGAGCTGAACCAGGAGATCGAGCGTTTCCTGCTCGAGAACCCGATGCTCGAGCGCGCGGACGGCGACGGCAGCGACTTCGCCCCGTCGGCTGCAGCGGCCGGTCCCGCAGCGCCGGCCGCGGAGAGTGCCGGCGCGAGCGAGAGCGGCGAAACCCGCACCGAAGGCGAGGCCCGCAGCGAAGGCGAATCCTCGACCGGCCTCGACGAAGGCATGGACTGGTCGAGCGTGGGCAGCGGCGGCAGCGGCTCCCGCGATGACGACGACGACGTCGATTACCAGGAGTTCCAGGCCGCCGGCATCTCGCTGCGCGACCACCTCGACCTCCAGGTCGCGCTGTCGCCCCTGAGCGATCGCGATCGCGCGCTGGTGCGCTTCATCATCGAAGCCCTGGACGACGACGGCTACCTGCACCAGACCCTCGAGGAACTGCTCGAACTACTGCCCGCCGAGCTGGAAGTCGAGCTCGACGAGCTCGCCATCGCCCTGCGCCATGTGCAGAACCTCGAACCGGCCGGCATCGGCGCCCGCACGCCGCAGGAATGCCTGTCCCTGCAGTTGCGCGCGCTGCCGGCGTCGGCCAGCCGCAATCTGGCGCTGCAGATCGTCGACCGCCATCTCGAACTTCTTGCCGAGCGCAACTTCGCCAAGCTCAGGAAGCTCACCGGTTGCGACGACGACGCCCTGCGCGCCGCCCAGGCGCTGATCTGCAGCCTCGACCCCCACCCCGGCTCGCAACATTCGACCGAGGAGACGCGCTACGTGCTGCCCGACGTCGTGGTGCGCAAGCTGCGCAACCGGTGGACGGTGGCGCTGAACCCGGAGGCGATGCCGCGCCTGCGCATCAACCAGCTCTACGCCAGCATCCTGCAGCAGCATCGCGGGCAAGGCGGCGGACTCACCGGCCAACTGCAGGAAGCGCGCTGGCTGATCAAGAACGTGCAGCAACGCTTCGACACCATCCTGCGTGTCTCGCAGGCCATCGTTGACCAGCAGCGGCAGTTCTTCGATCATGGGGACGTGGCAATGCGGCCACTTACCCTCCGGGAGATCGCAGACCAGCTCGAGCTGCACGAATCCACCGTGTCTCGCGTGACCACGCAGAAGTACATGGCGACGCCGCGCGGTGTGTTCGAACTCAAGTATTTCTTCGGCAGTCACGTCGCCACCGATACCGGTGGAGCGGCTTCTTCCACGGCGATTCGCGCGCTGATTCGCCAGCTGGTCGACGCGGAAGACAGGCGGAAACCTCTGTCCGACGCCAAGATTGCCGAGCTGTTGGGCCAGCAGGGTATCGTCGTCGCAAGGCGGACCATCGCCAAGTATCGTGAATCGCTCAATATCCCGCCGGTCAGTCTGCGCAAAGCACTTTGATCAAGAAAGAGGAGTTGTCATGAATCTCACCATCACCGGACGCCACATCGATGTCACCCCCGCGATTCGCGATTACGTGTCCGCCAAGCTGGACCGCGTCGTGCGCCACTTCGACAACGTGACCAGCGTGAGCGTCATCCTGTCGGTAGAGAAGCTGAAGCAGAAAGCCGAAGTCACCGTGCACGTGCGCGGCAAGGACATCTTCGTCGAGAGTGACGACAATGACCTCTATGCGGCGATCGATGCGATGGCAGACAAGCTCGACCGTCAGGTGCAGAAGTACAAGCAGAAGCAGAACGATCACCACCACGACTCGCTGAAGCATCAGAGCCCTGAAGCCTGACGCACAGCGCTCCTCCGACCTACCCGACGGGGTGGGGCTATAATGCGCGCGATTTCCCGATGCGCCTGCTCCTCACCCCGAACCGCCAGCGCACCCTGGGCCGCGAACGCGCCCCGGGCGGTGCGACAGCCCACAGAACATGAGCCTCATCTCAAGACTCCTGCCACTCTCCAACGTGGTCGCCGATCTCGATGCGAGCAGCAAGAAGCGCGTTTTCGAGCAGGCGGGACTTCTGTTCGAGAACAACCAGGGCATCGCGCGCAGCACCGTCTTCGACAGCCTGTTCGCGCGCGAGCGCCTGGGCTCTACCGGCCTCGGCCAGGGCGTGGCCATTCCGCACGGGCGCATCAAAGGTCTCAAGGAAGCTGCAGGCGCCTTCCTGCGGCTGAGCACGCCCGTGCAGTTCGATGCCCCCGACGGCCGGCCGGTGAATCTCGTCTTCGTGCTCCTGGTGCCCGAACAGGCCAACGAGACCCACCTCCAGCTGCTCTCCGAACTCGCACAGATGTTCAGCGATCGCAACTTCCGCGAGGAGCTGCTGGCGGCGCCCGACGCCTCCGGTTTGCACACCCTGTTCTCCACCTGGGGGCCCGATGCGCCAGATCAGCCTCGCGCGGCTGTTTGACGCGCAGCGTGAACGGCTGCAGCTCTCCCATCTGAGCGGGCACCTCGACGCCCTGCTTTCGGTTTCGGACGAAGCCATCTGGGGTGCCGACCTTGTCGGGCATCTCAACCTCATCCATCCGGCACGGCTGCAGATCCTCGGCGCCGCGGAGCTGGCTTGGGCACGCCGCCAGTCGAGCGACAAGCTGCTCCACCATCTCAACGAGATCCTCGGCGCGCGCCCCCCGGCGATCATCGTCGCCGACGGCTGCGATCCCTCGGCCATCGTGCTCGACTGCTGTCAGGCCCATGACGTCGCGCTGCTCACGACGCCCCAGCCCTCGGCGAGCATCATCGATCAGCTGCGCCTGTACCTGGCGCGCCAGCTGGCCGAGCGCATCTCGCTGCACGGCGTGTTCATGGACGTGCTCGGCATCGGCGTGCTGATCACCGGCGACTCGGGCGCCGGCAAGTCCGAGCTCGCGCTGGAGCTGATCTCGCGCGGCCACGGCCTGGTGGCCGATGACGTCGTCGAATTCGCCCGTATCGCCCCCACCGTGCTCGAAGGCCGCTGCCCCGAGATGCTGCAGGACTTCATCGAGGTGCGCGGACTGGGCATCGTGAACATCCGCACCGTCTTTGGCGAGACGGCCTGCCGGCGCAAGATGCGCCTGCGCCTGATCGCTCACCTCGAACGCCGCCAGCCCGGCACCAACGATCCGCTGCGCCTGCCGATGCATCAGGAAACCCAGGCGGTGCTGGGGGTCCCCTTTCATCGCGTGGTGCTGCCAGTGGCCGCCGGACGCAACCTCGCCGTGCTGCTGGAGACGGCGGTGCGCTCGACCATCCTGCAGTTGCGCGGCATCGACTCGACGCAGGAATTCATCGAACGCCAGAGCCGGCTGCTTCAGGGCGCGGACGGCACGACCTGAGCGCGCCTTGCCGCAGTGCCGCACCGGCTGATACCCTCGGAATCTTTACCGCCGAGCATCAGCGATCATGACCGCCACACCGGACTACCTGGAACGCATCCTCAACGCCCAGGTGTGTGACGTGGCCGAGGAAACTCCCCTCGACCTCGCCACCAACCTCTCCGCCCGCATCCACAACCGCGTGTACCTGAAGCGCGAGGACATGCAGCCGGTGTTCAGCTTCAAGATCCGCGGCGCTTACAACAAGATGGTGAAGATGTCGCCGCAGGCACTCAAGCGCGGCGTGATCTGCGCCTCGGCCGGCAACCATGCCCAGGGCGTGGCCCTGTCCGCGCAGAAGCTGGGCGTGCGGGCGGTGATCGTGATGCCGAGCACCACGCCGCAGATCAAGGTCGACGCGGTGGCGTCGCGCGGCGGCGAAGTCGTGCTCGCCGGGGAGTCCTTTTCCGACGCCTACGCGCACGCGCTCGAGCTGGAGAAGGTCGAGAAGCTGACCTTCGTCCATCCTTTCGACGACCCGGACGTGATCGCTGGCCAGGGCACCATCGGCATGGAGATCCTGCGCGCGCATCCGCAACCCATCCACGCGGTGTTCTGCTGCGTCGGCGGCGGCGGGCTGATCGCCGGCGTCGCGGCCTACATCAAGCGCCTGCGCCCGGAAACGAAGATCATCGGCGTCGAGGCGGTCGACGCCGATGCGATGACGCGCTCGCTGGCCGAGGGCCGGCGCGTCGCGCTCGAGCAGGTCGGAATCTTCGCCGACGGCGCGGCGGTGAAGGAAGTGGGCGCCGAGACCTTCCGCCTGTGCCAGCAATATGTGGATGAGATGATCGTGGTCGACAACGACGCGATCTGCGCCGCGATCAAGGACGTGTTCGAGGACACGCGCTCCATCCTCGAACCGGCGGGTGCGCTCGCCGTGGCGGGCGCCAAGGAATACGCCAAGCGCCACAAGCTGCGCGACAAGCACCTGGTGGCGATCGCCTCGGGCGCGAACATGAACTTCGATCGCCTGCGCTTCGTCGCCGAGCGGGCGGAGCTGGGCGAGCAGCGCGAAGCCGTGCTCGCGGTGACGATCCCCGAGAAGCCGGGCTCGTTCCGCAAGTTCATCGGCGTGCTTGGCAACCGCAACATCACCGAGTTCAACTACCGCTACGCCGATCCGCAACGCGCCCACATCTTCGTCGGCGTCACCGTGCACAACCGCAGCGAAGCCGGCAAGCTCGTAGACATGCTCGGCCGGCACGAGCTGCCGGCAATCGACCTCACCGACGATGAGCTGGCCAAGACCCACGTGCGCTACATGGTCGGCGGCCACTCACCGCAGGTCGACAACGAACAGGTCTACCGCTTCGTGTTCCCGGAGCGTCCCGGCGCGCTGATGCACTTTCTCACCCGCCTGCGCTCGGACTGGAACATTTCGCTGTTCCATTACCGCAACCATGGCTCGGACTTCGGCCGCGTGCTCGTCGGTATGCAGGTCCCGCCCGGGGACAAGGCGGCGTTCGAGGACTTCCTGCGTCAGCTCGGCTACGACTACGTCGCTGAAACGGACAACCCCGCGTACCGCATGTTCCTGGGCTGATCGCCGCGCGGCCGCTCAGCTCGCGGCGGCCCGCGCGGCGCCACCCTCGGTGACCACCCAGTCCATCGGGATGTCGTGGGGCTGCGGCAGCACGCTGTCGACCCGGCCCACCTCGAAGCCCACCCCGACCGCGAGCGGACGCAGGCGCGCCAGCGTGCGATCGAAATAACCGCCACCGTAGCCGAGCCGGTAGCCGCAGCGATCGAAGGCGTTCAAGGGCACCAGCACAACCTCGGGGACGATGAAGGGACCATCGACAGGATGCGGAATGCCGTGGCGGTCCGGTTGCATCGGCGTGGCCGGCGTCCACTGGCGGAACGCCATTGCCTCGCCCTTGTCGATCACCACCGGTAGCGTCGCCACCCGCGAGGCATCGCCCGCCAGCCAGCGCACGACGCAATCGCGCAGATCCGGTTCGGCGCGATACGGCCAGCAAAAACCCAGCACGCCCGGAGCCAGCTGCGCCAGCAAGCCCTCCAGATGGCACGCCAGGCACGCCGTCAGATCCGCACGCTCGCCCTCGCTCAGGGCCTGTCTCGCGGCGAGCGCATGGTTGCGTATCGTGCGGCGCAGCAATTCGATCTCGGAAGCCGGTGCCGAAGCGGAATTATGCTTGATCACTGTGGTATGTTTGGTTGCTGTTCGAAAGGATGTTAAGGCATGAAGAAGAGCTTGTGGGCAGCGTTCATGGCAGCCGGGCTGCTGCTGTCCGGCGGGGCCATGGGGCAGGTCGGCGATGGCCGCATCCTGGCCGCCCGCGACGCGCTGCGCGGCGGCGACCGCAACGCGCTGGAGCGTCTCGCCGGCAATGCCGACGGTCATGTGCTGGACCCCTATGTGCGTTACTGGCTGCTGACGAACAAACTCGCACGGCCCGATGCGCCGCCCGCGGCCGAGCTCGCCGCGTTCCTCGTGACCGAGGCCGGCAGCCACCTCGCCGAGCGCCTGCGCGGAGACTGGCTGCGCCGTCTGGCCAAGGACGGCGACTGGGCGGGCTTCAACCAGCTCTATGCCGATCTGCAGGCGCCCGATGCGGAACTGCGCTGCCACGCCCGCACCGCGCGCCTGATGAGCGGCGATCGCAGCGTCCTCGCCGAGGTGGCCGCCCAATGGGCCGAGCTGGTCGATAGTCCGGCCAGTTGCGAGCCCGTCCTGCGCGCCGCGGTGGAGCTCGGCCTCGTCGGCGAAGACGAGGTCTGGTGGCGCATCCGCCGCCAGACCGAAGGCCGCAACCCGTCGAGCGCGCGCGCGACGCTCACCTGGCTGCCCTCCGGCATGCCTGCCATCGGCGACTTCGATCAGGCGGTGCGATCGCCGGCGCAGTTCCTCGACCGCCTGCCGGCCAACTTCTCGGTAACGCGCGCCGGACGCGAGCAGGCGCTCGCCGCGCTTGCACGCCTCGCCCGCGATGACGCACGCGCCGCCCACATGCGGCTGCTGCGCATCCAGGACCGGCTCGACGGCAACGACCGCGCCTATGCCTACGCCGTGCTCGGCTGGCAGGGCGCACTCGACCAGATGCCGGAGGCCCACGACTGGTTCCGCGCCGCCGGCAAGGTGCCGATGAGCGCAGCGCAACGCGCCTGGCGCGTGCGCAGCGCATTGCGCGCCATGGACTGGCCGGCGGTGCGCGAGGCCATCGAGGCGATGCCGGGGAGCGAGCGCGAGCAGCCGGAATGGACTTACTGGCTGGGCCGGGCTTTGGCTGCCGAACGCAAGCGCAACGAGGCGGAAGCCCTTTACGCGCGCATTGCCGGAGAACCGCACTTTTACGGCATCCTCGCCGCCGAAGAGCTCGGCCGCCCCTTCGCGCCGCCCCCAGCGGGTGATGCGGCGACCGCCGAGCACCTGCGCCAGGCCGAAACCGATCCCGGCCTGGTGCGCGCGCTGGCGCTGTTCCGCCTCGACATGCGCACCGAAGGGGTGCGCGAATGGAACTGGGCCCTGCGCGGCCGGGACGACGGCTTCGCTGCCGCCGCGGCGCGGCTGGCGCTCCGGCACGATATCTACGATCGCGCGATCAACACTGCCGAACGCTCGAGCCCCAACGCCAACTTCGAGCTGCGCTACCTCACGCCCTATCGCGACATCATCGAGCCGCAGGTGCACAGCCAGGGGCTGGACATGAGCTGGGTCTATGGCCTGATGCGGCAGGAGAGCCGCTTCGTGATCCCGGCACGCTCCAGTGTCGGCGCGCAGGGCCTGATGCAGGTGATGCCCGCCACCGGCAAGTGGGTCGCCAACAAGATCGGGCTGCGCGACTACCATCCCGGCCGCCTGGGCGAACCGGAAACCAACGTGCTGCTTGGCACCAGCTACATGCGCCTGATACTTGAAGGCCTCGACAACCACCCCGTGCTCGCCAGCGCCGGCTACAACGCCGGTCCGGGCCGGGCACGCCGCTGGCGCGACGACAAGCCGCTGGAAGGCGCGATCTACGCCGAGACCATCCCCTTTGACGAGACGCGTGACTATGTGCGCAAGGTCATGGCCAACACGGTGATCTACGCCGCGATGCTGGAGAAGCGACCGCAGTCGTTGAAGGCGCGGCTCGGCACCATCGGTCCGCGCTCGTTCGACAGCACCGTCTTTCCCAACGAATGAGACCCTCCATGAAACCGAAACGTATCGTCCTCATCGGCGGCTCCGGCTTCGTCGGCAGCGCCATCGCCAACCGGTTGTGCGAAGCCGGGATCGAAGTGCTGATCCCCACCCGCCGCCGCAGCCGTGCCGGCCACATGCTGCTGCTGCCCAATGCCCAGGTCGTCGAGGCCGACGTGCATGATCCGGCCACGCTCGAGCGCCTGTTTGCCGGCGCGGACGCGGTCGTCAGCCTGGTCGGCGTGCTGCACTCGCGCTCGGGCGCTCCCTACGGTCCCGATTTCGCTCGCGCCCATGTCGAGCTACCAAAGAAGATCGTCGCCGCCTGTCGCGCCGCCGGGGTCAGCCGTCTGGTGCACATCAGCGCGCTCGGCGCCGACGTCGACGGCCCGTCCGAGTACCAGCGCTCGAAGGCGGCCGGCGAGGCGGCGATCCGCTCGACCGGCGCCGACCTGGCGTGGACCATCCTGCGCCCCTCGGTGATCTTCGGTCGCGGCGACAGCTTCCTCAACCTTTTCGCCGGCCTCGCCCGCAGCTTTCCGGTGCTGCCGCTGGCCGGCGCGCGCGCGCAGTTCCAGCCCGTCTATGTGGAGGACGTGGCCGAAGTCGTGTTCCGCTGCCTGCAAGACCCGGGGTCTGCCGGGCAGATCTTCGAGCTCGCCGGCCCCACCGTCTATACGCTGCGCCAGCTCGTCGAATACGTTTCGGCGCTGGTCGGTTGCCCGCGCCCGATCATCCCGCTGTGCGAAGCGCTGGGCATGCTCCAGGCGCGGCTGATGGAACTGGCGCCACAGCCACTGATGAGCCGCGACAACGTGCGCTCGATGCGCGCCCCCAACATTGCCAGCGGCGCGCCCTTGCCTTTCGGCCTGCACCCGACGCCGCTGGAAGCGGTGGTGCCGTCCTGGCTGGGCGCTAAATCGTCCCGCGCACGGTACTATCCCTTCCGTCGCCACGCGCGGCGCTGAGCGCCGGGCGCATCCCTTCCCGTCCCACCTGTCACGGAGTCCGCGATGAAGCTGATCATCGGCAACAAGAACTACTCGTCCTGGTCGCTGCGCGCCTGGATTGCCGCGCGCGCAGGCGGCTTCACCTTCGAGGAGATCCGCATCCCGCTGTTCATCCCGGGCAGCCGCGAACGCATCCTGTCGCACTCGCCGTCCGGCAAGGTGCCCTGCCTGATCGACCATGGCCTCGCGGTCTGGGACTCGCTGGCGATCGGCGAATACCTCGCCGAGAAGGCGCCGCAGCTGCTGCCGCAGGACGTCGCTGCGCGTGCGGTCGCGCGGGCCGTAACCGCGGAGATGCACTCCGGCTTCCACAACCTGCGCAGCAAGATGTCGATGAACATCCGCAAGGACTACACCGGCCACGGCCGCACGCCGGAAGTGGACGCCGAGATCGCGCGCATCGCCGCGATCTGGAAGGATTGCCGCCACCGCTTCGGCAGCGGCGGTCCCTACCTGTTCGGCAGCTTCAGCCTCGCTGACGCAGCCTTCGCCCCGGTCTGCTTCCGCTTCAAGACCTATGGCGTGAAGCCCGACGGCGCCGCCGGCGAATACCTCGCCACGATGCTGGCCAATCCACACATGAAGGACTGGGAAGCCGCCGCGCTGGCCGAGACCGAAGCCATCCCGGCCGAAGACCTCTACGGCTGATGCGCGCCTACATCGTCGGCGGGGCGGTGCGCGACGCCCTGCTCGGACTGCCGGTCAAGGACCGCGACTGGGTCGTGGTCGGCAGTTCCCCCGAAGACATGCTGGCACGGGGTTTCCGCCCTGTGGGCAAGGACTTCCCGGTGTTCCTGCACCCTGCGACCAGCGAGGAATACGCGCTCGCACGTACCGAACGCAAGAGCGGCAACGGCTACACCGGCTTCGTCTGCTACGCCGCACCGGAAGTCACGCTGGAGGAGGACCTCGCCCGCCGCGACCTGACGATCAATGCCATCGCCCGCGACGAGGACGGCGCGCTGATCGATCCTTACGGCGGCCTCGCCGATCTGCGGGACAAGGTCTTTCGCCACGTCTCGCCCGCCTTCGCCGAAGATCCGCTGCGCATCCTCCGGGTGGCGCGTTTCGCCGCCCGCTTCACCGACTTCCGCATCGCCCCCGAGACTCTGGCGCTGATGCGCCGAATGGTCGCACTGGGCGAGGTCGACCACCTCGTCGCGGAACGGGTGTGGCAGGAGTTCGCCCGCGGCCTGATGGAGTCGCACCCTTCGCGCATGATCCGGGTGCTGCGCGAGTGCGGCGCGCTGGCGCACATCCTGCCCGAGGTGGAGAACCTCTTCGGCGTGCCGCAACCCGCGCAGCACCATCCCGAGATCGACACCGGCGAACACGTGATGATGGTCATCGATCGCGCCGCCGCGGAGCATCTGCCGCTGGCCGCACGCTGGGCCTGCCTGCTGCACGATCTCGGCAAGGCCGACACGCCGGCCGACATCCTGCCGCACCATTACGGCCACGAGGCGAAGAGCGCCGAGCGCGCGCGTGTGGTATCGGAGCGCCTGCGTGCGCCGACCGAATGCCGCGACCTCGCGGTGATGCTGGCACGCGAGCACGGCATCCTCGGCCAAGCCGACGTCCTGCGCGCGGAAACGATGGTCAAGGTCCTCGAACGCTGCGACGCCTTGCGCCGACCCGAGCGCTTCCTGCTGATGCTCGACGCAGCCGCAGCTGATTTCCACGGCCGCGGCCCCACCACCGATGCCAGCGAGCGCGAATGGCATGCCGGCGGACGCTGGCGTGCCGCCGTCGGCGCGATCCGGGCAGTGGATGCCGGCGCAATCGCCCGTTCCTGCGCCGACAAGGCGCAGATCCCGACCGCCGTGCATGGCGCGCGCATCGCCGCGGTACGCGCGCTCGCCCGTCCGCAGCCGTTCCCGCGCGATAGCGAGGGAACGGCAAATGAGCCGTCAGCGTGACGCAGCGCGCAGCCGCGCGCTTCAGATCGCCCGCAGAATCAACCAGGCGATCAGGGACAGCAGCACGGTGGTTGCAAATGGAAAGTGATATGCTCGACCCCGAAACCGGAATGCGACATCGCCGGGCAGCCGGCCCAGGCGCAGCCGGTGCGCCACGCCCGGCTGGATCAGTCCGCTCACGAGCACGATCAGCACCAGCACCAACAACCACTTCAGCATGACGCGTCCCGGCCACGGAAAAACGAATTAGAACCGCGCTGCGCCGCCGCGACAAGCGCAGCCTCCACCCTCGACGGAACCCGAAAACGATGATCACCCTCCACACCTGGGGAACTCCCAACGGTCACAAGATCTCGATAGCGCTCGAGGAGCTCGGTCTCCCCTACGAGGTGCGCAAGGTCAATATCACCCGCAACGAGCAGTTCGACCCCGCCTTCCTTGCCCTCAATCCCAACAACAAGATCCCGGTCATCGTCGATGAGGACGGCCCCGGTGGCGAGCCGATCACGCTCTTCGAGTCGGGTGCCATCCTGATCTACTTGGCCGAGAAGACCGGTCGCCTGCTGCCGCCCGAGCCGCGCGCCCGCTACGAGGCGCTGCAATGGCTGATGCTGCAGATGGGCAGCATCGGCCCGATGCTGGGTCAGGCGCACCATTTCCTGCGCTTCGCGCCGGAAGTCATTCCCTATGCCATCGATCGCTACTCGAAGGAGGCCATTCGCCTGTACGGCGTATTGAACGGGCATCTTCGGACCCGCGACTGGCTGGCCGGAGACGCCTATTCGATCGCCGACATCGCGACCTTCCCCTGGATCGCCCGTCACGAATGGCAAGGCATCGACCTCGCCCGCTACCCGGAGGTGAAGCGCTGGTTCGATGCCATCGCGGCGCGGCCCGCGGTGCGGCGCGGCCTGGAGGTCCCCCAGTGATCAACAACCGCTTTGGCGAACTCGAGGTCCTGTGCGATGCGCCGAGCGGCGCAGCGAAGGATCATCCGCTGCTCTTCGTGCATGGCGCCTACGTGTCGGCCTGGTGCTGGAAGGAGCACTTCCTGCCCTGGTTCGCCGCGCGCGGCTGGGCGTCCTATGCCGTCTCGCTGTCGGGCCACGGCGGCAGCCGCCGCCGCGACCACCTCGACGCCTACTCGCTCGACAACTACGTGCGCGACGTCGCCGAAGTGGCAGCGAAGTTGCCGGCCCGCCCCATCCTGATCGGCCATTCGATGGGCGGCATGGTGGTGCAGAAATACCTCGAGCACCATGATGCGCCCGCCGCCGTGCTGCTGGCATCGGTGCCGCCTCAGGGCCTGATGGGCTCCGCGATGGGCCTCATGTTCCGGAAACCGGGCCTGCTTGCCGACCTGAACAACATCATGAGCGGCAGCGACGTGGACATCGAGAGCCTGCGCGAGGCGCTGTTCCACCAGCCGGTCAACCCCTCGACCCTGCGCCGCTATTACCGGCTGAGCCAGCCCGAATCTCACCGCGCGCTGTGGGACATGACCCTGTTCAGCCTGCCGCAACCCTCGCGCATGCATCGCCCGCCGATGCTTGTTCTGGGTGCGCAGCACGACCACCTCATCCCACCCGACCAGGTGCACATGACCGCCAGCACCTACGGCCTCGAGGCCGAAATCTTCGACGGTCTCGGCCACGGCATGATGCTCGAGCAAGGCTGGGAGCCGGTTGCCGAACGCATCGCCGGGTGGCTCGGCGAGCGCGAGCTCTAAGGCGGCGGACCGGAACCTGATAGTCGGGGAAAACCCGAATTCGTGCGCTTTTCACTGGAAAGCGCCGAGTCACTTCGCCATCATGAACTGAAGGACGCACCGAAGCGGTGCCTCGCTCGCGGCAAACCCGATCGGCGACGCGTCCTGACGATTCAACCTCGCATGGCAAATGCCGAATGCCGAGAACGAATCAAGGGCGCCGGATTCGCCGGCGATGATCGCGGAGGCCATCATGGTGATCGTCATGAGCATGAGTGCGGGCAGGGAAATCGAGACTTACGAGAACGAACGCTACGACGACGAAGTCCTCAACGCCGGCTGGCTGCCGCCCGGCCTCGTTCCGCAGCTGGAGGAAATCGTCGATGCGCGGCCCCCCCCACGGATGCCGCCACCGGAAGACATCGACGCCTTCCTGCAGTCGATCTACCGCAACCAGGAATGAGCCGCCGCCCTACAAGGTGTGCAGGCGGTCGCCGCGCATGAAGCCGACAAGCGGCCCGCCCACGCCCCGGCCGACGGCGAGCACCTTGAACAGCTCGCCCATTTCCTGCGGCGCGGTGAGCCGCTGCACCGCGCGCGCGGCGCGGATGTAGTCGGCACTCTCTCGCGGGCCGCGCCGATCCAGGCAGCCGAGCACGCCGCAGTTGAACAGGAACTGCGCCTGGGTGGCGTAGCCGAGCACGTCCAGCCCCGCATCGAAGGCGCCTTCGGCAACCGCGGTGAAGTCGACGAAAGACGTGATGTCGTTCAAACCGGGCCACAGGAAAGGATCGCCGTGCGCCTGGTGGCGGTAGTAGCACAGCAGCGTTCCGCTCGAGCGCGAGGGCAGGTAGTACTCGGCGCGCGGATAGCCGTAATCGATCAGCAGCATCGCACCCTGTCGCAGCCGCTCCGCCCATGCGGCGACCCAGGCCCGTGCGGCGAGATTGATTTCGGTCACGTATTCGCCCTGACGAGGCTGCGGCAAGGCCATCGCGCGCGCCGCATCGGCGACGGCACCGCTGACCGGAGTGTCGGCCCAGCGCAGGGCGCTCAGGCCCTGGCTGTCGGCCGCAAAGGCCACTCCACGCTCGAACATGCCTTCGGCGCGCGACGCCAGCAGGTGCACCGGCATCACGTCCAGCACCTCGTTGGCAACCACCACGCCGGAAAACGTTTCGGGCAGGCTGTCGAGCCAGCGCACCCGCGAGGCCAGCTGGGGCGCCTTCTGCGCCAGCGTGTCGAACTGGCGCTCGCGCAGCTCACCCGACAGCTCGAGAATGCCGTAACGCTCCGGCACGCTGCCGCGGCGCTCGAGTTCCAGCAGCAGGTCGGCCGCAAGCAGGCCAGTGCCCGCACCGACCTCGATGACCTCGGCCGCGCTCGCATGCATGATCTGTTCGACCTGGGCCGCCAGCGCTTGGCCGAAGAGCGGCGTCAACTCGGGCGCCGTGATGAAATCGCCGCCAGGGCCGAACTTCCTCGCCCCACCGCTGTAATAGCCGAGGCCGGGCGCATACAGCGCCAGCTCCATGTAGCGCGAGAAGGGAATCCAGCCGCCAGCCGCCGCAATCTCGGCCGTGATGAGTTCGAGCAGGCGGGCGCTCTGTTCAACCGCGTCGGGCGAGGGCGAAGGCAGCGAGGACATGTCGGCGTGCGGGGGAATGGATCGAGGCCGCATTGTAGCGGCCACGGCCCCTTTCAACGCCCGCTGTCAGCGGCGACAATTGCCTCATGCACTCCAACATCCCCGCCCCCGTCATCCTTGTCACCGGTGCCGCACGCCGTGTCGGCGCCGAGATTGCGCGCCAGCTGCACGCAAGCGGCGCCCGAATCGCGCTGCACTACCGCCACAGCGCCACCGAGGCCGATCGGCTGGCAAGTCAGCTGAACGCCCTGCGTGCGGAATCGGCCTTCACCTTCGGCGGCGACCTCGGCGTCGAAGGGGTGCCCGAGCAGGTCGCCGCAGCGGTTCTGGCCCGCTTCGGACGTGTCGACGGCCTGGTCAACAACGCCTCGAGCTTCTTCCCCACCGAGGTCGGCGCCATCGACCGCGCCGCGTGGGACGATCTGATCGGCTCCAACCTCAAAGGCCCGCTCTTCCTGAGCCAGGCGCTGGCGCCGGCCTTGCGGGCCCAGCGCGGCGCGATCGTCAACATCGTCGACATCCATGCCGAGCAGCCGCTCAAGCACTACTTGCTGTATTCAGTGGCAAAGGCCGGGCTTGCCGGTCTGACACGGGCGCTGGCGCTGGAGCTGGCGCCCGAAGTGCGCGTGAATGGCGTATCGCCCGGCCCGATCGACTGGCCGGAGGACGGCCAGTTCAGCCCCGCGGAGCGCGAGCGCATCGTCGCCCACACTTTGCTGCAGCGTACCGGCAGCCCGGCCGACATCGCCTGCACGGTGCGCTTCCTGCTGCTCGATGCGCCCTACATCACCGGCCAGATCCTGGCGGTCGACGGCGGACGCAGCATCCACCTTTGAGAAGGGCGCGGGCTGCGGGCGTCGTATAATCCGGCTCCGTTTTCCCGACCGAGCCCGCCCGTGACTGCCGCCCTCGCCCCTGTCCAGCCTGCCGCCAGCACGGCGGACAACCGCCATTCCAACACCTTCCTGCGCCTCAAGAAGAAGCTGGAACGCAACGTGGGTGAAGCGATCGCCGACTACAACATGATCGGCGACGGCGATACCGTGCTGGTGTGCGTATCGGGCGGCAAGGACTCGTATTCGCTGCTCTCGATCCTGCTCGCGCTGCGCGAGCGCGCGCCGGTGGATTTCCGCATCGTGGCGATGAACCTCGACCAGAAGCAGCCCGGCTTCCCCGACCACATCCTGCCGCAGTATTTCGAGTCGGTCGGCGTCGAGTATCGCATCGTCACCGAGGACACCTACTCCATCGTCAAGGACAAGATCCCCGAGGGCAAGACGACCTGCTCGCTGTGCTCGCGCCTGCGCCGCGGCATCATCTACCGCACGGCGAAGGAGATCGGCGCAACCCGCATCGCGCTCGGCCATCATCGCGACGACATCCTCGAGACGCTGTTCCTGAACATGTTCTTCGGCGGCAAGATCAAGGCCATGCCCCCGAAGCTCGTCAGCGACGACGGCGACAACGTCGTGATCCGCCCGCTGGCCTACTGCGCCGAGAACGACATTGCCCGTTTCGCGCGCGCCATGGGCTACCCGATCATCCCGTGCAACCTGTGCGGCTCGCAGGAGAACGCACAGCGCAAGCAGATCAAGGCCATGCTGCAGGGCTGGGCGCGCGACTATCCGGGGCGCATCGAATCGCTCACGACCTCGCTCCGGAACGTCGTGCCCTCGCACCTCGCCGATGCCCGCCTGTTCGACTTCGTCGGGCTCACGCAGCAGACCCAGGTCGACGAAGGCGACACCGCCTTCGACCCGCCCGAGTTCCCGCGCCCGGCAGCGGAGGCCGTGCGCTTCTTCGGCCCCGGCCACGACGACTGACCCGGGGCCGAGAACACTTGCCAGCGCGTGACCGATTGCCCATCATGCGTGAGCTGTTTGCGGCGACCTTCATTGCCTCAGGAAACCCTGCATTTCATGGCCGAGCGTAAGAATCTCTGCGTCCTTGCCGCGTCGATCCCCAATGACGGGCGACTCGCCGCGCGCCTCGGCGCCGACGAGGCGGCACACGCCCTGGATCGTTGCATGCACCGTGTCGAACGGGCGATCGACGGCCATGGCGGCACCATCCTGCTGCGCCGCGAAGACGGCCTGATCGCGACCTTCGATCGTTGCGACGCGGGGGCGCTCGCGGCCTGCGAGATGCTCGAGCGCGTGCGCAGCCTGCCCGCACTCAGCGGCAACCGTCAGACCGTCTGCGTGGGCTTGCACTACGGCATGGTCGAGGACGGCGAAGCAGTGGGCGAAGGCATCGACATCGCACAACGCCTCGCTGCGCTTGCCAGCTCGGAGCAGGCCCTCGCCAGCGGGCCGGCCATCATGCTGCTGAGTCCGGCTGCAAAGCATGTCGCGAGTCCGCAGGCCATCCGCAGCGCGGCAATCGATGCGCTCGGCATCCCGGTGTTTACCATGGGGCAGCGCGTCGGCGTCGTCACCTCGCTGCCGCCGGCGGCCAGGCTGTCGCAGCGGCTGCGGCTGCGCCATCAACAGGACATCATGTTCGTCGAAGAGCAGCGGCCGATCCTGCTGCTCGGGCGCGAACTCGGCAACGACGTGGTGATCATGGATCCGCGCGCCTCGCGCCAGCACGCGCGCATCGAACGGCGGCGCGAGGGCTTCATCCTCATCGACGAAAGCTCGAACGGAACCTTCGTCGCCTGCGACGGCGCCAAGGAAGCCTGCGTCAAGCACGGCGAGATTCCGCTGCTCGGCCCCGGCCGCATCGGCTGCGGCTTCTCCGCAGGCGAGATCGAACGGGACCTGGTGTTCTTCGAGATCGTCTGAGCACACCGCGGCGGCGGCTGCAACGACAGCGGCCCGAACGACGCAGCTCAGGCCGCTGCCGCAAGGGCGGCGAGCCGCCCCTCTCCGCGCGTCAGGAGCTCATGCATTCAGTCATGAAGGTCTTGCGCTTCGCTCCGGTCAAGGACTGTTCGGTAGCCGACTGATTGCAGACCTTGCGTTTTGCCGTATCGGCGCGGGGTGCGGGGGCTTCGGTCTTGCTTGCCACATTCTGGACAGGCGCAGCGGCGCCCGCCGCCCCCTCGGAAGCGGCCGACTCGTGCTTGCCCCGCAGACAGCCGCTCATGAACTGCTTGCGCTCATCCCCTTTCAGCGTCTTGTCGCGCGCCTCCTGGCTGCAGCGTTTCATCCGCTCCTGTTGCGCCCCGGCCAGCGCTTCGGCAGGAAGCAGGGTGCCCAGCGCCAGAGCGGCAAGGAGTGCGGACAGAACATTCTTCTTCATCGTTTGGTCTCCTCAAGATGAGTGTCGTCGATCACGACCACCGGAGTCTGCAATTGTCATATATAAATGTCAAACGAATGAACGCTGAGCGAGCCGCGAGCGATGCTTGAATCGAACACGACAACCCTCCTCGGCGCGCTGTTCGCAGCCGCGTTCATGTCGGCGACCGTGCTGCCCGGCGGCTCGGAAGCGGTCTTCGGCACGCTGCTGGCGCTGCATCCCGGGCTCGCCCTGCCCGCGCTCGCCGTGGCGACGCTGGGCAATACCCTGGGCGGCCTCAGCACCTACCTGCTTGCCCGCCTCATTCCGCGCAAGGAGATCCCGGCGCGACTGGCCTTCGTGAAGCGCTTTGGCAGCCTCAGCCTGCTGCTGTCGTGGGTGCCGCTGATCGGCGACGCCTTGTGCGCCGCAGCGGGGGTACTGCGGCTGAACTGGGCCGGGTGCCTGCTGTGGATGGCGATCGGCAAGGGCGCGCGCTACGCCGCCATCGCGTGGACGCTGACCTGATGCGGATCTCCACATTTGCTGCAAGGTCTTGATTTGTGCGCGTGTTGCACTGCGTTTGCTAGAATCTCAAGTCCTTGGCCGCTGCTTTCCCGGTATTCCCATGACGCAACGCCTGCGCGAAATTCCCTACAACTACACTTCGTTCTCCGACCGCGAGATCGTGATCCGCCTGCTCGGCGCCGACGCCTGGTCGGTACTCGACGGACTGCGCAGCGAGCGCGTCACCGGCCGCTCGGCGCGCATGCTTTACGAAGTCCTGGGCGACATCTGGGTGGTGCGCCGCAATCCCTACCTCGAAGACGACCTGCTCGACAGCCGCGAGCGCCGCGACGCATTGATCGGCGCGCTGAACCACCGCCTGAACGCGATCGAGACACGCCGCCAGGGCAATGAGCGCGTTGCACTGCTCGTGGCACGCGCACGCGAGGCCATCGCCGATTTCGAGCGCTGGTTCGACACCACGGCACGCCGGCGCAAGGCCGCCCTGCAGGCGCTCGCTCGCCACACGCGCCGCGACAACATCTGCTTCGACGGCCACGCCCGCGTGTCGCATGTCACCGACGCCACCGACTGGCGCGTGGAGTACCCCTTCGTCGTCCTCTACCCGGATACCGAAGAGGAAATGGCGCCGCTGGTGCGCGAATGCATCACGCTCGGGCTGACCATCATCCCGCGCGGCGGCGGCACCGGTTACACCGGCGGCGCGATTCCACTCGACGCCAGCTCGGTCGTGATCAACACCGAGAAGCTGCTGGCGATGAGCGCGGTGGAAGACGTCGTGCTGCCGGGCATCGACGGGCCGATGGCGGCGCCTTACGCCACGATCCGCACCGGCGCCGGCGTCGTCACCGAACGCGTGTCGGAAGCCGCATCCGCGGCCGGCCGCGTGTTCGCGGTGGACCCGACCTCGGCCAGCGCGTCGTGCATCGGCGGCAACATCGCGATGAACGCCGGCGGCAAGAAGGCGGTGCTGTGGGGCACCGCGCTCGACAACCTGGCATGGTGGAAGATGGTCACGCCGGACGGCAACTGGCTCGAGGTCGAGCGCCTCGACCACAACTTCGGCAAGATCCACGAACAGGAAACCGTGCGCTTTCGCCTGCGCCGCTTCGACGGCCTGAGCTACAAGCCGCTCGGCGAGGAGATCCTGTCGCTGCCCGGGGCGAGCTGCCGCAAGGCCGGGCTGGGCAAGGACGTCACCGACAAGTTCCTCGGCGGCGTTCCGGGCGTGCAAAAGGAAGGCACCGACGGCCTCATCGTCGCCGCGCGCTGGGTGCTGCACAAGATGCCGCCCCACACCCGAACCGTCTGCCTCGAATTCTTCGGCCAGGTGCGCGAGGCGGTACCCGCGATCGTCGAGATCACCGATTACTTCAAGCCGGGCGGTGCCGGCAACGCCGCCGGCGTGCTGCTCGCCGGTCTCGAGCACCTCGACGAGCGCTACGTGAAAGCGGTGGGCTACGCCACCAAGGCCAAGCGCCACGGCCGGCCCAAGATGGTGCTGATCGGCGACATCGTCGGCCACGACGAGAACGCGGTGATGGCTGCCGCCTCCGAAGTGGTGCGCATGACCAACTCGCGCGGCGCCGAAGGCTTCATCGCGGTGGGCGCCGAGCAGCGCAAACGCTTCTGGCTGGAGCGCAGCAAGACCGCGGCGATCTCGCGCCACACCAACGCGTTCAAAATCAACGAAGACGTGGTCATCCCGCTGCCGCGCATGGGCGAATACTGCGACGGCATCGAGCGCATCAACATCGAACTGTCGACGAAGAACAAGATCGACCTGTGCGACGCGCTCACCGAGTTCCTGCAGGGCGACCTGCCGCTCGACGCCGGCGATGCCGACCTGCCCAAGGACGAACTGATCGGCGATCACCGCCAGGCCGCGCTCGAGCAGATCGCCGCCGTGCGCGCGCGCTGGCAGTGGCTGCTCGACAACCTCGACCTGCCGCTGGCCGAGGCTGAACCGCAGTTCGCCGCCTACGGCATCGAGGCCGGCCCGCTCAGCAACCGCGCCGACAATCCGCGCCTGTTCCACCGCCTGCAGGATTACTCGATCCGCGTGTCGTGGAAGAAGGAGCTGCGCCCGCTGCTGAAAGATCGCTTCAACGGCGCGATGTTCGCGCCGGTGCAGGCACGCATCCAGGACATCCACCGCGAACTGCTGCGCGGGCGCGTCTTCGTTGCGCTGCACATGCACGCCGGCGACGGCAACGTGCACACCAACATCCCGGTGAACTCCGACCACTACGAGATGCTGCAGACCGCCAACCGCGCGGTCGACCGCATCATGGCGCTGGCGCGCAGCCTGGACGGCGTGATCTCCGGCGAACACGGCATCGGCATCACCAAGCTCGACTATCTCAGCGACGACGAGATGGCGAACTTCTGGGCCTACAAGCAGAAGGTGGACCCGGAAGGCCGCTTCAACCGCGGCAAGCTGATGAAGGGCGGCAACCTCGACAACGCCTACACGCCCAGCTTCAACCTGATGGGGCACGAGTCGCTGATCATGGAGCAGACCGACGTCGGCGACATCGCGCACGACATCAAGGACTGCCTGCGCTGCGGCAAGTGCAAGCCGGTGTGCTCCACCCACGTGCCGCGCGCCAACCTGCTGTACAGCCCGCGCAACAAGATCCTCAGCACCTCGCTGCTGATCGAGGCCTTCCTTTACGAGGAGCAGACCCGCCGCGGCGTTTCGCTGGCGCACTGGGCCGAGTTCGAGGACGTCGCCGACCACTGCACCGTGTGCCACAAGTGCGAGAAGCCCTGTCCGGTGGACATCGACTTCGGCGACGTGTCGATCAAGATGCGCAACCTGCTGCGCAAGCAGGGCAAGAAGTCGTTCAACCCGGGCAAGGCGGCGGCGATGGCCTTCCTGACGATCAAGGATCCGGCCACCATCAAGCTGATGCGCACCGGCATGATCGAATGGGGCTACAAGGCGCAACGCTTCGCCCACGACCTCGGCAAGAAGCTCGGCCTGATCCAGCCGCAGCTGAAGACGCCTCCTGCCACGCTGGGCAAGGCGCCGATCAAGGCGCAGGTGATCCACTTCATCAACAAGCCCATGCCCGGCAATCTGCCGAAGAAGACCAGCCGCGCACTGCTCGACATCGAGGACGACAAGGTCATCCCGGTGATCCGCGACCCACAGAAGGCCAATGCCGAGTCGGAAGCGGTGTTCTACTTCCCCGGCTGCGGTTCCGAGCGCCTGTTCAGCCAGGTGGGCCTCGCGACCCAGGCCATGCTCTACCACGTCGGCGCACACACCGTGCTACCGCCGGGGTATCTCTGCTGCGGTTACCCGCAGACCGCCGCCGGCGAGGAAGACAAGGGCCAGAAGATCACCACCGACAACCGCGTGCTCTTCCACCGCGTCGCCAACACGCTGAACTACCTCGACATCAAGACGGTGATCGTGTCCTGCGGCACCTGCATGGACCAGTTGCAGAAGTACGAATTCGAGAAGATCTTCCCCGGCTGCCGCCTGCTCGACATCCACGAATACCTAATGGAGAAGGGCGTGAAGCTCGATGGCGTCGGTGGCGTGAAGTACATGTACCACGAGCCCTGCCACACACCGATGAAGCAGTACCAGGGCATCAAGGTGGCCAACGAGCTGATGGGCACGCGGGTGGATCTGTCGGACCGCTGCTGCGGCGAATCGGGCACGCTGGCGGTCGCACGCCCCGACGTATCGACCCAGGTGCGCTTCCGCAAGCAGGAAGAGATCGAGAAGGGTGCGGCGAAGCTGCGCGAAGGCGACGCCAGTGCCAAGGTCAAGATTCTCACCTCCTGCCCGAGCTGCCTGCAGGGCATGCACCGCTACGCCAACGACGCCGGCGGCGTCGAGCCCGACTACATCGTCGTCGAACTGGCAAAGCACCTGCTGGGCGAGAACTGGATGCCGGAGTATGTGAGCAAGGCCAACAACGGCGGCATCGAGCGCGTGCTGCTGTAATCGCCGGCGATCGCGCTCAAGCGCGCTCCTACAACACCGCCCCCCGCTGTAGGAGCGCGCTTGAGCGCGATAAATGCGGCGCGACCGGGAGCGCCGACAGGGCCTCCCTGATCGCCTCGCCCCAGGGGCTGCCACATATCAGTCTTCCGCCGGCTCCGCCGGATGCATGCGCCGCCACAGCTCGGGCATCGCCTCGGCCGCGCGCATGCGCAGGCGATGATCGACGATGTGGCTGACGTCGGTATCGCCCGGATTGATCTCGACCGTCGGGACCCCCCTGCGATACCCCCACACCACTGGCCCGGCGATGTAAGGAAACACGCTGGTGGTGCCGATCGACACGATCAGGTCCAGGCCATTGGCGAGCACCCCTTCGAGCCGTTCAATGGCGCGCGGGGGCAGTTCCTCGCCGAACAGCACGACGTTGGGACGCAGCACGCCGCCGCACAACGGGCAGGGCGGCGGGATCTGCAGGCCGGCAAAGTCGGGCACGCTGCGCGTGTGCGGACACTCGGTGCAGCGCAAGCGGTGCAGGCTGCCGTGGATCTCGATCAGGTTGCGCGAGCCGGCGAGGTGATGAAAGCTGTCGACGTTCTGCGTCAGCACCCACACACCGGGGCGGTCGCGCTCGAGCGTGGCGATGATGTCGTGGGCGATGTTCGGCCGCGTACCGCGGCAGTTGGCCTCGATCTCGGCGAGATACTTCCAGGTGACTTCCGGATGCGCAGCCAACATCTGGCCGGACAGCGCCTGCTCGATCGTCAGCCCTTCATCCGTCAGGCGTTCGTGGTAGAGGCCACCGATGCCGCGGTAGGTAGGCAGGCCGGAATCAGCCGAGATGCCGGCGCCGGTGATGAACAGGATGCGGCGCGCGCGCGCGAGCAGCGCGGCAACGGCGTCGAGCTCGCGATCCTGCCCGCTCATGCGCGCGCATCCGCGCGGACCACCTCGACCAGGCAGTCGTAGAAGATCGGCCCGCCGCCCATGTCGGTCGGCGCCGACGAGGTCACCGCGTTGGCGTTGTTGCCATCGCCCGACAGCTTCTGCCACCACACCGACGGGCTCACCACCACGCCGCGGCGCACGCTGTCGGTGACCACCGCCTGTGCGTGGAATTCGCCGCGGTCGTTGTGGATGCGGAGCCGCTGGCCGTCTGCAACGCCGCGCGCGGCGGCATCCGCGGGGTGGATGTGCAGCTTTGGCCCGCCCTCCCCGTCGCGGAAACGCGGCAGGTTGGCGAAGCTGGTGTTGAGGAAGTTGCGCGCCGGCGGCGTGATCAGCGCCAGCGGATAGCGCGCCGCCAGCACCGGATTGCTGACCGGCGACTCGGCCGGCGGGTGCCAGGCAGGCAGCGGATCAAGCCCCATTGCATCAAGCAGGCTGGAGTGGAACTCGCACCGCCCCGAGGGCGTCGGAAAGCTGCCTTCCGCAAAGGGCACGAAGGGCTGCGGCAGGTTCAGTCGCGCCCAGCCACGTTGGGCCAGGGCCTGCGGCGTAACACCCAGGGCGCGCCGGTCGCTGACGCGAAACGCCGCGGCGGCAAGCTGCTCATCCGAGTCGAACAAGGCAGCGTCATCAAAACCCATGCGCTCGGCAAGCAGGCGAAAGACCTCGGTATTGGGTTTGGCTTCAGCCAGCGGCGCGATCGCCGGAGAGTTGGCCACCGCATACAGGTGGCCATAGGTGCCATGCACGTCGCGGTGCTCCAGTTGCGAAGTCGCCGGCAGCAGGATGTCGGCGTAGTCGGCGGTGTCGGTCTGGAACAGCTCGTGCACCACGCAGAACAGGTCTTCACGGGCGAAGCCCGCCTTCACCCGATTGCTGTCGGGCGCCACCGCGACCGGGTTCGAGTTGTAGATGTAGATCGCTCGGATCCGCGGCGCCTGCGCCTCGAGCAGCGCCTCGCCGATGAAGGCCATGTTGATCCTGCGCGGCGCACGTCCGTCCTTCGGATACAGATCCGGCCGCTGCAGCGCGTGATGATCGATCGGGAAATTACCCGAGGTCGACAGCAACGCGCCGCCCGCGGCATGCCGCCACGCGCCGGTGAGCGCCGGCAGGCAGGCGATGTTTCGCACCGCCATGCCGCCGCCGGCACAGCGGTTCAGCCCGTAGTTGAGCCGGATCAGAGAGGGCTGCGCGCGGCCGTACTCGCGCGCCAGGTCGCGGATGGTGTCCGCCGGCAGGCCGATCAGCGGTGCCGCCCATTCCGGAGTGCACTCGCGCACGCGCTCCGCAAGCTGCGCAAAACCGAGCGTATGGCGGGCGATGTAGTCGTGGTCGAGCAGATCGTCCGCGATCAGCACCTGCATCATCGCCAGCGCGAGCGCACCGTCGGTGCCCGGCCACGGGGCAAGGTGCAGGTCGCACTTCTCGGCGGTCTCCGAGCGCCGCGGATCGATGCACACCAGCTTGGCGCCCCGCCGCTTCGCTTCCTGGAGATGACGCCAGCCGTGTACATTCGACACCACCGGATTACCGCCCCAGATCAGGATCAGCTTCGCATCGGCCACCGCCTCGGGGTCGGTGCCGATCGAGGCGCCCACCGTCGCCTTCCAGCCCAGCGCCCCCGCCGAGGCGCAGATCGTGCGGTCCAGCAGCGACGCGCCGAGGCGGTGGAAGAAGCGCCGGTCCATGCTCTCGCCCTGCACCAGGCCCATCGTGCCGGCGTAGCTGTAGGGCAGGATGGCGCGCGGATCATCCGCGGCGATGGCGCGGAACTTCGTGGCGATGGTGTCGAGCGCCTCGTCCCACGAGATGCGCTCGAAGCGGCCTTCGCCCTTGCGCCCGACGCGCTTCATCGGGAAACGCAGGCGCTGGTCCGAATACACGCGCTCGAGATAGTGCGCGACCTTGGTGCAAAGGGCGCCGTTGGTAAACGGCATGTCGGCCGCCCCGCGCAGCTTCACGGCGCGGCCCTCGGCGACGGTGACCTCCATGGCGCAGGTATCGGGGCAATCGTGAGGACAGGCTGCGCGTACGATCGTGCTGTCGGCGACGCTCATGGCTTCATCCTTCGACTTGAAATCAGCCCCGGCACAGTCTTGCGGGGCGAAAAACGGTCAGCGTTTCGGCCCCTGCGCAGCCGGCGGCTTGATCGACGGCGCCGTCAGCTCGATGTAACGCCGGCGATCCTCCTCGAAGCGGCTGCGCACCGCATCACGCTCGCGCACCTTGGCGTCGATGACCGAGCGCTGCGCCACGATCTCGCCATCAAGGTTGCGGATGTCCTCGGCAATGCCCTCGCGCACCGTGCGCGACTCGATAGCGGCGGACTCCTGAATCAGCGCGCGCTGACGCAAGACGAGATCGCTCTCGCGCGCGCGCAGGGTCGCGATCGAGCGATCGAGCTCGCCCAGCGCCCGGTCCCGGCGGTAATCGAGATCGGGCAGGTCGCGGTAGGTTTCGAGCAGCGCCCGATCGAGCCGCTGCTGCTTTAGGGATTCCGCTTCGAGCAACCGCCGGCGCCGCATCTCCTCGTCGCGCCGCGCGATCTCCTCGGCAGTCAGCGGCGCCGCGATCTCGCGGCGCACCGTTCCTTGCGGGCTGATCTCGCGATAGGCCCGCCCATAGCAGGCCTGCGGCAGCACGTCGCCACACATCGGCTGCCCGTTGACGTCGCAGCAGTAGAACGTGCGCGCGCCGTTCTGCGCGACCGCCATCGGCGGCACGAGCAGAACGAGCGCCAGCGCCAGGTCAGCGAACCGACGCAATCCCATAGGTTTCCCGGTAAGCCTTCACCGCGTCCAGATTCGCGGCGAGTTCAGGGCTGTCGGCCAGAAAGGCGATCAGATCCTCGAGCGTCGCAACCGCGATCACCGGCATGTCGAAACTCTCGGTCACTTCCTGCACCGCGGACAGACTGCCCTTGCCTCGCTCCATGCGGTCGAGCGCGATGACCACGCCGGCGGGCGTCGCACCCGCGGCCCGGATGATGTCGACCGACTCGCGCACCGAGGTACCGGCGGAGATCACGTCGTCGAGGATCAGCACCCTGCCCGCGAGCGGCGCGCCGATCAGCGTGCCGCCTTCTCCATGATCTTTCGCTTCCTTGCGGTTGAAGGCGAAGGGCAGGCTCAGCCCCTCCTCGGCCAGACGGATGGCCGTGCCGGCGACGAGCGGAATGCCCTTGTAGGCCGGGCCAAACAGCATGTCGCAGGCGACGCCCGAGGCGCGGATGGTGCGCGCGTAGTAACCGCACAGCTCGCGGAATGACGCGCCGTCATCGAACAAGCCGGCATTGAAGAAATACGGCGAGTTGCGACCCGCCTTGGTGACGAAGGCGCCGAAGCGAAGGACGCCCTTGCGACAGGCGAGTGCGATGAAATCCCGGCTAAAATCCACGGTTCAGGCTGCCAAGCAGCAGGCAATTGGAAAGACGCCCATGTTACGCATCATCTCCCTCAACCTCAACGGCGTCCGCTCGGCCACCACCAAGGGCTTTCTCGACTGGCTGCCTGCGCAACAGGCTGATTTCCTGTGTGTTCAGGAGCTCAAGGCCCATGCAGGCGACATGAGCGAGGCGATGCGGGCTCCCGCTGGCTACGCAGGCTGGTTCCACCACGCCGAGAAAAAGGGCTACAGCGGCGTCGGCATCTACAGCCGCCACGCGCCCGACCGCGTCGTCGAAGGCCTGGGCATCCCCGACATCGACGCCGAGGGCCGCTACCTGCAGCTCGACTTCGGCTCCTTGTCGGTGGTTTCCCTGTACCTGCCATCCGGTTCCAGCTCCGAGGAGCGACAGCAGATCAAGTTCGGCTTCATGGAACGTTTTGCCCCCCACCTGGCCACGCTGCGCGCCAGCGGGCGCGAGGTGGTGGTCTGCGGCGACTGGAACATCGCCCATCGCGAAATCGATCTGAAAAACTGGAAGGGCAACCAGAAGAACTCCGGCTTCCTGCCCGAGGAGCGCGCCTGGCTATCGGGCCTGTTCGACGAGCAGGGCTGGGTGGACGTGTATCGCCGCCTCTACCCGGACGCCAGTGGCGAGGGCTACACCTGGTGGTCAAACCGCGGTCAGGCCTGGGCGAAGAACGTCGGCTGGCGTATCGATTACCACCTCGCCACCCCCGGCATCGGCGGCACGGCGAAGTCGGCGAGCGTGTACAAGGAACAGCGCTTCAGCGACCACGCGCCGCTGACGGTGGATTACGACTGGTCGCTGTAGCTCGACGCGGCGCTCACAGCCCCGGCGGCATGGCCCCCATGGCCATGATGCGCCGATGCAGATCGCTGAAGCGCGCACCGGGCTGCGCGCCCACCAGTGGATCGTCGTTGGCGGCGAAGGCGGCGTCGATCTCCGCCCAGTCGTCCTCCTGCAGCACTTCCTCGGCAAGCGGAAAGACGAGCGTGTTCTCGGCCTCGATGTGACCGAGCAGGTGCTTCGCGTAGCTCGCCGCCACCTGCGCCAGCCCCGCGGCGGCGCCCGGCTCGCCGGCGCTCACCGCCTGCAGCGCGGCGAGGAAGTTCGCGATGCTCTCGTCCTCTTTCAGGTGTTCGGTTTGCAGGCGGTCGATGATCGCGCCGCATCGTGCCGGGTCGCGCGCACGCATGTGGCGGAACAGGAAGTCGTCTTCCTTGGGGTGGTGGATGCGGTTCGGAAACTCGCCGATGTAGGTGGCAATGTCCTGCAGCAGCACGAGATCCGCCCGACCGTCACGACCGAGCAGCTCCGCCTCGAGGGCGATGATGCGCGCCAGCGCGCGCAGGGCGAGATGTTCCCTGGCCAGCACCCGCATCGAGCTTCTCATCAGCGGCTCTCCTTTTGATCGATGTTGCGCACGCGCCGCTGCACCGGGAAGAAATGCAGGTCGAAGCGCGAGGACACCAGGCCCCACACGCCACGGGGAATCCACAGCATGAACACCACCGCGACGGAGCCGAGCACGATCATGTACCAGCTGCCATGATCGGCGAGCAGCTCGCGCAGCAGGAAGAAGATCAGCGTGCCCACGATCGGCCCTTCGATGGTGCCGATGCCGCCGATGATCACGGCGAAGAACATCGTCGCCGTCCAGTCGAGCGAGAACGCCGCCTCGGGCGCGATACGCAGCTTGGTGATGAAGATCAGCGCGCCGACCATGCCGCAACCCGCCGCAGCTGCGATATACACATACCACTTGATGCGCTCGACCGAGATGCCCAGGCTCTCGGCCGCCGGCTCGCTGTCGCGCACCGCGGTGAGCGCCAGGCCATGGCGCGAGCGCAGCAGGAAATACACCGCCAGGGTTGCGCCCGCACCGAGCGCTAGCGCGATCCACAGCGTGGTCGACTCTCGCCACCATGCCGGAATCCCGCGCACCGTCTGCGTGATCGAGGTCCCCGAACCGCCGCCCACGCTGGCGGTGTTGGCCACCATCAGGCGGAACACCTCGGCGACCACCCAGGTGCTGACAGCGAAATAGGCGCCGCGCAGGCGAAACAGCAGCGTCGCGGTGGGCACCGCGACGAGCGCGGTGACGAGCCCTGCCAGCGGCACGATGAGGAAGGGATTGAGTCCCGCCTGCAGGCCGAGCACCACCAGGCAATACCCCCCGATGCCGACGAAGCCCTGCTGGCCGACCGACAGCAATCCTCCATAGCCGGCCAGCAGGTTCCACATCTGCGCCAGCGCGAGTGTGTACAGGAATTCGGTCAACAGGCGCTGACTCGAACGCTCTGCCCACCAGGGCGCGCTGATCACCGCGATCAGGAGGACGAGGCCGAGCAGCGCGCCGACCTGGCTGGCGCGCGTGCTGCGCTCGACGGTGGGTAAGACAGGGTTCATGTCGTCGTTCCTCAACGGTCGCGGGTACGCGCAAAAAGGCCGTTCGGGCGCACCGCGAGCACGGCGAGAAAGGCGAGGTGCCCGGCGAGGATGCCCCAGCCCGGATCGGCCTTGAGGCCGACGGCCTGGGCGACGCCGAGGATCATGCCGCCGGCCAGCGTGCCCCACAGCGAACCGAGACCGCCGATGATGACCGCCTCGAAGGCATAGAGCAGGCGCGCCGGGCCGTCCGCCGGCGAAATGTTGGCGCGGATGGCGAGAAAAACGCCGGCAATGGCGACGACCGCCATCGCGATGCCCATCGCCAGTCCATAGATGTGGCGGTTGTCGATGCCCATCAGCTGTGCCGCCTCGGCGTCGTCCGACGCTGCGCGGAAGGCGCGCCCCAGCGGCGTGGCGGAGAACAGCCATTGCAAGGCGCCCAGCACCGCGACAGCCGCCAGCATGATGATCAGCGGCAGCACGCCCACCGCGAGATCACCGCCCAGCGCGATGCTGGCCGTGCCCAGTTCACCGACGTTGAGGCTGCGGGTGTCGGCCGAGAAGGTCACCAGCAGCAGGTTCTGGATGATGATGGAAAAGCCGAAGGTCACCAGCAGCGGCGGCAGGATGTCCTTGCCCAGCGTGCGGTTGAGGATCGTGCGCTGCAGCAGGTAACCGAACAGCCCCATCAGCGGCGCGACCACCAGCAGCACCACGAAGGGGTTCAACCCGAAGGGCTCGACCACCGCGATGGCCGCAAATGCGGCGAGGATGGCGAAATCGCCATGCGCAATGTTGATCATGCGCATCACGCCGAACGACAGCGCCAGCCCGGTGGCAAACAGCGAATACAGCCCGCCGAGCAGGATGCCCTGCATCAGCGTATCGATCCACTCGGTCACGTCATTGTCCCCCGTGCGTCGCGCTAGACGCCGAAATAGGCGAGCGAGATCTGCTCGCGCGTAAGCTCGCCTGGGCGGCCCGCGAGCGACACGCGGCCTTCCTGGAAGCAATACAGCCTGTCGGCCACCTTCATCGCCTGGCCGACGTCCTGCTCGACCACCAGGACCGACGTCCCCTCGGCCTTGATCCCAGGCAGCGCGGCATAGATGTCCCTGATCACCACTGGCGCGAGGCCGAGCGAGATCTCATCGCACAGCAACAGGCGCGGATTGGACATCAGCGCGCGGCCGATCGCGACCATCTGCTGCTGCCCGCCCGACAGCGCGGTGCCGGGGTTGTGGCGGCGCTCGCCGAGGATGGGAAAGAGCGCATACAGGCGCTCCAGGGTCCACGGCCCGGGGCGCTTCGAGTACGCGCCGACGAGCAGGTTCTCCTCCACGCTCAGACTGGGAAACAGCCGGCGTCCCTCGGGCACCATCGCCAGGCCGAGACCGACGATGTGGTGCGCGGCCAGGCCGCCGATGGCGTCGCCGCCGAAACGCACGCTGTCCGGCGCAGTCTTCTGCAGGCCGCAGAGCGCGCGCAGAAACGATGACTTGCCGGCACCGTTGGAGCCGATGATGGCGACCGTCTCGCCCTCCTCCACCCCCATGTCGATGCCGTACAGCGCCTGGAAGTCGCCATAGAAGGCCGTCACGCCTCGTGTCTCGAGCAGGCTCATTCGACCGCGATCCCCAAGTAGATTTCCTGCACTTCCGGGCTCGCCATCACCTTGGCCGGATCGCCCTCCATCAGCTTGCTGCCGAAGCTGATCACCAGCAGCCGGTCCACGACCGCGAGCAGGGCATGCACGATGTGCTCGATCCAGATGATCGAGGTCCCTTCCGCGCGGATGTCCTGGATCACCTCGATCAGCGCGCCGACCTCGTGCTCGGTCAGACCGCCGGCGATCTCGTCGAGCAGCAGCAGATCGGGCTCGGTCGCCAGCGCGCGCGCCAGCTCGAGCCGCTTCCGATCGAGCAGCGGCAGCGCGCCCGCCAGCCGGTTGGCCTTGGGCAGCAGGCCGGTGCGGCGCAGGGCCTCGAAAGCCACCGGCGTGCCCTCGCGTTCGGAATGGCCGGCGCCGAAGGTCGCGCCGACGAGCACGTTCTCGAACACCGTCATGCCGCCGAAAGGATGCGGCACCTGGTAGGAGCGGCCGATGCCAAGATGGCAGCGCGCCGACGCCGGCAGATGCGTGACGTCGCGCCCGTTGAAGCTGACCGTGCCCGCATCGGGGCGCACGTTGCCGGTGACGAGGTTGAACAGCGTCGTCTTGCCCGCCCCGTTCGGACCGATGATGCCCAGCGCCTCGCCCTTGTCGAGCGTGAAGGACACGTCATTGGTCACCTTGAGCGCGCCGTAGGACTTAGACACGCCCGCGAGTTCCAGTAGTCTCATGAGAAAGCCGGGCGGCGACCCTGCGAACAGGGCCGCCGCGCCCTCCAGGTGGGATCAGGCCTTGATGGCTTCCAGCTTGTCCTTGACCGGCACCGTCGGCGCCAGGCTGTTCTCGACGACGACCAGCTCGAAGCCCTTGGCGGTCTTCTTCCACTGACCCCCCACCAGCGGCGTCTTGGCGACGTTGGGCACCGGCCCCTTCTTGAAATTGATCGGGCCGACGATGGTGTTGAGGTTGGTGTCGCGGATCGCGTCGCGGATCGACTCCGGCTCGAGATCCTTGGCGCGCTTGAGCGCATCGATCGCGACCTCGAACAGCGAGTGCTTGAACGCCAGCGGCATTGCCCAAGGCCGGCTGGTCGCCTGGGTATAGGCGGCGGCCAGCGCGGCCGAGGACACGCCCGTCAGGCTGGAATTGAACGGATGCACCGGCGACCACCACACTTCGACCGACAAGCCTTCCGCACGAGGGCCAAAGGATTGCACGGCGGCGGGAAACTCGGTGGCCTTCGCCGCGGTGACGATCTTCGGCTTGAAGCCCTGCTGCCCGGCCTGCGCCCAGAAGTTGGCGAAATCGGGCGGCGGCAGGACGCCGGTGACGATCTCGACGTTGTTCTTCTTGAACTCGGCGATGTAGGCGGAGAAATCATCGGCCGGCGACTGGAAGCGGCCCTTGTCGACCAGCTTGAAGCCCTTCTGTGCGAGCACCGGCGGAAAGCCCAGCTTGGGGTCGCCCCAGGCGTTGCCGTCGGAGTCGTTGGGGAAGAGCGCGCCCACCGCCTTGTTGGTCGGCAGTTGCGACCACAGGCTGGTGAACACCCCAATCACGTCCTCCAGGCCCCAGAAAAAGTGGTAGGTCCACTCGAACCCCTTCTTCGGATCGCCACCGCGGCCGAAGAAGTGGGGCTGCCACGGCGTGTCGTTGGTGACGCAGGGCACGCCGTTGAGCTCGCACTGGTCGGCCACCGGGTTGGTGGTGGCGGGCGTCGAGCCGGCGACGACGATGTTGACCTTGTCCTTCAGGATCAGCTCGGAGGTGGCGTCGGCCGCGCGGTTGGAGTTCGACTGCGAATCCTTGACCACGAACTCGACCGCGTAGGTCTTGCCGCCGACCTTGATACCGCCAGCGAGCGCCTTCTTCATCTCGCCCAGCGTGAACGCGTCCGGCTCGGCGAAGACCGCCAGCGGACCCGTCTGCGGACTGACGTAGCCGATCTTGATGGTGTTGTTGGCGGCATGCACCCACGGCGCCGGCAGCAATGCGCCCGCCGTCAGGCCTCCGATCGCCTTGATCGTGTTGCGGCGGCCCTGGTCGATCGATCTGTTTTCGCTCATGTCTCCTCCCTTGTTGTTTTTTGCCCGCTGCGCGCACGGTGCGCGGGCGACTACCGCGGAAAACCTCGCGCCGCCGCTCAGCCCGGCCCCAAACCCACCGGCGCCGGCGCGATGTTCACGATCTTCGTGAACAGCTTCTCGTATTGCCCGGCGTCGCCCTTCCACGGATTCTCGTTGGACAGGAAGGCGGCATCGATCACCGCCCAGTCCTCGGCGGTGAGGTGTTTCTCGGCGAGCGGGAAGATCTCGTGCTCTTCGGTGTTCATGTGCTTCCACTCGGCTTCGATGTATTTCGTCACCGCAGCCTGGAAGCCGGCGAAACCCGCCGCGCCCGATTGTTCGTACTGCTGCATCGCCGCCTCGACCTCGCGGATGCGCGCGTCGCCGATGCGATGTTCGGCCTCGAGCAACTCGATCACCGGGAGCGCCTCGGCGCTGCGCTCGCGCAGGCGTGCGAACAGGTACTGGTCTTCCTTCGGGTGATGCACCTTCTCGGGCACCTTGTCGATGTACTCGATCATGGCGCGGAACAGCTCGAAATCCGGCTTCAGGCGGCCCTTCTCGATGCCGGCGACGATCTGGCGCAGACCGTGCATCATCGCCGCGATCGCGCGGTGTTCGGCGTGGATGATGTCCAGTGACTTGTTCATGCGGTTTCTCCTCAGTGTCCCACCCCAAGGTGCTTCTGGATCAGGTCCGGATTGGCGCGGATCTCGTCGCTGCTGCCATCGAAGACCACCTCGCCCTTCACCAGGATCATCGCGCGATCGCAGATCGACGTCACCGCGCCGTGGTTCTTGTCCACGATGACGGTGGCGATGCCGGTCTTGCGGATCTCCTTGACGATGCGCCAGATCTCCATCGCGATCAGCGGCGCCAGGCCTTCGGTGGCTTCGTCGAGGATCAGCAGATCAGGGTTGGTCATCAGCGCGCGACCGATGGTGAGCATCTGCTGCTCGCCGCCGGAAAGCTGCCAGCCACCGTTGTTGATGCGCTCGCCCAGGCGCGGGAAGGTCTCCATCACCCGGTCGAAAGTCCAGTTGCGCTGGCCATCCACGCCTGCACGCGCCGACATCAAGAGATTCTCGCGCACGGTCAGGCTCTTGAAGATGCCGCGCCCCTCCGGCACATAGGCGATGCCCTGCTGCGCGGTGCGGTAGGTGGTCGCCTTTGTGTAGTCGTCGCCGCGCACCAGCACGCGACCATGCTTCGGGCGCACGATGCCGAGCATGCTCTTGATCAGCGTCGACTTGCCCATGCCGTTGCGGCCCATCAGCGCGATGCCCTCGCCCTGGCGGATGTGGAAATCGATGCCGTGCAGGATGTGGCTGGCGCCGTAATAGGTGTGCAGTTCCCTGCCTTCGAGCAGCATGTTAGACATGAAAGCTCTCCTCCGTACCCAGGTAGGCCTGCTGGACGGCCACGCTGTTCTTGATCTGTTCCGGCGGGCCGCACTCGAGCATCTCGCCGTTGACCATCACGGTGATCACGTCGGCCACCGCGAACACGGCATCCATGTCGTGCTCGACGAGCAGGATGCCGCGGGTGGCGCGCAGACGCTTGAGCAACTCGACCATCTTGGCCGACTCTTCCGAGCCCATGCCGGCGAGCGGCTCGTCGAGCAGCAGCACCTGGGCATCGGTCGCCAGCACCATCGCGATCTCGAGCTGACGCTGCTCGCCGTGGCTGAGGACGCCGGACAACCAGTCCACGCGCTTGCCCAGCCCCGCCTCCTCGATGCAGGCGCGCGCCTTCTCCAGCGCCCACTCCTGCTCCATCGCCTTGCTGAAGATGCGCCACGGCTGCTGGTTGCGCGACTGCGCAGCAAGGCGCACGTTCTCGAGCACGGTGAACTGCGGAAAGATGTTGGTGCGCTGGTAGCTGCGACCGATGCCCACGCGCGAGCGTTGCGCAGCGGTCAGGCCCGTGATGTCGCGCCCCATGAAGTGGATCGTGCCTTCGCTCGGCGGCAGGTCGCCCGACAACATGTTGATGCAGGTCGACTTGCCCGCGCCATTGGGGCCGAGCAGGACATGGATCTTGCCGCGCTCGATGGTGACGCTGACGTCGCGGTTGGCCACCAGGCCGCCGAAGCGGCGCGTCAGGTCCTTCGCCACCATCAGCACTTCGCTCTTGTTGGTCTGGCTCATTTGTCGTCTCCTCCCTGCAGCGCGCGACGCAGACGTCCCGGCAGGCTGGACAGGCCACCCGGCAGGAACAACACCACCGCGACGATCACGCTGCCCATCAGCAGCTGCCAGTGCTCGGTCCAGCCCTCGAATACGCCGCGCATGCCCTCGAAGGCGAAGGCGCCGACCGCCGCACCCACCAGGTTGCCCATGCCGCCGAGGATCACCATCAGCAGCACGTTGCCCGACTCGTGCCAGGACAGCAGCTCCGGCGTGACGAAACCGAACATGACCGCGTAGAGGAAGCCCGCCACGCCGCCAAGCGCGCCGGCCAGCGTGAAGGCGCCGAGCTTGTAGCGGAAGGTCAGGTAACCCATCGACTGCATTCGGTGCTCGTTGCTCTTGATGCCCACCAGCGCCCGGCCGAAGGGCGACTTCAGCACCCTGGCAAGGAACAGGTAGACCAGCACCAGAATCGCCAGGATGAAGTAATACTGGTGATGCTCGTTGCCGAGGTCGAACGGCTCCCAACCGCCGATCGCCGCCGAGGGCTTGACGTTGAGATAGATGCCGTCCGACCCCCCGCCCACCGGCGTGTCATGGAAGACGAAATACGCCATCTGCGCGAAGGCCAGCGTCACCATGATGAAGTAGATGCCCTTCGTACGCAGCACGAAGAGACCGATCACCAGCGCTGCCAGGGCCGCCAGGCCGACCGAGGCCGGGAACAGGAACCACAGGCTCGCCGCGTCGTACTTCGGGCTCAGCAGGGCCGCCGCGTAGGCGGCAATGCCGAAATACGCCGCATGACCGAGGCTCACCAGGCCGGTGAAGCCGACCAACAAGTCCAGGCTCATGGCGAAGATCGCCATCACGAGCATCTTGGACACCACCTCGACGTAGAAGGACTCGCCAGTCAGCGGCACGCAGGCGAGGACCGCCAGCACCGCGAGCTTGAGGATCAGGGAAACTTGCGCGTTCATGGTCTCAGCCCTTCTTAAGGATGCCTTCGGGGCGCCACAGCAGCACCGCGGCCATCACCAGATACACCACCATGCCGGAGATCTCGGGCAGCAGCACTTTGCCGAAGGTGTCGGCAAAGCCCACAATCAGCGCGGCCACCAGCGCGCCCCACACCGATCCGATGCCGCCGATCACCACGATCACGAAGGAGATGATCAGCACCTGTCCGCCCATGTTGGGGAACACCGACGAGATCGGCGCCGCCAGCATGCCGGCCAGCGCCGCCAGGGCCACGCCGAGCGCGAACACCACGCGGTAGATCATGTTGATGTTGATGCCCAGCGCCTCGACCATGGTGCGGTCATCGTTGCCGGCGCGGATCATCATGCCCAGCCGGGTGCGCTGGATGACGAAGTACAGCGCTACTGCGAGCACGATGCACACCGCCGAGATGGCAAGCCGATAGACCGGATAGCTCAGCACGTCGGTGAGCTGGATCGACGCACCGAGGAAGGCCGGGATGTCCACGCCATGCACGTCGTTATCGACGAGCAGGCTGCGCAGCTGCTCGAACACCAGGATCAGTCCGTAGGTCAGCAGCACCTGTTCGAGGTGGTCACGCTTGTAGAGCCGGGAAAACAGCGCCCACTCGAGGAAGGCGCCGAAGATCAGCGCCAGCGGTATCCCGAGCACGATGGCCCACACCAGACTGCCCGTCGCGCTGCTCAGCACGAAGGCCATGTAGGCGCCGATCATGTAGAAACTGCCGTGCGCCAGGTTGATGATGCCCATGATGCCGAACACCAGCGTCAGCCCGCTTGCCACAAGGAAGAGCAGCAGGCCGTACTGCAGCGAGTTCAGCGTCTGGATCAGAAAGGTCGCGAAATCCATGACGATCCCCATTCCGGCAAGCGCGAGCCGACCGGATTGCAGAGTTTGATGAGAGGGAGGAGCGAAGCGCTCCGTTCAGCGGATGCGAGCGAGCGCGGGCGCAGAGGACGCGGCTGCAGCGGCCGGGAGGACCCTGGCTGCGTTGCCTCCGGGCGCTCGCAGACAGCCGGGGCTGACCGCCCCCGCCGCCTGCAAATCGATGGGGCTGCGGGCGCAAGCCCGCAGAAACCCCGAGTCTGCGGCGCCGACCGCCGGGGCGGGCACCAGCCTGTCACGAACGTGCCTGATTGACGTCATGTGGGTGTCTCCTCACTTCTCGCAAACAAATCCTGCCTTCGCCACTGGCTCGGCGGGCCGGGGCGGGTTCTGACGACCCGTGTTCCCCTGGAATGTCGAGATTATCCTCGTTTATTGAAAAATAACCAATTCTTATCCAGCGCTCCAATCAGGGTTTTCCTTAGCAGCGTTAATTCTTCACGCATCGCCGCAGGCGTCCGCCCGCAATTGCCTTCCCGCCACAATGGGGTTAGCCTTCCAATGCAAGACCAATTTGCACCGAATGTCATAAACGACCGTTATGGAGGCAGTCATGAGCGAAACCACCCAGCCCTCGAAGGACAAGCTCGTCAGCGATCTCAAGGTCGTCGTCGCCGATGCCGAAGAACTGCTCAAGCTCACAGCCGGCCAGGCCGGCGAGAAGTTGACGGATGTGCGCTCGCGCCTCGGAGACCGTCTGGCCGTGGCCAAGGAACGCATCGCGGATGCGGAAGCCGCGCTGATCGACAGGAGCAAGAAGGCGGCGCGCGCAACCGACGACTATGTGCACGACCACCCATGGCAATCGGTCGGCGTGGCCGCAGGCGTCGCCTTCCTGCTCGGCCTGCTGGCCGGTCGCCGCTGAGCCGATGGCCATCGGAATCCCGACTGAAGCTGCCTGCGCCTCGCCGACATGAGTGAGCCATCGAAGCCGGGCCTTGCAGACAGTCTGCACGGCCTGCTCGATACGGGTCTGCACACGGTGCAGACCCGTATCGAGTTGCTCACCGTCGAGTTGCAGGAAGAGAAGCTGCGGCTGACCAGCCTGCTGTTCAACACGCTGCTGTCGGCCGTGCTGCTCGGCTTCAGTCTGGTCTTCGTCGCTGTCTTCCTGACCGTCCTGTTCTGGGAAGAGCATCGGCTGCTGGCTCTGGGCCTGGCCAGCGCGCTGTTCATCTGTGGCGGCCTGCTCACCGCGACCAACGCCGCCCGCGAGATCCGCCGCGGCAGCCGCCTGTTCGCCGCCACCCTGGCGGAAATCGCGCGCGACCGCGAAGCCATTCGGCGCCGCGAATGAATCCCCGCATCCTGGAACTGGCGCTGAAGAAGCAGCGCCTTCAGATCCGCAGCGAGGCCGAACGCAACGAGATCGCGGGCCACCTCGCCCGGATCGACGAGGCGCTCGACACCGCCGACCGGGCGCGGGAGCGTCTTCGCGAGAGCCTGCAATGGGCGCGCGACAAGGCTCCACTGCTTTCCGTTGCGCTGCTCGTGCTGCTCGTCACCCGTCCGCGGCGCGCGCTAAGGCTCGCGCAGCGCGGCTGGGTCGCATGGATGCTGGTGCGCCGCCTGCGCGGCGGACGCGCTTCAGCCCTCAGCCCGGCCGTCGCTTCGGTCCTGTTGCGGTTGATCTCCAGGGTGCGCAGCATGCTGGGCGGAAGGTCCGCGGCCTGAGCGAAGGAACAGCTCAAGACCATGCCTATCGATCTGGACGAAATTGAGCGCGCACGCGCCGAGGCCGACTGCCTCGCGACGGAAGCCGAGGTGGACGCCGCGCTGGACCGCCTGGCAGCGGCGATCAACGGACGGCTCGCGGGCACCAACCCGATCATCTACACGGTCATGAACGGCGGCCTGGTCCTGGCCGGCCGCATCCTTCCGCGACTACCCTTTCCCCTTGAGGTCGGCTACCTGCACGCCACCCGCTACGGCCACGCGCTCAAGGGCGCAGTGCTCGACTGGCGGGTACGCCCGACGCAGGATCTGCGCGGGCGCACCGTGCTGGTGCTGGACGACATCCTCGACGAAGGCCACACGCTGGCGGCCATCGTCGACTATCTGAAGGCCGAAGGCGCCGCCGCGGTGCTGTCCGCAGTGCTGGTGCACAAGGCGCACGACCGCAAGGCCTACCCCGGCATGCGCGCCGACTTCACCGGACTGGAGATCGCCGACCGTTTCCTGTTCGGCTGCGGCATGGACTACAAAGGCTACTGGCGCAATGCGCCGGGCATCTACGCAGTGAAGAGGCTCTGAGGAAAGCACATGCTGGTCACGTTCAAGTCTGCCGCCAGCGCCGACGTCATCATGTTCGGCGACGTGGCGAAGAAGCTTATCGGCATCCTGGGCAAGGACCCGGAAGAGGCCAAGGGCATCGTCACCACCGAGCAGCTGCCCGACGCCATCACGCGCCTGCGCAAGGCGATCGACGACGACCGCGCCCGACAGGCGGCACGCAGCGAAGCCGATGAGGCCGCCGATCGCGAAGCCGGCCGCAGCGGCATGGCCGCCCCGGTCGGCATCGCCCAGCGCGCCTGGCCGCTGCTCGACATGCTGGTCGCCGCACAGAAGGAAGGCAAACCCGTCACCTGGGGCGTATAACCCCGGCCCGCCTCCCAGCGCTGCTCACTCCGCCCCCTACTCCGCATCCGGCTGATTGGCCGGCGCCGCCTTGCGGAAGGCTTCGAGAGACTCGCAGCGCTCAGCGATGCGGGTGATCGTCGGATACGGCTCCAGGCTGCAGTCGAAACGGCGCGCATTGAACACCTGCGGCACCAGACAGCAGTCCGCCAGTGTCGGCGTGTCGCCCTGGCAGAACGCGCCGGTGCGCGCATCGTCCGCCAGCATCGCCTCCACCGCCGTCAGCCCGACCTCGATCCAGTGCCGGTACCAGGCGTTCTTCTGCGCGTCGTTCGCCCCCAGTTCGCGCTGCAGGAATTGCAGCACGCGCAGGTTGTTGATCGGATGGATGTCGCAGGCGATCGCCTGAGCGATGGCGCGGATGCGCGCGCGGTCGGCGGGCGAACCGGGCAGCAGCGGCGGCTGCGGATGGGTTTCGTCCAGGTACTCGATGATCGCCAGCGACTGCGTCAGCACCTGCCCGCCGTCCTCCAGCGCCGGCACCAGGCCGGCGGGATTCAGCGCCCGATAGCCGGGCTGGTGCTGCTCGCCGCCGCCACGCGCCAGGTGCACCGGCACCGCGTCGTACGCGAGCCCTTTCAGGTTCAGCGCGATGCGCACCCGGAACGCGGCCGAGCTGCGGAAGTAGGTGTAGAGCTTCATCGCTTCAGCCCTTGATCGCCGCCACCCGGTTCTCGATCGTGCCGAAGACGCTGCGCCCGTCGCGATCGAACATCTCGATGCGCACCACGTCACCGTCGCGCATGAACGGGGTGGCTGGCTTGCCCTGCTCGATGGTCTCGTAGGTGCGCACCTCGGCCAGGCAGCAGTAGCCGACGCCGCCATGCTCGATCGACGAGCCCCACAGGTCGCCCTGCTTGTTCGACACCGTGCCCGAACCGATGATGGAGCCGGCTTCCAGCTCGCGCGTCTTCGCCACATGAGCGACGAGCTGGCCGAAGTCGAAGGTCATGTCCACCCCGGCCTCGGGCTTGCCGAACAGCTTGCCGTTCAGATGCACCATGAGCGGCAGATGTACCTTGGCGTCCTTCCACGCATCGCCCAGCTCGTCGGGCGTCACCGCCACCGGGCTGAAGGCAGAGGCCGGCTTGCTCTGGAAGAAGCCGAAACCCTTGGCGAGTTCGTTGGGGATCAGGTTGCGCAAGCTGACGTCGTTCACCAGCATCACCAGCCGGACCGCCTGCGCGGCCTCGGCGGGCGTGGCGCCCATCGGTACGTCGCCGGTCACCACCGTCACTTCAGCCTCGAAGTCGATGCCCCAGGCCTCATCGGCCACCACCGCATCGCGCGGGCCGATGAAGCTGTCGGAGCCGCCCTGGTACATCAGCGGGTCGGTGTAGAAGGACGGCGGCATCTCGGCGTTGCGCGCCTTGCGCACCAGCTCCACATGGTTGATGTAGGCCGAGCCGTCGGCCCACTGGTAGGCGCGCGGCAAGGGCGACGCGCAGGCGGCCTGGTCGAAGGGCTGGGCGTGGCGGGCGTGGCCGTTGTTGAGCGCCTCATACACTTCGCGCAGCCTGGGCGCAGCTACGTCCCAGTCGTCGAGCGCGGCCTGCAGCGTGCGGGCGATGTCGGCCACCGGCTGGCACTGGGTGAGATCGCGGCTGACGACGACCAGCGTGCCATCGCGGCCGCCTTGCTTGAGGGTGGCGAGTTTCACTTGAACATCTCCTTGTAGCTGCCGTCATGCATCCAGGCGGCGTGCTTGGGCGCCTTCTTGGTCTGCCCCCACTCTTCCAGCATGTCCCACTTCACCTTGTCGAGCGCTTCCAGCATGCCGGGCAAATTGGTGTTGCAAGCCAGCTCGAGACGGTGGCCGTTGGGGTCGAAGAAGTAGATCGACTGGAACAGCGCGTGGTCGGTCGGCCCGACCACGTCGATGCCCGCCGCCTGCAGGCGCCCCTTGGCGGCCAGCAGGGTCTCCATCGAATCGACTTCCAGCGCCAGGTGCTGCGTCCACGCCGGCGTGTTCTCGTCGCGACCCATCGGCTTGCGCGTGGGCAGCTCGAAGAAGGCGAGGATGTTGCCCATGCCGGCGTCCATGAAGATGTGCATGTAGGGGTCGGCCTCGCCGGTGGACGGCACCGCGTCCTCGGCGATCGACAGCACCAGCTTCATGCCCAGGTGCTGCTCGTACCAGCGCGCGGTTTCGAGCGCGTCCTTGCAGCGGTACGCGACGTGGTGGATCTTCCTTACGATCGGATTCATTGCAGTCTCCTTGTCCGGTGCGTTCGCTCAGACGCCTTCGCGCGCGATCTGCATCGCCTCGCGCAGCACCGAGATGTCGCCGATGTGATTGGCCAGCAGCAGGATCAGCCGCGCATTGACCATCGCGCTCTGCTCGTCGCTGAGGTCGCGATGGGTCTCGATCAGCGCCTCGTAGAAGTCGTCGCCGGGGCTGAAGGCGCGGAAGTAGCGCTTGCCGGGTTCGGACAGATTGGGTTGCGTGTTCAGCGGCATGGCGCTCTCCTTACGCGTTGCAGGTCGCGCGCGCGACGGCGGCGTTCACTTTGACAGCGTCGAGGCTGCGCCAGCGCGCCGCCACATGCTGGTCGGGGCGCAGCAGGTAGGTGCTGCCCGGCTGCAAATCGTAACGTTCGCGGATGCGGCCCCTGGCGTCGATCAGCGTCTTCAGCCCGCCCGGCGACGTGCCGCGCGCAGCGACGACGATCGCCTCGACCGGGATCGTCGCGTCGGCCAGCCCCGCAAGCACCCCGGCGGTGGCGGCATCCAGCGCGGAAGCGTCCTCCACGTAGTGCAGCACCTGGAAGCGGTTGCCCACCGCATCGAGCAACCAATGCACGCCACCGGCCGCCTCGATGGGCGCGTCGTCCATCGGCGCGCCGGGGATCATGTTGCCGGCGAAAGCCGCCTCGTCGTCGGTGTTCAGACGTGAGTCAGCAAGGAAGCTCGGCACCGACAGCCGCCCGGAGTTGACCAGCGCGCGGGCGAACGGGTAATGCTCGGCCAGCCCCAGCACCGCGTTGCGGAAGGTCTTGCTGACATTGCTCTTGGGCGTGATGAAGTCGGTCGAGCGGGTCGAGTTCATGATGTTCTCGTCCGCAGCAAAGCCGCGCTCGTCGGAATAGGTGTCGAGCAGCGTGGCCGGCGCCTTGCCGTCCATCACCAGCTTGAGCTTCCACGCCAGGTTGTCGGCGTCCTGGATGCCGGAATTCGCGCCTCGAGCACCGAAGGGCGACACCTGGTGCGCCGAATCGCCGACGAACAGCACCCGGCCGTGATTGAAGCGGTTCATGCGGCGGCACTGGAAGGTGTAGACGCTGACCCACTCCAGCTCGAATTCGCGCTGATCGCCCAGCATCGCCTTGATGCGCGGGATGACGTTCTCCGGCTTCTTCTCCTCTTCCGGGTCGGCCTGCCAGCCGAGCTGGAAGTCGATGCGCCACACGTTGTCCGCCTGGCGGTGCAGCAGCACCGACTGGTTGGGATGGAAGGGCGGGTCGAACCAGAACCAGCGCTCGGTCGGATATTCCGCCTTCATCACCACGTCGGCGATCAGGAAGCGGTCCATGAAGATCTTGCCTTCGATGTCCAGCCCCAGCATGGTGCGGATCGGGCTGCGCGCGCCGTCGGCGGCGATCAGCCAGCCGGCGGTGAGCGAGTACGGACCGGCCTCGGTCTCCACTCGCACGGTGACCGCATCCTCGCCCGGCACCACCGAGATCACCTTGTTCAGAAAGTGCATCTCCAGGTTCGGCAGCTGGCGCGCACGCTTCACCAGCTCGTCCTCGAGGTAGTACTGCTGCAGGTTGATCATGCCCGGTCGGTGGTGGTCGGCATCGGGGCTGAGGTTGAAGTTGAACACCTCATCCTCGCGGAAGAAGGTGCGGCCCACGTTCCACGACACGCCCTTGTTCACCATGGGCTCGCCGCAACCGAGGCGGTCGAGCACCTCGAGCGTACGCTTGGCGTAGCACACGCCGCGCGAGCCGATCGACACCGTGTCGCCATCGTCGAGCAGCACCACGCGCTGGCCCTGCTGCGCGAGGTCGATCGCGGTGGAGAGGCCCACCGGGCCGGCGCCGATGATCACCACCGGGAGATGCCCCGCGTGCCGGTCGTCATCGAGCGGCGGCCGGGAAAAATCAAACTTCGGATACTGGAACGTGCTCAGCACGGGTGTCTCCTCCTTCAAATCCAGTCTTGCCGGGCGGCCATCTGCGGGCGCGTCTCGGGCATCAAATCCTGCACCCTCCCCGTAGGAGCGGGCTTGACCTCGATTGCAATCCTCCTATGACGCAAGGATCGCGGTCGAGCCCGCTCCTACACGGGCGGCGTTCTCACTCCTGCAACGCGTGCCACATCTGCTGGTCGCGCTCGGCCGTCCAGATGCGCGGGTCGCGGATGCCGCTGGCCTCGTCGTGCGCGCGCGTCACGTCGAACGGCAGGCAGTGCTCGTAAATGAAGACCTGGCCGAACTTCGGGTCCATGTTCTGCCGCGTGTGGGCCATCGTGCCCTTGAGGTCCAGCCCCTTCGCCACCGCTTCCTGCGCGCTGCGATACAGCGTGGACACGAAGTCGCGTGTGTAGGCGAGGCCCGCCTGCACACGCTCCGGCGTCATCAGCGCCGGGCCGCGGCCGGGCACGAGCTTGTCGAACCGCATCGCCGCGAGGTTGTCCAGCGTCTGCGGCCAGTCGGCCAGGTAGGCGTCGCCGGTGTAGCAGGCCGCGTCGGCCTCGACCAGATCGCCCGAGAAGCAGATCTTCTGCGACGGCAGATAGACGATGGTGTCGCCCTTGGTGTGGCCGCGGCCGAGCTGCTTGATCTTCACCTCGAGCTTGCCCATCCACAGCGTCATCTCGCCGCTGAAGGTCATCGTCGGCCAGGTCAGGCCGGGCACGCTCTCCACCGCCTGGAACAGGCGCGGGAAGCGGCCGATCTCGGAATCCATGTCCTGCTGGCCGCGCTCGACGATGAGGTCCCAGGTGTCCTGGCTGGCGATGATCTGCTCCAGCCCCTCGCCCTTGTAGCCCGAGGCACCGAGCACGCGCACCGCGTGGTAATGCGTCAGCACCACGTACTTGATCGGCTTGTCGGTGATCTCGCGCACCTTGGCGATCACGCCCTGCGCGGCCACCGGCGTCGCGGTGGCGTCGATGATCATCACCGAGTCGTCGCCGATGATCACGCCGGTGTTGGGATCGCCCTCGGCGGTGTAGGCGTAGGCGTTGTCGGACAGCTTGTCCCAGCTGATCTTCTTCTCTTCGAGGTCGGCCTGGGAGGCGAATTTCTTGGTGTTCATGGGTTCTCCTTTGCTGCTTCGGGGTGGACGCTGCGAATCCTAGACAAAAGTTTGTCTATGGTCAATTTATTTTCTATTGTTTAATTTAAGGCACGAGGCCGGGCCCTTCGACGGCGGGCCATTGCTGCTAACATCACGCGCCTTGGAGGAAGCGGACATGCAGGAAGACGACACGGCGAGCGACGGACTCAAGCGCGGACGCGGCCGCCCGCGCGGCAGCAAGGCGGCGCCTGGCGCCAGCCTCGCCATCGAGCCCGCTGCGGAAGGCACGGAGATGATCGGCGAAGAGCTGCGCCCCAGCGAGCGCGGCGACCGTCGCGGCATCCAGTCCATCGAAGTGGGCGGCGCGCTGCTGCAGACCCTGGTGCGCAAGGGCGCGCCGATGATGCTGAAGGACCTCGCGCGCGAAGCCGGCATGCCGCCCGCCAAGGCGCACCCCTACCTCGTCAGCTTCGGCAAGCTCGGCCTCATCGAGCAGGACCCGCTCACCGGCCGCTACGGCCTGGGCCCGTTCTCGCTGCAGATGGGCCTCACCGCGCTGCACGCGCTCGACCCGCTGAAGGCGGCGATGCCCGAAGTCGCGCGTCTCGCCGACGAGCTGCAGCTCAACGTCGCCGTCGCGGTGTGGGGCAACATGGGCCCGACCGTGGTGCACATCGAGGAATGCAACAAGCAGATCCACGTCAACATGCGCCCCGGCACCGTCATGACACCGCTGATGCTGTCGGCCACCGGCCGCTGCTTCGCCGCCTTCCTGCCCGAGCGCATCGTCCAGCCGCTGCTGCAGGACGAGCTCGCCGCCCTCGCCGCCGACGACAACCCGTCACCGCTGCAGATGTCCGCACAGGACGCCGCACACATCCTGACCGAAGTCCGCAGCCACCGCCTCGCCCGCGCCATCGGTCAGCCCATCCCCGGCATCAACGCCTTCTCGGCGCCGGTGTTCAACGACAGCGGCAAGCTCACGCTCGCCATCACCGCCATGGGCCCGGCCGGCACTTTCGACACCCAATGGCAAGGCGACGCCGCCCGCCAGGTGAAAGCCTGCGCGGAGGCGATCGCACGCAGGCTGGGGAATACGGAGGCGATGGGCTGACGCCATCCCGCGCCATCATCCTGGGCGGCCCCTACGCCACCCTTCTTTTTGTCATGCCGTGATGCCGGCGGTATGATCGTCCGACCATCCACGGAGGCCGGGCGTGAGCAAGACCGACCGCATCTACCGCATCCGCACGCTGCTGGCCAATCGCCGCAGCATCAGCAGCCAGACGCTGCTTGACGAGCTGGAAGTCTCCCCCGCCACGCTCAAGCGCGACCTCGAGTTCCTGCGCAGCCGCATGAACGTTCCCATCGTGTGGGACCGCGACCTGAACGGCTACCGCATCGACCAGCAGAACCCGGTCGGGGCCCAGTACGAACTCCCCGGCCTGTGGTTCGCCGACAAGGAAATCCACGCGCTGCTCACCATGCAGCACCTGCTCGCCAACCTCGACCCCGGCGGCATCCTCGCCCCGCACGTCCGCCCGCTGATGGCACGCCTCAACAAGCTGCTCGGCGCGGCGGACGACGCCGCCGAGGAAGTCCGCCGCCGCGTGCTGATCGTCGGCATCGGCAAGCGCAGCATGAAGCTCGACCACTTCGAGAACATCGGCTCCGCCCTGCTACGCCGCAAGCGCCTCGCCATCCGTTACTACGCCCGCGGCCGTGACCAGGAAACCGAGCGCGAGATCTCGCCCCAGCGCCTCGTCCACTACCGCGAAAACTGGTACCTCGACGCCTGGTGCCACCTGCGCGGCGCGCTGCGCAACTTCGCCGTCGACAGCATCCGCCGTGCCGAACTGCTCGAACGCCCGGCCAAGGACGTGGCCAACACCACCCTCGACACCGTCCTCGGCCCCGGCTACGGGATCTTCGCCGGCGACCAGATCCAATGGGCCACGCTGCGATTTTCACCGGAACGCGCGCGCTGGGTTGCCAGCGAACACTGGCACCCCGAACAACGCGGTCGATTCGAGGCGGATGGCAGCTATGTGCTGGAGGTGCCGTATGCAGACCATCGGGAACTGATGATGGACATCCTGAAGCATGGAAGGCATTGCGAGGTGGTGGGGCCGGAGGGATTGCACAGACTCTTAGCAGACGAGATCAGATGGATGTCAGAGAAGATTTCTTCACCCCCGGCACAGGATCACTCTGTGAGCCCCACGGCCGGCAGACTTGAAACAACGACATCCAGCAAACAAGCATCGTGAAGACGACCAAACCCTACTTCAAGTACTGGGGGAAAGCTCAGCAAGACGGCAAGGGAACAGCACCCTGCCACTTGCTGCCTTATCACTGCCTCGATGTGGCGGCGGTGGCCACCAGATTTCTGCGGCGATCACCATCGCTATGCGAATTCCTGCGGCAATCCATGCGATTCGACTCGGACGAAGCCTTGGTTTCATGGATGACGTTCTGCATCGCGATCCACGACCTTGGCAAATTCGGTGAGTCGTTCCAGGGCCAGCGCCCCGACCTCGTGAAGTTACTGCGCGGACGAGAGGCTGACCGAGGCAAGCCTTACACGGTACGTCACGACACCCTGGGGTGGCTGCTCTGGGCGCAGCATCTGGAAGATGTTGCGGTCGAGCAGAGTTGGTTCGGGGAAGACACCGAAGAAACACTCGATGGCGTTCGATGGTGGCTCCGCGCAAGCATGGGACACCACGGACACCCTCCCGCGACCGGTGCAACCAACTGGCGGCATCACTTCCAGCCAAGCGACGACGCGCCCGCAATCGAAGCCTTCCTTACCGAATTGCGCATTCTTCTCCCACCCGAATCCATCGCCGCCGCACATGCGGCGTTGGGCGCCCAAGCCTTTGAAACAAAGAGCAGGATCCTGTCGTGGTGGATCGCCGGCATCACAGTCCTCGCCGACTGGATCGGCTCGAACACGGAGTATTTCCCCTACCGCGCCGACGAGGTAGCGCTTGCAGACTACTGGAGTGAGGCGCAGCAATGTGCCGATCGCGCGCTTGATGCGACGGGCGTCCTGCCTGTTCCGGTCCGCCGTCGAACCTTCAACGAGCTCTTCCCGGACATCGTGGCGCCGTCTCCGCTTCAGGCGTGGTCGATCGACACACCCATTACATCGGCACCGCAAATTCATTTGCTCGAAGACGTCACCGGCGCCGGCAAGACCGAAGCGGCTGTCATGCTCGCTCATCGGTTGATCACGGCAGGCTGCGCCGATGGCTTCTTCGTCGCGCTGCCAACCATGGCGACGGCAAACGCAATGTACGGACGCATCTCAGAGGTCTATCGCAAGCTTTTCGAAGGCCACCCTAGCCTTGTCCTCGCCCATGGACAACGCGATCTCGTCGAAGCCTTCGCAAGCTCAGTCCTCCCGAGCGGACAGGCTGAAGCTGATTCGTCGCAACTCGACGAGTCAGCCACTGCCCGCTGCAACGCTTGGCTCGCGGACCACGGTAAACGCGCACTACTCGCGCCCGCAGGCGTCGGGACCATCGACCAGGTGCTGCTGAGCACCTTGTACAGCAAGCATCAGTCGTTACGACTGCTCGGTTTGTTCCGCAAGATACTGATCGTCGACGAGGTGCACGCCTGCGACACGTACATGCAGCGAGTCCTCGAAGAAGTGCTGACGTTTCACGCAATGGCCGGCGGCAGCGTGATCCTGCTGTCGGCGACTCTACCTGGGCACATGAAGCAGTCACTGCTCGATGCGTTCGCGCATGGCCGCAATTCCGGCGCACTACCCTCTGCCTCATCAACCGACTTCCCGCTGGTCACATCATGGCAAGAGGGGCAAGCCCAGGCCACACCTTTACACATCGCCGCGCGCTCGGCGGTATGTCGCGAAGTGTCCATTCGCTACGCGTCCGTCGAAAGTGACGTGCTCGATGCCATCCGCAAAGCGCTCGCACAAGGCCGATGCGTGTGCTGGATGCGCAACACGGTTGCCGACGTACTCGCGGCACATGCCAAATTCGCAGACGAACTCGACGAAGAACACCTGATCGTCTTTCACGCCCGTTTTGCGCTGCAGGACCGACTGAAGACCGAGCAACGCATCCTCGAGCACTTCGGCAAATCCAGCACCCCGGAACAACGTGCCGGACGCCTCGTAATCGCATCGCAGGTCGCCGAACAAAGTCTAGATGCAGACTGGGACCTGGTGATCTCCGATCTCGCCCCCATCGATCGACTCATACAGCGCGCGGGACGGCTTCAAAGACATCCACGCGACATCGACGGGCGACGCCTTTCTAACCCGCAAGATGTGGACCAGCGTGGCCGCCCCTCTCTGTGGATATACGGCCCGTCCTGGACCGACGCACCTGCGCCGAACTGGTTCAAGCAACTGTTTCCGAAAGCAGCGGGCGTCTATCCCCACCACGGACAACTATGGCTGACGGCGCAGGCATTACAGAAAGGCAACCTCTCCATGCCAGAAGACGCCCGCAACCTGATAGAGGGCGTTTTCAGCGACGAGGTCTCATTGCCCCCCGGCCTGCAGGCAAATGCCAACCAGATCGATGGCGCCTATTTCGGCGATCTCAGCATCGCCCAGCAAAACACCATCAAGGTTGCAGAAGGCTATACGCGGGGCGCCATCGACTGGTGGAGCGAAGCGAAGTCACCGACCCGACTCGGCGAAGCGAGCATGACGGTCTTGCTCGCTCGATGGGACAGCGATCGCTTGCGGCCCTTGGCTGATCACGACAATCCTCAACACGCGTGGGCTTACAGCACAGTGAAAGTAGCCGAGCGCTTGATCGCACGAAGAGCGCCCGATAGCGACCCAATGAAGGAGCGAGCAATCCGCGCGGTGGAAGAGTCATTGCCGGACAAAGGAAAGTGGTCCGTGCTCCTGCCACTGCACGGCAATGGTGATGGGTGGATTGGTGTTGCAGAGAGGGCGCCTGTCGCCGGGGCAACCGACGACAGGCGTCTCTGGAAGTATGACCGCCAATGCGGTCTAACCATGCTCGATGTACCAAACGCGGAATCGGCATCGGACTAGGCCCCGCGGGAGCGAGGAACGAGTGCAGTCCGATCCGTAACAAGAACCTAAGCACGGTTGATCTCCACTGAAGTGGAGAACGGCATCAGTTTGGCAGACGGAGAGCTTTCGAAGGTTCTATTTTTCTGAGTACAATTTTTTATGAACCTAAGCACTTCGTTTTTCATGACCGACGTAACCCCCAACCGTAAGATCTCTTTATTACCCTGGTCTTGGGAGGTAGCAATGAATTTGCTCGAGAACGCTTGGATGCCCGTGCGCCGAAAAGACGGCAAACGTGAGTGGATTTCCCCTGACCGACTCTCCGACTCAGACATCATCGCGTTCGACGCAGACCGGCCCGATTTCAACGGTGCGCTGATGCAGTTCGCAATCGGGCTGCTTCAGAGCACCGCGGCAGTCGACAGTTCTTCGGCATGGCGACAGTTGCTGACCACACCGCCCGACGCACAAACGCTGCGTCAGTGGTTCGCACCGGTTTCAGACGCATTCAGCCTGGATGGCACTGGGCCGCGCTTCATGCAGGACGAGGCACTTACCCCCGAAACGTCGGCATACAACCCAATTTCGGCTTTGCTGATTGAGTCCCCCGGAGAGAACGCACTCAGAAACAACAGCGATCATTTCGCCAAGCGCGGCCAATGCCAAGCACTCTGCCCCGCGTGCGCCGCCACGGCATTGTTCACGCTTCAAACGAATGCGCCCGCCGGCGGCGTGGGCTACCGCACCGGACTGCGGGGAGGCGGGCCGCTGACGACACTATTGCTATATCAAACGCCGACGAACTTATGGCAAGACGTGTGGCTCAATGTAATCGAACGCCCACTTCACCTGTCACGCAATGGCGATGCCGGCCGCTCCGCACCGTACTTTCGCTTCCCTTGGCTGGCGGATATCGAGGCTCTTCAGCCGGGAGGCGAACTCGCTCCTGCGCAAGTGCATCCTGACCATGTCTTCTGGGCGACACCTCGTCGAATTCGGCTGGACGTCGATGACGTCATCGCGGGCCACTGCGATGTGTGTGCCCGCGAGTCCAGCGAATTGATTCGCCACTTTGCGGCGAAGAATTACGGGCTCAACTACAAAGGCGCATGGGAGCACCCTCTTTCCCCCTACTACGAAGTCAAGGGCGAGTGGCTACCCCTGCATCCCCAGCCAGGCGGCATGGGTTACCGACATTGGCTCGCGTGGATTCTTGGTGCTGCCGACGGTAAGAGCAAACAACGGCCGGCATATGTCGTCACCCACGCCATGGATGCGCGTCTGCGCCAAATGGGCGGAACGCTGAGGCTGTGGGCTTTCGGTTATGACATGGACAACATGAAGGCGCGCTGCTGGTACGAGTCCAGTCTCCCGCTCTACGGATTGGGTGAGTGCTCGGGCAAAGCAGCAGTTGCGTCGATATCGTCCGCAGTCGCAACCTCGCTCGCAGGGGCACAGCACGCCGCATTCTGCCTGCGCAGCGCGGTAAAGGATGCCTGGTTTGGAGGCGATGCGCGGGGAGACTTCAGTTCGGTCGACGCCGAATTCTGGCATCGCACCGAAACGCCTTTCTACCTGCAACTCAGGCATTGCATCGAAACCGTAAGGCAAGACGAGACGGCAGAACCAGATACGCTCGAGATCCGGCAGGCGTGGCACCGTACTCTGGTCGGCACTGCGCTCGCACTGTTTGACAGCACCTTCGTCGGCACCGGCCCGATTGAACGCCAGAAGCCACGCAGGATCGCTGAAGCACACCGCCAACTGATGAATAGCCTGCACGGCCCGAAGATGCGTGCCGCGCTTCGCCTACCTACGCCTGACAAACCGACGGCCAGTCGCGGCAAGACCGCCTCCGCCGTAGTCTGAGGAGATCCCATGCCCGACCGATTTTCGCGCGACAACGCATTCGGCAAGACCTTGCTCGACTGGTGGCAGCAACTGGATGATGACCGGGCAAGCCGCGCAACTCTGCGCAGGGCACCGACAGTCACCGCCGTAACGCTCAGCGCACCCTATCAACGCCTATTCCGCCGCCTTCGGGCGATCGGATGGAACGCCGACGATGTGGCCTGGCGCAACGACCGCCTCGCCGCCATAGTCGGTCTGCTCGCCCATGTGAGCGAGGACCGTCAGGGTGAACTCGCGAAGGCCATGAGCCACAAGACCACGGGCGAAGATCGCCCAATGGTCAGCGAGTTGCGCTTTACCCGCTTGCTCGAATCTCCTGACGGAGACAGTCTGTTCGTTGGCCTGCGGCGTGTCCTTCCGCTGATGAGCAACAGCGTCGACGTGGTCGCCCTAGCCAACGACATCCTGCACTGGGGCGACAAGGTAAAGAAAGGCTGGGCTTATTCCTACGACTGGCCGGCCCACAGCAACGACTGACTATTAGCGCCCTCGCAAAAGTTTCCGCACAAGGAGAACACGACATGTCCCGTTTCGTTCAACTGCACGTTCTGACAAGCTATCCGCCCTCGAACCTCAACCGCGACGACACGGGGCGCCCCAAGACCGCCGTGATGGGAGACGCCCTGCGCCTGCGTGTCTCATCTCAGAGCCATAAGCGCGCTTGGCGGACATCCGAGATTTTTGAGGGCGCCCTCGCCGGCCATATCGGGACCCGCACGAAGGACATGGGCAAGCGAGTATTCGCCGAGCTCATTGCAGCAGGAGCAAGTGAAAAGAATGCGCGGGAATGGGCTCGACTGATCGTCGGCAAGTTCGGCAAGCTGAAGTCCGAAAAGAAATCGGACAAAGGCGAAGATCTTCAGATCGAGCAACTCGCGCACTTCAGCCCTGAGGAAATTGAAGCAATTGGCGACCTCACCCAAACATGCGCAACGCGCAACAGCGGCCCGACCGACGAAGAATTGACGCTGCTTCGCACACCGCGCAAAGCTGTCGACATCGCGATGTTCGGCCGAATGCTGGCCGACAGTCCAGCCTTCAACATGGAGGCGGCGGTGCAGGTTGCACATGCGATCACGGTTCACCGAAGCGCAGTCGAGGATGATTACTTCAGCGCCGTTGATGACCTGAACGACGGCCTCACCGACAAGGGCGCTGCGCACATCGGTGAACGCAGCTATGGCGCCGGGCTGTTCTACCTTTATATCTGCATCGACCGGGCACTGCTCGCCGAGAACCTCGGCGACGACCAAGCGCTGACCTCCTCAGCGCTCCGGGCCTTCATCAACGCGGTCACAAAAGTCAGCCCCACCGGCATGCAGAACAGTCACGCCTCGCGCGCCTACGCAAGCTATGTGCTCGCCGAGAAAGGCGACCAGCAACCGCGCTCCCTCGCCCAGGCTTTCCTCAAGCCGATCAAGCCGTTCGAAGGCGAGGACATGTTGGAGAAATCGGTGAAAGCCCTTGAGGCGCGACGAGACAACTTCGACAAGGTGTACGGCGCGTGCGCCGACGTCCGTTATGCGATCAATGCTGAAACCGGCGAAGGCAGTCTGGATGAGTTGATCCGATTCGCTCAGGAGTGAATCCGTGTCAATTCTTGTTTTTCAACTTCAAGCGCCGCTTGCGTCATGGGGCGATACAGCAGTTGGCGAGTATCGGCCGAGTTACGACTATCCGGGAATCTCCGCCCTGGTCGGCCTGCTCGGGGCCGCGCTCGGGTTGCGTCGCGAAGATGAATCCGCCCATGCAGCGCTGCGCGATCACTATGGCTACGCCGTGGGCGTCCAGTCTTCGGGCAAACTGCTCCGCGACTATCACACCGCCCAGGTTCCAAGTCAGTCGAGCCTTAAGAAGCGCCCCCACGCATCGCGTCGCGACGAGCTTGCAATCTCTAAGCATGACCTCAACACGATTCTGTCGACCCGTGACTATCGGCAGGACGCGGCTTGCCTGGTCGCGGTGCAGGCCAGCGAGCAAAGTCCTTACTCGCTGGAGGCGTTGCACGGCGGGTTACGAAAACCGCGCTTTGTGCTCTATCTCGGCCGCAAGGCTTGCCCGCCAAGTGCGCCACTACACCCATGCATCATCGACGCAGCCACGGCCGAATCCGCCTTCGAGGCCTACCTTGCAAACTTGACGACCGAGATTGGCAAGCATTGCGGCAGATCAGGCAGGCCGCTGCTCGAGCCCCCGAATGCAGTCGTTCGCATTGCTTGGGGACACGGCATCCATGTCGATTTGCCGCCCGACTTGACCATTACACGCAAGGACCGCCCGATTCGCCGCAAAGGCTGGCAATTCAGCGACCGAATCGAGCATATAGCCCTAACTCGGAAGGAGGCATGAACATGTACTTCAGCTTGATCACGCCGAACCCCGGTTACGAGCGGACCGCCGCTCACGAGTGGTTGCGAAGCAGCTATGCCGAACACCAGTGGCTTTGGCGCTTCTTCCCAGCGCCCAAGGGTACAGCAAGGGACTTCCTGTTCCGGCGGCGCGATGTCGACCGGCTGCCTCGGTATTACACCGTTTCCAGCCGCCCGCCGGAAACGGACAGCCAGGCTTGGCACGTGCAAAGCCGCGCATACCAACCACGGATCCCGGCAGGCACCCGACTGAGCTTCGATCTACGCGCCAATCCGGCCATCTCCCGTACCCATGAAAGCGGCGCACGGCGCCATGATGTAGTCATGGACGAGAAAAAGCGGCTCCTTGCAGCCAGAGGGCTACCAAGCTGGGAGTCATGGGCACCCGATCGCACAATCGCCGACGCAGGCCCCGACCCACGCCCGCCCCTCTATGATCTGGTTCATAGGACGTGCTCTGGGTGGCTGGCCACTCGCGCCGAGCAGCATGGATTCACCCTGGACGCGTCTAGCCTGACCGTAGCGGCATATCAACAACATGGTGGCAAAAACGGTCAATTGCGTTTCAGCACGGTCGACTATGGAGGGGAACTCGTCGTGACCAATGAACAGCGCTTCGCCAATGCGCTGATCGTTGGCATCGGGCGCGCCAAAGCCTTCGGCTGTGGCTTGCTGCTCGTGCGTCGCGTGGCGTAATGCGCCCTTCGATTGTCTGAGGCAACCTCGATGACAGCACCGTGAGATCCGCAAGCCGACCGCGTCAGCGCGCTCCCTGCAATGTGCTATCTTTTGATAGCACATTTCCCCCGGAGCCCATCATGGAAACATTCACCGTCCGCGACCTGCGCGAGCGCACCGGCGAACTGATTCGCGGCGCCGAAGACGGCAAGCTGGCCGTCGTCACCAAGCACGGCACGCCGGTTTTCGTGGCGGTGCCGTTCGACGAGACCCTGTTGCGTGAAGGGGTGAGCGTCGCGCTCGCGATCCGGCTGTTCGATGCGGAGCAAGTCTCGCTGAGCCGTGCGGCGCGTATTGCCGGCCGTACCGTCAGCGAAATGATCGACCTCCTCGGTAGACATGGCGTTTCAGTCGTCCGCACGACCAAAGAAGAATTGGAGCGGGAGCTTGCCGATTTCAGTTGAGGCGTCTTGCATCGTCGTTGCCGACGCGGGCCCGCTCATCGCGCTTGGCCGTATTGATGCGCTGGACCTCTTGCCGAAGCTTTTTGCCCGGATCGATGTCACCGAAACAGTGATTGCCGAATGCCTTACCCAGCCGGATCTTCCCGACGCACGAAGGATCGCTGCGGCCCTGTCATCCGGCTGGCTGATGCCGTGCCCTGATCTGCTCGACTTGGTCGATGGAAACATTCACCCCGGCGAAGCGAGCACGATCGCTCGCGCACTGCAGAACGGCATCGACCTCCTGATGGATGATCGCGTTGCGGTCGCATTTGCCCGCCAGCTCGGCCTGAAGGTGATCGGGACGCTCGGCATACTGATTCTTGCCAAACGTCGCGGCCATATCGTGCACGTCGCGCCTTTGGTCGAACGTCTTCGTACCGGAGGCCACTACCTGGGCACGGCGGCAGTCCTGACGGCCCTGGAGGTGGCCGGCGAAGAACCAGAGGATTGAGCGATGCTTCCGCCACTAAAACCCATTCAGATCAAAGAACGCCTGTCGATCGTCTTCGTCGAGAAAGGAGAGATCGATGTCGTCGATGGTGCCTTTGTCGTCGTAGACCAACAAGGCTTCCGCGTTCGACCGGTGCTGACACACATTCCCGTTGGTGGCGTCGCATGCATCATGCTGGAGCCGGGCACCCGGATCTCGCACAGGGCCGCAGCGCTCGCAGCCAGAGTTGGGACCTTGCTCGTGTGGGTTGGCGAGGCGGGTGTTCGGCTTTATTCCTCCGGCCAGCCGGGGGGCGCCCGGGCCGATCGCTTGCTCTATCAGGCCAGGCTCGCGCTGGATGAAACCCTGAGATTGAAAGTCGTGCGCAAGATGTATTCACTACGCTTCGGCGAAGAGCCGCCCGCCCGGCGCAGCGTCGAGCAACTACGCGGCATCGAGGGCGCTCGCGTCCGGCGGACCTATCAACTGCTCGCGCAGAAGTTCGGCGTAAAGTGGTCGAGTCGGGACTACAACCCCGACAATTGGGATGTGTCCGACTTGCCCAACCGGTGCTTGTCTTCTGCCACCGCCGCACTGTACGGGGTGACTGAAGCTGCCGTGCTCGCCGCGGGCTACGCACCCGCGGTCGGTTTCATCCATACCGGCAAACCGCTTTCCTTCGTTTACGATGTCGCCGACATCTACAAATTCGAAACGGTCGTTCCGGCCGCCTTCAAGGTCGCCGCAAGCAATCCGACCCACCCCGAGCGCGCGGTGCGCCTTGCCTGCCGGGACATCTTTCGCCAGACGAAGTTGCTGGAACGCATCATTCCCGACATCGAGGCGATGCTGGCTGCGGGTGAGATATCGCCACCCGCTTCACCCGAAGACGCGGTGGGCCCAGCAATCCCCAACCCAGAAAGTCTTGGCGATGCTGGTCATCGTTCTTGAAAATGCCCCACCGCGCCTGCGCGGTCGGCTGGCGGTCTGGTTGTTGGAAGTACGCGCCGGTGTCTACGTGGGCAATTACTCCAACCAGATTCGCGAACTGATCTGGAGCCAAGTGGAATCCGGCATCGAGGACGGCAACGCGGTAATGGTCTGGCGCACGAATAACGAAGCGGGATTCGAGTTCAAGACGCTCGGGGCGAACCGCCGGCTTCCCGCCGACTGGGACGGCGTCCGGCTGGTGAGTTTCCATCCGGAGGCTGGCGAGACCGATCTTTAACAATTAAAAATAATGCCAATGGCAAGACATTCGGTTGGTAGAATTTAGAGACTTGAAATTTCCATGATTAATCATGGAGATGGAAGTAGTGCGTTCCCCGCTCGCGCGGGGATGAACCGGTCGGCCGCCGCGGGCAACCGAACGAGGTCGAAGCGTTCCCCGCTCGCGCGGGGATGAACCGTGACGGACATCGTGCGCGAGGTGATCGAGCGCGCGTTCCCCGCTCGCGCGGGGATGAACCGCTCTCCGATAGGAGGGAGGAGACAGCAGCAAAGCGTTCCCCGCTCGCGCGGGGATGAACCGGCCATGAACCCGTGCGACGGCGTGAAGCGCAAGCGTTCCCCGCTCGCGCGGGGATGAACCGGATCCGCCCGGCTGCAATGGGCCGCATCTGCGGCGTTCCCCGCTCGCGCGGGGATGAACCGGTGGTACAGGCCTACTACGGCAATTCTGCAACGCGTTCCCCGCTCGCGCGGGGATGAACCGTGCCCGACCATTGCAATCCTCGCCCCTACTACGCGTTCCCCGCTCGCGCGGGGATGAACCGGATTCGCTGCTGGCGTTGCCGGGGCACTGGGTGCGTTCCCCGCTCGCGCGGGGATGAACCGCCGGCCTCATCGCCGCAGCGCAGGCCACCAGCGCGTTCCCCGCTCGCGCGGGGATGAACCGGCCATGACGTGGTACGGCGGGCCCCGCAAAGCGCGTTCCCCGCTCGCGCGGGGATGAACCGGGCTACGACATCTATCTCATTACCCAACACCCGCGTT
>JAFLDS010000008.1:0-64891 GCA_017302295.1 Thauera sp. | reverse complement strand
GCGTTCCCCGCTCGCGCGGGGATGAACCGGCCATGACGTGGTACGGCGGGCCCCGCAAAGCGCGTTCCCCGCTCGCGCGGGGATGAACCGGGCTACGACATCTATCTCATTACCCAACACCCGCGTTCCCCGCTCGCGCGGGGATGAACCGCTGACGCAAACGGGTGACTGGCTAAGATCTGAGCGTTCCCCGCTCGCGCGGGGATGAACCGTTCGACTATGACCCGCTGCCCATCGTCAGGGAGCGTTCCCCGCTCGCGCGGGGATGAACCGGCTACGTGTTTGGCGCGCACTTCCTGCCGCACGCGTTCCCCGCTCGCGCGGGGATGAACCGACTCCTTGTGGCGGTGATGGACGAGGCGGTTAGCGTTCCCCGCTCGCGCGGGGATGAACCGGTTGCACTGGCAAGCGCATCGCCCGTCGATGTGCGTTCCCCGCTCGCGCGGGGATGAACCGTACCGGCGCGCCGTCCCCTGCGCGACGCTTGGGCGTTCCCCGCTCGCGCGGGGATGAACCGGCCGTGGATGCCGCCGCACTGGTGGGCCGCAAGCGTTCCCCGCTCGCGCGGGGATGAACCGTTTTGTATTACGGCCTGGGCGATGCGGATGCCGGCGTTCCCCGCTCGCGCGGGGATGAACCGCTGGCCCGGCGTGCGCTCGCTGTTCTGGTTGAGCGTTCCCCGCTCGCGCGGGGATGAACCGCCCCAGGTGGTTGCCATTACAGGATCTCCAGTGCGTTCCCCGCTCGCGCGGGGATGAACCGGTTACAGAATCGGCTACCTGAACCCTGCCGGTGCGTTCCCCGCTCGCGCGGGGATGAACCGGGCACGTCGGCCTTGTCGGCGGCCGCCTCGAGGCGTTCCCCGCTCGCGCGGGGATGAACCGCCACTAGCACTATCGACAGGTCTTTGACCTTACGCGTTCCCCGCTCGCGCGGGGATGAACCGCCGCCGGCAACCAAACGAAGCTGTTCGAGTTGGCGTTCCCCGCTCGCGCGGGGATGAACCGCGTGTCGGCTGCGGGTATGAGGCTGCCGAGGTGCGTTCCCCGCTCGCGCGGGGATGAACCGCACCTGGGCGGTGTTGCGATACACGTTGCTGGGCGTTCCCCGCTCGCGCGGGGATGAACCGGTCTGGACGCAGTACAGAAACAGGCACGGCGCGCGTTCCCCGCTCGCGCGGGGATGAGGCGGCGGCGCTTTTCCTTGCGACGGCTTCGCTCTGTCAGCCGACACCGTAAATTGCTGCCCTAGCGACACGAAGAGTTACCCCCTCATTCGCAAGGAGGCCATCCTTTGAAAGGAAGTACGGCGAGGGGGAATTCGCGCTCGAAGTCCGCAAGCGTCGGAAACTCGGCCTTCGGCGTGGAGAGAATCGTCGAGACGTCGCGCTCGTGACCCAACAGTTCGGACGCAGCATCCAGCGATTTCTTCAGCCTGACAAGCGACTCGGCCTGCGGCGGGCGCAACGACAGGCGACCCGTAATTTCGTCTTGCACACAGGCGCTCATTCCTTATCCGCAATTTCTTCCCAGCCAACTTGTAAGTCGCACTTACCAGTTGCAGCTTCAGACTCTCCGTCGCCAATCGCGTCCAGTTCCTCCACCGTGGACCGGCTGGTCGCAAGCGGTTCAGGCAGCGCACGCACAAGTTGGTATTCGGCCACGCCTATGGGCTTTTCGATGCCGGAGAGCACGTATTCCGCCAGCGTCCGTTTCCTGGTCTTGCACAACAACAAACCAATGGTGGGCGTGTTGTCATCCGGGGCCTTGATCTACCTATCCACGGCGATCAGGTAGAACGCATGTGCCGGCTTGAAGGCCGTGGCCTTCAGTTCCACGACCACATAGCACTTGAGCCGCGTGTGATAAAAGAGGAGATCAACGAGGAACTCGTCGCCTTCAACCTCCAGCCTGAACTGGCGCCCAATGAGGGCGAAGCCGCTGCCCAGTTCCAGCAGAAACTGAGTGATGTGCCACACCACCGCGTTTTCGATTTCACGCTCGTGCAACCGGTTGCGGATGTTCAGTTCCAGCGTGACGCGCGGCCACCCCTCGGAAATGGCCCTTCGGGCATACCATTCGCGTGTGGGACCGTCCTTCAGGCGTGTAATCCGGACGACGATGTGGAACCAGGGCAATTGTGCAGCAGTCTGCTGCACAAATTCAGCGTCCGGCCAGGTTGCGGCAAAATCCCGCATATACATGAGGTTGTTCGAAGAAAACCCTTTCATCCGGGACGATTGGGCTGGGTGCGAGGCGGTAATAACGGAAACCGCCGCCTTCCCAGCCGACGGCCTCAGTAACGCCGCCCTTGACCGTGACGAGGAACGCAGTGCCTGCGCATGACTTTCACGCCATGCCACCATCAATTCGTGCGCGCGCCGCGGCGATCACGTCCTCAACAGGTGTCACGGACGTGTGACCACGCTCGAATGCATCGATACGCCGTTCAACCTCCTCGGCCCACGCCCGCGCAATTTCATCGTCACTTTCCAGGCTGAACATCAAACGTTCAATTAACCGCCAGCGATCGGCGGCAGGCAGATTCATCGCCTCGGCCGCTATACGCTCCAAAGTGCTCATCTTGAGTTCTTCCCAGATTGCCCTTCAACCATAAATCATTGCCCGCAAAACGCACTGCGCGCCAAGGCGCTTGCACCGCAGGAACGCCATTTGAGCATCTGTGACGCGTACGTAACGCAGGCACACATCGAGCCCCTGCGACGGCGCGCTACACCCTCCCTCGCCTCAACCCCTTCACCAACGGCACCACCCCCAACGCCGCCGCCACATGCTTGAGCGCATGCCCGGCGATCAGCCCTTCCGTCAGCGCCCACACTTCCCGATCGAACACCTCGAACCCCTTCGCCGCCACGTAGGCTGCGAGCAGCACGCTCCACGGCAGGCGCAGCGCACCGGGCGCGGCGGGCAGGCGCGTCCATAGCAACAGCAGGACGAGGCCGCCGTACTGGGCGACGCCGTAAAGGCGCAGATCGCCGGCGAGGCGCCACACCGCGAGCGACGCGAAGCCGAGCAGCAGCCAGCCGGCGAGCCAGCGTGCGCCCGCGGCGGCGCCGATGCGTTCGGTGGCGACTGCGCCGATGGCGCCGGCAAAGGCGATCGTCATCGGCAGGCGGTCCCACATCAGCGAGGCGTCGGTCGGGGCGAGGTGATACCAGGCGCTGCCGGCGCCGGTGAGCGCGAGGCCGGCGAAGAACACCGCCAGAGCGGTGCGCTGCGCGGGCGGTGCGCGTCGGCAGCGCAGCAGCCCCGCGATGCCGACGAGGGTGAACGGCAGGCTGGTGAGCACGTCGACGGCATTGGGCAGTACGAAGGCACCCAGCGCCAGCGGGCGCATGTCCGCCAGCCGGTGGTATTGCTGCGGCTGGGCGATGGGGGCGAGCACGGCGAGCGCGACGAACAGCGCCGCGAGCAGGGCGAGGGCGAGGCGTTCGGCGACGGGCGGCGTGATCCGCATCGCGATCACCTCGCGGGGGCGAGCGCAGCGTCGCGCCTGCCCGGCCCAAATGGCGCGGCGCCGACCCACGCTGCCGTCAGGCTTTCCAGCACCGGACAGCCGATCAGCCCGAGCGTGCGTTCGATCTCGCTGCGGATGATCTCCAGCGCGCGTGCGGCGCCGGCCTTGCCGCCGGCAGCGAGCCCGTACAGCGTTGCGCGGCCCGACATCGCGGCGTCGGCCCCGAGGGCGCGCGCCTTGACGAAGTCGCTGCCGCGGCGCAGGCCGCTGTCGACGATGACGGTCATCTCCGGCCCGACGGCGGCGCGGATGGCGGGCAGCATCTCGATCGGCGCCGGGCAGGTGTCGAGCTGGCGGCCGCCGTGGTTGCTGACGACGATGCCGTCGGCACCCGCCGCCTGCGCGCGCAGTGCATCTTCGGGCAGCAGGATGCCCTTGATCAGCAGCTTGCGCGGCCACAGGTCGCGCAGCCAGTGGATGTCGTCCCAAGTCAGCGTCAGGTCCATCTGCGACGCGAGGAAGGCGGCTGCGTTGCGCGCGCTGTCCATGCCCGGCGGCAGGAAGTCGCCGAGGTTGCGAAAGCGCGGCATGCCGTGCGGCACCAGCACGTCGACGATCCAGCGCGGATGCAGGGCGAGGTCGAGCAGGTTGCGGGCGTCGAGCTTCATCGGCGCGCGGTAGTTGCGGCGGTCCCACGCGCGATTGCCGAACACGCTGGCGTCGGTGGTGAGCACGATGGCCTCGGCGCCGGCCTGTTCCGCCCGCTTGACCACACCGGCGAGGTTGGCGCGGTCCTTGAACGGGTAGATCTGCATCCAGTGGCGCACTCCGGTGGCGGCGATGTCTTCCAGCGCGACGGTGGACACCATGCTCTGGCAGAACGGGATGCCGGCATCGCGCGCCGCCTCGGCCAACAGGCGGTCGCCGTCGTGCGTGAGCAGGCCGTTGAAGCCGGTGGGCGCAATCAGCGCGGGCATGGCGATGGGCTGGCCGAACAGCGTGCAACCCAGATCGCGCCGCGACACGTCGACCAGGGTACGCGGCAGCAGGTCGATGGCGTCGAAGGCGGCGCGGTTGCGTGCGAGCGCGAGCTCGTCGTCGGCGCCGCCTTCGAGGTATTCAAGGCAGAAGTTGGGCAGGCGCCGCGCCGCCATCGCGCGCAGGTCGGCGATGTCTTGTGCGCGGGCGAGGTCGCGTCCGCGGTAGTGCCGGCGAAGGTGCATGTTCGAAGATCCGGTTCGGCGCTTGCGGCGCCAGGGAGGGTGAAGAGCCCAGCGGCCGATTGTAGCGAGGACAGCCCGAGGAACCTCCGCAGCCGCACACAGTCGATGTGCGCGACAATAAGCTTTTGCCGATCCACCCACTCACTTCAAGGAGCACGCTCTCGATGACGACCCTTTATGACCCGATCTCCCTCGGCAAACTCGAGCTCGCCAACCGCATCGCCATGGCGCCGCTGACGCGCAACCGCTCGCCCAAGGCGGTGCCGCAGGCGATCACCGCGCAGTATTACGCCCAGCGCGCCAGCGCCGGCCTGCTGATCACCGAAGCCACCGCCATCAGCCAGCAGGGCCAGGGCTATGCCGACGTGCCCGGCCTGTACGCGCCGGAGCAGATTGCCGGCTGGAAGCGCGTAACCGACGCGGTGCATGCCGCCGGCGGCAGGATCGTGACCCAGCTGTGGCATGTGGGCCGCGTGTCGCACACCTCGCTGCAGCCGGGTGGCGGCGCGCCGGTGGCGCCGTCGGCGATCACCGCCAACACCAAGACCTACATCATCGACGCCGAGGGCAAGGGCGGCTTCGTCGCCACCTCGCAACCGCGCGCGCTGGAGCTTGCCGAGATCCCGGGAATCGTCGCCGACTACCGCCGCGCCGCGCGCGCGGCGATGGAGGCCGGCTTCGACGGCGTGGAAGTGCATGCGGCCAACGGCTACCTGATCGACCAGTTCCTGCGCTCGGGAAGCAACCACCGCAGCGACGCCTACGGCGGCAGCATCGAGAACCGCGTGCGCCTGCTGGTGGAAGTGATGCAGGCGATCGTCGACGAGATCGGCGCCGAGCGCACCGCGATCCGCATCTCGCCGGTGACGCCGGCCAACGATGCCGCCGACCCCAACCCGCAGCCGCTGTTCAACTATGTGGTCGAGCAGCTGGCGCGCTGGCCGCTCGCCTACATCCACGTCGTCGAAGGCCAGACCGGCGGCGCACGCGACTACCAGCAGGGCGACACGCCCTTCGACTACACCGCGTTGCGCGTGGCCTACGCCAAGGCCGGCGGCAAGGCCGCGTGGATGCTGAACAACGGCTACGACGGCGAGATGGCCGAGACCGCCGTCGCCAGCGGCCGTGCCGACATGGTCGCGTTCGGCAAGCCCTTCATCGCCAACCCCGACCTGGTGCGCCGCCTGCGTGAGAAGGCGCCGCTGAACCCGTGGGACACCACCACCTTCTACGGCGGCGGCGAGAAGGGCTACCTCGACTACCCGACGCTGGGCTGAGGTGTGCATGCCCCGGCGCACTAGGTAATTCCTTTAGTCCCCTCGGGAATCGCTCCCGATGCGCCGGGCGCCCGCTGCGCCTAGACTCCATCGGATGCGCACGTACGTGCGTCGGCTGGCCCCGGTCGGCCCTACGACGGAGAGGAGGAGCACAAGGTGGTGAAATTCATCGAATCGAAGGACGTTCCCGGCCTGATCAAGGACGGCGACACGATCTACAGCACCGGCATGATGCTCGCCGGCCTGGCCGAGGAGTCGTTCGCGCAGATCGAGCGCAGCTTCCTCGACAGCGGCCATCCGCGCGACCTGAGCTGGTACTTCCCGGCGGGGCAAGGCAACTTCAAGGACAAAGGCATGGCGCGGCTGGCCCACGAGGGGCTGGTGAAGCGCATCGTCGCGGCGCACTACGGCGTGGGCGGGCCCAAGCTGTCCGCCCTGGTGCGCGAGAACAAGGTCGAAGCCTACAACTGGCCGCAGGGCGTGCTGTCGGTGATGCCGCGCCAGGTGGCCGGGCGCCGTGGCGGGCTGTTCACCAAGGTGGGCCTGGGCACCTTCGTCGATCCGCGCGAGGAAGGCAGCAAGCTCAATGCGCGCGCCGCCGAGGACTTGGTCGAGGTGCGCGAGCTCGACGGCGAGGAGTTCCTGTACTTCAAGCCGCCCAAGGTCAATGTCGGCCTGATCCGCGGCACGGTGGCCGACGAGCGCGGCAACATCACGCTGGACAAGGAAGGCGTGCTGATGGAGGCGATCAACATCGCCCAGGCAGCGCGCGCCTGCGGCGGCATCGTCATCGCCCAGGTGGAAAGCATCGCCCAGGCCGGCACGCTGCATCCCAAGCAGATCAAGGTGCCGGGCATCCTGGTGGATTACATCTACGTGGCCGAGCCCGAATACCACCGCCAGTCGGAGAACGCCTATTTCAACCCGGCGCTCAACGGCGACCTGAAGATTCCGCTGCACGGCCTGGAGCCGCTGCCGCTCGACGAGCGCAAGATCATCGCCCGCCGCGCGGCCACGCACCTGACCAGCGGCAGCGTGCTGAACCTGGGCATCGGCATGGCCGAGGGCGTGGCCGCGGTGGCGGCGGAAGAAGGCGTCGCCAGCCAGCTGACGCTGACACTGGAGACCGGCCCTGTGGGCGGCCTGCCGGCGTCGGGCCATGACTTCGGCCATTCGATCAACCCGGAAGTGATCGTCGAGCACTCGCTGCAGTTCGATTTCTACGACGGCGGCGGCATCGACATGGCCTTCCTCGGGCTGGCGCAGGCCGACCGCCACGGCAATGTGAACGTGAGCAAGTTCGGCGGCCGCGCGGTGGGCTGCGGTGGCTTCATCAACATCACGCAGAACGCCAAGCGGGTCGCCTTCCTCGGCACCTTCACCGCGGGCGGGCTGGAGGTGGCCGTCGAGGACGGCAAGCTGAAGATCATCAAGGAAGGCAAGAATCGCAAACTGATCGACCACGTCGAGCAGATCACCTTCAGCGGCCACTACGCGTGCACGATCCGCCAGCCGGTGCTGTACATCACCGAGCGCGCGGTGTTCCGCCTGGTGGACGACGGCCTGGAGCTGATCGAGGTGGCGCCGGGCATCGACATCGAGCGCGACATCCTGGCGCACATGGACTTCGTGCCGAAGATGGACAACGTCAAACAGATGGACCCGACACTGTTCCAGGCCAACTGGGGCAGGCTGAAGGCGCTGATCGAAAAGCACGCTGCCGCTTGACAGTCGGCTGCTGAACACGGAGGAACATGACATGCGTCTGCTCAACAAGGTCTGCATCATCACCGGCTCGGCCAACGGCATCGGCCTCGCTGCGGTGAGGAAGTTCGCCGCGGAAGGCGCCATCGTGGTCGTCTGCGACCTGAACGCCGACCAGGTCGTCGAGGCGGTGAAGGGCATCGAGGTGAACGGTGGCAAGGCGGCCGGCTACGTGGTGAACGTCACCGACCGCGCGACCGTCGATGCCATGGTTGCCGACGTGAAGGCGAAGTTCGGCCGCATCGACGTGCTGGTGAACAACGCCGGCATCACGAAGGACGCGCGCCTGGTGAAGATGACCGAGGCGCAGTTCGACGCCGTCATCGCGGTGAACCTGAAGGGCGTGTTCAACTGCACCCAGGCGGTGGCCGAGACGATGATCGCGCAGGGCGCGGGCTCCATCGTCAACACCTCGAGCATCGCCGGCACCCACGGCAACTTCGGCCAGGGCAACTACGCCGCCTCCAAGGCCGGCGTGATCGGGCTGACCAAGACCTGGGCGAAGGAGCTCGGGCCGAAGAACGTACGCGTCAACACCGTGGTGCCCGGTTCGGTGGCCACCCACATCCTCGACACCGTGCCCGAGGACGTCATGAACCAGATCAAAAACGCCTGCTGGATGCGCCGCGTCGGCCAGCCGGAGGAGCTCGCCAACGTGTATGCCTTCCTCGCCAGCGACGAGGCCAGCTATGTGAATGGCGCCACGCTGGAAGTGAGCGGCGGCGTGTCGCTGTAAGAAGCCGCCCCTTCAAGAACACAAAGAGAGAAATCGATGAAAAAGGTTGTGATCACCAGCTACGCGCGGACTGCGGTCGGCGCCTTCCTCGGCGGGCTCAAGGAAGTCCCGGTCGAATCCCTGGCCGCCGCGGCGATCAAGGAAGCGATCAAGCGTTCCGGCATCGAGGCCGACGCGGTCGATGAAATCATCCTCGGCCACGTCATCTCCAGCACCGACGCGCCGCAGGTGGCGCGCGACGCCGCGCTGCTGTGCGGCATGGTCGATACGCCGGGCTTCACCGTGAACCGCATCTGCGGCTCGGGCCTGCAGGCGGTGGCTTCGGCGTGGCAGGAAATCGTCACCGGCGCGGCCGACATCGTCGTTGCCGGCGGCGCCGAAGCGCTGTCGCGCGCGCCCTTCTACCTGCCGCTGTCGGCGCGCTACCAGGGCCTGCGCAACGGTTCGCAGCAACTGAAGTGCGCCAACGAGCAGTCGCACTTCAACGCCGCGCCCAACGCACTCTACCCGCCGGTGTGGATGGGCAACACCGCCGAGAACGTCGCGGTGCGCTACGGCCTGTCGCGCGAGGATCAGGACCGCTTCGCCTTCGACAGCCAGATGAAGGCCAAGGCGGCGCAGGAAAGCGGCCGCCTGGCGCAGGAGATCGTCGGCTACGAGATCAAGACGCGCAAGGGCTCGATCGTCATCGACACCGACGAGCACCCCAAGGGCGACGTCACGCTCGAAGGCCTGGCGAAGCTGAAGCCGGCCTTCCAGAAGGACGGCAACGTCACCGCCGGTAACGCCACCGGCATGAACGACGGCGCCGCGGCGCTGGTGATGATGTCGGAAGAAAAGTGCCGCGAGCTGGGCCTGAAGCCGATCGCCTACGTGGTGGACTGGGCGATCGCCGCGCTCGACCCGATGGTGATGGGTCTCGGCCCCGCCTACGCCATCCCCAAGGTGCTGAAGAAGGCCGGCCTGGCGATGGATCAGGTCGACCTGTTCGAGATCAACGAGGCCTTCGCCGCGCAGGTGCTGGGCTGCATGAAGGAGATGGGCTGGTACATGGATTCGCCCCTCTACCAGCGCCTGAACGTCAATGGCGGCGCGATCGCGCTCGGCCACCCGCTGGGCTGCAGCGGCGCGCGCATCACCGGCACGCTGGCGCTCGAACTGCAGCAGCGCCAGGCGCGCTACGGCGTTTCCAGCGCCTGCATCGGCGGCGGCATGGGTATTGCGGTGCTGCTCGAGCGGGCCTGAGCGGAAGGGCGTGTAGCGTGTTCCACCCACCGGGACACGCCATCCAGACCAGGCGGCGGGCCCTCATCGGGGCTCGCCGCCGTTTTTTTGTTTGATTTACCATTGCGCAACTTTCACCCATTGCCAAGGCGCAGCCCCATGCCGGATCACGAGGCCGGACGATTTTCCTTCGACGGCTACGCGTTCCCCTATGAACTGGTGCTCGACAACGCCCTGGTGGGAATCTGCTTCGTCGTCGATCGGCGCCTGTTGTGGACCAATGCGCGCATGAACGAGCTGTTCGGCTACGCCGACGGCGAGCTCAACGGCCAGAGCGTGCGGGTGATCTACGCTTCCCAGGAAGACTTCGACGCCGTCGGCCGCAATTACGCGGCCATCACCCGCGATCGCCGCTACACGCACAACCTGGAAATGCGGCGCAAGGACGGCGGTACCTTCTGGTGCACGCTGTCCGGCCAGCGCATCGACCCGGCCGACGCCACGTCGCCCGCCGTCTGGGTGCTGCAGGACATCAGCGACCGGCTGCATGCCGAAGAGCAGCTGCGCCGCGCCAATGCGCGCCTGGAACAGACGGTGCTCGCGCGCACGCACAGCCTGGAACGCAGCAATGCCACGCTGGCCGCGGAGATCGAACGCCGACGCGCGGCGCAACTCGCCCTGACGGAAAGCCGCGAGAAGTACCGGACGCTGTTCCGCAATCTGCCGCTCGGCCTGCTGGTCGCGGATGCGCAGGGCAAGGCCATCGAGGTGAATCGCGTACTCCAGCGCAGCATCGCGGCGCGCTCGCGCAAGCACGCGCTGGAGATGCTCGAGGACGACGGGCTGGTGCTCACCGAAAACGGCACGACCTCGCTCGCCGCCCTGCTGCGGCGGCACATCGGCGGGGACCTGCAGGGCGTCGATCGATTCGAGTTCCACTGGCGCACCAGCAAGGGCACGGTGCGCGAGATCGCCGTGACCGCGGCGCCCTTGCGCAGCCATGGCCTGGCCGCCATCTTCGCCTTCGTCGACGTGACCCGGCAGCGCCGCGCCGCCGAACGCGAACGCCAGCAGCAGGAGGCGCTGGCCCACGCCTCGCGCCTGTCGCTGATGGGGCAGATGGCCTCGGCGCTGGCGCACGAGCTGGGCCAGCCGCTGAACGCCTGCCAGAGCTACGTCGGCGGCTTGCAGCTCAGGCTGCAGCACGGCAGCGCCACGTTCGACGACGTGCACACCGCCATCGACAAGATCGCGGGCCACCTGGAGCGCGCCACCGAGATCATGCGCAGCGTGCGCGGCTTCGTATCGCGCAAGCCGGTGCCGCAGATCGACACCGACCTCGGCGCCTTGCTGCGCAAGACGCTGACATTGATGGAGCCGCAGTTGCGCGCCGCCCAGGTGCGCCCCGAGGTGCGCGCCGAGCCCGAACTGCCGCCGGTACGCTGCAATGCGGTGGAGATCCAGCAGGTGCTGGTCAACCTGCTGCTGAACGCGCTCGACGCGATGCAGGACACACCGGTCGAGCAGCGCCGGCTGGAAATTCGACTCGAGCGGGAAAAGAATGCGATGCTCGCCGTGGTAGTGCGCGACACCGGCTGCGGCATGCCGCCCGACGTGGCGGCGCGCCTGTTCGAACCCTACTTCACCACCAAGCCGACCGGGCTTGGGATGGGGCTGATGATCTGCCGCAACATCGTCGAGTCGCATGGCGGCGCCTTGCGCCTGGTGCCGGGACGCTGCCGCGGAACGAGCTTCAAGTTCACCCTGAGAACGGCGGAGCAATAGATGAACGATCTACCCGTCGAGGTTCTTCTCGTCGATGACGAACCCGAAGTGCTCGAAGGCCTGGTCTGGCTGCTGGATTCAGTGAAGATCCGCTCGCGCAGCTTCACCTCGCCCGCCAGCTTCATCGACGCGGTCCGGCGTGCGGAGGGCCCGGCCTGCGCGGTGCTGGACCTGCGCATGCCCGAGATGAGCGGGCTCGAGCTGCAGAAGAAGCTGGCCGATGACGGGATCGACATCCCGCTGTTCTTCCTCAGCGCCCACGGCGACATTCCCGCGGCGGTGAATGCGATGCAGCTGGGCGCGGCGGATTTTCTGCAGAAGCCGTTCAAGCCGCAGGATTTTCTCGACGCGGTGAACAAGGTCATGCGCATCGCCCGCGAACGTCATGCCCGCCGCATGCAGCAGGCCACCTGGCAGCAGCGCATCGGCAAGCTGTCCGCGCGCGAGATCGAGATCCTGGAGGCGATGAAGGACGGCCTGACGAGCAAGGAGATCGCCCGTCTGCACGGCATCAGCCCGAAGACGGTCGATGTGCATCGCGCCAACGTGCTGCGCAAGATGGACGTCGGCACCACCGCCGAACTGCAGCGCCTGATCGGGCGCCACGAGGCAGCCGCACCTGGCCGCAACCGTCAGGGCTGACGGCTCGGCCACGGGGGCTGCGGACTTACTTCGCGGTCTGCAGGAAGCGGTCGATGTTCATCTCCGACACGCTGAACCATGCATTGGACGTGCGGCGGAACTTGTCATACTCGGTGAAGATCTTCTTGAAGTCCGGGTTCTTCGCCGCCTCGTCGGCGTAGATCTGGAACGCGATCTTGTAGGCCGCCTGCATGATGTCGTCGGGCATCTTCTGCAGCTTCACGCCCTTCTGCAACAGGCGGGCGAGCGCCGCAGGATTCTTGGCGTCGTACGCGGTGATGACTTTTGCGGCCGCCTCGTAGCTGGCGACCTCGAACGCCGACTTGTACTCCTTGGGCAGCTTGGCCCACTCGTCCTTGTTGACGAAAAAGTGCGAGAACGGGCCCGGCTCCCAGAAGGCGGGGTAGTAGTAGTTCTTGGCAACGCGGTCGAAGCCGAGCTTCTCGTCGTCATAGGGGCCGATCCACTCCACCGCGTCGATCGCGCCCTTCTCCAGCGCGGCATAGGTGTCGCCGGCCGGGATCTGCTGCGGAATCGCGCCCATCGCCGCGAACACTTCGCCGCCCAGGCCGGCGATGCGCATCTTCAGGCCCTTCATGTCTTCCAGCGATTTCAGCTCCTTGCGATACCAGCCCGCCATCTGCGCGCCGGTGCCGCCACCGAGGAAGGAGATCACGTTGTACTTGGCGTAGAACTCGTTGAGCAGTTCGTTGCCGCCGCCCTGATAGAGCCAGGCAGTGGCCTGGCGGGTATTCATGCCGAAGGGGATGGCCGAGAAGGCGAAGGCCTTGTTCTTGCCGTTGTAGTAGTTGGAGATGGTGTGGCAGCACTCCACCGTGCCGGCCTGCACCGCGTCGAGCGCCTGCGCCGCCGGCACGATCTCGCCGCCGGGGAAGACGCGGATGTCGAACTTGCCTCCGGTCAGCTCGCGCACGCGGTTGGCGAGGATCTCGGCGCCGCCGTAGATGGTGTCGAGGCTCTTGGGAAAGCTGGAGGTCAGGCGCCACTTGACGGTGGGCTGCGCCTGGGCGATGGCCGGCGCAGCCAGCGTGGCGGAGGCGCCGGCCACGGCGCCGACGGAGGCTTTCTTCAGAAAATCGCGACGTTGCATGTGCGTGTCCCCTGGATTCGTTTCGTATTGGAGGTTTGACGGCCTCGTGCATTCTGGCGATGGCGCCCGGCGGGCGCATCGGGAGCGATTCCCTAGCGCCCTAGGAAATTTCCGTATTGCGGTGCATCAACGCCGATCGGCGGCACGCGCGCAGAAGGCGAAAAAAAGCTGCCGCTCCTTGCGGAAGCGGCAGCGAGCAGGGGAGCCTGTCAGAGGGGAGAGGACGAGGGGCAGGCTCCCGTAGCGGTGAGCTTGAAGCGATTTCCGCCACCGCCGCCAATAACACGGCGGCGCAGCGGGATTACTTCGCGCTCTGCAGGAAGCGGTCGATGTTCATCTCCGCGACGCTGAACCAGGCGTTGGAGCTGCGGCGGAACTTGTCGTATTCGGTGAAGATCTTCTTGAAGTCCGGGTTCTTCGCCGCCTCGTCGTTGTAGATCTGGAACGCCACCTTGTACCCCGCCTGCATGACCTCGTCGGGGAACTTCTGCAGCTTGACGCCCTTCTGCAGGAGCCGGGCGAGCGCGGCCGGGTTCTTGGTGTCGTAGGCGGCGATCATCTTCGCCGCCGCCTCGTAGCTGGCGACCTCGAACGCGGCCTGGTATTCCTTGGGCAGCTTGGCCCACTCATCCTTGTTTACGAAGAAGTGCGAGAACGAGCCCGGCTCCCAGAAGGCGGGGTAGTAGTAGTTCTTGGCGACCTTGTCGAAGCCGAGCTTCTCGTCATCGTAAGGGCCGATCCACTCCACCGCGTCGATCGCGCCCTTCTCCAGCGCGGCATAGGTGTCGCCGGCCGGGATCTGCTGCGGAATCGCACCGAGCGCGGCGAAGATTTCGCCGCCCAGGCCGGCGATGCGGATCTTGAGGCCCTTGATATCTTCGAGCGACTTGATCTCCTTGCGGTACCAGCCGCCCATCTGCGCAGCGGTGCAACCGCCGAGAAAGCCGATCACGTTGTACTTGGCATAGAACTCGTTGAGCAGCTCGTTGCCGCCGCCCTGGTAAATCCAGGCGGTCGCCTGGCGGGTGTTCATGCCGAAGGGGAAGCCCGAAAAGGCGAAGGCCTTGTTCTTGCCGTTGTAGTAGTTCGAGATGGTGTGGCAGCACTCCACCGTGCCGGCCTGCACCGCATCGAGCGCCTGCCCCGCGGGCACGATCTCGCCGCCGGGGAAGACGCGGATGTCGAACTTGCCGCCGGTCAGCTCGCGCACCCGGCTGGCCAGATGCTCGGCCGAGGCATAGATGGTGTCGAGGCTCTTCGGAAAGCTGGAGGTCAGCCGCCACTTGACGGTGGGCTGGGCCTGCGCGATGGCTGGCGCAGCGAGGGTGGCGGAGGCGCCGGCGACGGCACCCACGGAAGCTTTCTTCAGGAAATCGCGACGTTGCATATCGTCTCCAGCGGAATGTTCGTATTTTTCTCGGACCACGGGCGTGGTCTCGAGATTCTGAGGTCTTGCCCGCGCGGAGACAATGATGAAAACAGACAATTCACCGGTCGCGAATACTCAACCGGGCTCGAGTCCGTGCTTGTCGATGCGATAGCGCAGCGTATCGCGGCTGATGCCGAGCAGCCGTGCCGCCTGGGTGACGTTCCAGCCCGTCTGCCGCAAGGCATCGACGAGCATGCCACGCTCAACGTCTTCGAGCGTCGCACCGGTTTCCGCCCGGGGCGCTTCCGCGGCCGTGCCCACCACCGGGGCGAGCGGCAGCAACTCGGGCGCGAGCTCCGGCCCCGGGCACAGCAGCACGGCCTGCTCCATCAGGTTGCGCAGCTCGCGCACATTGCCCGGCCAGCCATGACGCAGCAGCCGCGCCTCGGCCTCGACGCCCAGCTGCAGCGGCTTGCGCCCGTAGCGCGCGGCGTGCAGGGCGAGGAAATGGCGGGCCAGCCGCAGCACGTCGTCGCCGCGCTCGCGCAGCGCGGGCATCGCCAGCTCGACGATGCGCAGCCGGTAGTAAAGGTCGGCGCGAAAGCGCCCCTCGCGCACCCGCTCTTCCAGCGGCTGATGGGTGGCGGCGACGATGCGCACGTCCACCTTCTGCTCGCGCAGGTTGCCGATGCGGCGCACGGTCTTCTCTTCCAGCAGCTTCAGCAGTTTGGCCTGCAGGCCGAGGTCGAGGTCGCCGATCTCGTCGAGGAACAGCGTGCCGCCCGAGGCGGTCTCGACGAGGCCGATCTTGCGCTCGCGCGCGTCGGTGAAGGCGCCGCGCTCGTGGCCGAACAGCTCGGATTCAAGCAGCTGCGGGGGAATCGCCGCGCAGTTGATCTCGACGAAGGGCTGCGCCGCGCGCGCGCCACCGAAATGCAGCGCACGTGCGGCCAGCTCCTTGCCCGTGCCGGTTTCGCCGGTGATCAGCACCGCCGGTGCATCGGCGTCGCGCAAGCCGCGCTCGGCCTCGACGAGTTGCGTGATACGCGTGCGCAGCTGACGCATCGCCTGCGATTCGCCGATGAGGCTGTCGAGGCCGCCCGCGCGCGCGTCGCGATTCTGGTAATACGACAGCGCCTGCTCCCGGCGCCCCTCGCCGAGCGCGCGCTCAAGCAGCAGGCGCAGCTTGGCCAGCGACACCGGCTTGGTCAGAAAATCGTAGGCGCCGGCCTTCATCGCCTCGACCGCGAGTTCCACCGTGCCGTGTCCGGTGATCATGATCACCGGCACGCCAGGCAGCGCACCGCGCAGCGCGGCCAGCGCCGCCATGCCGTCCATGCCGGGCAGGTGGAAATCCAGCAGCACGATGTCGGGACGCGTGCGCTCGGCCTCGGCCAGGCCGTCCTCGGCGGTCGCCGTTCCGACCGGATCGAAGCCATAGCGCGCCAGATAGGCACTCATGTTCTTCGCCAGCGTGGCTTCATCCTCGATGATCAGTACGGTGCCGCCCATGCTCCCCTCTCGTGCTCCGTTTGCTGCGCTGCGCTCAGATCGCGCGCAAGCTGAGTTCGACGCGGGTGCCCTTGCCCGGCCGGCTCGAGACGTCGATGCGGCCACCGAAGCGCTCGACGATGCGCCGGGCCAGCGGCAGCCCGACCCCCAGCCCCTTGGGCTTGGTGGTGTAGAAAGGCTTGAACACGCGAGCGAGCTGATCGGCCGCCATGCCGGGGCCATCGTCCTGAACCCAGAGGCACACCCGGCTTGCCGTGCGCGTTGCCCCAACCTCGATGCGGCCGCCGCGCTGGCCCTGGTCGAGCGCCTCGAAGGCGTTGGCGATCAGGCTCGACAAGACCTGACCCAGCAGCAGCGGGTCGGCCTCGACCGCGCCGACGTCGGGCGCCACATCGGACTGCAGCACCACATTCTGGCGATGGGCACCGCGGCCGAAGCTCGCCAGCTGCGCGCTTACCAGCTCCGCGATGGCGACCGCCGTCGGCTTCTCGGCGACCGGGCGGGCGTAGCTCAGCAGCTCGCGCACCCAGCCTTCGAGGCGGTCGACCTCGGCGATGATGTCGGTGGCCGCCTCGCGGCCGAAGGCGTCGGCCGTCTCGAGCGAAAGTTCGGCGGAAGACCGGATGGACGCGAGCGGATTGCGGATACCGTGCGCCACGGCCGAGCCCATCTCTCCCACCGCCGCGAGCGTCTCGCTCTGCACCAGCTGGTCCTGCTGATGCCGGATCAGCGCGTCGGCGCGCCGCACCAGCCAGAACAGCGCCAGGTAAAGGAACAGTCCGCCCAGCAGCGCGCCGATCCAGGCCGCGCGCTCGCCGGCGCGGATCGCCTCGAAGAGCGCGCGCGGCGTCTTGTAGATCTCCACGGCGCCGACGATCTGGCCGCCGGCATCGCGTACCGGGAAATAGATCTCGACGAAGTAGCCGATGTCGTGCTTAAGGCTGGCATGCTCGGCCTTGTCCGCATGGTGGTCCTCGAAGGCCTCATGCACTACCAGCTCGCCCGCGAGCGCGCGCTCCAGCTCCGGGTTGTCGGGAAACTGGCGGCCGACGATGGCCTTGTCGCTCGACCAGATGACGCGGTAGTCCGCGCTGTGCGCGCTGGCGCGCAGCACGTCGGGCATGTTGGCGACGTGATTGAAGGTGCTCGCCACCTCCGGCGCGCCCGGCCGACCTTCGCGAAAATACAGCGACGCGTTCTCCACCAGCACCAGGCTGTGGATGAACTCCATCGTCAGCACCGCCTCCTGTCTCAACATGCGCTCGGTCAGGAAGCGCGACAGCGACAGCGCAACGATCACGCTCATCAGCCCGATCGAAACGAGCCCGACGAAGGCGAAGCGGCGAGTCAGGCGAAAGGGCTTGTCGGACATGGGCGGATTATCCACGACCGTGCCCCTCAGAACAGCAGGCGCAGGCTGCAGCCGGCGATGTTCCAGCGGCTGCGGGCCTGCGGGGCGTTCGAATACAGACGGCCGAGTTCCGCCTCGCACTGCAGGCTGGCATGTTCGCCCAACGCGCGGCCAACGCCGACCACGCCGGTAAGGCGACGGTCTTCGCGCCTGTAGCCCGCATCCGGCGCCTCGTCGTCGTAGCGCGTCCAGCGCGGCGCAAGGCCCAGGCTCAGCGTCCAGTCGGGCGCCGGCACGAACACGCGCTCGGCGCGCGCCGCCAGCTCACGGTAGGAGAAATCGTCGTAACCCCATCGGTTCTTCAACATCGCCGCTGCGAGCTTCACGCGCCAGCCGCGTCCTTCATCGTCGGCGCTGTTCCGCGCCCACGTCAGGCTGACACGGTCGCCGTCCTCGATGTCATCGGGGAAATCGTGCCGGTAGCGCTTCCACTCCAGGGCGATCCCCTGGGCCACGGCGTCGTCCGGCCGCGATACGTAATCGAGGCGTAAACCGTAGGCTTGCCGTCCGAACGCGCTGCCGACGTCCAGGCGCTCGAACAACAGTTCTGCACCCAGCTCGTCGTCGTCCAGCTCGCGCGTCGCACCGATGGTCAGCGTGTGACGGTCGTGATCCAGCGCAGACAAGTCTGACGAGCGACGGGCCTCGAGCGCGGACGCGCCGGTCCATGCCCAACCCGGCGCCACGGGCAGCGCCATGTCGACACTCAGCGCGGCCTCGCGGAACGGACTCGACACCCGCCGCGCCTTGCGCGCAAGGCCGATCGCGGTCGCGTCCTCACCGATGAACGCAATCGGGTTGCGATAGGACTCGACACCGGCTCCGATCTCGAGCTCTGCAGCAAACACCTTCGCCTCGCCGGGAGCGCCCGCCTGTGGCGCGGACACCTCGCCGCGCTCGGCCCACACCCCCTGCGCGGCAAACACCGCCAGCACGGCCGCCAAGCACCGCAAGGCCATCGGGCGGCCACCCTGACGGGCGGCCGCCTTCACATGCGGACGGGCAACCCAGCGTGGATCAGAGGCCAAGACGGCGATCGGCTCGACGATCAGCACGACGGTCAGCGCGACGATCGGCCCTGCGATCGGCTCGACGGTCGGCCCGGCGATCCTCGCGACGGTCGGCTTGACGATCGGCTTGACGGTCCTCGCGACGGTCGGCGCGACGATCCTCCTGGCGGATGTCGATGCCGGCAAGGTCGTCCAGCCCGCGCGCCTGTGCGGCGGGCGTGAGCAGGCAAGCTGCGGAAACGAGCGTGAGCGCGAGTTTGTGAAGGGTTTTCATGGTGGTTCCTCGAATTGCGTGAAAGGGATGGAAGACTTCGGCGCCGGCTTCCCGGCGGGCAGATACCGGGGAAGGATCTGCTCGACTCTTTCTACGCAACAGGCGTGCCACACGTGAAAATCCGACCGCTTTCCTTTAAAAACATGAACTTGATAAGAAACCGGTTCTTCCACCCGCAGGCTGGGTGGGGGATATCCCCCACCCTATTGGGCCTAAACCCCCTGATCTCGGGCCGGGGCTGAGCCACGCACCGGCAGTCTTGATGTTGCCCGGAACGCCTCCATCTACGCGTCGATCCCAACCCGCTGGAACCCGATCGTGAACGACTCCTTGCACCTCGTCTGCCCGCACTGCGATGCCGTCAACCGCGTTCCACACGCGCGCCTGGGCGAACGGCCCAATTGCGGCCAATGCCGCCAGCAGCTGTTCGCGGGCGCGCCGACCGAACTCGACGGCACCCGCTTCGAGCGTCACATCGTGCGCAACGACATCCCGGTGCTGGTGGATTTCTGGGCGCCGTGGTGCGGCCCCTGCCGCATGATGGCACCCGCCTTCGCGCAGGCCGCCGGCATGCTGGAACCGCTGTTCCGGCTGGTGAAGGTGAATACCGAAGCCGAGCAGGCGCTGGGCGCGCGCTTCGGCATCCGCAGCATTCCGACGCTGGCGCTGTTCAGCAAGGGGCGCGAGGTCGCCCGCCAGCCCGGGGCGATGGGCGCTGCAGACATCGTGCGCTGGGCCCGGTCGCAACGCGCCTGATCCGGGCGCCACGGCGCGACCGCAAGCAGCGCAGACGCGCTCAGGTCCGCAGGCGCCGCGCGGTATCCACCAGCGCCTTCGCCACGCCATCCAGCGTGAGCTGCTGCTTCGGATCGACCAGCCGGTGATCGGGGCCGATCGCCTCGTGTGCGCGGCCCACCGCGAGTTGCTGCGGAATCACGTGCATGCCGAGGTAGCCCAGGATGTCGCGCACGTGGAACAGCACCCGCATGCCGCCCAGCGGCCCCGGCGAGGTCGCCAGCACGGCCGCCGCGCGGCCGGCATACACGGCGCCGCCGGAGCGCGCCGGATCTTCCGCATTGGGACGCGAGCACCAGTCGAGCGTGTTCTTGAGCAGGGGCGTGATCGAGCCGTTGTATTCCGGATTGACCACCAGCAGCCCATCGGTGGCGGCCAGTTGCTGCTGCAGGCTGACGATGCAATCGGGCAGCCCGGCGTCGGCCTCGAGGTCGCCGTGGTAGAGCGGTGCCGGGTAGTCGGCGAGCTCGATCAGATTGACCTCGGCGCCGGCGTGCTGCAGCGGGGCGACGCAGGCCTGCGCCAGCCGTCGCGCGAGGGAGTCGCGCCGTGCACTGCCGGCCATGACGAGGATGTTGGGGTTGCTCATCTTGGTGTCTCCGTGGGCGTTCGGGAGGGGCAGCAGTTCGGCGGACGTCTGTCCACACGGGGAAATGCGGCGCCGCCCCCACGGGTTCGATACCGGTCTGCCAGCTGTGAAGGGCGATCGTACCAAGTCCGGCCCTGCCGCTGGCAGGCTGAAGGTGATGACGGACATCCCGGTTTGGCGGCATCATCGCGCCACCGACCGACACATCCAGATTGGGAGAGGCTCGCCATGAACGCTGCCAGCGCCAGACCGAAGGTCATCGTGACCGGACGACTGCCCGAAGAAGTCGAACGCGAGCTCGCCGCACGTTTCGACGCGCAACTCAACATCGACGATCGCCCGCTCACCGCGCGCGAGCTGCAGCAGGCGCTGCAGAGCGCCGATGCGCTGCTGACCACGGTCGCCGACCGCATCACCGCCGATGTGCTGGAGGTCCCGGGCCGGCGCGCGAACATCATTGCCAACTATGGCGTCGGCTACAACCACATCGACGTCGCCGCGGCGAAGCGGCTCGGCATCACGGTCACCAACACGCCCGACATTCTCACCGACTGCACGGCCGACCTCGCCATCATGCTGATGCTGATTGTCGCGCGGCGTGCCGGCGAAGGCGAGCGCCTGGTGCGCGCTGGACACTGGACGAGCTGGCGGCCAACGCACATGATCGGCACGCGCGTGTCAGGCAAGACGCTGGGCATCATCGGCATGGGTCGCATCGGCCGGGCCACGGCACGGCGCGCGCAACACGGTCTCGGCATGAAGGTGGTGTTCTTCAACCGCAGCACGGTGCCGGCCGAAGCGCTGGAAGGGCTGGACGCGACCCAGTACGATTCGATCGAAGAGGTGCTGGCCCGGGCCGACTTCATCTCGCTGCACTGCCCGGGCGGCGAAGAGACACGCCACCTGATGAACGCCGCGCGTCTCAACGCGATGCAGCGCCATGCCTTCCTGATCAACACCGCGCGCGGCGACGTGGTGGACGAGGCCGCGCTGGCCAATGCGCTGCAGCGTGGCCTGCTCGCCGGCGCGGGGCTGGACGTCTACGAGCACGAGCCGCGCGTGCCCGAGCCCCTGCTGACGATGGAAAACGTTGTGCTGCTCCCCCACCTCGGCAGCGCCACGCGCGAGACGCGCAACGGCATGGGCCTGATGGCGGCCGACAACCTCAGCGCCTTCTTCGCCGGCCAGGTGCCGCCGAACAAGGTGGCGTGAAGCGAGGCCCCCACCAGCAGATGCCGTAGGAGCGCGCTTGAGCGCGATTCATTGGAACTCGGTCGCGGTCAAGCCCGCTCCTACGTCAGGCTCCCAGCAGGGCCACTCCGACACCCGCGATGCCCGCGCCCACTGCGCGCTTGACGCCCTGCGCCAGCGTACTTCCCGGCATCCAGCGCGCCAGCAGATAGCCACAGCCGTGCAGCGCCGCCGTGGCGAGCGCGAAGCCTGCGGCATAAGTCGCAAGCGCCGCACCGCCCATCTCGGCGTGGTGAGCGAAGCCGTGCATCAGCGCGAACGTGGCCACCATGGGCAGGCTCGCCGCCAGCGGCAGCCGCGCGGCAAAGGCGATCAGCAGGCCCAGCCCCAGCACCGACAGCGCGATGCCGGACTCCACCGCCGGCAGTGCCACCCCTGCGGCGCCCAGCCCGGCGCCGGCGAGCATCGCCAGCACGAAGCCCCCAGGCAGCGCCCAGCGCGCCGGCCCCGGCTGGCGCGCTGCATACAGGCCTACGGCGAACATCGCCAGCAGATGGTCCAGCCCGCCGAAGGGGTGGGCGAAGCCGGTGGCGAAGCTGGCGGTTTCATGCCCCGGGTGGGCCAGGGCGGCGCCCGAAGCGGCGGCCAGGAAGGCGGCGGCAATCATTCTGTGGATCTTCATGATCTGTCCTCGACAGCGGTTTGCAATGCAGCGGCACCGGCGGGATGCCCCGCCGGGCGGGATGATCAGGCGGCGGCCGGGGCGGCGAGCAGGCCCTGGCGCTCGATGAAGGAGATGATATCCGCAAGGCCCTGCCCCGTCTTCTGGTTGGAGAAGACGAAGGGGCGCTCGCCGCGCATCCTGCGCGCGTCGCGGTCCATGACCTCCAGCGAGGCGCCCACCAGCGGCGCGAGGTCGATCTTGTTGATGACGAGGAGGTCGCTGCGGGTGATGCCCGGCCCGCCCTTGCGCGGGATCTTGTCGCCGGCCGACACGTCGATGACGTAGATCGTCAGGTCCGACAACTCGGGCGAGAAAGTCGCCGCCAGGTTGTCGCCGCCCGACTCGACGAAGATGATGTCCAGCCCGGGAAAGCGCGCATTCAGGCGCTCGACGGCCTCAAGGTTGATCGAGGCGTCCTCGCGGATCGCCGTGTGCGGGCAGCCACCGGTTTCGACGCCGATGATGCGCTCGGGCGCCAGCGCCTCGTTGCGCACAAGAAACTGCGCGTCCTCGGCAGTGTAGATGTCGTTGGTGACGACTGCGATGTTGTACCGGTCGCGCAGCGCCAGGCACAGCGCCAAGGTGAGCGCCGTCTTGCCCGAACCGACCGGGCCGCCGATACCGACGCGGAGCGGGCCGCGATGCGAAGAAAATGTCGTGCTCATGATCTGAACAGCCTCGTGTATTGGGTTTCGTGCCGGCTGCTGGCGATCGCCAGGCCGGGGGTGTAGTTGCTCCAGCGCGCCTCGGGCAGGTGCAGGGCCAACTGCGCAAGGGACGGGATGCCGGCGCCCAGCGTGGCGAGCAGGCGCTGGCCGGCGCTCTGCCCGAGCGGCACTGCCTTCACCGCCGCCATCACCTGGTTCTCCGCCCAGGCCCACAGGTAGGCCGCCAGTGCTTGCTCCGCCGGCACCTGCCACGCCGCTGCCGCAGCCGACCACGCGGTGGGGAAGCACGGCGTGTGGACCGCCAGCAGCCGCGCGCGCCAGCCCGGCAGCGCGGCGAAGGCGTCGAGCTCGGCCAGCAGCTTCACCATCGACCAGCCCATCTGTACGGTTTCGGCGCGCAGCTCGGCGCTCTCGCGGCTGGCTAGAAAATCATCGTTCAGGCGCGCGACCTCCTCATCGTCGCCGGCCGCCCAGGCTGCCAGCTGGCACGCCATCAGCGGCGCCTCGAAGCGCGCCAGATTCCACTCCAGCAGGTCGCCGATCCAGGCGGCGGCGTCGGCCTCGTTGCGCACCGCGCCGCTCTCCACCGCCCACTCCAGGCCCTGAGAATAGGTGTAGGCCCCGACCGGCAGCGCCGGGCTGGCGAGTTGCAGCAAGCGGACGAGCGGCAGCAGACCGGTAGCGCCGGGCGGGGCAAGGGGAAGCACCGCGGCGGGCATCGTCACTGCGCCATCATGTGGATGCGCGCGCCGCTGCCGTCGCCCGGATGCTGGTGGCCCGGCGCATAGGCGCCCGCCTCGGGCTCGAAGGGCGCACTCAGCGCGCGCACGCTCGCCCCCAGCCCGAGCAGCATGCCCTCCAGCACGTGGTCGGCCTGCAGCCGCAGCCAATCGCCCTCGGCATCGCGGCCGACCTCGACCGCGACATGGCGGTTGCCGAGGTGGAAAGCCGCGCGCGCCAGGTCCACCGCCGACGCGCAGCGCGCCTCGAGCAGATCCTCGGCCGCCGCGACGACGGCGACGATGCGCCCGTCGCTCGCGCGCAGCTTGTGCCCGCCGCGCAGCACCGTGCCGCGCGGCAGGAACAGCCCCACCTCGGCGCCGGAGCCGAGCCTGGCACGCAGGCGGCTCTTGCTGCGGTAGTTGAAGTCGAGCTCCAGCGTGTCGGTCGCGGGCGCATCGCCCTCGTACAGGGATTCGATCAGCAGCAGGGCCGGTGCGGCGATGGTGGCAGTGGAAATCATGTCGGCTTCGGTCGTCATGGCATCGATATGGAAAAATGGTCTGAGCGTGGGTGGCGTAGGAGCGCGCTTGAGCGCGATCAAACCGTGAAATCGCGGTCAAGCCCGCTCCTGCGCTGCCCGTTCAGAACAGAAAATAGCGCTGCGCCATCGGCAGCACTTCCGCCGGTTCACAGACGAGATGTTCGCCGTCGGCGCGCACCACGTAGGTTTCGGGATCGACCTCGATCGCCGACGTGGCGTCGTTGAGCACCATGTCGGACTTCTGCACCGCGCGGCAGCCGCGCACCGCCACCAGGCGTTTCTGCAGCCCGAGCGAGGCCACCTCCGGGTTGTGCAGCGCCGCCTGCGACACGAAGATCACCGACGTTTTCACCGCCTTGCCGAAGGCGCCGAACATCGGCCGGTAATGCACCGGCTGCGGCGTTGGAATGGACGCGTTGGCGTCGCCCATCGCCGCCGCCGCGATCATGCCGCCCTTCAGGATCAGGCTCGGCTTCACACCGAAGAAGGCCGGCTTCCACAGCACCAGGTCGGCGAGCTTGCCCGGCTCGATGGAACCCACCTCGTGCGCGATGCCGTGGGTGATCGCCGGGTTGATCGTGTACTTGGCGATATAGCGCTTGACGCGGAAGTTGTCGTTCGCCGGGCTGTCCTCGACGGCCGCGATCTCATCGGGCAGTGGCGTGCTGCGCCTGGGCGCCAGCCAGCCGCGCTGGACCTTCATCTTGTGCGCCGTCTGCCAGGTGCGGATCACCACCTCGCCCACCCGACCCATCGCCTGCGAATCGGACGACATCATCGAGAACGCGCCGGTATCGTGCAGGATGTCCTCGGCGGCGATGGTCTCGCGCCGGATGCGCGACTCGGCGAAGGCCACGTCCTCGGCGATCGACGGATCGAGGTGGTGGCACACCATCAGCATGTCGAGATGCTCGTCGATGGTGTTCACCGTGTACGGCCGTGTCGGGTTGGTCGACGACGGCAGCACGTTGGGCCGGCTGATCGCCCTGATGATGTCCGGCGCATGGCCGCCGCCCGCGCCCTCGGTGTGGAAAGTGTGGATGGTGCGGCCCTTGAAGGCGGCGAGCGTGGTCTCGACGAAGCCGGACTCGTTCAGTGTGTCGGTGTGGATGGCGACCTGGATGTCCATCTCGTCGGCCACGGTGAGGCAGTTGTCGATCGCCGTCGGCGTCGTGCCCCAGTCCTCATGCAGCTTGAGCCCGATCACGCCGGCGACGACCTGCTCCTTCAGCGGCGCCGGCAGGCTCGCGTTGCCCTTGCCGAAGAAACCGAGGTTCATCGGAAACGCCTCCGCCGCCTCCAGCATGCGATGGATGTGCCACGGCCCCGGCGTGCAGGTGGTCGCATAGGTGCCGGTCGCCGGCCCGGTGCCACCGCCCAGCATCGTGGTAACGCCCGACATCAGCGCCTCGTCGATCTGCTGCGGGCAAATCCAGTGGATGTGGCTGTCGATGCCGCCCGCGGTCAGGATCATGCCCTCGCCCGCGATCACCTCGGTACCCGCCCCCACCGGAATCGTCACCCCCGGCTGGATATCCGGGTTGCCGCCCTTGCCGATGCGCCAGACGCGCCCGTCCTTGAGGCCCACATCCGCCTTCACGATACCCGCCACCGCATCGACGATCAGCGCATTGGTGATGATCGTATCGGCCACATCCGCCGACACCCCCTGGCCCTGGCCCATGCCGTCGCGGATCACCTTTCCGCCACCGAACTTCACCTCCTCGCCGTAAATGGTGAAGTCCTTCTCCACCTCGATCACCAGCTCGGTATCGGCCAGCCGCAACCGGTCGCCCACCGTGGGGCCGAACATCTCCGCATACGCGCGGCGCGAAATCTTCGCCATCACACGCCTCCCGCCGGGCCGCCCCAAGGGAGGCCAGCCCCCTCGGGGGGCAACGAACCCAGTGAGCGTGGGGGCTCATCCACCCGCCCCATCACCAGGCCATTGAAGCCATACACCTCGCGCTCGCCATCCAGCGCCACCAGCTCGACGGTGCGCGACTGCCCCGGTTCGAACCGCACCGCCGTACCCGCCGCGATGTTCAGCCGGAAACCGCGCGCCGCCGCGCGATCGAAATCGAGCGCGGTGTTGGTCTCGGCAAAGTGGTAATGCGAGCCAACCTGGATCGGCCGGTCGCCGGTATTGGTCACCACCACCGTCAGCGTGGCGCGGCCGGCGTTGAGTTCGATGTCGCCGTCGGCGACGAAGTATTCTCCGGGGATCATCCCTTTCTCTCCTTCAATCCTGAAGGTCCAGCACAGTCAGACGTAGCGCTTGGCGTGCGGGGAATTCCTGGAGCAGGCGAGGACTGTCTGAGCCCGAAGGGCGAGTTCCGCAGCCTGCGGAGGGAATTCCCCGTGCGACGAGCGCGGGCCACAACGTGCCAACGCATCAAACAATCGGGTTGTGCACGGTCACCAGCTTCGTCCCGTCAGGAAACGTCGCCTCCACCTGGATGTCCGGAATCATCTCCGGCACCCCCTCCATCACCTCCTCGCGCGTCAGCAGCGTCGCCCCATAGCTCATCAATTCCGCCACCGTGCGCCCATCCCGCGCCCCCTCCAGAATCGCGCAGGTGATGAAAGCCACCGCCTCCGGGTAATTCAGCCTTAGCCCGCGCGCCCGCCGGCGCTCCGCCAGCAAACCGGCGGTAAAGACCAGCAACTTGTCCTTCTCGCGTGGAGTCAGTTCCATCGTTCCCTCCGCAACGCCCTCGCGCCGCCAACACTCATCAGGTATTCCAGATGCGCGGCACCTGCGCCGCGCACCCCGCCACCACCGGCCGCGCCGCCGCCCACAGGCGCGCGAACCACGCCCGCCCCGGCTCGCACCCCGGCCCCAGCCAGCGCGCCACCAGCAAACCCGGCAACAACGTCACCGCGCCCTCGCCCGCCACTGGCACGATCGCGCGCCACGCCTCGAGCAGTCCCGTATCACAGCGCGGCGACGCCACGACGAAGCTGCCGCTCACCGGCCAGCCCTGCAGCCCCACCTTCGACCCCAGCAGCGCCTCGCCACCCTCGACGACGCCCCGCTCAAGCCACAGTGGCCGGCCGTCGCGCTCGATCCGCGTGCGCATCGCCAGCTCGCCGCGCGTGAAGCGCTCGCCCGAGCCGGTGCGCCCGAAGCACAGCATCTCGCTGCCAATGAAGCAGGCGTCGCCCTGCAGGCTCACCTCGGTCGCCAGCTCGCCGAGTGCGCCGTCGAACACGATGCTCTCCTGCGGCAGCCACTCGCACACCCCGCCCGCAGCCACCTCGATGCGCTGCACAAGGCTCCCGCGACCACCCGCACTTCGGTACCACTTCCCGGCCCCGGGCGTCGTCAGCAGCGCATGCGCGCCCGCCCCCACCGACACCTCCACCCGGAGACGGTCGCCCCCGGCGATGCCGGCCGGCGGATGCACCAGGATGGTGTGGCACACCGCATCACCCTCCGGGTACAGGGAACGCTGCACCACCAGCGGACCGTGGTGCTCGCGCTCGACCAGCACCGTCCGCGCGCCACGCCGGTCGAAAGCGAGGCGCAGCCGAGCCTGCCAGCCCCCCGCAAACTGTGGCGTCCTCGCGAGAGGGCTCCCTTGCTCGATCAGCACATTCATGTGCATCCCTTAGCAAACCGCGGACCAGGTCGGTAGCGCCGATGCGCACGCAGCTGATCCGAAAGGGATTTCTCTCGAGGAGTGAAGGTCTGAAGCGCTGCTGTCGGCTACGGCGACACTTGGCAGCCGGTGCGGAACGCACCCAAACAAGGCATGGCCCGGCGCGCGCACCAAATAAGTGCATCCGCCTGCGATCTAAGAACTCGAAATTCGCTGACCGACGCCGCGCAATGGAGAACGAGCTTCAATGCGTCACGGGACGGCCGACGAGGAATCCTCCCGAGCGTGACAAATATCCTCGCCACGCCCCGCGCCCTCAGGCTGGATTCACCCTACTTATCTTATTGTTTTATTTGAATATTTTGTCGGATTTTCTTACAGCGGAATCTCAGCCCCGCGCAGAGAAAACGACAATAATCCTTATAAATCATGCCGATAAGAAACCTGGCACAAACTCTGCATTAGCTGTCATCAAGCCACCCGGAAATGAATCTGACAGCCATGAAAAAAATCAAGTTTGCCCCCCTCGCCGCCCTTCTGATCAGCGCCGGCGCCGCCAATGCCGCAGCAGTGACGGTGACCTTCGACAACCCGATTTTCGGCGGCTTCAGCGGGGTGACGTCCGACACGGTGCGCGTCACGTATGCCGGGCGCGCTGAAATGAACGTCGCCGCTGGACGCTTCAGCGGCTCCGCGAGCGATCTCGACGGCGTGACGCCGACCATCTTCGTCGATGGCGTCGACGACCTGTTCATGTACTGCTACGACCTCTTCGAAGGCATCAGCGGCGGCCAGAAAGTGCGCTACGGCATCAACTTCGACGGACCGACCGCACGCACCCTGGACTTCCTGGGCGCGGTCAATTACGTGATGCACCACAACTCGAACGAGTGGGACGATCCCTTCGCCTGGGCACGTCCGTTCACCGGCCTGCAGGGCGCGGCGATTCAGCTCGGCATCTGGGAAAGCCTCTACGAAACGCGCGACAAGTGGAACCTCGCGTCGGGCGATCTCTCGGTCCGCATCAACGACCTCGAGCGCGAAACGAAGTACTGGGTTCAGGCCTTCTTCGATGCCATTCCGGTGGCCGACAGCCTGGACAAGCGCTATGCGATGACGCTCGAAGCGAAGGGTGCACAGGACATGATCACCGCCGACCCGCCCGCCACCGTGCCGGAACCGGCCTCCCTGGCCCTGCTGGCCACGGCGCTCGCCGGAATGGGGCTGAGCCGGCGCCGGAAGGGCTGAACGCCCGTCCTTGAATGCGTTGCGCAGCCGCCCGCCGTCAAACGGCGGGCTTGCGCATCAGCACCACGTCCTTGCCCGGGATTTCGCACTGCCAGCCATGGCGCCGGGCGACGACGCGTAACGTCGCCTCGCGGTAGAACACCACATGCGTCGGGTCGCGCCGGTAGTGCCAGCGCGCGAAGCGCGCGTCGTCGGTCTGGAAACAGGTCATGATGCCGAGCCAGCCGCCCGGGCGCAGCAGCGTATCGAGCCGGGTGAACTCTTCCGCAGGGCGGTGGAAATGCTCTACGACTTCGGTGCAGGTGATGAAGTCGTAGTCCCGCTGCAGCATGGTCGCGACGGGGGCGAAAAACGGGTCGTAGGCCGCAACGTCGTGGCCCGCCTCGCGCAACATCCCCGCCAGCAGCGGCCCCGGGCCGCAACCATAATCCAGGCCCTCGCAGGCCGGCGCAAGCCGGGCGAGCAGCGGCTGCGCGAGACGGTCGAGAAAGCGGCGATAGCCCGGATCGGCTCCATCGTTGCGGTGCAACTCATACTCCGCGCGCTCGCGCACCGCCGGCGGATGCTGGTGCGGTGCGAGGAAGGTGGCCTCGCAGGCGTCGCAGCGGAAGTAGTCGCGACCCTCGACCTTGAGGAAGAATCGGGGCGCCGGCACCAGGCAGACCGGGCAGGCGGGCGGGGCGAGAGGGTGCGGGTCCATGGAGCGGAATTGTACGCACCGGCCTCGAAACCGCTCACGCACGCATCATCCGGCTCACCGCCGCACCACCTGCTTCCGCTGCGCACCCTGCCCCGAGACGCACGCCCCGTCGCCACAGCTCACACCGCCAGCGCCTCGCGCACGCCATCGCGATCCATGTCGGCGCCGGCGCCGCGCATGACGATCTCGCCGCGCTCCATCACCAGATACTGGTCGGCGAGCGCGCGGGCGAAATCGTAGTACTGCTCGACGAGCAGGATGGCCATCTCGCCGGTTTCGGCGAGGCTGCGGATGGCGCGCTCGATGTCCTTGATGATGGAGGGCTGAATGCCTTCGGTGGGTTCGTCAAGGATCAGCAGCCGGGGGCCGAAGGCGAGCGCGCGGCCGATGGCGAGCTGTTGCTGCTGGCCGCCGGAGAGGTCGCCGCCGCGCCGGCCCATCATCTGCTTCAGCACCGGGAACATGTCGAAGATGCGCGCCGGGATGGCGGTGCCGCCCGGCTTCGTCGCCAGGCCCATGAGGAGATTCTCCTCGACGGTGAGGCGCGGGAAGATCTCGCGCCCTTGCGGGACGAAGCCGATGCCTGCGCTCACCCGCTTGTAGGAGGGCGCGCGGGTGATGTCGTGGCCGTGGAAGTGGATGCTGCCGGTCGCCGCCGGGACGAGGCCCATGAGGGTCTTCAGCAGCGTGGTCTTGCCCACGCCGTTGCGGCCCAGCAGGGTGGTGACCTTGCCGACGGGCACCTCGAAGGACAGCCCACGCAGGATGTGGCTGCCGCCGTAGTACTGGTTCAGGTTCTCTACTTTCAGCATGTTGTCGCTCACCGCCCCAGATAAACCTCGATCACCCGCGGATCCGCCTGCACCGAGGCCAGATCCCCTTCCGCCAGCACCGAGCCCTCGCACAGCACCGTGACCTTGCCGCCGAGCGCCTCGACGAAGGCCATGTCGTGCTCCACCACCATCAACGAATGCTTGCCCGCCAGGCTCACGAACAGCTCGGCGGTGCGCTCGGTCTCGTCGTCGGTCATGCCTGCCACCGGCTCGTCGAGCAGCAGCAACCTGGGTTCCTGCATCAGCAACATGCCGATCTCCAGCCACTGCTTCTGGCCGTGCGACAGCAGGCCCGCGGCGCGACCGGCGTCCTTGTCGAGGCGAATCTGCCTCAAAACCTCGGCGATGCGGTCGCGCTGGTCGTCGAACAAACTAGCGAACAGCGTGCGGCGCACGCGCTTGTCGGCCTTCATCGCCAGCTCGAGGTTCTCGAACGCGCTCAGGCGCTCGAAGATCGTCGGCTTCTGGAACTTGCGGCCGATGCCGGCATGGGCGATCTCCGGCTCGGTCAGGCGGGTGAGGTCGATCGTCTGGCCGAAGAAGGCCTTGCCCGAGTCGGGGCGCGTCTTGCCGGTGATGACGTCCATCATCGTCGTCTTGCCCGCGCCGTTGGGGCCGATGATGCAGCGCAACTCGCCGGCGTCGATGGTCAGCGACAGCTTGTTCAGCGCGCGAAAGCCGTCGAAGCTCACCGTGATGTCGTCCAGGTACAGGATGACGTTGTGCGACAGGTCGAGCTCGCCGGACTTCACCACATGGCTGGTGGTGGCCTCGCTCTCCCACTGCTCGCGCTGCTCGTTGGCCAGCAAGGCGGCGTGCGCCACGGCGGCGGACTCGGCGCGATCGAGTTGGGGAAGGTTGATCATGCGGTGGCTCCCTTCGGAACGGTGACGTTGGCCGGCGCAGCATCGGACTTCTCGACCGCCGGCAACGGGGCGGCGGCGGAACTCGACCCGGCAACATTCGACTCGGCCGCATCCGGCGCAGCGGCCAGCGCGCGCCGGGCGCGCAGCTTGCGCCACAGGCCGACCACGCCATCGGGCAAATACAGCGTGACGGCGATGAACAGGAAGCCGAGGAAGAAGGGCCAATATTCCGGCATGGTGACGGTGAAGAAGCTCTTCGCCAGATTGACGATGCCCGCCCCCAGCACCGCGCCGACCAGCGTGCCGCGCCCGCCGACGGCAACCCACACCGCGATCTCGATCGAGTTCGCCGGGCTCATCTCCGACGGATTGATGATGCCGACCTGCGGCACGTACAGCGCGCCGGCCACGCCGCACAGCATCGCCGACAAGGTCCAGATGAAGAGCTTGTAGTGCAGCGGGTTGTAGCCGATGAACATGACCCTGCTCTCGGCATCGCGGATGGCGGCGAGCACGCGGCCGAAGCGCGAGCTGACGAGGTAGCGGCCTAGGATCAAGCAGACGATCAGCAGCATCGCCGACAGCGCGAACAGCGTCACCCGCATCTCGGGCGAGGTGATGCTGTGGCCGAGGATGCGCTTGAAGTCGGTGAAGCCGTTGTTGCCACCGAAGCCGGTCTCGTTGCGGAAAAACAGCAGCATCGCGGCATAGGTCAGCGCCTGGGTGATGATGGAAAAGTACACCCCCTTGATGCGCGAGCGGAACGCGAACCAGCCGAACACGAAGGCGACGACGCCGGGCAGCGCGACGACCAGGAACAGTGCCCACAGGAAGGAGTCCGACCCGGCCCAGTACCAGGGCAGCTCCTTCCAGTCGAGGAACACCATGAAGTCGGGCAGCTCGGCCCCGTAGCTGCCGTCGCGGCCGATCTGGCGCATCAGGTACATGCCGAAGGCGTAGCCGCCGAGGGCGAAGAACAGGCCGTGACCTAGGCTGAGGATGCCGGCATAGCCCCAGATGAGGTCCATCGCCACGGCGACGACCATGTAGCACAGGATCTTGCCGAGCAGGCTGACGGTGTAGGCCGACAGGTGCAGCGGGTTCGATTCCGGCAGCGCGAGGTGGGCGAGCGGCACGCCGATGAGCGTGATCGCGGCGAAGATCGCGATCGCCAGCCAGCCGGACTTCGGCGTGCTCTGGATCAGTCTGACGGTGAATGGGGTGCGCATGGCGGCCTCAACTGTCGGCGAAGCGGCCCTTGAGGGCGAAGATGCCCTGCGGACGCTTCTGGATGAAGACGATGATGAAAACGAGCACCAGGATCTTGGCGATCACCGCGCCGGCCCAGCCTTCGAGGAACTTGGAGAAAATGCCCAGCCCCAGCGCCGCCCACACCGCGCCGGCGAGCTGGCCGACACCGCCGAGCACCACGACCATGAAGGCATCGACGATGTAGCCGGTGCCCATCGCCGGGCCGACGTTGGCGATCTGCGACAGCGCCAGGCCGCCGAGACCGGCCACGCCCGAGCCGATGGCGAAGGCCAGCGTGTCGACACGCGCGGTCGGCACGCCGACGCAGCCGGCCATCGGGCGGTTCTGCGTCACCGCGCGCACGAACATGCCGAGCCGCGTCCTCTGCATCAACAGCCAGATCAGCACCAGCACGAACACCGCGAAGCCGATGATGACGATGCGGTTGTAAGGCAGCACCACGCCGGCGGCGAGCTCCGCACCGCCCGACATCCACGAGGGGTTGGCCAGCTCCAGGTTCTGCGGCCCGAAGATCACGCGTGCGGCCTGGATCAGCACCAGCGACAGGCCCCAGGTGGCAAGCAGGCTCTCCAGCGGGCGGCCGTAGAGGTGGCGCAGCACCAGGCGCTCCATCGCCACGCCGACCAGCGCCGCCGACAGGAAGGCCACCGGAATCGCCGCGGCGACGTACCAGTCCAGATAGGCCGGCAGATGGCTGCGGAACAGCCCCTGCACGAGAAAGGTGGCGTAGGCGCCGACCATGAGCAGTTCGCCGTGCGCCATGTTGATGACGCCCATCACGCCGTAGGTGATGGCCAGGCCGAGCGCCGCGAGCAGCAGGATGGAACCGAGCGACAGGCCGGAAAACACGGTGCCGACGCCTTCGGCGACGGCGATGCGGCGGTCGATGGCGTGGATCGCCATGTCGGCGGCGGCCCGCACCTCGGACTGGGGCTCCACCCAATTGCCGTCGCGCTTCTCGAGCAGCCCTTCGAGCAGAGCCCTGACTGCGGGATCGGAGGATTCACCAAGCGCCTGCACCGCACGCAACCGGATCTGCGCATCGGCCGAAGCCAGATTCACCCGCGCCGCAGCACGCAACAGGATGCCGCGGATCTCCTCGTCGGTTTCGCTCGCCAAGGCGCGCTCGAACACCGGCAGCAGGCTGGCGTTGGGACTGTCGCCGAGCGTGATCGCCGCGGCGAGGCGCTCGGCGCGGTCGGGCGCGGTCAGCGCGAGTGCGGCGCGTGCGCCGGCCAGCGTGCGGCGCACGCGATTGTTCATCGTGATCGCTTCGACATCGCCCGCTGCCAGTTCCAGCACCGCGCCGCTGGCCGCATCGCGCACGCGGTCGCCATCGACGATGACCGCGCGCTCGCCGATCACGCCGAGGTGGCCGGCCTCGAGCGCGTCGAGCACACGCCGCGCGTCATCGCCGCCAGCCACGCCGAGCGCCTCGATCGCATCCATGCGGCTCTGGAAGTCGCCCGCCAGACCGGCGAGCGCTGCAGGATCCAGCGCGGCGCGCGCCGGTGCGGCCGCCAGCAGCAACAGCAGGGCGGCGCCGAGCATCCGTTTGAAAAACATCATTGCATGCATCGGGATCTCCATCCGGAGAGAAAAACGGGCCGGCCGCGCCGGCCCCAAGGTGCTGCGGGAGGAGAGAAGCGGCCTGCGTACCGCCCGGCGGACCGGCCGTCCGCCGTGGAGCCGGGCAGGCCAGCCGGCTCCGCCTTCGTCGCGCAGGCGCTCAGATGCCCTGCTTGCCCTCATTGCCGGGGATGAAGGGGCTCCACGGCTGGGCGCGGATCGGCTCCTTGGTCTTCCACACCACGTCGAACTGGCCGTCGGCGCGCACTTCGCCGATGTACACCGGCTTGTGCAGGTGGTGGTTGGTCTTGTCCATGGTCAGCGTGAAGCCGGACGGCGCCTTGAAGGTCTGGCCGCCGAGCGCGGCGATGACCTTGTCGGTGTCGGTGGACTTGGCCTTCTCCACCGCCTGCTTCCACATGTAGATGCCAACGTAGGTCGCCTCCATCGGGTCGTTGGTCACCACGGTGTCGACATTGGGCACGCCGTTCTTCTTCGCCCAGTCGCGATACTTCTTCACGAAGGCGGCGTTCTCCGGGTTCTTCAGCGACATGAAGTAGTTCCACGCCGCCAGGTGGCCGACCAGCGGCTTCGTATCCACGCCGCGCAGCTCCTCCTCGCCGACCGAGAACGCCACCACCGGCACGTCGGTGGCCTTGAGGCCGGCGTTGCCGAGTTCCTTGTAGAAGGGCACATTGGAATCCCCGTTGATCGTCGAGATCACCGCCGTCTTCTTGCCCGCCGCGGCGAACTTCTTGATGTTGGCGATGATGGTCTGGTAGTCGGCATGGCCGAAGGGGGTGTAGTCCTCCATGATGTCCGCATCGGCCACGCCCTTGCTCTTGAGGAAGGCGCGCAGGATCTTGTTGGTGGTGCGCGGATACACATAGTCGGTGCCGAGCAGCACGAAGCGCTTGGCGCCGCCACCCTCCGCGCTCATCAGGTATTCCACCGCCGGGATCGCCTGCTGGTTGGGCGCAGCGCCGGTGTAGAAGACGTTCTTCTCCAGTTCCTCGCCTTCGTACTGCACCGGGTAGAACAGCAGGCCGTTGAGCTCCTTGAACACCGGATTCACCGACTTGCGCGACACCGAGGTCCAGCAGCCGAACACCGCCGCCACCTTGTCCTGCGCCACCAGCTGGCGCGCCTTCTCGGCAAACAGCGGCCAGTTGGACGCCGGATCGACGACCACCGGCTCGAGCTTCTTGCCCATCACGCCGCCCTTGGCGTTGATCTCCTCGATCGTCATCAGTGCGACGTTCTTGAGCGCGGTCTCGGAGATCGCCATGGTCCCCGACAGCGAGTGCAGGATGCCGACCTTGATCGTGTCGGCGGCGTGCGCGCCGGCGGGCAGGCCGATGGCGGCGATGGAAGCGGACAGCGTGAGCGCTTTGACGAAATTGCGACGGTTCATGGACGGACCCCTTGTTGTGAGCTGAGAGATGCACAACGGCAAAACGCGTTGTCGACCAGCTAACAGCAAGGGATGTGCCATGTCGCGCAGCAACTGCCCCGGGCCGCCGCCACGCAACCAGAACCGCCGCAAACACTGGGTCGTCAGGCACAGAAACGAGCTCGATGTCGACGCAAGATGGCGGCCTGCACGCCCAGCCTTGATGCGACGCAACAGCCCGGGCGCACCGCATCAGTGCAGTGCCACTCCGAAGGAAAACGGGGCGGAGCAAAAAATCGGAGCCCCTGAAGTCGCACCCACGCCAAGCCAGGCGTGCAGGGTATTTGCGGAGAGGGCGAGGACTGTTTGAGCCGAGCGCAGCGAAGGCGAGTTCCGCAGCCCTCGGAGCGAATACCCTGCGCGCCCGGCGGTTAGCGCACCCAGCGCAGAGACCGGACAATCACACGAACACCGGCTCCGGCTCGATCCCGACCCCGAAGCGCGCGAGCACCTCGGCCTGGATCGCCGCCGCGATGCGCCGCACATCCGCCCCGCTGGCGCCGCCGCGATTCACCAGCACCAGCGCCTGGCGCTCGAAACAGCCCACCGGCCCCAGATCGCGCCCCTTCCAGCCCGCCTGCTCAATCAGCCAGCCAGCCGCCAGCTTCACGCTGCCATCGGCCTGCGGATAGCTCGGCATCCCGGGGTGCGCCGCCGCCAGCCGCGCGTGCGTCGCCACGTCCACCACCGGATTCTTGAAGAAGCTGCCCGCATTGCCGATCAGCGCCGGATCGGGCAGCTTGCGCCGCCGGATCGCGATCACCGCGTCGGACAGCTGCAGCGGCGTGGGCGACGAAATCCCCTGCGCCTCGAGCTCACGCGCCAACTCGGCGTAGCGCATCACCGGCGCCCAGCGCCTGGGCAGGCGGAAACGCACCGCCGTCACCAGCCAGCGTCCGGGATTGCGCTTGAACACGCTGTCGCGATAGCCGAAGGCGCAATCCGCCGCGGTAAAGACGCGCGCCGCCCCGGTCGCCAGCTCCACCGCATCCAGCGACTCGAAGCGCTCCGCCATCTCCAGACCATAGGCACCGATGTTCTGGATCGGCGCCGCGCCGACCGTGCCGGGAATCAGCGACAGGTTCTCCAGCCCGGGCCAGCCCTGCGCCAGCGTCCAGCGCACGAAATCGTGCCAGTTCTCGCCGGCACCGGCCTCCACGATCCAGACGTCCTCGTCCTCGGCCATCAGCCGGCGGCCGCCGACTTCCACCTTCAGCACCGTGCCGGCAAAGTCGCCGGTGAAGATCAGGTTGCTGCCCCCGCCCAGCACCAGCCGGGGCGCGAGCGCCCACTCGGGGCTGGCCGCCAGCGCACGAAGCTGGTCCGCCGACGTCAGCACAAGCAGCCTGCGCGCACGGGCAGGCAGACCGAAAGTGTTGAGCGGAGTCAGGTCGGCATCGGCAACAGGAAGGGGCAAGGCGGTCACGGCGGCAATCCGGAGCGAGAAAGCGGCGCACGATAGGCCGCCGCGGGCGGGATTGCAATCCGCGGCCCCCTCGTCCGACCAGCCTCGCGGCGTTCAGCGCCGACTGACCCGCCATCCGGGCGGCCTTCGTCATGCAGACATCAACAACTGGGGTTAGCATGAATGGATGGCGACATCTTCCCGACCTTTCAACCACCGCGGAGCAAGACCATGGACCAAGTGGAAAACTACCGTCAGCTGGCGATGACCTACGCCACCGACATCGGCCTCAAGATCGTCGGCGCCATCATCTTCTGGATCATCGGCCGCTGGCTGATCGGACTGGCTGGCCGCCTGCTGCAGCAGGCGATGGGGCGCCAGAAGGTGGACCCGACGCTGATGCGCTACGTCGGCAGCTTCCTCACCGTGACCCTGAACATCGTGCTGGTGGTCGCCATCCTCGGCTACTTCGGCGTGCAGACCACGACCTTCGCCGCCCTGGTCGCCGGCATCGGCATCGCCATCGGCGCTGCCTGGGGCGGGCTGCTCGGCAACCTCGCGGCGGGGATCTTCCTCGTCGTGCTGCGTCCGTTCAAGGTCGGCGACTTCATCAGCGCGGCCGGCGTGGTGGGCACGGTGAGGGAGATCGGCCTGTTCGCCACCGCGATCGACACCCCCGACAACGTCATGACGCTGGTCGGCAACGGCAAGGTGTTCGGCGACACGATCCAGAACTTTTCACACAATGCCTACCGCCGCGTCGAGCTGAAGTGCCAGCTCGCGGGCAGCGCCGACCATGTCGCGGCGATGGCGCTGCTGCGTGAAAAGCTGCTGGCGGTGCCCAACGTGCTGCCCGACCCGGCGCCGGAAGTGGAGATCCTCGACTTCAACCTCGTCGGCCCGATCCTGGCGGTGCGCCCGTTCTGCCACACCGACCACTACTGGCAGGTCTACTTCGACGGCAACCGCGTGATCCGCGAAGCATTGGCTGCAGCCGGCTTCCCGGCGCCGATGCCGGCGCAGGCGGTCATCGTTCAGCAGGCCGGTAGCTGAGGCCGTGCGTCAGGGCGGCGGCGCGGCGGACGCTTCGTCCGCTGCGTCGTCGGCCGGAATCGGAAACGCCCTGTCGTAGCCCAGGTTGAACAGCAGCGCATACACCGTGTAGCTGATCGCCAGGCCGATGTCGGCGACGAGCGCCGCCACCCAGCCCATGCCGGTCCACCAGACGATGACGGGCAGCGTCATGAGCAGCAAGCCGGTTTCGAAACCCGCCGCGTGTGCACAACGCAAGGAAAAGGGCCGGCGGTCGGCGCGACGGCCGGTCAACCGGCCCTCGACCCAGTCAAAGGCCGTGTTGTAGACGCCATTCCACAGTGCCGCCATCAAGGCCAGCACTGCCAGAAGTCCGATCGACTCGCCCAGTGGCACGCCGCTCAGCCACACGAAGGGCGGCGTGATCAGCAGCAGGCCGCCGATCTCGAACAGAGCGACCTGGCGCAGCCGGTCGGGCAGCGAGCGGAGCTTGGGCGAGACGGACAATCGGGAGCGGGATGTAGCGCGACGTGCCGGCCTTTCAGCCTTGCACCACCGCGACCGCCTTGATCTCGATGATGTAACCCGGCGCGCCGCACAGCTGCGCTGCGCCGATCGCCGTCCACGCCGGGAAGTCCCTGGTCAGGTAGCGATCCTTGACCTTCATGAACAACTGCAGCTCGCGCATGTCGGTGTGGAAAGAGGTGAGATCGACGATGTCACTCATCTGCGCGCCGGCCGCAGCCAGCACCTTCTTCAGGTTCTCGAACGCCTGCACGATCTGCGCCTCGCTGCCCTCGACGAGCTGCATGTTCTCGTCGCGGCCGATCTGCCCCGACACGTAGATCGTGTTGCCCGCCCGAACCGCTGGCGCGTAGTGGATCTTGTCATAGACGTCTTCCATCCCCTGCGGGATGATCGCTTCACGGTCGCTCATTGGCGGTCTCCTCGGTATCGGTCTCTGTAATTGGCGCAGCCGGCGGATTATTGCCGGCCGCGACGGCGGGCTCAAGCGCGGGCGCCGGACAGCCGCCCGCGGCCTGCGGCTCCAGATAGGGCAGCAGCATCGGCCCCATGGACTTGAGGATCTGCACCGGCAGCCCCGACGTGAAGCGGAAGGAAGCCGCTTCGGGCCCGATGACATAGGCGGTCAGGGTGCCGAAATGATTCGGGCCGATGTAGAACACGAAGGTGGCAGTGCGGTTGAGTGCCAGCCCTTTGGCGCTGCCGCGGCCGAGGGCGATGCGGTTGTCGCCGGTACCGGTCTTGCCCCCGACCACCAGCGCCGTGCCGTCGGCGAGCTTGAAGGCCCCCGACAGCCGGCGCGCCGTCCCGCCTTCGACGACTTCGGACAAGGCGTTGCGCAGCGCGGCCGCCACCTCCGGCGCCATCACCCGCTCGCCCTCCGCGGCGCGACGCACGAAGCGTGTCTCGTAGGGCGTGTCCACCGCAAATCGCAGGTTCTCGATGCGTGCCGTCGGCAGGCGCACGCCGTCGTTGATGATGACGCCCATCAGGTCGGCCAGCGCCGCCGGCCGATCGCCCGAGCTGCCGAGCGCGGTAGCGTAGGACGGCACGAGGTGGCCGAAGGGATAGCCGAGCCGCGCCCAGCGGCGGTGGATCTCGAGGAAGGCCTCGACCTCCAGCATGGTGTAGATGCGCGAATCCTGCGCGCCCTTGAAGCGGGTGCGGAACAGCCAGCGATACACCGCCTGGCGCTCCTCGGCGCTGGCCTCGACCGCCTCGCTCCAGCTCGCCTCCGGCTTGGCCGACAGATAGCCGACCAGCCACAGCTCGAGCGGATGCACCCGCGCGACGTAGCCTCGATCGGGCAGATCGAAAGCCTCAGGCGCATTGCGCTTGTACAACTGCTGAACGCGGGCCGCATCCAGGTCGGCATCGGCCAAACGCTTGCGCAGGAAGGCGGCGAGTTCGTCGGCGGAAGCCTGCGGCGACAGGTAGCGGAACACCGCCGCCAGCCGGTCGGCGCCGGGACGCAGGCCGTCGAGGAAGATCGTCTGGACGTCTTCCGGCGTCTTGCCCTGGTACTTGCGCCAGAACCTGCGCAGGAAGACCTGGCCCTCGCGGTCGGCGAAGCGCGCCAGGTACTCCATGCGCCGCGGATCGTCGGCATCGTCGAGCAGTTGCGCGGTGCTGCCCGGCACCTGGTACATGGTGTGGCGCACGATGTCGCGCATCAGGCGCACGAAAGGCAGGTTGATCGAGCCCTGCAGCGCCTCGCGCATCGTCGGGCTGCGGCCGTTGTCGTCGGCGCTGAAGTTGTTGAAGGTATGCACGCCGCCGCCGGTGAAGAAGCCTTCGCCCGGATCGGCGGAATAGCGCCGCTCCAGCGCGGCCTCCAGCATCGCCGCCAGGTCGCGGTCCTTGCTGGCGGCCAGATACTCGATCGCCCAGCGCGTGAGGTTGTCGCGCTGCTCGACCTTGACGCGGCGCAACTCGTCGGGCGACTGCGCAGCGAAGCGCTGATGCAGCTCGGCGACGATCTCGAGGTAGCTCGCCAGCACGCGCAGCTTGGCGGTGGAGCCGAGCTCGAGCTTGCTGCTCTCGTTGATGTCGAACAGCTGGTCCGAGGTGTCGGTCTGCACGCGCACGCGGTTGCCGCTGGCCGTGCGCTCGACGAGGTTGAAGCTGTAGCGCACCGCGTCCATCTTGCCCGGCACGAGCATGCGCTCGCCGATCAGGCCGTTGCTGCGAGCGAACTCGGGATCCTTCAGCTTGCCGAGGAAATCGCTCACCGCCTGTTGCAGCGCGCCGTTCAGTGTCGCCGAGGCGTCCATGTCGAAGCGATCGACCTCGTACAGCGAGGCGCCGAGCATGCCCGCCAGCCGGGTGCGGATCGCCGTCGCGCCCTTGCCAAGGTCGGCCGGCAGCAGGGCGGGGTCGGCCACCAGGTCGCGGAACTTGAGCGGCTCGGCAAGCGCCGCATCGCGCAGCGCGGGGGCAACCGCACCCGTCTCGGCAAGCAGTCGCACATAGCTGTCGGTGAGATGGTTAAGCTCGTCACGTCCGCTGCGTGCCAGGTAGAAGGACGGTCGACGGTGCGCGATCATCAGCGCCACGACCTGCCGCAGTGCGCGCCCCTGCGCGCCCAGTTCGCTGCCCTGGCCCGGGGGCGCGGACAGCAGGGCGTTGACCTTGTCGAAATCGGCGCCGAACCACACCCACAGGCCATCGCCGAGTCCATTGACCTCGCCATGCCCCGGCGCCGCCGACAGCGGCACGGTATTCAGGTAGTCGAGCAGCAGCTCGCGCCGCACCGGCAGGGTTTCCTCGCCGCCGCGGTAGGCACGCACGCTGGCCGACACCATCTGGCGAAGCTTTTCGCGCGCGTCGTAGGTCACGCCGTCGGGGGAATGGCGGTATTTCTCGATTTGCGTGGCGAGCGTGCTGCCACCGGGCGCGTCGAGGTCGTCATTGACCATGCGACCGATCTGGGCGAGCACGGCGCGGGTGAAGCGCACCCAGTCGACCGCCGGATTGAGCCGCGGCCGCGACTCGTCCAGCAGGTCGCGGTTCTCGATGTACATCAGCGCCTGCCCCACCAGCGCCGGCACCGAGGCGAAGTCCGCGTAGCCGCGGTAGGGGTAGCGGAACTGGTACAGCGGAACGCCCTGGCAGTCGGCCAGGTCGAGACCGGCACGGGTCTTCTCCCGATAGGGCGGGAAGAAGCCATGCTCGACGTAATCCATCAGTTCTTTCGAGAACTGCGCCTGGTGCGTCACCACGAATCCACGCTCGGACAATCGCTTCGTCACCGCCGGCAGGTCGACATAGCCCAGGCGCTGATCGAAGGGGCCGTGCGCGGGAAAGCGGATCGCATCGCCTGCTCCCTCGATCACCCGGTAATCGAGGTCGGCGGCATAGCGCGTGATGTAGCGCGCCTGCAGGCGGGAGCTGACGACCTCGTCCGCCGCCAGGATGGCGAGCGCGGTGAGGCCGACGAGCACGACGATCAGCAGCAGCCAGCGCAGCAGGCGGAAGAAGCCCGGGCGCGGCCGGGCATCGGGGCGCGGCTTCGATGTTTCCGCCGTCGCGTCAGGCTGCTCGGCCGGCGCGGGCGTTTCGGGATCGATCGGAGTGGAATCGGGCGCTGCGGGTGGAACTTCGGAAGTCACGGTCGATCTTGCGGTTTTTGCGTTGCATCAATTATCCGGCATTCCGTGGCTGGAATGCCATCGCGCCCGCTCAGCTGTAAAAACGCTGCGCCTCAGGCCGCCAGCGCGGCGAGCGCCCGGCGCACCTCGTCGGCATGCACACCCGCGGCCAGCGTGCCGATGGACGCCCCGTCCACCTGCATGTCGTAGCCCTCCATGCTGAAGGCTGCGCCCTGTTTCAGCGCAGCGACGCAACGCCCGGCATCGCGCGGCGAATCGAAACCCGCGCCCTGCACCAGCAGCCGGCCGTCGCCGTCGACGAACTTGAAGTAGAAGCGCCCGTCGGCCTCGCGGTACTGCTTGAACTGCGGCAAGGCGGCCGCCTTCGGCTTGTCGGCGGCCTTGGGCGCGAAGGCGACGGCCAGGTTGCGCAGTCCGACTGCGTGACGCAATTCCGCCATGAAGGGGGTGGCGATGGCGCGCGCCTTCTCGGCACCCTCCTGCAGGTGACGCTCGATCACGTGCGGCTCGGCGATCAGCGCCTCGTACTTCTCGCGCATCGGCGATACCGCGGCGTCGATGCGCTCGAACAGCGCCTGCTTGGCCTCGCCCCAGGCGATGCCGTCATCGAACGCGGTGCGCATCGCGCGCGTTTCCTCGGCCGTGGCGAAGGCCTGGTAGAGCTGGAACAGCGCGGAGCCCTCGGTCTCCTTGGGCTCGCCGGGCGCCCTGGAGTCGGTGACGATGGAGAAGATCAGCCGCTTCAGCTCGGCTGCCGGCGCGAACAGCGGAATGGTGTTGTCGTAACTCTTGCTCATCTTGCGGCCGTCGAGGCCGGGCAGCGTCGCCACCGAGGCATCGACCTCGGCTTCGGGCAGCACGAAGTGCTCGCCGTACAGGTGGTTGAAGCTCGCCGCCATGTCGCGCGCCATCTCGATGTGCTGGATCTGGTCGCGCCCCACGGGCACCTTGTGCGACTTGAACATCAGGATGTCGGCGGCCATCAGCACCGGGTACATGAAGAGCCCCATGTTCACCCCTGCATCGGGGTCTTCCGCAGCCGCGACGTTCTTGTCCACCGCCGCCTTGTAGGCATGCGCGCGGTTGAGCAGGCCCTTGCCGGCGACGCAGGCGAGCAGCCAGGTGAGCTCGGGAATCTCGGGGATGTCGGACTGGCGATAGAACCACACCCGCTCGGTGTCCAGGCCCGCAGCCAGCCAGGAGGCCGAGATCTCCAGCGTGGAACGCTGCACGCGGGCGGGATCGGTCGTCTTGATCAGCGCGTGATAGTCCGCCAGGAAGTAGAAGCTCTCGACGCCGCTCTGGCGGCTGGCCGCAATGGCGGGACGGATCGCGCCGGCATAGTTGCCGAGGTGAGGCGTGCCCGAAGGCGTGATACCGGTGAGGACGCGCTGGACGGACGGGTGATGCACGGACATGGAGGACTCCGACGATGCGGCGGGACATTCGAAGGGCGCAAGTTTAGCGCCTGTCGGAGGCGGAATGAGGGCCGATGGGAACTATGTCGCGGAACGTGGGTGATGGTCTCCATCACCTCGTCCGGCGCCGATTAAGATTTGAGCTGCAGGCGGGAGGGGCGCGCCACCCTCCTTCCCCGCACGTTGACGGACGGCGCGAAGACATTTGAGCCACTGAATGCGATGAGCACGCTCACCCCGAATCGAGAAACGCGCTCCACGGAGCGGCGAACAGGCATCGACCGCCGTCAGAAGGACCTTGGCCCGGCCGCCGGTACCGCCGAGCGGCGCCGGCGGCCGGATCCGCGCAAACCGGAGGTCGCCGAACTCCAGCTGTCGGACCACGAATGGGAGCTCACCTTTGGCCGGCTCCGCCGCCAGTCGGCGCGCGAGCCGGACGGCAGATCCTGAGCCCGCTGCCGCGGCTGGCTCAAGCCCCCCTTCACTGCCGGGGCGGCCGGTAGCGCGTGGAAGCCGCGGCACGACCTCATGCCGGCGGGCCACCGCTTGCGCCCCCTAACGCGCTACCATTGTGGCCCGCGCTGCGTCACTCGCAGCCTGCCCGCCACTCGATCCGAACTCGCCGTGAATCGTCCGTTCTCCGACCTCCCGCCCGCCCCGACCATCACCGTCGCCCTGTGCCCCCATTCGACGAGCCCCGCCGCCGCGGTCAGCGTCATCCGGGTGTCCGCCCGCACGCTCGCCGATGGCGGCTTCGCCTTCGCCTTCCGTCTCGAGGGCGACCCCGCCGGGCTGCGCGTGCCTGCACCGCAGACTCCGGCGCCGGCCGACGACCTTTGGAAGCACACCTGCTTCGAGGTCTTCGTCGGCACGCCCGGCGAGGCGGCGTACCGGGAGTTCAACTTCTCGCCCTCGGGCCAGTGGGCGGCCTATGCCTTCTGCGCCTACCGCGAGCGCGACCCGGCGGTGGAGCTGCGGATCACACCGGACATCGTCTTCCAGCAAGACGCCGACGGCCTCGGGCTGGACGTGGTGCTGCCGGCCTCCGCCCTGCCCGCCTGCGAGCCCGGCACCAGCCTGCCGGTCGGCGTGTCGGCGGTGATCGAAACCGCCGAGGGCGGCCTCGCCTATTGGGCGCTGCGCCACGCCGGCCCCGTGCCGGACTTCCACGCCCGCGAGAGCTTCGCGATGGCGATGACCACCGCGCGTCCGAACGCCTGAGCCGCCGGCGATCGCCACCATGACAAAGTCCGTGCAATTCGGCCTCGAGCGGCTGCTCGCCGACCCTGTGCTGCGCCGCCCGCTTGTCGGTCGCCGCGTCGCACTGCTCGCTCATCCGGCCTCGGTGACCCGCGCACTGACGCACTCGCTCGACGCCCTCGCGGCCCTGCCCGACCTCCGCCTGTCCGCCGCTTTCGGCCCGCAGCACGGCCTTCGCGGCGACAAGCAGGACAACATGGTGGAGTCGCCCGACTTCACCGACCCGCTGCTGGGCATCCCGGTGTTCAGCCTGTACGGCGCGGTGCGCCGGCCCACCGCGGCGATGATGGACACGTTCGACGTGCTGCTGGTCGACCTGCAGGACCTCGGCTGCCGCATCTATACCTTCATCACCACCTTGCGCTACGTGCTGGAAGAGGCCGCAAGGCACGGCAAGTCGGTGTGGGTGCTCGACCGCCCCAACCCCGCCGGCCGGCCGGTGGAAGGCACGACCTTGCGCGCCGGCTGGGAGAGCTTCGTCGGCGCCGGCCCGCTGCCGATGCGCCACGGCCTCACCATGGGCGAACTGGCACGCTGGTTCATCGCCACGCTGCAGCTCGACGTCGATTGCCAGGTCATCACGATGCAGGGCTGGCAGCCCGACGCCGCGCCAGGCTTCGGCTGGCCGCTGGGCGAGCGCAGCTGGGTCAACCCGAGCCCCAATGCGCCCAACCTGTCGATGGCGCGGGCCTACGCCGGCACGGTGATGCTGGAAGGCACCACGCTGTCGGAAGGCCGCGGCACCACGCGCCCGCTGGAGCTGTTCGGCGCCCCCGACATCGACGCCCGCGCCGTCATCGCCGAGATGCGCCGCCTCGCGCCGGAATGGCTGCGCGGCTGCGTGCTGCGCGAGTGCTGGTTCGAGCCCACCTTCCACAAGCATGCGAGCACGCTATGCCATGGCGTGCAGATACACGTCGAAGATCCATTGCACTACGACCACACCGCGTTCCGCCCGTGGCGGGTGCAGGCGCTGGCCTTCAGGGCGATCCGCAGTCTGCAGCCCGATTACCCGCTGTGGCGCGACTTCCCGTATGAGTACGAGCACGACCGCCTGGCGATCGACCTGATCAACGGCTCGCCGCTGCTGCGCGAGTGGGTGGACGATGTCCGCGCCCCACCGGACGCACTCGACGCGCTCGCGCTCGCCGACGAAGCCGCCTGGCTGGAGACGCGCCGGACTTTCCTGCTCTACCCCTGAGGCGGTAGATAGCACGCTGTAGAAACCCACCGCACCTGACCGAGCACGCCCATGAGCAGACACGCCCTCCAGATCTTCGCCTGCAGCGCCAGCCGCGACCTCGCCACCGAAATCTGCACCCGACTCGGGCGACGCCTCGGACAGCTCGACATCTCGCGCTTCTCGAACGACAACCTGCGCGTGCAGATCGGCGACAACGTGCGCGAGCGCGACGTGTATGTGGTGCAGTCCTTCACCGAACCGGTGAGCGACCACATCATGGAGCTGCTGATCACGCTCGACGCGCTGCGCAGCGCCTCGGCCCAGCGCATCACCGCGGTGATCCCCTATTACTCCTACGCGCGCTCGGACAAGAAGGATGCGCCGCGCATCTCGATCACCGGGCGGCTGATCGCCGACATGCTGAAGACGGCCGGCGCGCATCGCGTGCTGACGATGGACCTGCACGCCGACCAGGTGCATGGCTTCTTCAGCGTGCCGGTGGACCACCTGACCGCAATCCCCACCCTGGCCGAGCATTTCCGCAACCATCACGACCTGTCCAACATGGTTGCGGTGGCCACCGACGCCGGCGGCGCCAAGCGCGTCGGCCGCTTCTCGGAGCGCCTGGGCATCCCGATGGCGATCATCGACAAGCGCCGCGTCAGCGACACTGCAGTCAAGCATGGCGAAGTCGTCGGCGAGGTGCGCGGTCGCGACGCGGTGATCTTCGAGGACGAGATTTCCACCGGTGGCACGCTGATCTCGTCGGCCAACACGCTGCGCGCCGCCGGCGCCCGCAGCGTGCACGCCGGCGCCACCCACGGCGTGCTCTGTGGCCCTGCGATCGAACGCCTGCGCGATGCGCCGATCGACTCGATCGTCGTCAGCAACACCGTCCATCTCCCTGCCGAAAAGCGGCTCGACAAGATCACCACGCTGAGCGTGGCGCCGCTGTTCTCGTCGGCGATCGAGCGCATCCACAGCGGCGAGAGCGTGGGCGCGCTCTTCGAGTGAGCCTCGCCAGCACGCAAGACACGGATCGGGATGCGCCGGCAGCGACCTGGTTGGCAGGCGCAACAAAACCCTCCGATTCCTGATCCAGCGCAAGGCGCGAGCGTCCGCGCTGGCTAGAATGCGCTCTTCCGGCCCTGCTGCATCGACGCTAAAAGACCAAAATCCGCCCTGAAGCGGCCTCGTCGATGTCGTGGCTTGCCCCCTCGGGAGACAGTCGGCACGCCCCGGATCTCAATGCAATTCTGGGAGATTCGCGTGAAATCCAAGTTCGTGTGGTTGCTCGTCGCCCTCGCTGGCGCGACCGGCTTCGCCATGCTCGCCCTCAGCCGGGGAGAGCATGTGAATGCAGTGTGGCTGGTGCTGGCGGCGGTGTCCTGCTACGCCATTTCCTATCGCTTCTACAGCAAGTTCATCGCCGAGAAGGTGTTCGAGCTCGACGACCGGCGCTTGACGCCGGCCGAGCGCTACAACGACGGTCTGGACTACGTGCCGACCAACAAGTGGGTGCTGTTCGGCCACCACTTCGCCGCGATCGCCGGCGCCGGCCCGCTGGTTGGCCCCATCCTGGCGGCGCAGATGGGCTTTTTGCCCGGCACGATCTGGATCCTGGTCGGCGTGATGCTGGCCGGCGCGGTGCAGGACTTCCTCGTGCTGTTCATCTCCACCCGCCGCGATGGCCGCTCGCTGGGCGAGATCGCCAAACAGGAGCTCGGCCCGCGCGCCGGCGTGATCGTGATGCTGGGCGCGCTCGGCGTGATGGTCATCATCCTTTCGGCGCTGGCGCTGATCGTGGTGAAGGCGCTGGCCGACAGCCCCTGGGGTACCTTCACCATCGCGATGACGATCCCGATCGCGCTGTTCATGGGCATCTACATGCGCTTCATCCGTCCGGGCCGCATCGCGGAGATCTCGGTGGTCGGCTTCGTGCTGATGATGGCCGCCATCATCTTCGGCGAGGACATCGCCCGCAGCGAATACTGGGGCCCGCTGTTCACGCTCACCGGCACGCAGCTCACGCTGGCGCTGGTGGTGTATGGCTTCGTCGCCTCGGTGCTGCCGGTGTGGCTGCTGCTGGCGCCGCGCGACTACCTGTCGACCTTTCTCAAGCTCGGCGTCATCGTCGGCCTGGCGATCGGCATCGCCTTCGCCCTGCCCGACCTGAAGATGCCGGCGGTGTCGCGCTTCATCGACGGCAGCGGCCCGGTGTTCTCCGGCAGCCTGTTCCCCTTCCTGTTCATCACCATCGCCTGCGGCGCCTGCTCGGGCTTCCATGCGCTGGTCGCCTCGGGCACCACGCCCAAGCTGGTCGAGCGCGAAAGCCAGATGCGCCTGATCGGCTACGGCGGCATGCTGGGCGAGTCGCTGGTGGCGATCATGGCGCTGGTGTGCGCGTCCATCCTCGATCCGGGCGTGTATTTCGCGCTCAACTCGCCGGCCGCAGTGATCGGCAAGACGGTGGAATCGGCTTCGCAAGTGATCAACGGCTGGGGCTTCATGGTCACGCCCGAGATGCTGACGCAGATGGCCAAGGACGTCGGCGAGCACAGCATCCTGTCGCGTGCCGGCGGCGCGCCGACCTTCGCGGTGGGCATGGCGGTGATCGTCACCGACCTCTTTAACAGCAAGGCGATGATGGCCTTCTGGTACCACTTCGCGATCCTGTTCGAGGCGCTGTTCATCCTCACCGCGGTCGACGCCGGCACCCGCGCCTGCCGCTTCATGGTGCAGGACCTGGCCGGCACCTTCATCCCCGGCCTGCATCAGACGCGCAGCCTGGTGGGCAACCTGATCGGCACCTCGGTGGCGGTCGCCGGCTGGGGCTACTTCGTGTACCAGGGTGTCACCGACCCGCTGGGCGGCATCAACACGCTGTGGCCGCTGTTCGGCATTGGCAACCAGATGCTGGCGTCGATGGCGTTGATCCTGGGCACGGTGGTGCTGTTCAAAATGAAGAAGGAGCGCTACGCCTGGGTCACGGTGCTGCCGACCGCCTGGCTGTTCATCACCTCGATGAGCGCGGGCTGGGAAAAGATCTTCAGCGACAACCCGAAGATCGGCTTCCTCGCCCTGGCGAACAAGTTCAACGAGGCCGCCGCGCAGGGCACGGTGCTGGCACCGGCGAAGTCGATCGAGGAGATGAGCCGCGTCGCCTTCAACAACCAGATCGACGCGGTGCTGTGCGGCTTCTTCATGCTGGTAGCGGTGACGATGGTGTTCGCCGCATTCGGCGTGATCCGCGAGGCGCTCGCCAGCCGCACGCCGACCGCCATGGAGACGCCGGTGGAATACCGCGCGGCGGCGGCCAATGCTTGACCTGTCCTTCCTGACCGGCCGCGGCAAGGCCGGCGCCACCACGGCGCCGGCCTTGCCTGAACGCGATCTCGACGACGCCTATGCGCGCTACGTGGCCGAAACGCGCGCACGGGACCCGCATGCCGTGCCCATGCCGGAAGCCGAGTTCGAGCGCTACAGCCTGGGCTCGAACTGGCTGACGGGCCTGCGCGACGTGGCGAGGAAGGTGGTGCAGACCTGCCGTCTGGTGGTCGGCATCCACGACTACGAGTACTACCTCGACCACATGCGCTCGCGCCACCCGGAGGCGACGCCGTTCACGCGCGAGGAGTTCTACCGTTACTGCCTGGAGGCGCGCTTCCCCAGCGCAGAACGCAGCGGCAGCCGTTGCCCCTGCTGATACGCGGCGGCGACAGGCCGTGAAGAAGGCGGCTCCGGGAGCAATCCCGGCGCCGCCTTTTCTTTACCGCGCAGAGGGCGATGAACTGCCCGCCCTGCCCTCGCTTATTGCTGTTGCTGTTGCTGTTCCTGCTGCTGGCGGGCGATGTCGGCGCGCACCTCGTCCATGTCGAGTGCACGCACGCCCTCGATGACCTGGTTCAGGGCGCTGGCTGGAAGGGCACCCGACTCGCGGAACACCATGATGTTGTCGCGGATCACCGCGATCGTCGGGATCGAGCGGATCTGGAAGCTGGCAGCCAGTTCCTGCTGCGCCTCGGTGTCGATCTTGCCGAACACGATATCCGGGTGCGCCTCGGCGGCCGCCTCGTAGGTCGGTGCGAAGTTGCGGCAGGGGCCGCACCAGGCCGCCCAGAAATCGAGAAAGACGATTCCGTTCTTGTCGACGACCTCGTTGAAGTTGTCTGCGGTGAGTTCTACGGTAGGCATGGGCGTCGCTCTGTGGCAAAAACCCGCATGCTACCCGAACAAGCCTGTCCGGGCCGCTGCAGCGGCACGGATCATCAACGCACCACGGATGCCGTTCTACCGGTGACGCGGCGCACCAGGTCGAACAATTCGCCGACGTTGATCGGCTTGGCGACGAAATCGTCCATGCCAGCGGCCAGGCAGACATCCCTGTCCTGCGGCCGCACGCTCGCCGTCAGGGCGATGACCGGGGTCGGCCTTGCACCGCTCTGCCGTTCAAGATCGCGAATCCGACGCGTCGCCTCAAGGCCATCCATGACCGGCATCTGCAGGTCCATCAGGATCAAGTCGAAGGTCGAGGAGCCGAACCGATCGAGCGCCTGCAGCCCATTGGCCGCCAGTGTGACGGAATAGCCGGCGCGCTCGAGCAAGGCGACGGCAAGCCGCTGGTTGATCTCGTTATCCTCCACGAGCAGGATCCTGCCAGTTGCGGGCTCCACGAGCGCTGCAGCTGCGCTCGCAGCGGCGGGTTTCGCGCGCGCGTCCCGAGCGTCGGCTGCCGGTCCACCTGCGTGATGCAACGGGGCGGGAGGATGGGCAAAGCGCAGCGCAAAGAAGAAGTCGCTGCCGCGTCCGGCTTCGCTGCGCACGCCGAGCGTGCCGCCCATCAGTTCCACCAGCCTGCGCGAGATCGAGAGCCCGAGGCCGGTGCCACCATAGCGACGCGAGGTCGAGGAGTCTGCCTGGGCGAAAGCATCGAACACCAGTTCCTGCGCTTCGGGCGCGATGCCGATTCCGGTGTCGCGCACCGAAAAAGCCACGATGCAGCCTTCGTCATCCACGTCCGAGACCGATGCGGTGACCACCACTTCGCCACGCGAGGTGAACTTGATCCCATTGCCGATCAGGTTGGTCAGCACCTGTTGCAGGCGCAAGGCATCGCCAAGCACCCGGGCCGGAACGTCGGACGCCAGATCGAGACGCAAAGCCAGGCCCTTCGACTGCGCGGTGGCCGCCAGGGCACCCACCGCCAGCGCGAGGCGCTCGCGCAGGTCGAAGGGCTCGTGCTCGATGACGATCTTGCCGGCTTCGATCTTCGACGAGTCGAGAATGTCGTTGAGGATGTGCAGCAGCGATTCAGCCGAGGCCTGAATCATGTGCAGGTGTTCCGGCACGCTGGGGTGACCCGGATCCATCAGCGCCAGTTCGGTGAGGCCGATGATGCCGTTCATCGGCGTGCGGATCTCGTGGCTCATGTTGGCAAGAAACTCGCTCTTCGCCCGACTGGCCGACTCCGCCTGATCACGGGACTCCTCGAGCGCAGCGACCATGCGGCTGCGCTCGAGGCCGAGCTGGATCGCCGCCATCAGGGTGCCGCGCAGGTTCCGGGCGCTCGACGCGACCATGGCGATGAACAGCAGCGAGGTTACAAACAGGATGAGATCGACCGGCTCGCGATAGTCCAGCGCCGCGATCAGCGACACCGGCAGGGCCGCGAGCAGGATGTAGAGCAGCAGCGCGAAACGCGACGAAGCCAGGGAAGCCACCGCACCGGCCACGGTGGCCGAAATGAGGCCTGCGGTGAAAAAGCGCGCCTCGTCGCCGGCGCCAATCATGAACAGGGCGGCACCGGCCCCCCAGCCGATGCCGGCGAGCAGGACCCCGACGATGAAGCGCCGGTACCAGCGCGGCGTGTCGCCGATGTCCGGCATGGCCTTGAAATAGCGCCGCACGAGAATGACCCGGCCGGCGGCGACCGCCACCATGTAGCCCGCCCACCCGACCGCGAGCGTCGCCGGCGCGCCGAACAAGGCGTTGCCTACCGCGATCAGGATCGCAACGATAGCCAGCGCATACTGCGCAAACTCCGCATTGCGGTAGAGAAGGCGCACCGCCTGATGCCAGCTCGCCGGGTCCAGCCCCTCACGCAAATCGCTTCCCCGCACGACGTTCGCACCCTTGGAGACAATGCCCGAAGGGTATCACAGGCACACTACACGCCCACCGACAGCGGCCGCGCTGCACCATCACATCAGCGGCGCCAGCCACCTCGCCGCCTCTTCGACCTCCATGCCGGTGCGCTGCGCCCAGTCCTCGAGCTGATCGCGGCCGATCTTGCTGATGGCAAAGTAGTGGCTGTCCGGATGGGAGAAGTAGAAGCCGCTCACTGCAGCCGCCGGCGTCATCGCGTAGCTTTCGGTGAGATCCATGCCGGCGTGCAGACGCGCATCGAGCAATTCGAACAGCGGCCCCTTCACCGTGTGATCCGGACAGGCCGGATAGCCCGGCGCCGGGCGGATGCCGCGGTACTGCTCGCGGATCAGCGCGTCGTTGTCGAGCGCCTCGTCGGCGGCGTAGCCCCAGTCCTGCTTGCGCACACGCGCATGCAGCCATTCGGCGCAAGCCTCGGCGAGGCGGTCGGCGAGGCTCTTCAGCATGATGGCGCGGTAGTCGTCGTGCGCCGCCTCGAACTCGGCGAGCTTGTCCTCGATGCCCAGCCCGGCGGTCACCGCGAAGGCGCCGATCCAGTCCGGCACGCCGGACGCCTTGGGTGCGACGAAGTCGGCCAGGCACCAGTTGGGCTTGCCGACCGGGCGCTCGTGCTGCTGGCGCAGGCCGTGCCACACCATGGCCAGGTGCTTGCGCTCCTCGCCGGCGTAGATCTCGATGTCGTCCCCCACGGCGTTGGCGGCGAACAGACCGAACACCGCGCGCGCCTGCAGCCAGCCCTCGGCGACGATCGTCTGCAGCATCGCCTGGCCGTCGGCGAAGACGTTGCGCGCGGTTTCGCCGACGATCTCGTCGTCGAGGATCTTCGGGAAGCTGCCCGCCAGGTCCCAGGTCTGGAAGAAGGGGCCCCAGTCGATGTAGTCGACGAGGTCGGCCAGCTTCACATCCAGCGCCTGCACACCGAGCCTGTTCGGGCGCGGCGGCAGGTAGTCGGGCGCGATGCGGTAGGCGTTGTCGCGCGCATCCTCGAGGCCGACGAGCTGCACCCCCTTCTTGCCGGCGTGCTGCTGGCGCAGCTTCTCGTAGTCGGCTGCGACACCGGCCTTGAACACCTCGCTCTGCTCTTCGGAGAGCAGCGCGGTGACGACGCCGACCGCGCGCGAGGCGTCCGGCACGTACACCACGCCGTGGCGGTAGTGCGGCTCGATCTTGATCGCGGTGTGGGCGCGGCTGGTGGTGGCACCGCCGATCAGCAGCGGCACGGTAAAGCCCTGGCGCTGCATCTCGGCGGCGACGTGGCTCATTTCCTCCAGCGAGGGCGTGATCAGGCCCGACAGGCCGATCGCCTGCGCGCCATGCTCCTTTGCCGCCTCCAGGATCTTCGCCGCCGGCACCATCACGCCGAGGTCGATCACCTCGTAGCCATTGCAGCCCAGCACCACGCCGACGATGTTCTTGCCGATGTCGTGCACATCGCCCTTCACCGTGGCAACGACGATGCGCCCCTTGCTGCTGGCGCCGGTGCGCAGCTTCTCGGCCTCGATGTAGGGGATCAGGTGGGCGACGGCCTGCTTCATGACGCGCGCCGATTTCACCACCTGCGGCAGGAACATCTTGCCCGCGCCAAAGAGGTCGCCGACCACGTTCATACCCGCCATCAGCGGCCCTTCGATGACGGCCAGCGGCGGCCGTCCCTCGGCCTCGAGCTTGGCACGCACCTCCTCGGTGTCGGCGACGACGAACTCGGTGATGCCCTTCACCAGCGCGTGCGACAGGCGGTCCTCGACCGCCCACTCGCGCCAGGCCAGATCCTGTCCCGCTTCCTTGGCCTGGCCCTTCACCGTCTGCGCGAACTCGACCAGCGCCTCGCCCGGGTTCTGGTCGGAGGCGGCCTTGAGGTTCAGCACCACGTCCTCGACCTTGCCGCGAAGCACCGGGTCGAGCTCGTCATACACGCCAAGCTGGCCGGCATTGACGATGCCCATCGACAGCCCGGCGCGGATCGCGTGGTACAGGAACACGGTGTGGATGGCCTCGCGCACCGGGTCGTTGCCGCGGAAGCTGAAGCTCACGTTGGACACCCCGCCCGAGGTCTTGGCGTAGGGCAGATTGGCCTTGATCCAGGCCACCGCCTGAATGAAATCGACCGCGTAGTTGTCGTGCTCCTCGATGCCGGTGGCAATGGCGAAGATGTTGGGGTCGAAGATGATGTCTTCGGGCGGGAAGCCCGCGCCGCCCTCGGCCACCGGCTTCACCAGCAGCGCGTAGGCGCGTGCGCAGATCTCGGTCTTGCGTGCGTAGGTGTCGGCCTGGCCCTTCTCGTCGAAGGCCATCACGATCACCGCGGCGCCGTAGCGGCGCGCGAGCCGCGCCTGGCGCAGGAACTCGGCCTCACCCTCCTTCATCGAGATCGAGTTCACCACGCCCTTGCCCTGAATGCACTTCAGGCCGGCCTCGATCACAGACCACTTCGACGAGTCGAGCATGATGGGCACGCGCGAGATGTCGGGCTCGGTCGCTATCAGCTTGCAGAAGCGCTCCATCGCCGCCATGGAGTCGAGCATCGCCTCGTCCATGTTGATGTCGATGACCTGGGCGCCGTTCTCGACCTGCTGGCGCGCCACCGCCAGCGCGTCGTCGAAGCGGCCTTCGAGGATCATGCGCGCGAAGGCCTTCGAGCCGGTGACGTTGGTGCGCTCGCCGACGTTCACGAACAGGCTGTCGGCGCCGACATTGAAGGGCTCCAGGCCCGACAGGCGCAGCTTCCTGTCGGTATGCGGGATTGCGCGCGGCGCAATCCGCGCCACCGCCTGCGCGATCGCGGCGATATGCGCCGGGGTGGTGCCGCAGCAGCCGCCGACGATGTTCACCAGGCCGCTGCGCGCCCACTCCTGAATCTGCCCGGCCAGGTGCTCCGGCGTTTCGTCGTAGCCGGTGGGCGACAGCGGGTTGGGCAAGCCGGCATTGGGGTGGGCCGACACATGGGTGTCGCAGACATTGGACAGTTCCTCGACGTACTGGCGGAGCTGGTCCGCACCGAGCGCGCAGTTGAGGCCGAAGCTGATCGGCTGCGCGTGGCTGAGCGAGTTCCAGAACGCCTCGGCGGTCTGGCCCGACAGGGTGCGCCCGGAGGCGTCGGTGATCGTGCCGGAGATCATCACCGGCCAGCGCTTGCCCAGTTCGTCGAACAGCTTCTCGATCGCGAACACTGCGGCCTTGGCGTTCAGCGTGTCGAACACCGTCTCGATGAGCAGGATGTCGGCGCCGCCTTCGAGCAGGCCGCGGGCCGAGTCGTAGTAGTCATCGGCGAGCGCATCGAAGCTGATGTTGCGGTAGCCGGGGTCGTTCACATCCGGCGAGATTGACAGCGTGCGCGAGGTCGGCCCCAGCACGCCGGCGCAGTAGCGCGGCTTGGCCGGATTCTGCGCGGTGTATTCGTCGCACAGCCGGCGCACCAGGCGCGCGCCCTCGACGTTGAGCTCGTAGGCCAGCGCCTCCAGCCCGTATTCGGCCTGCGACACGCGGGTGGCGTTGAAGGTGTTGGTCTCGATGATGTCGGCGCCGGCCTCGAGATAGGCGCGATGGATGCCGGCGACCACATCAGGGCGCGTCAGGACCAGCAGGTCGTTGTTGCCCTTGAGGTCCTTCGGATGGTCGAGGAAGCGTTGGCCGCGATAATCCGCCTCGCCCAGCTTTTCCTGCTGGATCATCGTGCCCATCGCGCCATCCAGGATCAGGATGCGCTCGGCGAGAAGCTGGTGGAGTTCGGCGCTGCGGTCGGCTTGCATGGTTCTACCTCGGTCGTTCGACGGTCGCCGGGCAACGCCACGCACAAATGCGAACGGCGCCACAAACCGGCTGAAGGTTTGTGAGCGCCGTTGATCGGTTGCCGAGCCTGGCCCCGGATCGTTCACAGGGTCGCAGCGCTCCTCGGCAGTACGGCGGATTCTATCGGCTCAGGGTGGAGTCTGCCAATCCCGCGGTGCCGCTAATCCGGTCTGGCGAAGGGGATGCGCTCCGTCGGACTGCGCAACTCAACCTCGCTGCGCTCGGGACTCGAACAATGCTCGTCCGCTCCACGCACCCCCTGCCGCCAGACCTGGCACCTTCGGCCAATCGACTACGAACTCACCACCAGTACGGCCAAGGGCCAAAGCCCGGATAGCGCGGGCGAAAGGGGTAAGGATAGCCAAAAGGGTAAGGATGGCCCCAAGCACCGAACATCGCTCCGTCACGCGGATAGACGTAAGTCTGGCTCGTGCGGACCACCTTGCCGTCTATGAAATGGACGTTGAACAGCGTGGCGATCGAGGCGCCGTATTCGTTGCGGATGTTCCAGTCCCACACCTCTTCGCCCGACAGCTTGAAGAACTGCTCCGAGCGGTGCTGGCCGAGCAGGCGAGACACTTCGTCGCGGCTCATGCCCTTCTTCACCCGCGCCAGGTTCTCGTAGTCGAGCGCATCCCACTGTCGCAACACGATGCCGCTCTTGTCGACCTGCACCATCAGACAGGTGTGGCCGAAGGGCTGGGTAGCGTACTCGAGCGTGGAGGTGCCATCGTCGTTGCTCCAGCGTCGCGTCGGCTGGCCGCGCGCGGACAGTGCCTCGGCTTCGGTGGTGTAGGGGCGCGGCGGCGCGAACGCGGCGCAGCCCCCCAGCAACGTGGCGGCGCACAGTAGCAGCAAGACAAAGAAGGCACCGCGACCCTTCTTCACGAGTCCTGAGGCGGCAAAACCTGCGCCAGACATGACGACCTCCCGCTCAATTCCTGTGCTTGGTGTAACGGCCGGTGCCGACCACGCGACCGTCGGTGTTGAACGACACGGTGAAATAGGTGGGTTCGCCGCCGGTGGCATTGCCATGGTCGATCTTCCATTCCCACACGGTCTCCTGCTTGAGCTGGAAGAACTGGCTGGAGGCCGGCTTGCCCAATAGGCGGCGCACCTGGTCGCCGTTCATGCCGTTTTCGACCCGGGCAAAGGTCTGCTCGTTCAATACCTGGTCGATGCGGCGCAGGATGTCGTCGGGACCGATGGTGATCATGAAGCACTCGTTGCCTTCGGGCTGGCGCGAATACTCCCAGGTCACCGACCCGTCTTCATTGCGCCACTGCATCTGCGGCGGACCGAAACGGTCGCGGACCTCGAGCGCGGACGACACACCAGGCTTGAGTTCGCGGATGTTGATGTAGTCGCAGGCGGTGATACCGATCGCAGACAGCAGGGAGCACAGCCAGGCCAGCACTCGCTTCATGTGAACACTCGCTCTTTCGTCGCCGATTTCAATCGCCAGCGTGGCGGGCGAACATGCATTCCTGCCAAAGCTCAAATCCCGCGGGCGACGCGTGGGCTAGAATCCGCGAACACCGGGCGATTTGCAATGCCTGCGCGGTGATTGTCTGCAACATTTCGGAGGTTTCACATGCTCAAGAAAACCCTGGTTGCCCTCGCCCTTGCTGGCCTGGGTCTGACGGCAGCGCATGCTCAGACGGTGGTCAAGATCGGCCATGCAGGTCCGCTGACCGGCCCGGTCGCGCACTTCGGCAAGGACGGTGAGAACGGCGCCCGGCTGGCGCTCGAGGAAATCAACGCCAAGAATCCCAAGATCGGCGGCCAGGCGGTGAAGTTCGAACTCGTCGGCGAAGACGACCAGTCGGATCCGCGCACGGCCACCACCGTCGCGCAGCGGCTGACCGACCTCGGGGTGAAGGGTGTGGTGGGCCACGTCACTTCCGGCGCGGCCATCCCGGCCTCGCGCATCTACGAGCAGGCAGGCGTCCCGGTCATCACCGAATCGGCCACCAGCCCGAAACTCACCCAGCAAGGCTTCAAGGTGACCTACCGCGTCATCGCCAACGACCTGCAGCAGGGCGAGGCCATGGCGAAGTATGCGATCGACGCGCTGAAGCTGAAGAAGATCGCGATCATCGACGACCGCACGGCTTACGGACAAGGTCTCGCCGACGCCTTCGCCGACAGCCTGAAGAAGGCCGGTGGCGAGCTGGTCGGGCGCGAATTCACCACCGACAAGGCCACCGACTTCACCGCCATCCTCACCAAGATCAAGGCCAAGAACCCGGACGCGGTGTTCTACGGCGGCATGGATGCGCAGGGCGCGCCGCTGCTGCGCCAGATGCGCCAGCTTGGCATGGGGGCCACCTATCTCGGCGGCGATGGCAGTTGCACGTCGGAGATGATCAAGCTCGCCGGCGGCGCGGTGGACGACAAGGTGATGTGCACCCAGGCGGGGATCCCGGCATCGAAGATGCCAGGTGGAGCGGACTTCCTGGCCCGCTTCAAGGCGCGCTTCAAGAGCGACGTGCTGCTCTACGCACCTTACAGCTACGACGCCGCAACCGCCCTGGTCGAGGCCATGAAGCTTGCCGACTCCGTCGAGCCGGCCAAGTATTTGCCCGCCATGCAGAAGGTCTCGTTCCGCGGGGTCACCGGCAACATCGCCTTCGACGCGAAGGGCGACATCAAGGAAGGTGGCGTGACGATGTACCGCATCACGAACGGCAAGTGGGAGCCGTTCAACTGAGTTTCGGCCACGGGCGTATCCGCTTCGGGTACGCCCGCCCCGATCGGACTGCACCATGCTGGGGCAAAGCCGGTCGCCGCAGCGACCAGAACCGATGGCACGATTTGTGCATTGCACAAGCTGCGCACACTGCGTAAATCTCGCGCTCACCACACGCGCGGGATCTTTTTTGGGCAGAATACCGCCGCTTTCCGGCTTCACTCGAAAGTTCCAACCTCACTTGATTTCGCTGGAGGATCAAGCATGAAGAAGACCGTCGTCGCAGTCGCAGTCATGAGCATCGGCCTGGGTGCAGCCCAGGCGCAGGAAGCCGTCGTCAAGCTCGGCAGCGCCGCGCCGCTGACCGGCACTCGCCCACCTCGGCAAGGATCTTGAGAACGGCACCCGACTGGCCATCGAGGCCGTCAACGTGCAGGGCGTGACGATTGGCGGCAAGAAGGTGAAGTTCGAGCTCGTCGGCGAAGACGATCAGGCTGACCCGCGCACCGGCACCACGGTGGCGCAACGCCTGGTGGATGCGGGCGTGAAAGGCGTGATCGGCCACCTGAACTCCGGCACCTCGATTCCCGCATCGCGCATCTACGACCAGGGTGGCATCCCGCAGATCTCGCCGGCCTCGACCAACCCGAAGCTGACGCAGCAGAACTTCAAGGGCGTGTTCCGCACCATCGCCAACGACGTGCAGCAAGGCGGTGCACTCGGCAGTTTCGCGGTGAAGTCGCTGGGCGCGAAGAAGGTCGCCATCATCGACGACCGCACCGCTTACGGCCAGGGGCTGGCCGACGAGACCGACAAGGCGGTGAAAGCCGCCGGCGGCCAAGTGGTGGCGCGCGAGTTCACCACCGACAAGGCGACCGACTTCAACGCCATCCTGACCAAGATCCGCGCCACCAACCCGGACGTGATCTTCTTCGGTGGCATGGACGCGCAGGCAGGCCCGATGCTGCGCCAGCTCAAGCAGCTTGGCGTGAGCGCGAAATTCCTGACCGGCGACGGCGGCTGCAGCCCCGAGATGATCAAGCTCGCCGGCGACGCGGTGACCTCGACCACCTACTGCTCGATGGCAGGCCTGCCGCTCGACAAGATGCCCGGCGGCGCAGCCTTCCGCGACCAGTACAAGAAGCGCTTCGGTGGCGAGGTGCAACTGTACGCTCCGTATGCCTACGACGCCGCGATGGCGGTCGTGAAGGCGATGGAGAAGGCGGGCTCGGTCGAGCCGGCGAAGTACCTGCCCGAACTGAAGAAGATCAGCTTCAACGGCGTGACCGGCAACGTCGCCTTCGACGACAAGGGCGACATCAAGGAAGGCGCGGTCACGATCTACAACTTCAAGGACGGCAACTGGGTTCCGATGTGATCCCATCCCTTCGCGCCTGACCCGGCGCGAGGGGCCGGGCCGGCGCGGCGCGCATCGCTGCCGCCCGCCGGCCCGGCTTATCGATTCCCCGGCCACGCCCGCCTGGCGGGGCCCGTCAGACTCGGCAAAGGCATCATGGAAACCCTCATCCAGCAACTCATCAACGGCCTGGTGATCGGCAGCGTCTATGCGCTGATCGCGCTCGGCTACACGATGGTCTACGGCATCCTCGGCCTGATCAACTTCGCCCACGGCGACGTGCTCATGGTCGGCGCGCTGGTCGCGCTGCAGACCATGATGTTCCTCATGGGCATGGCGCCGGGCATGTCGCCGCTCGCCATGCTGACGATCGCGCTGCTGGTGGCGATCGTGGTGTGCATGCTGCTGGGTTTCACCATGGAGCGGCTCGCCTACCGCCGGCTGCGCAACGCGCCGCGGCTGGCACCGCTGATCACCGCGATCGGCGTCTCCTTCCTGTTGCAGACGCTGGCCATGATCATCTGGGGCCGCAACTACCACACCTTTCCGCAGCTGATCTCGACCACGCCGCTGCAGCCGATCGAGGGCGTGTTCGTGACGCCGGTGCAGATCGCCATCGTGCTCGCCTCGGCCGCGCTGATGGTCGGCCTGCTGCTGCTGGTGAATCGCACCAAGATCGGCCGCGCGATGCGCGCCACCGCAGAGAACCACCGTGTCGCCAGCCTGATGGGGGTCGACACCAACGCGGTGATCGCCTTCACCTTCGTCATCGGCGCAGGGCTGGCTGCGGTGGCGGGCGTGATGTACGCGAGCAACTACGGCATCGCGCACTACGGCATGGGCTTCATGCCCGGCCTCAAGGCCTTCACCGCCGCGGTGCTGGGCGGCATCGGCAACCTCGGCGGCGCCATGCTCGGCGGCGTCGTGCTCGGCCTGGTCGAATCCTTCGGCGCGGGCTATATCGAACACCTCACTTTCGGCTTCCTGAACTCGTCCTACCAGGACATCTTCGCCTTCATCATCCTCGGGCTCGTGCTGATCTTCCGGCCGACCGGGCTGCTTGGCGAGCGCGTGTCCGACCGGGCATAAGGGAGCGACCACACCATGAACGAACTCGCCGCTGCCGTGCCCTGGCTGGGCAAGCGCAACCCGATGGCCGCACGCTGGCTCATCCTCATCATCGCGATCGTCGCACCCTTCATCGCCTGGCAATTCGGCAAGAGCTGGGTGCGCATCCTCGACTTCGCGCTGCTCTACATGATGCTGGCGCTGGGCCTGAACCTGGTGGTCGGTTTCGCCGGCCTGCTCGACCTCGGCTACATCGCCTTCTACGCGGTGGGCGCCTACACCTTCGCCTTCCTCGCCTCGCCGCATTTCGACATCCATCTGCCGTTCTGGGCGATCCTGCCGCTCGGGGCGGGCTTCGCCGCGCTGGCCGGCATCATGCTCGGCTTCCCGGTGCTGCGATTGCGCGGGGACTACCTCGCGATCGTCACCCTGGGCTTCGGCGAGATCGTGCGCATCTTCATGCTGAACCTGAACTACCCGGTGAACATCACCAACGGGCCGCAGGGCATCAACATGATCGACCCGATCAACCTGTTCGGCTGGGACCTGTCGCGCAACATACAGGTGACCGAGAACTTCAGCATCAACTCGCTGTTCCTCTACTACTACTTCTTCCTGCTCGCGGTAACCGGCTCCATCATCTTCATCCAGCGCCTGCAGATCTCGCGCGTCGGCCGTGCGTGGGCGGCGATGCGCGACGACGAACTCGCTGCCAAGGCGATCGGCATCAACACCCGCAACATGAAGCTGCTGGCGTTCTCGCTCGGCGCCACCTTCGGCGGCGTGTCGGGCTGCCTGTTCGGCGCCTTTCAGGGCTTCGTCAGCCCGGAGAGCTTCAGCCTGATGGAATCCATCGCGGTGCTGACGATGGTGGTGTTCGGCGGCATGGGCAACATCGCCGGCGCGGTGGTGGGCGCCTTCGTCCTCGCGCTGCTGCCGGAGATCCTGCGCGACGTCGCGGTGCCGCTGCAGCAGACGCTGTTCGGCCACGTGCTGCTTGACCCCGAAGTGCTGCGCATGCTGCTGCTGTCCCTGGCCATGATCCTGATGATGCTGCTGCGCCCGGCGGGGATGATTCCCGCGCGTGCGCGCTACTGCCACGACGAGCACCTGATCAACAAGCTCAAGCAGGAGGCCGCGAAGTGATCACCCTCCTCGAAGCCCGCAATATCGGCAAGCGCTTCGGCGGCCTGCAGGCGCTCTCCGACGTCTCGCTGACCATCCGCAAGGGCGAGGTGTATGGCCTGATCGGTCCCAACGGCGCCGGCAAGACCACCTTCTTCAACGTGCTGACCGGCGCTTACACGCCGGACGGCGGCGAATTCGTCTTCAACGGCAGCCTGCTGCCCACCGGCAAGCCGCACAAGGTGGTGGGCAGGGGCATCGCCCGCACCTTCCAGAACATCCGCCTGTTCCGCGAGCTGACTGCGCTCGAGAACGTCATGGCCGGCCACCACATCCGCACCAAGGCCGGCGTGTGGGGCGTGCTGACGCAGAACCGCTTCACTCGCGAGGAGGAGCGCCTGACCACCGAGCGCGCCTATGAATTGCTCAAGTATGTGGGCATCGAGCGCTTCGCCGACGTGGTGTCGAAGAACCTGTCCTACGGCGACCAGCGCCGCCTCGAGATCGCTCGTGCGCTTGCGACCGAGCCGCAGTTGCTGGCGCTCGACGAGCCCGCTGCCGGCATGAACGCCACCGAAACGGGCCAGTTGAAGCTGCTGATCGAACAGATTCGGCGCGACGGCATCACCGTGATGCTGATTGAACACGACGTGAAGCTGGTGATGGGCCTGTGCGACCGCGTCGCGGTGCTCGATTTCGGCAAGAAGATCGCCGAGGATGTGCCCGCGGTAGTGCAGAAGAACGAAGCGGTGATCGCCGCCTACCTGGGCGGAGGCAAGCATGCACACTAACCCGGCATCTCCATTGCTGCAGTTGCAGAACCTGCAGATTTCCTATGGCGGCATCCAGGCAGTCAAGGGCATCGACCTCGAGTTGTATTCCGGCGAGCTGGTGTGCCTGATCGGCGCCAACGGCGCCGGCAAGACGACGACGCTGAACGCGATTGCCGGCGTGCTGCCGGTGGCCGGCGGCAACATCCACTACGCCGGCGACCGCATGAACACCGTGCCGCCGCACAATCGCCTGCGCCGCGGCATTGCGCTGGTGCCGGAAGGGCGCGGCATATTCACCCGCCTGACGGTCGAAGAAAACCTGCGCATGGGCGCCTACACGCGCAACGACAAGGCCGCGATCGAGGCCGACCTCGAGCGCGTGTACACGATGCTGCCGCGGGTCAAGGAGCGTCTGTATCAGGTGGCCGGCACCCTGTCGGGCGGTGAACAGCAGATGGTGGCGATCGGCCGCGCGCTGCTGTCGCGCCCCAGGCTGCTGCTGCTCGACGAGCCGTCGATGGGCCTTGCCCCGCTGGTGGTGGAGAAAATCTTCGAAGTGGTGCAATCGGTCGCCAAGGAGGGCGTGACGATTCTGCTCGTCGAGCAGAACGCCAACCTGGCACTGGAGTTCGCCCAGCGCGGCTACGTGATGGAGTCGGGCAAGATCACGCTGACCGGTACCGGCGCGGCGTTGCTGGCCGACCCGAAGGTGCGCGCCGCCTATCTGGGCGAAGCTGCCTGAGCCAGTAAGGCCGGCCGACCGAAGCGCCGCACACCGCATGGGGCGGGCGTCAGCCCGCCGCTTACCTCATCGCCCCTCCAGGCTGCGCCGGTACTGGATCGCTTCGGCGACATGCACCACGCCGGGGCGCTCTGCCCCAACAAGGTCGGCCAGCGTGCGTGCAACGCGCAGGGCACGATGATAGGCGCGCGCCGACAGGTTGAGCCGGCTCATCGCCTGCTTGAGCAGGGCCGCACCGGATGCGTCCGGCGCGCACAGCGCCTCCACCTGCCCCGCCTCGATGCGGGCATTGGGGCAACCTTGACGCACCTGCTGCCGCTGCCGGGCCTGCTCGACGCGGGCGCGCACCGTCGCAGACGACTCCCCGGGGGCGCTGCCGGTGAGTTCCTCGTGCGCCAGCACCGGCACTTCGACGGTGAGGTCGATGCGATCGAGCAACGGCCCCGACAGCCGCCCGCGATAGCGCGCCACCTGATCCGGCGAGCAAGTGCAGGCGCGCGTGGGATGTCCGGCGTAACCACATGGGCAGGGATTCATCGCTGCCACCAGCTGGAAGCGCGCGGGGAACTCCGCACGCCGCCGCGCCCGCGACACGGTGACCGTGCCCGATTCGAGCGGCTCACGCAGGGACTCGAGCACCCGGCGATCGAATTCCGGCAGTTCGTCCAAGAAAAGGACGCCGTGGTTCGCCAGCGAGATTTCGCCCGGGCGCGGCAGCGCGCCACCGCCGACCAGCGCCGCCGCCGAAGCCGAGTGGTGCGGTGCGCGGTAAGGGCGCTGGCCCCAGCGTGAGGCATCGAAGCCCCCTTCCAGCGAGAACACCGCTGCGCTTTCGATGGCTTCGGTTTCTTCCATCGCCGGCAACAGCCCGGGCAGCCGCTGCGCCAGCATGGACTTTCCGGTGCCCGGCGGCCCGAAAAGCAGCAGCGAATGGCCGCCTGCCGCGGCGACTTCGAGCGCGCGCCGTGCCTGCAACTGCCCGCGCACATCGGCGAGGTCGGGACCGGGCGCACCGGCGCCGTCGGGCGCGCGCGGCGCCTGGCGGCACAGCGTTTCATGGCCGTTCAGATGGGCGCACATGGTTTGTGTGAAACGGAACCACGTCTTCCACCAAATCTCTCGCATCGACCAGAGCATACGTGGTCAAAGTAGTCAGC
>JAFLDS010000007.1 GCA_017302295.1 Thauera sp. | reverse complement strand
GGCGCGCGGCGGCGCGATGCGCGCGCTGGGCTGGGCGCGCGGGACGAGCGCGGTGCGCTGGGCAAACCGTCTCGGTGGCCAGGCCGAGGAATGGACACGGCGCCGGCTACGGGGCGTGGCCACCGCGGACACGGCGCTGGGCCGCTTCTACAACCGGCGCCTGCGCGGCATCCATGAGCGCAACGTGATGGTGGCGCGCTCCATCAATGATCCGGTGGAGCGTGCGTACCAGTTGCGGCTTGGGCGCGAATTGACGGACGAACTCGATGCCTTGCGCCAGGCCAATCCCGGATGGAATGCGCGCCAGATCGACGACGCCCTGCGCGCCCGCTTCGGCCGCGAACGCATGGGGCATGCGGAGGTGGGAACCGGTCGCGGTGGCACGCCACGGTTCGTGCGCGACGACGCGGACTTCCTGCGCGAGGTGCGCGAGACCGAGTTCGCCGAGATCCAGCTCGTCCGCGACCGCCTGCCACCCGGCGCAACGCCACGCGAGCTGGCCGACGCGGTGAATTCCAGCCCCTTCATCAAGGGCAGATGGACCGAGGAGGAACTGCGTGCATTCACACAACTGCATCCAACGCGGCGTGCCGGGGGCGGCCTGGCGTTGCGTGACGCGGCGGGCGAGGCCCTGGCGGTATCGAAGACCGGCCACCATACGCTGCCGGCGAGCATGGCACCGCAAATCAGTCACGATCCGCGCTTCATCCAGATCGTCAATGATAGCCGCAGCTACCGGAACTTCATCGACAACGCCTTCCCGGGCCTGACCCACGTCCCGGAGGTGCGCGGCTACCGGGTGCCCGGTGCGCGTGCGGGGCGGACCCGGCAGGCGCTCAACCGGCGCGAAGTGATTGAGGACATGCTCGACCGCGGACAGATTCCGGGCTACACGCGGGCCGACATCAACTACTTCATGGGCGGCGGCCTGGCCGACGATCTGGTCGTCGATGGCAGCAGCGGCGTGTGGCGCAATCGCAGGGTGGCGGGCCAGCGCACGTTCTTCAATCCGCACCTGGGCATCGGCCATGGCTGGGATTGGCAGAACGAGCTGGCGCGTCAGATCTTCGACATGAACAGCCGGCTAGGCATCGGCCTGCGGCGCGAACTCGGTAGCCAGTTGCTGCTGCCCGCGGTGAAACGGTCAGGCAGGCTCGCGCTGGGAACGCCGGAGCCGGGTGCGGGCGATGCGCGCACACACGCGCTGATCGACCGCAGCATTTCGGTGCGAACGCAACTTGGGCGTGGTTCTTCACCGGCAACTCAACTCGCTGCACTGCTTCCACCGCTGGCCGCCGACGAGAACCCGCTGGCGGCGCAGCCATTGCCTGGCGGTGAGATGGCGCCACCGTCCGGACTCGGCGTTAACGCGGCGGAATCTGCCACCAGCCTGCCCATTCCAGCGTCCGCCGAGGCAGGCCAGGGGGACGTCGGGCGCGACGAGCCGGAGGCTCCGCCAGCGCCTGTGCCCTACAGCCCAGCAGCGCTCGTGTCGATTCGCGAGCAGCGCGCGGCAATTGCCGATGCGCTGGAGGTCGTTTCCGGTTTCATCACCGACAGCAGCAGCGCGGAGCAGCACAACCGCGCCGCGCATGAGACGGCGGCGGGGCTGAAGGCGAGGAACGCCGAGCAGGGCGCGGTGGCGCAGGCAGAGCGAGCCACCGTCGCCGGCGAAGAGCTGAAGCTTGACCAGGCCGCCGGCGCCCAGCAGAACATGGCGGCCGAGAACGCACGTGCATCCGGCGAGGCGGATCGAGGCGAGGGTGAGGCGCAGTCGGTCCAGGCCGAGGGCAGCAACGTCAGTGTCGAGCCCAAGCCCGAGGAGCCGCGCAAGCGCAGCTGGCTCGAAAGGGCCTGGGACGCGACCGCGGGTGCGCTGTGGGACAATCTGATCGCCCCGGCCGTGCGCGCGGTGAGACGGAAGGTCAATCAGGTGATGCAGTCCATCAACGAGTTCATCATGAACATGATCAACCAGGCGCTGGGGCTGGACGAGATCGAGGCCGAACTGAACCACGGCGGCGACGACATCGCACAGCGCAATCAGAGCCTGCACGAGACCGATGCCGGGCTGCAGGAAACGCAGGACGTGGCGGTGGCCGAAGCCGAGCGCAACCAGCAGTCGATGGACCAGGCCGGCGCGAACATTGCGGACGCTCGGACCACACGGGCGGATGCTCAGTCGGCGCAGGCCGCATTGCTGGCGCAGGACCAGACGCTGCTTGCCGAGGAGTCGCAGGGGCGAACGTGGATCCTGGACTTCGGCGTGCGTTATCAACCCTTCTTCGCCCCCGAGTCAGCAGGCGCGGGTTCGACGGTTGCCGCGGCTGGCGAGGAAGAATTGGCCGCAGGGGCTGGTGCTGAAGAGCTGGTGCCCCCGGCAGCCGAAGCGTCTGCAGCGGAATCCGGGCCTGGTGTGGAGGAGGCAAGCGATGAATCCGTGCTCGCCTGAGGCGACCGAGGCGCGTGCTCGTGCCTTCCTCTCCGAACTTCTGATGGCGGTGCCGCTGGCGCGGGGACAAGGCGACGAGGCTGCCCGACTTGCCGTGCTGGAACGCGCCGCTTTGTTCAGCCCGGTTTTCGGCGGCTGGCCGACGCCGGTCGACGGCTGGCTGGATGAGGCCCGGATGCTCGCCCGTGAACGGGGCGATTCTGCGACGCTGACGCGCCTGGCGCTGCGTGAGGCGGTGTTGCTCATGCGGCGGCGCGAATTCGACCGGGCACTTGCCGCACTGGATCAGATCGAGACCGCCGAGCCAGCGCCTCCAGCCGTGGAACGCTGCTGGCTGCTGGCCACGCGGGCGCGCATTCAGGTGCGACTGCACGCCTTCGACGCCGCGCAAGCGACGCTCGACTCGATCAGCGGGCCGCGGGTCGATGGCTGGATGGGGTGGCTGCCGCAGATCGCGCGCGCCGAACTCCAGGTCGAGCGTGGAGAGTTCGTCGCTGCAGCAGCGTCGCTGCGAACCGCGCTGCTCGGCCTGCCGCAGGAATTGGTGGAAGAGCGCATCCAGGTGCTGCAGTCGCTCGGCTTCGTGCTGATCGCGCAGCTACAGCCCAAGGCTGCGCGAGAGCCGCTCGAGCTCGCAAGGCGGCTCCTGCGCGCGGCGGGCATCTGGCCGGAAGTGATCCAGATGGATCTGGCCGTTGGCAGTCTGCATGCGGCCTGCGGCGATGCTGCGTCGGCGCAGACCTGTTACGGCAGCGCCGCAGAGCTCTGCGAACGCTATCCCCAGCCCGATCTCGAGCCCTTGCTGGGCCTCGGCAGTGCGCGTGCGCTGGCGGCGCTGGGGCAGGGCGAGGCTGCGTTCTCAGTGGCGCTCGAGGTTGCCAAACGCTATGCGCAACAGGGAAGCGTGATCGGCTACGTCAGCATGATCGTCTTCATTGCTTCGCTCCATTCGGACGCAGGCCACCACGACGAGACTTATCGCACGCTGGTGACCGGCCTCGTCGTGGCGAGGCACCGCGGCTGGGCGGCGGTGGAGCAGGTGCTGGGCGCGCGTATCGCGCATCTGCGCGACACGGTGCTTGGGCCGGAACGCTTCGACGCCATGGCGCGGGAACTCGTCGCGCGCATGAAGGCGCGCTGACGGTCATCGCGGGCGACACCCACTCACCGCAGGCGATGGCGCGGAGGCGTGTGGGAATGTCCGCTCGCCCCCGAATTGCGAAGCGCTCCGAGTGAGCGTCTATAGTGAATCGTATGACAACGCGGCGGAACCGGGTCGCGAGGGCCGCGACGGCCTCAAGGGCTTCGAGGGCCGTGCGGTCGAAGTGGTGGTCGAGGAGGGTGATCCATGAGCTTGAGCCTGATCGCGCGAAGCAAGGGCATATCGCCCCAATTGGAGCGGCCGTCGCCTGCGCCTGTCGCCATGAAGGGAATACCTCGTTTCCTGGCTGACGGATTTTCGGTAACCCACCCGGGAGATGCACTCGAGCGTCAGGCGGACACGCTTGCCGACGCGGTCATGGAGGGGGGCGGGTGTTCGGGCTGCGCGCCTATGGCACCGTGCGCCGAATGCGCGCCTGCCGGTACTGAAACCAGCCCATCCGGAGCTCGGACGGGCCGACGGCTTGGCGGGCTCGGCGCCGGGATGCCGCTGGACCCGGTAACGCGGGGATTCTTCGAGCCACGCTTCGGGCGCGATCTTGGTCCGGTGCGCGTGCACACGGGGTCGCAGGACGCCGGGCTGGCGCGTTCGATGTCGGCATCCGCATTCACCGTTGGCGACGACATCGTCTTCGGCGAAGGCCGCTATGAACCGTCCACCAAGGCCGGACGTCACCTGCTGGCACACGAGCTAGCGCATGTGACCGCGCCTTCGCGGGGCCACACCGTGGCGCGCCAGGCCGACGCCGGTGTTGCGCCCGACGCCGGGGCGGCACCCGTCGCGGGCGTTCCGTCAGTTCCGGACGCCGGCACCCCCGCGGATGCGGGCGCCCCGATTCCCGCCGGGGTGCCGGCCGTCCCTGCGCCGCCGCTGTTCAACGCGCTGTTCGGCGCCTGCCTGGATGAAGACGAGGGCCGGCGGCGCGACACCTTCGCGCTGCGTCACATGCACCTCGACCGCAACATCCCGTCCACGACCTTCGGCATGTTCGACACCGACTACTGGCCCCTGATGGGGCTGATGCTGGTGACGGTGAAGATGAAGTTCAACTTCGTCGCCGCGGACAACGCCCCCGGCTTCTTTGAACGCGCGCGTCGCACGCTCGGCGGTGAGGATCTGAGCCGCTTCTACTGGAGTGACACCGAGAAGGAGGACTTCAAGCGCGAATTGATCGGCCGCGTGAGCGCGCGCTGGAGCGCGCGCCACCCGATGGTGTCGACCAAACCGTGCTGGAACTTCCGCGCCATCGCGCTCGTTACCCCGGTCGAGGTGGCGGACGATTCCGATGCGCATTACGTGACGACGGTGCACAAGCTGTCGAGCCCGGGCGCCAGCCGCACTTCGACGACTAGCGATCCCGACGTCGCGCATCCAGAGCGGCCGGCAAGCGCGGACCTGGATTCCGGCGACGTAATCGAAGACCCCAACCGCAATAGTGTCGCGGTCGCGACCTCCGAACGCCGGCGCATCGAGTCGGCGCTGGCCGCCGCCGCCGCGACCCCGGTGCAGTTCGAGCAGAACTCGGACGCCATCACCGCCACGGCCGAAGGTCCGCTGACGGCGTTTGCGGAGGCGCTCAAGCAGAAGAACCCGTCCGATCCGCTGATCCCGATCAACGTGGACGGTTTCGCCAGCATGGAGGGCGAGCTCACGCACAACGTCGGCCTGTCCGAGCGGCGGGCGATCGCGGTGCGCGCCTTCCTCGCCGGCAAGGGCGTGCCGCAGCCCATCGGCGTCAAGGGGAGCGGTCCGGTCGGTGCTGCCAACGATGCGGCAAACCGCAAGGCGGACATCTCGGTCGATCACGCCTTCGAGACCTCTTATGCGTCGAACCGGTTCTCGGCGGGGGAGCACGAGTTCGGCCACATGCTCGGGTTGCCGGACGAGTACCAGAACAACACCACCGGCGTGCTGGGCACGCAGCAAACCCTGTATTCCGCGCTGGTCACGTCGGCGGGCGCACGTGGGCCGGCGGCATGGGGCGCGAGCACATCCAGCCAGATGGCGAGCGGCGTCGACGTGCTGCCACGTCACTACGTGACGCTGTGGGAGGCGCTCGGGCGGATGACGGCGCCGGACATCGCTCAGGCAGAGTGGAAACTGGGATGAGCGGAAGATCATCCATGAACGACTTCTGGCTCGAGTTTCGCCGGATCCAGTCGATGTCGAGCAAGGGCAACCAGCGCATCCGGGTCGATACCGACGGCGACCTTTACACCGACCTCGTCACGACCGATCTTCCGCCGGGGCAGGACTGGGCCGGGCCGTGGGCCGAACGCCCGCTGCGGCGCTTGAACGGCGCCGAGCTTCAATCCCTGCAGCGCCTGGTCGCCGATGCAGGCTTCGCGGACCTCCCGTCGAACATTGCAAGGGCGGGGCACGACGGCTTTCGCGACGTGCTCGAGGTGATGCTCGACGGCCGTGTCCATGCCTTCGTGGTCGAACGTACCGAGCCGCCGGCTCCCTTCGTTCGCATCCGGAACGCGATGTGGAAGCTGGCTGGCCCGCCGTTCTGGCCCTGAGGACCGTTTCCCGCAGCTTCGCTGTCGGGCCGGATTGACAGGATGCCGCCGCGGACTGCGTTGGTTCGGTGGCCGCCTACGGAGCCATGCCTCACGCCGTCAATATCACGGTGCCATTTGCGCCCGACCAAGGTGTAACGCAGGTTGACGTTACGGAAGGTCTATTCCAGATTGAAGCAGGGTTCATGCAGGCTGCGTGCAGTCCTTGGGGGAATTCCTCCGGGATATGCAGTGCGGTAGCGGCGCTTTCTGATGCGGTTCGCTTGTCTTTCGATGAAGGGTTGAGGAATGTTGCGAGTTAGCGGCCGTGGTGACCCGAGTTCGGCGTCGCCTTGCGGAGGAGTACGGGTGTCGGGCCAGCAGGCTGAATTGAGCGAGTTCGGGTTGCTGGGCCAGTCGCCTGCGTTCGTGGCGGCGATGAAGCTGATGCGCCGCTTCGCGGAAACGTCCGCGCATGTGCTGATCCAGGGTGAAACCGGCACTGGCAAGGAGCTCGTCGCCCGGGCGATCCATTATCTCGGAACGCATCGGTACCAGCCCTTCGTCCCGGTCAATTGTGGCGCTTTGCCAGACAACCTGATGGAGAACGAGCTGTTCGGCCACGCGCGCGGCGCCTTCACCGATGCGCGCGACAGCCAGCCCGGGCTGATCGGAAGCGCCGAGGGTGGCACCTTGTTCCTTGACGAGATCGAGTGCCTGTCGATGAAGGGGCAGGTAGCGCTGTTGCGCTTTCTTCAGGACGGGCGCTACCGGCAGCTCGGCGCGCAGTCCGACCGGCGAGCCGATGTGCGTGTGATCGCCGCGAGCAACCAGGACTTTGCCGAACTGGTGCGCGCGGGCCGTTTCCGCCAGGACTTGTACTACCGGCTGGCGATCATGGCGGTCGATCTGCCTCCCTTGCGTCAGCGCGGTGGCGACATCCTGCTGCTGATCGAGCATTTCCTTGCCCGCTTTGCGCGCGAGTATCGGCGCACGGTGCCGCAGCTGGACCCTTCGTCGGCGCGAGCTGCCCTGGCGCATGACTGGCCGGGAAACGTGCGCGAACTGGAAAACCTGGTGCATCGGCAGTTCCTGCTCGCCGAGGGCGATGTCGTCCGCCTGGACGACGCGCTTGAGCCCGCATCGACCACTTGCGCGGACGAGGAGCATGCGGTTTGGTCACTCGACTTCACGGGCATGGACATGAAATTGGCCAAGGCCGAGGTGATCGCCCGCTTCGAGCGTGACTACCTGAAGCAGGCGATCGCGCTGACGCGCGGCAACGTCTCGCTCGCCGCGCAGCATGCGGGCAAGGAACGGCGCGCGTTCGGCAAACTGCTCAAGAAGTACGGCATCGATCGCAGCCGGTATTGAGCCGAACACGGCCCGACGTCGGGCAGGCCTCGGAATGCGCGGCCCGGTTGGAGCGGTCGCTTTTTAGCGGCTCGTCCTGAAGTCTCTCATCCGCATGTCGCCATTCGCGCGCGCAGGCTGTCACCATCGTTCGCCAGTCCGCCTGTTACACTCGGGCCGACAAGCCCGCAGCCGGGCTGCATGTTGCGAGGATGGACGATGACGCCTGAATGGTGGCACTGGATGATCGCGGGCCTGGGGCTGGTGCTGCTCGAACTCGCCGTTCCGGCCTTCTTCGTCATCTGGTTCGGATTGGGCGCAGTGCTGGTGGCGATCGCGCTGCTGGTGTTCGGCGAGTTGTCGCTCACCGTGCAGATTTCCCTGTGGATCATCGCCTCGCTGGTCATGGTCGTGCTCTGGTTTCGCATCTTCAAGCGCAGCCAGCACCGGACGCTGGTCGGCACGGCGAGCGGCGACGTGATCGGCGAAGTGGGGCTGCTGGTCGAGACGGTGGCCCCGTTCGAGCACGGAAAGGTGCGTTTCCAGCGCCCGATCCTCGGCGCCGACGAGTGGGTTTGCGTGTCCGACACCGCCATCCCCGCCGGCGAACGCGTGCGGGTGGTGGCGGTGGAGGGCAGTTTCGTGCGGGTGGCGAAGGCCTGAACCCCGAATTCAACAAGAGGAAGAATCGATGAGCGCAGGGCTCTCCATTGCAATCGCAGTACTGATCTTTGTCGTCGTCACCATTGCCAAGGGCGTTCGCCTGGTTCCGCAGGGCGAGGAGTGGGTGGTAGAGCGGCTGGGCAAGTACCACAGCACGCTGCGGCCCGGCCTCAACATCCTGATCCCCTATCTGGACAACGTCGCCTACAAGCTCATCACCAAGGACATCATCCTCGACGTGCAGGAGCAGGAAGTCATCACCCGCGACAACGCGGTGATCCTGACAAATGCCATCGCCTTCGTGAAGGTCACCGACCCGGTGAAGGCGGTGTATGGTGTCACGGATTTCTCCGAGGCGATCCGCAACCTGATCATGACGACGCTGCGTTCCATCGTCGGCGAAATGGAGCTCGACGAGGCGCTGTCCTCGCGCGACAAGATCAAGGCCCGCCTGCGCGAGAGCATCGCCGACGAGGCGGTGGATTGGGGACTGACGGTGAAATCCGTCGAGATTCAGGACATCAAGCCGTCCGAGTCCATGCAGCGGGCGATGGAGATGCAGGCTGCGGCCGAGCGCGAGCGCAAGGCGGCGGTGACCAAGGCCGAAGGCGCCAAGCAGGCGGCGATCCTCGAGGCCGAGGCGCGTCTGGAGTCCGCCAAGCGCGACGCCAGCGCGCAGGTGATGCTCGCCGAGGCCTCGGCCGAGGCGATCCGTCGCGTGTCGGTCGCGGTGGGCGACCAGACGGTGCCGATGCTCTATCTGCTGGGGGAGAAATACATTGCGTCGATGCAGAAACTGGGCGAGAGCGAGGCGTCCAAGGTCGTCGTACTGCCGGCGGACCTGCAGAGCACCCTGAAGGGCCTGATCGGCCGTCTCTGACGCGGGCTGCGGCCGGCCCTCTGGCCGGTGTCCTTCCGCTCTCCCTGCGAGCCGGACGCCTCCCCGCGCGCATGTTTCATCCGCGCTACACCGCGTCTCATCTGCGCCTCTCTCGATGCCTACGACCTCACCGATCATTCCTCTGTTGCTCGCCGCGTTGTCGGCCATCGGTCCGTTCGCGATCGATGCCTATCTGCCCGCGTTCGCCGCGATCGCGGCCTCCCTGGGGGCGACGCAGCTCGAGGTGCAGCAGACCCTGACCGCCTACCTGCTGGCGCTGGCGGGCATGGTGCTGTGGCACGGCGCGCTCGCAGACCGCTATGGCCGACGGGTCGTGCTGATGGTCTCGAGCGCGGTCTTCGCCTTCGCCTCGGCCTTGTGCGCACTGGCGCCGTCGATCGAATGGCTGTGGGCCGGGCGCGTGCTGCAGGGACTGGTCGGGGGGGCGGGAACGGTTGTCGGCAGGGCGGTGATTCGCGACCTGCACGAAGGGGCGCAGGCCCGGCGTCAGATGTCGCACGTAATGCTGATCTTCGCGCTGGCGCCAGCGGTGGCGCCGCTGATTGGCGCAGCGCTGCTGGAGCTGGGCGGCTGGCGGGCGATCTTCGTCTTCTTGACCGCTTTCGGCATGTTGCTGTTCTGGCTGTGCTGGCGCTACCTGCCCGAGACGCTGCCGGCTGACGCGCGCCAGCCCTTGCATCCGGTCGGGCTCGCGCGCGCCTACGGGGAGGTGCTGAAGAACGCTGCATTCATCCTGATCGCGCTGGCCGTGTCGCTGAACTTCGGCGGCTTCTTTCTCTACGTGCTTTCCGCTCCGGTGTTCGTGATGACGCATCTCGGACTCGGAACCGACGGGTTTGGCTGGTTCTTCATCCCTGCGGTGGCGGGCCTCATGTCGGGGTCGATGGTTTCCGGGATTGTCGCCGAGCGCTGGACGCCGCGCCGCACGATCGCCGTCGGCTTTGTCCTCATGATCGCGGCGGCCGTCACCAATGTGGCCATTGCGGCGCTGTTGCCTCCGGGCCTGCCGTGGTCGATGGTGGCGATTCCGGTCTATACCTTCGGCATGTCTCTGGTGATGCCGAGTCTGTCGCTGAAAGGGCTCGATCTCTATCCCACGCGCCGTGGCATGGCGTCGAGCTGCCAGAGTTTCCTGCAGATCGGCATGAACGCGGTGCTCGCAGGCGTGATTGCGCCGGCCCTCTGGAGCACCACGCTGAGCCTGGCTGCGGGCATGTGCGTTTATTTGTCGCTGTCGATCATCATGGCGCAGGCGCTCGAGCACCGGCGGAAGAGCGGGGGTTGAGGCGGGGCTCGCGGGCCGGAGGCTGCGACCCGAGCGACAGACCTGCTGCGTGTGTTGCGCGGGGCGTGACAAAGTTCCATCCGGACGGCCTGTCGGAATGAGACGATCGAATCGAGAAGGTGCCGGTCGAGCGCCAGACAGGGGAAGGTCATGAAACATCCGGCTGCGCACGCAACGGCGGATGACGAGCCGGTTTATTCGATGGACGAGTACGCCCGGCAACTGGGACTGACGGTCGGCGAGACCGCTGCGATCATCGAACGGATTCGTCTGGAGATCGACGGGCCGCTGCGCCCGGAGCAAGGCGCGGAGCCCGGGTCCGCTTCCGTGCCGCCGGAGTCGTCGGGGCAGCCCTGATCGCGGCGCGTTCTGCGCTGCTGCACCTGCGACCCGTCCCGGTCGTCAGCGGGCCTCTTTCTCGGTCGCATCACATCGCCTCGAGGTTGGACGAAAGCGCTCCTTGCCGGCATCATTGAGGGACCGCTGACGTGCGTTCTGTGCTGCCGCAATCAACCCCCGCACCAACCTGGCTGTTCGGCACGACGCTTCCCCTCGTGCTGTATCGCCTGAAAGGACTGTGAAATGAACATGAAGGTCGCTCTCGCCCCCACCGTGAAACTCGCCAATGGCGTCGACATGCCGCAACTCGGCCTCGGAACCTGGCCCATGAACGATGCCGAGGCGGCCGTCGGCGTCGCCCAGGCGATCAGAATCGGGTATCGGCTGATCGACACCGCAGAGAACTACGAGAACGAACGCGGCGTCGGCGAGGGCATCCGCAACTCGGGGGTGCCGCGCTCGGAGATCTTCCTCACCACCAAGTTCAACCGCAAGTGGCACAGCATCGAAGGCGCCCGCAGCGCCTGCGAGGCCAGCCTCGAGCGTCTTGGCCTCGATTACATCGACCTGCTGCTGGTGCATTGGCCCAACCCCGACCAGGATCGCTATGTCGAGGCCTACCAGGGCCTGGTGAAGCTGCTCGAGGCCGGCGTGGTGCGCGCGATCGGCACCTCGAACTTCAAGCCGGCCCACCTGCAGCGTCTGTTCGACCTGGGTCTCGTTCCGCATCTGAACCAGATCCAGCTCGATCCCTACCACCGCCGTGATGACCTGGTCGCGATTCATCGTGTGAAGGGCATCGTCACTGAATCCTGGCGGCCGTTGGGCTGCGGCAACGCAATGCTGCAGGATCCGGTGGTGACCGCGATCGCGCAGAACCACGGCCGCACGCCGGCGCAAGTGCTGCTGCGCTGGCAGGTCCAGCAGGGTTTCGTCACCACGCCGAAGTCGGCCGATCCGGTGCGTCAGGCGCAGAACCTGAATATCTTCGACTTCAGCCTCGGCGCCGATGAGATGGCCGCGCTCGACGGCCTGGACCGTCCGGACCCGACCATGTTCGACGCCGACAGCTTCGGGCATTGATGCCGGCGCGGCACCGTGGACAGCGGGGCATCGCGGTAGAGGCGGAATTGGACACGATCGCGCAATGACCACTCTCTGAGCGGCGACGATGAACCGGCTTGACGCGATGAACCTGTTCGTCCGCGTGGCGGACCTCGGAAGCTTCGCCGCGGTGGCCAACCAGCTCGGCGTGGCGAGGTCGGTGGTGACGCGCCAGATTGCGGCGCTCGAAGAGCATCTCGGCGTGAAGCTGATGGTGCGCACCACGCGTCGCCTGACCCTGACGACGGCCGGCACCGCTTACCTCGACAAGTGCCGCACGATTCTCGATCTGGTCGAAACCGCTGAAGCGGACGTGATGGAAGAGCGCCTGACGCCGCGCGGCAACCTGCGGATCAGCCTGCCTCTCAGCTTCGGTTTGCGGCGGATCGTGCCGCTGCTGCCGGCCTTCCAGAGTACCTATCCGGAAATCAGTCTTGCGCTCGATTTCAGTGATCGCCACGTCAACCTGATCGACGAGGGCATCGACCTGTCGATCCGCATCATTGCGCGGCTCGACCCGAATGACGTCGCGCGCAGATTGGGCGAGAGCCGGTTGCTCACGGTCGCGTCGCCCGACTACCTCTCTCGCCATGGCCGTCCCGCGCATCCTGCAGAGCTCAGCGCGCACAGCTGCCTGGGCTACTCGGCCAAGGCCAACAACCGCCCGCTGTCCTTCCGCATCGACGGGCGGATGGAGAACGTTCACGTTCCCTTCCGGCTTCAGGCCAACAACGGCGATGCGCTGGCCGCCGCGGCCGCCCAGGGGCTGGGCATCACGATGCAGCCCGATTTCATCGCCGCCGATGGGCTGGCGAGTGGCGCGCTGGTGACCGTTCTCGAAGACTTCGAGCCCGCGCCGCTCGGCATCTATGCCTTGCTGCCGAGCAACCGCTATCTGCCCCATCGGGTTCGCGTGCTGATCGACTTTCTGGCGAAGGCGCTGGCCAGCGCCGCTTGAGCGGCGGGCTGCGAGTGCGTCGGCCAGGTCGAATCGGTGCCGTGGCGGGCGCGCCAGCGGCCATGGGGTGGAGGCGCGCCTTGTCCCGGGTCCGAAGACGTGATTTGTGACGGTTAACTTTTCTGTAACATAAGAAATTTACGATAGGGGTTGGCTGTTTCGGCGCCGATCGGCGCGCCGGAGCCTTTCACGTATTTTCGGAGAATTCGATGAAACGAACCGTTCTTGCTTCTGCCCTTCTGGCCATCGCGGCTTCCGCCGCCCACGCTGAATCGTTTGTCAAAGTCGACGGCTCCAGCACCGTCTATCCGGTGACCGAGGCGGTCGCTGAAGACTTCCAGAAGTCCACCAAAGGTTCGGTCAAGGTGACGGTCGGCATCTCCGGCACGGGGGGCGGCTTCAAGAAATTCTGCCGTGGCGAGATCGATGTCGCCAACGCGTCGCGCCCCATCCTGAAGAAGGAAATGGAGGATTGCGCCAAGGCCGGCATCACCTACTACGAACTGCCGGTGGCCTTCGATGCGCTGACCGTCGTCGTCAATCCGAAGAGCAAGATCACCCAGCTGAGCGTCGCGCAGCTCAAGAAGATGTGGGAGCCGGATGCGCAGGGCAAGGTCACCAACTGGAACCAGGTCGATCCGTCGTTCGGTGATGCGCCGCTGAAGCTGTTCGGCGCTGGTTCGGACTCGGGCACCTTCGACTACTTCACCGAAGCGATCAACGGTAAGTCCAAAGCCTCGCGCGGCGACTACACCGCCTCCGAGGACGACAACGTGCTGGTGCAGGGCGTGTCGCGCGACATCAATGCGATCGGCTACTTCGGTTATGCCTACTACGCCGAGAACCAGAGCAAGCTGAAGGCGGTCGCCATCGTCAACTCCAAGGGCGCCGCGGTGCTGCCGTCGGAGAAGTCGGTGATCGACGGTTCGTACAACCCGCTGGCCCGTCCGATCTTCATCTACGTCAGCTCGAAGTCGCTGGAGCGCCCGGAAGTGCGCCAGTTCGTCGATTTCTACATGACCAACGCCTCGACGCTCGCCTCGGAAGTCAAGTACGTTCCGCTGCCGGCCAAGGCCTACCAGGCCAACACCGACCATCTGAACAAGAAGAAGCTCGGCACGGTGTTCGGTGGCGAAGCTGAGGTCGGCGTCACGATCGAAGCGCTGATCGCGCGCGAAGCCAAGCTGTAATTCACCTCGTTGTCGGACGCCCGGGCGGCAGCTGCCGCCCGGGTTTGCAATTATCTCTGGAGGGAGCCGTGAGCGGATCCCATGTATTGAGGATGGGTATGTCTTCCACCCCAGCTACCGCCGTCAGCGACCGTCTTTCAAGAAAACTCTCGCGCAACGTGCGCGAGCGCGCGATCGAGCTGGTCTTGTTCCTCGCTGCTTCGGTATCGGTGCTGACGACGCTCGGGATCATCTGGATCCTGCTGGTCGAGTCGTACCACTTCTTCGAGCACGTTCCGCTGTGGGACTTCCTCACCGACACAATGTGGACGCCGCTCTTTTCCGAGCCGCGCTACGGCATCCTGCCGTTGTTGCTGGGGACGGTCACGACTTCGCTTGTTGCGCTCGCGGTCGCCGTGCCCCTCGGGACGGTCATCGCGATCTTCATCTCGGAATTCGCCTCGCCGCGCGTGCGCGAGGTGGTCAAACCCTTCCTCGAACTGCTCGGCGGCGTGCCGACCATCGTCTATGGCTACTTCGCCCTGACGGTGGTCTCGCCCGTGCTGCAGTACTTCTTCCCGTCCCTGCCGGGTTTCTCGATGCTCGCGGCAGGTCTGGTGATGGGCATCGCCATCGTCCCCTACATCAGCTCACTGTCCGAGGATGCGATGCGCGCGGTGCCGATGAGCCTGCGCGAGGGCGCCTACGCGATGGGCAGCACCCGCTTCCAGACGGCGGTTCGCGTCGTCCTGCCGGCGGCGATCTCCGGCGTGCTGTCGGCCTACATTCTGGGGATCTCGCGCGCGGTTGGCGAAACGATGATCGTCGCAGTGGCTGCGGGCATGCAGCCGAACTTCACGATGAATCCGGCCGAGCCGGCGCAGACGATTTCGGCCTACATCGTGCAGGTGGCGATGGGTGACCTGCCGCACGGCTCGATCGGCTATCAGTCCATCTTTGCCGCGGGTCTGAGCCTGATGGTGCTGACGCTGTTCTTCAACGTCGTCGGCCATCTGATTCGCCGTCGTTATCGCGAAGCCTACTGATACACGGACCTCACATGAACCATCAAGACATCGCCGCCGTGCGCGGCATCATCCGCTCGAATCGGCGCTGGGACCTCTTCTTTGCCGCCGCCGGCTTCGTCGCGCTGCTGCTGGGCGTGCTCGCCTTCGTCACCCTGTTCGGACAGATGGTCCTGAACGGCTGGGAACGGCTGAACCCGGACTTCTTCATGAGCTTCCCGTCACGCCGCGCGGCCAATGCCGGCATCCTGTCGGCCTGGGTCGGCTCGCTGCTGGTGATGCTGGTCACCGCGGTGTCCGCGGTGCCGCTTGGCGTTGCGGCGGGTGTCTATCTCGAAGAGTACGCGCCCAAGAACCTGGTCACCGACATCATTGAGATCAACGTCACCAACCTCGCCGGTGTTCCGTCCATCGTCTATGGCCTGCTCGCCCTGGGCGTCTTCGTATACGCCTTCGGCTTTGGTCAGAGCATCCTGACCGCGGGGCTGACGCTGGGCCTGCTGATCCTGCCGGTGATCATCGTCGCCACCCGCGAATCACTGCGCGCGATTCCGGTGCACGTGCGCGAGGGCGCCTACGGCTGCGGTGCCACGCAATGGCAGGTGGTCAGGGATCACCTGGTGCCGTATTCGACGCCCGGCATCATGACCGGCGTGATCATCGGCCTGTCGCGCGCGATCGGCGAAACGGCCCCGATCATCACCATCGGCGCGCTGACCTTCATCGCCTTCCTGCCGGCGTCGCCGATCTCGGACACCGCGCCTTTCATCAATTTTCAGTGGCTGACGTCCGGCTTTACCGTGATGCCGATCCAGATGTTCAACTGGACCTCCCGTCCGGAAGAGGCTTTCCAGCAGAACGCTGCCGCGGCCGGCTTCATCCTCGTCTTCATGACGTTGATGATGAATGGCCTTGCGATCTGGTTGCGTTATCGCCTGCGCAAGAGCATCTCCTGGTAAGTCCGCACCCCATTCCGTTCAACGAATTCGAGAAGCTCTCATGGCCCAGAACGAAAAGACCCCGCCGCTGAAGGCGGAGACGCGGAATTTCAACTTTCATTACGGCGCTTTCCACGCACTCAAGAACGTCAACCTGCCGGTGGTCGAGAAGAAGGTCACCGCGCTGATCGGCCCGTCCGGTTGCGGCAAGTCGACGCTGCTGCGCTCGTTCAACCGCATGCACGACCTTTATCCGGGCAACCGGTACGAAGGCGAAATCGTCTTTCACCCCGACAACACCAACATCGTCGATCCAAAGGTCGATCCGATCGAGGTGCGCATGCGCATCGGCATGGTGTTCCAGAAGCCGAACCCGTTCCCGAAGTCGATCTACGAGAATGTGGCCTACGGCCTGAAGGTCCGCGGCGAGAAGAGCGCCAGCGTGCTCGACGACCGCGTCGAGAGCGCCCTGCGCGGCGCGTCGCTGTGGAACGAGGTCAAGGACCGTCTCGACAAGCCTGCAACGGCCCTGTCGGGCGGTCAGCAGCAGCGTCTGTGCATCGCCCGCTGTCTGGCAACCGATCCCGAACTGCTGTTGTTCGACGAGCCCACCTCGGCGCTCGATCCGATCGCCACCAGCAACATCGAGGAGTTGATCACCGAGCTGCGTGAGCGGGTGACCATCCTGATCGTGACGCACAACATGCAGCAGGCCGCCCGCGTGTCGGACTACACGGCCTACATGTACATTGGCGAACTCGTCGAGTACGGTGTCACCGACGATCTGTTCATGAAGCCCAAGAAGCAGGCCACCGAGGACTACATCACCGGCCGATTCGGCTGATCGACGCGGATCCGCCGCCAGGCCCTCAATCGCCTCGCCATCGCCCTCGCGCCGACTCGGTCGGCAGCGAGGGCGATGCGCATTCTGCGACGCATTCATGAGCCGATTCCCGTTGCGCCCGGATGTGGCGGAGCAACGTGCGAAGTGGGCTGAAACACCCGTTTTCAGTGGGTTCCCATGGATCCTGCGTGCTTTGACGGTATTCTCTCGATCGGGCGGATGTACGCATTTGCCGTATCGAGGAATGAAATGCACGAATCGAGTTCATTGACCCAGAGCGCGGCATGGCGCGCGCTTGCATCGCATCGCGACGAGATCGCTTCGGTCTCGATGCGCGATCTTTTCGCTGCGGATCCGGCACGCTTCGAGCGCTTCTCCGCGAGCGGCGCGGGGCTGCTGCTGGATTACTCGAAGAATCGCATCGACGCCCGCACGCTGGCGCTCCTGATTGAGCTCGCGCGCTCGCGCGGCGTCGAGCCGGCGAGAGGGGCGATGTTCAGCGGGCAACGCATCAATAACACCGAAGGCCGCGCGGTCTTGCACATTGCCCTGCGCAACCGCGGCGGCGAGCCGGTCGAGGTCGATGGCCGGGACGTGATGCCCGAGGTGCGCGACGTGTTGCAGCGCATGGGCGATTTCGCCGAGAGGGTGCGCGACGGCCGCTGGCGCGGATACACCGGCGAGCTCATCACCGACGTCGTCAATATCGGCATCGGCGGTTCGGACCTCGGGCCCGCCATGGCCTGCCAGGCGCTCTCAGCCCGTGCGCATGCGCGCCTGCGCCTCCATTTCGTGTCCAACATCGACGGCGATCATCTTGCCGGTGTGCTGGAGAAGGTCGATCCGGCCACGACGCTGTTCGTCGTTGCCTCCAAGACCTTCACGACCATCGAGACGATGACCAACGCCACCAGTGCGCGGCGCTGGTTTCTCGCAGGCGGGGCGGGCGAGGCCGACGTCGCGAAGCACTTCGTCGCGGTGTCGACCAATGCGGAGCGCGTAGCCCGCTTCGGCATCGACCTCGCCAACATGTTCGGCTTCTGGGACTGGGTCGGCGGACGCTATTCGATGTGGTCGGCGGTGGGCCTGCCGGTCGCGCTGCAGGTGGGGCGCGAGGCCTTCGGCGAACTGCTCGATGGCGCCCATGCGATGGACCGCCACTTCGTCGAGGCTCCGCTGGAGGAAAACCTGCCCGTCATCCTCGCGCTGCTGGGCGTGTGGTACCGGGGATTTTTCGGCGCGACGAGCCTGTCGATCGCACCCTATGCGCAGGCGCTGGCGCGCTTGCCGGCCTATCTGCAGCAGCTCGAGATGGAAAGCACCGGCAAGTCGGTCACCTGCGACGGACGGCCGGTGGAAACGCCGACCTGTCCGGTGATCTGGGGCGAGCCCGGCACCAATGGCCAGCATGCTTTCTTTCAGCTCCTCCACCAGGGGACCGACCTGGTTCCGGTCGATTTCATCGCCTCGCTTACCACCAGCCACGGCCTCGCCGGGCACCATCGCCTGTTGCTTGCAAACTGCATTGCGCAGAGCAAGGCGTTGATGGTGGGCAAGACAGCCGAGGAAGTGCGCGCTGAACTCGCATCCGCCGGTTTTTCCGGCGAGGCGCTGGAGGCGGCGATTCCGCATCGGGTGTTCCCCGGTAACCGGCCGAGCAACACGCTGCTTTTGCCCGATCTGTCGCCGCGCTCGCTGGGTGCGCTGGTCGCGCTCTATGAGCACAAGGTGTTCGTGCAGAGCGTGATCTGGGGCGTGAACGCCTTCGATCAGTGGGGCGTGGAGCTCGGCAAGCAGATCGCCAGCCGCATCGACGCTGAACTCGCGGGGGGAACGGCCGGAGAGCACGATGGCTCGACGCGCGGCTTGATTGCAGCGGTGCGTGCCGCCGCGAACGCGCAAGAGAGGGGCTGACCTACTGGCGGGGGCCCGGGCGGTCGAGCCTGCGCTGCAGCAGGCGCGCCGCGCCGGTGAGGCCTGCGTGGGGGGCGTGGATGACGTAGGTGGGAATGGCGGCCAGATACGCGCCGTATCGCCCCTTCTGTTCGAACCGGGCGCGAAAGCCCGAACGCAGGAAGTAGTCGCCAAGCTTCGGGACGATGCCACCGCCGATGTAAATGCCGCCGCGCGCGCCGAGCGTCAGCGCAAGGTTCGAGGCGACGGTACCGAGGAAGGCACAAAAGGTTTCGAGCGTGCTCGCGCACAGGGCGCAACTGCCGGCGATGCCACGCTCGCTGATGGTGGCTGCGTCGAGCCCGGCGGGCGGTTCGCCACTCACAGCCGCCTCGGCCTCGTAGAGGGCGACCAGGCCCGCCCCCGACAGGACGCGTTCGGCCGACACATGTTCGTAGCGAGCGGCGAGCCGTGAGAGCAGTGCGGCTTCGTGCGCATTGCTCGCAGCCAGTGTGACGTGCCCGCCTTCGCCCTCGATCGCCACATCGTCGCCTCCACACCGCACCAGACCGGAGACGCCGAGACCGGTGCCCGGCCCGAGAAGGCCGATCGTCAGGCCTGCGACCCGCGCGCCACCTCCGACCTTGCGCAGGTCGCCGTCGTGCAGGGCAGGAATCGCCATCGCCAGGGCGGTGAAATCGTTGATGACCTCGAGCCGCGCGAGCCGGAGCTGGTCGCGAAGTTCGCCGATCGAGAACGCCCACTCGCGGTTCGTCATGCGCACCAAATCGCCATCGAGCGGAGCAGCGATGCCGAGCGCGCCGTGGCGCGGGCGGGAAGGGCCACATTCTTTCAGGTAGTGCTCGATCAGCTCGGCCACACTGCGGAACGCGGCGCAGGGCAGGCTGCGGATCGAGTGCAGCCTGCCGTCGGGCCGTGTTATCAGCCCAAAGCGCGCATTCGTGCCGCCGATGTCCCCCACCAGGCGGGGGAAGGCATCGGTCGGGGCGGACGGCAACTCAGGAGTCACGACGCGCTCTCGCGCACGGATCGCAGGGCAGGCCCGCCAGGCGGCGGAGGGGCGGGGGCGTCGGCCGCGTGATCACGAACCAGGTCATCGCGCGGATTGCACCTGGAGTGCCGCGGGCCATTCCTTGCCATCGAGATCCTGATAACGCTCGGGCCACAGATCGAGCAACGCCTGGATCTCGGGGTCTTCGTCCATCAGACCTTCGGCTGCCCACTGGCGCACCAGTTCACGTCCCCATCGATTGTCATGCGCGTAGCGCTTGAGATTCTCGACGCGCATTCGCCAGATTGCTTCGTTTCGCATGTCGCCAGGATTCCTGTTTCAGTTCGCGGAAGCCGGGGCCTCCGCCCGAAAACCACGCTCGAGCCGCTGAGGCGGTCAGACCATGCACCTGCAGGCAGCGGCACCGCAACGTTCCGATCCGAAACCCGGCCGCGGCCGGAGGTCGCCGGCACGCGCGCCATTATCGTCCTTGCGGGCTTCGATCAGCTAGCGCGACGCGGCAGCATCCGCGTCAGCACGTCGTCCCTGTCGATGAAGTGATGCTTGAGGGCCGCACCGACGTGAGCGAGGAGCACCGCGATCAGCAGGAAGTTGAGGCTCATGTGTACCGTCTGCAGGAGGTCGCCGAGTTCCTTGTCCTTGTCGAGCAGGTCGGGGATCGGCAGCACGCCGAACCACACCGTCTGGAAACCCTTGGCGGAACTCATCAACCAGCCTGAAAGCGGGATCGCGAACATCAACAGGTACAGCAGATGATGGCCCGCGTGCGCCGCCAGGCGTTCCAGTGGCGCCATATGGGTCGGCAGCGCGGGCGGGCGATGCGTGACACGCCAGGCCAGGCGGACGACAACGGCCATGAACACGGTTACGCCTGCCCACTTGTGAAACGAGTAGAGCTGGAGTTTGGCCGGCGACAGCGGCAGATCCTGCATGTAGAAACCCAGGCCCAGCAAGCCGAGGATCAGGATGGCGATGCCCCAGTGCAGGGCTTTGGCCGTGGCGGTGTAGTGTGTGCTCATGGATGAATGTCCTCAGGCTGGTGTCCGACAGGGGCGGAACGATGCGATGAGCGAACTTTAATTCTTCTCGGAGTTGCGAAAAAGGAGGTGCCCGACAAATCACAATTGCTTGGAACGCAACAGCGAGCGGGAGGTGCAGGGACGCAGTTCAATCCGGTACGCGCGAGTCGGCCGCCGGCGCGACAGCAGCTTCCCTCGGGCACCGTCGCCGCGCGTGATGGATGCGGCACCGATATAAACAAAAAGCCCTGCAAGTCTAGGATTTGCAGGGCTTTTCTGATGTTCTGGCGGAGAGGGCGGGATTCGAACCCGCGTTGGGATATTATCCCAAACACGCTTTCCAGGCGTGCGACTTAAACCGCTCATCCACCTCTCCACGGAAGCCCTGAAGTATAGCGTGGCGCTTTGCCTTGTGGAAGGTTTTCGAATGAAATTTCATGGGGCAGGCCTCAATGGCTCGCCACGTAATGCGTTACTTCGGCAGTCAGGGCCTTGAGCCGGGAGAGGAGCGGGGTGATCGCTTCGACCGTGAGCGTAGGGGCCGAAGCGTCGCCCGCTGCGCGGGCCTTGCACGCCTTCTCCAATGGGACGATCATTTCCACGATAGAGTCGGCATGAAGCTGGGCGAGAGCGCCGCGCATTGTATGCAGCACGCGGGCGAGTTGCTGCAGGTCGCCGGTCGAGGTCGCGGTAAGGAGTTCCGCCTCGATCGTGCTGCGCCAGCTGGCGACGCGCTGCAGCACGCCCTTCATGGCCGCGCGACTCCCCAACAGATCGGCGAGCAGAGCGTCCGGATCGAAATGCTGATAGGTCGAGTGGCGCACGCGCGTTAGGGATGACGGATTTCAGGCGGAACGGCTGCCGCTTGCGCCTGGCATGCCCATGGTCTGGGACATGGCGGCTAGACTGACAGGTTTGATGAGCACGTCGTCAAAACCCGATGCGAGGAATTGCTCCCTATCCTGCGTCATCGCGTGTGCGGTGTACGCGATGATGCGTACCGCGTTCAACGCCGGGTTGCGGCGGATCTGCTCGCAGGCTTCGGTGCCGCTCATGCCGGGCATGGAGATGTCGAGCAGGATGATCGACGGCTGCGCGGATTCGAGGCGGGCAAGCATAGACGCGGCGTCGCTGAACTCCTCGATTGACCACCCGAGGCGCTGCAGGAAAGCCCTTGCGAGCTTGCGATTGACGGCGTTGTCGTCGGTGACGAAAGCAAGTGCGTTCATGAAGATTGGTCTTTGATCCGCGCAGCAGCGATGCCCGGCAGCTCCACGGTGAAACTCGAGCCGCGGCCTGCAACTGAGCTTACCGTAATCTGACCGCCCATGAGCATGGCGAATTTCCTTGCGACCGACAATCCGAGCCCGGTGCCTCGCTGGGTTCGCGTGAGGAAATTCTCTGCCTGATAGAAGTGGTCGAAGATGTAGGGCAGATCCTGTTCAGCGATCCCGATTCCGGTGTCGGTGATGGTCAATAGCACCATGTCGCCGGCCTGGGCGGCGCTGATGACGATCTGGCCCTGGTTGGTGAATTTGATTGCGTTTGTGAGCAGGTTGTCCAGCACCTGGCGGACGCGCAATGGGTCCGCATAGGCTTCCAGGGGGCCGTCGGGCAGTTCGGCATGCAGCTGCAGGCCCTTTGCGTCGGTCGTGACCTTGTGCAAGGCGATCAGCGCGCGCACGAGCGCCTTGAGGTCGACCCCCTGCATGTGCATCTGCATGTGGCCGGCCTCGATCTTCGCCAGGTCGAGCAATTCGTTGAGAAGCAGCAAAAGGTGCTGACCACTTTCGCGGATCGTCACTGCAGAAGCACGCTGCTCCTCGTCCTCGAGGTCCAGGGCCAGCATCTCGGCAAAGCCGATGATGCCGTTCAGCGGCGTCCGCAGCTCGTGCGACATGCTTGCGAGGAACTCGCTCTTCATGCGGTTCGCCTGTTCGGCTTCGCGACGCGCAACGTCCAGCCGCTGGATGGATGCCTGGACGGCGTCGGCCATCTGGTTGAAGGAGCGGTTCATCTCCGCCATCTCGTCCTGCCCGCGAACCTCGAGGCGAAAGCCCATGTCCCCGCTCTGAAAGCGTCGTATGCCCTCGACGACGTCGGTGATGCGTCGTGACAGAAGGTTCGCCATCCAGATCGCGATCATGATCACCGCCACGATCATCAGCAGCGTCGAGCTCGCCAGCGCTGCGGCCGTGCCGCGAAGGCTCGCGCGGATGTCTGCGATCAGCGCTTCGAGCTGGCCCTTCATCGCCGCGTCCGACTCGGCTGTCATCGCGCCGATGCGCTGGCTGGAGTCGGTGGCTGCGCGGTGAAAGTCTTCGACGTTGGCTCCGATGGTCACAAAGCCGAAGCCGCGCGGCGACTGCGCATACTGGCCGGTGTAATAGGGAATCGTGGCGGCGGTGGTCAGCTTCCACAGGCCGGAGAAATAGAGGCGGAACGAACCGGAACCGCCGAATTCGGTCAGGTTGTGCCAGCCGATGCATTGCGGCGAAAAATTGAGATAGCGGCAGTCGAGGCTGACGGCGCCCGACGCGGTCGATTCGGGGTGTGGCTTGCGCGTCAGCCGTTGGTCGGAGAATACGGGCAGATCCTTGGCAAAGTCGGCCCAGGACGCACCGCTCGACTTCCAGCGCTCGTAAAGCTCGGTATCCAGCCATGGGGGGCTGGGCTCGCCGGTATTGGGGTCGTAGCCGGCAATGAAGTAGTCGCGGGCATGGGAGATGTTGCGGCTCTTGTGATCCCACATGAATGCATAGTTGCCCGATGCCGGGTCTGCGATCGCCGCGTAGCGCTTGTCGGTTGGGCGCACCGTGTCGGTGAAGTTCATCAAATGGGCGTGATCTAGCGCCAATGTGACGTAACCGGTGATGCGCCCGTAGCGGACTACCGGCGTGGCCCACCGGACGATGCCGCGGAAGCGCTTGCCGACCGGGTTTTCGAGTCCCGCATAACCGGACTTCTCGGGTTCGAACGGAACACCTTTCTCGGCTGCGGCCGCGGGCGTGTAGGGGCCGATCCACGCGGTCCTGACCTGTGCGCCGATGACCTCGGAGACGTAGATATCGCCAGCCTTGAGCGCTTTCAGGGCGGGCCAGTAGGTTTCGGCCTTCACAAAGGTGTTTTCACGCCGGCTGACGTCCTTGAGGTCGGGGTTCATCAGGCCGCGAGCGGTGGGCGACAAGGCCTTGATACGCTCGCGCCCGGTCGTGTCCACGAAAGTCATCTCGAGAAACAGCGGAATGCGCCGTTCCTCTCCCTCGGTCTCGGGCGCGCGATAGTGGAACCCGGCGGCGTTGTCCCTTGCCGGGGGCCGAACCAGGTCAGCGGCCTCTGCTGCAACTGCCGCGGACTCCCAGGCTCGCCCGTCCGCGGTGGGGCGATATTCGGCGTGGTCCGCGACCTCACGCATGTAGGCCGTCAGGTAGCGCCGATAATTCTCCTCGTCCGGGTTCAGGGTGCTCGCATAGAGAATGTCGCGATCGCGATCGTGGAGGAAGTTGGCAATGCGGCGCGCGGTGCTGGTGGTCAAGGCCTCGATGGCCTCACGCGCGCGGTCGTCGAGCGCCTCGATGGCATCGTTGATTGCCGTCTCGCCCATCCTGTGCTGGGCGGTGCGCATGGCATCGGACATCGACACGACGCCGTAGGTCATCGACTTTCCGAGGTCGCGCGTGGCATTCCATGCAAGCACGGCCAGGAGCATGAGCGGAACGACCTTGATCGCGACGAAGATTCCGATCAGCTTGTAGCGCAATGACAAGCGCTCGATCCAGCCGGGTACCCGCATGCCTTCCCCTTTGATCCGCGTCTGGCGCGGGGCGTCCCCCGCGTGACTGGATTGTCTTGTGTTCCTGCTCGCGGTCAGGCCTTGCGTGCGGACTTCGAAGCGCTCTGGCGCACGCGCTGCGAGATCAGCGCCTGCATGTAGCCATGCAGTTCGTGGAACGGGATCGGTTTGCGGTACATCGTGACGTCGTCGGGCAGGCCACCCGACTCGGCGACTTCATCGGCCGACAGCGAGGTCACGACGACGATGGCGACGTCGGCGGCAAGCGGGTTCTCGCGCAGGCGGCGAATCATCTCGAAGCCGTCGAGACCGGCCATGCGCAGATCCGCAATCAGCAGGTCGGGCGGCGCCCTGCCCACTTCCAGCAAGGCATCGAGCGCGTGCTGGAAAACGCTGATCCGCAGGGGCAGCGACCATTCGGCGAAGGTGTCCGCGTACAGACCCTGCAGGAGCGGGTCGTCTTCCACCACCAGGACACGCAGGGCCTCCTCATCGGTCCGACCCCCGTGGCGCGGGGTCAGGGCGCGTGGTGCCTTGGCGCTGGACAGCAGGGCATCGACCGAATCCTGCCTGATACGGCGATGTCCGCCGGCGGTCTTCCAGCCAGCGAGGGTGCCGTTTTCGACCATCTGCTGCACGGCGCCGAGCGAGAGCCCGAGCTGTCGCGCCGCCTTGGCGGTGCTGATGAATTCGCTATTGCCCGAGGAACTGGTCGTCATTGCAGCATGCCCAAAAGTGTTGCTTTATTTAACCAAAATAGCAGGCTTGGCGCAAATGACGTATTTGCTGCCGTTGGGTCATATTACGCAGATGGCGTGTTCCGGAGCCGACAGGCGGCGCTCGAGCGGCCCGTCATAACAGTGCGCGGAGCGTCCGGCACCCTTGGGGGCGATGGTGGCGAGGCCATTCATCCACCGTTCGAGGAGTTCCCGCATGGCGGAGTGAAGAATTCTTGTATTCAAGAAAAAATACAAAAACAATCAAAAAATCAAAAGTGCATTAAAATGACTTGCGTGGCGTGAGATATTGCGCAACCATCGGGGCGCGGAGCGTCATGCTGCGGGCGGTGCTTGGTCGTGCGACTTGACGCGGCGAGCTTGCACGAGGTAGATCGGAAATTCAGCACTGCAAGCGCCTCGTGACTCGCCGAGGTCGCCGCCGCCGCGACGAGGGCGGAGCAGGGCGGCAGGCGACGGGGACGACCAGCGGAAAGGCAGGGTGTGCAATAAGGGGAAATCGACATGAACGATATCGTGGGGCGGGAGAGACCGCCGCCCGAGCCGGGGGTGGGGATGGGCGGTGCCAGTTCGGGAGGCGATGTCGACGGGGCGCTCGACCACGCGGCACTTGGCCGGCTATGGGATATCCTTGGCGAAGACCTTGAAGGGATCGCCGACGCGTTCCGCGAACTGCTGCCTTCGCAGACTGACGAACTTGCGAGCGCCCTCGCGGAAGGCGACTTCGAGCGAATTGCGCACTGCGCGCATTCAATGAAGGGCAGTTCCGCCAATCTGTCGGCGGTTCGTCTTTCAGCCGCGGCGGCGCGCATGGAGCAGGCTGCGAACGCGCGCGATCTTGACGCGGCCCGGCAGGCGCTTGCGCAAGTTCGCGCCGAGGCACAGCCTGCCTTGCAGGCGTTGGCTCGCTTCATGAGCGGCAGGGCGGCCCGGGATTGACGGAAAGCGCAAAGAGGGTGGCAGATGGGGGGTGGCAGATGGCAACAATGATCAACGAGGCGCGTAACGTGCTCGGCGGCCAATTGCTCGCCTGCAGTTACGCGCCACTCACGGGCTTTTACCGTACCGGTTGCTGCGAGAGCGGCCCCGACGATGTAGGCAGGCATCTCGTGTGCGTGCGGGTGACCGCCGAGTTTCTCGCGTTCTCCAGGCAGGTCGGCAACGACCTGTCGACGCCGCGGCCCGAGTACCGCTTCGCCGGCCTCAAACCCGGCGATCGCTGGTGCCTGTGCGCCATGCGCTGGAAGGAAGCGCTGGAGGCGGGCTTTGCCCCGCCGGTGGTACTCGAAGCCACCAATGAGCTGACGCTGCGCCTCATCGATCTGGGCACCCTGAAGGCGAACGCGAGCGACGCGCAGACGGGGCCGGCATCCTGAGCGCCCGCGCGGCGGCGCCCTGCGATCAGGGCGCTGGCGGCGGCTTTGCTTCGTCGGCGGCTTCGGTGAAGGCGCCGGCCGCGTACTGTTTGGTCAGCTTGCGCAGGTGTGTCATCTGGCGATTGAACTGCGTGCAGCCGGTGCACATCATCAGGTGCACCTTCAGTGACAGGCGCTCGCGCAGGTCCAGCGAGCGATCGAGCGATTCCGAGACGAGGCGGGAGGCTTCCTTGCAGGTCAGCATGTCGGGTGTTCTCCTGGCGCGAACCAGTGGCCCTCGAGGCAGGCGCGCAGCCCCAGACGGGCGCGGTGCAGGATCACATGGCAGTTGCTCGTGGTGATGCCCAACTGGGCGCAGATCTCGGCCGTCTCGAAATCCAGCATCTCTCGCATCATGAAGACGCGCGCCACCTTGGCGGGCAGATGATCCAGACAGGCCTCGAATACCGCCCAGAACTGCTTGTTCGACAGGGCGTCATCCGGATCGCGCCAGGTTTTCGGCCGCGTCTGCGGATTCCAGTGGCCCGAAGCTTTGAACAGCGCGTCGAGCGCGGTGTCGCCCGCCTCTTCGTCTTGGTCACCCATCAAGGATGAAAGGGGCACTGTGCGCGTACCCTGACGCAGCAGATCGACGATCTTGTTGCGCAGGATGCCGAACACCCAGGTCTTGAAGGCGGCCTGCCCGGCGAAGCGCTCGGCGTTCGCCAGCGCGGAGGCGATTGCCTCCTGCACGGCATCCTCGGCGAGCCCCCGGTCGCGCAACTGCAACTGGGCGAAGCGCAGCATGTCGCGCCGCAGCGCCGTGATCTGCGCGCTGCTGCCGAGCGGCGACGCAGCGCGCGTCCCATCCTCTGCGTCGCCCAGTCTCATCGACAACTCCTGTGAAAGACCCATTTCGCGACGAATCATGGGCGCGGCAGTCATCCGGTGGCAAGGGGCAAGAAATTTTTTGCGGGTCGCGTAAGAAATGGCGCTGGTTTGCGACCAAGCGCTGTGGGATGTCCCACCAACCACCCTGGAGAAGACCATGAAAACCACCGCCAACCACGCCACCACCTTCGGCGCGAGCGCTGCCGCACTCGCCCTCGCCCTTGGTGTCGCCCTGACGACAGCCTCCGCACCAGCCGCAGCTCAGGACATGGACAAGGAGAAATGCTTTGGCGTTGCGATGAAGGGCAAGAACGATTGCGCCGCCGGCCCGGGCACCACCTGCGCCGGTACCGCGAAGATGGACCACCAGGGCAACGCCTGGAAGTACGTGCCCAAGGGCACCTGCGAGAAGACCGCCTCGCCCACGTCGCCGACCGGCATGGGGCAGCTGCAGGCCTTCAAGGAAAAGAAGGCCTGAACGCCCCCCGGCCATAAACCGATTCTCCGCGAGCGCCCGCAATGACCCTGCCTATCGAAACTTCGTCCTCCAGTCTCCGGTCGGAGTCGGCTTGTCGTGGTGGTGCGCTCGGTCCCGCCGCCCGGGGGCATCTCCCGGCGCGGGCGGGTGTCGGCCTCAAGCCGCAGCATTTTCAGGACATTCTCGACTCGCCCGGCGAACTCGGCTTCTTCGAGGTCCACGCCGAAAACTACATGGGTGCAGGCGGTCCGATGCACCATTGGCTGACGCGCATCCGTGAGTGCCATCCGCTGTCGGTGCACGGCGTTGGCCTGTCCATCGGCGGCCAGGAGCCACTCGATGCCGCGCATCTGGCACGTCTGCGCATCCTGCTCGCACGTTACGAACCCGAAGCCTTTTCCGAGCATCTGGCGTGGTCGACGCATGCAGGCGCCTATCTGGCCGATCTGTTGCCGCTGGCCTATGACGGACGCTCCCTGCGGCGCGTGTGCGAGCACATCGACGAAGTGCAGATGGCGCTCGGCCGCCGCATGCTGCTCGAAAATCCCGCAACCTACGTCGAGTTCGCCGACTCGACGATGAGCGAAGCCGACTTCATCACCGAAGTCGTGCGCCGGACCGGCTGCGGCCTCCTGCTGGATGTGAACAACGCCTACGTGTCGGCCGTCAATCACGGCTGCGACGCCGCAGCATTCCTGGCCGCGCTGCCGCTCGAGGCGGTGGGCGAGATTCATCTTGCCGGTTTCGCGGTCGATCGCGACGCCGCAGGGGAGCCCCTGCTCATCGACAGCCACGGCTCGCCGGTGGCCGATGCGGTGTGGACCCTCTACGAAGAGGTCCTGCAGCGGATTGGTCCGGTGGCGACACTGATCGAGCGCGACCACGACGTCCCCGATTTCGCCACCCTGGCGGCCGAGGCTGGTCGCGCAGAGGCACTGCTGTGCAGGATGGCTGCGAGCACGGCGGAGGTGTGCGCATGACCGCCCATGCCGCATTCGCCGCGGCGCTGCTCGACCCTGACGTCGCCGTGCCGGCCGGCTTGACTGCCTGGAACGGCGTCGACCCGATGCGGCGCTTTGCCGTCTATCGCAACAATGTCACCACGGCGCTGACGGGCGTGCTGGCCGACAGCTTTCCGGTCACGCAGCAACTGGTGGGAGAGGATTTCTTCTGCGCGATGGCGCGCGTCTTCCTGCGCGCCCATCCACCCCGTTCGCCGCTGCTGCATGAGTACGGGCACGACTTTCCCGCCTTCGTCGCGCAGTTCGAGCCCGCGCGGCAGGTTCCCTACCTGGCCGACATGGCGCGGCTCGAATGGCTGCGCCTGGCCTCCCTGCATGCTGCGGATGCGCCGGTCCTGGCGGCTGACGACATTGCGCCCCTGCTGGCCGATCCGGCCGCGTTGCCCGGCCTGCGCCTGGCGCTGCACCCCGCGGCGGCGGTGCTGCAGTCCGCCCATGCGGTGGTGTCGCTGTGGGGCGCCCATCACGGGGTGGGCGCGCTTGCCGAGGTCGATCCCTACGCCGCGGAGTCGGCACTGGTGTTGCGTCCGATGCTCGAGGTGCTCGTGCTGCGACTCCCGCCGGGGGGCGGCATCTTCGCCGCTGCGCTTGCTGCGGAAACCACGCTGGGCGAGGCCGCCGCCGCCGCGTCTGCCGACCCGTCCTTCGACCTTGCGGAGAACCTCGCGCTGCTGATCCGCCACGGTGCGCTGGGTGCGCTGCGCTCATCAGCCAGGAACTGACCATGAATACGCCACTTGTGGACGCCCGGCCACGGCCGGCTCAATGCACGAACACGCTCACCGGCGCGATCCGCCGCGCCATCGCGCTGTGTGCCCGCGTGCCGCACGACTTCATCGCCTTGCTGGCGCGCTTTTCGATTGCCGCCGTTTTCTGGAAGTCTGGCCAGACCAAGGTAGAGGGCCTGGCGATCGACCTGATCGACGGCACTTTCAGCGTCGGCATCCCGCGCCTGGCGGATTCGGCCGTTGCCCTGTTTGCCGACGAGTACCGTCTGCCTCTGCTTCCGCCCGAGATCGCGGCGCCCATGGCGGCGTTCGCCGAGCACCTGTTCCCGCTGTTGCTGCTGCTCGGTCTGGCGACCCGATTCTCCGCGCTGGCGCTGCTCGGCATGACGGCGGTGATCCAGCTCTTCGTCTACCCCGGCGCCTATCCGACCCATGGCGTCTGGGCTGCGGTGCTGCTTTACCTGGTCGCGCAGGGGCCCGGAGCCATCTCGATCGATCGCTGGATTGCAGCGCGCTGCCGCTGATCCGGAGACGACGCGACAGCCTTCGTTGAGGCCTTTCCTTCCTATACTGAATCCAACGATGCGCCGCCCGCATGCGGCAGTGCGGGTGGCGGTCGAACACAGGAGGGCAGGCATGAGCGCGTCCGAAGTGATTGCCACCGCGGCCGGTGGGCGGATCTCGATTCGGGTCGGCGATCTCACCGCACAGGCGGTCGATGCCATTGTCAACGCCGCCAATTCCAGCCTGCTCGGCGGGGGCGGCGTCGATGGCGCCATCCACCGCGCCGGGGGGCCGGCCATCCTCGAGGCCTGTCGAGAGATTCGTCGCACGCGTTACCCCCAGGGTCTGCCCACCGGAGAGGTGGTCGTCACCACTGCAGGCGACCTGCCGGCGCGTCACGTCATCCACACGGTTGGTCCGGTCTTCGGCCAGCACGATGGCGACGAGCCGCGACTGCTGGCCAGTTGCTACTGCAACGCACTTGCGCTCGCGCGCGAGCAGGGCCTGAAGACGCTGGCCTTCCCAGCGATTTCCACCGGAGTGTTCGGCTATCCGCCGGACGAGGCGGCGCGGGTGGTGTCGCGTGCGCTCGGCGAGTTTCTCTCGACGGACGACACGATCGCTGAAGTGCGGCTGGTGTTCTTCAGTCGTCGGCAGGCCGACGCCTTTCTCGCCGCGGCGCTGTTCGACTGACGGCGTCTTGTCTCCCGTTGAGTCGGCCAAGTTCGTGCGCCTGGCGCGGGTCGTCGAGCGCGCCGAGCCGTTCGAAACCGACCTGCGGCTGATGCGCAACCTGGCCGGCTGATGGTGGCCGGCGGTGCCATCGACTATCGCTGCAGCGCGAAAGGACCGCTGGCGAGCTGCTCCTGCAGGAATTGAACGCATACCCGCACCTTCGCCGAGTGGCTCAGGCGCACCGTGGTCGCCGCCCAGATGTCGGCGTGTTGCGTATACGCCGGCATGAACCGGACCAGGCGGCCGGCGGCAATGTCGTCGTGCACGTCCCATTCCGAGGTCAGCAGGATGCCGTGGCCGTCGATGGCCCAGCCGCGCACGATCTCGGAGTTGTTGCATGACAGCCGCCCGGTGACCTTCACCTTCTCGGTGCCGTTCGGGCCTTCCACCCGCCACACGCCGAAGGCCTGGAAGCGGTCGCGCAACACCAGGCATTCGTGCCGGCTCAGATCCGCAGGGACGGCCGGAACGCCGCGGCGTTCGAGATAGGCCGGCGCCGCGCACAGGATGCGGCTGCTTTCGGCGATGCGGTGGGCGACCAGATGCGGCTCCTCGACGTCGCCCACGCGCACGTCGAGGTCGATGTTCTCGCTGATCAGATCGACCCGGCGGTCGACCACGTCCAGCGTGATGTCGAGTTCGGGATAGCGCTGCGCCAGCAGCGACAGCGTCGGCGCGATGTGCTTGCGCCCGAGGCGGAAGCTGGTGGTCACGCGCAGCGCGCCGCGAGGATCGATCCGCCCGCCGGCCACGGTGTCGGCCATGTGCTCGACGCCCTCGAAGATCTGCTGCGCCGACGCATACACGCGCTCGCCGTCGTCGGTCACCGTCACGCGCCGCGCGGCGCGGTGGAACAGCGTGACGCCGAGCGCCTTCTCGAGGATCGCGATGCGCTTGCTGACGAAGGCCTGCGACGTGCCCAGCTCCGCCGCCGTCGCCGCGAAGCTGGCCTTGCGCGCCGCCAGACAGAACACGCGGAGGTCGTCGAGGTGGAATTTAAGGCTCATGATTCGTGAATCATAGCATCACATTTCAAGCGTATTTCGTACGATCCGTTTTCTGTAGATTGCCCTCATCGCAACCGAACCGGACTGTCCGAAACATGACCCGCCCCATCTCGCTCGCCGCTCTCACGGTGCTGGAGCTCGCCCCGCCCGACATGGTGACCTGCGCCGCCGAAGCCGGCTTCAGCCACGTCGGCATCCGGCTGCTGCCGGCCACGCCGACCGAGCCGCAGTACGACCTCGTCGGCGACACGCCGCTGCTGCGCGACCTCGAGCGCCGCCTCGCCGACACCGGCGTCAAGGTGCTCGATGTCGAGATCTTCCGCATGAAGCCGGAAACCCGCGTCGCCGACTACGAAGCCGCCGTCGCCACCGCCGCGCGGCTCGGCGCGAGCGATCTGCTGGTGGCTGGCAACGACCCCGAGGAAGCACGGCTCGCCGATACCTTCGCCGCGTTCTGCGACCTTGCCGCCGGCTACGGCCTCAGCGCGGGCCTCGAGTTCATGCCCTGGACCGATGCGAAGGATCTGCCGCAGGCCGCGCGCATCGTCGAGCGCAGCGGTCGCGACAATGCCGGCGTGCTGATCGACCCCTTCCACCTGAGCCGCTCGCGCAGCCGCATCGAGGACATCGCGTCGATTCCGCCATCGCGGCTGCGCTTCATGCAGTTCTGCGATGTGCCCGCCCAGATTCCGCCGACGATGGACGCGATTCTTGCCGAGGCGCGCGCCGAAAGGCTGTTTCCCGGCGAGGGCGGCCTCGATCTGCTCGGGCTGCTGCGCGCCGTTCCGCGCGACATTCCGCTCAGCATCGAAGCCCCCACCCAGGCGCTGGCCAGGACGGTCGGCGCCACCGAACGTGCGCGCCGGGCACTGGCGGCGACCCGGCGCGTGCTCGCGCAAGTGGACGCATGAACGGCCCGAGGAACGCAGCGATGAATACGACCCACCCGAACCGGATGAACTGCGACCTGCTCGTGATCGGCTCCGGCGCCTCCGGTCTGGCCGCGGCGGTGACCGCCGCATGGCACGGCCTGAACGTCGTGGTCGTCGAGAAAGAACCGGTGTTCGGCGGTGCGACCGCGTGGTCGGGCGGCTGGATGTGGGTGCCCGGCAATCCGCTCGCCCGGCGCGCCGGCATCCATGAAGATCCGCAGCAGCCACGCACCTACCTGCGCAACGAACTCGGCGACCGCTACGACCCCGAGCGCATCGACGCCTTCCTCGACAACGGCCCGAAGATGGTGGCCTTCTTCGAGGAGCACACCGCCCTGCAGTTCGTCGATGGCAACGCGATTCCCGACATCCATGGCAGGGTGCCCGGCGCCGCGACGCAGGGGCATCAGCTCATTGCCGCACCGTACGACGGCCGCGAGCTGGGGACCCTGATCGGTCGCCTGCGCAAGACCATGCGCGAGACCTCATTCATCGGCATGCCGATCATGGCCGGGGCGGACCTCGGCGCCTTCCTCTCCATGACGCGCTCGTTCAAGTCGCTGCGTCATGTGGTGAAGCGCGTGTGCCGCCACTTGTGGGATCTCGCCTTGCACGGCCGCGCGATGCAGTTGGTGAATGGCGTGGCCCTGGTCGCGCGGCTGGCGAAATCGGCCGAGACGCTGGGCGTGCGGCTGATCGAGTCGGCCCCTGCGCGGCGGCTGATTGTCGAGGACGGCGTCGTGCGCGGCGCGGTCGTGGCAAGCGCGAATGGCGAGATCGAGATTCGCGCCGCCCGGGGCGTGGTGCTCGCCGCCGGCGGCTTTCCCAACGACGTGGTGCGGCGCAAGGCGCTCTTCCCGCGCACGCCGACCGGCGAGGAGCATCTGGCGCTGGCGCCGAAGAGCTGTTCGGGCGACGGCATCACGCTGGGCGAGTCGGCGGGCGGTTCGCTGCTCACCGATCTGGCTTCGCCCGTCGCCTGGGCGCCAGTGTCGAAGCTGCGGCACGCCGACGGCAGCGTCGGCCACTTCCCGCACATCATCGAGCGCGCCAAGCCGGGCGTGATCGGGGTGCTGGCCAACGGCAAGCGCTTCGTCAACGAAGCCGACGGCTACTACGACTACACCGCTGCCATGGTGGCCGCGGTGCCCGAGGGCCAGGAGGTGGCCTCCTGGCTGATCTGCGACCATCGTTTCCAGCGCCGCTATGGCCTCGGCTACGCCCGGCCTTTTCCGCTGCCGCTCGCGCCCTGCCTGCGCAGCGGCTATCTGCAGCGCGGTGCCTCGATCGAGGCCCTGGCCAAGGCGTGCGGCATCGACCCCGCCGCGCTGGCCGAGACGGTGAAGAACTTCAACGAGCATGCGCGGCGCGGCGAGGACCCGCAGTTCGGGCGCGGCTCGACGCCTTACAACCGCAAGCAGGGCGACGCCTCGCACGGACCCAACCCGTGCGTGGCGCCGATCGAGCACGGCCCCTTCTATGCGGTGAAGGTGCAGCCCGGCAGCTTCGGCACCTTCGCCGGGCTGAAGACCAATGGCTGCGCGCAGGTGCTGGGTGGTGACGACACGCCGATCGAGGGTCTGTACGCCGTCGGGACGGACATGGCCAGCGTGATGGGGGGCTTCTACCCGTCCGGCGGCATCAACCTCGGCCCCGCCATGACCTTCGGCTACATCGCCGGCCGCCACGCGGCGGGCGCCATGGCGCCCGCGGCCGGGCATCGCGTCGCCGACCTGATCTACTGAGCTTCGCCGGTAGAAAAATGCGTCAGGTTCCCGCGCAATGCAAAGGGGAACAGCCTGGTTTTCTGGAGACAACATGAACATTCGAACGAAAAAACTGCTGACCGGCGTGCTGGGCGCGCTGTCCCTGCTTGCCGCCGGCGTTGCCGATGCGCGCGATCTCAAGCTCGCGATGCAGACCAACCCCGGCACCGCGCAATACGACGGCGTCGAGAAGTTCGCCGCGCTGGTCAAGGAAAGGAGCGGCGGCAAGCTGAACGTCAAGATCTTCGGCGGCGGCGCGCTGGGCGGCGACCTGCAGACGGTGTCCTCGCTGCAGGGCGGCATCATCGACATGTCGGTGATGAACGCCTCGCTGCTCAACGGCGTGTCCAAGGAATTCTCCTTCCTCGACTTTCCGTTCCTGTTCAACAGCAATGCCGAGGCGTACGCGATCGTCGACGGCCCGGTCGGAAAGCGGCTGATGGACAAGCTGCCGGCAAAGAATCTGATCGGCCTGGCCTACCCCGAACTGGGGTTCCGCCACATCTCGAACGGCAAGCGCCCGATCAACAAGCTCGAAGACCTGCAAGGGCTGAAGATCCGCGTCATCCAGACGCCGGTGTATGTCGAGACGATGAATGCGCTGGGCGCCAACGCGACGCCACTGCCTTTCCCCGAGGTCTACGGCGCACTGGAGACCAGGGCCGTGGATGGCGCGACCAACCCGCTGGTCACGTTGCAGGTGCAGAAATTCTACGAGGTGCAGAAATACCTGACCCTGACCCGCCACCAGTACAACCCGCAGATCATGATCGTCAGCAAGAAGACCTGGGACAGCCTGCCCCCGGCCGATCAGAAGATCCTGCAGGACGCCGCCCTTGAGGCGCGCGATTACGAGCGCAAGGTGTCGCGCGAAAAGGAGGCCCAGGCGCTCGAATACCTGAAGCAGCACCTGCAGGTGAATGAACTGCCGGCGTCCGAAGTCGCCCGTGCCCGCGAGCGCCTCAAGCCGGTCATCGACAAGTACACCCGGGAGGTCGGCGAGGATCTGATGAACGAAGTCAATGCCGAACTGGCCAGGCTGCGCAGCGCCAAGTAGTCCGCGCCATCCGTGGGTCGATGGCGGCCTGAGGCGGTTTTCACGGCGGCGAAGGTGGCCGGCGGGCGAGCCGCAGCGACCTACCCGCGTGGCTGCCCGGGCTCCAGCGCCAGCCACGCTTCATAACCGCCCTGCAACGGACGCACCGAAAGGTAGCCGGCGGCGAGCAGCTGCCGGGCCGCCTCGATCGCGGTGGCGTCGCCCGGACAGGCGCACATCGTCACGATGGAACGCTCGTGCGGCCAGTTGCCGACGGCATCCAGCAGAAAATCGAGTTCCGCGACCGTCGCACCGGCGACATGCCCCGTCTGCGCCACCATCGTCGGACCGCGCAGATCCAGAAACAGCGGGGGCTCGGCGGTCTGCAAGGCGTCGATCAGTTCTCCCGGGGTGATGTGGGGAAGGCCGGACAGGCGACGGAAACGGTACTTCTGCCAGAGTTTCCACCCCAGCCAGATCGCCAGCAACGCCACCACGATGGTGGCCGCGGTGCTCACATGCCGATCGAGATAGGCGATAGCGACCTGCACTTCGTCGCGCATCAGCCAGCCGACGCCCAGCGCCACGCCTGCCCACAGCGCGGCACCGAATCCTGCGGCGATGAGGAAGCCGACCTGGTGCATGCGCAGCGCACCCGCGATCGGCGGCGCGACCGTCGAGAAGCCCGGAATGAACTTGGCGACGACGAGGGACGCCAGGCCCCAGCGCACGAAGCGCGCCTCGGTCTGCGTGACGCACGAGCCCGGATTGATCGACAGCTTGCACAGCCCCGACAGCACACGGTAGCCGAAGGCCCGCCCGGCGAGATACCACAGCCAGTCGGCGAACACCGAGGCCAGCACGGCCGCCGCCAGCAGCCCGGCCATCTGCTCGGCACCGAGCACCAGGCTGCCCGCCAGCAGAAGGGTCGGCACGACCGGTACCGGCAGCCCCACCTGCTGCATCAGCACATTAAAGAACACGACCCACACCGCGTCGCGTTGCAGGGATTCGGTAATCTGGGTGAGGTCCATGGTCTGTTCTTGTGCGGTCTTAAACCTTTGAAGCGAGCGGCGATCATGCCATCTCGCGGCTTGTGCGTGCATCGAATGTCGATTTCCTCGTGCGTCGTCCCGGAAACGGACGGGGCCAGCCAAAAAAGAGGCCGCGCCCGTGCGGGTGCGGTCTTGGGCAGCGGCTTACTTGGCCTTGGACATGGCCGCGTAGGTACTCATCCGATTGCGGTAGTCCGGGATGTGGTTGTTGAGCAGTGTGGCCAGGCCTTCCACGTCGTTACGCCAGTCGCGGTGCAACTCGCTGGCGACGGCGAACCAGGACATTAGCTGCACACCGGCCTGCGACATGCGGTTCCAGGCCGCGTCGCGGGTCATCTGGTTGAAGGTGCCCGAGGCGTCGGTGACCACGAACACGTCATAGCCGGCTTCGATCGCCGACAGCGCCGGGAACGCGACGCAGACCTCAGTGACCACGCCGGCGATGATCAATTGCTTCTTGCCGGTGGCCTTGACTGCGTTGACGAAATCCTCGTTGTCCCAGGCGTTGATCTGGCCAGGCCGGGCGATATAGGGCGCATCGGGGAACGTCTCCTTCAGCTCTGGCCGCACAGTTCCAGTCCCTGGACGAGGACCGGTCCTTGAACGGGGTTTCCACATCCCGGGCATGAGAGCATCGGTCGGGTGGGCGCCGTTACGGTCACGCCGCCCGGCCCTAAACTGCGTGACGCTTGCCCCTCCCATGCAGTGCGCCACGCGCGAGGCCGGCGGTTCCCTGATGCACTATCAATCCCACGGAGAAGACGCAATGACGAAGGTTCTTGTTTTGTATTACTCGTCGTATGGGCACATCGAAACGATGGCATCGGCCGTTGCTGAAGGCGTCAGGGAAGCGGGCGCGCAGGCCACGATCAAGCGTGTCCCGGAGTTGGTGCCTGAAGAAATTGCCCGCTCGTCCGGCATCAAGCTCGACCAGGCCGCGCCCATTGCCACGGTGGGAGAACTCCCGGAATACGATGCGATCATCTTCGGCACGCCGACCCGATTCGGCAACATGGCTTCCCAGATGCGCAACTTCCTCGATCAGACCGGCGGGCTGTGGGCTAAGGGCGCCCTGATTGGCAAGGTCGGTAGCGTTTTCGCCAGCACCGCGACCCAGCACGGCGGGCAGGAAACCACGATCACCAGCTTCCACACCACGCTGCTGCATCACGGCATGGTCATCGTCGGCGTCCCTTACTCGGAAGCACGCCAGACGATCATGAGCGAGATTACGGGGGGCAGTCCGTACGGTGCGACAACGCTTGCGGCGGGCGATGGCTCGCGCATGCCGAGCGAGAACGAGCTTGCCATCGCCCGGTTCCAGGGCAAGCATGTTGCGGCGATCGCTGCGAAGCTTGCCGCCCGGTAAGCCCGCGCCAAAGGCTCCTCAGCGCCTCCCGAGTGCAAGTGTTTCTTACGCTCGGGAGGCGCTGAGCGCCTCGACGCTTCGGCCCAATTCGATGGAACTGCAGCATGTCCGACCTCAATGACCCGCGTGTGTTCTTCGCCGCCGAGCGCACGCTTCTGGCATGGAACCGCACCAGCCTGGCGCTGATGGCCTTCGGCTTCGTCATCGAGCGCTTCGGGCTGTTCATGCACCTGATCCTGCGCGCGGGCGACCCCCACCTGCAACGCGGCGCGTCGTTCTGGATCGGTCTGGGCTTCGTGCTGCTGGGGGCGCTGGTGGCGGTCAGTTCGTCCTGGCACTACCGCAAGGTGGTCAGGACCCTCAAGCCGATCGAGATTCCCGACGGCTACAGTGTCAATGCCGGTCCCGCGATCAACCTGATGGTCGCCGTGCTGGGACTCGTTCTGCTGGCTTACCTGTTCGTCAACTGACGGGCGCGGCGACCGGCCCCGCCGATCGCGACGGCTGGCGCATCAGCACGAATTCCTCGGCCGTAGTCGGGTGGACGGCGATGGTGCGATCGAAATCGCGCTTGGTGGCGCCACAGGTCATGGCGACGGCAAGGCTCTGCACGAGAATGGTGGCACCAACGCCTGGCGATCCTGCGCCCGGGGTTTCGCGGCATCCTTGACGAGATCGAAGAGCGTCTGACGTCGGACTTCGAGACCTCGTACCCGTACGGCCGCGAGTACCGCCTTTCGAGAGAGAATACACCCGACATCGTCGCCCGCCTCAGTCGGAACGGGTACGCCACGTTCACGCCGCTCGACGGCGAGGAGCCCGTCAACGCGGATGGCTTCACCTGGAGAAAGGTCGACTTCCAGGGACTGGTCAGCTGGGTCAGCGACGCAGTCTACGACGCCTGATGGGGGAAATGCCGCGGACGTCGTTTCCGTCCGTCCGCATTGACAGGGTCAGCGCACCCGTGTGAGCTGAATTTCGGCGAGGGTCGCGTAGAGGGGGGCGCTGATCAGGCGCGATATGCCGCTCGAGACGAGTGTGCACGCCATCAGGCTCAGCACCAGCGCGTGGCCGTCGACCATTTCCATAACGATGATGAACGCGGTCAGCGGCGCCTGCGTTACCGCCGCCAGAAAGCCGGCCATCCCCAGCGCGATGATGGTCGGCGCGTTCGGATAAGCCATCAGCGCCGATACGCTGTTGCCGAGCTCGGCACCGATTGCCAGCGCGGGCGCGAACAGGCCGCCGGGCACGCCCGACCAGGCCGTCACCCAGGTCGACACGAAGCGCAGCAGCACCGACAGGTGCGAAACCTCCTCGCCGCCGGCGAGCATGGTCTTGGTATGGGCGTAGCCGCTGCCGTAGGCGGTGCCGCCGCTCATGATGCCGAGAATGGCGACGACCAGGCCGCAGGCCATTGCAAAACGGATCGGAAAGCGTGCGCGGGTGCGGGAGAACCAGTCCGACGAGGCGCCGCCGAGCGAGCTGATCATCAGGCGCGCGAACAGTCCGCCGGCGACGCCGCTGGCCAGCGCGACGACCAGGGCTGGGAGGGCCATCGCGAAACTGAGGTTTTCGACGTGGATGACGCCAAAGTAGGTGTTGTTGCCATACACCGACACCGCGATCAGGCCGGACAATACGATCGCCCCGAGTAGCAGGGTGTTGCTGCGCTGCTCGGGTTTGCGCGTGAGCTCCTCGATGGCGAACATGACACCGCCCAGCGGCGTATTGAACGCCGCCGCGATACCTGCCGCGCCGCCCGCCATCAGCAGGCCATGCTCGGTAATGCTCGTCCGGTCGGGCAGCCAGCGATGGGCGTGGCGCATGATCCCCGCCGCGATCTGCACCGAAGGTCCCTCGCGACCAAGCGACAGACCGCCGAGGAGTCCCGCTGCGGTGAGCAGGATCTTCGAGATCGACAGCTTCAGCGACACGAAGAGCGAGCGCTGCGCCATCGCCGCCTCGGAACTCAGCACCGCCATGACCTGCGGTATGCCGGAGCCGGCCGCGCCCGGCACGAAGCGGCGTGTCAGCCAGACGATGGCGCCGGTCACGAGCGGCGTCCATAGCAACGGCGCCCACCACGCCTTGCCCTCGAGGTGAAAGAAGGCCTCGAGCGCGCGCTCCGAAAGCCAGGTGAAAGCCACGATCGTCAGGCCGGCTGCCGCGGCGAAGGCGAGCACCGCTAAACGCCCCGTCCACAGGCGCCAGTCCGTCAGTTCATGCTGGAAGGCGGAAACAATCCGTGGATGCGGCTTCATGGGCGTTGCGAAGGTCTATTCTTTTGAATGCGTTTTGGCGCAATGTAATGCGTTCGGTCGGTGAGGTATACCGCCTTGCACGGCCTGCTATGTTCGGTACCCGGCGCGGACACCGGCGCCGGCACCACGCCCGGTCTATAGTTCAGCCGTGGATGCGTGAAACCGGCTGGGCCCACGACCGATTGCCGGCTGTCAGGGTGGGGTGCCAGCGTGAACGGGGCACGGACCACACCAACCGTCCACAGGCCGGCCGAGAATCCGGCCGGCCTGCCCGATGGATCTGTAGACGCTGGCGAGGCGTGGCGGGCAGGCGAAGTTTTGCCACACTCGGCCTGATCCCGGTGAGCATGTATCGCAGGGGGCAGAATGGATGGTGTCAACACGCAGGGCTCAGACCTGGGGGCCATTCCGGATCAGCGGGTGTGGTACGGCTATCCGCTGGTGCTGAAGTTCGACACGCGACGGCTGGATGCCGGCTCGCTCCGCTACCGCCTCGATCCCGTACCCAGGGGCAAGGTCGCGTTCGATCAGGCAGGCGGCGCTTTCCACTTCGATCCCGCCCCGGATGACGGCGCGGCGTTCGCCGCGACGTTCTCGGCGACGCGAGACGGTGTGGAAGTCAGCCAGACGATCACGATCTCTCCGGTTCCCCCGCTCAAGGCGGAGCGCGAAGTCATCCGCGGCCGGCCCATCGCGCCCGACCCTCGCGACACGCATTACTTCAAGCGCACGGTCACGCCCCGCGCCGATGGGAGCGAAGACCACGTCATCTCCGGTATGACGCTCGTGTTCGGCGGGCCGGACGACAGGAATCGGCTGCACCGGATGTACCACGTGGACCGTTCGTCCACCATGCCCGCGGACCAGCGTCATGCCTCGCTGGTCGGCTCGCTGACGCTGTGCGCGGACCACCTCGTCATTCATGACGAACTTTACCTACCGGAAACGGACGTGCGGATCTTCGCGCGCGAGGTCACCTTCGAAGGCCAGGCGCGAATCGACACCTCGCCGCTGGCGTGGCAGCGCGACCGGGCCCGCGGAGCCGTAGAGACCGGGGCGAAGGGGGACGACGGGGCTCACGGCCGCAAGGCCGGGGACATGCTTGTCCGCTTCGACCGGCTCGACGCGGGCGGCGAGCTCTCGACGCGCTTCGTCCTCCGCGGTGGCCGCGGCCAGGACGCGGGCGAAGGGATGCGGTGGACGGCCGGCACGAGCCATCCCTCGACCCGCAGCCGGTCGGTGCGCTATGCGAGCCTGTGGCCGTGGACGACGAAGAAGACGGTGACGGCCGAGTTCGACGTGCCCGCCACTTACGTGAAGTCATCGCAATGGGATGGAACGCTGGGCCGGGCGCTGGCCATCAAGGACCGGGATCTCGCTTCTTATGGCGCCCCGAACTGCAGGCCGACGTCCGCGACCGGCGGGCAGGCGCCGGGCACACCCGGAAACGGCGGCGACGCCGGCCAGTTCGCGTCCAACCGGAGGATCGCGGATGGGCTGATCGACAGGGCGGGCGGCGCGTGCGGCCGCAAGGCCGCCGACGTCGCGGCGGCGCCCGGCGGGCAACCCGCGAGCTGGGCCCACTACGAGCTCACCTACTACTACACGGCGCCCGACAGCAAGGGGAGCTGGAGCGAGGTCAGGAAGACGGCTCAGGGCACGACCGCCGATGGGGTCGCGTATCCGGCCCCCGCGGCGCGGAAGGAAACGGGAGCCAGTCCGGAGCCGGTGGTGAATGACAGCGCCAACGCCTGGCTCCATCCCTTCCTCGCGCAAGTGGTGCTGCGCCATGCGCGCGACATGTACCTGGCTGACCGGGTCGAGACCACCGGGGAGATCCTGTCCGTCTATCGGCAGGCCTTCGACACAGATGGCGGCAGGACGCCAGAGGGCGCCGGCTGGGAAAGCGACGCCCATTACGAAGCGGTGAAGGCCGAGGTTCGCACCCTGCTTCACCGGATCGCGAGCCATCGCGACTACTTCGGCAATCCGGTCGGGTGGACGCCGCTGTTCTCGTTGCAGTCGCACATGCGCATGTACGACGACGAGGTCGACGCAGGGCTCCGGACGCTGATCATGACCCGGTGGGTCCGTCATGCCGCCGAGCGGGAACAGAACGCGCTAGCGGCAATGGATGACGCGATCGCGAACCTCAACGCCGACACGGCGGAGGCCGGCGAATCCATCGACGCCGCCGAGGGCGTCCTGCGTCGCGTCGAGGAGGAACTGACGAGCCTGCGCACGGAACTGCTCGCGCTGCAGGACGACCTGGAGCGGCGGCGCGAGGCGCTCCGCGTTGCCGCCGCCAACGACCTGCTGATGCGGGCGCGGATCGACTTCGCGGCGCAGGCGCTCGGCGCCGTGTGCACGGTCGTTCCGGTGGGGCAACCCGCACTGGGCGTCGTCGGCGCGCTGGCTCCTGTCATCGCCCGGCATGCCACGGCCGCCGATTCCGACCCGATCGACGCCGTGGGCGATGGATTCCAGGCCCTGGCGGGCTGGTCGAAGGGTGCCGGAAAGGACACCTTCACCGAGTGGGCGGCGAAGGTGAAAGCGGAGGCGAAGCCGAAGGGTGGGCAAGCCGCCAGCGACGAGGATGACGCGAAGACGAGAGCCGATCGCATCGCGCACGTCGGGAAGAACATCGGCCCGGCGCTGAGCCAGATCGGCGACGCGTTCAAGGGATTGAAGATCCCGCACAGCGAGATCGAGGCGGAACTCGAGCATCTGGCGGCCGAGTCGCCCGAATACGGCGAACTGATCGACAGGATCGTCGACCTGAACCTGCGCAAGGCCGGTTTCATCCGCCGGCTCGACGACGCGCTGCAGACGCTCGCCGGCGCCTACGGCCGGATCACGGCGAACTTCGTCGACATCGCCAGCCTGGCGCGGCAGCGGCAGAGTACCCTGGCGATCCTGGACCATCAGGCGCTGCTCTTCATCGACGACATGGAGCAGCGCGCCAGGGACCGGCTCGTCCGCTACCAGTACTACCTGCTCCGCGCCTACGAAGCGTCGGCGTATCGGGCTTGGGACGACGTGGACTATCGGCTCGCGAGCGTTTTCGACCGTATCGCCGAACTGCTGGAGAAGGACGCGGAAGGGCGCCAGGGCACGTACGCCGACCGCTATGCCGGGGACGGGTTGCAGCAGCGCCTGGCGATCCTGCGCCCGGTGTTTCGCGGCATCCTGGACGAGATCGAAGAGCGCCTGAAGTCGGACTTCCAGACCTCCTACCCCTACAGCCGCGAGTACCGCCTCTCGAGCGAGAACACGCCGGACATCGTCGCCCGGCTCAATCGGGACGGGCGCGCCACGTTCAACCTGATGGACATTCATCCCCAGGCTGTTCTGATTCCGCCCAACAAGGAGCGCGTCCGGCTCGCCGGGATCGGCGTCAAGCGCATCGTCCTGCGTGCGGGAGCGCCCGATGCCGGCTCGGTCGAACTCACCTTCCGGCCGGTGGGAGACGGCACGATACGCTCCGACGGACGCCTGTATGCGTTCCGCCACCCTGCGCAGAGCGGTCAGGCGTCCGCCGAGGAGCGCAGGTCGCAACTGCTGTGGGGCACCGTTTACAGCCTGTCGAGCGGGGCGATGACGCCCATCGAACCGAGCAAGGAGTCGCTCAGTCTGCTGGCCTGCCTGATCAAGGATCCGGCCATCGACAAGGACAGCCTGGCCAAACCCGCAGCGTGGACCGACGTGGAAGTTGCGCTCGAAAAGCCGGTTGGGACGGAGCTCGACAGCGTCCTGCTGGACCTTTCATTCCTGTTCTGTCCGCTGGCGTTCGAGCATCACACGCTCGACATCCGCACCGCTGGTCAGCGGGCGCCGCTCATCTTGTGCGACACCGAGGACGTCAATGGCCGAAGCGCCGGCTTCGGCAGGCTCTACAGGATCTTCCCGCGGTCGACCAAGGTCGCGCTCGTGGCGCCGTCGACCGATGGCGAACAGGTATTCCGCCATTGGGCCGTGCTCGACTGCGATGCGATGAGCCTGGACGAGATCGCTACGCCCACGTTTCACGCGTCCACCGATCGAAACCTTCGCCTGACCTGCGTGTTCGGGCCGCCGACGCGCGCCGCAGTCAAGCCGGCCGGCCTGGCGTCGCGGGTACGCGCGAGGGCGGCCGTCCCCTCGACGCCGGCGGGACAGGCGCTGCTCGTGCGTGACCGGCCCTCCATGCAGCAAGGCGAGCGCATCGGCGTCATCCCGGCCGGCGCCACCTTCACGCTGCTCGATGGCGAGGAGCCCGTCGACGCGGACGGCTGCACCTGGCAAAAGGTCGATTTCCGCGGACTGGTCGGCTGGATCTCCGACGCCACCCGCGACGCCTGATTCGGGAAATACCGCGGGCGTCGTTTCGCTTCGTGGGGTGACCCGTTCGTCAACTCATGGGCGCGGCGACCGGCCCCGCCGATCGCGACGGCTGGCGCATCAGCACGAATTCCTCGGCCGCCGTCGGGTGGACGGCGATGGTGCGGTCGAAGTCGCGCTTGGTGGCGCCACAGGTCATGGCGACGGCAAGGCTCTGCACGATCTCCGGCGCGTCGGCGCCGATCATGTGGATGCCCAGCACCCGCTCGCTGAGGCCGTCGACCACCAGCTTCATGTAGCTGCGCGCGTCGCTGCCGGCGAAGGCGCTCTTCATCGGGCGGAAGTCCGACTCATACACATCCACCGGGCCGAGCTTCATGGCGTCGGCCTCGGACAGGCCGACGGTGGCGATCGGCGGATCGGTGAACACCGCGCTCGCCACGGTGCGATGGTCCACACGGGTATGCCGGCCGCCGAATTCGGTGTCGGCGAAGGCGCGGCCTTCGGCGATGGCCACCGGCGTCAGGTTGACGCGGTCGGTCACGTCGCCGATCGCCCAGATGCCGGGTGCGCTGCTGCGGCTCTCGGCGTCCACCGCGACGGCGCCGCCGGCGGTGAGGCGCACACCCGCTTCGGCCAGGCCCAGCCCTGCAGTGTTGGGTCGCCGGCCGGTGGCGTTGAGCGCGGCGTCGGCGCTCAGCACTGAACCGTCGGCACGCTGCAGCGCAAAGCCCGACCCGCTGCGCTGCAGCGCCTGCAGGCCCACGCCGGCTGCCAGGGTGATGCCGCGCGCTTCCAGCGCCTGTGCCAGGCGAGTGCCCAGGTCGGTATCGAAGCCGCGCAGCGGATGGGCGCCGCGGTAGGCAACGGTGACCTTCGCCCCCAGGCCGGCCAGGATGCTGGCGAACTCCATGGCGATGTAGCCGCCGCCGATGACGATCAGCGACTTCGGCACTTCACGCAGGTTCAGCACGTCGTTGGACGTCATCGCCAGCTCGAGCCCGGGTAGTGCGTCGTGCGCCGGCGCGCCGCCGGTGGCGATCAGGATCCGGCTCGCCCGCAGCGTGCGCCCGTCGATGTCGACGGTATCGGGGGCCAGCAATCGCGCGCGGCCCAGCGCCAGCTCGACGCCGCCGTCGGCCAGCATCTTGCGGTAGATGCCTTCCAGGCGATCGATCTCGCGCGCCTTGGCGTCCGCCCAGCGCGACATCTCGAAGCGTCCGCCGACGTCCGTCCAGCCGTAGCCCGCAGCCTCCTGCAGCGCCTGGGCGTACCCGGCGGCGTACATCATCAGCTTCTTGGGCACGCAGCCGCGGATCACGCAGGTGCCGCCGACGCGGTCGGCCTCGGCGATCAGCACGCGCGCGCCATGCACCGCGGCCCGCCGCGAAGCGGCCACACCGCCGGAACCGGCGCCGATGACGATCAGATCGAAGTGTTCGGTCAATTGAGGACTCCTGGCATGGGCTTGCAAAGAGTTTAGCCCATGGTGCATGCCGCCTCGGTCCGATTGCCGTGCTGACAACGGGTGTCTATTCTTCCGATACGCTCTTGCGTCGTCGGCATCGCTCCTCTTCGCAGCCAGCGCTCCCCGGGGCGCACTCCAGACGGAACGTCGTCGGGTCCAGACTCACAGAACGAACAACAAGAGGTCGCCATGAGAATCTTCATCAGCTGGTCCGGCGAGGTGAGCAGTTACGTCGCCGAGTCGCTCAAGACCTGGTTGATCGACTTCTTCGACGCGCTCAGTCCCGATGACGTGTTCCTGTCGTCGGAAGACATCGCCAAGGGCGAGGCCTGGTTCGATGCGCTCATGGAGGTGCTCGACGAAAGCAGCATGGGCGTGCTGTGCCTGACGCCCGACAACCGGCTTGCGCCCTGGATCATGTTCGAAGCAGGGGCGCTCGCCAAACACCTTTATGCGAAGAATGCGTGCGTCATCCCGCTGGTGATCGGCCTCAAGCGCGACGCCCTGCCCAGCCCGCTCAACGAGCTCAATGCCGCCGACACCAAGCGTGCCGACATGCTGCGGCTGGTGCGCGCCGTCAACGAGTCGCTCGCTGTTCCGCTGGACAATGCCAAGTTCGAACGCAAGTTCAACAAGGAATGGCAAGCGCTCGATACCGTGCTCACTGACGCGACGAATCGGACGCGCAAGCCGGACGGTGCGCCGCCTTGCGCGTTCGATGTGTTCCTGTCGGTGCCGATGGCAGGCTGGCCTGCGCACGAATACAACGCGAAATGGGGCGAGATGAAAAAGGTCTTTGATGCGCTGCTCGACTGCAAGCTGCGCGTCTACTGGTCGGCCGAGAAGATCGACACGATCGCAAAGTTCCAGGCCGCCGACGTCTCGGCCGACAAGGACTTGCGCGCCATCGATCAGAGCCGCCATTTCATGCTCGTCTACCCGAAGAAGCTGCCGACCAGCGCGATCTTCGAGGCCGGCTACGCGTACGCCCTGGGCAAGCCTGCGCGTTACTTTGCATCGGCATTCGCCGATCTTCCGTATCTGATGAAAAAGCTGCCCCGCCTCGGCAACGCCAAGCCGCCGATCATCCACTCCGAGGACGAGTGGGCGGACTTCGACGCGCTGGCGCAGCTCATCCGCAGCAATGGCCGGGACTGGTTCGCCAACTGAGCAGGGCGCCAACGGCCAGGTGCCCGAGCCGAAGGGTGAGCGCGGCTTGTCAACACTCCGGCATTTGTCGGCTGCCTCGGCGTCGCTACCGTCGGTCACAGGGGCGCGTCCCTACCGGTTTCGCGCCGCGCTCACGAATTCAGTGTAGCCGATGGCCTCGCGTGCGTTTGCGATGGCCTCGTCGCGGGTGTCGCCCGCAGGGAAAACGCCGGGCATGTGCGGCACGACGACGCAGGATGTCTGCGCGGTGTCGCCGGCGTCTCCGAGATGTCCAAAGTGGCTACAATGGACATCATTGAACACGCCCGAGGGGAATGGTCATGAAAGTCATGTCGGCGCGCGACGCCAAGAACCGGTTCGGCGAGTTTCTCGATGCCGCGCGTCGGGAGCCTGTCGTCGTGACCAGGAACGACCGTCCCGTCGGGATCATGATCTCCATCGAGGACGCGGCCGATACGCTGCTACCGGAGTTCCTGCTCGACAAGGACCCCGGCTACGACGGTTGGCTTTTCGCAAAGGTGTCGGCCACGCTTGCGCGGGTCGATTCCGGGGAGGCCCGCGTTCACGGCCACGACGATGCGATGGCGCTGTTGCGTGAACGGCTCCGCGCCCGAACGGCCGGCAAGACCGCATAGGAATGCGGATCGTCTGGACCGAAGAGGCACTCGACGACCTCGAGGAAATTCTCGCCTACTACCACCTCCAGGCGGGCCCGGCCACCGCTGCCGCGGTTCAGCTCAGGATCGTCGCGGAGGTCGAAGCCCTGCGAGCATTCCCTGAGCGAATCCGCGCCAGCGACCGCGTGCCCGGCGCGCTCGAGCTCGTGGTTCGGCGTCTGCCCTACGTTGTCTTCCTGAGAGTCTCAGCGGATGGCGTCGTCGTGCTGAACGTGGTGCACGCGGCTCGCAAGTTTCCAGGCTAACCGGCGATTGCCCGGCGGCGTACATCATCAGCTTCTTGGGCACGCAGCCGCGGATCACGCAGGTGCCGCCCACGCGGTCGGCCTCGGCGATCAGCACGCGCGCGCCATGCACCGCGGCCCGCCGCGACGCCGCCACACCGCCGGAACCGGCGCCGATGACGATCAGATCGAACTGCTCGCTCACTCGGGGTCTCCTCTACACTCCAGCCGTGGATGCGCGAAACCGGCTGGGCCCACGACCGATAGCCGGCTGTCAGAGTGGGGTGCCAGCGTGGGCGGGGCATGGACCACACTAACCGTCCACAGGCCGGCCGGGAAACCGGTCGGCCATCGATCCACCCTTGCGCCTGCGCTCAACATGAGAGGTGCGCGCCGGTCCCATTCTCCGGCATGTCTCGGCTGCCTCGGAATCCCTAACTCCGGTCGAAGGGGCTCGTCCCTACCGGATTCGCGCGGCGCGCACCGTCTGCAGTCTAGGCCGAACGACGGCGTGATGTCAGCGGCTGTCTCGCGTAGCGACTGGCGCGGCGGCGCGGGTCGTCTCCCTTCTCGACATCAGGCGAGGCTGCCGGCGAACACATTCACCGCGATGGCCAGCACGACGAGGTTGAAAGCGAAGGACAGCACGCCGTGCGTCAGCGTCAGCCGCCGCAGATGCCGGTTGGCGACGGCCACGTCCGAAACCTGCGACGTCATGCCGATGACGAGCGAGAAGTAGAGGAAGTCCAGGTAGTCCGGCTCGCTGCCGCCGGGGAAGAGCAGGCCGCGGCGGGGTTCGTGTTCCTCGTCGCGCAGGCCGTAGTAGACGTGCGCGTAGTGCAGCGCGAATACCGTCTGCAGCAGCAGCCAGGCCGACGCCAGCGATGCCATCGACAGTGCGAGGTAGCCCCAGCGGGCCATCCCGAGCAACGCGCGGCTGGTGCCGACCGCCTGCGCCACGGCGATCACGCTCGCGCAGGCCGCGACGGTGGCGAACACGAACAGCGCCGCCGCCCCGGGGTCGATCCACTGCGCGCGGCGTCGCGTCGCCTGCGCGTCCAGGCCGGCGATCCAGTGCCAGGTGATGCCGAAGTACATGCCGCTGTAGGCCAGCCAGCCGACCAGCCAGGGAAGCTCATCGCGGGGCAGCGTGCCGCGGGTGACCGCCAGCATGGCGAACCCCGCGGCGCCGAGCGCCAGGCCCTGCCGCTGCAGCGCGCTCAGCCGCACCGACCAGTGCAGGCCGTGCAGGGGATGGGAGACGGGGTGAGGCATGGCGGTCCTGTCGATGAGCGAAGCCTGCTGCCGGTCAAGCGCCGGCTTTCCCCCGAGCAGGCAGGGACCGGCACCCGCCGTCGCGACGTCGATGGGTGAGCGCGGCTTGTCAACACTTCGGCTTTGATCGGCTGCCTAAGAGTCGCTACCGTCGGTCACAGGGGCGCGTCCCTACCGGTTTCGCACCGCGCTCACCGTTCGCAGTTTAGGCCGAGCGGCGCCGCGATGTCAGCGGGGGTTTCGAGTTGCGACGGCCGCGACGGCGCGAGCGTTCTGCGGCCGATCGTCGTTCCCCGGCTCGGCGGCGATCAAGGGCTCGCCAGACCGGGACGAGGCGTACCGGACGTACCGCGATTCCCCGGTGGACGACAGCGGCGCAACCTCGGCGTCGAGCCGGGCCCCGAGTTCGGCTGCAGCGGCTTCAAGATCGTATTGGTTTTGCAGATTCAGCCAGAAAGCCGCCTCCATGCCGAAGAAGCGCCCAAGGCGCAGTGCCGTGTCGGCCGTGATGCCGCGCGTGCCCATGCAGATTTCGTCGATGCGCCGCTGCGGCACGCTGATTGCCTTCGCCAGCCGATAGCGGGTGATGCCCAGCGGTTCGATGAAGTCGTGCAGCAGTACTTCACCCGGGGAGACGGCGGGCAGGTGCTCGCCCGTGCTCACGTCCGACAGGTCGAGGCCGGGTATGTCGTTGCGATCGATGGTCATTGATCTTCTCCAGGTCAGTGGTAATCGACGATCACCACGTCGAGCGCTTGTCCGTCATTCCAGCGGAAAACGATGCGCCATTGATCGTTGATCCGGATCGAATGGCACCCGCCGCGATTGCCGCGCAGCGCCTCGAGCCGGTTGCCGGGCGGAATCCGCAATGAATCGAGCTGGGTCGCGGCATCGATCTGCTTCAACTTGCGTCGCGCAACGGACTGGATCTCGACAGGCAAACGGCGGACTTGAAAGCCGGCGAAGATGGCCGCTGCGTCCTTGTCACCGAACGAATGAATCATGATTGATAGTAACGATCATCGTTAGTATCTGCAAGCGTCAGTAAAGATCCACCACCCCTGGGTAGAAAGCGGTAAGGCGCGGTCGATCTGGATGCGCCGCCGGACTATGCTTCAGCCGTGCGCGCCGCGCGAAACCGGTAGGGACGTGCCCTGCGACCGGCGGTAGGGATTCCGAGGCAGCCGATACAAGCCGGAGGATGGGACCGGCGCGCACACCGGTATTGCGCGACCGTGCCCGCCACCGGGAAGCCTTACATCAGTGCGGTGACATCCTTGTGAACATTGCGGTAATGGCGTGAAAGGCGCTTCGCAAGTCCGTAGATCGTCAGCGGCCCGACTGCTTTCAGTGTTTCGATCAGCTCCCAGCGCTTGGGTGTGAACACTTCCCCGAACTGCGTCATGGTCTCGAAACCGACTCCGGAATAGGGCGCGACCGGTTCGCTGGCGATGACAGCCTGCAGATCGGCGCCGAAGCGCGCGAGCGCGTCCCCGGCCGGCTGGATCTCGATGTGAAGGATGTTGGGGGTCATGGTTCGATCTCCTGTACGTCGTGCATGAAGTCGGCCAGCAAGAACGCCCCGCGCTCAGGCCGAGTGCGTGATCCGGTCCAGTGCGCTCTGCGCGAGGAAACCGCTGCGGCTGCGGTACTCCGGGTGGCGGGCGACGAAATCGTCGATGCGCCGGATCAACGAGGCTGGCAATGTGATGTTGATCTTCTCCGCCTTGCCCATGTAGCGCGTCACATCGACGTCGACAACCGCCCAGATCCAGCCCGCGAACTCGGGCTTGGCCTGATGCTGCGCAACCGTGCCAGCGACCGGGATGTCCGCGTCGTCTTCAGCGAGGCCTTCAAGATGCAACTCGATCGCCTCGCGCGCGTTGCCGATCGCCTCGTCGAGGGTGTCGCCCGCCGAGAAGCAGCCCGGGATGTCCGGCACCACGACGCCGAAGGCATGCACGTCGTCGCCGGGTTCGATGGCAATGGGGTAGAGCATCTTGAATCTCCTGCGCTGGCTGCCGTGCTGCAGCGGGCTTACTTGAGACCCGCTTGCTTCAGGATGCTGTTGAGCGTTCCGGGTGGCAGGTCCTTTCGTGGGTGGGGAATCGTCACACGACCCGCCTTGCTCGGGTGCTTGAACTGGTGGTGGCTCCCCTTGACTGCCACGAGATACCAACCATCCTCCTGAATCAATCGGATTGCTTCCTGACTTGTCATGGTCCTGGTTGTTCCGATTTTAGTGGTTATTATACCTACCCATTCTCACGCTGCGTAGCCGCCGCCGTCGTCCCGACGCGCCTGGCCGAGTGCGACGAGGGTGTCGAGCACTTCGGCCACCTTGGCGGCGCGGGCGCCGGTGTAGCGGCGGGCGAGGGTTTCGGCGGTGAGCGGGGCGGGGGCGGTGGCGAGCTGGGTGCGCAGGGTGTGCACCTGTTCGGGCAGGGTCTTGGGCCAGGGGCGTTTCGCTGCCTTCGTGGCACCGGCAGCGGGTGCGGTGGCGGGGGTGTCGTCGGCCGCGCCGGTGTCGCTCGTGGCAAGGGCGAGGTCGGTCTGTTCGGCGCTTGCGGCCGGGGTGGCGGTTGCGGCTGCGGCGGACGGGGCCGGGTTCTGGAACTCGGGGCGCAGCCAGCGGATGTGGCCGCGGGCTTCTTCGGCGGTGCGTTCGGCGTTGAGCGCGACCAGGCGCGACAGCAGTTCCTCTTCGGCGGCGGCCTGTTCGGGCGCCTTGTCGGCCAGCGGCAGGGTGGCGCCGGGGCGGCCGACCAGGGCGGGGGCGAGGTCGGACCAGCCGTAGGCGGCGAGCACCGCGGCGTCGAGGCGGTCGTGCAGTTCGCGCAGCACCGACACCAGGCCCTGCTCGTGGAGGGCCTTTTCCCTGGCGTTCAGCGCCTCGCCGTGGCGCAGCTTTTCGAGCACGTTGTACATGCCGGTGAGCGTCAGCGCGGGGTGGGCTGCCTGTTGCCGCTTGCGGTGGGCGTCGAGTTCCTCGGCGAGGGCGCGGATTTCGGTCTGCTGGTCGGGCGTGGCGGCGGGGAAGGGGAAGGGTTCGAAGCACCGGGACTTGTTGTAGCGCGGGTCGTTGCCGACGCCGAGACGGCCGCCGGCGGACAGTGCCCACAAGGTATGAACGCGGCTGGACAGCACGCCCAGTGCTAAGGCGTCAGGCACAGCGATATTGACCAGCATGTTGTCCGGCAGGATGTCCGCGTCGAGAAACTGGAAGGTGCGGTGCTTCGTCGTTTCAACGGTCGCGATGTAGCGTGGAAGTCCGGCGAGGTAGCGGCGCAGTTCCTGGCGCGGCTTGCCGAACAGCCACCACAGTCGGGCGTAGCCGGCGCCGTCCTTGGTCTGGCCCTTGGCTTCGCGCTCGGGTCGAACGCGCTCGGCCAGCCACTGGAAAACTTCGGGGTAGCGCGTCCGCACCTCGTCTGCATCGAGGCCGAACAAGTCGATGACCATCACACCGCGCGGTCGGTCTGCCAGATCGCGGCCATTGCGATAGGTGCGGATGTGCGCCTCCAGCCCGGAGACGGCTCCGAGTCCGAGCGCCCGCGCTTCGTCGGCGGTTACGATGAAGCCCGCACCATGCAGCTTGACGCCCGGCGAACTGATCCCGCCGTTGGCCCGCAGCGGCACGGCCGCCGCCACGTTCGCCCCGATCTTCAGATCCGCATGAATCGACCCGCGGCGTTCGGCCAGATCGACGTCCACGCCTTCCTCGCCCGCTTCGCGCTCCGCCGTCACCGTCGCCAGCAGTCCATCGCCTTCGCTCGCCGTGCCCACCGTCATGCTGATGCGCACCGCGGCGCCGTCGGCGCTGTCCACCCAGGGGTGGTCGGGCACGGCGTAGGCGAGCGACAGCGGTGGGGTGGCGTCGAGCTGGGCCTGCACCACGCGGCGGTTGAACACCTGCGGCAGGCTGTTGGTGGTGATGAGGCCGAAGCGGCGGCTGCGGCCGGCGCGCGTCTGCTCGGCGGCGATGTGCCACCAGTGCATGACGAAGTCGGCCGATTCCGGCACCTCGCGCCAGGCGCCGCGCAGCGCCTCGGCGTAGCCGTCGCCCAGCGCGCGGCGCACGCTGGCGGCGCCGATGAAGGGCGGGTTGCCGACGATGAAATCGGCCTGCGGCCAGGCGGCCTTGCGCGGGTTGACGTAGCGCTCCAGCGGCACGCGCGCGGCGTCGTCGGGCACCTGCTCACCGGTCACCGGGTGGGGCCTGAAGCTGATGCCGTCCCAGCGCGTGAGCGGGGCGCCGTGCGCGTCGGTGACGAGTTCGATGCGGTCCCAGGCGAGCACCGCATCGCGGCATTCGATGTTGCGGAAGTCGCGCAGCACCGGCTCGGGCGGGCTGACGTTGCCGAAGGTGCGGTAGTGCCACTGCAGGTAGCCGATCCACAGCACCGCCTCGGCGATGCGCGCGGCGCGCGGGTTGAGCTCCAGACCGAGGAACTGGTGCGGGTCCACGCTGATGCCTTCGAGCTGCAGCAGGCCCTGGGTCTCGCCCAGCGCCTCGAGGGTGGCGAGCACTTCGCCTTCGAGGCGCTTCATGTGCTCCAGCGTCACGTACAGAAAGTTGCCGCTGCCGCAGGCCGGGTCCAGCACCTTCACCTGGCACAACTGGCGGTGGAAGGCGCGCACGGTGTCGATCGCGTCCTTGTGCTTGCCTTGGGCGTCGAGCAGCGCGGCGGCGGCCTGGGCGTTCTGCCAGTCGGCGCGCAGCGGCTCGATGACGGTGGGCAGCACCAGGCGTTCGACATAGGCGCGCGGCGTGTAGTGGGCGCCCAGCGCGTGGCGTTCGCGCGGGTCGAGCGCGCGCTCGAGCAGGGTGCCGAAGATGGCCGGCTCCACATGGCGCCAGTCGGCGTGCGCCGCTTCGCGCAGCAGGCGGATCTGGTCGCGGTCGAGCGCGAGCACGGTGGCGTCGGCGAACAGGCCGCCGTTGAAGCGCAGCACGCGGGCGCGGATGGTGGCGGAAAACGCGTTGCCGCGGTTCATGTCCTGCCACAGGCCGCCCACGAGTGGCACGAAGGCGTCGGGCGTGGCTTCGCATTCCTGCAGCAGGCCCTTGAAGCTGTCGCGCGGCAGCAGGCCGACGTCCTCAGAAAACATGGTGAACAGGCTGCGCATCAGGAAGGCAGCGACGGTCTCCGACGCGTGGCTGCCTTCCAGGCTGCGCGCCAGCCGGGCGAGGCGGTCGGCCACTTCGCGGGTGACGCGCGCGCTGTGGCGGGTGGGGTCGAGCGCCAGCGGGTCGAGCCAGACCTGGCGCAGGCGCGCGCGCACGGCCTCGTCGCGCAGGTCTTCGACGCTGATGCGGTGGCTGCGCACGTCGGGGAAGGGCACGTAGGTGGCGCCCGAGCGGCTGAATTCCGCATACAGCTCGATCGAGCGGCCGACGTCGGTGACGACGAGGAAAGGCGGCCGGCCCTCGCCGGCAGGCAGCGCGCGGGCGTAGGCCTCGGCCTGGCCGCGGGCGCGCAGCATGGCGTTGTCCCAGCGCCCGGAGCCGAGCGTCTGCCCGGTCTGCTTGGCCTCGCAGACGAAGGCGCCGCGGCGGTAGAGGTCGATGAAGCCGCGCGACTCGCTGCCGTCGCCGTGGCGGAAATCGACGCGGCGCTCGAACACGTAGGCGTTGTCCTCATGCCCGTCGCGCGCCGGCTCGGGGCGCGGCAGCACGAGCAGCTCGCACAGCTCGGTGAGGAAGAGCTGGTAGTTGGCGCGCTCGGTGCCGCTGGCGTGCTGCCAGCGCGCGATGAAGGCGTCGATGGCGGAAGGGGTGGGCTGGGTGGCGGGCGGATTCGGAGCGGGGGGAGTGGCGAGAGCGGCGTTTTCCACGGGCGCGGGCCTTGGATGGGGAGCCGCCGATTATACGGGGAGCATGGAGGCGGACGTCGCCGCCCGTTTCCGATGCAGGTGTCCGATCGCTAAGACTCGTGGGTGCGATGACCCTCGAGGCGATCGAACACCGCGTCGGCAGACTTGGGTTCGCCGCTGGCCCGGCCTGCCGCGATTTCGGCCCGCAGGGCGTCGAGTTCGAGTTGCCGGCGCTGCTCGCCTTCCTCGAGCAGGCGCAAGCCCGCACGGACCACTTCGCTTGCGTTGTTGAAGCGCCCCGTTTGCACCTGCTCCCGGACGAAGCGCTCGAAATGACTGCCCAAGGCAACACTGGTCGGCATGATCGTGGTCTCGATAACAGTTAATAACAGTTATTAGAGTGCCGCTTATCGTCTTCGTCAATCATGTCCCTGCGGTCCTGCCTTCCAGAATGCCGATCACCGCGTCGGCCACGAAGATCCGGTTACGTCGGCTCGCCGGCTCGCGCACGATGCCTTTCTGCACCAGTGTCGCCAGTGCGTGGTTTGCGGTCGGAAAGGAGACGCCGAGCTGCAGGCTGACCTGGGTGACGGTCACTACCGGCTGGCCGATCAGCCATTCCACGAGCCTGCGGCTCGCCGAATCCGCCCGCTGGTCGGAAACGGCCTGGCGCCAGGCCTCGCGCAGCGCGAGCAGGGCGCGGGTGGTGTCGAGCGCTTCCTCGCAGGCGAGCATCACCGCCTGCGCGAAGAACCGCATCCAGCCCTGCCAGTCCGAGCGCAACTGGACATCGAGCAGGCGATCGAAATATTCGCGTCGGTTGCGGTACAGCGGACCTGCGACATAAAGGGGCGGGTAGCCTTCGGCCGCCAGTTGCAGGGGGATCAGTACGCGCCCGGTTCGGCCGTTGCCGTCGCGGAACGGGTGCAGGCTCTCGAACTGCGCATGCGCGATCGCGGTCCGGCGCAGTACGTGCATGGACATGACGCCCTCGGGCCGGTAGTTGAGCACGTTGTCGATCATGTCCTGAAGGCCGGCTTGCAGGCGTTCCGGGCGAGGGGGGACGAAGCGCGCGTCCTCGATCCGCAAGCCGCCGATCCAGTTCTGCACCGTGCGCAATTGCCCGGGTGTGTCCCGATAGGCGGGCTCGTCCTCCATCAGGTGGTGATGGATGGTCTGGATGAAAGAGAGCGTGAAGGCGGCGGGACCTCCTGCACGCACGGTCTGCAAGCCGGCCTCGAGCGCCTTCACGTAGGCGAGTGTGGTGCGGACATCTCTGGGCAAGCGGCTGTCATCGAGTGTGCACTCGTACTCGAAAAGGTCTGAAAGCTCGGACTGCGTCCCCTCGATGTGGCTGCTGAGCACCGCCTCGCGGCGGATGAGGGTGCGGGTGACGAGGTCCGGCTGAGGGAGCTTTGCGCTCTCTGCGCTCAGGTGTTCGAGCAGGCGCACCGCCTCGCTCATGCTGTCGCTGGCTTCGAGCCTGCCTGCGAAGGCATCGAGCGGCCCGACCGGCGGTGGGTGGAGCGCGAACACGCCGGACTTGTCCGGCACGGGTTCGAGCCGTACCCGGCGCTCGGGAGAGAGGTCTGACCTGCGCATCGTAAGCTTTCACAGCGGTTGGCTGTATTGAATCTTACTTCATAAGCTTTAATAACACTCGAGATTGTTAATGCTTCAATAGGCCTGCTGTCCCGTTTTCCCTTCAATCGGATCGGATCTCGGCAATGTTCTCCATTCGGACCCACCTGGTCGTCTGTTCCATGACTGTGATTCCGTCTGCCCATTGGACATTGACTAGAGGTGGGCGAACCTCAAGGACAAGTGCTGGAACCTGCCAGCCGAGAATTCCCGCCACATTGACCTGATCGCCAACCTTGATTTTTGACGCGACCTCCTTTTGTCGCGCCAGGTTGCGCTTTTCCGTCTCTTGAGCCCTTGCGCGCTCCCTGTCACGCTTATCGCTGAGTTCTGCCAACTGGGTCTTTGCCTGTTTCACCAGTCCTTCCGGGTCAAAGTTTCCTTCATGGCGTCTTATGAAGTTCCCGAAATCGTTCTCGGATCTGGCTGCCGCGTATTCGTCGCGGTATGCGAAAAGCGGAACACTCTGCAGCCCGTCGCGCGCCGGCTCCGCACTTGCCCAACCCGAGCGTGAGCAGGGCGACCGGCAGCAAAATGGCCACAAAGCCGCCGGTGATGGCCCGCAGTGCCCGGCCGCTCACAGTCGGGCGATTTCAGTCCGCAGGGCATGGCGGTCATCTACTCAAACGAGGTAGGTGTAGATGAGGCCTATGGCGGCGCAGGCGCCGATCACTTTCATGATGTCCTGCTTGTACTTCCACAGCGCGATGAAGGCCGCCACCGAGACCAGGGCGTAAAACCACTCGAAGCCGCCTTCGAACGGCGCGGCCTCGGTGGCATTGGGGAAGATCACGTGCCAGCCGAAGAAGACGGCCAGGTTGAGGATCACGCCCACCACGGCGGCGGTGATGCCGGTGAGCGGCGCGGTGAACTTCAGGTCGCCGTGGGTGGATTCCACCAGCGGTGCGCCGGCCAGGATGAAGACGAAGCTCGGCAGAAAAGTGAAGAAGGTGGCAACCGCGGCGCCCGCGAAGCCGGCCAGCAGCAAGGCATCGGGCCCGAAGATTTCCTTCGTCCAGGCGCCGACGAAACCGACGAAGGACACCACCATGATGAGCGGCCCCGGCGTGGTTTCGCCCAAGGCCAGGCCGTCGATCATCTGCGTGGCGGTCAGCCACTGGTAGTGTTCGACACCGCCCTGATAGACATAGGGCAGCACCGCGTAGGCGCCACCGAAGGTGAGGAGTGCCGCCTTGGTGAAGAACGCCCCCATGTCCTGCAACACAGGGTGGCCCAGCAAGGCGATGGCCGCTGCCCAGATCGCCAGCGCCGCCACCAGGAGGGTGAGGAGAAAGGACCCGCGAAAGCGTGTATGGGCGATGGGCGGGGTGTCGTCGTCGATGAGCGCCGGTCCAAAGTTTTTGGCCGAGGTGCCGTGCCCGCCGACCCTGAACTTGTCCGGGGCCAGCCTGCCGCCGATGGACCCCAGGATGCCGGCCGCCAGGACGATGTAGGGGAAAGGCACGCGGAAGACGAAGATCGCGACAAAGGACAGGGCAGCCAGCGCCCATAGGATGTTGTTCTTCAGCGCACGCGAGCCAATGCGCCAGGCGGCGAACACCACGATGGCCACCACCGCCGGCTTGATGCCGTTGAACACCCCCTGCACGAAGGTGAGGTCGCCGAAGACCAGGTAAACGTAGGTGAGCGCCGCGAGGATGAAAAACGAAGGCAGCACGAACAGGACGCCGGCGACGATGCCGCCCCAGGTGCGATGCAGCAGCCAGCCGATGTAGATGGCGAGTTGCTGTGCCTCGGGACCGGGCAGCAACATGCAGTAGTTGAGGGCATGCAGGAAGCGATGCTCCGAGATCCAGCGGCGTTTCTCCACCAGTTCCTGATGCATGATGGCGATCTGCCCGGCGGGGCCGCCGAAGCTGATGAAACCGAGCTTCAGCCAGTACAAGAGGGCCTCCCGGAACGTGGGGTGGGCAGGTCGCAACTGCGACGGGGTCGGGGCGTTCACCTGGTTTTGTCCTCGTAACTCTTGAGTAGCCAATCAAAGACTTCACATGCGCGGGCAAGCAGCACGTCGTCGTCGGGTTCGGATGCCCGCAGGCCGGCGAGCAGCGATTCGATGCCCAGCGCTTCGGCGACCGGTAGCCCTCCCACATCCAGGCAATGCACCAGTTCGCCCAGGCGTACCAGTGCAGGGGCGGAATCAAACCCGAAACTCGCCAGCAGTGTTTCGAAGGTGACCTTGGTGCCCACATGACTGAAGGCGGCGCCGTCGAAATCGAAGCCGAGCCAGTCCTTGCGGCACTCGGCGGGGCTCGCCAGCCAGACAATATGAGCGCTCGGATCGATGAACCGCCTGATCAGCCAGGCCGAAGCGAGTCGGTCCACCCACGGGCGCGCCCGCGTGGCCCAGGTCCGGCCCCGATAGTCGGCGTGGTTCAGCCGCGGAATATCCGCGTGCCGGGCGGTCGGCTCATCGGGGGACATGCGGACGGTGATCGCGTCGCGCAGTTCGTCCAGCAGGCTCGAGGTTTGCCGCTGTGCTTCGCCGGGGAAGAAGTCGATGCGGGTCACCTGCTCGAAGCGGCGCAGGAGCGGCTGGAGCTTGCGCACGGCATCGGCGCCATCCAGGGATGCCATGTTACGCCCGAGCGCTTTGATCTCTTCGGCGACGCTGGCGTACTCCTCGCCCCGGTCGAACAGGGCGCGGATCGCGGCCTCCTGGGCTTCGTCGCACCCCGAGAGCCGATAGACCTCGCCGCAGCCCCCGGCTTCCACCGCCTGCGTCGCCACCTCGTCCAGGCTCGCGGCGTTGTCCGTCGAGTCGGGCAACAGATAGACCCCGTCGCGCAGCGTTGCGCAGCCCAGCGCCTTGACAGAGCGCCAGACGCGCATGCGGCCGGTCGATGCCTTGGTGGGCAGGCTGACGAATAGGGTAAGAAAGCTCAAGCACGAACTCCTTAATCATGAATGTTATAGATACTACATAAGAGTTATATGTGAAACAAACTACATGATGACGCGTCACGTTGAGGCATGCCGTGACCGGGGGGCAGGCCGCCCAAACCAAAGCGTCACGATGGAGTCGCTCTAAGTGGATTCGCGGCCGTGAGATCGCGGGTCTATGGTTGAACTCTGCGGGCGGGTAGCCCGGAAGGAGAACGATCATGCTGGTTCAACCCTATCTGAACTTCAACGGCTGCTGCGAGGAGGCGTTGGCCTTCTACCAGGCGGCGCTGGGCGCGGAACTCGAGATGCTGATGCGCTTTCGCGAGAGTCCCGACGAGCCACCGCCGGGGATGATTCCGCCCGACTGGGGCGACAAGGTGATGCATGCCAGCCTGCGCATCGGCGATTCCGTCGTGATGGCGTCCGATGGCGGCTGCAAGGACAAGGCCGCGTTTGCGGGGTTTTCGCTGACGCTGTCGGTGGCCGACCCGGCCGAGGCCGAACGCCGCTTTTCTTCGCTCGCCGAAGGTGGCCAGGTGCAGATGCCGCTGGGTGAAACTTTCTTCGCGAGCAGCTTCGGCATGGTGGCCGACCGCTTCGGGGTTCCATGGATGGTGATCGCGATGCGGCCGGCGTGAGCGAGCGTTCTTTCTGCCTGGCGCCCTCGTGATCGTCGGCGTTCAGCCCACTGGGCGGCCTTCGCCCGCCTCCTCGTGGGTGACACCGTCGCGGATGTGGTAGATGCGGCGGAAGGTGGGGATGATCTTTTCGTCGTGGGTGACGACGATGATGGCGGTTTCGAACTGGCGCGCCATGTCGTTGAGGATGCGGATGACCGTCATCGCGCGGCTGCTGTCGAGCGGGGCGGTGGGTTCGTCGGCGAGGATGACCGGCGGGCGGTTAACCAGTCCGCGGGCGATGGCGACGCGCTGCTGTTCGCCGCCCGACAGTTGCGAAGGCATGGCGCGCGCGCGGTGCTGGACGTCGAGCGCGGTGAGCAGTTCCAGCGCGCGTTCGCGTGCGGCGGCGTTGGGCAGGCCGGCGAGCATGGGCAGCAGGGCGACGTTGTCGGTGACGTCGAGAAAGGGGATCAGGTAGGGCGCCTGGAACACGAAGCCGATACGGTCGCGGCGCAGCGCGCGCAGATCGCGCACCTTCCAGCCGTCGTCGTAGATGACTTCGTCGCCCAGGGTCATGCGCCCGGCGGTAGGGTCGATGACGGCGCCGAGCGACTTCAGCAGGGTGCTCTTGCCCGAGCCGGACGGACCGATGAGGCCGACGACTTCGCCGGGGGCGACGTGCATGTTCACGTCCTTCAGCGCGTCGACCGCGGTGTCGCCCTTGCCGTATCGCTTGCGCAACCCTTCGATGCGGATGCCCTTGCCACCCATGGCTTGCTCCATTGTCAGCCGCCGATCGCTTCGGCCGGGTCGACCTTCAGCGCGACCCGTATCGCCACCAGGCTGGCGAGCACGCAGATTGCCTGTAGCGCAAGGAAGCCGGTGATCGAGTCTTGCGGCACCAGCAGCACGTATTTGGGGAAGTAGGGCGCCGAGAAGGTGGCGGCGATCTTGCCGACGACGAAGCCGATGAGGCCGAGCGCGAGCGCCTGTTGCAGGATCATCGCGGCGATGGTGCGGTTGCGCGTGCCGATCAGCTTGAGCACCGCGATCTCGCGGATCTTGTCCAGGGTGAGGGTGTAGATGATGAAGGCGACGATGGCGGCGCTGACCATCGCGAGGATGACGAGGAACATGCCGATCTGCCGCGCCGAGGTGGCGATGAGCTTGCCGACGAGGATGCCTTCCATCTGCGCGCGGGTGTAGACGGTCAGGCGCTTCCAGCGGCGGATGGTGTCGGCGACCTCGTCGGGGGCATGACCGGGCTGCAGGCGGACCAGCACCGCATTCACGTAGGGGTTGGTGGATTGCGATTCGAGCAGGGCATCGAGCAGACCGGGCACGCCGGGGCGGTTGAGCGCCGGATTGGCCTCGGTGCGCCGGCGGCTCTGGAGGATGGCGTCGTTGTCCTTGAGGAACTGTGCCTCCTGCGCGTCCTTGAGCGGGATGAACACCATCGGGTCGCCACTGGAAGACACCATGCGCAGGGTGAGGCCGACGACGGTGTAGTGGTTGCGGCGGATGGTTAGCCGGTCGCCCAGGCGAAAGCCGGTGGCGACGTCGGCCACCGCTTCGTAATGGCCGCGCGCGAGATGGCGGCCGGCGACGAGCTGGGGCGGCCAGCCGGGGGTGTGACCGGGCCGGCCCGCGGCGATGCCGACGACCATCGCGCGCACATCGACGTGGTCGCGGCGCACCTGCATCGTCAGGTAGGTCGCGTTGGCCGCCTGGGCGACGCCGGGCAGGGTGAGCAGGCCGCGGTAGGCGTCATCGTTCACGCTGGATGATTCGGCGTAGGGGCCGAGGGTGTCGCGCTGCACCACCCAGAGGTCAGCGCCGCTGTTGTCGAGCAGCGCGCGGCCGTCGGCCACCATGCCGCGATACACCCCGGCCATGACCAGCGTCACGCCGATCAGCAGGCCGAGCCCGATGCCGGTGAACACGAACTTGCCCCAGCCATGCAGGATGTCGCGCCCGGCCAGGCTGATCATGGCGCGACGCCCTCGATATGGTCGACGATGCGCACCTTGCTGCGCACGCCAAGCGGCTTGTCGCTGTAGAGCACGATGCGGTCGCCGGCGCTCAAGCCTTCGCGCACCTGCACGCGGCCGTCCAGATCGGCCACGCCCAGCTTCACCGGCACAAAAGCGAGGCTGTCGCCCGACAGGCGCCACACACCGATGCGATCGCCCTCGCGTCGCACCGCCGCGTTCGGGATGATCGGCGCCTCGGGCAGCGCCGGCAGGCTGACGGTGACTTCGGCAAGCTCGCCGAGCGGGGGCAGGGGGTTCGGTTGCCGCTCGAACACGATCTTGGCCAGGGTTTCCTCGGTGATGGCGTCGGCCTTGGGCTCGACGCGAAGCACGCGGCCGGCGAGCGCCTGACCGCTGCGCGAACGCAGGACTGCTTGCGCCGGGAGTGCTGCGGCCAGGCCGGCGGCGCTGGTCTGGTCGAAGCGGGTGTTGACCCACAGGCTGGCAGGGTCGATGAGCTCGACCACCGCCTGCCCGGCGATGACGGTGCTGCCCGGCTCGGCGTCGCGCAAGGTGACGACGCCATCCACCGGCGCCATCAGACGCAGGTTGCCGCGCTGCGCAGCCAGGGCCTCGCGGTCGGCGCGAGCGCGCGCCATGTCCTGGCGCACCCCGGCGAGCGCGGCATCGGCGATCTGAAGTTCCTGCCGCTTGGTGATGACCATCTCTTCGCTGGTGGCGCGGACTCCGCGCAGGCTGTCGTAGCGCTGCGCCTGGGCTGAAGCATAGGCCTGGCGCGCCCGGGCTTCGGCCAGCGCGGCTTCGGTGCGCCTGAGCAGGGCATCCTGGGCGCGGGCGCGGTCGTCGAGATCGACCGGGTCCATTTCCCCGAGTACCTGCCCCGCCGTTACCGCATCGCCGACCTGCACCTCGAGCCGGCGCACGCGGCCGGCGATGGTCGGCCCGATCCGGTAGGCATAGCGCGCCTCGACCGTGCCGATGCCGAACAGGGCCGGCGTGATCGGGTGCGATTCCACCGCTACGACGGTGACCGAAACCGGCGCCAGCGGCCCCGAGCGCAGCGCGGCGTAGATGAACAGCAACAGCAATGGGAGGAGGACGGCGGCGAGTACCAGGGTGCGGCGCGCAAGCGGAAGCGGCTTCATCGCGGGCTCCGGATTCCATTCAGGTAGATGGCGAAGACGCGCGGCGCATCGCGGCCGAGGCGGCCGACGTCGCCGGCCAGCATGGACTGCATGACGAGACCCTGGACCGTGCCGATGAACAAGGTGGCGGCCGCGTCGAGGTCGAGATCGGGCGCGATGTCGCCGGCGTCGCGACCGGCTTCGAGCAGGCGGCGCAGGCGCTCGCCGTAGCGCTGGAGGATTGTCTGCACCATGTGCCGGGCGGGGGAGGGCGCGGGGCGCTGCAATTCGCCGAACATCATGCGCGGCACGCCCGGATGCTCGGCGACGAAGGCGGCATGGGTGAGGAACATCGCCTCGAGCGCGGCGAGCGGGCTGGGCGCAGCTTTGACGGCTTCGTCGAGCCGGAGGAGCAGGCGCTCGGCCACCCATTCCATCACCGCGCCCCAGATCGCATCCTTATTCGGGAAGTGGCGGAAAAGTGCGCCCTGGGTAAGGTGCATGTGCTCGGCGATGGCTGCGGTCGTGATCTCGCTCGGGTTGTGTTCGGCAGCCAGGGCGATCACCGCTTCGATCGTCGCCATGCGCCGTTCGTCGGCGGGGATGCGTTTCGAGTGGTCGGGCATCGCTCATCAAGATAGTAAGTAATTACTTACTATCTTAGCCGTCCAGCGTGGAATCGCAAGCAGGATCTCGGGACTCGGCCGCCGCGCGCTCAATCGTGCCCAACTGCGCCCGGAGGCGGCACTATGGCGAGGTGTCTGCGGTCTCAGCGATACGCGACCGCTCTGTATGGAGGCGACCATGACGCCCGAAACCATCGCAACGCTGATTGCCGAGATCGAAGCGGGCGATCCGCTGGACTTCAGCGGACTGGCGATCGACGCCGAGGGCGCGCGGCGGCTGATGGCCGCGCACTTCTGCGAACTCGACCGCCAACTGCAAGACTTCGGTTTGCCGCACGAACAGCGGCTGGAGATGATGGCGGCGATCGCCGCGCATGCGATGGTGGAGAACATGCTGCTGCATCTCGTGCGCCTGCGCCGCGACCCGTGCGAGATCGGCTTTCGCGCCTGGATGGAGCGTTACGGCATCGGCAAGGCCGGGCGGTCCGCGCGCTGAACGGGGCCGCGCGGCACGCGCCGCCGCCCCGGCCGCGCTCACCTTGAATTGAGGTCTTCGAGCGCGTCCACGATCAAGCCGGTACCGATGGCGATGAGCAGGATGTCGGCGCCGACACGCACGTACTTGTGCATGTGCGGCGCGGGCCCGAGGTCGATCAGCAGCGCGCGGGGCAGGTCGTAGTACACGACGTCGCGCGGCAGACGTTCGCCGATGCGCCATTGCTTCGCCAGCCCCGGCGGCATGCAGCCGTTGCGCTTCTTGGCCAGCCCCGGTGGGCACTGGCCGCGGCGGTATTCGTCGGCGTAATACTTGCGGACCACGCTGCGTTGGCGGTCTTCGAAGTAGCGGTGCTCGCGCGTCGCCTGGCGCCGATCGTCGCGGTAGTCGCGGTCGCCGCGACCATCACGGTCGGCGCGCTCGTCGCGATCGTTACGAGGGTCGCCGGCTTCGTGCGCCGGCCGCCGGCCGCGCTCGTCCTCTGCGCCGCGGGCACGATCGCGGGCCTCATCCGGTCCGCGCGCCGCGCGCGATGACTGGCCCTGTGCATGGTCCGGTTTGCCCCCCTGCTTGCCGCCACCCGCGTGGTCGGGTTTCTCGGCCAATGCGGGCGTGGCGGTCAGAAGCGCAGCGAGTGCGATGGCGATGATGCGGGGCCGGCCGAAGGTGGTGCGCGACATGTTCCTGTCCTCCCGAAAAGTGCGCGAGCAATTGGAGCAGGAACCATGGTACGCGCGGTGCCGGGGCGCTTGGGCGGTTGTCGCGGATCGATACAGAAATTCCGCTTCGAGGAGCGCAACACAAACCGGGGCCGGTACCTTCCGGCCCCGGTTGCCAACGGCTCCATCGGACGTCGGGGCGTTGCGGCTCAACGCAGACCGACGATCATGCTGAGGATCAGTGTCAGCACGACCAGCAGCGCCAGCCAGGCGACGACGCCGAGCGCCAGCACGAAGCTGCCCATCAGCCGGCCCTTGCCGTGGTCGGTGATGCCGAACAACGGGCAGACGCCATGGAAGATGAGCGCGGCCGAGCCGAACCAAGCGATCGCCACCACGCTGCCGACGACCCAGAGCGAAGGCACGAACAGCGCCAGGGAGGACAGCCAGAGGGGAGTGGGCGCGATGGCGGCCAGCATGAAGGCGTCGTGATAGCCCGGGCTGGCGTCGACCAGCTCGCCCATGTCCTGGATGATGGAGGCCATCAGCAGCACCATGGCCAGTTCGGCGACATAGAAGGCCACTGCCACGCCCCAGGCTTCGCCGGTGCTGAGCGCCGGCACCACCGCAGGAAATACCGCCCCGGGCGCGAGTTCCATGGAATACGTGACCATCGCCGGAGGTAGCAGGGACAGCGGCATCACGTAGAGGGCGAACAGCCAGGCCATCGTCGGGTGGATGCGGATGAGTTCCGACCAGCCTTCCGAGTACGAATAGAACATCTTTGGCAGGTCATGCAGCGTCATGATCGTCTCCTCGATCAGGATGCGTCCCCTGCAGTGCCCTCCCCGTGCCGGAGATCCGCCTGAACCCCGGGCTTTACCGATCCTGCCTGGCACCACCCGTCGAGGACGAATCTCCGACGCTTCGGTAGACAGGTATTCCGGCGTTCGGTGCCCGCGCCGATGACTCCGGCACCGGACTCGCGCTACCTGCGCCGTGCCGGATCAGGCGCTGGCGCTGCGCGGCAGGGACCACAGGCGCAGGGTGTGGTCGTAGGACGAGGACGCGAGGCGCTGGCCGTCGGACATGAAGCACAGGTCGGTAACGCCCTTGCGGTGGCCGCGAAGAATGTGCAACAAGGCGCCGTCGGCGACGCTCCAGATGCGGATGTCGTTGTCGCTGGACAGGATGTCGGTTCCGCCACCGGAAGCGAGCAGGCTGCCGTCGGGCGAGAAGACCACGCAAGTCACCGTGTCCTTGTGCGAGCGGAGCGTATGTCGCGGCTGACGGCTCGAGCTGTCCCAGATCACGATCGAGTTGTCACTGGAAAAGAACTCGGCGCCTGATCCCGAGGCGATGAACCGGCCGTCGGCCGAAAATGCGACCGTGTTGACGCCTTCGCCATGGCGCCCCAGCGCGGCGAACTCGTTGCCTGGGAGTCGCCCCAGCTTGACCTGGCGAGTCTTCAGGCCGATTGCCAGTTCCTTGCCATCGGCCGAAGGTGCGACTGCCGAAAGGTCAGCAGGCAGCGGATGCTCGGCTGGTTTGGCAAGCGTGCCTTCGTCGTGCCGCCAGCGTGTCAGCCTCGGGAAGGGATGACGCTCGGCCAGCAGCAAGGAGTCTCCATCACCGGAGAACCACAGCCAGCGCGGCAGGGACGCGTCGCGCGTGAGGTCCGCCACGCAGCGGCGATCGGACAGGCGCCACACGCGCAGGTGGTCATCGAAGCCGGCGGAGGCGAGAAAGCGCCCGTCCGGCGAGAAGGCGACGTTCTGGACCGCCCGGGCATGCCCGGCCAGGACGTCGAGCAGTTTTCCGGTGCGGGCATCCCAGATCTTGATCTTCGTGTCGCCCTCGAGCAGCAGGCCGCCTGACCCGGACGCCAGCCGCGTGCCGTCAGCGGACAGCCTGACGCACCACACGTAGTCGATCGATTGATCGAGCACGGTCGCGCGGGTGATGACCGAAGCGGTTTCGCGCGCAGCAGGGTTTTTCTTCTCGTCCCTTGGTCGCGCCTCTCCGGCTGCGGGGCGGGTGGCGGGCGCGCGTGTCACGGCTGGTGATGCGGTGTGCGGCGTGGTGGCAGGGGCAGGGGCAGCGCGGCTGAGGTCGGATCTGGCGGGCGGCTTGCTGCGCTGACCCGGTGTGGCTTGCACTGGAAGCGGGGCCGGCGCGGCGGGAACGGCAATCGCAGACGTGGGCTTGGCAGGGGGGCGACGAGCGTCCAGCGCGTCGTGCAGTTCGGCCAGCAGCTTGTCGAAATCGGCATGGCCGGTGCCGCGTTGCCAGTCGGTGAGTCCGGCGGTCTGCAGGTGGCGGAACTCGAGAGGACTGCGCGCTCGCCCTATCGTGAGCGGATACAGGATGCCTCGCTCGTGGGCCTCGCGTGCTTCATTGCGAACCCAGTTGGACTCGACCGACGCAGGTGACCATACGACGACGACGCAGGACGCCAAGGCGAGTTCGGCCTCGATCACGCGGTCGAAGGATTGGCCTACCGCGATGCGCCTGTCCCACCAGACGCTCCAGCCCGCGTCGTGCAGGGCAGCCGCGAGATCGGCGGCAAATGCACGATCCTCGGATGCGTAACTGATGAAGATGTCGGCCATGGCTCCGATTCACGATCGCGTCACTCGGCTGTGACTTCAGCATAGAGTTGATCACGGGCGTTTTCCATGGCTGCCGTTCTGTGCGGCGAGAGGTAGCCGCACGAGCACCCGCAGGCCTCCGAGGGCGGGTGCGCGCTTGTACTGGATGGTGCCCCCGTACTGGGTGACGATGTCGCCCACGATTGCCAGCCCCAGGCCATGACCGGGGCGGTTCTCGTCGCTGCGCAGGCCGGCGGTGCCGAGCCGGTGAAGCATGTCGTCGGGTACGCCGGGGCCGTCGTCATCGACATGAAAGACCAGCGCGTCGGGCGCGGCCCCGGCGTCGATGCACAGGCGCACGCGGCGTTGCGCCCACTTGCAGGCGTTGTCGAGCAGGTTGCCGAACAGCTCCAGCATGTCCTCGCGGTCGACCGGAAAGCGGCAGTCGGGCACGTCGAGCTCGATGGCGATGCCGCGCCCGGCATGCAGGCGCTGCACGGCTTCGGCGAGCGCGCCGAGCTGGTTGCGGGCGTCGAAGTATTCGTGGGTGGGGCCGCTGCCGGCGAGGCGTGCGCGATGCAGTTCGCGCTCGATGGTGGCGCGCATCGTGTCGAGCTGGGCGCGAACCTCATCGGCCAGCGCGGCGTCGCCGTGGGCGGAGAGCTCGTCGGCCGTGTGCGACAGCACGGCGAGCGGCGTCTTCAGGGCATGGGACAGATTGCCCGCGGCGTGCCGGATGCGGCCAAGGCGCTGGGTATGGTGATGGGCAAGGCGATTGACGGCGTCGAGCAGGGGCTGCACTTCGACCGGCGCGTCGGTGTCGAGCGTGGTGGCGGCGCCGCGCTCGAGTTCGCGGCAGGCGGCCACCGCGTCGTCGAGCGGCGCCAGTCCGCGATTGAGCAGGCGGCGCTGGACGACGAGCAGCACCGCGAGCGTGAGCACGACGCCGATCAGGAGATTGGCGCGAAAGCGGGCAATGGCGGCGTCGATGTCGGCGATGTCTTCCGCGACGGCGATGACGATGCCTTCGTCGCCGCGGCCCGCGCTGTCGGGGTAGTGGCGCGCGAAGCTGAGCAGCTGCTGGCCGGCGGGCCCGGGCTGGCGATGGCTCGATTCCTGCCCCGGGCCGGGTTGCGCGAGCGGGATGTCTTCGTCCCACATCGAACGCGAGCGCAGCACCTGCTCGCCGCGCCGGACGAGGAAGTAGTGGCCGGACAGCGGGAGCTCATACACCGAGCCGGCCGTCCCGCGCGTCGCGGTCTCGAGGCTGGCCAGGTCAGCGGCAGCCTCGAGCGTGCGCACATAGAGCAGATCGGCGTCGTGACGCAGCCGGGACAGCACGTAATCCTCGACGAGGTGGCGCGGGAAGGCCTGCAGCCCGAAGGCGAGCAGGGCGCCGCCGGCAAGCAGCACCGCAGCGAGCGAGATCGAAAGCCGGCGGCGCAGCGAGTTCATGCGGGCGTGCTCCTCGTCATGCTTCCTCCTCGGGCGTCGCACCGTCGGCCGCTTCAAGACACCGGCGACGCCGCCGCGGGACGGAGCAGATCAACGGTTGCGGGTTCAGCCCGCCGGGCTCGAACCCTTGAAGACGTAGCCCTGGCCGCGCCGGGTTTCGATGGAGTCCGGTCCCAGCAGGGTGCGCAAGCGCCGCACATAGACTTCGATCACATTGCTGTCGCGCTCGCTGTCGTAATCGTAGACGTGTTCGGACAATCTTGTTTTCGACAGCACCTCGCCGGGGTGGCGCATGAAGTAGCGCAGCAGGCGAAATTCGGTGCCGGTGAGCGCTTGTGTGGCATCGGAGGCGCTAACCAGGCATTGCCGGGCTTCGTCGAGGCGCCAGGTGCCGATGCGCAGTTCGGTTGCCTGCGCGGGCGCGGCCCGGCGCAGCAGGGCCTGAATGCGGGCGACGAGCTCTTCGGCGTGGAAAGGTTTGCCAAGGTAGTCGTCGGCGCCCGCCTGCAGACCCTCGACACGCTCGGCCCAGCCGTCGCGCGCGGTGAGGATCAGCACGGGCACGGTGTTGCCGAGGGCGCGCCAGTCGCGCAGGATCGCAAGGCCCGGCTTGCGCGGCAGGCCGAGGTCGAGGATGACCGCATCGTAGGGCTCCGTTGCGCCCAGGTGGGCGCCGTCGAGGCCGTCTGCGGCAAGGTCGACCGCGTAGCCTTCCTGCGTCAGACGCGCCCGCAGGCGCTCTCCCAGCGCGGCATCGTCTTCGACGAGCAGCAGGCGCATGGCTTACTTCGCCCGCCGGTTGAGGATTTCGCCGGTTGCCGCGTCGAGCTCGAGCTTGTGCACCTTGTCGGCGCTGTCGATGAGCTTGACTTCGTAGGTGTAGCGCCCGCTGTCGTGCTCCAGTTCGATCTCGACGACCTGGCCAGGTTGCGCCGCGCGGCTGCGGTTCAGGATCTCCTCCATCGGCAGGATCTTTCCACTCTCGCGCAGCTTGCGCACTTCGTCGGTACGCGGGCGATCGTCGGCGGTGGCGGGGGCCGAAAACAGTGCGCCCGTTGCGATCGCGAGGGCGAAGGCAGACGCGGACAGGCCGGCAAAGCGCAGGGCGGGGCGGGCTTGAGTGAGGCGTGTGCGTGATTTCATGATCGGGCTCCTGAAGGAATCGTCCGGGATGGGACGATGCGAATGATGAAGGCCGGTCACTGAATCCAGGCTGAATGCCGGGGGCGTGCCCCCGGCGCGGCAGCGATCTACAGCAGCGCGATGTCGTCCTTCTCGCCGCGCTCGTACACCACGTTGGCGCGACCGACGATCAGCGGGTCGAGCGGCCCGATGCGTTCGATGTCCTTGTTGGCGTAGGGCAGCTTGTGCAGCACATAGCGCAGGGCGTTGAGCCGCGCGCGCTTCTTGCAGTCGGACTTGACCACCGTCCACGGTGCGTCGGCGGTGTCGGTGTAGAAGAACATCGCCTCCTTGGCCTTGGTGTAGTCGTCCCACTTGTCGAGCGAGGCAAGGTCGATCGGGGAGAGCTTCCACTGCTTGAGCGGATGCGCCTCACGCTCCTTGAAGCGGCGGCGCTGCTCTTCACGGCTGACGGAGAACCAGAACTTGATCAGATGGATGCCGCTGCGCACCAGGTTGCGCTCGAACTCCGGCGCCTGACGCATGAACTCGGCGTACTCGTCCGGGGTGCAGAAGCCCATCACGCGCTCGACGCCCGCGCGGTTGTTCCATGAGCGGTCGAACAGGACGATTTCGCCGGCGGTGGGCAGGTGCTGGATATAGCGCTGGAAATACCACTGCCCCTGCTCGGTTGGGGTGGGCTTCTCGAGCGCGACGACGCGCGCGCCCCGCGGATTGAGGTGCTCCATGAAGCGCTTGATGGTGCCGCCCTTGCCGGCAGCGTCGCGGCCCTCGAACAGGATCACCACGCGCTGGCCGGTTTCCTTGACCCAGGCCTGAAGCTTCAGCAGTTCCACTTGAAGGCGGTACTTCTGCTTTTCGTAGTTCTTCCGCGACATCAGGTTGCGATAAGGGTAGCCGCCGCTGCGCCAGTCGTCGGAGAGCTCGTCGTCGGGGCTGGTGGGGCGCTTGGCGACGATCATTTCGCTTTCGGTCATCAAGGCCTCGCGCAGCGTTTTGACATCATCCGGCGAGGCGCCGGCGAGGATGGCCTCGAGCGTCTTCTTCACGGAGTCGATGTCGTGCTTGCCCGTGTCGAGGATGTCGCTGACGGCGATCACTTTTGAGTCGGTAGCTGCTGCGATTGCCTGCTCGACTTCGAACTGCTCGATGGCGCGCTCGCTCAAGGTGGGGGCAGTGTCGCCGGCCTGTGCGCGGCGCGGTCGCGACGGGGCGCTGCTTCGCAGGGAGGCGCCTTCGGCGCTTGCGTTCGCTTGATTCCGGGTGGAGGAGGAGTTCGTTTTACGAGTCGCCATAGAGGAATTCTCCTTTTGAAGTTTGGGCATCCGCCTGAACTCCCTGTTGGCATGATTGTAGTCCCGTTGGGGTGCCGATGGCGCAGGCGCCGACTGAGCGATGCCTGTGGCGCCATGGCCTTCCGGTAGAATCGCGGCCCCAATCTGCAACGCTGGTGCGCGCTGAGCGTCCGGCGGACGGAATCTTTCATGCCGCTCACCCCCGAAGCCAGATCCCTCCTCGACATGGCGTATCGCGTTGGCGCGCCTCGCTTCCATGAGCTCTCGGTGGCGCAGGCCCGCCGCTCGTTCCAGAAGCTGCATTTTGCCTTCCGCGGCGAGGCGCCCCCGGTGGCCTCGACCGCCGAGGTGCCGATTGCACGCGCGGATGGATCGGCCATGCTGGCGCGCCTCTATCGCCCCCTGGGCAGTCGGACTGGCGAGACGCTGCCGCTGCTGATCTGGTTTCACGGGGGCGGCTGGTGCGTGGGCGATGTCGCCAGCCACGATGTGTTGTGTCGCGAGCTGGCCAATGCCTCAGGCTGCGCAGTCCTGTCGGTGGATTATCGCCTCGCGCCCGAGCACCCTTTCCCTGCGGGGGGTGATGATGCGCGGCTGGCCTTCGACTGGTCGGTCGCGCAGGCCGATGTGCTGGGTGTCGATCCGACGCGCATTGCCCTCGGGGGCGACAGTGCGGGGGGCAACCTTTCCATCGTCACGGCGCTGGCGCTGCGCGAAGCGGGTGGGGTGCAGCCGCGCTTCCTGCTGCTCATCTACCCGAGCACCGAGATCCTCAGCGCGCGGCCGTCGCGCACTCGATTCGACGACGGCTACTTTCTCGACCGCGGCACGCTCGAATGGTTTTTTGCCCGCTATCTGCCGAACGGCGAAACGGAAGACTGGCGCGCGTCTCCGATGCGTGCAGCGTCGCTTGCCGGACTGCCGCCGATGCTGCTGATCGGTGCCGAGTTCGATCCGCTGATCGACGACTGCGCAGCTTTCGCCGCGCGGGTGCAGGCCGAGGGGGGCGACATCGAGTTCGAAGAGGTCGCGGGCGTGATTCACGGTTTCTTCACGCTCGGCAAGTACTTTCCCGAGGCGCGCGCCGGGGTGCTCCGCGCGGCCCGGGCATTGCGCGAACATCTGGCCGTTCGCGCGGATCCGGCGGCGTAGAATGGAACGGACACGACGCAGGCTCGACTCCGCGTGCGCGCGGGCGGGTGACGGTGCCCGCAGGCCTGTGTTGAAGGGGAATTAGAGCATGCACTCATCGCAGCACTCCGACACCGCCGCGCAGCCGGCCGGGCCTGACGCGCACGCAGGCAAAGGCGGGATCGTAGGCCTGACCGTCGCGGCGATCGGCGTCGTTTATGGCGACATCGGCACCAGTCCTCTTTACACACTGAAGGAAGTCTTCAACGGCCATCACGCCGTGCCGGTCACGCCGGCGAACGTGTATGGAATCCTCTCGCTGGTGTTCTGGGCGCTGGTCCTGGTCGTGTCGGCCAAGTACGTGTTGTTCATCACGCGCGCCGACAACCGGGGGGAGGGCGGCATCATGGCGCTGACTTCGCTTGCGCTCAGGGTCGTGGAACCGGGGCGCAAGGCCTGGGTGCTGTCCGCGCTGGGGGTGTTCGGCGCTGCGCTGTTCTACGGTGACGGCATGATCACGCCGGCCATCTCGGTGCTGTCGGCGGTCGAGGGGCTCGAGGTCGCCACCCCGGCGCTGAAGCCGTTCGTGATTCCGATCGCGCTGGTGGTGCTGATCGGTCTGTTCCTGATGCAGCGCCGCGGGACGGCCAGCGTCGGGGCGATCTTCGGGCCGGTGATGCTGTGCTGGTTCGGCGTGCTGGCGGCCTTGGGCATCGGCGGCATCGTGCTGCATCCGGAGATCCTGCGAGCGCTGAATCCAGCGTGGGCGATCGATTTCCTCGCCGACCAGCCGCTGCTGGGCTGGCTCGCGCTGGGCGCTGTGGTGCTGGCGATCACAGGGGGCGAGGCCCTTTATGCGGACATGGGGCATTTCGGCCGGCGTCCGATCAAGCTCGGCTGGTTCTTCCTCGTGTTTCCGGCGCTTTATCTGAACTACCTGGGTCAGGGCGCGCTGATCCTCGACCATCCCGAGAACGTCAGCAATCCTTTCTACATGCTCGTGCCCGACCCCTTGCTATATCCGATGGTCGGCATGGCCACGCTGGCGACCATCATCGCCAGCCAGGCGGTCATCTCCGGCGCCTTCTCGCTGACCCGCCAGGCGATGCAGCTCGGTTACGCTCCGCGCATGCGCACCCTCCACACCTCGGAGAAGGAGATCGGTCAGATCTACGTTCCGGGCATCAACTGGATGCTGCTTGGCGCGGTGATCGCGTTGGTCGTCGGCTTTCAGTCGTCGAGCGCGCTCGCGTCCGCCTACGGCATTGCCGTCACGCTGACGATGATGATCGACACCCTGCTGGCCTTCGTCGTCGTGCGCGGGTTGTGGAAATGGGGCGCGGCGAAGGCCTTGCTGTTCCTCTGCGTATTCCTCGCGGTGGACCTGGCCTTCTTTTCAGCCAATCTGGTCAAGGTGCTTGCCGGAGGGTGGTTCCCGCTGCTCATCGGCGCGTTGATCTTCACGCTGCTGACGACCTGGAAGCGCGGACGCGCCATCCTCAACGAGCGCATCCGCAGCGACACGATGCCGCTGGATATCTTCATCCAGTCGATGTTCCACGATCCGCCGCCACGGGTTTCGGGCACGGCGGTTTTCATGACGACCTGGATCGACGGCGTGCCGCGCGCGCTGCTGCACAACCTGCTGCACAACAAGGTGCTGCACGACCGCGTCTTGCTGGTGAAGGTCGACACCGACGACGTGCCCTACGTCGCGGAGGCGGAAAGGCTGCAGCTCACCGAGCTCGATTTCGGCTTCTACCAGCTGAGGATCCGCTACGGCTTCAAGGACGAACCCGACATTCCGGCCGAGCTGGCCCGCTGTGCGGCCTTCGGTTTTCGCAGCAACCTGATGGAGACGTCGTTCTTCCTCGGCCGCGAGACGCTGGTGTCGCGTGTGGGTTCCGGGATGGCCCGCTGGCGCGAGAAGCTCTTCATCGTGTTGTTCCGCAATGCGGGTAGCGCGGCGGATTACTTCAAGATCCCGCCCAACCGGGTGGTCGAGCTCGGCACGCAGGTCGAGCTCTAGGCTGGTCGGGCGGAAGCGGACCGTAGAGATTCAGGCGCAAACGGCAGCGAGGATTTCTTCCTTGATCTTGCGGGCGCTCTCGAAGACGGCTTTGACTTCGCTTTCGTCGGCGCCAGCCAGGCAGGCCTTGAGCAGCTCCGGTCGGCGCGTGTTGCCGAGCAGCGTTTCGAAGGGATTGGGCGTTTCCGCCGCCAGCGTGGCGATGAAGAGCAGGTCGTTGAGATCCGACGGCGGCCAGGCATCCGCGTACAGGCCAGCGTCGTCGAGCGCGTCGAGGATGGTCTCGGGGAGCTCGAAGATTTCGAGTACGGCCCGCCCGATGGCGTGGTCCCAGGCCGCGACGAACTCGGCAAAACGGTCCATGTCGCGTTCGAGCGCGGGATAGTCCGATGCCTTGGCCAGCAGGTAGAACTGACCGATGTTGCGCATGATGCCGGCGAGCAGCGCGCTGTCGGCGCTGCTGACTTTCAGGTGAGATGCAAGGGCGTAGGCCCACGACGCCACGTCCAGGCTGTGCAGCCAGAGCCCTGACGCGATCAGCCGCATGCGCGCGGAACGGTGATCCTTGGCAAGCTGCTCGGCCGCTACCGCGTAGGCGAGGCAACGCACGGCCGCGAGGCCGACGCGCGCGACGGCGTCGTTGACCGAGTTGATCCTGGCCTGGTACGGGTTGAGCAGCACGGTGTTGGCCATCCGCACCGTCTTGGCGCTGAGGACCGGTTCGCCGCGTATCGCCGCAGCGATGTCGTGGAGGGAAGCATCGGGGTCGTCGGCAAGTTGCTTGATGCGCAAGGACAGTTCGAGCACGGTCGGAAAGCTGAGTCTGCGCTCGTTCAATTCCTGTTCGATCTGCGCAGAAAACGCAGCCAGCTGAAGTTCGAAGTCGTCCATTCACACGCCCCGTTTATGTTTGCTGCGCAGTTTAACCGTTGTCATGGTCATGGAGGAGGAACTGCCGTTCACGCGCGCGGGTCCAGGTCGCTCCGCGGTGGCAGCCAGCCCAGCCCGGCCAGCGTGCCTGCCCTCGGGCGGTATTCGCAACCGATCCAGCCTTGGTAGCCGAGGCGGTCGATGTGGTCGAAGAGGAAGGGGTAGTTGATCTCGCCGGTCCCCGGCTCGTGTCGTCCGGGGTTATCGGCGAGCTGCATGTGGCCGATGCGCGGCAGGCAGCGCGCAATCGTCGCCGCCAGTTCGCCCTCGCTGCGCTGGGCATGGTAGATGTCGTACTGCAGCAGGAGGTTGTCGGCGCCAACCTCGTCGAGGATGCGAAGGGCCTGATCGCTGCGGTTGAGGAAATAGCCTGGCATATCGAAGTGGTTGATCGGCTCGATCAGTATGTTCACGCCCGCCTTCGCGGCAGCCTGGGTGGCCCGACGCAAGTTGTCCACATAGGTGCGGTGCAGTACATCGACAGGAAGGCCGGCCGGCGCGATGCCCGCCATGCAGTGCAGCTGCCGGCAACCAAGCGCGGCGGCGTAGTCGAGCGCGCGCGCCAGCCCCTCGCCAAACTCCGCGATGCGGTCGGGCAGGCAGGCCAGCCCGCGCTCCCCCGCATCCCAATCGCCTGGCGGCAGGTTGAACAATACCTGGGTGAGGCCGTTCGCGCGGAGCTGCTCCCTCAGCTTCTCAGCCGGCCACGCATACGGAGACAGGAACTCGACCCCGTGGAAGCCGGTCTCTGCGGCCGCGGCGAAACGTTCAAGGAAGGGAAGCTCGTCGAACATCATCGTCAGGTTGGCAGCGAATCTGGGCATGGCGGATCGAGCGGAGCAGAAAGAGGGCGCATTATGCCGCGCGGCGCCGCACGCGACGACCCGGCTTGGGCGGCAGCCGTGTCGGTGCTAAGGTTCGGCTCGGCGGGCGGGGCGGGGGCCTCGGCAGTTGCCGAGCAGGCGATATCCGCGGGTCGACACCATTCCTCCCCCTTCAAGGGGGAGGGAGTTTTCGCGTTGCTTCGGGAGAAGTGTCGCGCCGTTCGTCCCTGTCTAGACGGGGGCGAGTGTCAGTGCGGCGATGGGGCAGGAGTCTGGACAGGGAATGAACGACGAGGAATACATGCGCGCGGCGATCGAGCAGGCGCGCGAAGCAGGGGCTTGCGACGAGGTGCCGGTGGGCGCCGTGGTCGTGCTCGACGGCGAGATCGTCGGTCGCGGCTTCAATCAGCCCATTGGCCGGCGCGATCCGACGGCTCACGCCGAGATCATGGCGCTGCGCGATGCGGCGGCGCGTATCGGCAATTACCGCCTGCCCGGTTGCGAGCTTTATGTGACGCTCGAGCCCTGCGCGATGTGTTCGGGGGCGATCATGCACGCCCGCGTGTCGCGCGTGGTGTTCGGTGCCCGCGACCCCAAGACCGGTGTCGCGGGCAGCGTCATCGACCTGTTCGCGGAAGCGCGGTTGAATCATCACGCCACCGTCAGCGGCGGGGTGCTGGCCGAGGAGTGCGGCAGGCTGCTGTCGAGCTTCTTTGCCGGACGCCGGCGCAAGACGCTCGTCGCGTGAGGGCAGCCATCATGCACGTGCGCATCGACATTGGCCGTCAGACGCTCGAGATCTTCGGCGCCGATGGCGCCTGCATCCGCCGCTACAGCGTATCGACCGCGCTCAATGGCCCCGGAGAGCAGCAGGGCAGTGGCTGCACGCCACGCGGCCGGCACCGGGTGCGGGCGAAGATCGGTGCGGGCGCCCAGTGCGGCACGGTGTTTCGCGGCCGCCGGCCGACCGGCGAATGCTGGACGCCCGAGTTCGCGGCGCAGCATCCCGGGCGCGACTGGATCCTGAGCCGCATCCTGTGGTTGAGCGGCGAGGAGGTAGGGCGCAACCGCCTCGGGGCGGTCGATACCATGCGGCGCTACATCTACATCCACGGCACCGGCGACGACCAGCCGATGGGCGTTCCGCTGTCGCATGGCTGCATCCGCATGCGCAACCGCGAAGTGATCGAGCTTTTCGACCTGGTTCCGGCCGGCACGGCGGTGGAGATCGTGCAATGAATCGAGACCCTGCGGCTGAACCCTGCCGCGTCGAACTGATGAGCTGGAACGAAGCGGCAGCGGAGGCAACGCCCTTGCGCGAGCGCGTCTTCGTCGTCGAGCAGGGCGTGCCGGCCGAACTGGAAATGGACGAATTCGACGCGGTGTGCCGGCATGCGCTGGCACGCGGCGCCGATGGCGCCGTGATCGCCACCGGCCGCCTGCTGCCCGATGGCCACATCGGCCGCATGGCGGTCGACGCCGCCTGGCGCAACCGCGGGGTGGGCGGCGAGGTGCTCGAGGCACTGGTGCGTGAGGCGCGGACGCGTGGCATGGCCGAGGTCGTACTCAACGCCCAGGTCCACGCCCAGGCATTTTACGAGCGGCACGGTTTTGTTGCCGAGGGCGCCGTCTTCCTGGAGGCCGGCATCGAACACCGCACGATGCGGAGGCGACTCAGCGCGCAAGCCTGAAGTGGTGGCTGACCTCGCTGCGCAGTTCGCCGTCGGCGTCCCAGGTCCATTCATGGAAGCGGATGCGGCCATCGGCACGGGCCAGGATCAGGCTGGAGCAGCGCGTGCCGTAACCCGGAGCACGGATGAAGGCCGGTGACAGCTGCCGCTCCCATTCCAGGCTCACGCCGGTCTGCGGCAATTCATGATCGGCGACCAGGGTGTCGTCGCGCAGCAACGCGAGCACGCCATCCTCGTCGGGAAGGGCCGGCAGCAGCTCGGCGAGACGGCTACGAGCGCGTGCGAGCTTGGGCCAGGGCGTGTCGAGCAGGTGGTTGGACAGGCCGTAGATGCCGGGCTCGAGCAGCCGCACCGCGCCCGTCGTGCTCTCGTGTATGCCGAGCGCGTCGCCATCGCTGACCAGCAGGTTGAAGCCCGCATAGCGGGTGCTGTCGGCGGCGATGTCGTGCAGCGTCGACGCAGTGTCGCGGCGGCTTTCCAGTGCGTCGCGCACCAGTTTGCCGCGCGACGGCGCGGCGGTATGGCGCCGGCTGGGGTCGCGATAGTTGGTCAGGGCGGCAAAGCGGCCGCTGCGCGTCACGCCCATCCAGGTGCCGCCGGCCTCGAGATCGCGGCCGGCAAGCAGATCGTTCGCGTCCTGCCACCAGTGCGCTGGCACCGCGGGGCGGTCGAGATACTCGTCGCGGTTCGCGACCACGACGAGCGGAAAATCAGGATGCGTGCGCCACGCCAGGGCAATCAGGCACATCGGACGGAGCGCTCCATTCCCGACAGGCGAGTTCAGCCCAGCGCGTAGGGCAGGTCGAGCAGTGCAAGCGCCGGGCCGTCGATGGCGCCGAGGCGGACGGCGCCGGCCTCCGCGCTGCTGGTCTGCAGCACCCCCAGCGCTTCCCAGCTGCCATCGGGTGCCACGGCGACATTGACCAGCTTGCCGGCGGATTGCTCACCGAAGTCGGGCGCGTACAGATCCATCCCCGCCGTCGGTGCCGTGCCTGCGGGGATGGCGAGGCGGTACATGCGCTTCTTCAGCTTGCCCAGGTATTGTGTGCGGGCGACGATTTCCTGTCCGGGGTAGCAACCCTTCTGGAAGCTGACGCCGCCGATCAGCTCGTAGTTAAGCATCTGAGCAACGAATTCCTCTTGCGTCGCGGCGGTGATGAGCGGAAGCCCGGCGCGGATCATCGCCAGTTGCCACGCCGCCGTGCCGGCCTTGACGGCACCGCCGGCGTTCAGCGCATCGAACACGCGCGGCGCGGCGGCTGCCGGGACGGCCACGATGAACAGCGTCTCTGCGGTGCGGATGCAGCGCGTACCGTCGGCCTGAACGGTCTGCGCCATGCGCGCGGCGGGGACGGGCAGCCCGGCGGCCTGCAGTGCGGCTGCGGCGTCGGAGCCCGACACCCCGATCAGCACGGTCTCCGCACTGGCGTCGGCGAGCTTGACCTTGCTGCGCAGGACGTACATCGACAGCTTCTTCAGGAAGGCCGGCAGGATGTCGGCCGACAGCGCCAGCGCATGGCCTTCGGCCTCGGGCCAGATGAGGAAACTGGCGATCATGCGGCCCTTGGGCGAATTGAAGCTGTTCCAGGCGGCACCATCCATGGCGAGCTTCTGCACCTCGTTGGACACCAGGTTGTGCAGGAAGGGCGCGGAATCTGCGCCCACCGAGCGGATCACGCCCAGGTGCAGCAGCGGCACGGCGATCGTGGCCTCAGCCGCGAGGCGTGCTTCGGTCTGTGCGTCGGCAAAGGAGAGAGTGCCGGCGTCGAGCGTGGCGCCGAGCGCGGCAAGATGGTCAGTCCAGGTGGTCATGTGCGTTCTGAATGTCGTCGGGGATGGTCGGGGAGGCTTGGCGATGGGACCTGTACGGCGATCCTTCTGTTTCGCGTCACCGCCTTCCGGTGGCCTGCATGCCTGTCCGGTCCGACGGTGCCATGCAGTATTATAAACGCCCGCCGCGAGCCGTCTGCCCCGTCGGCGACTTTCCGCAACGAAGGTCGTGTCCGGGAGCGACCGCAGGCTTTCGCAACGATTTCGAATGAAACGTTTTTTCCGACGATTCGCCTCGTACCTGATGCTGCTTGCAGCCCTGGCGGTCGCACTGCTGAGCCTTGCGCTGTGGCTCGCCCACCGACCGGTCAGGCTGGAGGCGCCGGTGATCGATTTCACCGTGCAACGCGGCCTCGGCATGCGCCAGGCGGCCAATGTCATCGCGCGCGCAGGTGTGGGGATCGAGCCGCGGTTGCTGACTTGGCTGGCGGTGGTGACGGGCCGGGCGAACCGCATCAAGGCGGGAAGCTACGAGGTGCACGAGGGGCTGACTCCGTGGCAACTGATTCTGAAACTGTCCGACGGCGACGTCTCGCAGGCTTCGGTCCTGCTCGTCGAAGGCTGGACGTTCCGCCAGATGCGGCAGACGCTGGAGTCTACCCCCGAGCTCGTCCCTGACACGGTCGGGCTTACCGATGCGGAGATCCTGAACCGGATCGGCGCGAGCGAAGCCCACCCCGAGGGTTTGTTCTTCCCTGACACTTATCTGTTCGACAAGCGTTCGGGCTCCCTGGCCGTGTTCAAGCGCGCGTATGTGGCCATGCAGCAACGGCTCGCCCAGGCCTGGGCCGAACGCGACCCGGCCTCACCGCTCGGATCGCCTTATGAAGCGCTGATTCTCGCGTCGATCATCGAGAAGGAAACCGGCCGCCCCGATGAACGCGGTCTGGTCGCGTCGGTGTTCGCGAACCGGCTGCGCCTGGGCATGCCGCTGCAGACCGACCCGACGGTGATCTATGGCCTGAGTCCTGGATTCGACGGCCGGTTGCGGCGCAAGGATCTCGAGACCGACCATCCGTGGAACACTTACATGCGGCCCGGGCTCCCGCTTACGCCGATCGCGATGCCGGGGCCGGACTCGCTGCGGGCCGCGGTGAGGCCGCAGGCGAGCGACTTCCTTTACTTCGTCGCCCGCGGTGATGGCTCGAGCGAGTTCTCGCGCAACCTCGGCGATCACAACCGCGCGGTGGAGCGTTACATCCGCAACGGGAGAAACAATTGAGTCAGACGGTCGGGCGGGCAGGTGGTCGCTTCATCACGTTCGAAGGCATCGACGGCGCCGGCAAGAGCAGCCAGATCTCAGCTGCGGTTGCGCTTCTGCAGGCGCGCGGCATCGATGTCGTGCAGTCGCGGGAGCCCGGCGGCACGCCGCTGGGCGAGCGCCTGCGCGAGCTGTTGCTGCACGAGCCGATGCACCTCGAGACCGAGGCCATGCTGATGTTCGCCGCGCGGCGCGAACATCTTGCGAGCCGCATCGTGCCGGCGCTCGAGGCGGGGCGCTGGGTGGTGTGCGACCGCTTCTCAGACGCCACCTACGCCTATCAGGTGGGCGGGCGGGGGCTCGCACGAGGCAAGTTCCAGGCGCTGGAGGTCTGGGTGCATCCCGACGTGCAGCCCGATCTGACACTGCTGTTCGACCTGCCGCCTGAGGCCGCCGCAGCACGCATCGCGGCGAGCGGTGCCGATCCCGACCGGTTCGAGCGCGAGCAGCGCGACTTCTTCGTGCGCGTGCGCGAAGCCTACCTCGAGCGGGCGCGCGACGCGGGCGGACGGATCTGCGTGATCGACGCCGACCGGCCACCGGAAACGATCCGCGGCGAGATCGAGCACCTGCTGCAGGCGCGTTTCTTCGCATGATCGCGCCCTGGCTCGGGGAGACGTGGACGCGCCTGGTCGGCCTGGGCGAGCGCCTGCCGCACGCGCTGCTGTTTGTCGGGCCCACCGGGCTCGGCAAGCGAGCCCTGGCCGAAGCGCTTGCCGCACGCCTGCTGTGCGACGCGCCGGCCGCCGACGGTCGGGCCTGCGGTCATTGCGCGGCCTGCCAGTGGCGGCTGTCGGGCAACCACCCCGATCTGCATGTGGTGATCCCCGCGGCGGATGCCGAGGAGGCCGACGCAGGGGAAGGCGAGGCTGCGCGCGAGCAGGGTGCAACGAAAGCGAAATCCAGCCAGATCGTCATCGAACAGATCCGTGAACTGCAGTCCGCGCTCACCGTCACCGGGCATCACAGTGCGCGCAGGGTAATCGTGCTCGACCCGGCCGAGGCGATGAACGCCTTTACCGCCAATGCCTTGCTGAAGTTGCTCGAGGAGCCGCCCGCCGGATGTGTGTTCGTGCTGGTGTCGTCGGCGCCGCGCAGGCTGCTGCCGACGATACGCAGCCGTTGCCAGCAATGGGCTTTTGCCCGGCCGGATGAGGCCGCCCTGGCTCATTGGCGGGCACATGCCGGCAAGGACGCCGCCGCGCTGCTTGCCGTGGGCGGCGGCATGCCGCTGGCGGCGGAGCGGCTCGCCGAGGCGGGTGGCGCGGCGCTGCTCGATCGCTTCGTGCGCGATCTCGAACGACTCGAGCCGCCGGGCGCGCTCCGCCTTGCCGGCCAGTGGGAGGCATGGCTGAAGGCCAAGGAGTCGGCCGCGGCGGGTTTCGGCCTGCCCCAGCTTATCGGCTGGATGCAGCGCTGGGTGAGCGATCTAGTCGCGCTGCGCCTGGGCGGACGGGTGCGTTTCTTTCCGGCCCAGGAGGGCCTGCTGTCAGCACTTGCCAGCCGCACGAGCGTGGCGTCTGCGAGCAACTGCTACAATGAATTCAATCAGATTGGCCGTGTTGCACAGCATCCGCTCAATCTTCGTCTGGTGCTGGAGGACATGCTGCTGCGCTACGTCAAAGTGATGACCGGAGCCCGTGAATGAGCGACAAACCCAAGGCCCACGTGGCGCGCCCCACTGTCCTGTCGCTGAACATCAATTCGAAGTCGGCGCTGTACGCGGCCTACATGCCGTTTCTGACCAACGGCGGCATCTTCGTGCCGACGCCCAAGTCGTACCACCTGGGCGACGAGGTCTTCATGCTGCTGCAACTGATGGACGACACGACCAAGCACCCGGTGGCCGGCACCGTGGTGTGGATCACGCCGGCGGGCGCCCAGGGCGGCAAGACGCAAGGCATCGGCGTGCATTTCTCCGAGGACGATTCCGGCAAGGTGCTGCGTGGCCGCATCGAGCAGGTCCTCGCCGGCCATCTCGGCACCAACCGTCCCACCCACACGCTCTGACAGAACCGGATGTTCATCGATTCACACTGCCATCTCGACTTTCCTGATCTGATTGCGCGCGAGAGCGAGGTGCTGGCCTCGATGGAGGCCCATGGTGTTGCGCACGCGCTGTGCATCAGCGTGAAGATCGAGGACTTTCCGCGCGTGCGCGCGCTTGCCGAACGTCACTCCCACTTGTGGGCGTCGGTCGGTGTGCATCCGGACAACGCGGAGTGCCACGAGCCGGACGAAGCCGAGCTCGTCGCGCTTGCCGACCATGACAAGGTGATCGCAATCGGCGAGACCGGGCTCGACTACTACTGGAACAAGGATGAGCCCGAGTGGCAGCGTGAGCGTTTTCGCACGCACATCCGTGCTGCGCGCGCCTGCGGCAAGCCCCTGATTGTCCACACCCGGAGCGCCGCCGCCGACACTTTGCGCCTGATGCGCGAAGAGGGCGCGGCCGAGGTGGGCGGCGTGATGCACTGTTTCACCGAGTCGTGGGAGGTCGCCGAGGCCGCGCTCGACCTTGGCTTCTACATTTCCTTCTCCGGGATCGTGACCTTTCGCAATGCGAAGGATCTCAAGGAGGTCGCGAAGCGGGTTCCGCTCGAACGCATCCTGATCGAGACCGATTCGCCCTACCTCGCGCCGGTGCCGCACCGTGGCAAGACCAACGAGCCCGCCTGGGTCGTCCATGTGGCCGAGGAGATTGCCAGGCTGCGCGACGAGCCGCTCGAACGCATCGAGCAGGCCACCACAGAAAACTTCTTCCGACTCTTTCGCCATGCCCATACTTGACCGCTACTCGCCCGCAATCGTCCGTTCCTTTCTTGCCATGTCTGCCTTCGTGCTGCTTGGCACCGCCCCTGCCTTTGCCGGCAGCTACGAAGACGCGCTCAGTTCTGCCCGTCTTGGCGACACCTCTCAGCTGGTTGACCTGCTCAACAAGGGAGTCGATCCGGATACTGTCGATGCGCAGGGCAATACCTTGCTGATTCTCGCCGCGCGTGAGGGCCAGCTCTCCACGGTAGAGGCGCTGCTGAAGCACCGCGTCAAGGTCGGCGCGCGCAACTTCGTCGGTGATTCGGCGCTGATGCTGGCCGTCCTTGCCGGCCACGACAAGGTCGCCGAGGTGTTGATGAAGGCGGGAGCCCCGATCAACCAGGAGGGCTGGACGCCGCTTCACTACGCGGCTTTCGAAGGGCGGCTCGAACTGCTCGAGAAGCTGCTGGCGGCCGGTGCCGATGTCAATGCGGTGGCGCCCAACAAGTCGAGCGCGCTGATGCTCGCTGCCCGCAATGGCCACGTCGGTGTGGTTCGCAGGCTGCTGAAGCTGCCTCAGGTCGATCTCGATCTGGTCAACGATGGCGGACTGACCGCGGACAACTGGGCGCTGCAGAACTCCAACAGCGATATCGCCGACCTGATTCGAGCCGAGCGCCGGCGTCGCGGCGGCAAGAATCCGTCCATCACGATCGAGATCGACTGAGCGCCTCGAGGTCGCGTTGACTGCTCCGGGGCGATGTCAGGTCTGATGCGAGCATTGAAAATATAAGAACAAGGTTATAAAGTGATTTGAAGCATTGCCGGGTTGGCGGATCCGGCGGCCTGTTTTCCGACCAAGCAGCGTGACCGCCGCGGAGGAGATGAACATGGCACACATCGTCGTGGTGGGCGCGGGCATCGGCGGCATGCCGGCAGCCTACGAGTTGCGCGCGCGGCTGGGGGGCAGGCATCGCATCACCGTTGTCAATGCAACCGATTACTTTCAGTTCGTCCCGTCCAATCCCTGGGTGGCGGTAGGCTGGCGCAAGCGTGAGGACATCGTCGTCGCGCTGCGGCCGTATCTCGAGAAGAAGGGCATCGACTTGGTCGCCCAGCGCGTCACGACCCTTGAGCCGGAGCGCAATCGGCTTCAGCTCGCGGACGGCAACTGGCTTGAGTACGATCATCTGGTGCTGACCACGGGCCCCCGGCTTGCGTTCGAGGAAGTACCCGGGGCCGGGCCTGCAGGCGGCTTTACCCAGTCAATCTGCACTGTCGATCATGCGGAGCAGACACATGCCGCATACGAGGCCTTTCTGACCGATCCCGGGGCCGTTGTGGTGGGCGCCATGCCTGGGGCGAGCTGCTTTGGCCCGGCGTACGAGTTTGCCTTCATCCTTGATGCCGACTTGCGCAAACGCAAGCTCCGCCACAAGGTGCCGATCACCTTCGTTACCAGCGAGCCCTACATCGGCCATCTGGGTCTGGGCGGAGTCGGGGATTCCAAATCGATGCTCGAAAGCGAGTTCCGCCATCGCGACATCAAGTGGGTCACCAATGCACGCACCACCCGTGTGGCGGCGGACAAGCTGTTCGCGACCGAGCTCGACACCCTCGGCAACCCCCTGCGCGAGCATGAAGTGCCGTTCCGCTTCGCCATGATGCTGCCGGCGTTCAAGGGCGTCGATGCGGTGGCGGCGGTGGAGGGGCTATGCAATCCGCGTGGCTTCGTGCTGATCGACGAGCACCAGCGCAGCAAGAAGTACGGAAATATCTATTCGGCAGGCGTCTGTGTCGCAATTCCGCCGGTCGAGGCAACTCCGGTGCCGACGGGTGCGCCAAAGACCGGCTACATGATCGAGACCATGGTGAGCGCGCTGGTGGAGAACATTGCCGCCGACATCGAGGGCCGCGCAGCGACGGCCAAGGCGACATGGAACGCAATTTGCCTTGCCGACATGGGCGACACCGGCGCCGCCTTCGTGGCGTTGCCACAGATTCCGCCACGCAACGTGAACTGGTTCAAGAAGGGCAAATGGGTTCACATGGCGAAGATCGCCTTCGAGAAGTACTTCCTGCACAAGATGAAATCTGGTTCGACCGAACCCGTGTATGAGAAGTATGTGCTCAAGGCCCTTGGTATCTTGCGGCTGGAAAACGACTGAGAAAGCGGGCCGCCCGCGGGGATCAGTCCTCGATGTGGCGCAAGGACAGGTCGAGCGCCTTCACGTCCTTGGTAAGGCTACCGATCGAAATGCGGTCGACGCCGGTCTCGGCGATCGCCCGCACGCTGTCCAGACCGACGCCGCCCGAGGCCTCGAGCTCGGCGCGGCCGGCGGTGATTTTCACCGCTTCACGCATCTGGTCGAGATCCATGTTGTCGAGTAGGATCATCTTCACGCCGGCGTCGAGCGCCTCGCGGAGTTGATCGAGGCTTTCCACCTCGACTTCGATGAACACGTTTGACGGCGCGAAAGCACGCGCCTCGGTCACCACCTGGCGGATTCCGCCTGCGGCGATGATGTGGTTTTCCTTGATCAGGATGCCATCGTAGAGGCCGACGCGATGGTTCGTGCCACCCCCCACGGTGACGGCGTATTTTTGCGCGAGGCGAAGACCGGGCAGCGTCTTGCGGGTGTCGACGATCTTCGCCCGGGTGCCGGCGACGGCATCGACGAAGCGGCGGGTGGCGGTGGCGGTTCCTGACAGCAGTTGCAGAAAGTTCAAGGCGGTGCGTTCTGCGGTCAGGAGCTCGCGCGCGCCGGCGACGATTTCGCACAGCACCTGGTTGGGGCGCACGCGGTCGCCGTCCGCGACATGCCAGACCACCGCCGCACTCGCGCTGAGCGCGGCAAAGGTCGCATCGAACCAGGCCGTGCCGCACACCACCGCATCCTCGCGGCTGATGACACGGCCGCGGGCATCGGTGCCGGCGGGGATCAGCAGCGCGGTGAGGTCGCCGGTGCCGATGTCCTCGGCGAGAGAGGCCGCGACGTTGCGCTGGATTTCGACGCGAAGCTGATCATTGAGCATGGCTGTGGTGTCGTCATTCCGGGGGACCGATTCTAGCACCGCCCCAGGCGTGCCGGCGGCGTGCGCGTGGGCCGGCCGTGCCCCGCCGGCGCCAGCCTCAACGGGAGGCTGCTTCCATGAGCCAGCCGTTGAATACGCGGCGCGCTGCCTCGATGAGCTCTCCGGCGGTGAGCCCGATCGGACCGACCCCTTCGCGGGCGAGCCGGTCTGCGGCGGCGCCGTGGAGGTGAACGGCAGCAATCAGCGCCTCCTCCGCCGACCAGCCCTGTGCCAGCAGGCTGGCTGCCAGGCCGGTGAGCACATCGCCCATGCCCGCCGTCGCCATGCCCGGATGGCCGGTACCGTTGATGAACCAGCGGCGGTCGGGGGTGGCAATGAGACTGCCGCAACCCTTGAGCACCACGTACGCACGAAACCGCGTCGCGATCTCTAGTACGGCCGCCAGGCGGTTCTGCTGCACCTGAGCGGTATCCGTCCCGAGCAGTCGTGCCGCCTCGGCCGGATGCGGGGTGAGCAGGGTGGGGGCGCTGCGTGCGGCGATCAACTGCTGCAGGGGTTTGTCGACAGAAAGGATATTGAGTGCGTCTGCGTCCAGCACGAGCGGAGCTTCATCGGCGACTGCCGCATCCAGCGCGGTGGCCGCCGTGACGCTCAGGCCGAGCCCGGGTCCCAGCGCACGCACGCTGAGTTGCGTGGGCAGCTCCGCCGCCCGGCGCAGCATCAATTCGGGATGCGCGAAATCGACGGACGGCGCGTCAGCGTCGAGCAAGCCGACGTACACGCGCCCTGCGCCCAGCCACAGCGCAGCGCGGCCTGCGAGCAGCGCCGCGCCCGTCATGCCGGCATCGCCACCGAGGATGCCCACGTCTCCATTGCGGCCCTTGTGGGTATTGCGCAGACGTGGTGTCAGCCGTCGCGCAAACAGTGCCGGGGTGACGCCGTGGCCGGGAGCGGGGACCCAGGCGGGACAGTCGATATCGAGCCGCTGCACGGTGATCTCGCCACAGTGGTCGGGGCCGTCGTTGGTGAGCAGGCCCGGTTTTAGCGCGATGAAGGTCGTCGTGTGGGTGGCGCGAAAGCAGCATCCCAACGGCGCGCCGGTGTCGGCGTCGAGCCCGCTCGGCACATCGAGCGCCATGCGTGGCACCGGCTGGGCGTTGAGCGTGTCCAGCCAGGCGGCATAGCGCCCCTCGAGTGCGCGCTTCAGACCGATGCCGAACAAGGCATCGACGACCAGGGCCCAGCCTTGCGGCGGGGCAGCCGGAAGCTCCGGGGTGATCGTTCCGCCCGCGCGAAGATAGTCGGCGTGCGCCCGGCCAGCATCGGTCGGCAGGTGCGCGGGATCGTCGGCGTAGGCGACCACGACCTCGCGACCCGCCTGGCGCAGCTGGCGCGCCATGACGAAGCCGTCTCCGCCATTGTTGCCGGGGCCGCAGGCGAAAAGGATGGGGCCGGGGCGATCCATGATGAGGCGGACGGCGTCCTCGGCCGCGGCGCGCCCTGCGCGCTCCATCAGCGAGGGGCTGGCAGAGGGGATCAGCTTCTGTTCGAGGTCGCGTATTCCAGCAACCGTATAGATGGGCGGTGCGGGCAGGAACATTCCGGCTCTCCGTCGAAGGAGGCCCGATTCTACGACCTGGAGGTAGTCCCGCAGCAGCTTGGGATCAGTTTTCCGCCGAGTTCCGCCGCTTTTCCACCCGCGCCTCGTGCATCAGCTCGCGGCGGCCGCTCTCATCCACGGACTCCAGCCGCACGGTGAAACCCCACAGCCGGGCAATGTGCTTCATCACCTCGTCGGTCGATTCGCCCAGGGGCCGGCGCTGGTGCCGCTGGTGGCGAAGGGTCAGCGAACGGTCGCCGCGAAGGTCTACGCTCCAGACCTGGATGTTGGGTTCGCGATTGCCCAGGTTGTACTGCTCGGAGAGCATCTGGCGTACGCGGTGGAAGCCCGCATCGTCGTGTATTGCCGAGACCTTGAGCTTGTCCTCGCGGTCATCGTCGAGGATCGCGAACATGCGGAAGTCGCGCATGACCTTGGGCGACAGATATTGCGCGATGAAGCTTTCGTCCTTGAAGTTGCGCATCGCGAAGTCGAAGGTCTCGCGCCAGTCCGAACCCGCGATGTCGGGGAACCACTGGCGGTCCTCGTCGTCCGGGGCCTCGCAGATGCGCCGGATGTCGCGCCACATCGCAAAACCCAGCGCATAGGGGTTGATCCCGTTGTACCAGCGGCTGTTGTAGGGCGGCTGGGCGACGACATTGGTGTGCGACTGGAGGAACTCGAGCATGAAGCTGTCGGTGAGCAGGCCCTCGTCGTACAGCGTGTTGAGCAGGGTGTAGTGCCAGAACGTGGCCCAGCCTTCGTTCATGACCTGGGTCTGGCGCTGCGGGAAGAAATATTGCGCGACCTTGCGCACGATGCGCACCACCTCGCGCTGCCACGGCTCGAGCAATGGGGCGTTCTTCTCGATGAAATAGAGCAGGTTCTCCTCGGGTTCGGCCGGGAAGCGCTGGCGCTCCGGGCGGGTTTCGGTGCGCGCGTCGTGGGCGGGCAGGGTACGCCACAAGTCATTCACCTGTGCCTGCAGGTAAGCCTCGCGCTCCTCCTGTCGCAACTTCTCTTTAGCCAGCGAGAGCTTGGGTGGGCGCTTGTAGCGGTCCACGCCAAGATTCATCAGCGCGTGACAGGAGTCGAGAAGCAACTCGACCTCTTCCTCGCCGTAGCGCTCCTCGCAATGGGTGATGTAGTGCCGCGCGAAGACGAGGTAGTCGATGATCGCGTCGGCGTTGGTCCAGGTGCGGAAGAGGTAGTTGCCCTTGAAGAAGCTGTTGTGCCCGTAGGCCGCGTGCGCGATCACCAGCCCCTGCATTGTTAGCGTGTTCTCCTCCATCAGATAGGCGATGCAGGGGTTCGAGTTGATCACGATCTCGTAGGCCAGGCCCATCTGTCCCCGCCGGTAGCCTTTTTCGGTGGCAAGGAAATGTTTGCCGAAGGACCAGTGGTGGTAGTTCACCGGCATGCCCACCGAGGCGTAGGCGTCCATCATCTGTTCGGCGGTGATGATCTCGACCTGGACCGGGTAGGTGTCGAGTCCATAACTTTTCGCAACCCGCGCGATCTCGGTGTGATAACGGTCGATGCTCTCGAACGTCCATTCCGAGCCGCCGGGCAGGGGCTTGGGCTTGCGGGCGGAGGCGGTAGCGCGCTTCATGCGATCGTCTTCTTGAACAGTTCGCGGAACACCGGGTAGATGTCGGCCGGAGATTCGATGTGCTGCATGGCGAAGTTGGCGTGCGCACCGTCGAGCTTCTCATATTCGCGCCAAAGGTTTTGCGGTTCGCCAGAGGTGATCTCGATGTAGGCGAAGTACTGGCACCACGGCAGGATTTCGCTGTCGAGCAGCTTTCGGCAGATCGGCGAGTCGTTGTCCCAGTTGTCGCCATCGGAGGCCTGTGCCCCGTAGATGTTCCACTGCCCGTTGGCGTAGCGCTCGCGAATGATGTCGCGCATCAGCACCAGCGCGCTGGAAACCACCGTGCCACCGGACTCGCGCGAGTGGAAGAATTCGTCCTCGTCCGTTTCCTTGGCGACCGTGTGGTGGCGGATGAAGACCACCTCGATGTGCTCGTAGGTGCGCGTCAGGAAGAGATGCAGCAGCATGAAGAAGCGCTTGGCGGTGGACTTTCGCTCCTCGTCCATCGAGCCCGACACGTCCATCACGCAAAACATCACCGCCTGGGTGGTTGGCCGCGGGACCTTGATGCGGTTGTTGTAGCGCAGGTCGAAGCTGTCGATGAAGGGGATCCTGTCGATCTTGGCGCGTAACCTGCCGATTTCGTCGCGCAGCCGGCGTACTTCCTCGCTGTCGTCGCCGCACCGGGCCAGCTCGCTGTCGAGCTCGCGCTGCAATTCCCTGAGTCGCGCATTGTAGGGGGAGCCCAGGGCGAGGCGGCGACCGAGCGCGCCGCGCATCGAGCGCACGATGTTGATGTTGGCGGGCACGCCGTCGGACGTGAAACCCGCGCGCTGCGTTTTGTAGTCGGTGACGCGGGCGAGCTGCGTGCGGATCATGCGCGGGAGTTCGAGGTCCTCGAAGAACAGGTCGAGGAATTCCTCGCGCGACAGCTGGAAGACGAACTCGTCCTCATGCTCGCCCTCGTTGCTGGCCTTGCCCTTGCCGCTGCCGCCGCCCCCACCCAGTGGGCGGTTGATCAGATCACCACTCGAGAACTGGTCGTTGCCGCTGAAAACCTGTTCCCAGATGCCGCCGCGGCCTTGATGCAGGGTGGGCTCGGAGAGGTCGCGCGCAGGGATCGAGACCTCCTCGCCGTTGTCGAGATCGCGGATCGAGCGGCCGTGGATCGCCTCGGACACCGCCTTGCGGATCTGCTGTTTGAAGCGGCGCATGAAGCGCTGTCGGTTGACCGTGCTTTTGTGCTTGCTGTCGAAGCGGCGATCGATGATGCGGACCATACCCCCTCCTGGTGTGGACCCGAACCGATCCACGGTGCGAAACGAGCGCGCCGTGGATCAGGCTGCCCATGCGCTCACGATGACTTGCGCACGCGCAGGTACCACTCGCACAGCAGGCGCACCTGCTTTTCGGTGTAGCCCTTGTCGATCATGCGATCGACGAAGTCCTGGTGCTTCTTCTGCTCGTCGGCGCTGGCCTTGGCGTTGAAGCTGATGACCGGCAGCAGGTCCTCGGTGTTGGAGAACATCTTCTTCTCGATCACCGCGCGCAGCTTCTCGTAGGAGGTCCAGCTCGGGTTGCGGCCGTCGTGCTTGGCGCGCGCGCGCAGCACGAAGTTCACCACCTCGTTGCGGAAGTCCTTCGGGTTGCTGATCCCGGCCGGCTTCTCGATCTTCTCCAGTTCCTCGTTCAGCGCCGCCCGGTCGAGGATCTCGCCGGTGTTCGGGTCGCGGAACTCCTGATCCTGGATCCAGAAGTCGGCGTAGATCACATAGCGGTCGAAGATGTTCTGCCCGTACTCGGAGTAGCTCTCGAGGTAGGCGGTCTGGATCTCCTTGCCGATGAACTCGGCGTAGCGTGGCGCCAGGAACTCCTTGATGTAGCCCATGTAGCGCGCTTCCGTCTCGGCAGGGTACTGCTCCTGCTCGATCTGCTGCTCGAGCACGTACATCAGGTGCACCGGGTTGGCGGCCACCTCGCGGTGGTCGAAGTTGAACACCTTCGACAGCGCCTTGAAGGCGAAGCGGGTCGACAGCCCAGTCATGCCTTCGTCGACGCCGGCGTAGTCGCGGTACTCCTGGTAGCTCTTGGCCTTCGGATCGGTGTCCTTGAGGTTCTCGCCGTCATAGACGCGCATCTTGGAAAAGATGCTCGAGTTCTCGGGCTCCTTCAGGCGCGAGAGGATGGAGAATTGCGCCATCATCTTCAGCGTGTCGGGCGCGCACGGGGCTTCCGACAGGGAACTGTGGACGAGCAGCTTCTCGTAGATGCGGATCTCGTCCGAAACTCGCAGGCAGTAGGGCACCTTGACGGTGTAGATGCGGTCGAGGAAGGCTTCGTTATTCTTGTTGTTCTTGAACGCGACCCACTCAGACTCGTTCGAGTGCGCCATCACGATGCCGTCGAACGGAATCGCGCCGAAGCCCTCGGTGCCCTTGTAGTTGCCTTCCTGGGTGGCGGTCAGCAGCGGGTGCAATACCTTGATCGGCGCCTTGAACATCTCGACGAATTCGAGCAGGCCGCGGTTGGCGAGGCACAAGCCACCCGAGTAGCTGTAGGCGTCGGGGTCGTCCTGCGAATACTGCTCGAGCTTGCGGATGTCGATCTTGCCCACCAGGGACGAGATGTCCTGGTTGTTCTCATCACCTGGCTCGGTCTTCGCGACGGCGGTCTGCTTCAGCACCGACGGGGTCAGCTTGACCACGCGGAACTTCGTGATGTCACCGCCGAACTCGTGCAGGCGCTTCACCGCCCACGGGCTCATGATCGTGCTGACGTAGCGCTTGGGTATGCCGTAATCGTCCTCGAGGATGCGGCCGTCCTCATTCACGTCGAACAGACCGAGTGGCGACTCGTGCACCGGCGAGCCTTTCACCGCGTAGAACGGCACTCTCTCGATCAGGCTCTTGAGCTTTTCGGCGAGCGAGGACTTTCCGCCACCGACCGGGCCCAGCAGGTAGAGGATCTGCTTCTTCTCCTCCAGGCCCTGCGCAGCGTGCCGGAAGTAGGACACGATATGCTCGATGACCTCCTCCATGCCGTAGAAATCGCGGAACGCAGGGTAAAGCTTGAGCACCTTGTTGGAGAAGATGCGCGATAGCCGTGGATCGAGCCGGGTGTCGACCAGCTCGGGCTCGCCAATCGCCATCAGCATGCGTTCCGCAGCCGTGGCATAGGCCGTGTGGTCGCGGCGGCATAGTTCGAGATAGTCCTGAAGCGACATCTCTTCCTCGCGCGCAGCCTCGAAGCGAGCCTGGTAAGCGTTGAAGATGGTCATGGTGACGTCTCCTTCCCGGGGGCGGGCAACACGTTGTGTACCTGTCTGACGGTCGCGCTTGAGCGCGCAACCCTGCCCGGCTCACCGCGTCTTTCGGGTACCAGGTCTGTCGTTGAGAGACTTCAGTATGCTCGCGAGTTCCATTGCATTTCGTGCTTTTTTGCATACCTGGGGACGTGTTCCGGAGGCTTGGGGGTGCTGGAAGTAACCGCGCGGGGCTGTGTTAGAATTTGAAGTTTCCCTCAACCTGTTCGCGGTGGCGGGTGGACTTCAGGCGACCTTCGGTTGGCCGAGGCCTGCTTCCGGGGCTGATTTTATTGACTTGTCAGGATTGATTTAATGCAGACCAACCAGGAAGCCAAGAGCGCGCTGGAGCGCCGCATCGACATGTCCGTGACCTTGGCGGACATTGAAAAAGAGGTGGATGCCCGCCTCAAGCGCATGGCTCGTACCGTGAAGATGCCGGGCTTCCGTCCGGGCAAGGTGCCGATGAAGATCGTCGCGCAGACGCATGGCCCGCAGGCGCGCTCGGAAGCGATCGGCGCGGCGGTGGAAAAGGCTTTCGGCGAGCAGGTGCGCGAGCAGAATCTGCGCGTCGCCGGCTACCCGCGGATCGAGCCGAAGGAAGCGTCGTCGGCCGAGGTGCTGGAATTCAGCGCGGTTTTCGAGGTCTATCCTGACGTGGTGCCGGGTGATCTGTCGGGCCAGAAGGTCGAGCGTCCGGTGCTCGAGGTGACCGATGCCGAGGTGGACAAGACGATCGAGGTTCTGCGCAAGCAGCGCACCACGTTCGTGGCGGCCGAGCGCGCTGCGGGAGAGGGCGATCGCGTCGTGATCGACTTTGCCGGTCGCAAGGACGGTGAACTCTTCGAGGGTGGGTCGGGTCAGGATTTCCCGTTCGTGGTCGGCGCAGGTTCGATGCTGAAGGATTTCGAGAATGCGGTTGCCGGGCTCAAGGCGGGCGAGGTCAAGACCTTCGACATGACCTTCCCGGAGGACTACCACGCCAAGAATCTCGCCGGCCAACAGGTGCAGTTCGAGGTGACGCTGAAGACCGTCGAGGCGCCGGTGCTGCCCGAAGTTGATGCCGACTTTGCAAAGGCTCTGGGTGTGGCCGACGGCGACGTCGCAAAGCTGCGCGATGAGGTGAAAACCAATCTGCAGCGCGAGGTGAAGCGCCGCATCCAGGCCAAGGTGAAGGAGCAGGTGATGGAAGCGCTGCTCGCTGCGACCCCGATCGAAGTGCCCAAGGCGCTGGTCGAAGCTGAGGCTGGTCAGCTCGCCAACAACGCGCGTCGTGATCTCGAGATGCGTGGTCTGAAGACGAAGGACATCCCGGTCGAGACGTCCTGGTTCACCGACCAGGCCGAACGGCGCGTCAAGCTGGGCCTGATCATGGCCGAGATCGTGAAGGCGAACGAACTCCACGCCAAGCCGGAGCAGATCCGCACGCTGGTCGAGGAGATGGCGCAGAGTTACGAAGACCCGGCTGAACTGGTACGCTGGTATTACGCGCAACCGGAGCGTCTGGCGCAGGCTGAATCCGTGGTCATCGAAGACAACGTGGTCGCCTGGGTCTCCGAAAAAGCCGAAACGACCGACAAGCCGGTCGCCTTCGACGAACTGATGGGCAACGCGGCCTGAAGCCGCAAAGGGTCTGACGAATGATGCAAGGAACACCCCAGCAACACAGCGACTGGAATCCGGTCGGTCTCGGCCTGGTTCCGATGGTGGTCGAGCAGAGCGGCCGCGGAGAGCGTGCGTATGACATCTATTCGCGCCTTCTGAAGGAGCGGGTGGTGTTCCTCGTCGGACCGGTCAATGACGTGACGGCCAACCTGATCGTCGCGCAGTTGCTGTTCCTGGAGTCCGAGAACCCGGACAAGGACATCTACTTCTATATCAATTCGCCCGGCGGGTCGGTCACGGCCGGTATGGCGATCTACGACACCATGCAGTTCATCAAGCCGAACGTCAGCACCTTGTGCATCGGCCAGGCGGCCAGCATGGGGGCCTTCCTGCTGGCGGCGGGCGAGAAGGGCAAGCGTTACTGCCTGCCCAACTCGCGGGTGATGATCCATCAACCGCTCGGCGGCTTCCAGGGGCAGGCCTCGGACATCGAGATCCACGCGCGCGAGATCCTCTACCTGCGTGAGCGCCTCAACAGCATGCTCGCCAAGCACACCGGGCAGACCATCGAGCAGATCGAGAAGGACACCGATCGCGACAACTTCATGTCCGCCGCAGCGGCCGTGGAGTACGGGCTCGTAGACAAGGTCCTCACGAGCCGCGCCGACACCTGATCAGGAGAACGAGACCATGTCGGACAAGAAGGGGAGCGCCGAGAAGCTGCTCTATTGCTCGTTCTGCGGCAAGAGCCAGCATGAGGTCCGCAAGCTGATCGCAGGCCCGTCCGTGTTCATCTGCGATGAGTGCATCGAGCTGTGCAACGACATCATCCGCGACGAGATCGGTGCGTCCGCAGAAGGGGGCAGCGTCAAGGGCGACCTTCCGACGCCGCGTGAGATCTGCGAGATTCTCGATCAGTACGTGATCGGTCAGGCGCTGGCCAAGCGCAACCTGTCGGTGGCGGTGTACAACCACTACAAGCGCCTGCGCCATCTGTCGGGCAAGCAGGACGACGTCGAACTGTCCAAAAGCAACATCCTGCTGATCGGGCCCACGGGTTCGGGCAAGACGCTGCTGGCGCAGACGCTGGCGCGCCTGCTGAATGTGCCTTTCGTGATGGCCGACGCCACCACGCTGACCGAAGCCGGTTACGTTGGCGAGGATGTCGAGAACATCATCCAGAAGCTGCTGCAGAAGTGCGATTACGACGTCGAGCGGGCGCAGCAGGGCATCGTCTACATCGACGAGATCGACAAGATTTCGCGCAAGGCCGACAACCCCTCGATCACCCGCGACGTGTCCGGAGAGGGTGTGCAGCAGGCGCTGCTGAAGCTCGTCGAAGGGACCGTGGCGTCGATTCCGCCGCAAGGCGGCCGCAAGCATCCGAACCAGGATTTCATCCAGGTCGACACGACCAACGTGCTCTTCATCTGCGGGGGCGCCTTCGATGGCCTGGAGAAAGTCATCCGCAACCGCACCGAGAAGGTCGGAATCGGTTTCGGCGCGGAAGTGAAAAGCCGCGATGGTGCCGGCCTGACGGAAACCTTCCGCCAGGTCGAGCCCGAAGACCTGATCAAGTTCGGCCTGATCCCTGAACTGATCGGCCGTCTGCCCGTGGTCGCCACCCTGCAGGAACTCGACGAGGAAGCGCTCATCCAGATCCTGATCGAGCCGAAGAACGCCCTGGTCAAGCAGTATCAGAAACTCTTTTCGATGGAAGGCGTCGACCTCGAGATCCGGCCTGCCGCCCTGCATGCAGTCGCACGGAAGGCCATCAAGCGCAAGACTGGCGCGCGCGGATTGCGCTCCATTCTCGAGGCTGCACTGCTCGACATCATGTACGACCTCCCGACCCTCGACGGTGTCAGCAAGGTTGTGGTCGAAGAGAGCACGATCCAGGATGGCGCCAAGCCGCTGCTAATCTACGCTGAACAGCAGAAGGTTTCCGGTTCGAACTGAATCGGCCTGGCGCGCAGCTTGAATTTTCAGGTCACGCCCGCATATGGGTGTGACCTTTCCAACTGAGAAGAACATAAATGTCGGGTTCCGCTGACCTCCTCCACGAACAGATGGAACTGCCGCTGTTGCCCTTGCGCGATGTGGTGGTGTTCCCCCACATGGTGATCCCTCTTTTCGTGGGACGCCCGAAATCCATCAAGGCGCTCGAGAACGCGATGGAGGCGGGCAAGAGCATCCTGCTGGTAGCCCAGAAATCCGCATCGAAGGACGAACCCGCAGTCGAGGATCTGTATTCGATCGGCTGCATTGCCAACATCCTGCAGATGCTGAAGTTGCCCGACGGGACGATCAAGGTTCTGGTCGAGGGCGTGCAGCGCGCGCGAGTCGACTCGGTAGAAGATCTGCGCCAGCTTTTCGTCGCCAAGGTCACTCCGGTCGTGGCACAGGAGCCGGACAACAACGAAGTCGAGGCGATGCGCCGGGCGATCATCGCCCAGTTCGACCAGTACGTTAAGCTCAACAAGAAGATTCCGCCGGAGATTCTCACCTCGCTCGCGGGGATCGAGGAGGCCGGTCGCCTCGCCGACACCATCGCCGCGCACCTTCCGCTCAAGCTCGAGCAGAAGCAGGAAGTGCTGGAGATGTTCCACACTGGCGAACGCTTGGAAAGGCTCCTCAACCAGCTCGAGGCCGAGCTCGACATCCTGCAGGTCGAGAAGCGCATCCGCGGTCGCGTGAAGCGCCAGATGGAGAAGAGTCAGCGCGAGTACTACCTCAACGAGCAGGTCAAGGCGATCCAGAAGGAACTGGGCGAAGGCGAGGAGGGGGCCGATCTCGAGGAGATGGACAAGCGGATCCTCTCCGCCGGCATGCCCAAAGAAGCGCTCGCCAAGGCCCAGGCCGAGTTCAAGAAGCTGCGCCTGATGTCGCCGATGTCGGCCGAAGCGACAGTGGTTCGCAACTACATCGATACGCTGATCGGCCTGCCGTGGAAGAAGAAATCCCGCGTGAGCAAGGATCTGGCCGAAGCCGAGAAGGTCCTGGACAAGGATCACTACGGCCTTGAGCGCGTCAAGGAACGCATCCTCGAATATCTCGCGGTTCAGCAGCGTGTGGACAAGGTCAAGGCGCCGATCCTGTGTCTGGTTGGCCCCCCGGGTGTGGGCAAGACCTCGCTTGGCCAGTCGATCGCGAAGGCGACGAATCGCAAATTTATCCGCATGGCGCTTGGCGGCGTGCGTGACGAGGCCGAGATTCGTGGCCATCGCCGCACCTACATCGGCTCGATGCCGGGCAAGATCCTGCAGAACATGAGCAAGGCCGGGGTGAAGAATCCCCTGTTCCTGCTCGACGAGGTCGACAAGCTGGGTATGGACTTCCGTGGCGATCCCTCGTCCGCCTTGCTCGAGGTGCTCGACCCGGAGCAGAACCATACGTTCCAGGACCATTACGTCGAGGTGGATTTCGATCTCTCCGACGTGATGTTCGTTGCGACGGCCAATACGCTGAACATTCCTGCGGCCTTGCTCGACCGCATGGAGGTGATCCGTCTGTCCGGCTACACGGAAGACGAGAAGGTCAACATCGCCATTCGCTATCTCCTGCCCAAGCAGATGAAGAACAATGGCCTGAAGCGCGACGAACTCTCGGTGACAGAAGAGGCGCTGCGCGATGTGGTCCGCTACTACACGCGTGAGGCGGGCGTGCGCAGCATGGAGCGCGAGATCTCGAAGATCTGCCGCAAGGTGGTGAAGCAGCTCGTGTTGCGCAGCCGCTCGAGCAAGATCGTGGTCAATGCCAAGAACCTCGACAAGTTCCTCGGCGTGCGCAAGTACAGCTTCGGCATGGCGGAAAAGCAGAACCAGATCGGGCAGGTGACCGGTCTGGCCTGGACCGAAGTGGGCGGCGAGTTGCTGACGGTTGAGGCTGTACAGTTGCCGGGCAAGGGCAAGGTAATGACGACCGGCAAGCTCGGCGAGGTCATGCAGGAGTCGATCCAGGCCGCTCTGTCCGTGGTGCGCAAGCGGGCGCGTTCGCTGGGCATCGAGGATGACTTCTACCAGAAGAGCGACATCCATATTCACCTTCCCGAAGGCGCCATTCCCAAGGATGGTCCTTCGGCCGGGATCGCGATCTCGACGGCACTGGTGTCGGTGCTTTCGGGCATACCGGTGCGGTGTGATGTCGCCATGACCGGCGAGATCACCTTGCGCGGCGAGGTGCTTGCGATCGGCGGCTTGAAGGAGAAGCTGCTTGCGGCTGTCCGCGGCGGCATACGCACCGCATTGATTCCAGAAGAAAACGTCAAGGATCTCGCCGACATCCCTGACAACATCAAGAACGTGATCGAAATCATTCCTGTCAAGTGGATCGACCAGGTGCTCGAGAGAGCGCTCGAGCGCAAGCCCGAGCCCTTGCCGGATGCACAGGTGCCGGCGACGCCCGCCATGTCAACCGCATCTGAAGACTCAGGGACCACGCCATTGAATCTGCGCGCGCACTGAGCGCTTCATCTGCCAGGCGGAAAAGCTGCACTGCAGGGGCGTAACGTGATGCTCACGTTGCGCCCCTGTTGCATTTGGTTCTCTTGACATGCCGATTTTTAGCGCGCTATAAACCCAATGCCGGCGGCAAAATCAAGCACGTAACCCGGAATCCGCATCGATTCTGGTTTCTTCGCCCGAGTCGATCAAACTGCAGCGAAACCTGAGGGGGCTCGTACATGAACAAGTCTGAACTGATTGACGCAATCGCCACACAAGCCGAGATCTCGAAAGCGGCGGCCGGGCGAGCACTGGACGGGGCGATCGAGGCGGTGAAGGGTGCGTTGCAGAAGGGCGATTCGGTGACGCTGGTCGGCTTCGGTACTTTCCACGTCGGCGAACGTGCTGCACGCACGGGCCGTAATCCGCGTACGGGCAAGAACATCAAGATCAAGGCAGCAAAGGTGCCCAAGTTCCGCCCTGGAAAAGGCTTGAAAGATGCGGTAAACTGATGCGCTTACCTGGGCTGGCATCGACTTGCTGCGTTCCAGGCGAGGGTGCTTAGCTCAGATGGTAGAGCGCTAGCCTTACAAGCTGGATGTCGGCGGTTCGATCCCGTCAGCACCCACCAGACACCAAAAGCCCGGTTACGTCCGGGCTTTTTGCTGTGCGCCCAGCATGGGCGCACTCCTGCGGGTGCAAGTCCCGCCGTAAGTTGATCACAGCGAACGAAGCGAAGCGCAACTGCGCGAGGGCGCCCAAGGTGTTCCGCGAACTCGACGAGTGGATCAGACACCGGCTGCGTGCCGTGCAGCTCAAGCACTGGCGTCGGGGCACGACGATGTATCGGGAGTTGAAGGCGATGGGCGCCTCGGACGACGATGCCCGCAAGGTGGCGGCGAACAGTCGGTGCTGGTGGCGGAACAGCCGCATGCGACTGAATCGCGCGCTGCCGATCGCCTACTTCGACCGACTCGGCGTACCTCGGCCCTCATAACCTCAACGCCTCGAACCGCCCGGTGCGGACCCGCGCGCCGGATGGTGTGGGAGGGGAACGGTCAGGGACCCTGGCCGCCCCTATCCCGATTGACGAGGTTCGCTCCACCCGTGGAATGCAACCCTTGCCGTCATCGCGTGGAGCAGAGAGGCGGTTTTTCGCGCTTGATCTCAAATACAGCCCCTCAACATCCTTGACGGTAGCGAATACGACTTCTACAATTCGGCCTCTTCTTCTAGGGCGGTTAGCTCAGCGGTAGAGCACTGCCTTCACACGGCAGGGGTCACTGGTTCGATCCCAGTACCGCCCACCACTCACCTGGTGCCCTGAAAGAATCCGATACGGTCAGGCGTTCGCGCCGCGATCGCAATCGGGCGGTTAGCTCAGCGGTAGAGCACTGCCTTCACACGGCAGGGGTCACTGGTTCGATCCCAGTACCGCCCACCAGATATTTGAAAAAGGCCGGCCCTCGAGCCGGCTTTTTTATGCGCGCATGACCATGCATGAGTTCATCCCGTACTTAACATAATGCACATTATCGCGGTTTTATTCATGGCGAGATGAAAATCCTTGGTGCGGGGAAAGAGACTCGAACTCTCACGCCTTGCGGCGCTGGAACCTAAATCCAGTGCGTCTACCAATTCCGCCATCCCCGCGTTACCGGTCCGCCATGAAGCGCGCGCATTATACACGCGGCACTGCATCCGGGCGCCGACCTTGCTGCGCCCGGATGCATGCGGTCACTGACCCGTCCGGCCGTAGTTGTCCTCGAAGCGGACGATGTCGTCCTCGCCGAGATAACCGCCCGATTGCACCTCGATGATTTCAAGCGGTAGCCGGCCCGGGTTGGCGAGGCGATGACGGTGGCCGAGCGGTATATAGGTCGATTCGTTTTCTGCGAGCAGGAAAACCTTCTCGCCGCAGGTCACCTCGGCCGTACCGCGAACGACGATCCAGTGCTCGGCGCGGTGATGGTGCATCTGCAGGCTCAGCTTGGCGCCGGGATTGACGACGATCCGCTTCACCTGGAAACGCTCACCGTTGTCGATCGAGTCGTACCAGCCCCACGGGCGATAGACCTTGCGATGGCTCTGCGTCAGGGTCTTGCCCTCCGCCTTCAGGCGGGCGACGACTTTCTTCACGTCCTGAGTGCGGCTCTTGTGCGCGACCATGACGGCATCCGGCGTCTCGACCACGACCATGTCCTCGCAGCCGATGGCCGCGACGAGCCGGTCGCTGGCGTGCACCAGGGTGTTCCGACTGGCCTCGAACATGACTTCGCCGCGCGCACTGTTGCCCTCGGCGTCCTTCTCCGAGACCGCCCACAAGGCATCCCAGGCACCGACGTCAGACCATCCTGCCGACAGGGGGACGACCACGCCCCGCCCCAGTTCAGGGGCGGAAGCCAGCTTTTCCATCACTGCGTAGTCGATCGAATCCGAGGGGCATTTCTCGAACGCGGCCCGGTCGACGCGAAGGAAGTCGGCGTCCGCCTGGCACCCGGAGATGGCAGCAGCGCAGGCGTCGGCCAACGCCGGGTTGAAATGGCGGATGGCGCGCAGCCAGACGGACGCCTTCATCATGAAGATGCCGCTGTTCCAGAAATACTCACCGCTCGCGACATAGCACTCGGCCGTCGCAGCGTCGGGCTTCTCGACGAACTCGAGCAGACCACGTGCCGATACGGCGCCCTCCTGCAGATCCCCCGCACGAATGTAGCCATAACCGGTTTCAGGCCGGTCGGGCACGATGCCGAAGGTCACCAGCGCTCCCGCATCGGCCAGCGCGGCCCCTTCCGCGATGCCGCGCTGGAAGGCCTCCACATCGACGATCACGTGGTCCGCCGGCATCACCAGCAGGACCGGATCGCCCTCCCCTGCCGCCACATGCGCGGCAAGGGTAAGGGCCGGCGCGGTATTGCGGCCCACCGGCTCGAGGACGATCTGCGGTGACGAAGTGCCGATCTGGCGCAACTGCTCGGCAATGATGAAGCGGTAGTCCTCGTTGGTCACGATGATCGGCCGTCGATCCACCTCGGTGGCGACGAAGCCCTGCAGGCGCAGGGCGGTTTCCTGCAACATGGAGTGGGCGCCGGTCAGCGGCAGCAACTGCTTCGGATAGCTCTCGCGCGAGGCTGGCCACAGTCGTGTGCCGGATCCCCCCGACAGGATTACGCTTTTGATCGTCATGGAAAATTTCCCAGGTTGATGATTCGGATTTCGTTGGGCGGCGCATGCCCTCAGCGTTCGATGACTTCCTGCACCATGCGAGCGACACCGACCCGCCAGTCGGGCAGCGCGAGCGCGAAGGTTTCACGCAGCCGATTGGTGTCGAGGCGGGAGTTGAGCGGGCGCCGCGCGGGTGTCGGATAGTCGGTGGTGGGAATGGGCACGATCGCGGACGCCCTGAACTCCGCACCGAGGCGCCGCGCCGTTTCGATCACGAAGCTCGCGTAGCCATGCCAGTTCGTGTCGCCACCCGCCGCGAGATGATAGGTCCCGCCCTGTGCGCTGCCGAGTTGCAGCGCGCGCAGGGCGTGCGCGCTGACATCGGCGATCAACTCCGCACCGGTCGGTGCACCGTACTGGTCGTCGATGACGCTCAGGCGCTCGCGCTCCGCAGCGAGGCGAAGCATGGTCTTTGCGAAGTTGCCGCCGCGCGTGGCATACACCCAGGACGTACGGAAGATCAGATGACGACAGCCGCTCGCGCGTATCGCCTCCTCCCCTGCGAGTTTGCTTCGTCCATAGGCCGACAAGGGGCCTGTCGGGTCGTCTTCCCGCCACGGCTGCCGCCCGCTGCCGTCGAATACGTAATCGGTGGAAAAATGCACCAGGCAGGCATTCAGGTTTGCCGCTTCGTGTGCCATGCGTCCGACAGCTTCGGCGTTGATCGCGTGCGCAAGCGCCGCCTCGGACTCCGCCTTGTCCACCGCGGTATGGGCTGCGGCGTTGAAGATGACATCCGGGGCGAATTCGCGCACGGTCGCGGCGATCGCATCGGGCCGCGAAAGATCGCCGCACAGCGGCCCCGCACCGTGGCGATCGAGCGCCACCACTTCACCCAGCGGCGCAAGCGCGCGCTGAAGCTCCCAGCCGACCTGCCCGTTCTTGCCAAACAACAGTATTCTCATTGCGGCGCTCTACGTCCTGACAATCCACTCGTAGCCGATTATCACATCGGCACCGCGCTGTCCTTGTGGATTGTTGCATGCCGACGCGCGAATCATGCATCTGCAATAGCGGGGGACGTCTCAGGCAACACCGCCCGAACCGGAGCACCTCATAGCCGGGGACGATCCGCATACCCGGTCATTTCCAGGTAGCCACGTCCGATCTCGCGCGCTGGGGCGCTCGCGTCGGACGGCGTCTCCGTGACCCTGACCGCGCCCTCCCAATAGATGGCTCCGGTCGAACGGCTGCTGTCGAGTTCCTGATCGTCCATTAGCGGTACGACCCGCAGGCGCCGCGGTTCGCCGCCCGGCTGGTCATTCAACTCGATTTCCCACTCCACCGGGTACTGCGCGCCGGACCGCGGTGATCGCCAGTTTCGCAATGGCGTAAAACGCACCGCGTCTGGGCCCTGGGAGCGGTGCTCCGTATTGCGGTCGACGAGCGTGAATGCGGTCCAGATGGCCGCCCCGGCGGTATCGCGCATGCGAAAGGCCATCAGCGACCCGCCGTCCTGCAGGTTGATACCCAGCCAATCCCAGCCGCGCGCGCGCTCGGGCATCAGCTCGCTCGACCACTCGTGGTCGAGCCACGCCGACCCCCGGACGCGTTCGCTCTTCCCGTCGACCCGGAGGGTGCCGGTGACGGCCAGCTGAGGACGGCTGTAATAGAAGCTGGCGTGATGCGGCTCGGGAGACTTCTGGCTGTAACCGCCGCGACCGTTCAAGACCGGCACACGCGGCGGGATGAAGTCGAGCTCGAAGGTGAAATCCCTGGCTGCGACGCGCGTGCGATAGCGGTCTCCGGTCCATTCCAGGATCCAGTCCCGCACCCACGCCTTGGTCGCTCCTCGATCCGCGCCGACCAGGGGCGAGTAGGCGCGTTCGGCGCGTTCGGCATGGCGCAGGCGTCCAATCGCCGGGTCGGCGACAGCCGCATGGGCGAGCACGAGCTGTGAGGGGGCAAAGCGGCTGGCACTGCCCTCCCCGATTCCGCTGCGAACGCGGAAGAAGGTCACCTGAAATCCTCTCTCCATCCCACTTTCGTCGGTCGTCCAGCCGGTGATGTACCACCATTCGGTTCGGAAGTCAGGGTGCGCTCCGAGGTCGGCAGGAAAGGAAAGCGCGTGGCCCGGGCGCACAGGTGCAAAGGCCGTGCCATTCCCGGCGTCGGCAGCGAAGGAAAGGCCGGGGATCAACCAGCACAACACACAGACAAGCGCGCGCCGCGGCGCCGCACCGAAGATCGGGGTGCTGCGCCTCATCACCAATCCTCCTTCACGGCGAGGACGGCGGATTCGGACATCACATGCCGCGCCGCAAGGCGAGCGACCGCTGCCGCGAGGGCGACGAGACTGAGGGCGAACGTCGCCAAGGCGCCGAAAGGTATCGACAAGTCCATGCTCCAGTGGAAACTCTGGCGATTGATGACCTCCACGAGGATCAGCGAAATCGCCCCGCCGCCCGCCAGGCCGACGAGCACTCCGGCCCCGGCGGCAAAGGCGCCCTCGAGCGCGAGCAGCCGGCCGATCTCGCCGCGGGTGAAGCCGAGATGCCGCAGCATGCCGAATTCGCCCTTGCGGGTCACGGCCTGTGCGGCGAAGGTCGTGGCGATGCCGAACAGGCCGATCGTCACGGCAACCGCCTCCATGAGATAGGTGATGAGGAAAGTGCGATCGAAAACCTGCAGGGTGAGCGCGCGAATCTCTCCGGGGCGGGCGATCTCGGTGCGGTCTTCGCCAAACGTGCGCTGCAGGGCCCCGACGACCTCATCGGCCCGCTGCCCGGGCTTCAGGCGGATTGATACATCGTTGATGCGGGAGTCCCCGCTGATCGCCTCGTAAAGCTGCCGCTCGATGACGACTGCGCCATGCTGGCGGGCGTAATCACGCCAGATGCCGGCAACCGCGAAGCGGTGCATTGTTCCTGCAATCGGAAGCTCGAGCTCATCTCCGGGCGACAATCCACCCCGATCGGCAAGCGCCTCGGAGATCCAGGCCGAGGGCAGGCGCGAATCGGACAACGGTGCGAGCGTGCCGGAAACCAGCGGCAGTCCCCAACCCTCGCTGATCCCGCGCGCGAGAAGAGTTATCTGCGGCGCGCTCGCATCCAGCCTGAGCTGGATCGCCCGAACCGAATCCGCGCTGTCGACACCTGGTAGCGCGCGTATCCGCTCCAGTGCTTCGGCGTCGAGAAAGCCGCTCGCCGACGCCGACGAGGCGCGCAGGTAGAGATCCGCCGGCAGGACTTGCGAGAGCCAGTCGTCGACCGAGCCACGGAAGGAACTCACCATGATGGCCATCGCCGACGCCAGCGCGACGCTCGCCACCACCCCTGCACTGGCGACCACGACCTGCTCCGCCGCAGCGACGAATCGCGCCCGGGCCAGCCGCCATACGGGATGTCGCCCCCGCGCCAGGAGACGCGCGAGCCCGTGCGTGAGCGCCGGGAGCGCCAGGACTGCCGCCCCCAGCACGGCAGCCACCGCGACATAGCCGCCGACGGGGATGTCCGAGACGGGCGGCAGCAGGCAGGCCACCATCGCCACTGACAACGCCGCAAGGGCTGCCCCGGTCCGGCGATGCATGGCACTCATCGCAGCCGCGCCGGGAGCGCCGGCATGCAGCGCACGTGCCGGCACGACGCGGGCGGCCTCACGAGCGGGCACACCGGTGCCCGCTACTCCGGCAAGCACGCCGAGCAGCAGGTAGGCGGCCGACAGCAGCGGGTCGAACTTTAAGGTCGGCACCAGGCCCTGGAAGAACCCTGCGCCCAGATCGGCGCCCGCAACGCGGAAGGTGACGGCCGCCAGAGCATGGCCTAGCGCCACTCCGGCAACTCCGCCCAGGCTTCCGATCACCGCCCCCTCGGCGAGCAGTCCATGCATGAGCTGTCGGCGATCCAGCCCCAGGGCACGCAGAAGGGCGAATTCCCGCTGCCGTCTGGAGACCGCGAGCCACTGGGCGGAAAACACGAGAAATCCCCCCGTCAGCAAGGCGATCGCCGCCAGCATGGTCAGATTGACGCGGTAAGCGCGCGACAAGGCCCCCGCCTCGCCCGCGGCCTCGTCCACCCGCCGCAGCACCACGCCCGCTGGCAGCAGCGGCGCAAGCGCGTCCAGCGCTGCCTGGCGCGAGAGGCCTTCGGCAATCCTGATGTCGATGCGCGTCAGGGTGCCGGTGCGGCCGAAAAGGGTCTGCGCAGATGCAATGTCCATGACGCCAAGCCGCCCGCCTGTCGCTGGAAGAACACCCGAATGCCGCAGGCGATGCAGCGTGAGGCCCGACTGCACGACGATCTCGCGGTGGCCGACACCCACGTCTGGCGTGCGTTCGCCAAACAACTCCCTCTCGGCATCGACGGTGAGAAAGAGATTGCGCTCGCGAAGGCCGGCAAGGCGGTCGACGGACTCCCCGGGTTCTGTCTCGGCAATCGGAACGAGCCCCGGCTGCACCGCTGCGACGCGGAAAAGGTCGATGCCGATGATGCGCAAGGTCGAAGCGGCGCCGGGAATCCGCGCCTCCACTTCGAGGATGGGACTCGCCTCGGCGACTTCTGGGCGAAGGGCGAGCACCCCGTACAAGCGCTCGTCGAAGCCTTCGCGCGGGCCCACGACCTGAAAGTCCGCGAGACCCGACAACCGACGTACGCCCTCGCCGAACTCCTCCAGCGCCGCGTCGTGGATGAGCTGGACCGCGAGCCCGAGCGCAACGCCGAGCGCGATGGCCAGCAGCGACAAGGCAGTGGCCAGCCTGCGCTGCAACAGGCTGGGCAGGAAGAGTTTGCGCAGCAGGCTGCTCATTCGGCCAGCCTGATATCGACCAACCGCCCCTGCTCGAGCGCCAGCACACGGTCGGCACGGCGTGCCGCCGCGCGCGAATGGGTCACAAGCACGCCCGCTGCGCCGGCATCGCGAATGGTATCGAGCAGCAGGTCGAGCACACTGGCCGCGCGCTCCGGATCGAGATTGCCGGTCGGCTCGTCAGCGAGCACGACGGCCGGACGATGCACCAGTGCGCGAGCGATGGCCACCCGCTGCAACTCCCCGCCGGACATCAGGCGCGGGGGATCGTCCGCGCGCGCGGCCAGCCCGACGCGCGCGAGCATGTCCAGCGCGCGAACTCTCGCCACGCGATCCTGCACGCCGAGCAGCCACAGCGGCACGGCGACGTTGTCGGCGAGGCTGAGGTGCGGCAGCACGTGAAAGGCCTGGAATACGAAGCCGAAGTGCTCGCGCCGCAGCCGTGCGAGCGCGTCGTCATCGAGTCCGCATATCTCCGTCCCGCGCACGCGAATGCTGCCACCCGCCACCCCGTCCAGCCCGGCGATGCAGTTCAGCAGGGTTGACTTCCCGGCGCCCGACTCGCCGACGATGGCGACGCATTCGCCGCTGGCGATGTCGAGCGCAAGGTCTTCGAAGAGCCGGCGCGGTGGGGGGCCCGGGAGTGTCTTGGCGAGGGATTGGATCTTGAGCATGGAGCCAGAGACTACATGAGCGCGGGAAAAGTGCCCGCCGCCGTCTTCGCTTATACTCCCGGCGCCCTGCCCGCGCCAAGCCGCGCCGGACGGCAGACATCCATCATGCCCGTCGACCACTACGAGAATTTTCCTGTCGCTTCCGTGCTGCTACCTCGACGCCTGCGCGAGCCGGTCGAGGCGGTGTATGGCTTTGCCCGCAGCGCCGACGACATCGCCGACGAGGGCGACGCGCCTGCCCTTGCCCGGCTGGCGCGGCTGAACGACTACCGGCTGGCGCTCAATGCGCTCGAGCGTGGCGAGGCTGTGCGCGATGCGAGCCTGGCGCCGATCTTCGAACGCCTCGGCGCCGCGATTCGCAGCCACAGGCTCCCGGTGCAGCCGCTGCGGGATCTGCTGGACGCCTTCAGTCAGGACGTCGGCAAGAAGCGCTACGCGAGTTTCGACGAGTTGCGCGAATACTGCCGCCGCTCGGCAGATCCGGTCGGGCGGCTGATGCTGCATCTCTACGGTGCCGCGACGCCCGACGCGCTCGCCCAGTCTGACAAGGTATGCACCAGCCTGCAGCTGATCAACTTCTGGCAGGACGTGGCGATCGACTGGCGCAAGGACCGCGTCTATCTTCCCCAGGACGACATGGCCCGCTTCGGCGTGAGCGATTCCGACATCGACGGCTTGAGCACCGGACGCGTCGTGCCCGGCGATGCGTGGCGCGCCCTGCTCGCCTTCGAAGTGCAACGCGCCCGCACGATGATGCTCGAAGGCGCGGCACTGGCCCGCCGCCTGCCGGGACGGATCGGCTGGGAACTGCGGCTCGTCGTGCTCGGTGGCCTGCGCATCCTCGAGCGTATCGATGCCTCGGACTATGACGTCTTCGGCCAGCGCCCCAAGCTCGGCGCACCGGACTGGCTGCTGCTCGGCTGGCGCGCCCTCAACTGGAAACACGGATGAATCCTCACGACTACTGCCAGCAGAAGGCAGCCCAGAGCGGCTCGAGCTTCTACTACAGCTTCATGTTCCTGCCGCCGCAGCGCCGCCAGGCGATCACCGCCCTGTACGCCTTCTGTCGCGAGGTGGACGACGTGGTCGACGAATGCCACGACATTTCACTCGCGCAGACCAAGCTCGATTGGTGGCGTCAGGAGGTGACCCGCGTGTATTCCGGCAGCCCCACGCACCCGGTCGGACAGGCGCTGAAGGAGGTCATCGCGCAGTTCAACCTGCCGCAGGAGCAACTCCTCGAGATCATCGACGGCATGGCGATGGATCTCAGCCAGACGCGCTATCTCGACTTCAAGGCCCTGCAGCTCTATTGCTACCGGGTCGCCAGCGTGGTCGGCCTGCTGGCGGCGGAGATCTTCGGCTATCAGGACAGACAGACGCTGAAGTACGCCCATGACCTCGGCCTCGCCTTCCAGCTGACGAACATCATCCGCGACGTAGGCGAGGATGCGCGCAGGGGACGGATCTATCTGCCGATCGAAGACCTGCAGCGCTTCAACGTGCCGGCGAAGGACATCCTCGAAGCGCGCCATTCCGACGCCTTCCGCGAGCTGATGGCGTTCCAGGCCCAACGCGCGGAGCGCTTCTACGAGCAGGCTTTCGCCAACCTCCCCGCCGTCGACCGCAAGGCACAACGACCAGGCCTGGTAATGGCGGCGATCTACCGCACGCTGCTGCGCGAGATCGCCCGCGACGGCTTCCTCGTTCTCGATCGCCGGACCTCCCTGACGCCGCTGCGCAAGGTCTGGCTGGCAGGCATGACCTGGTTCAAGGGCTGAGCCAGTGAGCGTGCCTGCGGTTGCCGTCATCGGTGCCGGCTACGCCGGGCTGGCCTGTGCCGTCGAACTAGCCCGCCGCGGCGTGCATGTCACGGTGTTCGAGCGTTCGCACACCCTTGGCGGGCGTGCCCGCGTGGTGCCAAAGGAGCTGCAGTGGAGGGTCGACAACGGCCAGCACATCCTCGCCGGCGCGTATGGCGAGCTCACCCGGCTGCTGCGGCTGACCGGGGGGTCGCCTCGCCTGCTCGAGCACCTGCCGCTCACACTGCACGTGCCTGGTCGCCTGCACCTGAAGGCCGCAGCCCTGCCCGCTCCGTTCCACCTCGCCGTCGGTCTGCTGCGCGCCAGAGGGCTGGCCTGGGCCGACCGGCTGGCCATGCTGCGCCTGATGCGCGGCCTGAAGCGCGCGAACTTTCGCGTCGCCGCCGAACTGACGGTCGAGCAGCTGCTGCGAGACACGCGTCAGACCCCGGCGTTGATCGAGCTGATCTGGGAGCCGCTCTGCGTCGCGGCGCTGAATACGCCGATCGCGGAGGCCTCGGCACAGATCTTCGCTAACGTGCTGCGCGACAGCCTGGCCTCGGGCGCCGCGGCAAGCGAGTTGCTGCTTCCGCGGGTCGATCTCTCCGAACTCTTTCCGGTCCCGGCAGCGCGTTATCTGGCCACCCGGCGCGGCAAGCTGCGGACCGGCGACGCCATCACCGCAATCAAGCCGGTGGACGGTGGCTTCCGGCTCGAGGGTGATCCGGGCAGCCAGCCCTGGCAGAACGTCGTCCTCGCGACCGCGCCTTACCACGCAGCCCCCCTGCTCGCCTCCACCGGCAGTTGCGATCGCCTTGCCGCGCAGATCGAGGCCCTGCCCTACGAGCCCATCGTCACGGTTTACCTCGCTCTGGGCCGCGGCCAGTCACTCCCGGAGATCATGATCGGGCTGCTGACTGGCGCTGCTGCGGGGCCGGCGCAATGGGCTTTCGATCGCGGCCGTCTCGGCGGCCCAGAGGGGTTGATCGCGTGCGTGATCAGCGCCCACGGGCCGCACGAATCGCTGCCGCGCGACGAACTGATCCTGGCCACCCACGCCCAGCTCGAACGCCAGCTCGGCCGCCGCCTGCCGGCGCCTGAATGGTCGCAGGTGATCGTCGAGAAGCGGGCGACGATCGCGTGCCGGCCGGACATCCGCCGACCGGGCATCCGCACGCCGCTGCCCGGGCTCTATCTGGCGGGCGACTACATCGACTCTGACTACCCCGCCACGCTCGAATCCGCCGTGCGTTCCGGGGTGGCCTGCGCCGATGCGATCGCGGCCCGATTGCAGCCGCCCGCCTGATTGTCCTCGAGGTGGCGCAGGATCGGGTTCAGCATGGCGGCGCCCAGCCGCTTGCTGCGCGCGCCGCTCCAGCCGAACTGTCCGTCGGGCAGGTCGGCATTGTCCTTGAACGGCATCTCCAGGGTCAGTGACACGCAGCCGAAATGGTTCGCCACCCACTTGCTCGCCAGGGTCAGCAACTCCTCGCCAAAGCGGCCTGGCTTGTAGCCCTCGCGGGTCTGAAAGTCAGGGCTGACCGCGGCGAAGCTGTCGATGAAACGCGCCTGGCGCAACGCGCTCTCGGCGGTGAAGCCCGGCACCTCCTCGGCAGTCGAGAAGAAGACGTAGGGCAGCGCTTCGTCGCCGTGGATGTCCAGAAACAGATCGCAGCCGGTGCGCTGCATCTCCGCGCGCACCAGATGGACCTCGGGGCTCGCCACCGGGTCGGGCTCACGCCACTCGCGGTTCAGATTGCGCCCCGCCGCATTGGTGCGCAGATTGCCATGCACCGCGCCATCGGGGTTCATGTTCGGCACGATGTAGAGCACCGCCTGCTCCCGCACCTTGCGCGCCACCGCGTCGGCCGGATCGAGCAGGCGCTCCAGCAGCCCCTCGACGAACCACTCCGCCATCGTCTCGCCCGGATGCTGGCGCGCGGTGATCCAGATCGACTTGCGTTGCGGCGCCGGCCTGCCAACGACGATCATATCCAGGTCGCGCCCCTCGACCGTGCTGCCCAGGCTGCGCAGGCTCGCGAACGCCGAGGCATCTGCACGCGCGACGAGATCCAGGTGACGTTCCAGCGAATAGGGCTCGAAGTACGCGTAATAGATGCTGTCGCGCTCGGGCGTGTGCTCGACGATCAGCTGGCCGTTCTCGTAGTGCGTCGAGCGGATGCGAAACCAAGTCTGCCGGTCGTACGATGCCACGCATCGGTAATCGGGCCAGCCATCGGGATAGGCGGCGTCGCCCGCGTTTTCGAAGACGAGGCGCAAGGCCGTGCGCGCCGCATCCAGCACGCGGAAGTGGAACCACTGGCGAAAGTCCGCTGCATTGTCGGCGCGAAGGCGCAGGCGGACGTTTTGCGGATCGGCAAGGTCGACGACCTCGATCGCGCCGGAGTCGAAATTTGAGCTGATGCGCATGGCTACCTCACTCCATCCGACGCCGGAAAACCAGGGTGTCGGCGTCCGAAGCCTCTGCGGCATAGGCGTAGCCTTCGCTGTCGAAAGCCTTGAGCGGCTCCACGTCGTCGATGCGGCGCTCGATGACGAAGCGGCTCATCAGCCCACGAGCTCGTTTGGCGTAGAAGCTGATGATCTTGTAGCGCCCTGCCTTCCAGTCTTCGAACACCGGCGTCACCAGCCGCGCCTTGAGCGCCTTCTTCTTCACCGACTTGAAGTACTCATCCGAGGCCAGGTTCAGCAGGACCGCCTCACGGCCGGCCTGCCGCTCCTTGTCCAGCAAGGCGTTCAGCTCCGCGGTGATGCGCTCGCCCCAGAAGGCGTACAGGTCCTTGCCGTGCGCATTCGCGAGTTTGGTCCCCATCTCGAGCCGGTAGGGCTGCATCAGGTCCAGCGGACGCAGCACACCATAGAGACCGGAGAGGATGCGCAGGTGGTCCTGAGCCCAGGCCAGATCGTCAGCAGCCAAAGTCGGTGCCGAGAGGCCCTCATACACGTCTCCATTGAACGCGAGCACCGCCTGCTTGGCGTTGCCGGTGTCGAAGGGACGTGACCAGCTTGCATAGCGCGCGACGTTCAGCGCGGCGAGCTGGTCGGAGAGCGACATCAGTTCGGCGATCTCTGCTGGCGTGCGCTGACGCAGGATCTGGATCAGCGCTTCGGCGTCGTCGAGGAAATCAGGCTGCGAGAAGGTGGCGACCGCTGGGGGTGTCTCGAAGTCGAGCGCCTTGGCGGGAGAAATGACGAGGATCATGGGTACGGCCGGAAACGGGAAAGTCGACAGGAGCGGATGGTATCAAAACGCGGCCCGTGCCCAGTGAGCCGCCAGGGTACGGGTCAACGCAGGCCGCGCTGGCGACGCTGCTCGAAAAGGCAGATCGCGGCGGCGGCCCCGACGTTGAGCGACTCGATGCCCGCAGCCATCGGGATGACGACGAGTCCGTCCGCGGCGGCCAGCAACGAACCGGAAAGCCCCTGCCCCTCGGCACCGAACATCCAGGCTACCGGACGGTCGAGTTCCCACTGATAAAGGTTGCGGGCTCGAGGGCCGAGCGCCGTGGCCAGGCGGGGACCGGGGAAATCGGCGAGCAAGGCGAGCACGTCGGCGTGCTCACGGATGCGCAGCGCGAAATGCGCTCCCATGCCCGCGCGCAGCACCTTTGGCGACCATGCCTGGGCGCAGCCTGCGGTCAGCAACACATCGGCGACGCCGGCTGCGGCTGCCGTGCGCAGGATGGTCCCGATGTTGCCGGGGTCCTGCACGCCGTCGAGTACGACCACCGTGTCGGCAGCCGGATTCCAAACGTCGGCAGGCGGCACGTCGATCAGCGCGAGGATGCCCGATGGCGTCTCCACCGGGCTCACCTGCGAAAATAGCGCGGCGGGGAGCTGGGTACGGGAAACCTGGGACGGGGCGCGCGCCAGCAAGGCGACGATTTCAGCGCGCGCAGCGGCGTCCTGAGACACGATGAGCGACTTGAGGGGCCATCCTGCATCGAGCGCAGCAGAAATCAGGTGCGCACCGTCGAGCAGCGACTCGCCCGATTTGCGCCGATCGCGTGCCGACGTGGCCAGTGCATGGAGTTGCCTGACCAGCGGATTGTCACGCGAGGTGAGCAGCTTCATCGAGGTTCGATCAGCTTGCGCACGGGCGCGAAAGTGCGCCGATAAAAATCGGCGACGCCGTATTGCTGCATGGCTGCCAGGTGGGCGGCCGTCGGGTATCCCTTGTGCGCGGCGAGGCCATAGTGCGGGTAGGCCAGATCGAGCACCCGCATCGCCTCGTCGCGCGCGGTCTTCGCCAGGATCGAGGCCGCGGAAATCGCCGGCTCGGTCGCGTCGCCCTTCACGATGGCGCGCGCAGGATACGGCAAGGACGGGCAGCGATTACCATCGATGAGAACCTCCATCGGCGCCACGCCGACTGCCGCTACCGCCCGCTGCATCGCCAGCATGGTGGCGTGCAGAATATTCAGCCGGTCGATCTCCTCGACGCTCGCTTCGGCGACAGCCCAGGCCAGCGCCCGCTCGCGGATGATCGGTGCGAGCCGCTCCCGGGCACGCTCGGAGAGCTTCTTCGAGTCCGCCAGCCCTTCAATCGGACGTGACGGATCAAGGACGACCGCAGCCGCGACCACGGGGCCGCAAAGGGGCCCCCGACCGGCCTCGTCGACACCGCAGATCAGGCGGGCTGCCTGGCCCTGTTCCATGCGGACGTTCCGGTCAGATAGGGGACGATCGCCGCAGCGGCCTTCTCCGCCGTGTTCTGGCGCAGCGTGAGATGCAACTCGGTAAAGCGCTCGACGAGCCGTTCGGCCGCGGCCGTATCGGCAAGCCAGCGTTCGAGCGCCTCGGCCAGCTTGTCCGGCGAGGCGTCGTCCTGCAGCAGTTCGGGCACCATCGATTCGTTGCACAAGATATTGGGCAGGCCAACCCAGGGCAGATACGCCAGCCGCTTCATGAGCCGGTACTGCCACTTGCCGATGCGATAGGTGATGACCATCGGACGCTTCAGCAAGGCCGCCTCTAGACTCGCCGTGCCGCTCGCCACCAAGACCGCGTCGGCCGCGGTCATGGCGTCCACCGCATGCCCGAACAGCATCCGGATCGGCAGCTCGGACGCATCGTTGCGCCGCAGCGCCTCCTCGAAGATCGCACGGGTCTCACGCGTAGCCAGCGGCACGAGGAAGGTGACGTCCGGCCGTTGACTGAGCAGCAGCTTCGCCGTCGTGATGTAGGTGTCGGCGAGGTTGCGAACCTCCGACTGGCGACTGCCCGGCAGCAACGCCACGACCTTACGCTGAGCGTTCAGCCCAAGCAGCTCGCGCGCTGCGGAGCGGTCGGGGACGAGCGGAAAGACGTCGGCGAGCGGATGGCCGACGTAGCTCACCGGCACTCCCGCGCGCTCGTAGAGCGCGGGCTCGAACGGAAACAGGCACAACATGCGGGTCACCGAGCGCGCGATGCGCTTGATGCGACCGCCGCGCCAAGCCCAGATCGAGGGGCTCACGAAGTGGATCGCCGGCATGCCGGCGTCCTTGACCTTGCCTTCCAGCCAAAGATTGAAATCGGGCGCATCGACGCCGATGAAGGCCGCCGGCTGCTCGCGTCGAATCTGGCGTAGCAGTGATTTGCGGATCCCGGAGAGTTCGCGGTAGCGCTTCAGCGCGTCGACATAGCCATGCACGGCGAGCAACTCGCAGGGCCAGCGCACGTCGAAACCCTCGGCCTGCATCTTGGGGCCGCCAATGCCGAAGAACTCGGCCTCGGGGAGCTCGCGCCGGATCGCGCGAATCAAATGGCTGGCGAGAAGATCGCCGGAAGCCTCGCCGGCGACCATGGCAATCCGCACGGTCATGATTCAGCGGACGATGCCGCGGCCCGAACTCACGATGAATTCGGCGAACGGCGCCACCTCAGGCTGTTCGGCGAGGATCTCGGACACGCGCTGGCGCGCCTCGTCCAGCGACAGCCCCGAGCGGTAAAGGGCGCGATAGGCGCGCTTGATCGCCGCGATGCCTTCGGCCGAGTAACCCCTGCGTTTGAGCCCCTCGCTATTGACTCCGTGCGGCTTGGCCGGATTGCCCGACACGGTGACGAAGGGCGGCAGGTCCTGCAACAGCACCGTACCGACGCCACAGAAGCTGTGCGCACCGACGCGACAGAACTGGTGCACGCCGGTGAAACCACCGAGGATCGCCCAGTCACCGACATGGACGTGCCCGGCAAGCGTGGCGTTGTTGGCGAAGATGGTGTGGTCGCCCACCTGGCAATCGTGTGCGATGTGCACGTAGGCCATGATCCAGTTGTCGTTGCCCAGTCGGGTCACGCCAGCATCCTGGCTGGTGCCGACGTTGAACGAGCAGAACTCGCGGATCGTGTTGCGATCGCCGATCTCGAGACGGGTCGGCTCGGCTTCATACTTCTTGTCCTGGGGTTGAGCGCCGATGGAACAGAACTGGAAGATCTCGTTGTCCCTGCCGATCCGGGTGTGCCCCTCGATCACGACGTGCGGCCCGACACGCGTGCCGTCACCAATCTCGACATGTTCGCCGACGAGCGAGTAAGCGCCGATCTCGACATTCGTGCCGATTCGGGCGCCCGCATGGACAATGGCGGTGGGATGGATCATAGGCTCTTGATTGCGCACATCAGTTCGGCTTCGGTGGCGATCTCGTCTCCCACCCGCGCAACGCCCTTGTATTTATAGATATTGCGCTTGGCGTGCGTGATCGTCATCTCGAACAGAAGCTGGTCGCCCGGCACGACAGGGCGCTTGAAGCGCACGTTGTCGATGCCCGCGAAATACACGACGCTGTTCTCATCCGGCTTGACGCCCGTGCTCTTGAACGACAGCAGCGCCGCGGCCTGGGCCATCGCCTCGATGATCAGCACGCCCGGCATCACCGGATGGTGCGGAAAATGACCGGGGAAGAACGGCTCGTTCATGGTGACGTTCTTCAAGGCGAGGATGCGGCTGCCCGGCTCGAGTTCCAACACCCGATCGACCAGCAGGAAGGGATAACGGTGCGGCAGGTACTCGAGGATTTCGGTGATGTTCATCATTCTTGAGTGTTGTTCGCGTCAGAGGTGCGCTGCACGGCGTTTTCCAGGGCCTTGATGCGGTCTGCCAGGGCGTCGAGATGGCGCAGATGGGAGAAATTTCTGACCCAATCCGCATGCGGCTGCATCGGCAGGGTTGACGTGTAGACGCCCGGCTTGTGGATCGACTTCACGACGACGGTGGCGGCGGACACGACGACGTCGTCGGCAATGCTCAAGTGACCCGAGATCCCCACTCCGCCGGCGATCATGCAGCGCGCACCGATCGTGGTGCTGCCGGCGATGCCGACGCAACCGGCGATCGCGGTGTCCTCGCCGATCTGCACGTTGTGCGCAATCTGGATCAGGTTGTCGAGCTTGGCGCCGCGACCGATCACGGTATCGTCCAACGCCCCGCGATCGATCGTGGTATTCGCACCGATCTCGACGTCATCACCGATGACGACCCGCCCCATCTGCGGGATCTTCACCCATCGGCCATCCTTCTCCCGGGCGAAACCGAAGCCGTCCGAGCCGATCACCGCCCCGGAATGAATGATGCAGTCACGCCCGACCACGCTACCCGGATAGACGACGACGCGCGGCGCCAGCCGGGACCCTGCGCCAATCCTCGAACCCCGGCCAATGCTGCAACCCGCGCCGATGATGACGTTCTCGCCGAGTTCGACGTCCGCTTCAACGACCACCCCGGCGTCGATCTGCACTGAGGCCGGAATGGCGGAGGCCACGCTCGCCGTCGGGTGGATGCCGGCGACGGCGGCCTGTGGCGGGTTGAAAACCGCGGCAACGCGAGCGTAGTAGAGGTAGGGATCGTCCGCGACGATGCGGGGTCGATCGGTGACGGCGTCCCGCGCCTTGTGGCCGACGATCACCGCGGCCGCCTGGCTCGTCTTCAGGCGCGACAGATACTTGGGGTTGGCGAGGAAAGCGAGATCACCCTCCCCCGCCTGATCCAGCGTCGCCACCCGGCGCACCTGCAGGGCGCCGTCGCCGACCAGGTCGCCGCCCAGCCGGGCAACGAGTTCGTCGAGCCTGAACATGCGCGAGGCCGTCGCTTACTTGCTTTCCGACAGGGTCTTGATGACCTTGTCGGTGATGTCGATGCGCGGGCTGGCGTACACCGCTTCCTGGAAGATGATGTCGAACTTCTCGGCCTCGGCGATCTGCTTGACCGAGCGGTTGGCGCGCTCGAGCACCGACGCCAGTTCCTCGTTGCGGCGCTGGTTCAGGTCTTCGCGGAACTCGCGCTGCTTGCGCTGGAAGTCGCGGTTGAGATCATTGAGCGCGCGTTCCTTGGCGCGGCGATCGGAGTCGCCCATCGTGGTGCCGTTGCGCTCGAGATCCTCCTGCATGGCCTGCAGATCCTTCGCCATGCGTTGCAGTTCCTGGTCGCGTTTCTCGAATTCCTTCTCGAGGCGCTGCTGCGCACGCACGGCCGGCCCGGCCTCACGCATGACGCGGTCCGAATTCACAAAACCGATCTTGGTTTCCGCCGCAGCGGTCTGACACACGCCGACAAGCGCTGCGGTTACCAGCGTAAGGGTGCTGATCTTCACTAAATTCTCCAGAAATTACGCATTCGACGACAGTATCAGAACACGCTGCCCAGCTGGAACTGGAAGCGCTGTGTCTTGTCATCCTTTTCCTTCTTCAGCGGGAAGCCGAGGCTGAACTTCAGCGGGCCGACCGGCGAGCTCCACGAGAAGGCCAGACCTGTACTGTAGCGCAAGTCGCTCAGGCTGATCTTCTGCTCCTTGCCGGTGTCGGGGTCGTTGCCCCAGACGTAGCCTGCGTCCATGAACGCCGAGACGCGGAAAGATCGATCGGTACCGGACCCCGGGAGCGGGAAATAGAATTCCGCGTTGCCGACCAGCTTGCGGGTACCACCGGTGCTGACCAGATCGCCGTCCTGGTCGCGATCCTTCAAGCCGATGGAGCTCTGCTCGTAGCCCCGCACCGAACCGATGCCGCCGATGTAGAAGTTCTTGTAGAAGGGAACCGGCTTGCCTTCGAAGCCCTTCGCCCAACCCACATCACCATTGAGCATCAGCGCGTAATCGCGGCCAAACGGGAACCAGTGCTGATACTGGTAGCTGGCCTTGACGTACTTGAGTTTGCCCGGGGGGACCGCCGCCTCGCCATAGACACGCTGGTAGGTGCCCTTGCGCGGATAGATCGCGCTGTCACGCGTATCGCGGGCCCAGCCTGCGCTCGCCAGCAGGCTGGTTACCGTGACGGTGCCAATGCCGTCGTCCGAGCTGCAGCCGAAGTCCTTGCAGAACTCGATGTAGCGGACGGGGCTGTCGTCGTAGGTCGTGACGCGAGTGCGGTCCACGGTCAGGCCGAAGTTGATCTGGTCGTCTTCGGCGATCGGATAGCCCAGTCGCAGGCCCGCACCGGTGGACACCGTCTTGTAAGGCGCAACCGTGTAGCTCTCGGTCGGGTCGTAGGTGCGATGGTAGAGGTCCCAGCCCAGACTCACGCCGTCCGGGGTGTAGTACGGATTGGTGAACGATAGCGCCAGTGTGCGGCCGGAACGGCTCGTATTGAGGCCCAGCGTCAGCGCATTGCCACTGCCGAACAGGTTCTGCTGCGAAATCGATGCCGACAGCACGACCTTGTCCGAGCTCGAGAAACCCGCGCCGAGCATCAGGTTTCCGGTTGGACGCTCCTTGACGTTGAAGTTCACGTCAACCTGGTCGGTGGTACCCGGCACCGCAGGCGTTTCGACGGTGACCTCGTCGAAGTAGCCCAGACGGTCGACTCGCGTACGCGATTTGTTGATCGCCGCCGAGTCGTACCACGCACCTTCCATCTGACGCATCTCGCGCCGTACCACCTCGTCGCGCGACTTGGTATTGCCGCCGACGTTGATTCGGCGCACATAGACCCGGCGACCCGGGTCCACGAAAATCGTGAACGCAACCTGGCGCTTTTCCTTGTCAACCTCAGGCGCGGCATTCACGTTGGCGAAGGCATAGCCTTCGTTCCCGAGGCGATCGGTGATTGCCTTGGTCGTCTCGGTCAGTTTCTCGCGTGAAAAGGTCTCGCCCGGCTTGATCTTGGCCATCGCGAGGTACTCGGATTCGGGAAGGGTCAGGTCGCCAGTGAAGCGCACGCCGGTCACCGAATATTTCTCGCCTTCGGTGATGTTCAGCGTGATGTAAATATCCTTCTTGTCCGGCGTGATCGAGACTTGGGTCGAGTCGATGTTGAAGTCGAGGTAGCCCTGGTTCAGATAGAAGGAGCGCAGGGTCTCCAGATCGGCAGACAGCTTCTGGCGCGAGTACTGATCGTTCTTCGTGTACCAGGTCAGCCAACCGGGGGTGGTCAGCTGCATCTGCTTGATCAGATCGTCCTCGTCGAAAGCCTTCCCGCCGATGATCTTGATCTCGCGGATCTTGGCGACGTCCCCTTCATCGACCGCGAAGTTGATCCCGACGCGATTGCGCTCCAACGGCGTGACCGTCGTCGTGATCGTCGCCGCGTACTTGCCGCGCGACAGGTACTGACGCTTGAGCTCCTGCTCGGCACGCTCCAGCAGTGAGCGATCGAAAATCCGTGATTCGGAGAGTCCAACCTCGCGCAGCCCCTTCTTCAGCGCGTCCTTGTCGAACTCCTTGACGCCGACAAAGTCGATCTGGGCAATCGCCGGCCGTTCATCGACGACGACCACGATGACGTTGTTCTCCGCCTCGATACGTACATCGCTGAAGAAGCCGGTGGCGAACAAGGCACGTATGGCCTCGGCCGCCTGAGCTTCGTCGAAACGCTCGCCAACCCGGACCGGAAGGTAGTTGAATACCGTACCGGCTTCAGTACGCTGGATCCCTTCCACCCGGATGTCCTTGACCACGAAGGGGTCGAAGGCGAACGCCGGTGAACCGGCAAAAAGGGCCACGATCAGCCCTGGCAGGAGCTTGCGATTCATTCGATTGTTCAGCCGGAAATAAGACGGTTGATGTCGTTGTAGAAGGCGAAGGCCATCAGCATCACCAGCAGCGCGAGGCCGATCTGCTGACCGATCTCCATGATGCGCTCGGGAATGGGGCCGCCTTTGATGATTTCCACCACATAATACAGTAAATGCCCGCCATCCAGCACCGGGATGGGCAGCAGGTTCAGCACCCCCAGACTGATGCTGATCATGGCCACGAACTTCAGGTAATGGCTCAGGCCCAGTTGCGCCGTCTGCCCCGCGTAGTCGGCGATGGTGACCGGGCCGGAGAGATTTTTCCACGACACTTCGCCGAGCAGCATGCGGCCGATCATCTGCAGGCTTAGCACGCTGGTTTCCCAGGTCTGCCGAACGGCCTTCGTCATGCCTTCCAAGATGCCGTACCGAACTTCGGCGAACAGCGTTTCGGATCCGATTTCGGGCGGGGAAACACCGACGCCGATGCGGCCGACGATTTCGCCGTTCTCCGTCGACGCCTCAGGCACGATCTGCAGGCTGTGCGTGATTCCGTTGCGGGTCAGATCGACACGCACCGACCGCCCTGCTGCCGGACGAACCGCCTCGACCAGCTGCGTCCAGCCGTCGATAGTCTTGCCGTCGATCGCGGTGATGAGATCGCCGACCTGCACGCCGGCGCGCTGCGCTGCGCCGCCCTCGACCAGTCGTCCGATCAGCGCCGGAATGTGCGGCCGCCAAGGACGCAGTCCGATGCGCAAGATGAGGTCCTTCGCGCCATCGTCGATGGCAATCGCGCTCAGATCGAGCGTACGGAAGGTGGTGACGTCCTCGAGTGTGCGGACTTCCAGCACGACCCGGCGGCTGTCGATGGCGTGCTTGAGCAGGACCCAGCGCAGCTCCTGCCAGCTACGGACCGGTTCGTCGTCCACAGCCAGAACCAGATCGCCGTCTCGAATCCCGGCGGCGGCTGCGATATGCGGCGTTTCGCTGAGGGCGACCCGAGGCCTCAACTCGTCGGTTCCGACGACGAACATTCCCCAGTACAGCGCGATCGCGAGAAGGAAGTTCGCCAGCGGGCCGGCGGCCACGATGGCGAAGCGCCGCCAAACCGACTGCCGATTGAAGGCCCGATGCAGCTCCGCCGGCGCGACCGTGCCTTCGCGCTCGTCGAGCATCTTCACGTATCCGCCCAGCGGGAACGCAGCCAGTGCCCATTCGGTGCCATCCCGGCCGGCACGGCGCACGATCAGGGGCTTGCCGAAACCGATGGAGAACCGCAGCACCTTGACGCCGCACCAGCGTGCGACGAGGTAGTGCCCCAGCTCATGAACGAGGATGAGCAGGCCGAGCGCCAGCGCAAATGGAATGAGGTAATCGAGCAGACTCATCGACGGGCACGCTTCCGGATTTCGACATACGCGGCCGCTCTGCCCTGCGCATCCGCAGCCAGCACGGCATCCAGCGAATCGACCGGCATTCGCGCCACTTGTTCCAGGGTACTGGAAATGACCTCTCCAATCTGCCGAAAACCGATGCGCCCGTCGAGGAACGCCGCGACGGCCTCTTCGTTCGCGGCGTTCAGCACCGCAGGCGCACTGCCTCCCGCACGCAGGGCCTCGTACGCCAGCCTGAGGCAGGGGAAGCGCTCAAGGTCTGGCCGCTCGAAGGTGAATCGGCCGATCTCGAACAGGTCGAGCGGCTTGACCCCGGACTCGATGCGCTCTGGCCAGGCCAGCGCATTGGCGATCGGCGTCCGCATATCCGGATTGCCCAACTGCGCGATTACCGAGCCATCCGCGTAATCGACCATCGAGTGGATGACGCTCTGTGGATGAACCACCACCTCGATGCGATCAGCCGGAACGCCGAACAGCCAGTGCGCCTCTATGACCTCGAGGCCCTTGTTCATCATCGTCGCCGAGTCTACCGAGATCTTGCGGCCCATCACCCAGTTCGGATGGGCGCAGGCCTGCTCGGGCGTCACCGCGTCCAGGTCGCTCAGCGGACGGTCGCGAAACGGCCCGCCGGATGCGGTCAGCAACACACGGCGCACACCCGCGGCGGTCGGGTCGCGTGCGTAGTCTGTCGGCAAGGACTGGAAAACTGCGTTGTGCTCGCTGTCGATCGGCAACAGGACTGAACCGCTGCGGGCGACGGCGTCCATGAAGAGCTGGCCCGAAAGCACCAACGCCTCCTTGTTGGCGAGCAGGACCCTCTTGCCGGCGCGCGCCGCGGCCAGCGTCGGACGCAGGCCGGCCGCACCGACGATGGCTGCCATGACGGCGTCGGTGTCGGCGTGTGAGGAGACCGTCTCCAGCGCCTCGACCCCAGCCAGCACCTCGGTCGCACACCCGCTTTCCCGAAGGGCGCCCTGCAGCATGTCGGCGGACCTCTGGTCACCCAGCACGGCATAACGTGGGCGAAACTTCAGACATTGCTCTCGCAGCAGATCTGCCTGGCTGTGCGCGGTCAGCGCGAAGACCGTGAATCGATCGGGATGCCGGGCGATCACATCCAGCGTGCTGACGCCGATCGAGCCGGTGGCACCCAGGACGGTGATGCGCTGAGGACGAGTAGGCGACATGAAGGATCCGGACAGGGGTTCAGCGCGCCCACCACAGCGCGGCAAGCCCAGCAATTGGCAGGGTGGACGTCAGGCTGTCGATACGGTCGAGAATTCCGCCGTGGCCGGGGAGGATGGCTCCGCTGTCCTTCAGTCCGGCCTGACGCTTGAGTAGGGATTCGAAGAGATCGCCGATGATGCTCACGCCCGTATAGGCGATGAGAAGAACTGCAAAACCCGGCCAACCACCCGGCGGCGGAACGTTCAGACCGATGGCCACTGCGATGCCGAAGACCAGCACGCCCACTGCCGCCCCCGCTGCCCCTTCCCAGGTCTTCCCAGGACTGATGCTGGGCGCGAGTTTCCGCCGCCCGAACGCGCGGCCGGAAAAATACGCCGCGATGTCCGCCACCCACACCACGGCCATGACGATCAGCAACACGTCCGGACCGATCAGGCGCAGATGCGCCAGGGCCAGCGCCGGCGGAACGAGGACGACGAGCCCCACCGCAACCGATACGCCGGAATTCGCGAGACGCCACTTGCGGCTCAGCCAGCACGGAATGACCGCGAGCCAGAACGCCGCGCTCACGAGGTAGGCCGGTCCGAGCAAGGATGAGGTGTCCGGCAACTGTGCCTGCGCCAGACCGGCATGCCAGCCAATCGTGAAACTTAGAGATCCGAACACGAGCGCAAGGATCGCGCGGGCGCGATGATTGAATTGCGCGAGACCGCCCCACTCCCAAGCTGCGCCCGCACAAACGGCGGCGCACAAGAGCAACCAGCCCGACGCGGGTAGCAGGAACAACGCGGCGAGCAGCCCGGCGAGGAGCAGGAATGCGGTGAGGACCCGGGCCTTAAGCATGACGCCCCGCCGGCGTCGTTCCCTTCCCCTCAGCTGCGCCTGCTTCGAGCACCTGCTCGCTGGTGCGACCGAAGCGGCGCTCCCTCCCCTTGTAGGAGGCAATGGCCAGATCCAGGGCGGCGGCGTCGAAGTCGGGCCAGAGCGTGTCGGTGAAGTACAGCTCGGAGTAGGCGAGTTGCCACAGCAGGAAATTGCTGATCCTCTTCTCGCCCCCCGTGCGGATGAAAAGGTCAGGCTCGGGGGCAAACCGGGTGGAGAGCTCGACCGCCAGATCCTCTTCGGTAAACCCGGTCCGCTTGTCGGGATGGCGGGCGAGCATCTTCTCGACCGCATCCAGGATCTCCCAACGCCCGCCGTAGTTGGCCGCAATGGTCAGATTGAAGCGGGTGTTTTCTGCGGTGAGTGACTCGGCGTCGCGGATCATCGTCACCAGCGCCGGATCGAAGCGCGAGAGATCGCCGATGACGCGGAAGCGAATCCCGTTGCTGTGCAGCCGATCAACCTCCTTCTGCAGCGACTTGATGAAGAGCTGCATCAGGAAGGACACCTCCTCGATGGGCCGGCGCCAGTTCTCGGAACTGAAGGCGAAAACGGTCAGATAGCCGACACCACGATCCATGCAGGCACGGATGACATTGCGCAGCGCGTCCACGCCGCGGCTGTGCCCCGCAACCCGCGGCATGAAGCGTTTGCGCGCCCAACGACCATTGCCATCCATGATGATCGCAATATGGTGGGGCACCGCCGAGACGGCCGGGATCTCCCGGGTAGAACTGGTAAAGCCTGCATCCGCCATGATTCGCCTCCTCGCGTGCCCCGGTGGGAACAGTCGATCCGGAGGGATCAGATCTGCATCAATTCCTGTTCTTTCTGTGCCAGCAGCTTGTCGATCTCGGCGACGGCCTTGTCGGTCAGCTTCTGGATTTCATCTTCTGCACGACGCTCCTCGTCCTCTGAGATGGTCTTGTCCTTGACCGCATCCTTAAGGTGCTGGTTCGCGTCACGGCGCAGATTGCGCACCGCCACTTTCGCCGTCTCACCTTCCTGGCGGACGACCTTGGTGAGGTCGCGGCGGCGCTCCTCGGTCAGTGCCGGCATCGGCACGCGCAGCAGTTCGCCCATGTTGGCAGGATTTAGCCCGAGATCGCTGTCGCGAATCGCGCGCTCGACCTTGCCCATCATCTGCTTTTCCCAAGCCTGCACACCGATGGTGCGCGCGTCGATCAGCGTGATGTTGGCGACCTGGTTGATCGGCACCATCGAACCGTAGTATTCGACCATGACGTGATCGAGCAGGCCGGTATGCGCGCGACCGGTGCGCACCTTGGCGAGATCCGCCTTCAGCGCCTCGATCGACTTGTGCATCTTCTGCTCGGTCGTTTTCTTGAGTTCGGAAATCATGCGTGCTTCCTCGAAATGGGCTTGAGGGACAGGCGCTCAGGAATGCACCAGCGTGCCTTCATCCTCGCCGAGGACGACGCGCTTGAGCGCACCGGCCTTGAAGATCGAAAACACATTGATCGGCAGCTTCTGGTCGCGACACAGCGCGAAGGCCGTCGCATCGAGAACCGCGAGATTACGACCGATTGCCTCGTCGAAGCTGATGCGATGATAACGCTTCGCGCTCGGATCCTTCTTGGGGTCAGCCGTATAGACGCCGTCGACCTTGGTCGCCTTCAGGACGATCTGCGCGCCGATCTCCGCACCGCGCAACGCTGCCGCGGTGTCGGTGGTGAAGAAGGGATTGCCGGTGCCGGCAGCGAAAATCACCACCCGGCCTTCCTCAAGATGGCGGATCGCGCGACCGCGGATGTAGGGCTCGACCACTTGGTCGATCCGCAGGGCCGACTGCACTCGGGCTTCCACGCCCATACGGCGCATCGCGTCAGCAAGCGCCATTGCGTTCATGACGGTGGCGAGCATGCCCATGTAGTCGGCCGTGGCGCGGTCCATGCCGGAGGCGGCGCCCTTCATGCCACGAAAGATGTTTCCGCCGCCGATCACCACACCGACCTGAACGCCGAGACGGGTGATCTCGGCGATCTCGGAAACGATGCGGCTGACGACTTCCTCGTTGATGCCATAGGCGTCGTCCCCCATGAGGGCTTCGCCCGACAACTTCAGCAGGATGCGCTTGTAGGCGGCGGACACGTATCTTGCTCCTTACTTCTGCGCAGCAGCGGCGGCGGCGGCCGCGGCGGCCTGCTCGGCCACTTCGGCGGCGAAATCGGTCACCTTCTTCTCGATGCCCTCACCGACGATATACAGATTGAAGCCGGCGACCGAGGCCCCCTTGGCCTTCAGCAGTTGCTCGATGGTCTGCTTGCCGTCTTCGGCCTTCACGAACACCTGCGCGAGCAGCGTCACTTCCTTGAGGAACTTCTGCACCGTGCCGTCGGCGATCTTCTCGAGCATGGCTTCGGGCTTGTTGTCGGCGCGCGCCTTCTCGATGGCGATGCGGCGCTCGGCGTCGATCAGATCCTGAGACACGCCGGAGGCATCCAGGGCCTTGGGCTTGGATGCGGCGATGTGCATCGCGATGTCGCGACCCAGTTGCTCGTCGCCACCCACCAGATCCAGCAGCACGCCGATCTTGGCGCCGCCGTGGATGTAGGAGAACAGCTGGCCCTTCGCCTCGACGCGGGCGAAGCGGCGCAGGGACATGTTCTCGCCGATCTTGCCGACCAGCGCGGAACGCGTCGACTCGACCGTACCCTCGCCCATCGGCAGGGCCGACAGCGCGGCCACATCGGCCGGGTTCTTGGTCGCGACCAGCTCGGCGCAGTTCTTCACCAGCGCGAGGAAGTCGTCGTTCTTGGCGACGAAGTCGGTTTCGCAATTGACTTCGAGAATCGAACCCAGCTTGCCGTCTGCCGAGACGTTGATGCCGACGATGCCTTCCGCGGCAACGCGAGTTGCGGCCTTCGAGGCTTTGTTGCCGAGCTTGACGCGCAGGATTTCCTCGGCCTTGCCCATGTCGCCGGCGGCCTCGGCGAGCGCCTTCTTGCACTCCATCATCGGCGCGTCGGTCTTCTCGCGCAGTTCCTTGACCATGCTTGCGGTGATTTCCGCCATGCTAGCTCCTGAATGTCTTCGTATTGCGCACGGCGGACGCAGCGCCCGCCGCGATTAGGGTGTTTTGTCGGTCTGAATGACCATCACACAAAGGCCCGACACTGCGTGAGCGTCGGGCCTGGCCGATCAGGCCTGTTCCTGCGAGCCTTCTTCCTCGACTTCGACGAACTCGTCGCCACCAGCAGCGACGATTTCCTGCAGGACCTGGCTACGGCCTTCCAGCACCGCATCAGCCATGCCGCGGGCGTAAAGGCGGATCGCGCGGGAGGAGTCGTCGTTACCCGGGATAACGTAATCGACGCCCTCGGGCGAGTGGTTGGTATCGACCACCGCAACGACCGGAATGCCGAGCTTCTGGGCTTCGGTGATGGCGATCTTGTGGTAGCCGACGTCGATCACGAACAGCGCATCGGGCAGGCCGCCCATGTCCTTGATGCCGCCGATCGACTTCTGCAGCTTCTCGAGTTCGCGACGCACGGTCAGCGCTTCGCGCTTGGACAGGCGCTCGATCGAGCCGTCTTCCATCATCGCCTCGACTTCCTTCAGGCGCTTGATCGACTGCTTGACCGTCTTGAAGTTGGTCAGCATGCCGCCGAGCCAACGCTCATCAACGAAAGGCATGCCGGCGCGACGCGCCTCTTCGGCGATGATCTCGCGCGCCTGACGCTTGGTGCTGACGAACAGGATGTTGCCGCGGTTGGAAGCGAGCTTGCGCACGAAGCTGGTCGCTTCGTTGTACTTGCCCATCGTCTTCTCGAGGTTGACGATGTGGATCTTGTTGCGCTGGCCGAAGATGTAGGGGGCCATGCGCGGATTCCAGAAACGGGTCTGGTGGCCAAAGTGGACGCCCGCTTCGAGCATCTGACGCATCGTGACTGCTGACATGTGAAACTCCGATTTCAAGGGTTGTGCCGCCGCCCGCCATCGCCGTGCGCTTGCTTGAGCACGGACCCCGGATCGTCGGGCGTGTGGATTTTGCCTGCAAAGGCAGACAAGCCGGCGATGTTAGCATGCGGGGCACTTCGGCTCAACAGCCGTACCGATTGCAGTTTGCCGGGCAATGGCGCATGCGCTAGCCTGTTCACCTTCCCGCCCCAAAAGACATTTGTTCCCGACATGAGCATCACGATAAAGACGCCCGAAGAAATCGAAAAGATGCGGGTAGCCTGCCGGCTCGCGGCAGAGGTGCTCGATTACATCGAGCCTTTCGTCAAGCCCGGCGTGACGACGGGAGAGCTCGATCGTCTTTGCCATGATTACATGGTGAACGTCCAGCACACTATCCCTGCCCCGCTGGAATACGCGCCGCCGGGATACACGCCTTTCCCGAAGTCGATCTGCACCTCGATCAACCATCAGGTGTGCCACGGCATCCCCGGCGACAAGACCCTCAAGAAGGGCGACATCGTCAACCTCGACATCACCGTCATCAAGGACGAGTTCCACGGCGACACCAGCCGCACCTTCATTGTCGGCAACGACGCCAGCATCATTGCGAAGCGCCTGACGCAGATCACCTACGAGTGCATGTGGCTGGGGATTGCCGCGGTGAAACCGGGCGGACATCTCGGCGACATCGGCGCAGTCATTCAGAAGCACGCTGAAGGCAATGGATTCTCGGTCGTGCGCGAATTCTGCGGCCATGGCATCGGCCGCAAGTTCCATGAAGAGCCTCAGGTCCTGCACTACGGCAAGGCCGGAACGGGCGTCGAGCTCAAGCCAGGCATGATCTTCACCATCGAGCCCATGATCAACGCCGGCAAGGCTGCGATTTCGGAACTCCCCGACGGCTGGACCATCGTGACCAAGGACCGCAGCCTGTCAGCCCAGTTCGAGCACACCGTCCTGGTGACGGAAACGGGCGTCGAGGTACTCACCCTGTCCGAGAAGACGCCTGCGCCGCCGGCCATCGTCGCCTCCAGGTTCAGCTAAAGCCGCACCTTTCGGGCGACTCGCCATGAACGACGACAGCGACGCCACGCAGCAGAACGCCATCGCCGAGGCACGCCGCCGGCTCGCTGCGGGCGTCCGCGACCTTCGCGCAGCCTATGAGGCACAGCCCCGCACCCGCGCGCTTCTCGAAGGCCGGGCGAAACTCGTTGACGCAACCCTGGTCGCGCTCTGGTCAGCGTGGGAAATGCCGACCGGGGTCGCGCTCGTCGCCGTCGGTGGATACGGCCGGGGTGAGCTTTTTCCGCATTCGGATGTGGACCTGCTCTTCCTGCTGCCGGCGCCACCCCACTCGCTGCTTCAGTCAAAGCTTGCTTCTTTGGTCGGGGCGCTGTGGGACATCGGGCTCGAGCTGGGGCACGCGGTGCGCACGGTTGACGAGTGCCTCGAGGCTGCGGCGGCCGATATCACGATACAGACCAACCTGCTCGAAGCCCGTCTGGTCACCGGCGACGCGGCCTTGTTTGCCGGACTTGTCCGCCGTTATGAGCAGGCAATGAATGCGTCCGTCTTTTTCAAGGCGAAACGACTCGAGCAAGAGCAGCGCTACGCGCGCTACAACGATACGCCCTACGCCCTCGAGCCGAACTGCAAGGAGAGTCCCGGAGGCTTGCGCGACCTGCAGATGCTCGGCTGGATTGCGCGCGCCGCGCGCCTGGGACGCAGCTGGCGCGATCTCGCGCGTCACCGCCTCATCACCGGAACCGAGGCCAGCGACCTGCGCAACATCGAACGCTTCCTGCAGCACGTGCGCATCCGCCTGCATTTCCTCACCGGCCGGGCGGAAGATCGCGTCCTGTTTGATCATCAGGAAAAGCTCGCACGCGCTCTCGGAATCGAGGCAACGGGCGGCAAGCGCGCATCCGAAGTCTTCATGCAGCGCTATTACCTGACCGCGAAGATGGTGACGCAACTCAACACCATCCTGCTGCAGAACTACGGCAGCGTCATTTTCCCCGACCGCGGCGCGGCGATCGTCATCAATGAGCGATTCCAGGTCGTACGGGAACTGCTCGACATCCGACACGAGGATGTGTTCGAGCGCTTCCCGGCCGCTCTGCTGGAATGCTTCCTGCTGATGCAGCAGCGCTTCGAACTGAAGGGCATGACCGCGCGAACCCTGCGCGCGCTGTGGCTGAACCGAAACCGCATCAACGCCGAATTCCGTGCAGAAGCAGCGCATCGCGCGCTTTTCTTGCAGATCATCCAGCAAAAACGGGGAATCGTTCACGCTTTCCGCGGCATGAACCAGTACGGCATCCTGTCGCGCTACCTGCCCGCATGGCGGAAGATCGTCGGACAGATGCAGCACGATCTTTTCCACGCCTACACGGTCGATCAGCACATCCTGATGGTGCTGCGCAACGTCCGGCGCTTCACGATGGGAGAGCACGCGCACGAGTATCCGCTCATGTCGCGGCTGGTCATCGGTTTCGAACGCCACTGGTTGCTTTACGTGGCCGCCCTCTTCCACGACATCGCCAAGGGTCGTGGCGGTGATCATTCGCGCCTCGGCATGCAGGACGCGCGCGAGTTCTGCGTGCAGCACAATCTGTCGGCCGAGGACACGGAACTGGTGGTCTGGCTCGTGCAGCAGCACCTTGCCATGTCGCAGTTCGCGCAGAAGGAAGATACGTCCGACCCCGAAGTGATCCATCGCTTCGCAGCACTGGTTGGAACGGAACGACGTCTGACCGCCCTCTACCTGCTGACGCACGCCGACATCCGCGGCACCAGCCCCAAGGTCTGGAACGGATGGAAGGCGCGACTTCTGGAAGATCTCTTCTTCGCCACCCAGCGCATGCTTCGCGGAGCCTCGCCTCAGCAGGCGCTCGGCCTCGACGATCGGCAGGAAGATGCGCGCCGCATGCTGCGCTACCATGGCTTGCGCCCGGGGAGTGAAGACGCGCTCTGGGCGCAGCTTGATCCCGTCTATTTCATGCGCCACAGCGCGGAAGAGATCGCGTGGCACGGCCGCGTCCTCTACTTCAGGCCCGAGTCAGAGCAGCCCGTTGTCAAGGCGCGAGTCGTCGACGAAGACACCGGCATCCAGGTCATGGTCTATACGCCCGACCAGCGCGATCTCTTCGTACGCCTCACCGGTTTTTTCGGCCGCATGGGCTTCACGATCGTGGACGCCAAGATCCACACCACCCGGCACGGTTACGCGCTGGACAGCTTCATGATCCAGGATCCGTCCCATACCGCGTCCTATCGGGACATCGTCACCCTCATCGAGCACGAACTGAGCGAACGCCTGCAGCGCCCAGGCACCCCCGAACGACCGTCACGTGGGCGCCTTTCGCGCCAGGTCAAGCACTTTCCGATTACACCGGAAGTCAGCCTGCGCGTCGACGAGGCCGGTCGTCACTACATCCTGTCGCTGATTGCAGCCGACCGCCCCGGCTTGCTGTTCGACGTCGCCGAAGTGCTGGCGACTCACGGCATACGGCTGCACACCGCGCGCATTGACACGCTCGGCGAGCGGGTCGAGGACACCTTTCTGCTTTCGGGCGGCTGCCTGTCGCAGGAAGCGCAGCTGCTCAAAGTCGAGCAGGAGCTTCTCGACAGGCTCCAGGTCTAGCACCGCGCGTCAATGCCCCTTGCCGGCGATGCGATCCATCGCTGCGTAAAGCACGCCCGAGAGCAGGAAGGTGACGTGGATGCCCACCATCCATGCCAGATGCCGGTCGCTCAGGTTGCCGACGTTCATGAATCCCTTCAGCAGTTCGATCCCCGAGATCGCCACGATCGAGCCGATGAGCTTGATCTTCAGGTCCGAAAAGCCGATGTGACCCATCCAGTCGGGGCGGTCCTGGTGACTGTGCAGATCCTCCATCTTGGAGACGAAGTTCTCGTAGCCGCTGAACATGATGATGATCAGCAGGTTCATGATCAGCGCGATATCGACGAGCGACAGCACGCCGATGATCAGTTCGCCCCCGCTCGCCGACAGGATGTGGGCAAACAGACCCCAGACCTCCTTGCCGAACTTGACCAGCAGGATGAGCATCGCCAGCACCAGGCCGAAATAGACGGGTGCCATCAGCCAGCGGCTGGAAAAGAGCAGGTGTTCGAATCCGGATTCTAAGCGCTTCATGGGTGGGTTCTGGCTACTAGCGGGACGGCGATTCTAGCAGCGCAACTTTGCCCGTGATGTTACGAATCGGTCCGAAGTGTTTCGCCATGCATTCGAATATGCGAAAACCATATTGCATTTTCGTTTCGTTCGCTTGATGATAATGCACATTGCATTTTCATCAAGGAGCGGGAGATGCGGCTTAGCCAAGGTCCGAAAGCCCAACGTGGTCAGGGCATGACCGAGTACATCATCATCGTGGCCCTCATCGCCGTGGCCGCGATCGCCGTCTATCAGTACTTCGGGCAAACGGTACGCAATCAGACAGCGGCGATTGCCAGCGAAATCGCGGGTAGCGACGGTACGGCGGCAAAAACCAAGGCGCAGACTGCCGCGGGCAGCGCCGCGACCCAAGCCGATTCCAAGCGCACGCTCGACAACTACGTGGGCAACGGTGGGCGCTAGCGCCGCGGGAGAACAGGTCGTGCGCGTATCAGACCGGTCTGCGAGCTCGGCCTGGGGACAGGCCGTATGCGGGTTCCTCGGCGGCGCAATCACCAGCCTCGCATTTCCTCCTGTCGGGTTCTGGTATCTCGCTCCGCTGAGCGGCGCCGTGCTGACGCATGCCTCCCTTCATGCCGCAACACCCCGGGATGCGCTGCGTGCCGGCTTGGCCTGCGGTGTCGGGCTCTACGGATGCACGCTCTACTGGCTGTTCGCGAGCATTCAACCTTCCCACGCCCCGGTTCTCGCCTACGCCGCTCCTGCCCTCCTCATCCTTGCTTTCGCCATGGCGCCCGCCATGGTTGCGTACTTCGCTGCCCATGCGCGTCGAGCCGGTGCCGGTCCGGTCGTCGTCGCCGGACTGCTTGTTCCCGGCTTGTGGTGCGTTACCGAATGGCTGCGGCACTTCTCCACGGTGCGCTTCCCGTGGGCGCATCTCGGCTACACGCAGGTCCCCGACAGCCCGTTGGCAACTTTCGCCCCGCTGACGGGCGTGCTGGGTATCGGCTACGTGGTCGTGCTGGCCGGCGCATTGCTGACGGCCGCGCTCAGCGACAGAAGCCGGTCCGCTCGACTTCGAATCCTGGCGCTGCTTTCGATCACTGCTGTTTCCCTCGTCGCTGGTCGGCTCACCACCTGGACCCAGCCTGTCGGCAACCCGATTCGGGTTGCCCTGTATCAGGGAGCCTTCCCGATGAGCGAAAAATTCGACCTGGACTCGGTGATCGCTGCGCTCGAGGCTTACGGAACGGCGGTCCGCGACAGCACATCGACGATCTCGATTCTGCCTGAGACGGCCCTCCCGCTGCGCGAGGATCAATTCCCCGACGGCTACCTCGACACGCTTCACGCCGCGGCGCTGCACGACGGGCGGGATGTGCTGTTGTCGTTCTTCAGGAATGCGGACGCCACGCCCGGTTACTACAACTCGGCGCACGCGATCGGCGTTTCCGGACGTCAGACACGCGACAAGCGCGTGCTCGTGCCATTCGGCGAGTACGTGCCGGCGGCCACATGGCTGCGCCCGCTCTACGAGCGTATGGCCGCGGTGCCGCTGCTCGACACCTTGCCTGGTTCGTTCGAGCAGGGAGGCATCATCCTCGGCGGCATGCGAATCGCCCTGAAGCTCTGTTTCGAGGACGCCTTCGCCAACCTTTTTCGCGATGAAGTCGCCGCGGCGCGCTTCCTGATCGTGACGGCCAACGACAGCTGGACTGGCAGCAACGTGCCGATGCATCAGCACCTCCAGATTGCACAGACCCGCGCTGCTGAGGCCGGCAAGCCCCTGCTTCGCGTGGCCAACACGGGATGGAGCGCCCATATTGCGGCCGATGGCCGAGTGCTCGCCGCCGCGCCTGTGGATCAGCCTGCGATGCTCGAGGTGTTCGTCCAGCCCCATGAAGGCGTCACTCCCTACATTCGGCACGGCGACGCGATTCCCCTGGGAATCGCCACCCTCGGAGTGCTGGTCGCACTGCTTTCAACCCTTCATCGATCCCAAATCGGATTGCTGGCGGTGGCGAGATGAACAGGATCGATCTTCGCGCTACACGTAGCGAAGGCCAGGCCCTGCCGCTCGGCGTGTTCTTCATTCTCGCCACTGCGGCGGTGATGTACCTGATGTTCAACAGCGGGCGCGTCATCGACGAAAAATTGCGGATCACCAACGCAGCCGATGGCGCGGCCTACAGCGCCGCCGTACTTGAGGCGCGCGCGCTCAACTACGACGCCTACGCGAACCGCGCCATCGTCGCGAACCAGGTTGCGATCGCGCAGGCAATCAGCCTCGCGTCCTGGATGCATTACTTCCGGACCGGTGTGGACAACGCCGGCCTTTTGGGGTCGGTCGCGAGCAAGTGGATATTCGACCCCTCCGACTATCCGCAACTGCTCGTGTTGCTCGCGAGCTTTGGCGGCAGCGCCTACCTGGATTATCTGAGCGGGGGTGGACTTGAGGGTGGGCTTGATGCCGCCGTCGAGATGCTCGACCACATGCTTGCCGCAATCGTCACCGCGCACGACACGGCAAGCCTCGCGCTGTCCCTTTCACAAACCCTGATCCACGCAGAGCTGGCCGCTGGACTCGCCCAGGAGGCGATTGCGAACGAGGTCGTGCGCAGGATCGATCCCGCCATGCGCGCCGAACTGAACCGATCGACGCACGGCTTCGACCACCTCACACGCAGCTATGCAAAGGACGGGAGTGGTGACGAGCGCGGTCGCCTCGGCGACGTGGTGCTGCGCTCCCGAGACGATTTTTCCAGCGAACGCAAGTGGTCGTTGCATGGCCCGGACATCTGGCCACTGCAGCGGAATGTCGAACTCAAGCGTCGCGGCGGAACGGAACTCATCAACTACGATGAGTGGCGCGCGATCGACACGCTCGAGCACGAGGGCCAGCGCCTGCGCAAGGGCAGTTGGCGCTGGACGCGCACCTCTATCGCCTGGGGTGCGGCGAAGGCCGACAGCGGCGACGGCGAGCCGGGCACCGCAAGTCACGGCAACAGCTATCGAGACAACCCGCGCACCACCAAGAAGCACGCAGAACCTTCGATGTCCGACATGAATTCGATTGGCGCCCGGTTCAGCGGCTTGCCGGCCACCCGAGACCTAGCCAACCTCGATCGCACTTCCGATCCTGGCACTGGCCTGAGCATTCGAGTCTCGAAGGCGCGGCATGCTCTGCGCACCTCGGGTGGCAGCAGCGTCGTCCGTCCGGAGGGCCGTCTGCGGCAGTTCGATAGCGTTCCGCCGGGCGACGAGATGGCTGCGTTGTCGCGAGCGGAGGTGTTCTTCGATCGTCCGCAACTACGTCAGGACGGCAAGGCTGAATACGCGAGCCTCTACAACCCTTACTGGCAGGTGCGCCTGGTGAGCCCGACGAACGGCGACCGCGCATGGGCGGCCACCCGGCAGGAAGGCGTCGTCCTGCCGTGAAGCCGGGTACTCACATTCAACGAGGGCAGTCCGTGGCCGAGTTCGCCGTGCTCTCGCTCGCCCTCGTCCCGCTGTTCCTGTCGATTCCCCTGCTCGGCAAGTATCTCGATATGGCTCACGCGACTGAAGCGGCAGCACGTTACGTCGCCTTCGAGGCGACGGTGACCCATGCCGCCTCTGGCTGGAAAACCGACGCGGACCTCGGAAATGAGGTACGGAGGCGCTTCTTCAGCAGTAGTGATGCTCCCATCAAGACTGGTGACGTGGCCGGCGATTATGCAGCGCATCGCAATCCATTGTGGGCCGACCACACCGGGCGCCCCTTGCTCGCGGAATTCTCGACGGACGTGACCGCGAGTTCAAGACGCTCCGAACCGTCGTCGCTGCCTGCAGCCTTGTTGCCGGGTTCCGCCGGTTTCGACCTGGCTACCAGGAACTTTCATTCCGGGACGGTCGCCGTCCGCCCACGCACCGTTCCGGCCTTTCCGCCGTTCGACGGGCTCGCGCTGGAGATCCGCCGTCACCAGACCCTCCTCGTCGACAACTGGGCGGCAAGCGGCCCAGCCGAAGTTTCGCGGCGCATCGAGCGCGGCACGCTCATGGTCTATCCGATTTCGCCCCTGCGTCTGCTCGGCGACACGGTCGGACAACTGCCTCGTCTGGTTCTCGACCCGGCGATGGAGGCGGGCAAGATCCAGCCCGAGCTTGTACCGTGCGATCGACTGGAGGATGGATGTTGATGGGCAAAGTCCACACCAGCACGGCGCTGATACCGCTGTACGCCGCACTGTCGCTCCTGAACGCACAGGCTCATGCGATCGACGCCGAGTGGGCGCCGCTCCGGGGCGCGCGGATCGTTTCTGTGTCGCCCGCGATGCGGTTCAACGGCGCGCCTCTTCAGGTTCATGAATTCGTCGCGCCGCGGCCCTATCGACAGGCGCTCCAAGAGTGGAGAAGCTGGCTTGGCGACAGGCGGGTGGAAAACGAGGTTCGGGGCTGGCGAGTGCTCGCTCGCATCGAGGACCGGACCATGACCATGGTGCGCCTCAAGGCCGACGGCGCGGGCCTCACTCGCGGGACGATCTCGGAAAGCCCGATCGAATCACCTTCATTTTCGGGAAGTCCTCCCACTTCTCTCGTTCCACCAGCCGGCACCAAGACAGGCCCTCATATCGAGATGGAGGATCTCGCGAGCCATTCACGCCTTCAGACCTTCACCAACGATCATTCGGTCGCTGTGAACGTCACCCACTTCCGCAACGCGCTGCAGGACCTCGGCTATCGGCTAGAGCGTGAGTTGGACCGCCCGCTTGGGGTTCCGCGGGGTCGTAGCCTGTGGTTCTCCGGTGCAGAGGGAGAGGCGATGCTCGTCGCAGTCGAAATTCCACAGGCCGCAACCGGCTCCGGGCGTACCGCGGTATCCCTCCACTTTGTGCGCCGCGGCACTCGGAGCCATTGAATGCATCGCCTGTGCTTTGCTAACGGTATCCCTTGCGTGCGCGGTCAGTCGCTGGTCGAACTGCTCGTGGTCACCTTCATCCTTGTCGGCATCTTCGCGATGCCTTTCGAAGGTTACCCGTCGCTTGCAGCGCTCTTCACCGATGCGATCGGCGCCGGCTACGACCGTTTCCAGTCCGCTCTCGTCCTGCCAATCTAGGCTCGCCTATGCTCGCCAGACCCCATCGAACCTTGATCACGCTCGGGATCGCCGTCGTTTTCGGCCTTTCGGCCGCATTGTTCGCAACACGCTATCTCGACGATCGTGTCGCAGATATTCAGCGGCGGGGCGAACAGAAGAGCGCTCGCGCGGTCGTCGCGAAAGAGGATCTCCCAGCCGGGGAACGGATCGACCACGAGCGCGTTGCGGTTCGCGAGGTGCCGGCGGATTGGCTTCACTCCGACGCGATCACGCCGGACCAGTTCGACCGAGTCGCTGGATCGACCCTCTCGTTCCCTGCCCGACGCGGCGAACCGCTGCTCTGGTCCCAACTCGCGGACAAGCGCGCTGCAAGCCTGTCCGCGCGGCTTCTTCCGGGGCGACGCGCTGTGACGCTCGCAGTGGATGAGATCAGTTCCATCTCGGGCCTGCTCGAGCCAGGCGACACGATCGACCTGATGCTCAACGTGCGCAGGAATGACCGCAACTTGACGCTCCCCCTTGTTCAAGGGATCACTGTGCTGGCCACCGGGAAGCGCACAGCAAATGATGCCGGCAGAGATGCCGGTCCTGACGGTTTTGCGACCATTACTCTGGACGCAAGCGCAGCCGATGGAGAACGCATCGTCGCTGCACGGACGATTGGAAGCATCACAGCCCTGCTTCGTGCCCCGGGTGACATCGCGCGGCAGGTGTCGCGGCCGCACGATGCCCTCTCCATGCTTGGTCTGGACAAGCCAACTGCAGAAAAGGAGCGCCGGGTCCCGGTGATCTACGGCGGCACCGGCAGTGTCTTGCAGGAGAGCGGCATACCGTCCTCGCGGGATGTGCTGTCCGGTCTCATCCCCGTGGCGCCCTCCGCGCCCCGTCAGGCTCACTGAAAAACACTGATTGCTGCCCCCTGCCCCACCCAACTGCAAGAAGCTCAGGCCCATGCGTCTCTCGCCGCCACCCATCGCTATCCCGTTCGTCCCTCGTCTCGTTCTCTCGGGGTTTCTTCTCCTCGCTCCGACCAGCCTCGCCGCGGCGCCGGTCACGCCCGTGGAGGAGCGAGAGCCCACCGAGCTTCGACTCTTCGCGGGGGAGACGAGGACACTCCCGCAAGCCAACGCATCACGGCTGGCCGTCGGTGACGGCAAGGTGCTCTCGGCTGCAGTGCTCGACGATCGCGAGATCCTGTTGATCGCCAATGGAGCGGGCGAAACCTCGCTGCAGGTGTGGACGCGGGCCGGACGCAGCCACCGGATGAAGGTCGTCGTGCAGGGCAGCGACATGGCGCGCGTCACGCGCGATCTGCAGTCGTACTTCCGCGACATGCCGAACGTGCGCACCCGAAGCATCGGCGACAACGTCCTGATAGAGGGAAACGACATCTCCGATGCCGACCGCGATCGCATCGCCGAGATCGTCAAACGCTTCCCGCAAGTGATCGATTTCACCAGCCGGGTGGGTTTCGACCGCATGTTCGAGTTTGATGTGAAGTTCGTCGAGATCTCACGCAGCGGCCTCGAGGATCTCGGTATCGACTGGACCACCCAGGGAAAGCCGCTCTTCGGCTTCGAGATCGCCGGAGACCTGTATCACAACAACCGAGAGGGACGGTCCGTCATGGCCGCCCTCGACGACGGCAAGGCCCGCAGCGAAGTCGACATTCCCGGCGATCGCGTGCGGCGCTTTTCGACGCAGTTCAGCGTCGTGGGCTCGCTTTTCGGCCGCTTGAACCTGCTCGCGCAGAAGGGCGACGCAGTAATTCTCGCCCAGCCGCGACTCTCCGCACGCAATCGGGGCTCGGCAAGTTTTCTTGCCGGTGGCGAGATCCCGGTCGCGACGGCCTCCGCCACGGGAACCCCGAACATCAACTTCAAGGAGTACGGCATCCGGCTCGAGATCGTGGAACCGGTCGCCGACGACTCCGGGGCCATACGCGCCCGGATCAAGACCGAGGTGAGTTCGCTCGATCGCAGCGTCGCGGTCATGGGCGTGCCAGGTCTGCTGTCGCGACGCACCGAGACCGAGTTCAACCTGCGCGAGGGAGAGACGCTCGCCCTGTCGGGCGTGATCAGCCGTGATCAGGCCAGCGACGTCACCTCGGTGCCTTACGTTGGTGACATTCCGGTGCTTGGCAACCTCTTTCGCTCGACGCGCTTTCAGAATCGGCAAAGCGAATTGGTCGTTTTCCTTACACCTCGCCTGCTGCGCTCGGGTGGAGTACGCATCGGCGCTGCCTCAGTCGAGCTCGAGCAACGTGCCGAACAGCAGCTGGTGCCGCACCCCTCGCGGCCTCCCGCGTCCACCGGCCACCCTAAGGCGGAAGAGTCGGTTGCGCCGTCTCTCCCCCCCAGTGCGAAAGGAGGTTGACGACGATGTTCTCCATCACCATCAGCGAAGAAGCGGGCGACAGCCGCGAGATCGGACTCGACGCCGACCACGCGATCATCGGCAGGGGCGGCGGTGCCCACGTCAGGCTGTCCGGGTGGCGCATCGGTCGCGACCATGCGCGCATCGTTCGCACCGAAGGCGGTCTGGTCCTCGAGGATCTCGGGCACCTGTCCGGGACCTGGGTCAACGGCTCGCGCATCGTGCGCCATGGTCCGCTCGATTTCGGCGACGAAATCGTCATCGGTGCATATCGTCTGCGCGTGAGGGACCTCGCCGACGGATCCTCCGCGCGAATGGCTCGCTGCCACCTGGGTGGCGAGCAAGATGTCATCCCGGCCGCAGGGGCCATGTTTGATGCCGGCGGACTCGCGGGTTCGCCGCGCAAGGAATCGCCTCGTCACGTCGAGGATCATCGAACCGAGCGCTTCGAATGGCGCAAACGCATTCACGACCGGCTGCTCGAAACGATCGACCTGCGACGGCGTGACCTGACCCGAATGTCCGATGTCGAACTTCGCCTCGAGACCTCGCGCGTGATCAGCGAGATCATCGCCGCCGAGGAGACGATTCCGGCTGAACTCGATCGCGCCGCCCTGCTGCAGGAGGTGCTCGACGAGGCGATAGGCCTCGGTCCGCTCGAAGCTTTGCTCGCCGACGACCAGATCACCGAGATCATGGTCAACCGTCATGATGAGATCTATGTCGAGCGCGCCGGGCGATTGGTGGCACACGCCGCCAGTTTCACCAGCAATCGTGCAGTGCTGGGCGTGATCGAACGCATCGTCGCGCCACTCGGACGACGCATCGACGAATCATCGCCCATGGTCGATGCCCGGCTCAAGGACGGCTCGCGCGTCAATGCCGTAATCGCGCCGCTGGCGCTGAAGGGTCCGACCCTGACCATCCGCAAGTTTACTCGCCGCCACCTCGATGTAGATGACATGATCGGCTACGGCACGCTCTCCCGCGCGATGGCCGAGTTCCTTCAGGTGTGCGTCGAACAACGCCAGAACATCGTCGTCGCCGGTGGCACCGGGTCGGGAAAGACGACCTTCCTGAACCTGCTCTCGAACTTCATTCCGGACGGAGAGCGGATCATCACGATCGAGGATGCCGCGGAGTTGCGCCTCAATCACGCGCACTTGGTCGCACTCGAGGCGCGCCCGGCCAACCTCGAGGGGCGCGGTGCGATTGCGATTCGCGACCTCGTGCGCAACGCCCTGCGCATGCGGCCCGACCGCATCGTCATCGGCGAGTGTCGGGGCGGCGAGGCGCTCGACATGCTGCAGGCGATGAATACGGGTCATGAGGGCTCGCTGACCACGCTGCACGCCAACAGTCCACGCGACGCCCTCGCCCGACTGGAGACGCTGGTGCTGATGGCGGGAATGGACCTCCCTCTCGCCGCCATTCGCGAACAGATCGCCAGTGCGATCGACATCGTCGTGCAGCAGACGCGTTTCCCCTGCGGGACGCGGCGAGTGACGAGCATTTCCGAGCTCACGGGGCTCGAGGCGGGCCGCTACCAGCTTCAGGAACTGTTCCGCTTCGAGCGCACCGGTCGTCACGAACAGCAGGTGACCGGGCGCTTCACGGCCGCCGATACCGTCCCGGGCTTCTACGACGGGCTGCGTGAGTCCGGCCTGAAGCTCGATCTTGCAATCTTCACGGCGAACCCCGTATGAGCAGCGAGCGACTCTTTGTCCTGCTGACAACCGGCTGCGCGGCGGCGCTTGCGGCCTGGATCGTGATCGAGATGGGCACGAGGTGGTTCGAACGCTATCGCCGGCGCTTCACCGAACACGCCCACCTCAGCCTGAGGGAACTCTTCGTCTTCATCGATCCGGGCCGCTTGTTCGTGCTCAGCATGATCACCGCTACCGGTGTCGGTTCGGGCGTCTGGCTGCTGACCGAGATGCCGGTGGCCGGCGTGGCCGCAGGCGTCATCCTTGCCCTCGCTCCACGGACGGCATTTCGAATACTTCGCCAGCGCCGCCTTGAACGCTACGAGCAACAACTCCCCGACGCGCTCCTGGTCATCGCTGGCGGCCTGCGCGCTGGCGTGTCGCTCACGCTGGCGCTGCAGCAGGTCGTTCGCGAAAGTCGCCCGCCGATCTCGCAGGAATTCGATCTGCTGTTGCGCGAACAACGACTGGGCGTTTCCATCGACGATGCGCTCGACAAGCTTGCGCAGCGCATCCCACTGCAGGCGATGACCCTGGTGGTATCGGCGATGAGAATCGCCAACGAGACCGGAGGCAGCCTTGCCGAAGCACTCGAGCGCGCGGCGACGACTGTGCGCAGCCAGCTTGCGATGCAGGCAAAGATCCGCGCACTCACGGCACAGGGCAAGCTGCAGGCGATCGTCGTCGGCTTGCTTCCGCTCGCCCTGCTGCTGATCCTGGGACGCATGGAGCCCGATGCGATGACGCTCATGTGGAGCACGTCGATCGGCTGGGCAACGCTCGCGACCATTGCCCTGCTCGAATTCTTCGGCGTATTGCTGATTCGCCGCATCGTGACCATCGATGTCTGAGCGGGGACGCCATGCACGCTGAGATTCAGCCCGAGTTGATCGCAGTCGGCGTCCTGACCGGTTGTTCCGGGGCGTTGGGCGCGTGGCTGCTGGCGCGCTCGATTGTAGAGCTTCCCGCCGAAGACCGGCGATGGCTCGATCGGCCTCCTGCTTTCGTACGTCTGCTCTGGTGGCCGACCCGCGTGCTGTCATACTGGATCGGCAGCACGCTTCCGCTTGTCTGGCGCCAGCGCCTGCTCTCGCAGATGCGTATTGCCGGGCTGGACTACATGCTGTCGCCGACCCAACTCGTCGCGCATCGAATCGTCGTTGCGGGCTGCGTCGCCGCCATCGCTGCCTGGCTCGCCTATGGCTGGCAGGCCCACCAGCCCGGCGTGTTCGGCTTCGCCGGTGCGGGCCTCGGTTATCTGGGCGCACGCTCATGGTTCGTCGATCGCGTCGCGGCAAGACGCCGCCAGATGCTGAAGTCGCTCCCCTTCTTCCTCGACCTGTTCACACTCTGTGTCGAGGCCGGCCTGAACCTCACCGGCGCCTTCCAGCAGGCTGTCTCCAAAGGGCCGCATGGGCCGATGCGCGACGAGCTTCAGCGCGTGCTGCGCGATGTGCGCGCCGGGAAATCGCGCACCGATGCCCTGCGAACCTTTGGCGACCGACTCAACGAGCCCGCCATCAGCCACCTCGTTGCTGCGATCGTCCAGGCGGAGAGCCTCGGGATGAGCCTGGGTCCGATCCTTCGCGCACAAAGCGAGCAGCGTCGAAACGAACGCTTCGCGCGCGCCGAGAAGGCCGCGATGGAGGCGCCGGTGAAGCTCCTTTTCCCGCTCATCGCGTTCATTTTCCCTTGCACCTTCCTCGTCATCGGTTTTCCGATCGCGGTGCAGTTCATGCGCATGGGGCTGTGATGGCAGAGCGCGATCGCGACGGCATCTCACTCGAGCGGCCTGGCGCCCGGGTGCGCGTGCTCACGGCGGACACGTTCGCCGGGCGTGCCCGAGGCCTACTGTTCCGCGCCCCGCTGCGGGCGGATCACGCACTACTCATTCTGCCGTGCCGCAGCATCCATACCTTCGGCATGCGCTACGCGATCGACGTGGTGTTCCTCGACCGGAACGCGAGGGTCGTCGGCCTGCACGCCCAACTGCCGCCCTGGCGCATCGCCGGCGTTAGCGGCGCCCGCGCAGTCCTGGAAATGGCTGCAGGCGCCGCGGCGACGGTCGGAATCCGGCCAGGCGATTCGCTCCCGGAGCTTGGTTGCCTGCTTGCCAAACGATGAACAAGACAATGCCAAGCCACCGTGGCGCGACACTCGTCGAGTTCGTCGTGGTCGCACCCACCCTGCTGATGATGACGCTCGCGATGATGCAGACCGCGCTGGTGTTCCATGCCAAGAGCAACCTTAACTACGCCACCTTCGAGGCTGCGCGTGCAGGGGCCGTCCACCACGCCCGCCCCGCGGCCATGAAGGCCGCCTTCGCGCGCGCGATGATCGGCTACTACGGCGGTGGACGGCACACGGGCGAGCTTGCCGCCTCCCATGGACGAGCGCTCGAGGATCTGCCCGTTGCCCTGCGCATCGAGATCCTGTCGCCGACGCGCGAGAGTTTCGACGACTACCACAGCCCACGTGCTGCAACCGCACTCAAGGTGGGCTCCCGCGTCATTCCCAACACCCATCTGGCGCTGCTCGATTGTCCCGTCGACCGGCCCGCCTGTCCCCGCGACCCTGCTTCGAACCGCTCGGGACAGAGCCTGCGAGATGCCAACCTGCTCAAGCTCAGGGTCACCTATGGCATCCCGCGTTCCAAGCAGATTCCGCTTGCCGGTCGCTTCTTCGCCTGGGCGGTTTCCACGATGTTTCCTGCCCACCCCGATGCCTTCCGACGCGCATTGCTGGCACAGGGCCGCATCCCGATCGTCGCGCACGTCACCGTTCGCATGCAATCGGACGCGATCGAAAGCCACCTCCTCGTGTCCTCGCCCGGTCCAGGCAACCAGGGCAAGCCACTGGATCCGGGGGCGCCACCCGACGCGGCGCCCTTGCCCGACTGTCGCTGGATGGATCCCCTGTGTACGCGCTCTCCCGACGGCGCACCCTTGGATGGCGATGCGCCGCCGGGACCGACGGACGATACCCCCGGCGCAGGCGATGACCTGGAGGGACTGCAATGCACGCCCGCCTGACGCCCGCCGGTCACGCCGCAGTGAAATCCACGATGAGTCGATACCTGCTGATCGCGCTTGCCTCGCTCGCCTTTGTACACGTCGTTCCGGGGCAACACGCAAGCGCGGCCGAATTCTTGCCGGAGCCCAGCGGGCAGACTTCCGGTGGCCCGTCTTCGAGTCCATCGCCAGGCTCGTTGCTACCGCCGATCGATGCCTCGCCCGCGAGCTGCACGCCGTCGCCCGGCGGCGCGACCTGCGGCGGAGACGGCGCGGCGACGCAGGGCAGTACGAGCGGCGGTGGCGTCGATGTCGGCGCGGGTAATCCCATCAACGTCACCAACGGCAACAAATATCAGCTCGAGGTCGATCTGCCTCCCCTGCCCGGGGTGCTCGGCATCGAGATCGTGCGCCACTACAACAGTGCATTGAGCGGCCTCCGCGGACGCAACGGGCTGGTGGGACGAGGCTGGCGGTTGAGCTACGAAACTACCCTGCATCTGGTGCGCGACGCGATTCATGTGGTTCAGGCCGACGGCAGTCGCCTCGTCTTCCGGCGCAGCGCCAAGGACCCGACCCGCTTCCTGGCGGAGGATCCTGCACGCGGTTTCGTCCACGCCGGCAGCACCACAGATGCCGATGCCTTCCTGTGGCACTGGACCCACGGCGACAACGCCGGGCGCAAGCTCGGGTTCGATCGCAGCGGGCGGTTGATACGCATCACCGCAGCGACCGGAGAGTTCGTCAGCCTGCTCTATGACACGCTCGGAGCCTTGCGAAAAGTCACCGATCCACAGGGAAGAAGCCTCGAGTTCCATTACCCCGATCGCCGGCAAGCCCGCGCCGCCGGGCGCTATGCGGGCGTGGCGCGCATCGTTTCGCCCGACGGAGATTTCCACTATGCCTACGGAACCGAGCCGCTTCCCGGGGAAGACGCGGCCACGATCGCCGCGCGACGCCTGGCACTGATCAGCGTGACCGACTCCGGTGCCCCGGGATCGGCTTCGCAGCGGCGCTATCACTACGAAGACGCCAGGCATCCGACCCTGCTCACGGGAATCAGCATCGAAGCATCCGACGACGCCGGCAGACGGACGTCGCGGCGTTTATCCACCTACGGCTACGATGCGGCCGGCCGTGGCGTGCTGTCGGCCGGTGGCTTCACCCAGTCGGTCGCGAACGACACCAACTCCCGCGGGGCAGATATCGTTCGGCTACGGTTCGAGTCCCTCGCCAGCCCTGGGCGCCCGGGCACAACCGTGCTGACCAATGCCGACGGACAGATGACCCGGTACAAGATCGGCGTCATCGGCGGCCAGAACCGGATCCTGGAATCGAGTGGGGCGGGCTGCTGGCGTTGCGGGCGGGTCAACCTGCGCTACCGCTACGACGAGATGGGACGCCTGGTCGAGAAACAGCGCCTGGCACCTGACGACGGTCGCGCAAGCGCCGCGCTGCGCATCAGTCGCGATCGCGTGGGCCGCGTACATCGGATCGATCGGATCGAGTACAGCGCGGGCAAGCCCGATGTCGCGCGAATGGTCCAGCGGTTCGAGTATTCGGGCGAAGACCCGCTTCCAACCCTGGTCGCACGTCCGAGCGCCTTCCCCGGGCGCGAGACGCGTCTGTTCCCGCGATTCAACGCGCAAGGCCAGATCGTCGAAGTCCGCGAGACCGGCTACGCTCCGGCCATCGCGCACGACGGGCAGGTCCGGAACTGGGAGCCGATCGAGCGCACCATCCTGTTCCGCTACGTTCGCCTTAATGGCCGCAGCGTGCTGGCCGAGGTCGACGGCCCACTACCCAACGGACCGTCAGGCTCTCCGGCAGACTCCGACATCACCCGCTACACACACGATGAAACTGGAAACCGTGTCGTCGCGGTGACCCATCCGATGAACCTGTCGGAGCGCTTCACCTACGACCTCGCCGGACGTATCGTCGGTCATGTGCCAATCGATGGCGTGGCGATCCGTATCGACCGCGACGGGCGCGGACGGCCCTTGCGCTGGCAACGTGGTGAGGCGGTCGTTGAGGTGACTCGCGACAATGAGGGCAGACCGCTTCGCATCACCCTGGCCGATGGAGAAGTCCGTGCCTTGGGCCATGACGGTCGCGAGGGGCTCGGCGCCATGTTGTCCAGTTCGGGCGAGGGATGGTGGCTGAAGCCGGGGTCCATCACCCCGATCCAGCCTCCCGGCGCCGCATCGGCGGAAGCCTCGAGCCGCGCCGAAACCCATTCGCGACAGGGCACGCGCGCAGGCGCGCCTTTCGAAGCCTGGATGGGACTGCGAACCTGGCATGACGACTTCGGCCGACTCGTCGCACTGCGGACCGAGGCGACCGGGATCGAGTTCTACCGGCACGATCTGGCCGGCCGCATGCTGGAGCGCCGTTTCGCCGACGGTTGGGTGTGGCGTTGGACACGGGACGCCGCAGGACGCATCGGCTCGCACTCCGTCCAAGCCCCGCACGACGCGTCGCCAACCATCACCGAGTTGAGCTACCGGGGCGCACATCTGTGGCGCATGGCGCACCCGCAGGAAATCGAGACACGCCGCCACGACGCCTTCGGAAGAATCATCGAACGCACTGTCCGGCGCCCGCCCCCAGGAGAGTCGGGATCCGCGATGGATCTCGAGTATCGGGAGCAATACGCCTATGACGCCGCAGATCGGCTGACGCGCCACCAACTCGCTGAGGGCGGAGAAGTGCGTTATGAGTGGGGAGCCGGCGATCACCTGCGCGCCATTGACTGGATCGATGGACGGCAGCGCACCACACGACTGATCGCACCGCTTCCACGCCCAAGCCACGCTCGTGAGGCCCACGCTTTCGCGAGTTCTTCCTATCCAAGCCCGGCCAAGGGCGGTTACCGTTTCGGCAACGGGATCGAAGCACGCCTGACGAGGGCGCCGGATGGCCGCCTCACCGCCCTGGCCCACATTGTCCCGTCCTCCAACGACAGGTCTGACTGGACAGGATGGCTCCCGGCTGCAAACGCAGCAGCCAACGTCGAAGGCGTGATCGATGGTTGGCGTTATGCCTACGACGCCCACGGGCGGATCGTGCAGCGTACCGATGAATCGCGCCACATCGTCACTTCCTACGCCTTCGATGCCCGCGAGCACCTGATCGCGGCACAGTCGAACACCGGACGCGGGGATGTCGAGTACTACGCGTACGACACACGCGGCCAGCCAATGGGGCGGCTTGTGCAGGGAGCTACCGAAGACTTTCGCGCCGCGTCGGAGCCTCGAACGCCGGGCGGCCTGCCCGTTCGCGCAGGCACCCGGCTGCTCCGTTACAGCGCTGACCGCCGCCTCGCGGAAGTCCGCAATCCAAATATTGACAACCTGGACGCCGCCGCGGGTCTTGTCGTCGCGCGCTACGACCACAACGCGCTTGGCCAGCGCATCCGCAAGCGCGTCTTCAATCCCAAAGGCGCCGAACCAGCTGCCGACGCGACTCAATACCTGTGGGACGGCTATCGCCTTGCAGCCGAAGTGAAAGAGGGTAGTGCCGGGCCTGTGCTCAGCCGCCGCTACATTCACGCGCACGGTGTGCCCGTTGCCGTAATCGACTACCCCGACGGGCGTACGCTGAGTGCAAGGTCCGGCCGACTCATCGGCGCGTTCGAGGATTGGTGGCAATTCCTCACCGGCAGGGCAGCGCAGGTTCATTACGTCCACACGAACGAAATCGGCACGCCGACGGCGGTGACGAACGCGGATCAACGCGTTGTCTGGCGCGCGACGCATACCGTCTACGGGGAAACAACCGCCATCTCCGACGCAGACCCCACGAAGCCGTTCCTCCTGAACATTCGCCTGCCGGGCCAGTACTACGATGCGGAGACGGGCTGGCACGACAACGTGCTGCGGACCTACGATCCACAGCGTGGCCAGTACCTGGAACCCGACCCCCTCGGCCCCCATCGCATGACCCGCCCCTACGCCTACGCAGCCGGCAATCCGCTGATGTACGCCGATCCGCTGGGGCTGATCCTGTTCGCGTTCGACGGCACTGGCAACGACGAATCGAGCCGGACGAACATCTACTGGCTGAGGGACGCCTACGATGACAACGATCCAACCGGCGTCGCAGACTCAGACAGACCGTTCTACATTGAAGGCGTCGGGACCGAGTGGTATGCGGTGGGCGACGCCGCGCTCGCCTATCGGCTGAAACGAAAGGTGATCATTCAGCTGGACAGACTGGACAATTACGTTCGCGTGAAATGGGACCGTGAGGTGCGAAACGGTGCTTCGAGCTACACCCGTACCGCCCCCCTGATGATCACGCTGGACGTCATCGGCTTCAGCCGTGGTGCCGCGGCCGCTCGGGATTTCGTCAATGAAGTGCTCACACGCCGCAATGCCGGCTACTACCCCGAGCTCGCGGGCGGCGCCTGCCTGGACCTGAGGATACGTTTCGTCGGCCTGTTCGACACCGTGTTGAGCGCGCAGATCAACGGCACGATCTCGCTTGGCATTCCCGCCGACCAGATCGGCCGTCTGGCCCATGCCGTCGGCGTGAACGAGCACCGGACCCTTTTCCCGCTCGAGTCGGCCGAAGCCTCGTACGGCGGAAGAGGGGGACGATCCAACGTGATCGAGCGCGCCTTCATCGGCGCTCATTCGGACATCGGGGGTGGATACGTTGTCGAGGACGGTGGGGACCTGTCGGACATCGCCTTGAACTGGATGTATGCGCAGGCCGAATCCGCGGGGGTAAAGCTTCTTCCCCTCGAGGATGAACAGCGCACCGTCTCCAAACCGCTGCTTCATGATGAGTCGCGCGTGTGGCCGTGGAATACTTATTTCTTCAACCGCGGCTCGGACGACCGCGAAGTCAGATATTCGGACGGGTTTTTCGACCAGCGCAAAGCCGACGTCAACGGCATGAAGTACTCGAAATCTCTGGAATTCATTGCCCCCCTTCCTGACATCCCGGTCGTCCCTAATCCTTATGTCGACGGGGATGCAGTCCCCGTTCCGGCACCGTCGAACAAAGTCGGAACGGTCGACATGGAACGCTATGGCGAGTGGCTTGAAAGGACGTTCAAACTGTCAATGTGAGATCCGCAAAATGAATCGACACCTGTACATCACCAGTTCAGTGGCGGCCCTGCTCGCCGGATGCGCGGGGCCTCTTGCTGGCATTCTGCCGAATGAGGAGTTCGTCGTGGGGGCGTGGAACCCCACCGGGAAAGGGCTCGAGCAGGTCCGGGTCATCGACGTCTCGAACCCGAACAGGTGGTGGTTCTCCCAGGCGTTGCAGCGTCCCCATCCAAGCTGGCCAAACGTGCCGCCGGACCGCATCCCCGGCTTTGGTGGTGACGCTCGCTCCGGCCGCATCCCCGACGCTGTCACCGTCCAGTGGCGCGACCTGCCTGCGCCTGGCGCCGAGCACTATACGGGTACGCCGCATGGCCCCTTCGTCGTCGCCAACATCCGCTCGCGCATCCCGTCCGACATTCTGCGCAAGGCCAGTCAGCCCAATTACGCTCTGCACGTCAGCTTCACGTCGGGCGTCGTGCCGGTGCAGTTCAACTGGAAGCTGGAGTATTTCGGCGGCCCTGGCGTGGGCATCAAGGAGGTCGCGCGCGGAGGCGATTCGGTGAAATGAATCTTGCACCTTGCAGGGGGGCTCGTCGCCGATCGCCGCCTCAACACACCTTGCAAAGATGCTCGAGCAGCTGCCGTACACGCAGCATCGACTCCTGCAGGACCAGCTCGATGTCGTCGAAATGGATTCCACGCTCGCTGCTGACGCGCCCGGCCGCGTAATTCACCACCACGTTGATCGCGGCATAGGGAATGTCCAGCTCGCGCGCGAGCGAGGCTTCGGGCATGCCGGTCATGCCGACCACGTCGGCACCGTCACGCTCGAGGCGATTGACTTCGGCTGCGGTCTCGAGTCGCGGTCCCTGGGTGGCCGCATATACCGCGCCATCGTGCGCGCTGTCGCCGGCTTCGCGGGCGGCCGCGATGAGGCGCTGGCGCAGCGCCTCATCGTAGGGATGGGTGAAGTCGATGTGCTTGACCAGCCCTTCCCCGCCCTCGAAATACGTACCCTTGCGGCCCCATGTGTAGTCGATGATCTGGTGCGGAACGACCAGCGTGCCAGGTGGAAAATCTTCACGGATGCTGCCGACCGAAGCGACCGAGACGATTGCGCTCACCTTGGCCTGTTTGAGCGCCCAAATGTTCGCCCGATAATTCACCAGGTGGGGCGGGATCGTATGACCGTATCCGTGACGGGCCAGAAAAACGACCGGCTCGTTGCACATCGTGCCGTAAGTGAGCGCGCCCGAGGGCTCGCCATAGGGCGTGCGTGCCACCTCGCGACGGATAACCGCCATGTTCGATAGCTGGGTCAGGCCGCTGCCGCCGATGATCGCGAGCATTTGATTCACTCCGGGTTTCGTGAGCATGGATTTTATCATGTGGGTCCCGGCGGCCTTCGCCAGCGGATCCCATGGAGCGCCGACCTTGCGTGCCGGCACGGCAAGGCATTCGTCATTACCGCAGTGCAACGGGCTGGACAGCGTTGAAAATTCATGCTGCGCCGCCGCAGGCGCATGCTAAAATCCACGCCCTTTCAAAGACTTCCCGCCTCCATGTCCCGCGCTATCCGCAATATCGCAATCATCGCCCACGTCGACCACGGCAAGACCACGCTGGTTGACCAACTGCTGCGCCAGTCCGGCACCTTCCGCGAAAACCAGCAGGTCGCCGAACGCGTCATGGACTCGGGAGACATCGAGAAGGAACGCGGCATCACCATTCTCGCCAAGAACTGCGCTATCCAGTACGGCGACACCCACATCAACATCGTCGACACCCCGGGCCACGCCGATTTTGGCGGCGAGGTCGAGCGCGTGCTGTCCATGGTCGACAGCGTGCTGTTGCTGGTGGACGCGCAGGAAGGCCCGATGCCGCAGACCCGTTTCGTCACGCGCAAGGCGCTGGCGCTGGGCCTGAAGCCGATCGTCGTGGTCAACAAGATCGATCGTCCGGGCGCGCGTCCTGACTGGGTGATCAACCACACCTTCGACCTCTTCGACAAGCTCGGCGCGACCGACGAGCAGCTCGACTTCCCGGTCATCTACGCGTCGGGCCTGAACGGCTTCGCCGTGGAGAACCTCGAGGACGAGCGCACCGACATGCGCCCCTTGTTCGAAGCCATCCTCAAGTACGTCCCGGCACCCGAAGTCGATTCCGACGGTCCGCTGCAGATGCAGGTCTGCTCGCTCGATTACTCGACCTACATGGGCCAGCTCGGCATCGGCCGCATCAAGCGCGGCCGCATTCGCCCCAACCAGGAACTGGTCGTGATGTACGGCGACGAGAACCGCGGCAAGGGCAAGGTCAGCCAGGTGCTGACCTTCCAGGGCCTGGAGCGCTCGCCCGCCGAGTTCGCCGAAGCTGGCGACATCGTGCTGGTCGCCGGCATCCAGCAGGTCAACATCGGCGTGACGCTGTGCGACCCCGATGCCCTCGAGGGCATGAAGCCGATTGCGGTCGACGAACCGACGCTGACGATGAACTTCATGGTCAATACCTCGCCGCTGGCCGGGCGTGAAGGCAAGTTCGTGACCAGCCGCCAGATCCGCGAGCGCCTGGAAAAGGAACTGCTGAAGAACGTCGCACTGCGCGTGACCTACACCAGCGACTCTGATGTGTTCGAAGTGTCCGGACGCGGTGAACTACACCTGACCATCCTGCTCGAGAACATGCGCCGCGAGGGCTACGAGCTGGCGGTCGGCCGTCCGCGCGTTGTTTACAAGGAAATCGACGGTGTGAAGTGCGAGCCGTACGAGCTGCTCACCATCGACGTCGAGGAAGATCACCAAGGCGGCGTAATGGAAGAACTCGGCCGCCGCCGCGGCGAGTTGCAGGACATGCAGCCGGACGGCAAGGGTCGCGTGCGCCTCGAGTACCGCATCCCGGCCCGCGGCCTGATCGGCTTCCAGGGTGAGTTCCTCACGATGACGCGCGGCACCGGCCTCGCCAGCCACGTGTTCGACGACTACGGCGCGATGGCCGGCGCGATGGCCGAACGCCGCAATGGCGTGTTGATCTCGCAGAACGATGGCGACGCGGTGGCCTACGCGCTGTGGAACCTGCAGGACCGTGGCCGCATGTTCGTGAGCCCGGGCGAGGCACTGTACGAAGGCATGATCATCGGCATCCACACCCGCGACAACGACCTCGTGGTGAACCCGATCAAGGGCAAGCAGCTCACCAACGTGCGCGCATCCGGTACGGACGAAGCCGTGCGCCTGATCCCGCCCATCCAGCTCACGCTGGAATCCGCCATCGAGTTCATCGCCGATGACGAACTGGTCGAGATCACGCCGAAGAGCATCCGGCTGCGCAAGCGTCACCTGAAGGAAACCGATCGCAAGCGCGCAGCGAAGGCTGACGCCGCCTGACGCGCCACTGCGCTGATCCGCGCAACACACGAGGGCCCCGCGGGCGAAAGCCGGCGGGGCTTTTTGCATCCCTGTCGACCGTTTAGACAGCCCCTCGCACGGTGGCCCCTCGCATCCGGCCGCGGTCCACAAAAAAAGCGCCGGATTCTCCGGCGCCCTCTCTACCTGACCGCGGCCTCAGTTCGGCGTCGATCCGGCTTACTTCTTCTTGGCCGCTGCTTCCGCGCCGAAGCGCTCGCTGAGGTAGGCGCGGAACTCCGGGCCGGTCTCGTGGTGGCGCAGGCCGAGTTCCACGGTCGCCTTCAGGTAGCCGAGCTTGGAGCCGCAATCGTAGCGCACGCCGTCGAACTGATAGGACAGCACGGCCTCCTCCTTGAGCAGCGAGGCGATCGCGTCGGTAAGCTGGATCTCACCCCCGGCGCCCGGTTTCACCGCATGCAGATGGTCGAAGATGCGCGGCGTCAGGATGTAGCGGCCAACGACGGCCTGCGTGGTCGGCGCCTCCTCGGGCTTGGGCTTTTCGACGATGCCCGTCACGCGCTGCACGTTGCCGGTCTGCGATTCGGTGCTGACGATGCCGTACTGGCGCGTTTCCTGGCGCGGCACGTCCATGGTGCCGAGCACCGAGCAGCGATTGTAGTTATACACATCGACCATCTGTTTCAGGACGGAGGCGCCCTTGGGATTGTCGAGCAGATCATCGGCAAGAATCACCGCAAATGCCTCGTCGCTGACGACGTGCTCGGCGCACATCACGGCGTGGCCAAGACCCAGCGCTTCGGCCTGCCGGATGTAGATGCAATTCACCCCTTTGGGCACCGTCTTGCGGACGATTTCGAGCAGTTCCTTCTTGCCGCGCGCCTCGAGTTCGGTCTCGAGTTCATAGGCCTTGTCGAAATGGTCTTCGATCGAACGCTTGGTTCGGCCGGTGATGAAGATCATGTCCGTGATGCCCGCTGCCACCGCCTCTTCCACCGCGTACTGGATCAGCGGCTTGTCCACGATGGGCAGCATCTCCTTCGGGCTCGCCTTGGTGGCGGGCAGGAAACGGGTGCCCATGCCGGCCACGGGGAAGACTGCCTTGGTGACCTTTTTCATTCTTCTTTCACTCCGGTATGAAATGGTTCGACTCGACTCTGCATACCCGCTGCGGATAGGCGGCGCCCGGCATCATGCGCGAAGCCGCGCACAAAGGCACTAGGCGTTTGTATCCGATTTGTTCAGCAGTGCACGCAAGCCCTCTTCATCGACGATCGCCACGCCCAGTTCCTGGGCTTTCGTCAGCTTGGACCCGGCCTCGGCTCCCGCCACCAGGTAATCCGTCTTCTTCGACACCGAGCCGGCCACCTTGCCCCCTTGCGCTTCGATGAGGGCCTTGGCTTCGTCACGGCTCAGCGTCGGCAGCGTGCCGGTAAGCACCAGCGTCTTGCCGGCAAGCCGGCCGTTTGCGATCGCACTCGGCTCGCCTTCCGGCCAACGCACGCCGGCGGCACGCAGCTGCTCGATGACCTCGCGATTGTGCGGCTCGGCGAGGAATTCCGCGATGCATTTCGCTACGATCGGTCCGACGTCCGGCACCTGTTGCAGCGCCGCCTCATCGGCGGCGAGAAGCGCATCGAGATTGCCGAAGTGCCGCGCCAGGTCGCGCGCCGTGGCCTCCCCGACATTGCGGATGCCAAGGGCGAAAATGAAGCGCGCCAGCGTGGTGTCACGGCTCTTCTCGATCGCGGCAAGCAGGTTCTGCGCCGACTTCTCGCCCATACGCTCGAGATTGGCCAGCGCCAGGATGCCCAGCCGGTAGATGTCCACCGGGGTCTTGACGATCGCTGCATCGACGAGCTGCTCGACCAGCTTGTCTCCCAGGCCGTCGATGTCCATCGCTCGACGTCCGGCGAAATGCAGCAGGGCCTGCTTGCGCTGCGCCGGACAGAAGAGCCCGCCGGTACAGCGCGCAACCACCTCGTCCTCGCCACGCGCGACATGTGAGCCGCACACCGGGCACTTCGGGTAGCGAGCAAGCAGATCGAAGCGCGGCAGTTCGGCAGTTCGGCGCTCCACCACCGGCGCGACCACTTCGGGAATCACGTCGCCGGCGCGGCGTACGATGACCCAATCGCCGATGCGCACGTCCTTGCGGTCAATCTCGTCCTGGTTGTGCAGCGTCGCGTTGGTGACGGTGACGCCGCCGACGAACACCGGCTCGAGGCGTGCGACCGGGGTGATCGCACCCGTGCGCCCGACCTGCACCTCGATGTCACGCAGCAGCGTCACGGCTTCCTGCGCCGGATACTTGTGCGCCACCGCCCAGCGTGGTTCCCGTGTGACGAAACCCAGGCGCTGCTGGAGTTCGAGCGCATTGACCTTGTACACGACGCCGTCGATGTCGAACGCGAGCGCGTCCCGCAACGCACCGACTGCGCGGTGGAACTCGGCCAGCGCGTCCGGCCCCTGCAGCACCGCGCGATGCTCGCAGACCGGCAGGCCGAATTCAGCGAGCGCGTCCAGCACCCCCGCATGGGTGGGCGGGAGCGTCCACCCCGCGGTTTCACCCAGCCCGTAGGCAAAGAAGGTGAGCGGACGCCGCGCCGCAATGCCCGGATCGAGCTGGCGGATGCTGCCCGCCGCCGCATTGCGCGGATTGACGAAGGACTTCTCTCCTGCGGCCGACTGCCTCGCGTTGAGCGCATCGAAGTCGTCGCGACGCATGTACACCTCGCCGCGCACCTCCAGAACGGCCGGCGCCGTGCCGCGCAGACGCAGCGGAATGGCGCGCACCGTGCGGATGTTCTGCGTAACGTCTTCGCCGGTTTCGCCGTCGCCGCGGGTCGCCGCCTGCACCAGCACCCCCTGCTCATAGCGCAGACTGATGGCGAGACCGTCGAATTTCAGCTCGGCCGCATACTCCACCGGTCCGTCGCCCTCGGCCATACCGAGTTCGCGGCGGACGCGAGCATCGAAGGCATAGGCGCCGCTGGCCTCGGTATCGGTCTCGGTGCGAATCGACAGCATCGGCACGCGGTGCCTGACGGCCGCGAACTGCGCCAGCGGCTTGCCCCCCACGCGCCGGGTTGGCGAATCGTCCGCGCACAACTCGGGGTAGGCGGACTCCAGCGCCTCGAGCTCGCGAAAAAGGCGATCGTACTCGGCGTCGGGTACCGTCGGCGCGTCGAGCACGTAGTAGGCATGATCGTGGCGCGCCAATTCGGCGCGCAGCTGGGCCGCCCGCTCGAGCGGCGTCGGGGCCGCGCTCATCACGCCGCGAAAAGGCGCTTGGCGAGGTCTCCACCGGCCGGAATGCCCTGGGTCGCCATGCGCTCCTGGAACTGCGCGATCTGGCCGCGGATCATGGCCGCGGCTTCCGGACCGAAGACCGCCCGGTTGTCATCGACGACGACTCCCGACAGCCCCTCTGCCAGGCCTGCAGCGACGCGCATCATGCGTTCGAAGACTTCCGGCCCGTCGGCCACCCGCGGCACGTCGATGACCAGCGTCAGTCCCTTCGTCAGGACGCTGCGCATGGCGCCGCTCGCGAACAGCCCAGGTTCGAGGTTGCCGAGGGTGAAAGCGGTGCTGCCCTGCGCATCCAGTGCGTGGAAGCTGCCGTCACTGCCCAGCTTCAGCCCCTGCAAGCCGGCGATCGCCTCGATGCGCTCGCCTTCGAACTGGGAACTCGTCGCCACGACATTGACGCCGATCTGCACATCGACGTCGGCGCAGAACCGATCGAGCTCGGTCGCGCTGCGCAAAACGTCGACACGCGCCGGCAAGCCGGCGGGCAAGGCCATGAACCGGTCCGCGACACGCTGGACGCCGCCGGTGAAGCGCATGAAGTCCGCCTCGCCGATCGGCCCGCGACGATCGACCAGCTGCATCGCCACGCAGAACCAGTGGCAGCTCTCGGCCGTGTTGGGTCCGATGGGGCGCCACAGGTTTTCGCCGTCGTTGAACCCGAACAAGCGCACCGGCTTGCTCAGTTCGGCCAGCTCGTCACGCTGTGCGGCCCACAGACGCTGCGAATCCAGCGGCTCGATCGATTCGAGCAGGATGATGCAGTCGGTGCGGGTGCTGAGCAGTGCGGGCGGTTGTGGCGCCGTGCGCGTGACGGGCGCCTCACGCACCCGTCGCTGCTCATCTTGCGCACCGGCGATCGGCGGCGGTTCATCGAAGCTGGGCTCGGTGCGTTCGCCATCCGAGGAACCCGAGCGCGGCTCGAGCAGCACGTCGCGGTGGTCGGACTTGAAGGCCTCCTCCGCGCGACGACGATGCTTGCGTTCCTGCCATTTGTTGTAGCCGACGATGAGCACGACCGCGGCGACACCCGCGCCGATCAACGCAACCTGAAGTTCGCTGTCCATAAGTTGTTCCGAATCAAGCCTTCTTGTTTTTCACGCCGCCGCCGGCTCGGCCAGGCGCAGCGCTTCTTCGATATCCACTTCCACCACGCGCGACACGCCCTGTTCCTGCATGGTCACGCCCACGAGCTGCTGCGCAAACTCCATCGTGATCTTGCTGTGACTGATGAAGATGAACTGGGTCTGCGACGACATGCGCTTCACCATGTTCGCATAGCGCTCGGTGTTCGTATCGTCCAGGGGTGCATCCACCTCGTCAAGCATGCAGAACGGCGCCGGATTGAGCTGGAACATGGAGAAAACCAGCGCAATCGCGGTCAAGGCCTTCTCTCCGCCGGAAAGCAGGTGGATCGAAGTGTTCTTCTTGCCCGGCGGCTGCGCGACGATCTGTATTCCGGCGTCGAGGATCTCGTCCCCGGTCAGCACCAGCTCGGCACGCCCGCCGCCGAAGAGCTGCGGGAACAACGTGCCGAACTGCCGATTCACGGTATTGTAGGTTTCCTGCAGCTGTTCGCGGGTTTCCCGATCGATGCGCCGGATCGCATCCTCGAGGGTCTCGATCGCCTGCAACAGGTCCGCAGTCTGCGCGTCCAGGTAGCCCTTGCGCTCGGTGGCGGTACGCAACTCGTCCAGGGCCGCGAGGTTGACCGCACCGAGTTCGGCAATCTCGCGCGCAAGACGCGCCACTTCGCGCTGCAGGGTGGTTTCCTTGAGGTCCGCCGAAAGCAGCGGCGCAAGCTCCGCTTCATCCGCCTCGGCTTCGGCCAGTCGCTCGTCGAACTGGCTGGCGGCAAGCTCGGCCGCTTGCACCGCCAGGCGCAGCTCGGCCACGCGATTGCGGATCGGCGCCGCCTCCTGCTCGGTGCGCAGGCGCATCTCCTCGGTCTGCCTCAGCGCAGCGGCAGCCTGTTCGAGGGCGTCACGCCTTGCCGCGAGGGCAGTCTCGCGGCTGGCACGCAGCCCAAGCGCGGTCTGCAGTGCGTCGCGACTGCGCGCGTCGTCGGTCGCCTCGAGCTCGCTGCGCCGCGCAGCCGTTTCGGCCAGGATGCGCTCGGCCTGCTCGGCGGCAAGTTGGAGGTTGCGGCCGATGTCGTCGAGCTTGCCGGCGCATTCGCGCTCCGAAAAGCGCGCTTCCTGCAGATCACGTGTCGCAGCCTGCTCCAGCGCGCGCAGCTCGCGCAAACTCTGCTCGCGCTCGCGCAGCACGTCGGTGGCGGCATCGAGCCGCTCGCGCTGCAGGAAGGCAAGCTCGTCTGCGCGCGAATGTTCCAGTTCGGCGCGCGCCAGATGCTCGCGCTCGTTGGCCTCCAGATGCACGAGATCGGTCAGATCTCGCTGCAACTGGGTGCGCCGCTCGTCGGCCCGGCTCCGCGCCTGAGTCAGCTTGAGCAGTTCCACCTGTTCGGCGTGCACCTGTGCCTGCGCTGCCTGGCTGTCGCGGCGCAGCGCATTGATGCGCTCCTGTATCGCGCCCGCTTTCGCCTCGGCTGCCAGCAAGGCATCGTGCGCTGCAGCGGCTTCCTCCTCGAGCGCCTGCTGCTCGGCCGCGAGCGCATCGATCTCGCGCTGGCGCTCCATCACGCCATGAGTGCGGCTGTCCGGGGCAAGATGGGTCAGGGCGTGCCGGGTCAGCACCTGCCCGCGCGCGCTCACCAGCACCAAGCCGGGCGGGAGTTCCGCACGGCGTGGCAGCCAGTCCTCCAGACGGTCGACGACAGCACATCCCCGCAGGAAGGCCTCGACCAGCGGGCGCTGCTCGGCCTCGCTCACCTCGACATGCCCGATCAGCGGCCGCACGCCCTCCGGCAGGGGCTCCTGCCCCACTGTCGCCGGTGTGCTCAGGGCGATCGCCAGCGATTCGGGGGGCGCTTCGTCCAGCAGCGCCTGCGCAAGGGCATCCTGGGCATCGACAGGCGCCACGAGCGCGGCCAGCCGTTCGCGCAGCACCGCCTGAACGGCTGCCTCCCAGCCCGGGGCGACGCGCAGGCTGCGCCACAACGGCGGTAGACCGTCGAAGCCGTGGCGCTTGAGCCAGTCGCCCAGCTTGCCCTGCGATTGCACGCGCGACTGCAGCTGCAGCAGCGCATCGCGTCGCGCGCGCAGTTCGGTGAGCCGGCGCTGCACGGCGCGCTCGTGCTCGAAAGCCGCCTTCAACGCCGACTGGGCCGAGGGCAGCTGCCCCTGCAGCGCCGAAAGCTCGTGCTGCTGGCGCTCGAGCGCGTCCTGCACCGACTCGAGACGCGCTTCGCGTTCGGCGACGGCCAGCTCATCCGGGCCGACGATGGCGCCCGCCTCGGCTTCCAGCCGCCCGCGACGCTGCTGCAGGGCATCGAGCGCGCGCATGGCGCTGGCGCGGTTCGCTTCTTCGACGCGCAGCTGCTGTTCGGTCTGCGCCAGCTCGCGGCGCGCGACGCTCATCGTGGCGTCGGCCGCCTGGCGGGCGTGTTCGAGCTCGGGCAGGCGATCGGCGATCTCCGCGTGCCGGGCCTCGGCCTGCTCGGCCCGCATCGCGGCGTTGGCGGCAAGCTCGTGCCAGCGCTCGCGCTCATCGGTCAGCGATTCCCTGCGTGCGGTCCAATGCACATGATCGACATCGAGCTGCGCCAACCTCGCTTCGAGGCGCTTGCGCGCTTCGCCGAGATGTTGAAGCTCGGTCTCCAGCCGGGTGACTTCCGCGCTTACTGCGAACAGGTCGCTCTGCGCCAGATGTACTGCTTCGGACGCCTCGAAGTGCGACTCGCGCGCGCCCTCCACGGCCGCCTCGAGCTCCTGCACGCGGGCGTTGTCGGACTCGATCCGAGCGGTGTTGCGGTTCAGCTCCTCGGCGAGTTGCCGGTGCTCGGCACGTGCCTCGTTGCGCTTGAGCAGCCAAAGCAGTTGCTGCTTCTGCACGTGCGAGGCATTGAGCGCGTGATAACGGGCGGCGACTTCGGCCTGCGCTTCCAGGTGGCCGATGCGCTCGCCGAGTTCCATGCGGATGTCGTCCAGACGGGCGAGGTTGTCGCGCGCATCCGACAGGCGCCCTTCGGTTTCCTTGCGGCGCTCGCGATACTTGGTGACGCCCGCGGCCTCTTCGAGGAAACCGCGGATGTCCTCTGGCCTGGCCTCGATGATGCGCGAGATCATGCCCTGCTCGATGATCGCGTACGCCCGCGGGCCGAGGCCCGTTCCCAGGAAGAGATCGATCACATCCTTGCGCCGGACATGAACGTTGTTGATGTAATAGGTCGATTCACCGCTGCGGTCGAGCACCCGCTTGACCGAGATCTCGGCATAGCGCGACCACTGCCCGGCCGCGCGGCCCTCGTGGTTGTCGAAGACAAGCTCCACGCTTGCGCGCGACACCGGCTTACGGGTCGTGGAGCCGTTGAAGATCACGTCCTGCATCGATTCGCCGCGCAGCGCCGAGGCGCGCGTCTCGCCCAGCACCCAGCGCACCGCGTCGATGATGTTCGATTTGCCGCAGCCGTTCGGACCCACGACGCCGACCAGGTTGCCGGGTGTCAGCACGGTGGTCGGATCGACGAAAGTCTTGAAACCGGCGAGTTTGAGCTTGGAGAGGCGCACTTCAGGAGGAACGGGCGTTCTGGGAGGCGATCGTGTGCCGCACGCGCTTCGGACGCCGGCAAGGCGCCGCATGATAACATCCTCAGCCTTCCCGACTGCTCCGCCCGCGCGCCTCGCGGGCGTAAATTGTTCCAAAGTGAATCCTAACCTCGACCGCCTCCAGTCCTATCCCTTCGAAAAGCTGCGCGCGCTTTTCGCGGGGATCACGCCGCCCGCCGGCCTGAAGCCGATCCGCCTGTCGATCGGCGAGCCGCAGCACCCTACTCCGGGCTTTATTCGCCAGACCCTCGCCGACAACCTCGGCGGCCTGTCGACCTACCCGACCACGCTGGGCAGCGATGGGCTGCGCGGCGCGATCGCGGGCTGGCTCGGGCGCCGCTACGGTCTGCCCGCGATCGACCCGGCAACGCAGGTGATTCCGGTCAATGGTTCGCGCGAGGCGCTGTTCGCGTTTGCGCAGTGCGTCGTGGATGGCACGCAACCCGGCGCGAAGGTGCTGTGCCCCAACCCCTTCTATCAGATCTACGAAGGCGCGGCTTTTCTCGCCGGGGCCGAGCCGGTGTTTCTCAACACCTTGCCGCACAACGGCTTCGCCTACGATTTCGCGTCGATTTCCGACGAAACCTGGCGCGACATCCAGCTCATTTACGTCTGCTCCCCAGGCAACCCCACCGGGCGCGTGCTGAGCCTCGACGAGTGGAAGGTGCTGTTCGAACTGTCAGACCGGCACGGTTTCGTGATCGCGGCGGACGAGTGCTATTCGGAGATCTACTTCGACGACGACGCAAAGCCGATCGGCGGCCTCGAAGCGGCGTGGCGCCTGGGTCGCACGGACTTCCGCAATGTCGTCATGTTCTCCAGCCTGTCCAAGCGTTCGAACGTTCCCGGCATGCGCTCGGGCTTCGTCGCTGGAGACGCCAGGATTCTGAGCCGCTTCCTGAACTATCGGACTTACCACGGCTGTGCGATGAATCCGGCCGTTCAGGCCGCATCGATCGCCGCCTGGCACGACGAAGAACATGTCGCCGAGAATCGCCGCCTGTACCGCGAAAAGTTCGCCCGCATCACGCCGATGCTCAAACCCTGGCTCGCCACGGACCTGCCCGACGCCGGGTTCTACCTGTGGGCGGGGGTGCCGTCCGGCTTGTCAGATACCGATTTCGCCCGCCGCCTGCAGGCTGAATATAATGTGACGGTCCTGCCCGGCAGCTATCTCGCCCGCGAGGCAAACGGCATCAACCCTGGTGCCGGTTTCGTTCGCATTGCCCTGGTCGCCGATACGCACGAGTGCGTCGAGGCGGCCGAGCGCCTCATCGATTTCTGTAAAAAACTCTGAGAGTCCAATCCATGCACGCTCTGCAAAACATCATCGACGACGCCTTCGAGAACCGCGCCAGCCTGTCGCCCTCCTCCGCGCCGGCCGAAATTCGCGACGCGGTCGAGCAGGTCATCGCCGGCCTGGACGCCGGCACCCTGCGCGTGGCCGAGAAGAAGGACGGCCAGTGGGTGGTCAACCAGTGGATCAAGAAAGCGGTGCTGATCTCCTTCCGCCTGCGCGACAACGAGATCATGCCGGCCGGTTCGCTCAACTACTTCGACAAGGTGCAGACCAAGTTCGGCGACTACACGCCCGAGCAGTTCCGCGCCGGCGGTTTCCGTGTCGTCCCGCCGGCCACCGCGCGCAAGGGCAGCTTCATCGGCAAGAACGTAGTGCTCATGCCCTCCTACGTGAACATCGGCGCCTATGTGGATGAAGGCTCGATGGTCGACACCTGGGCTACCGTCGGCTCCTGCGCCCAGATCGGCAAGAACGTCCACCTGTCGGGCGGCGTCGGCATCGGCGGCGTGCTCGAACCGGTACAGGCCGGCCCGGTCATCATCGAGGACAACGTCTTCGTCGGCGCGCGCTCGGAAGTGGTCGAGGGCGTGATCATCGAGGAGAACGCGGTGCTGTCGATGGGCGTCTATATCGGCCAGAGCACCAAGATCTACGATCGCGAGACCGGTGAGGTCACCTACGGCCGCGTGCCCGCCGGCGCCGTCGTGGTACCCGGCAGCCTGCCCTCGGCCGATGGCAAGTACAGCCTGTACTGCGCGGTGATCGTGAAGAAGGTCGATGCGCAGACCCGTGCGAAGACCGGCATCAACGAGTTGCTGCGCGGCGCCTGATCGCCCGCTGCCGGGACGGGGATCGCATCGTCACCTGTCCCGGCATCACCCCGCTTGAAGGAGTCCTGACGGCATGATTTTCGACAGTCTGTTTCAGCTGATGGCCGACAAGCAGGCCTCGGACCTCTTCATCACCGCGGGCGCCCCGATCCACATCAAGATTCAGGGGCACACGATGCCGATCAACCAGCAGGTCATGGATCCGCCCATGATCCAGCGCATGCTAGCCGAGGCGCTGACGCCGGAGCAGATGGATCGCTACAAGAGCGATCGCGAGATCAACCTCTCGTTCGGCCGGCGCGAAATCGGCAATTTCCGTCTCAATGCGTTCTGGCAGCGTAACTCGATGGCCGCGGTGATCCGCTTCATCCAGAACGACATCCCGAGCGTGAAGAGCCTCGCCCTGCCTGAGGTGCTGAGCGAGATCGTGCTCGAAAAGCGCGGTCTGGTCCTCGTCGTCGGTGCGACCGGCTCGGGCAAGTCGACCTCGCTCGCGTCGATGCTCGACCATCGCAACCGCAACAAATCGGGACACATCCTGACGGTCGAGGATCCGATCGAATACCTCTTCCAGCATCGGAAGTCGGTGGTGAACCAGCGTGAGGTCGGCATCGACACACTGAGCTGGCACGAAGCCCTGCGCAATGCGATGCGCCAGGCGCCCGACTGCATCCTGATCGGCGAAATCCGCGACCGCGAGACCATGCAGGCCGCGCTCTCGTATTCACAGACCGGCCACCTGTGCCTGGCAACCCTGCATGCGAACAATGCCTACCATGCATTGAATCGAATCGTGAATTTCTTCCCGCTCGAGAACCGGCAGCTTCTCTATCTCGATCTGGCCGTCGCCCTGCGCTGCATCGTTTCGCAGCGCCTCGTGCGCAAACCCGACAGCCGACGCGTCCCGGCGGTCGAGATCCTGATGAATACGCGCCACATTGCCGAGCTCATCGAGCGCGGGGAACTCAACGACATCAAGGAGGCGATGGAACAGAGCCTCGCCCCGGGATGCCAGACTTTCGAGCAGGACCTGTTCCGCCTGTATCACGAGAAGACGATCACGCTCGACGAGGCGCTCGCGAACGCCGACTCGCCGACCAACCTGCACTGGCTGATCAACAATGCCGAATTCGGCAACAAGTCGATGACGATGAACACCGCCGATAATGCGTCGCTGGTCAGCTTCGATGCCGGCGACGCCGACGGCCCGTCCTTCGCCGAACTCACCCTCGATCTCGGACATGCCAACGAGCGATGACGCGGTCTGCTGCGCCCGCCTCAAGCCGTTCACCTTCACTTCAAGCAAGAACGATTCATGTCTTCCCCCGACAACGCCACGCTGGACCTTGCCTGCGAGCTGATCGCTCGTCATTCCGTAACCCCCGCTGACGCCGGCTGCCTGGACCTCATTGCAGCACGCCTGCAAACGCTTGGCTTTCGCTGCGAACGCATCGACACCGGCGGCGTCTGCAACGTGTGGGCGAGGCGCGGCGGCGACCAGCCGGTCTTGTGTTTCGCCGGGCACACCGATGTCGTTCCTACCGGTCCGCTGGAGGCGTGGTCGAGCCCACCCTTCGAACCCACCCTGCGTGACGGCCTGCTCTATGGCCGCGGCGCCGCAGACATGAAATCCTCGCTCGCCGCCTTCGTCGTCGCGATCGAACGCTTCGTCCGGGATGTCCCTGACCATGCGGGCAGCATCGCCCTGCTGCTGACCTCCGACGAGGAAGGTATCGCAACGCACGGCACGGTGAAGGTGGTCGAAGCGCTGGCGGCCCGGGGCGAACGTCTGGACTATTGCGTGGTCGGCGAGCCAACGTCGGTCACCACCCTCGGCGACACGATCAAGAACGGTCGCCGCGGCTCCCTGTCGGCGACCTTGCGGGTGAAGGGGCTGCAAGGGCACGTTGCCTACCCTCAGCTCGCGCGCAACCCGATCCACCAGTTCGCCCCTGCCCTGACGGAGCTCGCTGCAACGAAGTGGGACGAGGGCAACGAGTTTTTCCCGCCGACGACCTGGCAGGTCTCCAACATCCACGCGGGTACCGGTGCGAACAACGTGATACCGAGCCAGTGCGAGGTCATGTTCAACTTCCGTTTCGCGTCGGTATCGAGCGCCGAGAGTCTCAAGGCGCGGACCCATGAAATCCTCGACCGCCACGGCCTCGAATACGAGATCGACTGGCACCTGTCGGGCAAGCCCTTCATTACGGGAAGAGGCAAGCTCGTTGAAGCACTCTCGGACGCGATTCGCGAGGTGCTCGATGTCGAGACGGAATTGTCGACGACAGGCGGCACCTCGGACGGGCGCTTCATTGCCGACATCTGCCGCGAAGTCGTCGAATTCGGACCGGTGAATGCCTCCATCCACAAGGTCGACGAGCACATCGCCGTCGATGCCCTCGAGCCGCTTGCCGCCGTGTACGAGCGCACCCTGCGGGCGCTGCTTGTCGCCTGATTTCCGCCAGAAATTTCTGCCATCTGCCTACGGCGCAAGACTGCGCCGGCCCGACGAGATCGAATCAATGAACGAAACCGCGCACGACCATGATCATGAACCGGACGACGAGCACGAACACGAACACGGCCCGCTTGCCGAACTCGTCACCGTGCGCGACTGGTTGCGCTATGCCGTGACCCGCTTCAATCGCGCCCACATCTTCTGCGGTCAGGGCGTGTCCGACACCTATGACGAAGCGGTGTGGCTGATTCTTGCCACGCTGTCGCTGCCCCTGGACCGTCTGGAGCCCTTCCTCGACGCCTGCATTCCGGGTGATGAGCGCGTGGCGCTGTTCGAGGCGATCGAGCGCAGAACCGTCGATCGCGTACCGACCGCCTATCTCGTCGGCGAAGCCTGGCTGGGGGATTTTCGCTTCGTGGTCGACGAGCGGGTGATCGTGCCGCGTTCGTTCTTCGCCGAACTGCTCGAGGACGGATTCGCACCCTGGATCGAGGATCCGGAACGTGTCACCAGCGCGCTGGACATGTGCACCGGCTCGGGCTGCCTCGCGGTGCTGATGGCCCACGCCTATCCGAATGCGGAGATCACCGCGGTGGACCTGTCGGACGACGCCCTCGATGTGGCTCGCCAGAACGTCGCCGATTATGGTCTTGAAGGCAAGATCGAGCTCGTCAACAGCGACGTGTTCGACGCGCTCGGCGAGCGCACGTACGACCTCATCCTGAGCAACCCGCCCTACGTCACCGCCGAGGCGATGGATTCACTCCCGGCGGAGTATCTCCACGAACCGCGCATGGCCCTCGCCGCAGGAGACGACGGGCTCGATGTCGTGCGCCGACTGATCGCCGAAGGCGCTCGCCATCTAAATCCCGGTGGCATTCTCGCGGTCGAAATAGGGCATAATCGCGACATCGTCGAGACCGCCTTCCCCGACCTGCCCTTCAACTGGCTGTCGACTCGGGGCGATGACGACATGGTGTTCGTGCTGTACCGGGATGATCTCCCCGGCGCAGGCTCCTGATCGGACCGCTTTCCCTCCGCGCGGCAGTCGCTACACTGGCAGGAAAGCGGCAAGCATCGCCGTCCCGCGGAGAGCGAGATGTCCAACAACCAACCGATTCTGGTCGTCGAAGACAACCCCGACGATGAAGCCCTGACGCTGCGCGCATTCGGCAAGAACGGCATCACCAACCCGGTGGTCGTCGCGCATGATGGCGTCGAGGCTCTGGACTACCTGTTCGGAACCGGCAGCCACGCCGGACGCGGCACCACGACGCTGCCCGCGGTCGTGCTGCTCGACCTGAAGTTGCCGCGCATCGACGGCCTGGAGGTGCTGCGCCGCATTCGGGCGGACGACCGTACAGCCCTGCTACCGGTCGTGGTCCTGACCACATCGCGTGAAACGCTCGACCTCCAGCAGGCCTATCACCTCGGTGCCAACAGTTATATCCGTAAGCCGGTCGACTTCGAACATTTCCTCGCGGCGATCGAACTCATCGGTCGCTACTGGCTGACACTGAACGAAACCGTGGCTTCAAGGACGAACAGCGGCTACTAGGAGCGAGCGGCGACCTGACGTCGTCCGACGACGCCCAGGCACCACCCCACGTGGCCGATCACGTTCCAGCCAGAACCTGCTCGATATCGGCGGCGATGGACTCCGGAGTCGTGGTCGGCGCATAGCGTTTCACCACCTGCCCCGCGCGATCTACGAGGAACTTGGTGAAGTTCCATTTGATCGCCTCGGTTCCGAGCACACCTGGTGCTGCACGGGTCAGAAAGCGGTAGAGCGGATGAGCACCCGGGCCATTGACCTCGATCTTCTCCGACAGCGGAAAGGTCACCCCGTAGTTCCGCGCGCAGAACGCGCCGATCTCCGTGGCGCTCCCCGGCTCCTGCGCGCCAAACTGGTTGCAGGGAAAGCCGATGACCGAGAAACCCTGCGCCGCGAAACGTTGCTGGAGAGTCTCCAAACCCGCGTATTGCGGCGTGAAGCCGCACTGGCTGGCGGTATTCACGACCAGGAGCACCTTGCCGCGGAAAGCGGACAAGGGCATCGGCGCACCGTCCAGGGCGCTCGTGTCGAAATCGAATACGCTCGTCTCACTCATCATCTCGCTCCCTTCGCCCGGTTTCAGGCCAGTTCGTCGATCCAGGCCTGCTGGATGCCCTCGAGAATGCGCTCGCCGCAGTGTTTCGGGTCGTCGTCGAACTCGGGCAGCGCCAGCACCCAGTTCATCAGGTCGACGAAGTTGATCTTGGCCGGATCCACCTCCGGATGAGCGTCAGCGAGCTGGATCGCGATTTCCTGCACTTCAGTCCATTTCATCAGTGTTTTCCCTCCCGGGCCATGTTGATGGTGTAGCGGGGAATTTCCACCACCAGGGGTGTATCGCCGACAACGACCTGACAGGACAGGCGGGACTGTGGCTCGAGACCCCAGGCCTTGTCGAGAAGATCCTCCTCCTCGTCCTCGGCAGCCTTGAGCGAGTCGAATCCCTCGCGAACGATCACATGGCAGGTGGTACAGGCGCAGGACATCTCGCAGGCATGTTCGATGTCGATGCCGTTGCCGATCAGGTTCTCGCAGATCGATTTGCCGGGCTCCGCCTCGATCACGCTGCCATCGGGGCACAGCTCGACATGGGGAAGTACGATGATTTGGGTCATGGTTCGGTCTTTCGTGTTTCTGGCAGGACGTTGGGAACGACGGGGGACGGCCCCCGTTCAGACCTCGAACTCGTCCACCTTGTGCCCGGTGAGTGCGCTGCGGATGCTGTTGTCCATGCGGCGCGCGGCGAATTCGTCAGTCGCGCGCGACAGGGCGTCGATGCCGCGCTTGACGGCGCGGTGATCACGGCCGGTGCATAAGACACGCAGTTCGGCGATCGATACTTCGATCGCGCGGCGTTCGTCCGCGCTCAGCAGCGCGCCATCCTGCTCGAGCGCATGTTCGGTGGCCTCGATCACACGCTCGGCCTCGACCTGTTGCTCACGCAGCGCGCGCGCGACCATGTCGTCACCCGCATGTTCGACGCCGGATTTCAGCATGCCGGCGATTTCGTCGTCAGTCAGGCCGTACGACGGCTTCACCAGCACGCTGGCTTCGACGCCGGACGACATCTCGCGCGCGGACACCGACAACAGGCCGTCGGCGTCCACCTGGAAGCTGACACGGATGCGCGCAGCCCCCGCCACCATCGGCGGGATTCCGCGCAACTCGAAACGAGCCAGCGAGCGGCAGTCGGACACCAGCTCGCGCTCGCCCTGCACGACGTGGAAAGCCATCGCCGTCTGGCCGTCCTTGAAGGTGGTGAATTCCTGCGCGCGCGCGATGGGCAAGGTCGAATTGCGCGGAATGACCTTCTCGGTGAGGCCGCCCATGGTCTCTAGGCCGAGCGAAAGCGGGATCACATCGAGAAGGAGCCAGTCGTCTTCGTCCCTGCGGTTGCCCGCCAGCACATTCGCCTGCATCGCAGCGCCAAGGGCCACAACCTTGTCCGGGTCGAGGTTGGTCAGGGGTTCCTGGCCGAAGTATTCGGCGACGGCGCGCTGGATGTGCGGCATGCGCGTCGCGCCGCCCACCATGACCACACCCTTGACCTCGTCGGGCGCCAGACCGGCATCGCGCAGCGCCTTGCGCACGGGGCCGAGCGTCTTCTGGACGAGGTGCCTGGTCATGTCGGCAAACTCATCGCGGGTGACGACGAGGTTCACCTCCTCGCCCGAGCCGAGGACGATATGGACCGGTGCCTCCTCGCAGGAACTGAGCAGCTCCTTGGCCTCGCGCGCCTTCATCTGCAGGCGGCGCGCATCCTGGAGCGAAGGCGGCGCGATGTCCGCCTTGTCGAGGATCCAGCAGAACAGCCGGTGGTCGAAATCGTCCCCGCCCAGTGCCGCATCGCCGTTGGTCGACAAGACCTCGAACACGCCACGCGACAGCTTCAGAATGGAAAGATCGAAGGTGCCGCCGCCGAGGTCGTACACCGCATAGACGCCCTCGGCCGCATTATCGAGTCCGTAGGCCACAGCTGCTGCGGTCGGTTCATTGAGCAGGCGCAGCACCGGCAGCCCTGCGAGGGTCGCCGCGTCCTTGGTGGCCTGGCGCTGGGCGTCGTCGAAATAGGCCGGCACGGTAATCACCGCACCGACGAGCTCGCCGCCCAGACTGGCCTCTGCGCGACGACGCAGGTTGCGCAGGATCTCGGCCGACACCTCGACCGGGCTCTTCACGCCCTGGACAGTGCGCAGGCGCACCATGCCCGCGCTGTCCTCGAAGTCATACGGCATCGTCTCGACGTGAGCGACGTCCTTGAGACCGCGCCCCATGAAGCGCTTCACCGAAACGATGGTGTTCTTCGCGTCGGTCGCCTGGGCCGCAACCGCCTTCTGTCCGACTTCGATGCTGCCGTCGGCGCGGTAGCGCACGATCGAGGGCAGCATGGTGCGGCCGGTCTCGTCGGCGAGACAGACCGCGATGCCGTTACGCACCGTCGCCACCAGCGAGTTCGTGGTGCCAAGATCGATGCCGACTGCGAGCCGGTGCTTGTGCGGCTCGGCGGACATGCCGGGTTCGGCGATTTGCAGCAAGGCCATGTTGGAAGTCCGGTGCTTTTCTAGTCTTCGAGCGCCAGCAGCGCCTCGTCGATCTCGTGTTGCAGTTTTTCGATGAACATCAGCCGACGCACGGTATCGGCCGCGGCGGGATAGTCGTGCACCTCGTCGAGCTCGCGCGCGAGGCCGCTGCGGACCTCCCGCGCGTGGTGCAACAAGCGGTGATGCAGTTGCTCGAGCTCTTCCACCTCGCCCGCCTCACGCGCCTCGGCGACGGCCTCGCGCCACTCCATCTGTTCCATCAGGAACTCGGGCGACATCGCGGTGTTGGTCTCGAGCGCAGTATCGACGCCGGCCAGCTCGAGCAGGTACTGCGCGCGCTCAAGCGGCTTCTTCAGCGTCCGGAACCCTTCGTTCACCCGCGTCGCCCACTGCATCGAGCGGCGCTTGTCGACATCGGGCAGATGCGCGTAGCGGTCAGGGTGCACCTGCGACTGCAGTTCGTGCCACGCCGCCTCGAGCGCGGACTCGTCGAGCGCGAATTGCCGCTTCAGGCCGAACAGCGCGAAGTAGTCCTGAGTCAGATCGATGCTCATGCGTGACGGAATGGCCTCAGACGTTGAAGCTTTCGCCGCAGCCGCACTGGTCCTTGACGTTCGGGTTGTTGAACTTGAACCCTTCGTTCAGGCCTTCACGGACGAAGTCGAGCTCCGTTCCTTCCAGATAGGGCAGGCTCTTCGGATCGACGATGACCTTCACACCGTGGCTCTCGAACACGAGGTCCTCGCCCAGGGTCTCGTCGACGAACTCGAGCTTGTAGGCCATGCCGGAGCAACCCGAGGTCTTGACCCCGAGCCGGATTCCGACGCCCTTGCCGCGCCTGGCGATGAAACTGGAAACGTGCTTCGCTGCACTTTCGGAAAGCGTGACACCCATGACTCTCTCCAAATCCTGATGACTCAATCCACGTGCTTTTTCTTGTAGTCGGCGACGGCCGCCTTGATCGCATCCTCGGCGAGGATGGAACAGTGGATCTTGACCGGCGGCAACGCAAGCTCTTCAGCGATCTGCGTGTTCTTGATCTCGAGCGCCTGGTCAAGCGTCTTTCCCTTCACCCATTCGGTGACCAGCGAGCTCGAGGCGATCGCCGAACCACAGCCATAGGTCTTGAACTTGGCATCCTCGATGACGCCGTCCTTACCGACCTTGATCTGCAGCTTCATCACGTCGCCACAGGCGGGCGCGCCGACCATGCCGGTGGCCACGCCATCCTCGTCCTTGGCGAACGAGCCGACGTTGCGGGGGTTTTCGTAGTGGTCGAGGACCTTTTCGCTGTATGCCATTTTCCTTCTCCTGCTGTCTCTATGTCGGGCTGATTCGCTCTCCCCTATCCGGGGAGAGGTCGATTTTTGCTCAGTGGGCGGCCCACTGCACGGAGTCGAGGTCTACGCCTTCGTTGACCATCTCCCACAAGGGCGAGAGTTCGCGCAACTTGCCGATCTTCTTGTGCAGCAGATCGATCGTGTAGTCGATCTCTTCCTCGGTGGTGAAACGGCCGAGCGTGAAGCGGATCGAGCTGTGCGCGAGTTCATCGTTGCGGCCCAGCGCGCGCAGCACGTAGGACGGCTCCAGGCTCGCCGACGTACAGGCTGAGCCGGACGATACCGCGATGTCCTTGATCGCCATGATCAGGGACTCCCCTTCGACGTAGGCGAAGGAGATGTTCAGGTTGTGCGGTACGCGGTGCTCCATGTCGCCATTGACGTAGGTCGCCTCGATGTCGGTCAGCCCCTTGAGCAGCTTGTCGCGCAGACGCTTGATACGCAGGTTCTCTTCGGCCATTTCCTCGCGCGCGATGCGGAAACATTCGCCCATGCCGACGATCTGGTGCGTCGGCAACGTGCCCGAGCGCAGGCCGCGCTCGTGACCACCACCATGCATTTGCGCTTCGAGGCGGACACGCGGCTTGCGACGCACGTAAAGGGCGCCCACGCCCTTCGGGCCGTAGGTCTTGTGCGCACAGAAACTCATCAGGTCGACCTTGAGCTTCTCCAGGTCGATCTCGACCTTGCCGGTCGCCTGCGCCGAATCGACGTGGAAGATGATGCCCTTGGCGCGGCAGATCTCACCGATCTCGGCGATCGGCTGGACCACGCCGATCTCGTTGTTCACGAACATCACCGACACCAGGATGGTGTCCGGACGCAACGCGGCCTTGAAGGCCTCTAGGTCGACCAGGCCGTTTTCCTGCACATCAAGATAGGTCGCCTCGAAACCCTCGCGCTCCAATTCGCGGAAGGTGTCGAGCACCGCCTTGTGCTCGGTCTTCAGGGTGATGATGTGCTTGCCCTTGCCTTGGTAGAAATGCGCCGCGCCCTTGATCGCGAGGTTGTTCGACTCGGTGGCGCCGGAGGTCCAGATGATCTCCTTTGCATCGGCATTCACCAGTTTGGCGACCTCCTCGCGCGCTTCCTCGACCGCCTTTTCGGCGTCCCAGCCGTAGGCGTGCGAACGACTGGCCGGATTGCCGAACTGTTCGGTCAACCAGGGAATCATCTTCGCTGCCACTCGCGGGTCCACCGGGGTCGTGGCCGAGTAGTCGAGGTAGATCGGGAACTTCAGCATTGCATCTCTCCGCATGGATCGTTTGTGCAGATCAGTTGTGTTGTAAGTGTCAGGCAGTAAACGTCAGGCCGCCATCGCAGCCAGATTCCTCAATTCGCCCACCACGCGTCCGAGAGCGGCGACAAAGCGCTCCACCTCGTCCGCATTGGTGTTCCGCCCCAGACTGACGCGCACCGCGCCGCGGGCCAGATCCGGCTCCACACCCATCGCCAGCAGGGTGTGGGAAGGCTCCGGGTTCGCGCTCGAGCAGGCCGAGCCGCTCGCGCATGCAAACCCGAGACGATCGAGCTTGCCCACCAGGGTTTCGCCCTCGATGCCCGCAATGGCGAAGAAAACCGTGTTCGGCAGCCTCGGCGCATCGACCGAGAAAACCGTCGCTCCAAGCCCGGGCAGCGCCGCTTCGACGCGAGCGCGCAGCTCGACGAGTCGTGCGGCCTCGGCCTCGCGACGGCCGGTCGCGCGCTCGCAGGCGACGCCGAAACCGACGATGGCCGCGACATTTTCGGTTCCAGAGCGCAAACCACGCTCCTGGCCGCCGCCTGCGATCAGCGGCGCAAGTTCCACACGCTTGTCCACCACCAGGGCACCGGCGCCCAGCGGACCGCCAATCTTGTGCGCCGACAGACTCATCGCCTGCACGCCTAGCGCTCGAAAATCCACGTCAATCTTGCCCAGTGCCTGCACCGCGTCGGTATGGAACCACGCACCGCCTGCGCGCGCCTCGCGCGCCAACGCACCCACATCCTGCAATACGCCGGTCTCGTTGTTGGCGAGCATGATCGACACCAGAGTCGGACGTGCCGCGAGGGTCTCGCGCCAGTCCTTCGCATCGATGCGCCCGGCGCTATCCACCGCGATCTCGCGCATCACCCAGCCTGCGCGACGCAGCTGCTTCGCCGGCTCGCGCACGCAGGGGTGCTCGATCGAGCTCACGGCAACCAGCCCGGCCTTCAGGTTCACCGCGGCGCCTTTAAGGAACAGGTTGTTCGCCTCCGACCCGCCGCTGGTGAAGATCACCTCGGTTTGATGCGCGCCGACCGCGGCGGCGACCCGGGCTCGTGCCTCGTCGATGGCAGCGCGCGCCTGGCGGCCGTACTCGTGACGGCTCGAGGCATTGCCGAAGCGAGCATCAAGCCATGGCAGCATGGCCTCGCGGACGTCCGCGTCGAGCGGTGTGGTCGCGTTCCAGTCGAGATAGGCAGGTGCGAACATCCCTGTCCTGCGATCAGGCGGCAGCGGCTTCGCGCACGACGATGCCGGCGCGACGGCGGATGTTCTTCAGCACCGCCATGTCGGCATCGGGTTTCACCTCGCGCTTGACGAGGGCGCTCAGCGTCACCGAATCCAGATAGGCGTACATACGCTTGTTCAGGTTCGACCAAAGATCGTGGGTGGCGCACCGATGTTCGTCATGGCAGTTCTGCTTGCCGCCACACTGGGTCGCATCGAGCGGTTCGTCGACCGCGATGATGATGTCGGCGACGGTGATCGCATCCTCCTCGCGCGCAAGTCGATAACCGCCACCCGGGCCACGCACGCTGGTCACCAGCTTGTGCCGGCGCAGCTTGCCGAACAGCTGCTCGAGGTAGGACAGGGAAATCTTCTGACGCTCGGCAATTCCGGCCAGCGTAACCGGACCTTCGGCCTGGCGGGAGGCCAGATCGATCATCGCCGTTACGGCGAAACGTCCTTTGGTCGTCAGTCTCATGTTGCGTCCTCGCGATGTCGGCGGATCGTGCCAAGCCCGTGGCGGGCTAATACCCAATCATTTCGCTCAACTATACGTAACCCGACAAAAACGGTCAACTAATAGCTAGATCGTTCCTGGTTATGACCCTCGTGAGCGCTCAATCAACCATTTTCGAGAGGCGCGACGCATCGAACCGGTCAGTCGGCTCGACCGTTTCATCCAGCTTGATCCCCGCCGCCTCGAGCCGCGCGAGAATCACCTGAAGGCGGCGGTCGGTCTCGACCGAATGATCAAGCAGACCGTGAAGCGCTTTCGACACAGGATCGTCCATGTCGCGCGTCACGCCGTATGCGGAAAAGCCCATCTGCTCGGCCTTCTGCTCACGCGCGGCGTCGCGCTCGGGATCGACCAAGCGCGCCGGATTGCCGACCGCTGTCGCACCGGCCGGGACCGGCTTCACGACCACCGCGTTGGAGCCGATCTTCGCACCATCGCCGACGGTAAAGCCGCCCAGGACTTTCGCTCCTGCCCCCACCACGACGCCCTTGCCCAGGGTCGGATGGCGTTTGGTCCCGCGGTACAGCGAGGTCCCACCCAGCGTCACCGCCTGGTAGATCGTGCAGTCGTCGCCGATTTCTGCGGTCTCACCGATGACCGTCCCCATGCCGTGATCGATGAACACCCGGCGCCCTATCGTCGCGCCGGGATGAATCTCAATGCCGGTCAGAAAGCGGCTGATGTGGCTGATGAAACGTCCGAGCCAGAAGAACCCCTGCCCCCAGGCCGCATGTGCAAGCCGATGAAACATCAGCGCATGGACTCCGGGATAACAGGTCAGCACCTCGAACGTGGAACGGGCTGCGGGATCGCGTTCGCGAACGCTTGCCAGATCTTCGCGCAGGCGGCTGAACATGTGGACTTTTCTCCGAAGCAAGTCAATTCCCGACTATTTTAATCGACTTAAGCGCACCAAGGAACACCCCGACGCCGGCCAGAACTCGCGCCAGACGGGGATCTGAGGCCATCAACGGCGCTTGTGATGCTCGAAGGTGGTCAGCATCCCGCGCAGGATGGCGACCTCTTCCTTCTCCAGCCGGATGCGGTTGAACATGCGCCGCATCCGTGGCAGCAATCGCTTGGGGTTGGCCGGATCATGAAAGCCGCTCGCGGTGACCGCGCGCTCCAGGTGCGCGATGAAGCCCTCGAACTGCTCGTGCGTGGCGAACTCGGGCCGCACGTCGTCGGGCGGCGGTGGCTGCAGCGCCGCCATGCGCACCTCATAGCACAACAGTTGCACGGCCGCACCGAGATTCAGCGAGGAGAAGTCCGGATTCGTCGGAATGGTTACCGGAAGACTGCACAGGCCGACTTCCTCGTTGGTGAGCCCGTTCGTCTCGTTGCCAAAAACCAGCGCCACCTCGCCATCCCGGCAACGGTCGACGATCTCCACGGCCGCCTCGCGAGCGTGCCTGCGAGGCATCGACAATTCGCGCCGCCGCGCCGTCACCGCCGCTGCGAACACGGTGCCGACGAGCGCATCGGACAGCCTTCCCACCACTTTTGCCGCGGCGAGAATGTCGTCGGCGCCGGACGCGCGCGCCTCGGCTACCGGGTCGGGAAAGGACTCGGGCGCAACGAGCCACAGCTGGCTCAGACCCATGGTCTTCATTGCACGGGCGGCTGCGCCGATATTGCCGGGATGGCTGGTGCGCGAAAGCACGACGCGGATGCGGTCGAGCGCAAGGGGGCGATTCATATTAAAATCCAGGGCTTCCAAAATTTTGCCGGTCCAGATCGTCCCCTTCGCCTTCCAAGGCAAGGCCAGCCCACAAGGCAGACGATCGTGTGCCGGGTCGCTTCTTTAAACGAGACCGCACCGCATGCATCCCACCCTGAACATCGCCATCAAGGCGGCGCGCCGCGCCGCAACCGTCATCAACCGCGCTTCCACCCAGCTCGACCTGATCAGCGTCCAGGCCAAGAGCCCGAACGACTTCGTCACCGAGGTGGACCATGCGGCGGAAAAGGCGATCATCGATGTCCTGCGTGACGCCTTTCCGGGGCACGGGATTCTAGCAGAGGAGTCCGGCGAGTCCGGACCGCTGAATGGTCAGGAAAGCGAGTTCAACTGGATCATCGATCCGCTCGACGGGACGACCAACTTCATCCACGGTTTTCCGCAGTACGCAATCTCGATTGCACAAACGAAGAACGGCGTGCTCGAGCATGCGGTGGTCTACGATCCGATCGCCAATGAGCTGTTCACCGCGTCGCGCGGCAGTGGCGCCTTCCTGAACGATCGCCGCATCCGCGTTTCGCGCCGTACCCGCCTCAACGACTCGCTGCTGGGCACCGGTTTCCCATTCCGCCAGTTCGACAACGTCGACGCCTACCTCGCGATGTTCAAGGAACTCACCCAGAAGACCGCCGGCATCCGCCGCCCGGGCGCCGCTGCGCTGGACCTGGCCTACGTGGCTGCCGGCCGCCTCGATGGCTTTTGGGAAATGGGCCTGTCGCCGTGGGACATGGCCGCCGGCGTGCTGCTGATCCAGGAGGCCGGAGGCCTGGTGTCGGACCTCTCGGGCGAGAGCAATTTCATGACGACGGGCAACATCGTCGCCGGCTCGCCGAAGATCTTCGGCCAGATCCTGCCGATCATCCAGTCCTACCGCCCCGCAAACATGCAGGCCTGAGGCCTCGTCGGAGCATCCGGCCGCGCGTGACGCGGTACGCAGAGGGGCCCGCTTGCCGGGCCCCTCTGCACGTCATCGGGCCCTAAGGCCTAAGGCCCTTCCCGCCTGATGCGCTGCAGCGCCAGCGTCAATCCCGGAAGCGAGCGGATCTGCATCTTCGTCATGACGTTGTGGCGGTGCACCTTGACCGTGCTTTCCGTCACGCCCAGTTCGTGCGCGATGAGCTTGTTCTGCTTGCCCTGAGCGACGAGGAACATGATTTCACGCTCCCGCGGCGTGAGGCGCTCGTAACGCGCCTGCAAGTCGGCCGCTGCGAGCCTTTCGTCGCAGCGTTCGCCGACCCGGGCCAGCGCGGCTGCGATCGAATTCAACAGCTCAAAGTCTTCGAAGGGCTTCTTCAGAAAGTCCACCGCGCCGGCCTTCATCGCTCGGACGGCATCCGGGACGTCTCCATGCCCGGTAATGAAGACGATCGGAAGATCGACGCCCCGCTCGGCCAGGCGCTCCTGCAGCGCCAGTCCGTCGAGGCCCGGCATCCGCAGATCGAGGACGATGCAGGCGAATTCGCTGAGCACCGGAACCGCCAGAAACTCGAGCGGCGAAGCAAAGACCTGCACCCTCATGCCTTCGGCGCGGATCAGGCTGCTCAGCGACTCGCGAACCGACTCATCGTCATCGACGACATAGACGATGGGCGCGTTGCCCTCCATGCCGCTCATCGTGCGTCCTCCGGTATGCTGAATTTGAAGCAGGCCCCCTCCGGTCCGGTCGCCTCCAGCCACAGATCCCCGCCGTGATTCGCGACGATGGACTTGCTGATCGCCAGCCCCATCCCGAGCCCGTCTCCCTTGGTTGAAAAGAAGGCGTCGAAGATCAAGGGGATCTTGTCCTGCGGTACGCCAGGGCCGCAGTCACTGACCGAGAACACCGTGCCACGGCCGCGCTCGGCACTCACGGTCACGACGATGTGGTGTTCCCGCCCCGAGTGCCCCCGCATCGCATCGATTGCGTTCACGAGCAGGTTGAGCAACACCTGCTGCAGTTGCACCTGGTCGCCGACGAGGATGGGGAGAGCAGCGTCAACCCGCAATTCGACCGTCGTCGCCGTCTCCACCAATGTCCGCTGCAGCATCGCGATGAGGCTGTCGAGCATCGCGGGGACATTGACCACGTCGCGTTTCAAGCCACCTTTCTTGAGGAAATCCCGGATGCGCGAGATCACGTTGCCCGCATGCACCGCGTCGCGATGCACCCGCTTGAGCGCGGCGACCACTTCCTGATAGTCCGGCGTGTCGCGCTCCAGCCAGCGCAGAGCCGCGTGGCTGTTGGTGACGATGGCCGACAGGGGCTGATTCACCTCGTGCGCAATCGACGCCACCAGTTCGCCCATCATCGTCACCCTCGAAACACGAGCCAGGTCGGTCCGCGTCTTGGCGAGCGCATCCTCGGCCGCTTTTTGTGCGGTTACATCCTCGACGATGACCGCGACGCGCGGGCCTTCGTCGCCCACGACCGGAATGATCGAGGCGCTGACATTCGCCCAGAGCACCCCGCCGTCCTTGCGCTCGTACCGCTTCTGCGCCTGAAAGCTCTCCACCCTGCCCTCGAGCAGCCGATGCACGTTGCGGCGCGTCATGGCGCGTTCGGACTCCACCGTGATGTCGATGAGCGACACCCCGCGAATTTCGCGTGCCTCGTAGCCAAGCATCTTCTGCAGGGCTGGATTGGCCTTCATGATCTTTCCGTCCGCATCCACCAACGCGATGCCGACCGCAGCGTTCTCGTAGAAGCCCTGCCAGCGGCGCTCAGAGATCTGCAGGGCCACCAGGCCCTGTTGCAGTGACTTGCGGCTCGCGATCAGGCCCGAAGTCAGCTCGGCGATGTCCGAGAGCTGTGAATTGAGCTCCTTCTGCAGGATGTCCACCGAGCGCTTGACCGAAACCAGGTTGCGGACCCGCGCCCGAAGCTCCTGAGGCGAGAACGGCTTGGTCAGGTAATCCTGGACGAGTTCCTCGAGCAAGGTCTCGCGCAGGGCATTGTCGGACCGCGCGGACAGCACCATCACCGGAACACTGCATTCCAGTTCTTCCCGCAGCGCACGGACGAAGCGCTCCCCATCCATGGCCGGCATCATGAGGTCGGTGATGATCAGATCGGGCGGCTGTTCTCGCACCAGATCCAGCGCCCGGCGGCCGTTCTCTGCGGGAATGACCTGATAGTCGTCCGCCAGGACGTCGAACAGAAACTGGCACAGATCGGGGTTGTCCTCGACTACCAGAATGCGCGGACTGCCCTCCTTGTGCCGCGCGAGTGCGTGTTCCTGCGGCTGGGCGAACCCCCTCTCGTGATGGGGAACGAGCATGTCCGTCGGCACCGATTGGCGAACGAAGGCCCCGGACGGCGCACGCCGCGGCAATTCAACCTGAAATACCGCGCCCCTCTCCGGCGCGTCGATGACGGAGATGGTCCCGCCGTGCAGTTCGACGAATTCCTTCACGATGTTGAGTCCGAGCCCGCTCCCCTTGGATGACAGCTCATCCTCGCCCTGCGCATAGCGGTCGAAGATCTGCTGCTTGAGCCTGTCCGGCACCCCGGGGCCGTTGTCCTGAACGCTCAGCAGGCAGCGGTCCTGCGCCAGCCGCTCGAGCACGCAGCGGATGCGCCCGCCATCGGCCGTGAACTTGAGTGCGTTGGACAGCAGGTTGGTGACAACGCGGGCAAATTTGGCGCGGTCCAGGTCGACGTACAGTTCTTCTTCACCGGACACGTTGATGTGGATCGCGCGCTCCCCGGCCGCCGCGGCGAACCCGGCGACGATCTCCCTGACCAGGGCCGCGAGGTCGGCGCACACATAGACAAGCGGCATCTGGCCCGCATCGATCCTCGCCAGATCCAGCAGATCATTGACCTGCTGCAGCAAGGCATGCGCGTTCCGCTTTATGCTCAGGAGCCGAAAACGTTCGCGTTCGGACAGCGGCCCCGCACCTTGCAGAAGCTGGTTGACGGGGCCGAGGATCAGCGTCAGCGGGGTGCGCAGTTCATGGCTGACGTTGGCGAAGAACTTGGTCTTGAATCCATCGATTTCCCGCAGCTTTTCCAGTGCGGCCTGAACTTCGCTGTTCTTCCTCGTCAGCTCGGCCTCGATGGCGATCTTCTCCGAGACGTTCCGCCCCTCAGGGAGCAGGAAGGCCACCCTGCCGCTGTCATCGAGAATCGGCGTCAGCGAAAAGTCTACGACGATCGTCTTGCTGCCTCTGGCGGCGCCGTAGATCTCGACATCGCAACGCACGAAGCGCCCCTCACGCGCTTGCAAGACCATCGTCCGCACACGCTCGCGGGCATCCTCCGACAAGGCCCACCAGCGTGCCTCCCAGAACGGCTTGCCGACGACATCCTCCAGCGCGATGCCCGCGCCTTCCAGGGCCGCCTCGTTGGCCTCGATGACGTTGCCGTCGACATCGAGCAGGCCGAGGAACTGGTACATCGAATCGACGATGATGCGCGCCAGCTTCTGCCGCCGGACGTCTGCGGCGTCATCGGCCGACAGGCCGACACCTTTCACCGAGCGGACGAACATCGCGGCCGACTTGGCCGAAGCTGGATCCATAGTTTCCTCACCCGCGCGCAACCGCACACCCCCAAGCCACTCATCTTGTCCGAGAAGACGGCGCTCGTCAGCCGGATGTGCGGCGCCGCCCTCTCGCACCTGGTTCATGGGGCCAGGATCGCGCCTAGAAGAAACGGTCGAAGTGGATCTGTCCGAACGGGACCTTGTGTCCGAGCATCAGCAGTTCCTGCAGGGCCTGGGTCATCGGCGGCGGCCCGGCGAAATAGAACTCGTACTCGGCCAGAGACTTGGGCAGGTCCCGGCTCAGTTCGTCGTGCACATATCCGGTCCGCCCCCTCCACTCGCCGCCATCGTGCGGAAGCGACACGACCGGGATGAAGCGGATGGCGGAGCCGTATCCCGGGAGTTCGCCGAGCATGTCCTCGCCGCATACGTCGCGCGGCGTGCGGGCACCGTAGAAAAAATGCAGGGTTCGCTGCCCCAGCATGCCGGCTTCGGCGGCGCCGCGAGCGATCGAGAGCATCGGCGCAAGGCCCGACCCACCGGCGACACACACCAGGTCACGCGGCGCGTCGGGGCGCAGATGCGCGGTGCCGTAGGGGCCGTCGAGGCCGATCTCGTCGCCGACCGCGAGGCGATCGAACAGGACGTGCGTTCCCCGGCCGTGCTGCACCCGCCGTACCTGGAAATGCCATTCACCGCGATCGTTGGGTGTGTTGGCAAGCGAATACGCCCGCGAACTCGTCAGCCCTGGCAGATCGAGCATCGCGTACTGGCCGGGCAGGAACCGGGCGTGTTCGCTCGCGACGAAGCGGAACTCTCGGATGTCGTGCGTGATGTCGCGAATCTGCGCAAGACGCGCGCGCTGACGACCGGGCGCGATGTGCGGCACGTACTCCGGCGCGGTCGCCGCTGCGATCGTTACATCGCCGATTGCCCGGCACTGGCAGGCCAGCTTGCGTCCGCGCCTGCGGTCGCGCTCGGTCAGGCCCGGCGCCTCCGGCCATAGTTCCTCGACCTCGCCCTCGATGAGGTCGAACTTGCAGGCCCCGCAGCCGCCGGAGTTGCATTCATAAGTCAGGCCCTTTTCGGCGCGGAGCGCCGCACGCAGGATGGTATCGCCAGGCTGCTGGACGAACACCCCGCCATCCTTCTGGATTCTGATGCTTGCTGGATTGCGCATGGGATCTCGACACGGAAGGGAAACCTGCGGGCGCCCCATTCGAGGCGCCCGCACGGACCACTCAAAGCCCGAGGGAATGGCGGAAGGCGCGGGTCGCGGCCTTTGCCGACGCCGCGGGGTCCGCGACGTCGGGCAGCATCGAGCAATAGGCCTCGATCGCCTTGTCCGCCAGCGGCTCCCACTTCGCGACCCAGCTCTGGATCAGCTCGAGATTTCCCGGCGTTTCCAGCGCCATCTTGATGAACGAAGCCAGCCAGCGACGATGGCGCGCGGAGTCGATCAGTTGCGCGTCGGTGATGAGGCCGAGCAGCATGTCGCCGTTGTGTCGCGCCGATTCGCCCAGCTTGCGCAGCACGCTCTCCTCGATGGCCGGTTTGGCGATCAGGTTAAGGACGATGATGGCTTCGCCCCAGTCCCACACGGTCAGCGTCTTTTCCATGAGCTCACGGAAGCCCTGCCACACCGGATCCTTCTCCCAGTAGGCGCGTTCGTCCCGTGCAAAGCCCTTGTCGGGAAAGGCGGTCGACAGCTCCTTGGTCCGGTAGGCGGTGTGGCTGACCCAGCGCAGGCTGTCCGCCATCTGGAAGTAGTTGCAGTTGGTGATGGTGCTCGCCGGCGATACCTGCCCGACGTAGGCAGAGGCCATCTGCACGGTGTGGAAAAGGTAACGCACCGGCGCGTACATCCGCGCCAGCGTGCCCGCCCAGCGCGGATCGAGCGCCTGGTCGTGCTCGCGCTGGTTGAACTGGTCGAACAGGCCGAAGACGTAGGTTTCCTGACCGTCCTGCATCAGGTTGTAGGTCCGATAGACCACCTCTTCCGGATCGCGGAAGGCGTTCCAGTCCTCATGCTTGAGCGCGGTGGCGAAAGTGTTCTTCTTGTACCACTCGTTCATGAACATGCCCGGCGAGAGCTCGTACGGCGCATCGGGGTCGCGATCGTTGTAGTGCAGGTTGGCGCTGACGATCTCGTACTCGCTGGGCTTGCGCCGCCGGGCGGCAAGGTGGCTCCAGGTCTTGAGTGGCTTGAGCTGCTGCGGTTCGGTCATTCCTGTCTCCTCGATTTGTCCTTGTCCGGCGCGGGTCGTCAGATCTTCTTGACGAAGTAGAAGCGCACCGCGTTGTCCTGGCTTTCGATCTGTCCCGCAAACGAGCTGAGATCCACCTCCAGGTCATTCATGCGGAAGGGGCGGCCCAGTTCCTCCTCGATCGTCTCGCGGCGCAGGATCATTTCCTGCTCGGCGTGGATGCGCAGATAGGCCCGCTTGTCGTCGACGAAGATCTCCTTGTCGGGGTTGTCGATCCTGGCTGCTTCAATCACCGCCAGCGCCAGATCGCCGGCACGCATGATCGGCCCGACCATGTTGTTGTGGTACGCCTGTCCAGAGGCTGCTGCACTCATCGTCTTTCCTTTTCGTGTTTTGCTGCCGCCGGGCAGCGGGTGCCACGCGCTCAGCTATGGGCAAAGAGCGGCGTCACGCCTTCGGTCTTCACCAGGATGTCATTGCCATCCACCCTCACCGGGTACTCGGCCAGCGCGCAGTCGTCGGGATTGATGCCCTGGCCGGTGAAGGCGTCGAACTGCCAGAGGTGCGCCCGGCAGATGAGCTTGTTGCCGTCGAACTTCCCCTCCGCGAGGGGAATGTCCTGATGCGGGCAGATGCCCTGGAAGGCCTTGAATTCGCCACCGTCGGCACAGACCAGCAGAATCTCCTGGCCGTTGACGGTGTAGGCCTCCATCTCGCCTTCCCAGAGGTCTTCGACCGTACAGACTTTCGTAAAACCCATGCCTCGCTCCTGAATTTTTGTTGTCTTTCCAACGCCGCTCAGTGCGGCGCCGCCTCCCAGATGATCTCGACCGTCTCGGTCGGCATGAAACCTGCCTCGACCACCTTCATCGTGCGCGGCAGGAAGTCATCCGCCCCCTGTCTGCGCACCCGCAGGATGCAGCCCGGTCGCGCCCGTACGCGGCGGCCGACGGAATGCACGGCCGCGGCAGCGGCAACCTCGTCCATGGTGTTCTCGGTGTCGACCGGAACCAGTTGCAGGACGAAATCGCCCTCGAAATTGGAAGTCAGCGGAAATAGCGCCATGTGTAGGGTCTCCTCATTGATGGGTGTTGATCAGGCCCGACCACCGCGGATCCGGCCCCGGCACCGCTAGGTCAGCGTGAGCGTTCGGCCTGCGCGTTCAGCCCGCATTGCGCTGCGCGCGCATCGCCCGGTACACCTCGGCCCAGGCGTAGTTGTGCGCATCGTCGCCACACTCGCCAGGGGCGATATTCATGTACTGGAGCGCCCCGCTCAGGTCCATCGGCTGGATCATTCCGGCCAGAAAGCGGTCGACGATGCTCAAGTGGCCGGCATAGCGCTCGGGCTCCTGCTGGAAGACCCAGCGGTCCACCTCGGAGCCGAAGTGATAGAGACGGCCCTTGTACTCGAGCGGGTAGTCCTTGACGTTCCACTTCTTCCCCGGCGTGCCGAGAATCGGCAGCTGGCACATGTTGCAGACATAGGGCAGTGTCTCGGGATAGGCCTTGGCCATGTTGCCGTCGACAACGTTGTCGATGATCACGTCCCAGCACTGGCCCCAGGTGTCGTTCCAGCCGGGGTATTTTTCCTCGAGCCAGGCGCGTTCCTGCGGCGTCACGCCGGCGGCCGGGTTCCACCACACCGTCGGTCGCCAGTAGTACGAGCCCAGGTGCATTCCGTGGTGCGTCTCGCCGAGGTCCGCTAGGAACTGCTCCCAGTACCACGGCAGCTCCAGCCCCATGTCGGTGAGGGCGCGCTCGAACTGCGCGACGATCCACTCTTCCATGAACTCCTTGAAAGACTGCTTGCGGTGCTCGAGCGGCGTGTAGTAATCCATGATCGGACCGGTCAGCACCGAGAACAGCTTCCACGCACCCCACACCGCGATATCGACGCGCCGCTGGGCCTCTTCCTTCTTGCCGTTCTCGATCAGGATCTTCAGCGCCGGCCCGCCGATCTGCGCATGGCGCGACTCGTCGGTCTGGATGCTCGAGATGAGATTGGCGAAGGTGTGATCGCCGGCTTCAGCCGCGTCGGCAGCGAGGCCGAGGAACTGCATGTTGGTAAAGCCGGTTTCGAAGCTGAACGTCAGCATGATCGAAACGCTGATCGCGTCGCGCGTCATCATGATGTCGTCGAAAAAATGACGCGCGGCGATCATCGCCCACTCGTTGGTGTCGTAGGCCTTGAACGCCCAGTCCATCTGGCGGTCCTTCGACACATGCTCGTGCGGGAAATAGAGCTGCATCTGGCCATGGCGGATCTCGTCGAGGCAGCCCAGCGTGGCCATGTTGCGCATGCCTGGCGCCGGCGAGAAGCGCATCATCCGCGCCTCGGCGCTGGCAGCCGCGTACTCGCCGCGGGCAATGGCGCCGTAATGCGCCTTCATCACCGATTTCCAGCCCGGGTCGGCATTCTCGAAGATCCTGCTGCGCTCGAGCGCGGCCTTCACCGAGTAGGCGCCGGCATCCTTTTCGCGCTGCACCTTCACATACTCGGGATAAGTCTGCTTGTAGGGCTCGTCGTACTTTTCCCACGCACCCTGCGGCAGTCCGTAGTCTCCCGACAGTTCGGCCGGGAAGAGTTCGCCGTCGCTGACGTACGAGGGCGTCCAGTTCGTCGACCGGGCGAGGTCGTACCAGTCCATCCTGTTGAGCAATGCCATCCGTGTCTCCCTCCTGTTGTGGCTCGAGGCTTCGGCAGCCCTCGAAGCAAGGCGACGTGCGTCGCCACGTTCATGACGCCTCGCCGGGATGGCAGTGCGTCAAGCGCAGGGCAAAATTAAACGGATAACGCAGGGACGAAAATTAGACTTTGGTTTAGACGAAGGCGTCGGCGGACCCTCAGCAAGGGGCATCCGCCGGGTGACGATGAGGCCGCGCCTTGAACGTATAATCCGGGCCCGGCCGATGGTAGCGCGCAACCGCGCCTCGTCACGGCCATTCGTGCCCCAACGCTCAGCATCCGGCAAGCCGGCGCATTTGCTGGAACCCAAGACGAACATGCAGACAACAAGGCATCTCACCGCGGCCGAGATCAGCGCCCACACGCCGATGATGCAGCAGTATCTGCGCCTGAAGGCGCAGCATCCCGGCACGCTTCTGTTCTATCGGATGGGCGACTTCTACGAGCTCTTCTTCGAAGACGCCGAGAAAGCTGCGCGACTGCTGGACATCACGCTGACCACCCGCGGGCAGTCCAGCGGCCAGCCGATCCGCATGGCGGGTGTGCCCTTCCATGCGGTGGAGCAATACCTCGCTCGGCTGGTCAGGCTCGGCGAATCGGTGGTGATCGCCGAACAGGTGGGCGAGCCCGGCGCCACCAAGGGACCGATGGAGCGGGCGGTGAGCCGCATCGTTACCCCCGGCACGCTGACCGACGCGGCCCTGCTCGACGACCGGCGCGACGCCCTGCTGCTCGCCGCAAGCCTGCATCGCGGCACGCTCGGCCTGGCCTGGCTGAACCTGGCCAATGGCGACCTGCGCCTGATGGAGTGCCCGTCGGACGCGCTGCAGGCGCAGTTCGAGCGCCTGCGGCCGGCCGAGGTGCTGGTGCCGGACGGTCTGTCGCTGCCGCTGCTCGAAGCGCTCTCCCCCGCCCTGCGGCGGCTGGCAGACTGGCAATTCGACGCGGAGACGGGCATCCGGCTGCTCACCGGCCACTTCGGCACGCGAGACCTGGCTGGCTTCGGCGTCGAAGGGCTGCCGGTCGCACTGGGCGCCGCTGCCGCGCTGTACGACTATGCCCGCGCCACGCAACAGCAAAGCCTGGCGCATGTCACCGGGCTGGTGGTGGAGCGCGAATCGGAATACTTGCGCCTGGACGCCGCCACCCGGCGCAATCTGGAACTGACCGAGACCCTGCGCGGCGAGCCGGCGCCTACGCTGCTGTCGCTGCTCGACACCTGCATCACCAGCATGGGTTCGCGCTGGCTGCGACACGCCTTGCACCACCCGCTGCGCGACCGCGCGCTGCCGGCGGCGCGACATGAGGCGGTGGCGGAACTGGTCGGCGATGGCGACGGACGCACCGCCTCGGCCGTGCGCACGGCGCTGCGCGGCGTGGCCGACGTGGATCGCATCACCGCGCGCATCGCGCTGCGCAGCGCCCGCCCACGCGACCTCTCAGCGTTGCGGGAAAGTCTTTCCCGCCTGCCGGTGCTCGGCGAGGCGCTGGCGAACTGCAATGGTGCGCTGCTGGCGGAGATCGCTCAGTCACTGGAGATCGCGCCCGACGCCCTCGCCCTGCTGCAGCGCGCCATCGCAGCGGAACCGGCGGCAATGGTGCGCGACGGCGGCGTGATCGCCCCCGGTTTCAACGCGGAGCTCGACGAGTTGCGCGGCATCCAGACCAACTGCGGCGAATTCCTGCTGGCGCTCGAAGTGCGCGAGCGCGAGCGCAGTGGCATCGCCAACCTCAAGGTCGAGTTCAACAAGGTCCATGGCTTCTACATCGAAGTCAGCCGCGCCAACGCCGACAAGGTGCCCGACGATTACCGGCGCCGGCAAACGCTGAAGAATGCCGAGCGCTACATCACGCCCGAACTGAAGGCGTTCGAGGACAAGGCGCTGTCGGCCAACGAGCGCGCGCTGGCGTGTGAGAAGCTGCTCTACGACGGCATCCTGGACCAGCTCGCCGGCCATATTCCGGCGCTGCAGCGCATCGCGCGCGCGCTCGCCACCCTCGACGGCCTCGGTGCTTTCGCCGAAGCGGCGCTGCGTTTCGGCTATGTGCGGCCGATGTTCGCAAACCTGCCCGGCGTCCGCATCGATGGCGGACGCCATCCGGTGGTCGAGCGCCAGGTGGAGAGTTTCATCCGCAATGACGCGCGGCTCGCCGCCACGCGCCGCATGCTGATGATCACCGGCCCCAACATGGGCGGCAAATCCACCTTCATGCGCCAGGTGGCGCTGATCTGCCTGCTCGCGCACATCGGCAGCTTCGTGCCGGCCGACGCTGTCGAACTGGGTCCGCTGGATGCGATCTTCACCCGCATCGGCGCCTCGGATGACCTCGCCTCCGGCCGTTCCACCTTCATGGTCGAGATGACCGAGGCCGCCGCCATCCTGCACGGCGCCACCGAACACAGCCTGGTGCTGATGGACGAGATCGGTCGCGGCACCTCCACCTTCGACGGTCTTGCGCTGGCCTTCGCGATCGCGCGCCAGCTGCTGGAGAAGAACCGCAGCCTGACGCTGTTCGCCACCCACTACTTCGAGCTGACGCGGCTCAACGCCGACTATCCCGAATGCGCCAACGTGCATCTGGACGCGATCGAACACGGGCATCGCATCGTCTTCCTGCATGCGCTGGAGGAAGGCCCGGCGAGCCAGAGCTACGGCATCGAGGTCGCGGCGCTGGCCGGCATCCCGGCGCCGGTCATCCGCGACGCCAAGCGGCGCTTGCGCGCGCTGGAAAACCGCGAGATCGGCGCCGGCCCGCAGGCCGACCTGTTCGCGATGCTGCCCGAAGTCGAAGCCGAGCCGCTGTCGCATCCGGTACTGACCGCACTCGCCGACATCGACCCCGATGCGCTGAGCCCCCGCGAGGCGCTCGAGCGCCTGTATGCCCTGAAGCGCCTCGCCACCTGACGGAATCCGAACCGCCATGAGCACGCCGATCGACATCTCCGAGGAAGCGGGCGTCCGCTACCTGCACTTTGGCTCCGACTGGGTCCAGGGCGCGATGCGCATCCGCAAGCCCAACGCACTGGAGCTCGCCTACACGCGCGAGATGATGGGCGGCTTGCTGCTGCGCGACGGGCTCCCCGACGACGCCGGAAAATGGCCCAAGGACGTGCTGATCATCGGTCTGGGCGCGGCCTCGCTGGTGAAGTTCGTCTATCACCACTGCCCGCAGGCGCGGATCCGGGTGGTCGAAATCGTCCCGCAGGTGGTCGCGGCGGCGCGGCAGTTCTTCAAGCTGCCGGCGGAAGATGCGCGCTTTTCCATCCATGTCGGCTGCGGCGCGCAATATGTTCTCGAGCACGATCGCCACTTCGACTACGTGCTCGTCGACGGCTTCGACCGCAACGCCCGCGCTGGCGCGCTCGACACGCTGCCTTTCTACCAGGCGGTGCGCAGCCGGCTGTCGGAGCGCGGCCTGATGGCTGTCAACCTGTTCGGGCGGTCACGTGGCTACAAGGCCAGCCTGGAACGCATCGTCACCGCCTTCGACGATCGCGCGCTGGCCTTCCCGTCCTGCGACAGCGGCAACGTCGTGGCTTTCGGCGCGGCGGGTGAAGCCATCGCACGCCCGATCGCCGAACTGCGCGAGCGTGCCGCGGCCCTCAAGCAGACCACCGGCCTCGATCTGTTGCCCACCGTCACCCGCCTGGAGCAGGCGGGGACCCTTCCCGGCGGCGTGCTGATACTCTGACGAGATGCGCGCGCGGAATCAGGCGACCGCAGTTTCCGGCTCCGGCGCAATCCACAGGCACAAGCCCTTGTTCGCCTTGGCGATTCCGGCGAGCACCTCGTCGTGCGCGGCCAGTTCGTCGGCCGTTGCGCGCAGGATCTTCAGCGGCGGACGCTCGACCGGCACGCCGTCCGCGTCCGCCTCAGCCGGCGCAACCTCGTCGTCGAGCGCCATGATCAGGCTCTCCTGCCCGCGCGTCATCGCCAGATAGACTTCCGCGAGCAGTTCCGCATCGAGCAGCGCACCGTGCAGGGTACGGTGGGCGTTGTCGATCTCGTAGCGATCGCACAGCGCGTCGAGCGAGGCCTTCTTGCCCGGGTTCTGCTCTTTGGCCATCTTGAGCGTATCGATCACGCCCGCGCAGAGCTTGTCGAGCTTCGGACGGCGCAACAGGTCGAGCTCATTGTCGAGAAAGCCGACGTCGAAGCTGGCGTTGTGGATGATCAGCTCGGCATCACGCACGAAGTCCTCGAACCCTGCCGCAACGTCGGCAAACTTCGGCTTGTCGGCAAGGAACTCCTCGGTGACGCCGTGCACCGCCACCGCCTCGGCGTCGATGCCGCGCCCGGGGTTGATGAAGACGTGATAGTGGCGGCCGGTCAGGCTGCGGTTGAGCAGTTCGACGCAGCCGATCTCGATGACGCGATCGCCGTTGCGCCAGTCGAGGCCGGTCGTCTCGGTGTCGAGCACGATTTGTCGCATGTTTGATCCTGTGTTCGTTCGCGCGTGACCGCGCGTGTCAGCCCTGCACGACGCCGCCCGCCTTGCGGGTGGCGTCCACGCCGCGCCGGGCCAGCGCATCGGCACGTTCATTCTCGGGATGGCCGGAGTGTCCGCGCACCCACAGCCATTGCACCTGATGACGCGATGCGGCTTCGTCGAGCGCGCGCCAGAGGTCGGCGTTCTTCACCGGCTCCTTGGAGGCGGTCTTCCAGCCCCGCGCCTTCCAGTTGTGGATCCACTCCGAGATCCCCTTCTGCACGTACTGGCTGTCGGTATGCACGCGCGCCATCACTGGTCGCTTCAAGGCGTCGAGCGCGCGGATGACGGCGAGCAGCTCCATGCGATTGTTGGTCGTCGCCGGTTCGCCGCCCCAGAGTTCCTTTTCGTGTCCGCCTGCGCGCAGGATCGCCCCCCAGCCTCCCGGGCCAGGGTTCCCGCTGCAGGCGCCATCGGTGTAAATGTCGACTTCTTCCATCACTCTTCGCTCTTGCTCATTTCTCCGTTGCCGCCGTTGCGCTGCGCCACCGGCGACAGCGCCTTGGCGCTACGCCGCTCTTCGCGCCATTTCGGCGTAATCAGGCGCATGCCTTGCACCCGCTTCACACCATGCAGCATGTAACCCGCCCCGCACACCGGCCACCAGCGCGCGCCCGCGCGGTCCAGCACCCGCCAGCGCTCGAGCCATTTTGCCGAGGACACGGCGGGCGCATAACAGCCGAAGCGCCCTGCCTGCACCTCGAATCCGAGCAGGGTCAGCCAGTCCTTGATGCGCATAGCCGACCGATACTGGCCCTGCCACGGAACGACACCGCTGCGGCAGGCACCGACCCGCCGCAATCCCCACAAGCTGAACGGGTTGAGGCCCGACACGATCACGCTGCCCTCTGGCACCAGCACACGCTCAACCTCGCGCAGCACCTGGTGGGGCTGCTCGGAAAACTCCAGCACATGCGGCAGCAGGACGAGATCGAGGCTCGCCGTGGCAAAAGGCAAGGCGTGCGCCTTCGCCAGCACGTCGGCAGTTTCCGACCAAGTGCAGCGGAAGCGGAACGGCATCCGGTTGGCCTGCAGGAAATCGAGCCCGGCCATGCCGATCTGAACCGCGTTGTACCCGAAGAGGTCTGCAACCAGTTGATCGAACGCCGCCTGCTCCCATTCCAGCAAGTAGCGTCCCTGGGGCGTCGCGAGCCAGTCCGACAGGCCGGGGATTGACATGTTCTGGTCAGGGCTCAAAATCCGAAGGATGAACATTATCCCCCTTCCCGCCTTCCGCGATAACTACATCTGGCTCATTCACGACGGTCGCCATGCAGCAGTCGTGGATCCGGGCGACGCCCGACCGGTCGAGGATTTCCTCGCATCGCAGGGACTGACGCTCACCGCCATTCTCGTCACCCACCATCACCCCGACCACGTCGGTGGCGTGGCGGACCTCGTCACCCGTCACCCGGTGCCGGTCTTCGGCCCTGCGACCGAGCGCATCGCGGGCATAGACCGTCCGCTATCGGAAGGGGATATCGTGGTGCTCGATGAACTCGGCCTGTCGCTGTCCGTGCTCGATGTACCGGGGCACACCGCCGGCCATATCGCGTACTACGCTGCCGCACCCGCCCCGGGCGCGCTTTTCTGCGGCGACACGATGTTCTCTGCTGGCTGCGGACGCCTGTTCGAAGGCACCGCGGCGCAGATGTCCGCGTCGCTGGCGAAGTTCGCCGCCCTGCCGGACTCGACACGGGTCTACTGCACTCACGAATACACCTTGTCGAACCTGGCTTTTGCGCGCGCTGCAGAGCCGGTGAATGCGGCGCGTGACGAATATGCGCGCCGCTGCGAGGCCCTTCGGGCCGAAAACCGCCCCACCCTGCCGAGCACGATCGCGCTCGAGAAGGCGGTGAATCCCTTCCTCCGCTGTGGTGAAGACAGCGTCATCGCCACCCTCGCGGAGCGCAGCGGCAGCCGTCCCGCCGATGCCGTCGCCAGCCTTGCCGCGCTGCGGGCCTGGAAAGACGTTTTCTGAGAATAATTTTCTTTTGACGCCCCTCGACCCGCTGGCTAGACTTGCGCGCTTTCCCGCCAGGCTCCAGCGGACTCGTGTCCATGGCTACACGCTCTACCCCGCAGCGGCTAGTGCCGCTGCTCCTCTCTTTCGCGATCTTCGCTGCGCTGCCTGCCGCTCCTGCCCTCGCGCGCGACGCGCGCCTCGGTGAAGCGGTCGCGCCGCTGGCCAACGGAACCCCTGGCAACACCGCGCCACGCGTGTTGACGCTCGATCTCACGCGCGACGCCAATGACATCTGGGACCGTATCCGCCGCGGTTTCAGCATGCCGGATCTGGACAGTCCCCTCGTTGCCGAGCAGCAGCTCTTCTATCTGAACCGGCCGGCTTTCCTGAAGCAGGTGTTCGGGCGCGGCGGCCGATACCTCTATTACATCGTCGATGAACTCGAGCGCCGCGGCATGCCCACCGAGCTGGCGCTGCTGCCGATGGTGGAAAGCAGCTACAACCCGCTCGCGTATTCGCGCTCGCATGCCTCGGGGCTCTGGCAGTTCATCCCCTCGACCGGCAAGCACTACAACCTCACCCAGGACAGCTGGGTTGACGAGCGGCGCAACGTCATCACCTCGACCAACGCTGCGCTCGATTACCTGCAGACGATCTACGAGATGCACGGCGACTGGCATCTCGCGCTCGCCTCGTACAACTGGGGCGAAGGGGCGGTAAAGCGTGCGCTGCAGCGCAATATGGAGGAAGGACGGCCGGGCGAGTACGTGCATCTGCGCATGCCGGACGAAACGCGCAACTACGTGCCCAAACTGCAGGCGATCAAGAACATCGTTTCGCAGCCCGAGCTGTTCCACATCGAGTTGCCCTATGTGGCCAACGAGATGCAGTTCGTCACCGTCAGCGCCCCGCCCGGCATTGACCTGGGCACGGCCGCGCGCCATGCGGACATGCCGCTGGACGAATTCCTCGCGCTCAACCCGGGGTTCAACCGGCCCGCCATCACCACCCCCGGACATACCTTCGTCGTGCCGGCCGACCGTGCGAGCCGTTTCGAAGCGCGCATGGCCGAAACGCTGCGAGCCGGGCAAGGCTGGCGCACACACACCGTGGAGCCGGGCGAACGCCTGGATGCCATTGCCGAACAATACGGACTCAGCCTCGTACAGCTACGGCAGCTGAACGGTCTCGGCGCGCAAGGTGTCGTCGGCGCCGGCCACGCACTGCTGGTGCCCGACGGTATCGACCCCTCGGGGGCCCTCGAAGCCAGCCGGCTGCTGCCCTTCGCTGCGGCGGCGGTACGTCAGCCCAGCCTGCGCATGAGCGCCGCACCCGATACGGCTGCGTCCAGTGCGAGCCCGGGGCGCGAGGCGCGCCTGCGCTTCAATCCTGCCAGACCGTCGGCAATCGGGCTGAGTGCGCGTTCCGACGAGGGCCGCACGGCGAGAGCCGCCGCCGACAGGCAGGCCGGGAACGGACGCGGCGCAAAAGCGGCGCAAGGCGCGCCGAAGGGGAAGGCGTCGATGGCGAAATCGCCTGGTGAGCGCAAGACAACGCCCGACAAGCGCGTGGCAAAGGCACCGGCAAAGGCGGACGCAGCGGCAGCGCGCAGCAAGCCAGTCCCGAGCAAAGGCCCGCAAGCAGCTGCGCAAAAACCGAAGACGAACAAGCCGTCGCGCTGAATCGGCGACGCATCGGCAGGGAACGGTGAGTGCTGCCGTTCCCTGACCCGTGCACCGCCCTCACCCGCTGCGCTGCGGCCAATGACAGCGCACCACATGACCTGCGCCGAGTTCGGTCTCATGCGGATAGGTCAGGCGGCAGATGTCGCTCGCCTGCGGACAGCGCGGGTGAAAGTGGCAGCCTGCGGGCGGGGCCAGCGGCGAGGGCATTTCGACAGCCGAAGAAGGTAGACCTCCACCCGAAGGAATGCGCTGGCCGGCGTCGATCGCCGGCACCGCCTCCAGCAGTGCCCGGGTATAGGGATGCGCCGGCGTACGCAGCACCCGCTCCGCAGGCCCCTGCTCGACCACCCTCCCGAGGTACATCACCGCAACGTCGTCAGCGAGATAATCCACCACGGCGAGATTGTGGGTGATGAAGAGGTAGGCGAGCCCGCACTCGCGCTGCAACTCGCGCATCAGATTCAACAATTGCGCCTGCACCGAGACGTCGAGCGCACTCGTCGGCTCATCGCACAGAATCACCCGCGGCGCCACCGCCAGCGCGCGGGCAATCGCAATGCGCTGGCGTTGTCCGCCGGAAAACTCGTGCGGGTAGCGCCAGCGCATCGCCGGCGTCAGGCCGATACGTTCGAGTAGGGCATCGGCGGCCCTTCGGCGAGCCCCAGCGTCGGGCTCGATGCCCAAGCTGGCCATCCCCTCCTCGATGATCTCGCCCACCCGCATGCGCGGATTCAGCGAAGCGAACGGATCCTGGAAGATCATCTGCACCGTGCGCCTCATGCGCTGCAACGCCGCACCCGACTGGCCGACGACATTAACGCCGTCCAGATGCACCTCGCCCGCCGTCGGCTCGATCAACTGCAGGATGGCCTTGCCGACCGTGGTCTTGCCACAGCCAGACTCGCCCACCAGGGCGAGCGTGCGCCCCGCGGTCAGGGTGAAACTCACACCATCGACCGCACGGACATGGCCGACCGTACGCTTGAGCAAGCCATTGCGTACCGGAAAATGCACCGACAGGTCGCGCACCTCGAGGACAGCCTTCCCGCCAATTTTCGCTTCTTTCAGGCCCCCCTTCCCCGACGCAATGCGCTCGAACGGTCGCGGCACCTCGACGCCTTCATACAAATGGCAGCGCACCGCCTGCGATCCGACGGCGTGCCAGGCAGGCACTTCGTCGTCGCAACGATCGAATGCGGCCGGGCAGCGCTCGGCAAAGCGGCAGCCGGGGAAGCTGCGATCGAGCGCGGGAACGGTTCCGACCGGCGCATCCAGCATGCTGCCACGCTGTGCGGCGCTCGGCAGCGCGGCAAAGAGCTTGCGCGAATAGGGGTGCAGGGGCAGCTCAAAGAAAGCGTCGCGCGCACCGGTCTCCACCACCTCGCCTGCGTACATCACCCCCACCTTGTGGGCCATGCGTGCCACGACGCCGAGATCGTGCGTGATCAACAGCATGCCCATGCCTCGGCGCGCCTGGATGTCGCGCAGCAGATCCAGCACCTGGGCCTGGATGGTGACGTCGAGCGCGGTCGTGGGCTCGTCGGCGATCAGCAGATCGGGGCGTCCGGCGAGCGCCATCGCAATCATCACGCGCTGCTTCATGCCTCCGGAGAACTGGAACGGATGGTCCCCCAGCCGGCGCGCCGGGTCGGGAATCCCCACCGACTCGAGCAGGCTCAGCGCCGTCTCGCCCGCTTCGCCCTGAACTTCGCTGCGCAACGCTTCGGCGATCTGATCGCCGATCGTCATCACCGGATTGAGGCTGGTCGAGGGCTCCTGGAAGATCATGCCGATGCGCCCGCCACGCACCCGCCGCATCTCGGACTCCGGCAGACGCAGCAGATCGGTGCCTCCCAGCCGGACCGCACCGTCCTCGATCCGACCCGCATCCGGCAGCAAGCGTGCCAGTGCCAGTGCCGTGATCGACTTGCCGCAGCCGGACTCACCGAGCAGGGCAAAGGTCTCGCCGCCCGCAATCGTGAAGTCGACACCATCGACCGGGCGGATCGTGCCGCGCGGGGTGTCGATGGTCACTCGCAAACCCGCCACCTCGAGCAGCGGTGCCAGTGGGGCGGACGGGATCGGCTGGGCAAGAGTCATGGAAATCGCGGCGATGCGGCTGAGCGCAGATCAGGAAGGCACAAAAACGAAAGGCAGCCGGAAGTCGATCCGGTCTGCCTCGTTACGCTTCAATGCAGAGGGGGCGCCACGCGCCCCCGGCGCATCAGTGGTGGTGACCACCCGCGCCGTGTACGTGGCCGTGGCTGATCTCCTCGGCCGTGGCCTTGCGCACCTCGGCGATCGTGATGTCGAACACCAGCGCCACACCGGCGAGCGGGTGGTTGCCGTCGACCACCACCTTGCCGTCGGCAATGTCGGTGATGCGATAGATCAGTTCTTCCTCGCCGTCGTCGGACACGCGCTCGAAACTCATGCCGATCTCGATGTTCTCCGGAAACAGCTTGGCATCCTCGACCAGGATCAAGGACTCATCGTAGTCGCCGAAGGCGTCATCCGGCTGCAGCTTGACCTGCAAGGTCTCGCCCTGCTTCTTGCCGTGGAGCGTCTCTTCCAGTTTGGGAAAGATGCCGTCGTACCCGCCGTGCAGATAGACCAGCGGGTGGTGACCGTCGTCGATGACGGCGCCTTCCGGGTCGCGGACGGTGTAGTTCAGCGTGACGACGGTGTTCTTGACGATTTCAGCTTGCATTGTCTGATTCCAGTTTCTTGACCAATTCGAATACCGCGGCAACATGGCCGCGGGGCGCTACATCGTAGAGCGCGTGGCGGATCGTTCCCTTCCTGTCGATGATGAAGGTCGACCGCCGCACGCACATCTTCTTCACACCGTCGACTTCCTTGGGCTGCCACACACCATAAAGCCGGCAGATCTCGCGCTCGGGATCCGACAGCAGGCGAACGGAAAGACCCTCCTGGTCCCTGAACTCCGCGTGCGTGAGGCAATCGTCCGGACTCACGCCAGCCACGGTGCAGCCGTAGCGGGCGAACTCATCTTCGTGGTCGCTGAAATCGGCGGCCTGAAGCGTGCATCCGGGCGTGTTGTCGCGAGGGTAAAAATAGAGAACCACATGCTGCTTGCCGAGCACAGAGGCGAGATCGAACATTTCCATATCCGCGTCGGGCAAGGAAAACAGGGGTGCAAGGTCTCCGCTTTGCAGCATGGGCTCTCCCTGACGTGTAGCGGATTCTAGCCGAGTGCCCCGGCGAACTCTACCGCAGGCCGATGCGGGTTGCGGTGGGATGATCATCTCGGCTTCCTCCCTTGTTGATGGACCGATCGCGAGGTCACGATCGGCGCTTAAGGAAGCAATAGCCCAGATGTGCCGCGGGCTCAAGACGCAGCGCACCATCGGCGCATACTGGGTCGGGGATGGGGGCGAGTCCCTTCTCGGTTGGCAGAGGGCTCCACCCGTTACTGGAAAATCACCTCCAGTGCTTGCTCCGGACGAAAGACTGTTTAAAATTACAGCATTGATCCGGAGACCATCATGCCCCCCCGCAGCGACAGCCTGACAACCCGCCAGCAGGAAATCCTCGCCTTCATCCGTGACACCGTTGAAGCCGAAGGCCGCCCGCCCACGCGCGCCGAGGTGTGCTCTGCATTCGGCTTTCGCTCCCCCAACGCCGCAGAAACCCACTTGCGGGCGCTGGCAGCCAAGGGCGCGATCCTGCTCGAGGAAGGACGCGCACGCGGCATCCGGCTGGCCGAGGCGCTGGGCCTGCCACTGGTCGGTCGCGTCGCGGCAGGCAGCCCCATCCTCGCTGCCGAGCATGTCGAGGCTCGCTACCAGCTCGACCCCGCGCTGTTTTCGCCACGCGCCGACTATCTGCTGCGGGTGCGCGGACTGAGCATGCGCGATGCCGGCATCCTCGACGGCGACCTGATCGCGGTGCACCGCGGCAGCGAAGCGCGCAATGGTCAAATCGTCGTTGCCCGTGTCGACGACGATGTCACGGTGAAGACCTTGCAGCGCAAGGGCGCCATGGTCGAACTTCTGCCAGCAAATCCCGACTTCCAGCCGATCGTGGTCGACACCCGCCGCGAGCCGCTGGTGATCGAAGGCATCATGGTCGGACTGATCCGCAAGGATCACTGAACCGCTCGACCCGCCTTTTCAACGCAGCGTCACCAGGCGGTTAGCCATGGGAGCCGCAGTCAACGTCCTTTCCTCTACACCGGCCATCCGCAGTGCACTCGCGACGCTGCCGGCAGGGGCGGTATGGCACGCCAGCCAGCTGGCACACGGCAGCGGCCCGGTGCTCCCCAGCGGCTTCGCCGCCTTGGACGCCGAACTGCCGGGAGGCGGCTGGCCGGCTAACGCGCTGATCGAACTGCTGGTTGACCGCCCCGGCATCGGCGAGCTTTCGCTGCTGCTGCCCGTGCTGTGCACGACCCCGCCCGAGCGCTGGCTGGCGTGGATCTCACCGCCCTTCCTGCCCTATGCCCCGGCCCTTGTCGCAGCGGGGATTCCACTCTCTAGGCTGTTGCTGATCCGGCCGGCCGAAAAGGAGATCCTGTGGGCAGCACGCCAGGCAGTGAGCTCCGGCGCCTGCACCGCAGTGCTCGCCTGGCCGCAGCACATCGACACCGCCGGCCTGCGCCGGCTCCAACTGGCTGCCGAAGACGCAAGCACGCCGCTGTTCCTGTTCCGGCCACGTGCGGCAGCATTGCAGTCCTCTCCCGCACCATTGCGCCTGATCCTCGAGGGAGGCAGCGCGGCCCAGCAGATCACCATCCTGAAGCGTCGCGGCCCTCCTGCAGCCAAGGCACTGCATCTGCCCCTCCACAAGCTTCCTGCTCATGCCGGACTGGCGACGGACAACACGGCCGATGCGGAATGCAACCCACCGTCAAGCCTGCAGTTGGCAGTGGAAGCACCTCCCCCCGCTCCCACAACATTGGCGCTCGTTCGCTGAAACCATGCTGTGGCTCGCACTGCTGCTGCCGGACCTGCCCTTGCAGGTTTTCACCCGCGGAATCGTCGATACCCCGCTGGCGATCACGCTCGGGCATCCACGACCGCAGATCATTGCCGCCAGCCCGCAGGCTCGCGCCCAGGGCGTCGCGGCCGGACAGAGCGTGGCTGCAGCGCTCGCCGTTGCACCCGCCCTGCAGCTTCGGGCACGCGCACCGGCACTCGAGGCCGAAGCCCTCGCCGAGGTCGCCAGTTGGGCAAGCGCCTTCAGTCCCCGTGTCAGCCTCTCTCCGCCCGATGCGGTACTGATCGAGATCGAAGCCAGCCTGAAGCTGTTCGGTGGCATCGATGCCATAGTCGTGTCCATGCACGACGGCATCGATCGTCTCGGGCTTCAGGCCCGCATCGCCATCGCGCCCACGCCGCTTGCTGCGCGCTGGTTTGCGCACGCAAGCCAGCAACCATTGCCGTCGTACGCCTCTCTCGACGACTGGCAAGGCCGTCTCGCCGCGCTCCCCCTCGAGCTGCTCGCCGACGGTACCGAGATCGGTGCATCCACACTCGAACTGCTGGCCGGCATCGGCATGCGCACCCTGGGGGATCTATCCCATCTGCCGCGTGCCGGCCTGGCACGTCGACAGGCAAGCGCCGTCGTGGACGTGCTGACGCGGGCGCGGGGAGAGGCCCCCGATCTGCAATCGTGGTTCGTACCGCCACCGCTGTACGCGCACCGGATCGCCCTGCCTGCCCCGGTAAGCCATACCGAGCCTCTGCTGTTTGCTGCACGCCGTCTGTTCGCCGGCCTGGCCGCATGGCTGGCTGCCCGACATGCCGCGGTGGATCGCTGCTGCCTCGAGCTGCTGCACGAGCGGACTCCCCCGACTGCCGTCAATATCGTCAGCGGCACCCCCAACCGTGAAGAAAACCGTTTTCTGCTGCTCGCCCGCGAACGCCTGAGCCGGCTCGAACTGAACGCCCCCGTCGAGGAGTTGAGGCTGACCGCAGACGCACCAGTGCTGTTTGCCCCCAAGCCCGACGATCTGTTCGGCAACCCCGGTCAGGTACGTGACGACGCCATCCTGCTGCTGGATCGGTTGCGCGCCCGTCTTGGTGCCGACTCCGTCCACCTGCTCGACGCCGCCAGCGATCATCGCCCCGAGGCCGCGACCACAGGCCACCCCTCCAGCCTGGAGCTTGCCAGCCGCGCAGCGCGACGCTCACCACCACATGCCCCTGCGCACCGCCCCTTGTGGCTGCTGCCCCAGCCAAGGGCACTCGATCCGCACGACATTGCGCTGCTGGATGGCCCCGAACGCCTGCAGGGCGGCTGGTGGGACCAGACAGACATCGCGCGCGACTACTATCTCGCCCGCGGCCCCGGCCGGGCCTTGTGGTGGGTGTTTCACGATCTGGCACATCCGGGAGCGTGGTATGTCCATGGCTATTTCGCTTGAATGACGTTCGTCCCCGCCAGCCGCCAGATCAGGCGCCACCGGATGCCCGGCCTGCTACATAGTAGACTCTCGCCTCGAAAGTCGATCGCCTCACTCTCCCGCTCCAATACCATGCCCTCCTTCCTCCCAAGCTCCGCACTCCCAGGAGACCGAACACGACGCCGCGCCGGTGCCGCGTTCATGCTCTTCGTGCTCTCAGTCCCCCTGACCTACTGGCTCTTCAGCTCGCTGCCCAGCCTGTGGGCCCATGTCGAGCCCCTCTCCGGCGCCCGATTCATGCTCGCAGCGACGCTGCTCGGCGCAGGGCTTGCCGTTCTTCCCCTCGCGATTGTCGTCGGTTTCATCCTGACACTCTGGCACGGCGTCGAAAGCGTTTACCAGCCGCGCTCGCGCACCACCCCGATGCTGGACAAGCTGATCATTGCCGGCGGACTGATCACCTGGTTCGCCCCTGCGGTCGCAATGATCGCGCTGGCCGTGCGAGCGCTTCTCGAAGGACGCATCCATTTCGTTCGACCGCCCCGCGACTATTTCCTCGCAACCGACCCGATTGCGTTCTGGCAGGGGCTCGGTTTCTGGCTGATCATGGCAGGACTCTTCGCCTTTCTTGCATGGCGCTACTGGCGCGGCAAGCTCTGCCCAGGCGCCATTTCGAATTGACCCTCCAGCCAGCAAACGACGCCGCACGGCCTCCCGCAGCCGGCGTGATCACGCGCCAGCTGCTACATCACGCCTGGCCGGTTCTGATCGCCCAGATCCTGTCCATGGGCATGATGATCGCCGACACCATCATCGCGGGTCGTTACGGAACGGCAGATCTTGCCGGAATCGCCATCGGCAGCAGCTTCTACATTTCAGTGATCATGCTGCTGACCGGCACCCTGCAGGCGGTTGCACCGACCGTGGCGCACCACTACGGAGCCGGCCGCGCGCATGAGATCGGACCTGCTCTGCAACAGGGCTTCTGGCTGGCCCTGCTGCTCGCAATTCCCGGCACACTGCTGCTCGCCTTCCCGGCTCCCTTGCTAAAACTCGCTGAGGTACCGGAAGACGTCGCCAGCAAGGCCAGCGCCTATCTCAGCGCCATCGCCTTCGCGGTGCCGGCCGTGCTGCTGTACCGGACCTACTACGCCTTCAGCAACGCGGTGGGGCGGCCCCGTGTCCTCATGGCGATCAGTGCGGTCACGACCTGCACGCACATTCCGCTGGCCTGGGCACTGACCAACGGCAAGTTTGGCCTGCCGGAACTCGGAGGCAGGGGTTGCGGCGTCTCCACCGCCATCGTGAGCTGGCTGGCGCTCTCCTGTGGCGCGCTCCATCTCGCGCGCAACGGTGCCTACCGCAGCTATCGCATCTTCAGCGACTGGCGGGGACCGCGCCTGCGCCCGATAGCTGGATTGCTGCGCCTAGGCGTGCCGATGGGTCTATCCACCTTCATCGACATCACCTCCTTCACCCTGATCGCCATCTTCGCCGCCCGGCTTGGAGCGGAAACGGTTGCCGGACACCGCGTGATCGCCAACCTGACCGGGCTGATCTACATGCTGCCGCTAGCACTGTCGATCTCGACCCTCGTGCTCGTCGGCCAGGCCGCAGGCGCGCACGACTGGAAGCGCGCCCAGGCTACCGCGGCGGTCGGACTGCGGCTTACCGCAACCTTTGCGATCGTCATCGGCTGCCTGCTTTGGCTGATCCGCGAGCCGCTGCTTGCCTACTCTACCAACGACCCCGCGGTGCGTGCGGTCGCTCTCGGGCTCGTGCTCTACCTCTGCCTGTACCAGGCTTTCGACGGTCTGCAGACGGTGGCGGCACATGCTCTGCGAGGTTACAAGGTCACCCTGCTCCCGATGGTGCTGCACACGTTCTGCTTCTGGGGGATCGGCCTGAGCGGCGGCTACTGGCTGAGTTTTCATGCCCCCTTCCGCGAAGGGGCGCCATCCGTGGCAGGCTTCTGGGAAGCCTGCGTCGTAGCGACCGTCGTTGCCACCCTGCTCTTCGGCACACTACTGCGCACGGTGGGGCGCAGCAAACTGGCGGCGCAGTCACCTGATCGGCCGCTGCTCAGCCGCCCAGCCACCCGCGACGCCTCATCGCAGCGAGCGCCGTAGGCTTGCCGACAAGGCCAAGGGTCACCGTATCGGCCTCTGGTTCACCCAGTTCGACGTCGTAGCGCATCAGCTCATCCCGACGAAATGCATGAACTTCGACACGTTCGCCTGGCTTGCGCCGCGCAAGCAGGCCGTCGAGGCCGGCGCCAGTCACACGCAAGCCGTCCATCGCAACTAGCACGTCACCGGCCGAAAGACCGGCGCGCTGCGCCGGCCCGTCGTCGAACACGTTGACCAGTTTGACCTCTGCCCCCGTTGCAGCGACCTTTGCACCCAGCGTTGTCGCCTTGCCCACCGCGTCCACCCGCCAGTTGATCCCGAACGACTTCAACCAGCGCTCGAGCGGAAGGTCCTCAGTCCCTTCGACGGCCTTGCGCAACCAACGCGATAACCGCCCCCCCAGCGTGCGCTCGCCGCCCATGGTCGCCACCTCCGCCACCGCCAAAAAGATTCCATCCTCGGGAACACCCAGCCCGGTCTGTCCGTAGCGCTGCCAGAGAAAGCGCATCACGTCGTCCAGCGACAGGCGACTCTCGGTTGCGGACCGCATCTGAAGATCCAGCGCCAGCGCGATCAGGGCTCCCTTCGCGTAGTAGCTCACGATCGCATTGGGCGAATTCTCGTCCTGCCGGTAATACTTGATCCACGCATCGAACGAAGACTCGGCCACGCTCTGCCGGAGCCGCCCCGGCGTTCGCAGCACGTTCGAGATCGTCTTGCCGAGCAAGCCGAGGTAGTCCTCAAGTGCGATGACGCCCGACCGTACCAAGGCAAGATCGTCGTAATAGGAGGTAAAACCTTCGAATGCCCAGAGCAGGCGAGTGTAGTTTTCGCAGCTCAGATCGTATGGTGAAAAGGCAGCCGGCTTGATCCGCTTGACGTTCCAGGTATGGAAATACTCGTGACTGCACAGTCCGAGGAAAGCCTTGTATCCATCGGGCATCCCCTGCATGCCGCGCCAAGGCAGATCTCCGCGACTGGCGATCAGCGCCGTCGAGGCGCGATGCTCCAGGCCACCATAGCCATCTCCGACCACCATGACGAGAAAAGCATAGTAATCCACCGGCGCAGGCCCGCCGAACAGCGCGATCTGCCACTCACAGACGCGCTGCAGATCCGCAACGAGTCGCTCGGTGTCACAATCGTGACGCCCCGTCACCGCAACATCGTGACGCACGCCTGCGGCATGGAAATGAACTAGAGTAAAGCGCCCCATCTCGACGGGATGGTCAATCAGTTCGTCATAGCTGTTCGCCTGATACAGACCAAATCCGTACGGGCGAGCCGCACCCACTCCCCTGGGCACGCGTGGAAGCGAGGTGACCACTTGCCAGTCACGGTACGCAGCGCCTTCGGGACGTTCGATGTCGACGACGCAGGGGCTCCCGGTCTGCCCCTCCACCGCAAGGAAGACACTCGATCCGTTGAAAAATCCGTGGCTCACATCGAGGTGCGCAGCGCGTACGGAAAGATCCCATGCGTAGACCTCATAGCTCAGGGTCATCGGCTGGTCCGCGACTCCGCCATGTACCCGCCAGCTGTGCTTGTCCAGCTTCTCGACCGCAAGAGACATATCTCCGGACATCGCGCGAAGGGAGACGATGTTGCGTGCGAACTCGCGAATCATGTAGCTACCGGGAATCCAGACAGGCAGCCGAAAGATCTGCCCGCGCGGATCTGGCGCAGGAACAGTGCAGGTCAGTTCGAAGAGATGTGCTTCCGGACGATGCGCACGGACGCGGTATTGGATGGGAGTTTGGACGCTTTGCATGGGATGCAGGACCGGAGTTCGCGCATGGGGCGAAGTGTTGGCGAATCGTGCTCAGCCCTCATTCTGCCCAATGGCGGCGGTATGCGTCACGCGTTTACGCAACGCAAAGCGCAAACGCCCGGACACGTTTTATCGTATTCGGGCGTTTGTGGTGTAGTTAGTCTGACGATGACCTACTTTCACGAGGGCGGACCTCACTATCATCGGCGCGGTCTTGTTTCACGGCCCTGTTCGGGATGGGAAGGGGTGGTACCAAGACGCTATGGTCGTCAGACTGTGACTTGTTGCTCGGCGCGTGGGGTGTTGCGCGGAGCCAAAGTGGTGGAGAAGTGTTGTTGTGTGATTGTGGTAAA
>JAFLDS010000006.1 GCA_017302295.1 Thauera sp. | reverse complement strand
CGCGCAGGCGCGCTCGGGCGAGATCGACGCTCCCCCGCCCAGGCCCGCGCCCGAGCCGCCGCGGCGCGCCGAGCCGGTGGTGGCCGAAGTCGCGCGCACCCCGGGGCCAACGCCGACCGGGGTGAGTTTCGGACAGTTGCGCGGCCAACTGCATTTTCCGGTCCGGGGCGAACTCATCGGACGGTTCGGTGCTCAAAGGGCGGAAGGTGGCACCACCTGGAAGGGCGTATTCATTCGCGCCGCCAACGGTGCGGACGTTCGTGCGGTTGCCGGTGGCGAAGTGGTGTTTTCCGACTGGCTGCGCGGGTACGGAAACCTGCTGATCATCGATCATGGCAGTGACTATCTGTCGGTGTACGGTAACAATGACGCCTTGCTGAAAGAGGTCGGAGCGGCGGTGCGCGGCGGGGACGTCATCGCCAGCGTGGGCGCCGGCGGAGGGGTCGCGGATTCGGGTTTATACTTCGAGATCCGCCATCAGGGCCGGCCGCTCGACCCGATGCAGTGGGTCAGGCTCAAATAGATTCGGGTGGTGCGAGCGATCGCGAAAGCTTCATCTCCAACGGAGTTCTCATGCGCAGCAAGCTGAAACAGTTCGGCCTCGTCATGACCGGTGTGTTCGCCGGCGTGATGATCAGCCTCAATTTCTCCGCGAATGCCGACAAGGTGGCGCTCGCGCCGCTACCGGTGGAGGAATTGCGCGCGTTCGCCGACGTGTTCAATGCGATCAAACAGGGTTACGTCGAGCCGGTCGAGGACAAGAAGCTCATCACCGACGCGATCAGCGGCATGCTCTCCGGGCTCGACCCGCATTCGGCCTATCTCGACGCTGAGGCGTTCAAAGACCTGCAGGTGGGCACCCAGGGCGAGTTTGGCGGCCTTGGCATCGAAGTCGGCATGGAAGACGGTTTCGTCAAGGTGGTGTCGCCGATCGAGGATACGCCGGCCTATCGCGCCGGGGTCAAGACCGGCGATCTGATCGTCAAGCTCGACGACACTCCGGTCAAGGGCATGAGTCTGAACGACGCGGTCAAGCGCATGCGCGGCAAGCCGAAGACCGACATCACGCTCACCATCATGCGCAAGGGCGAGGCCCGTCCCATCGTGATCACGCTGACGCGCGAGGTCATCAAGGTCCAGAGCGTGAAGTCCAAGGTGGTCGAGCCCGGCTACGGCTACGTGCGCATCGCCCAGTTCCAGGAGAACACTGCCGCCTCGCTGGTGCAGCATCTGGACAAGCTCGCCAAGGGTGGGGAACTGAAAGGCATGGTGCTCGACTTGCGCAACGACCCAGGCGGCCTGCTGCATGGCGCGGTGGGCGTGGCAGCGGCCTTCCTGCCGGCGAACACGCTGGTCGTGTCGACCGATGGCCGCACCGAGGACGCCAAGCGCGAGTATCGGGCCACGCCGGATGACTACCTGCGCGGCACGCGTGACGATTTCCTGCGCAACCTGCCCGCTTCGGCACGAGATCTGCCGATGGTGGTGCTGGTCAATGGCGGTTCGGCATCGGCGTCCGAGATCGTCGCTGGCGCGCTGCAGGACCACAAGCGCGCGGTGGTGATGGGCACGCAGACCTTCGGCAAGGGTTCGGTGCAGACCATCCTGCCGCTCAACAACAACACCGCGATCAAGCTCACCACCGCGCGCTACTACACGCCGAGCGGAAGATCGATCCAGGCCAAGGGAATCGAGCCCGACATCGTCGTCGAGGACACCGCCAACGGCTCGAGCAAGCGCGTACGCGAGGCGGACCTGCAGCGCCACCTTGGCAACGACAAGGATCCGAACGCCGAGCGCAATGCAGAGCAGAAGGGCAAGGCGCCGACGACGGCCGACGAGGAGGCTGCGGAGACGCCGCGCTTCGAGCTGGCGGGCAAGGATGACCGGCAGCTGGACCAGGCGATCAATCTTCTCAAGGGTCTGCAGATCGTCCAGAATAAAAACAAATAACGACTCCGGAGACTCGTGATGCGTCGGGAAACCGCCTACAAGCTGGCCGGCAGGCATCATGAGCATCCTGCGCGCGGATCAGGGCTGTTCAAGCAGCGCGAGTTGCGTTTCAAGGCCCTGCCCCCGGGGCAAGTCGATCGCGCCTGGCAGGCCTTGCGCATGCTGAAGGGGCTGCAGGTGGAGCGCACCGAGCGGGCGCTCTGTCTGATCGTGCGCTACTCGGTTCTCGACTACTCGCTGGAGGTGCTCGAGGACGCGCTGCGTGAGGCCGGCTTTGCGCTCGACAACACGCTCTACATGAAGCTCATTCGCGCGCTCGTGTACTTCACCGAGGAAACCCAGCGCCACAACCTGGTCTCGCCGGAGCGCCTGATCAAGCAGTCGAACGAAGTGTACATCCAGGCTTGGAACCATCACGCGCATGGCGATCACGACGACACGCCGCTGGAGTTGCGCGAGTACAAGTAAGGAACGAGCACTCCGACTGCGTGCCATGCGATGAACGACGACCAACTGCTGCGCTACAGCCGCCATATCCTGCTGCCCGAGATCGACGTGCCGGGCCAGGAGGCGATCCTCGCGGCACGCGTTCTGGTGGTCGGTGCCGGGGGGCTCGGCTCACCGGCGGCGATGTACCTTGCGGCCGCAGGTGTTGGCACGCTGGTGCTCGCGGACCACGACACCGTCGATCTGACCAACCTGCAGCGTCAGATTCTCCATTCGGCCGAGACGGTCGGTCAGCTGAAGGTCGAGTCGGGCCGCGAGACCTTGCGGCGCCTGAATCCGCTATGCCGCGTCGAGTGCGTTCCCCACCGGCTCGAGGGCGAGGGCTTGCTCGCCCAGGTAGCGGCGGCGGACGTGGTGCTCGATTGCTCGGACAATTTCGCTACCCGTCACGCGATCAATCGCGCCTGCTTCCGGCATCGCAAGCCGCTGGTGTCCGGCGCGGCGATCCGCTTCGATGGCCAGGTTTCGGTGTTCGATCTGCGATCGCCGGCAAGTGCCTGCTACCACTGCCTGTTTCCGGAGGGCGACGACGTCGAGGAAGTGCGCTGCGCGGTGATGGGCGTCTTTGCGCCCCTGGTCGGCATCATCGGCGCGACGCAGGCGGCTGAAGCGCTGAAGCTCATCGTCGGTTGCGGCACGCCGCTCGCCGGTCGGTTGCTGCTGCTCGACGGGCTGGCCATGGAGTGGCGCAGCGTGTCGTTCGGCAAGGATCCGGGTTGCGAGGTGTGCGGCAGCGGCGCCCGGTAAGGCGTCGAGTCCGACTGAATACAGTGGGGGTGAGACGTCCCTGGGGCCGGTCCTCGAAGCCTAGCGCTCAGCGCCGTGCGTGATCGGGCGCGCAATGATCCGCAAGTCTTCGCCGATGCTGCGCACATCGTGAATGTGCAGGCGCATCGCGCCGTCGAGACTTTCGAGTTCGGGTAGCCGGAACAGCCCTTGCGCCAGGTCGCCGACGAGGACCGGGGCGACATACATCAGCAACTCGTCGACGCAGCCTTCGCGCAGCAGGGATCCATTGAGCTTCAGACCCGCCTCGGCGTGGATCTCGTTCAGTCCGCGTGCAGCCAACTCCTGCATCAGTCCCAGCAGATGGACCTTCCCGACCGCATTGGGCAGTGCCACCACCTGATGGCCATCCGCCTCGAGTGCGCGGATGCGTGCGCCGTCGTCGCTGGCGGTCGCGATCAGGATGGGGGCGCCGTGCAGAATGCGCGCCCGTGGAGAGACGTCGAGCTTCGCATCCACCAGGACGCGCAGGGGCTGACGTTCGCACGGCACCGCGCGCACCGTCAGTTCAGGGTCGTCCTCGCGCACGGTGCCGATGCCGGTGAGGATCGCACAGGCGCGGGCGCGCCAGCGGTGGCCGTCGCGGCGGGCCGCTGCACCGGTGATCCACTGGCTGGTGCCATTGTTGAGCGCAGTCTTGCCGTCCAGCGTGCTCGCCGACTTCATGCGCAGCCAGGGACGGCCACGGGTCATGCGGGCCATGAAGCCGATGTTCAGCTCGTGCGCGGCGGTCTGCATCAGACCGTGCTCGGCGACGATGCCGGCAGCGCGCAGGCGGGCGAGACCGCGGCCTGCGACGAGCGGATTGGGGTCCTCGGTCGCGGCGACCACGCGCGCGACACCGGCTTCGATGAGGGCATCGGCGCACGGTGGTGTGCGACCGAAATGGGAGCAGGGCTCCAGGGTAACGTAGGCAGTTGCGCCCAGCGCCGCGTGACGCGCCATGCGCAGCGCGTGCACTTCGGCATGCGGCTCGCCTGCTCGCTGATGCCAGCCTTCGCCGACGATCCGGCCGTCCTTGACCAGGACGCAGCCGACGCGCGGATTGGGCGACGTGCTCTCTAGCCCCTTGGCAGCGAGCGCAAGTGCGCGCGCCATGGCGGCATGGTCAGCTGCGGAAAAGGTCATTGTCCGGATCGGTGCCGGAAGAATGCGAGGGCCGGCCCCGCTTCGGTCGCGTCTGCACCTCGCGGATCAGCTCGGAGAATTCATCGACGTCGGCAAAGTTCCGATAGACCGAGGCGAAGCGGATGTAGGCGACCTTGTCGAGCTTCTTGAGCTCCTTCATCACAAGCTCGCCGATCTTCTCGCTCGACACCTCCGTTTCGCCCAGCGACAGCAAGCGCGCCTCGATGCGGTCGACCGCGGCCTCGAGCGCCTCGATGGTGACCGGGCGCTTGCGCAGCGCCAGCTTCATGCTCCCGGTGAGCTTGTCGTGATCGAAGTCGGTGCGGACACCGTTGCGCTTCACGATGTGAGGCATCTTGAGGTCGATCCGCTCGTAGGTGGTGAAGCGCTTGTCGCACTTCACGCAGCGACGGCGGCGGCGCACGACGTCGCCGTCCTCGTTCTCGCGGGTATCGGTGACTTGGGTGTTCTCGTCACCGCAGAAGGGGCACTTCATCGCTCAGCGCGGTGGCGGGCGGCGAGGGGAGGGCGCACACGCATGCGCTCGCGCCGGCCTCGTGCCCCGCCCGTCTCCATACTTATTTGCCGTACACCGGGAAACGGGTGCAGAGGGCCGCCACGTCGGCGCGCACGCGCGCGAGCACGGCCTCGTCGCTGGGCGCATCCAGCACGTCGGCGATGAGGTGGGCAATCTGCTCGGCCTCGAGTTCGGTGAAGCCACGGGTGGTCATCGCCGGCGAACCGATGCGGATGCCCGAGGTGACGAAGGGCTTCTCCGGGTCGTTCGGGATGGCGTTCTTGTTGACCGTGATGTGGGCGCTTCCCAGCACTGCCTCCGCGGCCTTGCCGGTGATGTTCTTCTGGCGCAGGTCGACCAGGAAGACGTGGCTTTCGGTGCGGCCGGAGATGATGCGCAGCCCGCGCTCCTCGCCCAGCACGCGCGCCATCACGCGGGCGTTGGCGATGACTTGTTCCTGGTAGTTGCGGAAGGCGGGGGTGGCCGCCTCCTTGAATGCCACCGCCTTGGCCGCGATCACGTGCATCAGGGGGCCACCCTGCAGGCCGGGGAAGATCGCCGAGTTGATCGCCTTCTCGTGCTCGGCCTTCATCAGGATGATGCCGCCGCGCGGACCGCGCAGCGTCTTGTGCGTGGTCGAGGTAACGACGTCGGCGTGCGGCACCGGGTTGGGGTAGAAGCCCGCGGCAATGAGGCCGGCGTAGTGCGCCATGTCCACCCAGAAGATCGCGCCGATTTCCCGGGCGATCCGGGCGAAGCGTTCAAAGTCGATGCGCAGCGCGTAGGCCGATGCTCCGGCAATGATGATGCGCGGCTTGTGCTGGCGCGCCAGCGCTTCCATCGCGTCGTAGTCGATCTCTTCCTTCGCGTTGAGGCCGTAGGCGACGACGTTGAACCACTTGCCGGACATGTTCAGCGGCATGCCGTGAGTCAGGTGGCCGCCTTCGGCGAGGCTCATGCCCATGATGGTGTCGCCCGGCTTGGCGAACGCCATCAGCACGGCCTGGTTCGCCTGCGAGCCCGAGTTAGGCTGCACATTCGCAGCTTCTGCGCCGAACAGCTTCTTGAGCCGGTCGATCGCGAGCTGTTCGGCAACGTCCACGTGTTCGCAGCCGCCGTAGTAACGCTTGCCCGGATAGCCTTCAGCGTACTTGTTGGTGAGCTGCGAGCCCTGGGCTTCCATCACCGCGTGGGAGACGTAGTTTTCCGAGGCGATCAGTTCGATGTGATCTTCCTGGCGGCGGTTTTCCGCCTTGATGGCGGTCCACAGTTCGGGATCAACCTTGGCGAGCGTGTCTTGCGAGGAGAACATGGAGCGGACTCTGAAAAGGAGTGATTTCGACGCGCGATATTACCATGCGTGCGCCAGCGGCTGCCGTTGCGCGGGTTCGGCGCGGGTGGCTGATGCTCAGGTGCCGGGCAGCTCGTCGAGCGCTGCGACGAGGTGGCTTTCGTCGCCCCAGGCGATCAAGCGCCAGCGTCCGCCTTCGAGCGCGATCCAGTTCAACGCCGCATTGGGTATGGTGAAATCGCGCGGCGCCTCGAGCGCCTTGGCGGCGGCAAGGCGGTGGGCAATGTCGAGGACGCCGCCATGTGTGACCACCAGCACCTGTTCGCCGGGATGACGCTGCGCGATCTGCGTCAGCGCCGCGGTCACGCGATCGGCGAAGCCGACCAGGGATTCGCCGTCTCCGGGAATCGGCTGCGCAAGATCCCGAGCCTTGAAGCGTGCATAAGCCTCCGGATGGCGCGCCATTGCTTCATCGTAGGTCAACCCCTGGAAGATCCCGTAATGACGCTCGCGCAGACGCGGCTCCGACTGCACCGCATGCGGGCGTTGCGCGGCAATCGCGGTGGCAGTCAGCCAGGCGCGCTGCAGGTCGCTGCTGTAAGCGGCGTCAAAGTGCAGCGATTCGAGGTGGCGCGCGGTGCTGGCCGCCTGCGCCATCCCGTTCTCGTTCAAAGGTATGTCCAGATGGCCCTGCAGCCGGCGTGCGACATTCCAGTCGGTTTCGCCGTGGCGGACGAGGCAGATGCGGCAGGCAAGCTGCGCGTGGTGGGAGTGCGGTCTTTCCATCGATACGTAATCACCCTAGGTTGGTGCCTTGCCCCAGCATGCAATAATCCTGCGGCTTGCGGCGTCGCGCGGACCGAACAGCGTCTTGCGCACATCCTGGTCGCTTGCCCGCACTGCCGGAACAGAAAACTATTCCCAGGAGACCTTCGTGTCCATATTGCTGAGCCTCTCGCGGTTGATCGACTGGATCAACGAAAGGGTTGGGCGGTCGGTGCTTTGGCTGGTGTTGATCGCGGTCGTGATCAGCGCCGGCAACGCGCTCGTCCGGAAGTTGTTTAACACAAGTTCGAACGCCTTGCTCGAGATCCAATGGTATCTGTTCGCAGCGATCTTCATGCTCGCCGCCGGCTATACCTTCCTGCGCAACGAGCACGTGCGGATCGACGTGGTGACCAGCCACCTGTCGCCCAAGGGGCAGAACGTCGTGGACATCCTGGGCATCGTCTTCTTCCTGATGCCCATGGTCGGTCTGGTGCTGTGGCTGTCGTGGGCACCCTTCATGCTCTCGTTCAACTCCGGCGAGATGTCGGCCAATGCCGGCGGCCTCATCCGTTGGCCCGTCAAGCTGCTGTTGCCGGTCGGCCTGGCTTTGCTGTTCCTGCAAGGGATCTCCGAGCTGATCAAGCGCGTCGCTTTTCTGATGGGCCTCATCCCGAACCCGCTCGACCGGCGCAGGGGGCCGTCCGCCGAAGAAGAACTGGCTGCCGCGATCAAGGCGCAGGCGCAGGGAGGCGCGAAATGACGCAGTTCCTGATCGACAACATGGCGCCGCTGATGTTCGCGGCGCTGGTCTTCTTTCTGCTGATGGGCTTTCCGGTCGCCTTCGCGCTCGCTGCCAACGGCATCGTCTTCGGCCTCATCGGCATCGAACTCGGCCTGCTCAGCCCGGCGCTGTTCCAGGCATTGCCCGAGCGCATCTTCGGCATCATGGCCAACGACACGCTGCTGGCGATTCCCTTCTTCACCTTCATGGGGCTGATCCTGGAGCGATCGGGCATGGCGGAGGATCTGCTCGATACGATCGGCCAGCTCTTCGGCCCGATCCGGGGCGGCCTGGCCTACGCAGTCATCTTCGTCGGTGCGCTGCTGGCGGCGACGACCGGCGTGGTGGCGGCGTCGGTGATCTCGATGGGCCTCATCTCGCTGCCGATCATGATGCGCTACGGCTACGACCACCGGCTGGCCGCGGGCGTGATCGCGGCCTCGGGCACGCTGGCGCAGATCATTCCGCCGTCGCTGGTGCTGATCGTGCTGGCCGACCAGCTGGGGCGCTCGGTCGGCGACATGTATCAGGGGGCCATTCTTCCTGGCCTGGTGCTGACCGGACTGTACGTGGGCTATGTCCTGCTCGTGACCATCGTCTATCCGAAAGCCGCGCCGGCCATGCCGCCCGAGGCGCGCACGATCCGGGAGGACGACGGGGCCAGCGGGCTGAAGTCGCTTGGCCTCCTGTTCCTGCTGTCGGTCGGCGCCGCCTGGCTGTTCGCCGGCTGGTATGGCGAGGGCAAGGCGCGTGATGAGGTCATCGTCATCAGCGCGCTGGTCGCGATCGGCGTGGCATTCTTCGCGTCGGTCGTCAATCGGGTCACAGGCATGGGCCTGCTGTCGAGGATGGCCGAACGCGTCACCTTCGTGCTGATCCCGCCGCTCGGCCTGATCTTCCTTGTGCTCGGCACGATCTTCATCGGTGTCGCCACTCCGACCGAGGGCGGGGCGATGGGCGCGGTGGGGGCGGTGTTGATGGCCGTCTCGCGCAAACGCCTGTCGCTGTCTCTGCTCACCCAGGCGATGGATTCCACCACCAAGCTGTCGTGCTTCGTGGTCTTCATCCTGATCGGTTCCACCGTGTTCGGCCTGACCTTCCGTGGCGTCAATGGCGACCTGTGGGTCGAGCACCTGCTGATCTCGATGCCGGGCGGGCAGACGGGCTTCCTGATCGCAGTGAACATCCTGGTGTTCGTGCTGGCCTTCTTCCTCGACTTCTTCGAACTGGCCTTTATCATCGTGCCGCTGCTGGCGCCGGTGGCGGACAAGCTGGGCATCGACCTGGTCTGGTTCGGCGTGCTGCTCGCGGTCAACATGCAGACTTCGTTCATGCACCCGCCGTTCGGCTTCGCGCTGTTCTTCCTGCGCTCGGTGGCGCCGCCGAAGGTGAAGACGACAGAGATCTACTGGGGTGCGGTGCCCTTCGTGATCATCCAGATCATCATGGTTGCGTTGATCATCCTGTTCCCGAACCTGGTGTCGCACGAGGGCGCCAAGGGCGCAACCAAGCCGGTCGAGCTGCAATTGGATCTGCAGTTGCAGCAAGGCGGCGCGGCGAGCGACAGCGGTGGCGCGCCCGATCTGCTGCAGCAGTTGCAGGGTCAGAAGTAGCGGCCCGCGTCAGCGCCCCCGGGCGCTGAGCTCTTGAAATGAAGCAGGGGCCTTGCGGACACGCTCCGCGAAGGCCCCTGTTCCATTGACGACCGACATAAAAAAACCGCAGCCCCAAGGCTGCGGTTCGTCGTCGCTGACGCGCAATCAGCGCTGCGACTGGACGAAGCGGTCGATGCTCGCCTCGGCAACGCTGAACCAGGCGTTCTGCGTCTTCCGGTACTTGTCGAAGGAGGCAAAGATCTTGGCAAAAGCCGGATTCCTGCCCGATTCCTCACCATAGAACTCGAACGCCGCCTTGTACGCTGCCTTCATGACGTCATCCGGGTAGGCATGCAGCTTGGCGCCATTGGACAGCAGGCGGGCGAGCGCCTGCGGGTTCTTGTCGTCGTAGGACGACATCATGGTGACGTTGGCCTCGTGGGCTGCCGCCTTGAAGGCCGATTGATAGATCTTGGGCAGCTTGTCCCATTCGGCCTTGTTGACGAAGAAGTGGATCGTCGGGCCCGGCTCCCACCAGCCCGGGTAGTAGTAGTTGGGTGCAACCTTGTAGAAGCCCAGCTTCTCGTCGTCGTAGGGGCCAACCCACTCGGCCGCATCGATGGTGCCCTTCTCCAGCGAGGGGTAGATGTCGCCGCCGGCGATCTGCTGCGGAATCGCGCCGATACGGGCGAACACTTCGCCACCCAGGCCGGCGATGCGGATCTTGAGGCCCTTGACGTCCTCCAGTGAGGCGATGGGCTTGCGATACCAGCCCCCCATCTGCACACCGGTGTTGCCGCCGGGGAAGGACAGGATGTTGTAATTGGCGTAGAACTCGTCGAGCAGCGCTTGACCGCCGCCGAACTGCAGCCAGGCGTTCATCTGGCGGGCATTAAGGCCGAAGGGCACTGAAGTGCCGAAGCCGAAGGTCTTGTCCTTGCCGACGTAGTAGTACGAGCAGGTGTGGCAGGCTTCGACCGTGCCCTGCTGCACGGCGTCCAGCGCCTGCAGGCCGGGGACGATCTCACCGGCGGGGAAGACGCGGATGTCGAACTTGCCGTCGGTCATCTCGCGCAGACGGTTGGCGAGCGTATCGGCACCCCCGTAGATCGTGTCGAGGCTCTTGGGGAAGCTGGAGGTGATGCGCCACTTGATCTCCGGCAGGCCGGTGTGGACGGCGGGCGCGCCTGCAGGGGCAGCGGCGGGGGCTGCGGCTTGCTCGGTCTTGCCGCAGGCGGCGAGACCGACGGCGGCGCCTGCGGCGAGGCCGGCGCCGGCCTTCATCAGAAATGAACGACGTTCCACATTGTCTCCTTGACAGGTATGGGTGATGAAACCATCAGCAAAAGATTATAGGGGTCGCAACTTGACCAGAACCCACGGAAAACCCTAAGCGCGAGTGCGTGCGGGGTCAGCGGCCGGCGACCTTCATGCGCTCGATCAGCAGCGAGCCGCAATGCTTGGCTCCACGTGGCAGGGCGTCATTGCCGACGGCGACGATGCCGCGGAACATGTCGCGCAGGTTGCCGGCGATGGTGACTTCCTCGACCGCATGCTTGATGCGCCCCTTTTCCACCCAGAATCCGGCGGCGCCGCGCGAGTAGTCGCCAGTGACGTAATTGACCCCGTGGCCCAGCAGTTCGGTGACGAGCAGGCCGCGGTCCATGCGGCGCATGAGCCCGGCGAGGTTCTCGTCGCCCGCCTTCACCCTGAGATTGTGCGACCCGCCTGCGTTTCCGGTGGTCTGCATGCCGAGCTTGCGCGCCGAGTATGCCGACAGGAAATAGCCCTGCAGCACGCCCTCGACGACGACTTCACGGTCCCGCGTGGCCACGCCGTCGCTGTCGAAAGGGCTCGACCCGAAGGCCTTCTTCAGATGCGGACGTTCCGCAATGCTGATCACGGGCGAGAACACCGGCTGGCCGAGGCTGTCGAGCAGGAAGCTGGATTTCCGGTACAGCGAACCGCCGCTCACCGCCTGAACGAAGTTGCCGATCAGCGCCACCGCCAGCGGCGCCTCGAAGATGACCGGCACCTCGCAGGTGCGGATCTTCTTCGCTCCCAGGCGCGAAACCGCGCGCTCGCCGGCGACGCGGCCGATGTCCTCGGCCGACATCAGGTCCGCAGCGTCGCGGCGTGAGTCGTACCAGTATTCGCGCTGCATGGCGTCGCCCTCGCCGGCGATCACCGAGCACGACAGCCCATGCCGCGTGCTGGCATAGCCGCCGATGAAACCGTGGCTGTTCGCCGAGACGAAGTGCGCCTGCTGGATCGAGGTGTTCGCTCCTTCGGAGTTGGTGATCTTCGGGCTCACCGCGAAGGCCGCCTCCTCGCAGCGGCGCGCCAGCGCGATCGCGTCGTCGACGTCGATGTCCCAGGGGTGGAAGAGGTCGAGGTCGGGGCAGTCCCGCGCCATCAGCGCGGCGTCGGCAAGGCCGGCGCAAGGGTCGGGGGCAGTGAAGCGCGCGATCGACAGCGCAGCGTCCACCGTCGCCTTCAGCGCCGCCTTGGAAAAGTCCGAGGTGCTGGCGTAGCCGCGCTGCTGGCCCAGATACACGCTCACGCCGACGCCCTTGTCGCGGTTGTATTCGATGGTGTCGACTTCACCCTTGCGCACCGCGACCGACTGGCCGAAGCCTTCGGAGACGTCGGTGGAGCAGGCCGACGCACCGCGCTTTTTGGCGTATTTCAGGATGTCGGTGGCGATTTCGCGCAAGTGCGCCTGGGAGAAGGAAAAGCCTGGAGCGGACATGGATGGGAGCGGATTGGGCAGGGGCTATAATCTTACCGCGTTCCCGCAAGCCTCCCACCACGCAGGACTCCACTCGAACGATGCATTCCGATTCCCGCCATCGACCCCATTCCGGCCCGCATCACGCCGCCCAATCCGACGAGCCGTTCGAGCCGCCGAGCAAGAGCAGCCTCAAGCGCGAGATGCACGCGCTGCAGGACCTCGGCGAGCAGCTCGTGGCGCTGTCGCCCGAGCGGCTGAAGAAGATGCCGCTGCCCGATGGCCTCTACGATGCCATTCGCGACGCACAGCGCTTCAAGATGGAGGCGCGCCGGCGCCAGATGCAGTACATCGGCAAGCTGATGCGCAAGATCGACCCCGAGCCCATCCAGGCCCAGCTCGACATCATCAACGGCAATTCCGCCACCGAGGTGGCGAAAATGCACCGCCTTGAGCGCCTGCGCGTCGACCTGCTCGAGGATGAGAAGGTGATCGGCACCATTGCCGCAACGTGGCCCGAAGCTGACCTGCAGTACCTGCGCACCCTGCGGCGCAACGCCCTGAAGGAGCGCGATGCGGGCAAGCCGCCGAAGGCGTTTCGCGAGATCTTCCGGGTGCTGCGCGAACTCGAGGACGGCGGCGCGAAGGACGACGAGATCGACCACGAGACGGATGACGACTTGGGCGAGGACGCCGCGGGCGACGAGGCGGACAAGGCATGAGCGAACACATCAGGATCGGCCTGGTGTCGATCAGCGACCGCGCATCCGATGGCCGCTACGAGGACCAGGGCATTCCGGCGCTGAGGGAGTGGCTCGGACGCGCGCTGACCTCGCCGTGGAGCGCCGAGGCCAGGCTGATTCCCGACGAGCGCCCGTTGATCGAGCAGACCCTGATCGAGCTGGCTGACACGGCCGGCTGCGCGCTGATCCTCACCACCGGCGGCACCGGCCCGTCGCCGCGAGACGTCACCCCCGAGGCGACGCTGGCGGTGGGCGACAAGGAGATGCCCGGCTTCGGCGAGGAGATGCGGCGCATCAGCCTGAACTTCGTGCCGACCGCCATCCTGTCGCGACAGGTCGCGGTCATCCGCGCAAAGAGCCTGATCGTCAATCTGCCCGGGCAGCCGAAGTCGATCCGTGAAACCCTGGAAGGGGTGCGCGATGTTGACGGCAATGTGCGCCACGTCGGCATCTTCGCGGCGATTCCCTACTGCATCGACCTCATCGGCGGGCCCTATGTCGAGACCGACGAGTCGGTGATCAAGGCCTTCCGTCCGAAGAGTGCGGTCCGGCCGCGGCCCGCCTGACGTCTCGGGGTCGAACCCCGGGGGCAATGCGCCACGGCGGCGAGCCTCACTTGTCGGCCGGCACGATGCGGATGACCTTGCCTTTGAAGGCCGGCACGGGGGGCGATGCCGCCAACTGGCGGCGGCGCTCCACTTCGCGCCACCAGGCGCGCACGATCAGCAGCCAAGCGAGCGCGAACGCATACAGCATCGGTTCGCGCACGTCCGCCTTCACCAGCCACCAGAAATGCACCACGCCGAGGATGGCGATCCCATACACCGAGCGGTGCAGGGCCTGCCATCTGCGGCCGCCGAGCTTGCGGATCGAGAAAGCGTTGGAGGTCAGCGCCAGCGGCGTCATCAGCACCAGCGCGGCGAAGCCCACGGTGATGAAGGGCCGCTTCAGGATGTCGTGCGCGATCGCCATCCAGTCGAAGAACTGGTCCAGCCACAGGTAGGTCATGAAGTGCGCGCAGCCGTAGGCGTAGGCGAAGAGCCCGAGCATGCGGCGCAGCCGCAGCAGCCAGTTGAGCCCGGTCAGGCGGCGCAGGGGCGTGACGCAGAGCGTGATCAGCAGAAAGCGCAATGTCCAGTCGCCGCTCGCACGCGTGATCGTCTCAATGGGGTTGGCGCCGAGCGTGTCAGCCTGCCAGCCCAGCACCAGCCGGACGGCGGGCACCAGGCAAAGCAGGAACAAGGCGGCCTTCAGCCCGGCCAGTTGGGTCCGGGTCGGCGCGTGTAGCATCGTCGTCATGTCGTCGGGGTTCAGAAGTTGGCGCGCAGGTCCATGCCCTGGTACAGGCTCGCGACCTGCTCGGCGTAGCCATTGAACATCAGCGTCGGCCGTTTACGGAACTCGCCGATGCGCCGCTCGGTGGCCTGGCTCCAGCGCGGATGGTCCACCTGCGGGTTCACGTTCGAATAGAAGCCGTATTCGTGGCGTGCTGCCTTGTTCCAGGCGGTGGCGGGCTGCTTTTCGGTGAGGCGGATGGTGACGATGGATTTCGCGCTCTTGAAGCCGTACTTCCACGGCACCACCAATCGAACCGGGGCGCCATTCTGGTTGGGCAGCACTTCGCCGTAAAGACCGAGCGTGAGAAGGGTGAGGGGGTGCAGCGCTTCATCGAGTCGCAGCCCCTCGGTGTAGGGCCAGTCCAGCACCGGCAGGCGGCTCATCACCTTGGGATCGTACAGGGTGACGAATTCGACGAACTTCGCGCTGCCCAGTGGTTCGACCTGCTTGAGCAGCGCCGAGAGCGGAAAGCCGACCCAGGGGATCACCATCGACCAGCCCTCCACGCAGCGCATGCGGTAGATGCGCTCCTCGAGCGGCGCGAGCTTCATCAGCTCGTCGATGTCGAAGGTGCGTGGCTTGCCGACGAGGCCCTCGACACGGACGGTCCATGGGCGCGTCACCAGGCGGCCGGCGTTGTCGACCGGGTCGCCCTTGTCGGTGCCGAACTCGTAGTAGTTGTTGTAGGTGGTGACCGACTTGTAGCTGGTCTTCTCCTCGTTGGTGCTCAGCGGGGACGCGGCCAGTGGCGCAAGCCGGGCGTTGGCGGCGGTGGCGGGCGCGGAGGCGAGGCCGCCGAAAGCGCCCGCCGCAAGCACCAGCCCCGCATCGCGCAGGAAGCGGCGACGGCCTTCGAACAGTTCGCGCGGCGTGATCTCGGAGGAGGGCAGTTCAGGGGTGCGTAGGATCAGCATGATGAGGCAATCGTGGTGGGGGTGAGTATTGGTCGCGCGAGACCGCCGGAAACTTACTGCGATCTGCGTGGCAAGCGTCTGGCTGCTGCGCGCCGTGGTCGTGCTGCTCTGACGTGCGCGGCGCGATTCAGTTCAGCGCACAAGCTGTCGATAGACCGCGTCGGCAACCGGGAGCAGCGCGTCGCGCGCGGCCTTGCCCGCGAGCGCATAGGCGAAGCCCTCGTCAACCCAGTAGAACACTGCGATGTCCCGCTCCTCGGCGTAGCGGAAGGCGGTGCCCGTGTCCTCTCCTTGACCCGAGGTCACGTAGAGCGTGAGGCGTTCGCCGCTTTCGCTCTGGTACATGAACTGGGCGCCGGGCCCCGCATCGGCTGCGAGCAGGCGGCCGCCGACGAGGTGATAGCCGCGTGCCTGAAGATCGGGAACGCGCAGCGCGGTGCCGAGCCGCTTCGACAGCCAGGCCACGAGATGTGCCTCCTGGTCGGCGCCGACTTCGACCGGGTGGCGCTGCTCCGGGGTGAACACCGCGTGGGCGATTGCGGCGCGACGAGGGAAGTCGGTAGTGGCCTGGATCGGTGCATGCGATGTTTCGTCGTGGGTGGCGTAGCGGTAGCCGCCTGCCGCGCCGATCAGGCCGCCCAGCGCGAGCCAGCCTATTGCCGCCGCCATGCGCCATGTCGTGCGGCGGCGCTGCGCGGCAGTCTGGAGTCGCACCGGTAAGGCTTCCTGCAGGATCGGGGCATAGGCGGCGCGCAACTGCACGTCGAGTTGGCGCCAGTCGCGGAGTTCTCGAGCGTGCTCGGGGTTCGCGGCGAGCCAGGCTTCGACCTCGGCGCGCCGAGCCTCGTCGAGCCGGTCGTCGACCCAGGCGTGCACGACCTCCAGGGGGAAGGGAGGGGGCTTGATGCTCATTTCACGACTCGAAGGTGAGCCGCGCCCGCCGTCGGGCGCGGCTCGGTGCCCGACATCAGGCTGCGCAGGCGCGAGCGTGCGCGCGACAGCCGCGACATGATGGTGCCGATCGGTACGCCAACGATGCGCGCGACTTCCTCGTAAGCGAGTTCCTCCAGGCCGACGAGCAGCAGCACCTCTCGCTGCTCGGCTGGCAGACTCTGCAGCGCGCGCTCGAGGTCGCGCAGTTCCAGGCTGTCGGCCTGCGCTGAGCGAACCGGATGCTCGGGCAGTGCAGCATCGTCGCGATATTCGACGAGCGCATTCGCCCTCAGCTCATTCACGAACAGGTTGTGCATGATCGTCATCAGCCAGGCGCGAAGATTGCCCGGGCGCCACAGGCGCCAACGCCCGAGCGCGCGTTCCAGCGTGTCCTGCACGAGATCGTCGGCGCGCGTGCGGTCCCCCGTCAGCGCCCGGGCATAGCGGCGCAGACGGGGAATCTCGGCGAGCAGGTCGTGCTGTGCTTGCATGCCGTGCGGGCGCAGGCCTCAGGGCTTGGCGAGCCGCCAGACGCCGTTCACGCCGTCGCCGCTGCGGTCGCCCGGCTTCTGGTCCTTGATCCAGAGGTAGACCGGCTTGCCCTTGTAGGCCCACTGCATGCTGCCGTCGTCGCGGCTCACCGGCTTCCAGTCGCCGCTGGCGGTAGCGCCCTTGTCGGCGGCGAGCGGGGGCCAGTTCGTGGCGCAGGGGCCATTGCACATGCTCTTGGTGGCGTCGGCCGGGTCCTTGTCGAAGGTGTAGAGCGTCATGCCTGCGGGATTCACCAGCACGCCGTCCTTGGCCATGGCCGGCGCGCCCGAATAGGCGGACATGCTGGAGCAGGCGGCGAGGATTGCGAAGGTGACCGGTGCGAGCAGCGTGGTTCTGGCGTTCATGGTGCGTCTCCTGTCGGGTGAAGGTACCGTGTGAACAGCGGAGGGAAGGGGTTTATTCCGTCCCCAGTGAAAAAGTTCCCTGCGTCGTGCGGCGGCGCAGCGATCCGGAGACTTCGGCTAGAATCAGGACTCACTTTCGATTTAGCACAGAGTCTGCGCATGACCGCCTCCATGAAGATTCATATCGACGACGTCCGCATCAAGGAGATCAAGGAGCTGGTGCCGCCCGCACACGTTCTGCGCGAGTTTCCGGCCACGCCGAAGTCGGCCGAGGTGGCCTTTGCGGCGCGCCAGGCGATCCACCGCATTCTTTACGGCGCCGATGACCGCCTGCTGGTGGTCATCGGACCCTGCTCGATCCACGATGCCGACGCGGCCATGGACTACGCGCGCAAGCTCAAGGTGGAGGCGGACCGGCTCAAAGAAGACCTGCTGATCGTGATGCGGGTGTATTTCGAGAAGCCGCGCACGACGGTGGGCTGGAAGGGGCTGATCAACGATCCTTACCTCGACAACAGCTTCCGCATCAACGAGGGCGTTCGGCTGGCGCGCAAGCTGCTGTGGGAAGTCAATGAGCTGGGCCTGCCGGCCGGTACCGAGTTTCTCGACATGATCACGCCGCAGTACATCGCCGACCTGATCAGCTGGGGGGCGATCGGTGCGCGCACGACCGAGAGCCAGGTGCACCGCGAACTGGCGTCGGGGCTGTCGTGCCCGGTGGGGTTCAAGAACGGTACCGACGGCAATGTGAAGATCGCGGTGGATGCGATCAAGGCGGCGCAGTCGCCGCACCACTTCCTGTCGGTGACGAAGGCGGGGCATTCGGCGATCGTGTCGACCCGTGGCAACGAGGATTGCCACGCCATCCTGCGCGGCGGCAAGAGCACCAACTACGATGCGGCGAGCGTCGAGGCGGCGTGCAAGGATCTGGCGGCGGGTGGGGTGCCGGCGAAGGTGATGATCGATTTCTCGCATGCGAACAGCCGCAAGCAGCATCGTCTGCAGATCGAAGTGGCACGCGACGTGGCGGTGCAGATGGCGGGCGGCGACGACCGGATCATCGGCGTGATGGTCGAGTCGCACCTGAAGGAGGGCCGCCAGGACCTGATGCCGGGCAAGGAGCTGGAGTACGGCAAGAGCATCACTGACGCCTGCATCGGCTGGGAGGACAGCGTGGTGGTGATGGACGTGCTGGCCGAGGCCGTGCGTCAGCGCCGGGTGAAGCGGGCGACGCAGTACGAGTGATGCGATCGTCGTGATGGGCGAAGCCAAGGCCCGCGTTCGCGCGGGCTTTGTTCTGCTGGCTGGCCGAACGGAGTGTCTTGCCCGCTCGCCGCGACCGGCGCGCGGGGTGTTCGCGCCACTGGCTGCGGAACTCGCTACGCTCGGACAGTCCTCGCCTGTTTTGCGAACACGCCGCACGCCGGTCGCTACGTCGTTGCCTGCGGCGCTGTTCCGCTGAGTCCGCGTTCAGGCTCCGTCCGATTTCGATGCGCAAGATCATCCACTGCGATTGCGACTGCTTCTACGCCGCGGTCGAGACGCGCGATGATCCCTCTCTTGCCGGCAAGCCGCTCGCGGTCGGCGGAAGGGCGGAGGAGCGTGGTGTGATCGCGACCTGCAACTACGAGGCGCGCGCCTTCGGTGTGCATTCGGCGATGTCGACCGCGCGGGCGTTGAAGCTGTGCCCGCCGCTGATCCTGCTGCCGCCCGATTTCACCCGCTATCGCGAGGCGTCGCGCCGCATTCTTGCGATCTATCGCGATTACACGCCGCTGGTCGAGCCTCTGTCGCTGGACGAGGCTTACCTCGATGTGACCGGGGTGGAGCGTTGCCAGGGCTCGGCGACGCTGATGGCGCAGGAGATTCGCGCCCGGATCCGTGCGGAGGTGGGCATCACCGCGTCGGCGGGGATCGCGCCGAACAAGTTCATCGCCAAGGTGGCGAGCGACTGGAACAAGCCCGACGGCCAGTTCGTGGTGCGGCCGCAGGACGTGGATGCCTTCGTTGCCGCGCTGCCGGTGAAGAAGATCTTCGGTGTCGGCAAGGTCACCGCTGCGAAGTTGCATCGGCTTGGCGTGGAGACCTGCGGCGATCTGCGCGCGTGGAGCCTGGCCGAGCTGACGCGGGCGTTCGGCAGCTTCGGCGCCAGCCTGCACAGTCTGTGCCGCGGCATCGACGAGCGGCCGGTGCGCCCCGACCGCATCCGCAAGTCGCTCTCGGTGGAGACGACATATGTAAGCGATCTTCCCGATCTGGACGCCTGTCGCGCGGCCCTTCCCGAGCTGGTTGCGGAGTTTCGCCGCCGCTTTGCGCGCGCGAACGAGCCCAGGCCGGTGCATAAGGCGGTGGTGAAGATCAAATTCGCCGATTTCAGTCAGACGACGGCCGAGTGCGTGTCGGCTGCGCCCGACGAGGCGGTGTGGGGCGCGCTGCTGGAGGAAGGCTTCGCGCGCGGTGCGCGACCGGTGCGGCTGCTGGGGGTAGGGGTGCGATTCGTCGAGCATGCGGAGAAATCGACCGGCAGCGCGCAGATCGGGCTGTTCGACGATGCGCCGGCGTGCGACGATAGCTGCGAGCCGGAACACCAAACGACAAACTGACCTTCGGCGTCACGACCATGACCGAGCCCACATCCGCCGCTCTCGAGGATCCGCTTCCTCATCCGCCTGCCGTCGCCGTTGACGAGGCCCATGTTCCCCACGAACGTCCGGTAAGCCTGCCTGCCCTTTACAAGGCGCTCTGGCATCACGCCGATGGCGCTCGCATGCTCATCTTGTGGGCTTTCCTGCTGCTGCTCGCATCGCAGCTGTTCAAGCTCGGCGTGCCCTGGCTGGCAGGGAATGCGATCAACGCGATCCAGGCCGGCGGGCTCGATTCCCTGCCTGCGGCGGCACGCTGGCTGGGGCTGGTGTTCGCCGCCATCGTCGCGAGCTGGCTGTTGCACGGGCCGGGCCGCATCCTGGAGCGCAACGTCGCGCTGAAAGTGCGCGAGCGCCTGTCGGCGCTGCTCGTCGGCCGCCTGTTGTCGGCGCCGCTGGCCTGGCACGAGAGTCATCATTCGGGCGAAGTCACACATCGCGTGCAGCAGAGCACGCACGCGCTGTACGACTTCGCGCAGAGCCAGTTCATCTACCTGCAGAACACGGTGCGCCTGGTCGGCCCGATCGTCGCGCTGTATCTGATTTCCTCGCTCGTGGGTTGGGTGGCCATCGTCGGCTACGGGCTCATCGGCTTGCTCATTACCCGCTTCGATCGCGTCATGATGAAGCTCGCCGTCGACGAGAACCGCGCCGAGCGTGCCTATTCGGCCACCTTGGTCGACGTCCTGGGCAACGTGCTGTCGGTGCTGGCGCTGCGGCGCGGAGAGGGCGTCTCCCGCCTGATTGGCGAGCGTCTGGTGGCGGTGTTCGGTCCGCTTCGGCGCAGCATCGTGCTGAACGAGGTGAAGTGGTGCTCGGTCGATCTGCTTGCCAGCCTGTTGTGGTGCATCCTGGTGGCGGTCTATGCAGCCGAGGCCGCGGGTGCGATCGGCGGTGGCGTGGCGGCTGCGGCTGCGGGCGGCATTGCGCTCGGCAAGGTGTTCATGGTCTACGAATATGCGCAGCAGGCCGGCGGGGTGATCACCGCGATCGCCGCGCACTTCCAGTCGCTGGCGCGTCAGCGCGCCGACTATGCTGCAGCCGAGCCGCTGTTCGCGGCGCGGGAGATCGAGGTGCCGACGGTGCGCTCCTCGTCGAGCGACCACTGGCAGCGCCTCATGGTGGAAGGGCTGCGCTTTGCGCACGCCGGCGCGCGCGAGGGGGCGGCGATCCACATCGAGGAGCTCGAGCTCGAGCGTGGTCGACACTATGCGTTGATCGGCCCCAGCGGCGCCGGCAAGAGCACGCTGCTGCGGCTGCTCGCCGGACTCGACGAGGCGGCCGAAGGCTCGCTGCATTTCGACGGCGCGCGCGAGTCCGACCCGGCCTCCACATTGCGCACCATCGCCACGCTGATCCCGCAGCAGGCCGAGATGTTCGACGGCACGCTGGCGGAGAACCTGCTGCTCGGCGGCTCGGCCGGCCCTGAGCGCATCACCGCCGCCTTGCGCGCCACCTGTGCCGATCCGCTGGTCGATGGCCTGAAGGGCGGTCTCGCGACCCGCGTGACCGAGGGCGGTTCCAATTGGTCGGGTGGTCAGCGTCAGCGTCTTGCGCTTGCGCGCGGCGTGCTGGCGGCGGAAGGTTCCTCGCTGGTGCTGTTCGACGAACCCACCAGCAGCCTCGATCCGGAAACCGAAGGCCGCGTCTACGCGCGCCTGTTCGAGCACTTCGCCGATGCAACGCTGATTTCCTCGGTGCACCGCCTGCACTTGCTCGACCGTTTCGACGGCGTCATCCTGATGCGGGCCGGTCGGGTGGAGGCGGTGGGCAGCGCCTGGCAGCTCGCGCAGTCGTCCGCATTGTTCCGCGAGATGCTGGCGGCGCAGGGCGAGACCGGCAAGGGCTGATCAAACGGGGCTGAGCGACGGACGAAAAAAAGCGCCACCCGTGGGTGGCGCTTCGCGTGCGATCGGGGAACGATCAGAAGGCGTGGCGCATGCCGACGGCGAACTCGGTGGCGTCGCCGAGTTTGTCCTTCGCTTCGTCCAGCACGACATTGCTGTACTGGCTGGCGTAGGCGTACAGGCTGGTGCGCTTGGACAGGGCATGGTCGTACACCACGGCGAAGCCGCCGCGGTTGTCGTCGTGCCGGGCGCCGAACTCGTTGCTGTTGCGGGCGTCATTGACGCGCTGGTAGGTGGCCATCAACTTGCCGACCTTGCCGACCGGCGCGCTCAGGCCGACCATCCAGGCGTTTTCCTTGTCGGCGTTCTCGTCGAAGCCGCGGTTCTTCAGCTGGCCGTAGCCCGCATGGGCCTTGACCACGCCGAAGTCGTAGGTGGCGCCGATCGAGATGTTCTTGATGTCGTCCTGATTGGCGGCGTCGTTCGAGTCGGCGAGATTGCGTTGCTCGTAGGTCAGCACGGCGAGCAGCGGTCCGTTGCGGTAGCGAAGGCCGGCCGAGACCACAGCGGTGTCGGTCTCGTTGCCAGCGGATTCGTTGCCGCTGCCGTCACGCGAGTAAGCGATCGCGCCCTGGAAGCCCGAGAAACTCGGCGAGTAGTACATCACCGCGTTGTCGATGCGCTCGGCGACGTTGTCGTAGCCGAAGATCGTCTTCGGGTTCGCCTGCAGGTAGTTGGTGCCCCACGGCGTCACGCCGCCGCCGAACCATTCGTAGCCCAGCGCGTTCTGGCGGCCGAGGCGCACCTCACCGAAGGCGCCGGCGAGGCCCACCCAGCTCTGGCGGCCGAAGGTGCGCTTGCTTTGGGCGGATTCGCCGGTATCGGCCTCGATGCCCTGCTCGAGCACGAAGTTCGCCTTCAGGCCGTTGCCGAGGTCCTCGGTGCCGCGGAAGCCGAGGCGGGAGCCGGACGAGATGCCGCTGTCGATGCCGTTGCGGCTCTTTGAGCCGTCATCCGCGTCGCGGAAGGTGTAGCCGAGATCCATGATCCCGTAGACGGTCACGTTCGACTGGGCGTGCGCCGCGCCCGACAGGCCGGCGGCGATGGCGCAGGCAAGGAGAGTCTTCTTCACTGTTGGATCCTGATGAGTGGTCGGAAAGGGAGCCGGCCTGCGTGAGCAGGTCGTTCGGCTGACCGGACTCTGACAGTGAAATGTGACGGGCTTGTTAAGAAGTTGTTATTTTCAACTTAATGGCGGTTCCCGTTCAGGCGTTCTTCCGTTTCTGCCACAACACGTCGCCGCGTCCTCCGGCGCGGTTGAGGACACGGCCGAGGACGAACAGCAGGTCCGACAGGCGGTTCAGGTACTGGCGGGGGCCGTCATTCACCGCTTCTTCGAGCGCCAGCGCAACCAGCGCGCGCTCGGCACGGCGGCACACGGTGCGTGCATGGTGGGCCAGCGCCGCGGCTCGCGTGCCGCCGGGCAGGATGAAGTCTTTCAGCGGTTCGAGCGGCTCGTTCAGGCGGTCGAGTTCGTTCTCGAGGTGGGTCACCTGCTTGTCGGTGATCATGCTCATGCCCGGGATGCACACTTCGCCGCCGAGGTCGAACAGGTCGTGCTGCACGTTGGTCATCAGCGCGCGGATTTCCTCGGGCAGGTCCTCGCACAGCAGCAGGCCGATGATCGCGTTCGTCTCGTCGACTTCACCGAGCGCGTGGATGCGCAGGCTGTTCTTCGACACGCGCTTGCCGTCGCCGAGGCCGGTGGTGCCGGCGTCGCCGGTGCGGGTGTAGATCTTGGAAAGGCGGTGTCCCATGGCTGTCTCTGTTGTTGGTTGACGCGAACGTCAATTATAGGGGAATGGCCGCCGGAGGCTATCCGATCGGCCGCTAAGCTCATGATAGACTTGCACATTCGCCCGCCATGCGGGGCTACCGCTCAAAAAACGACGCCAACGCCGATGAAATCCGCCGAAATCCGCGACAAGTTCCTCAAGTTCTTCGAATCCAAGGGCCACCACATCGTGGCCTCGTCGTCCCTGGTGCCGCACGAGGATCCGACGCTGCTGTTCACCAACGCCGGCATGAACCAGTTCAAGGACGTGTTCCTCGGCTTCGACAAGCGTCCCTACACCCGCGCGACCACTTCACAGAAGTGCGTGCGTGCCGGCGGCAAGCACAACGACCTCGAGAACGTCGGCTACACCGCGCGTCACCACACCTTCTTCGAGATGTTGGGCAACTTCAGCTTCGGCGACTACTTCAAGCGCGACGCGATCTCGTACGCTTGGGAACTGCTTACCGAAGTCTTCCGTTTGCCCAAGGACAAGCTGTGGGTCACCGTCTATTCGGAAGACGACGAGGCCTACGACATCTGGACGAAGGAAATCGGCGTGCCCGCCGGGCGCGTGATCCGCATCGGCGACAACAAGGGCGCGCGTTACGCTTCCGACAACTTCTGGATGATGGGCGACACCGGCCCCTGCGGCCCCTGCACCGAGATCTTCTACGACCACGGCGAACACATCTGGGGCGGCCCCCCGGGATCGCCCGAGGAAGACGGCGACCGCTACATCGAGATCTGGAACAACGTGTTCATGCAGTTCAACCGCGACGAGCAGGGCGTGATGCATCCGCTGCCCAAGCCCTCGGTCGATACCGGCATGGGCCTCGAGCGCATCTCGGCGGTGCTGCAGGGCGTGCATGCCAACTACGAGATCGACCTGTTCCAGGCGCTGATCAAGGCCGCCGCGCGTGAAACCTCCGGCGCCGACATGGACTCGCCCTCGCTGAAGGTGCTGGCCGATCACATCCGCGCCTGCTCCTTCCTGATCGCCGATGGCGTGATCCCGGGCAACGAAGGCCGCGGCTACGTGCTGCGCCGAATCATCCGTCGCGCCATCCGCCATGGTTACAAGCTCGGCGCGCGTGCGGCCTTCTTCCACCGCATGGTGCCCGACCTGGTGGGCGAGATGGGCGAGGCCTATCCGGAGCTGAAGTCCGGTGAGAAGCGCGTGATGGATGTGCTGAAGCAGGAAGAGGACCGCTTCTTCGCCACCATCGAGAATGGGATGGCGATCGTCGAGGCCGAGCTCGCGGCGATGGAGGCGGCCGGCAACAAGGTGTTCGATGGCGACACTGCCTTCAAGCTGCACGACACCTTCGGCTTCCCGCTCGATCTCACCGCGGACATCTGCCGCGAGCGCAGCGTGACGGTGGATGCCCTCGCCTTCGATGCCGCGATGGCTCGGCAGAAGGAGCAGGCGCGCGCCGCCGGCAAGTTCAAGATGGCAGCGAACCTGGAGTACGACGGCCCCGAAACCGTCTTCCACGGCTACCAGGTGCTGGAGGAGAAGGGCAACATCCTCGCGCTGTACAAGGACGGCGTGGCGGTCAACGAACTCGCCGAGGGCGACATGGGTGTGGTCGTGCTCGACCACACGCCGTTCTACGCCGAATCCGGCGGCCAGGTCGGCGACCGTGGCGAGCTGCGCGGCGCGGCCGGCATCTTCGGGGTGGAAGACACGCAGAAGATCCAGGCCGCGGTGTTCGGCCACCATGGCGTGGTGAAGACCGGCAAGCTCTCGGTGGGGCAGGGCGTTGCGGCCCGTGTGGATGTTGCCGCGCGCGCCGCCACTGCGCGCAACCACTCGGTCACACACCTGATGCACAAGGCGCTGCGCGAGGTGCTCGGTGCGCACGTGCAGCAGAAGGGTTCGCTGGTCGACCCGGACAAGACGCGCTTCGACTTCGCCCACACCGCGCCGATGAGTGCGGAGGAGATCCGTGAGGTGGAGGAGATCGTGAATCGTGAGGTGCTGGCCAATGCCGCCACCGAAGCGGCAGTGATGGCGCTGGAAGATGCGCAGAAGTCCGGTGCGATGATGCTGTTCGGCGAGAAGTATGCCGACGAGGTGAGGGTGCTGAGCATCGGCAGCTCGAAGGAGCTGTGCGGTGGCACTCACGTCGCGCGCACCGGCGACATCGGCCTGTTCAAGATCGTCTCGGAAGGCGGCGTGGCGGCCGGCATCCGCCGCGTCGAAGCGGTGACGGGCGAGAACGCGCTGCGCCATGCGCAGGAGCAGGAGCGCCGCGTGCAGGGCGTGTCGGCGCTGCTCAAGGTGCAGCCCGACGAAGTGGCCGAGCGCGTCGCCGGCATCCTCGACAACGTGCGTGCGCTGGAGAAGGAACTCGCCCGACTGAAGAGCAAGCTCGCCTCCAGCCAGGGGGACGATCTCGCCAACCAGGCGGCCGACGTCAAGGGCGTCAAGGTGCTGGCGGCGACGCTCGACGGCGCCGACGTGCCGACGCTGCGCGAGACCATGGACAAGCTGAAGGACAAGCTGAAGTCGGCCGCGATCGTGCTGGCTGCGGCGGCCGACGGCAAGGTCAGCCTGATTGCCGGCGTCACCGCCGACCAGACAGGCAAGGTGAAGGCGGGCGAGCTGGTGAACTTCGTTGCCCAGCAGGTGGGCGGCAAGGGCGGCGGCCGTCCCGACATGGCGCAGGCCGGCGGCACCCAGCCGGAAAACCTGCCGGCGGCGCTGGCCGCGGTCCGGGGCTGGGTGGAGGCGAAGCTGTGATGCAGTGAGCTGCGCGCGCAGGCCCGAATGCGCAACGGCCCCGGGGATCTTCGAAATTTCCGGGGCCGTCGTCCGTTCAGGCGCCAGGTTCAGGCCGCTGCCGATGTCTCATCGCGCAGGGAGGGGATGTTTGGCGCGGAACTCATCCACCGCCACATAGGTGAGTTTCGCCTCGGTGACCTTCACCACGATCGGGTTCTCCGGGTTGCGCCGAGCGAACACTTCGACATCCACCGTCACCGAGGTCGTGCCCACATGCACGATCTCGGCATAGAAGCTGACCACGTCGCCCACCGAAACCGGCTGCTTGAAGACGAAGGAATCGACTGCCACGGTCGCCACCCGCGAGCGCGCCTGGCGGATGGCGGGAACTGCGCCGGCGATGTCGACCATGGACATGATCCAGCCGCCGAACACGTCTCCAGCTGGATTCACATCTGCGGGGAAAGGCACCACCCGCAGCACGAGCTCCTTGTCCGAGGGCGGCTGGCCGCAGCCCGCCACTGCGGCGCGTTCGCCGTCTTCGCCGACCACCCGTTTGTTGCCCCCGGCGTCGACCGCGACATAGGTCAGTCGCGCCTCGGTGACCTTCACCACAACCGGGTCGGCGGGATTGCGCTCGGCGAACACATGCACGTCCACCGTGATCGACGACTTGCCGACCGCCGATACCATGGCGTAGAAGCTGACGATGTCGCCGACCGACACCGGCTGCTTGAACACGAAGGAATTCACCGCCACCGTGACCACGCGCGAGCCGGCGCGGCGGATGGCGGGCAGTGCGCCGGCGACGTCGACCATCGCCATGATCCAGCCGCCGAACACGTCACCGGCCGGGTTGAGGTCCGCCGGCAATGGCATGACCCGCAGCGCGAGATGTTCGTCCGACGGGACCTCTTCCTTGAAAGCCGCAAAATCAACCACTTTTTCTCCTTTTCGCGCGGATGAGCGCCACAGGGTTCGATCATGCCAAGGAACGGGCCTCCTGTGTGCAGCGCGGTTCGAACCGGCCGCGGCGCAGCGCGAAGGCACTGCAGGGCGCAGGCTTGCGAGGCGGTCGCGAGCCCTCCGATAATTCCTTGCACGACCTTGCTGAGACGTGATTTCCCATGAGCCTTGCCCCCGGCGACCTCGACGAGAATGGTCTTGTCATCGGCATCCCGCCCGAGCGTTTCCGCTCTGTGGCGATGCCCCTGCTGTTCGATCACCTCGACGCGCAGTGCGAGGGCACCGTCGCGGTCAATCGCCAGGCGCGCATCGTGTGGATGAGCGAGAAGTACGCGCGCAAGATCGGCATCGACGATCCACAGCGCGTGCTGGGGCGCGAGATCGAGGAAGTGCTTCCGGCCAGCCGCCTGCGTGAGGTGGTCGACAGCGGCGAGCCCAGCCTGCTCGACCTGATGCCTTTCGGTGACGAGCACTTCGTCGTCACCCGCATTCCGCTGCGTGACGATGGCGGCCGGGTGGTCGGCGCGCTGGGCTATGTGCTGTTCGACCGTGCCCGCCACCTGAAGCCGTTGATGGAGAAATACGGCCGCCTGCAGGCCCGGCTGGCGGAGACCGAACGCGCGCTGCTGCAGGCGCGGCGTGCGCGCTACACCATCGCGCAGTTCATTGGCACGAGTCCGGCCGCTGGCGAGATCAAGCGCCAGGCGCGCCGTGCCGCCCAGCTCGACGCGGCGGTGCTGATACGTGGCGAGACCGGGACTGGCAAGGAGCTGCTCGCGCAGGGCATCCACAACCTGTCGGCGCGGGCGAACGGCCCCTTCGTCGCAGTGAACATGGCGGCGATTCCGGACAACCTGATCGAGGCCGAGCTCTTCGGCACCGCACCGGGCGCCTATACGGGCGCCGACCGCAAGGCGCGCGTGGGCAAGTTCGAGCTTGCCAACGGTGGCACGCTGTTCCTCGACGAGATCGGCGACCTTTCGCTGCCGCTGCAGGTCAAGTTGCTGAGGGTCCTGCAGGAGCAGCAGGTGGAGCCGCTTGGCGCCAATCAGGTGCGGGCGCTGGATGTGCGCGTGATCACGGCCACGCATGTCGACCTGGAGTCGCGCATCCGCGAGGGCAGCTTTCGCAGCGACCTCTACTACCGCCTGAATGTGCTTGCGCTGCGCGTACCCAGCCTGCGCGAACGCCGTGCCGACATCCGCGCACTGGTCGAGTACCTCCTCGACGACATTGCGGCACGGTCCGGGCAGCGGCCGCAAGAGATCACCGATGACGGGCTGGCTCTGCTCGAGGTGCAGCCTTGGCCGGGCAACGTCCGGCAGTTGCGCAACCTGCTCGAGCGCGCACAGCTTGGCAACGGCTTGCTCGATTCCCAGACCTTGATCGAGCTGCTGGGCGAAACCCAATCCCCGCATGCGCTCGTGCCGCTGCGCGATGCGGCCCCGCACGTGGCGGCGGACCCAGCCCCGGGCCCGCGGCTGGACAGCGAGCGCATCGAACCCCTGTCCGCGAGCCTGGCGCAGGCGGAACGGGAGGCCATTATTGCCGCCTTGCGGGCCTGCGCAGGCAATCGCCGCCAGGCGGCGAGCCGCCTGGGCATCTCGCGCGCCAGCCTTTACGCGAAGCTGCAACAGCACGCCATCGCGCGCTGAACAGGCAGGGGGTGGAGTCCAGGTTTCTGGACTGATATGTGTCATGAGTCCAAAAATCTGGACATGTCCATCATGGAGGACGACTTTTCATCGGCGCAGTGCGCCTTGCTCGCACGATCATCAATAATAAAATCAGTTGATGTTTCAATAAATACAAGGCTTTCGCGCCGATCCCTCCGTCCTTGGCGCTGCTCGCGCCGTCGTCGCTCCGACCTGGCACGGCTCGTGCGATGACACCGCCAGACCGCGGCATCCGCTGCCGGCCATATCGACAAGACCACACCGGAGGGACGGCCCCATGGGCACTCTAGGCATCCTGCTTTCGCTCGCGCTGCTGATGTATCTCGCGTACCGCGGCCTCAACGTACTCGTCCTCGCGCCGCTGCTGGCGCTTCTCGCCGTGCTGATGTCGGGCGAGGCGATGTTGCTGCTGCCGACCTACACCCAGGTCTTCATGAAGGCGATGGGCGGCTATCTGATCCAGTTCTTCCCGCTGTTCCTGCTCGGTGCGCTGTTCGGCAAGCTGATGGACGATTCCGGCTCGGCGCGCGCCATCGCCCATGCCATCGTGGCGAAGGTCGGCAAGCAGCGCGCGGTGCTGGCCATCGTGCTTGCCTGCGGCCTGCTGACCTATGGCGGCGTATCGCTGTTCGTCGTTGCCTTCGCGGTGTATCCGATCGGCGCGGCGCTGTTCCGCGAGGCCGGCATCCCCAAGCGCGTGATCCCGGGGGCGATCGCGCTCGGCTCCTTCACCTTTACCATGACCGCGCTGCCGGGCACTCCGGCGATCCAGAACGCCATCCCCAGCCCCTTCTTCGGCACCGACGCCTTTGCCGCGCCGGGCCTGGGCCTGATCGGCGGCCTGATCATGTTCGGCCTCGGCACCTGGTGGCTGAGCGGCCAGGCGCGCAAGCTGATGGCGGCTGGCGAAGGTTATGGCCACCACCGTGGGGAGCCCGATGCGGTGGATGCGAACCAGCCGACCCCTGGCTTCTTCGCTGCGCTGCTGCCCATCCTGGTGGTGATCGTGCTGAACTTCGTGATGGCCAAGCAGGTCTTGCCCGGCATCGACACCAGCTACCTCGCCAAACCGGAATACGGCGGGCTGAAGGACGCGCGCTCGCTGATCGGCATCTGGGCGATCATCGTTGCCCTGTCGGCCGCCATCCTGCTGCTGATCGCGATGCACTGGAAGCGTTGGACCGACCTGATGAAGACGGTCAACGAAGGCGCTTTCGGCTCCATGCTGCCCATTCTCAACACCGCGACCGAAGTCGGCTACGGCACCGTGATCGCCTCGCTCGCGGGTTTCGTCATCATCCGCGACCTGGTGCTGGGCATCGCCCCGGGCAACCCGCTGATCTCGGAGGCGGTGGCGGTGAACGTGCTCGCCGGCATCACCGGCTCCGCCTCGGGAGGCATGTCGATTGCACTCAAGACGCTGGGCGCGGAATACCTGGCGATGGCCAACGCCGCGGGCATCAGTCCCGAACTGCTGCACCGCGTCGCGGCGATGGCGTCGGGCTGCATGGACTCGCTGCCACACAACGGCGCGGTGATCTCGCTGCTGGCGATCTGCCGGCTGACGCACCGCGAGTCCTACGGTTTCATCGCGGTGAATACCGTTCTTATTCCGCTGGTGGCGCTGGTGGTCGTGGTCACGCTCGGCACCTTGTTCGGCAGCTTCTGACATGGCGCGCGATCCGGCGTCCGTCGGGCGCCGAACCACCCTGCTTGCAAGAGGCCGTAGCCGCGGCGCAGGATCGCGACTGTTGCGCCCCAGCACTTTGCATCCCGCGCCGTGCCGGTGGCGCGATCGAACAGGGCAGACCCTGCCCGCCCCGCAGGAAGAGGAGACAAAACATGCCGAGCGCCCGTCATCCCATGGCCGCGTCGCTGCGCGCATCCGATACAGGCAAGATCATGACCGCCCGTCAGGCCGTGCGACTGATCCGCGATGGCGACACCGTCGCCACGGGCGGCTTCGTCGGCATCGGCTTTGCCGAGAGCATCGCCGTCGCGCTGGAACAGCGCTTCGTCGCGGGTGACGAAGCCGAGGGGCGCGAGCCGGGCAGCCCGCGCAATCTGACCCTCGTTTATGCTGCCGGGCAGGGCGATGGAAAGGAGCGCGGCCTCAACCACCTCGGCCACGAAGGCCTGGTGGGCAGGGTGATCGGCGGCCACTGGGGCCTGGTGCCGAAGCTGCAGCAACTGGCGGTGTCGAACCGCATCGAGGCCTGGAATCTGCCGCAGGGCGTGATCTCGCACCTGTTCCGCGACATCGCCGCCGGCAAGCCGGGCACGCTGACGCGGGTCGGGATCGGCACCTTCGTCGATCCGCGCTTCGGCGGCGGCAAGCTCAACGATCGCACCACGCAGGAGCTCGTGCGCCTGATGGAGATCGATGGCGAGGAGTGCCTGTTCTACAAGGCATTTCCGGTCCATGTCGGCATCATCCGCGCCACCACCGCTGACCCCGACGGCAACCTGACGATGGAGAGGGAGGCGCTGACGCTGGAAGCGCGGGCGATCGCGATGGCTGCACGCAATTCGGGCGGCATCGTCATCGCCCAGGTCGAGCGCGTGGCCGAGCGCGGCTCGCTGAACCCGCGGCAGGTGCAGGTGCCGGGCGTGCTGGTCGACTGCGTGGTGGTCGCCGAGAAGCCCGAGCACCACATGCAGACCTACAGCGAGCAATACAGCCCGGCGTTCTCCGGCGAGATCCGCGTGCCCATGTCGGCGATCGGCTGCATGGCGATGACCGAACGCAAGATCATCGCCCGCCGCGCGGCAATGGAGCTGAAGTCGGATGCGGTAGTGAACCTGGGCATCGGCATGCCGGAGGGCGTGGCCAGCATCGCCGCCGAGGAGCAGGTCATCGACCTGGTGACGCTGACCGCCGAGCCCGGCGTGATCGGCGGCATTCCGGCGGGCGGTCTCAACTTTGGGGCGGCCGTGAATACCCAGGCCGTCATCGACCAGCCCAGCCAGTTCGACTTCTACGACGGTGGCGGCCTCGACATCGCCTTCCTCGGCCTGGCGCAGGCCGACCGGGAAGGCAATCTCAACGTGTCGAAGTTCGGCCCGCGCCTGGCCGGGGCGGGCGGCTTCATCAACATCTCGCAAAATGCGAAGAAGGTCGTCTTCGTCGGTACCTTCACTGCAGGCGAGCTCAAGGTCGCGCTGGAGGAGGGCAGCCTTCGCATCGTCGAGGACGGTCGGGCGCGCAAGTTCGTCGATGAGGTGGAACACCGCACATTCAGCGGCGCCGAGGCGATCAGGCGCAACAAGACCGTGCTCTATATCACCGAGCGATGCGTCTTCCGGCTGTGTTCCGAGGGGCTCGAACTGATCGAGATCGCCCCTGGCGTGGATCTGCAGAAAGACATCCTCGAGCAGATGGCGTTCACGCCGGTCATGAGGCGCCCGCCGGCCATAATGGATGCGCGCATCTTTCGCGCCGAACCGATGGGGCTGCGTCGAGACCTGCTGGAGATGCCGCTCGCCGATCGGCTCTCCTACGACGCGCAGCAGAACCTCTTCTTCGTCAATTTCGAGGGCTTGTCGGTGCGCAGCGCAGAAGACATCGAGCGCATCGCGCAGGCGGTCGGCGACGCGCTCGCGCCGATCGGGCGCAAGGTCAATGCGATCGTCAATTACGACCGTTTCTCCATCGTCCCCGAACTGGTGGACGACTACATCTGGATGGTGAAGGGCCTGATGGAGCGCCACTATATGGACGTGACGCGCTACACCGCCAACACCTTCCTGCGCATGAAACTGGGCGAGGCGCTGCAGAAGCAGGACATCGCGCCGCAGTTGTTCGAGAGCGCGGACGAAGCGGAGGGACGGTTGCGCGACGCGCGGTGAGTGCTTGTGACAGGTTCGGCGAAGCGAGGGCAGGTATGGGCGGCGGGGCGCAGCGTGAGGCCAGTCGCGGCAAAAAGCGGGCTAACATGCCCCTATCCTTACTGACGCAAGGGAGCAGCGCCATGAGCACATCCAGCAAGCTGTCCGACGCACCGCCAAAGGTGGAAAACCTGCAGCGGATGCTTCAGTTCCAGGAACAGGCCATCGTCAGCCGGATGCTGGTGAAAAACGCCGCCGGCAGCGTCACCCTGTTTGCCTTCGCTGACGGCGAAGGGCTCAGCGAGCACACCGCGCCGTTCGACGCGCTGGTGATCGGCGTCGAGGGGCGGGCCGACGTCCGCCTCGGCGGCGTGAGCCACAGCCTGGGCGAGGGTGACGCACTGCTGATGCCGGCGAACACGCCCCATGCGGTCGATCCGGCGGGGCCGTTCAAGATGCTGCTGGTGATGCTGCGCGGCGCGAAGGGCGAATAGAGCCGGATAGCAGGCGTATGGAGGCGTATGGAGGCGTATGGAGGCGCAGAGGGGCGAATGGCCCTTGTCGCCTCCACGGTCAGAACGGCAGCGCCAAACCCGGCCACACACCGTCGATCGCCATGCGGAACGCGGCCTGGATGCGCGCGAGCGCGGCCTCGTCGTCGGCTTCGAAGCGCAGCACGACGACCGGCGTGGTGTTGGACGGGCGGGCGAGGCCGAAGCCGTCGGCGTATTCGACGCGCACGCCGTCGAGGGTGATCGTCTCCACCGCGCCGTCGAAGCGTGCGGCCTCCTTCAGGCGCTTCACCAGTTCGAAAGGTTCGCCTTCGGCCATCTTCAGGTTCAGCTCCGGCGTGCTCACCGCGTTGGGCAGCGCCTTCAGCGCGGCGTTGGCGTCGGGGCGGGCGGACAGGATCTCCAGCAGGCGGGCGCCGGAATAAAGGCCGTCGTCGAAGCCGAACCAGCGCTCCTTGAAGAACATGTGGCCGCTCATCTCGCCGGCCAGCGGTGCGCCGGTCTCCTTCAGCTTAGCCTTCACCAGCGCGTGACCGGTGTTCCACATCGTCGGCTTGCCGCCGCGCGCCCGGATCCAGGGCGCGAGGTTGCGGGTGCATTTCACGTCGAAGATGATCTCGCCGCCCGGAACGCGGCTGAGCACGTCCTCGGCGAACAGCATCAGCTGGCGGTCGGGGTAGATGATCTCGCCGTCCTTGGTCACGACGCCGAGGCGGTCGCCGTCGCCGTCGAAGGCGAGGCCGAGCTCGGCGTCGGTGTCGCGCAGCGCGCGGATCACGTCCTGCAGGTTCTCGGGCTTGGACGGATCGGGGTGGTGGTTGGGGAAGCTGCCGTCGACCTCGCAGAAAAGCTCGACCACCTCGCAGCCCAGACGCCGGAAAAGTTCGGGTGCGATGCCGCCGGCCACGCCGTTGCCGCAGTCGATGACGATCTTCATCGGCCGCGCGAGCTTGACGTCGCCGGCGACGCGGTCGATGTAGGCGGCGCCGACGTCGGCCTGCGTCAGTTTGCCTGCGCCGTGGGCGAGGTCGCCCTCGGCGATGCGCCGGCGCAGCGACTGGATCATGTCGCCAAACAGCGTCTGCCCGGCGAGCACCATCTTGAGGCCGTTGTAGTCGGGCGGGTTGTGGCTGCCGGTGACCGACACGCAGGAATCGCAGCCGAGCTGGTAGGCGGCGTAGTAGGTCAGCGGCGTGGGCACACAGCCGATGTCGATGACGTCCACGCCAGCGGCGCGGATGCCGTCGGCGAGCGCACCGGCGAGCGCCGGACCGGACAGGCGGCCGTCGCGGCCGACGGCGATCGCACGCTGGTTGCGCGCCACCGCTTCGGAGCCGAGGGCGTGGCCGATGGCGCGCACCGCGTCGGGGGTGAGCACAGTATCGACGATGCCGCGGATGTCATAGGCCTTGAAGATTTCGGGGGCGGGCAGGGCGTGGGCGGGTCGGTTCATGGCGGGATGGGCGTTGCGATTGGAAACGTGGAAGCGTGATGCAGGCTGGCGAGTATGTCAGATGTACGGTTCCGGGCTTGTGTCGAAATGCCTCAGCAGCCTGTCGGCGAGCCAGTCCTGGCTGCCCGGCCAGGGAGCGCCCAGAAAACCGACGTGACCGCCACCCGAGGGGCACTCGAAGCGCACCGCGGGTGACAGCTCCGCGTTCGAGGGCAGCGCGGCCGGCGGCACGAAGCTGTCGTTGGCGGCGTTCAGCAGCAGGGTCGGCACGCGGATCGCCTGCAGCCAGGGTTTGCTCGAGGCTCGCCGCCAGTAGTCGGCGGCGCCGGCAAAGCCATGTGCGGGGCCGGTGTAGGCGTCGTCGAAGTCGAACAGGGTGCGTGCGCTGCGAATGCGCTCGGCGTCGAAGCGCCCGGGATAGCGGGCGCATTTGTCGAGCGCCTTGCGCTTGAGCGTGTCGAGGAAATGCAGGGTGTAGAGCCGGTTGAAGCCGCGGCCGAGGGCGTGTCCCGAAAGGGTCAGGTCGAGCGGCGCGCAGACCGAAGCCGCCGCGGCCACCCGCTCGCGCGCGGCAGATTCTCGTTCGCCCAGCCATTTCAGCAGCGCATTGCCGCCAAGCGACACGCCCACCGCGAACAGCGGCGCCGTGCCGGCGAGGCGCTGCAGGCGGCGCAGCAGCCAGTCGATCTCGTCGCTGTCGCCCGAGTGGTAGGCGCGGGCGAGCCGGTTGGGCGTGCCGGAGCAGCCGCGAAAATGCGGCACCACGCCGCGCCAGCCGCGTGCAGCGGCGGCGCGCATCACTGCGCGCGCATAGTGGGAGCGGCTGGAGCCCTCGAGGCCGTGGAGCAGCACCACAAGCGGCGCATCCTCGCGGTTGTTGGGCGTCCAGTCGAGATCGACGAAGTCGCCATCGGGCGTGTCCCAGCGCTCGCGGCGGTAAACGGGCAACGGGCCCTTGCGCGCGAGGGGCCAGATGGTCTGCAGGTGGCCGCCGGGCAGCCACCAGGGCGCGCGATAGTCCCGGCCGGCCGCACTCATCGACTCAGTGGACGACACGCGGCGCCAGATCGGCGAGCGGGTCGGTGGCGGGCACGGGCGAGGCATGGTGCATCACCATGCGCCAGCCCAGCGCACCGCGCATGTACACGTTGGTGGCCGCGATCAGCGGGCTGCGGCGGCCCGCTTCGGCGAGGCTGATGCGCTCGAACACGCTATGGACAGCCATCATCGCGTTTCCGGTCACCACCGCCTGGCTGACTTCGATGTCGAGGCGCGCGCCGTTGGCCATCATCTGGCGCCAGATCTCGCGGATATCGGCCAGCCCCACGAGGCGCGGACCGCCGGGGTGGATGCAGACGACCTCCTCGTCCTCCGCCCACACGGACATCATCTTGTCGAGGTCGGAGCGCGCCAGTGCGTCGTAGAAGGCGGCTTCGGCATCGGCGGACGAGGTGTAGATCGGTTTGCTCATGGCGTCGTTCGAAGGGTGGTTCTTAGCGGGCGGGGGCGGGAAGTGCTGGCTGAGTGCTTGCCGCGCCGCGCGGGGGGGGGGGGGCGAAAAGCACACGGGGGCAAAGCGCCCCCGTGTCGTCACAGACCGGCCAGCGATGGCCGGGTTCAGTGGTGGCCCTTCGGGCGCTCGCCGGTGAAGACGTAGTGCGCGCTGCAATAGGGGCAGACGACTTCGCCGGTTTTCAGCACGTCGAGGAAGACGCGCGGATGGCGCGCCCACAGCGGGGCGCCCGGCGGCGGACAGTGCAGCGGCAGATCCTTGGCGCTAACGGCGACGGCCTGCGTCTTGTCGGTGTTCTCGACCATGGCGGACACTCTCCCTTGTCAGATGTAGGCGAGCCAGTTGTCGTATTCCGGCGCCTTGCCGCCGACCACGTCGAAGAACCGCGCCTGGATCCTCGCGGTGATCGGGCCACGCTTGCCTTCGCCGATCTTGCGGTCGTCGAGTTCGCGGATCGGCGTGACTTCGGCGGCGGTGCCGGTGAAGAAGGCTTCGTCGGCGAGATAGATGTCGTCGCGGGTCAGGCGCTTAGTGGTGATTTCGTAGCCGAGCTCGCGCGCGATGGCGTGGATCGAGTCTCGGGTGATGCCGGTCAGCGCCGAGGCGATCTCGGGTTCGTAGATCTTGCCATCACGCACGATGAAGAGGTTCTCGCCCGCGCCCTCGGCGACGAAGCCCTGGTTGTCGAGCAGCAGCGCCTCGTCGTAGCCCTGGCGGGTGACCTCGAGGTTGGCGAGGATGGAATTGGGATAGGTGCCCGACAGCTTGGCGCGTGGCATCGTCGAGTTGACGTGGTGGCGCGTGTAGGACGACACCTTGACGCGGATGCCCTTCTCCAGGCCTTCCTCGCCCAGGTAGGCGCCCCACGGCCAGGCGGCGATGATGACATGTACCTTGGCGCCGACGGTGGAGATGCCCATCTTTTCCGAACCGTAGAAGGCCAGCGGACGCAGGTAGCACGACTCGAGCTTGTTGGCGCGCACGACTTCCTTCTGCGCTTCCATGAGTTCATCCTTGGAGTACGGGATGTCCATCATGTAGATCTTGGCCGAGTTGATCAGGCGCTGGGTGTGCTCGGCGAGGCGGAAGATCGCGGTGCCCTTGGCCGTGTTGTACGCGCGGACGCCCTCGAATACGGCCAGGCCGTAGTGCAGGGAATGGGTCAGCACGTGCGTGGTCGCCTCTCGCCACGGAACGAGCTTTCCGTCTTGCCAGATGAAACCGTCGCGGTCAGCCATGGACATGATTCGGATCTCCAACTCGAGAAATGTTTGAAATCGCCCGGCCAGCCCGAGCAGAACTTGCAGATTCTAGCGCAAAGGCGGGCGCATATCGTCGCCGACGTGCCGGCGGGCGGGCATGGCGCGCCTCTGCCGCGCTAAAATCGCAGCATTGCGTTTATCGAGGCGGGATGCATGGATCGCAGCTGGAAACCGAACGTCACCGTTGCCGCGGTGATCGAGCGCGACGGGCGCTTCCTGCTCGTCGAGGAGGAGACCCCCGACGGCTTGCGCTTCAATCAGCCGGCCGGCCATCTCGAGGAGGGCGAATCCCTCGTCGAGGCGAGCATCCGCGAGGCGCTCGAGGAGACGGCGCACCATTTCGTGCCGGAGTATCTCGTCGGTGTGTATCAATGGCCGCGACCGCAGGGCGACATCACCTACCTGCGTTTTGCCTTCGCCGGCCGGGTGAGTGGCGAAGAGGTCGGTCGGGCGCTGGACGCGGGGATCGTGCGCCCGGTATGGATGACGCGCGATGAAATGCTCGCCACGCGTGACCGCCATCGCAGTCCGTTGATCCTGCAGTGCGTGGACGACTGGATCGCCGGGCGGCGCTATCCGCTCGAGTTGATCACGCATTACCGCTGAAGTGGGCACGTCCATGAGCCGCTTGCCGGTCCTGATCCTGCTTTGTGCCTTGAGCACTGGCGCCGTGGCGGCGCCGCGCGCGACCGGCAAGTCTGCCGCACGAGCGGTTTACCCCAGCGTGGCGAAGGCGCTGGCGTCAAGGCCTGCGCCGCGGCCGGCGACCGAACTGACCGCGGGTGGCGCCTTCGACATCTGCTTCAACTACGGTTGTCTCGCCGAGCGGACGGTGGATGTGACGGGGACCACGCTCGACGACATCCGCCGACAGCTGGCGGCCGCGCCCGATGCGCCGGCCGAGCGGGAGGTGCTCGCACGCGCGGTGGGTACGCTGCTGGCCGTGGCCGGACAGCAGACGCCGGTGTCGGCCGACCGCGCGGGCAACTATCTGGATCAGGAAGTCGAGGGGCGCATGGATTGCATTGACCACTCGACCTCGACGACGCGCGTGCTGCGGATGCTGGAGGCGCGCGGCTGGCTGCGTTTTCATCGCGTGCTCGAACCGGAGCGCCGGACGCGCTTCATCCTGCAGCACTTTGGTGCCGTGGTCGAGGAGCGCACCGCGGGCGACGAGGGAGGGCGGCGTGAGGCTGCGCGGCGAGTGAGTGCCTCGCCCGCGGTGCCGGACTACGTGCCGACGATGCTCGCGCTGTGCGATTGCGCCGAGGTTCTCGATGATCTGGCGCGTACCGAAGACCGACAGGGCCCGACGGCAGCGTCAAGCGCGGGCGAACGTTTCGTGATTGATAGCTGGTTCGTCGACAATGGCGAGCCGGCAGTGGTTCTGCCACTTGCAGAATGGCTAGATGGAGGTGGACCGAATGTCCAGTAAGCAGGATCAGGGTGGCATGAAGGTGGTGGTCGGCATGTCCGGCGGCGTGGATTCCTCGGTGACCGCCTTGCTGCTCAAGCAGCAGGGCTATGAGGTGACGGGTCTGTTCATGAAGAACTGGGAGGACGATGACGACGACGAGTACTGCTCGACGCGGCAGGACCTGATCGACGTCGCCTCGGTGTGCGACGTGATCGGCATCGATCTAGAGGTGGTGAATTTCAGCGCCGAGTACAAGGATCGCGTGTTCGCCGATTTCCTGCGCGAATACGAGGCCGGACGCACGCCCAACCCCGACATCCTGTGCAACTCCGAGATCAAGTTCCGCTGCTTCCTCGATCACGCCATGCAGCTTGGCGCCGAGCGCATCGCCACCGGCCACTACGCCCAGGTGCGCGAATGGATCAACGACGGCCGCACCGAATACCAGCTGCTGAAGGCCGAGGACGGCACCAAGGACCAGAGCTACTTCCTGTACCGCCTCAACCAGGCGCAACTGGCGAAGACCCTGTTCCCGCTCGGCGGCCTGTACAAGCGCGAGGTACGCAGGATCGCCGAGCAGGCGGGGCTGCACGTGGCGGCCAAGAAGGACTCGACCGGCATCTGCTTCATCGGCGAGCGGCCGTTTCGCGAGTTCCTGATGCGCTACCTGCCCACCAGACCGGGCGAAATTCGTTCGCTCGACGACGGTCGTGTGCTGGGCGAGCACCAGGGGCTGATGTACCACACCATCGGACAGCGCAAGGGCCTGCACATCGGCGGCATCAAGGGCAATCAGGACGATGCCGGTGAGCACGACGCCTGGTATGTGGCGAAAAAGGACGTGAAGGTCAACGTGCTGTACGTAGTGCAGGGGCACGACCATCCGGCGCTGCTGAAGGATCGCCTGGTCGCCACCGACCTCAACTGGATCGCCGGGCGCGACCCGCACACGCACTGGGTGTACACGGCCAAGCCGCGCTACCGGACGCCGGACATGCCGTGCGAGATCGATGCGATCGCCGATGGTCGTGCCGAGATCGCCTTCGCGCAGCCGCAGTGGGCGCTCACACCGGGTCAGAGCGTCGTCGTGTATGAATCGAAAGTGTGCCTTGGCGGTGGCGTGATCGTCTGAGCGGGTCTAGCGCGCCGGCAGCGGCGCGCTAGAAGCGGCGGGCCACGATCGACTGCAGCGTGCTACCGGCCAGCGTCGCCGAGCCCGAGCCACGCACAAGTTCGGCGTAACGCATGCAGCGCTCGATATATTCGCACGCGCTCTTTGGCATCGTGACGCGCGCGCGGGTGATGTCGGTGACGAGATCCCGACCCTGCAGGATCAGCCTCAGGCCGTCGGTGGCGAGTTGCTGCTCTGCCGGGTTCGAGCTTGGCGACAGATGAGGCGCGAAGGCGCCGAGTTTTTCCGAGGCGACGACGAACTCGGACCACACATCGAAGATGTCCGGATCGGTGCGCAGCGTCTCGCACTTGATCTTGGCGATGTGGGCAAACGCGGCGACCAGCGGCTCGAGACCATGGAACAGCGCGCTCGTCGTCAGCGTGGAGATGATCACCGTGGCGATCAGGTCGATGTCGCGCAGCGCCTGCGCGATCTTGATGTAGCGGCTGTCGTAGAAGGCTTCGACCGGGATCGAGAAGGCACGGAACGGCTCGCCCCACAACTCGTCGATGCCCTCTTCGCCACTGCGGTGCAGCACCAGCTTCCCGAGTTCGAGTGCTTCCTGCAGGCAGAAGCCGCACTCACGCATCAACGCGTTGTCGGTGTCGATCTCGATGCCGAGCTCCTGCAGCTCGACCAGCTTGGTGAAGATGTCGGTGGCGCGGTTGAACAGCGCTCCGGCCAGCATCGCGCCCTTGACCCGCTTGCGGGCTGGATCGGTTTCCGACTCGTAGGCACGGCGGGCATCGTTCAGACGCTTGCCGGGGATGTTGATGCCGTGCTCGACGTGATTGAACAGCCGCCGCGTGAGCGCCTGGATCAGCGTCTTCTTCGTCTTCAACGAGTCCAGCGGCGGATCGTAAACCTTGAGCCAGTAGCCGTCGTAATACACACGGCGCACACCGTCGATCGTGTCGAGGGTGCCGTTGGGCGTGTCCGTCGTTGCTGAAGCCGCAGTAGGGTTCTCAGTATTCATCGCCGAATCAATGACTTGCTGATTCTTCTGGATTGCCTGCGGCAACCCCGGAGGAAAAAGTTCGGCGAGGATGCCAGTTCCCGCAGGGTTTGGCTACGGTGCTGACGCCTTCGAGCTCGTCTGACGGCTCAGTCCGGGCGTGCTCAGGCGAAGTCGGCGGGAATCACCGCACGCAGTACGGTCTGGGTCTCGTTCTCCCGAACCCGGTTGGTGAACCACCATAGGGCCCCCTTCTTGATCGTCCAGTCGGCCTCGACGCCCGACAGCAACAGGGCGCACAGGCGTCCGAGGGCGGGCTGATGGCCGACGACGAGCGCGGCGCCGCTGGCATCGGGCCAGCCGGTCGCGGCGAGGATGTCCGATACGCCGCCTTCTGGCCCAAGTGCGCTGACGATCTGGAAGTTGTCGGTGAAGGCCGCCACCGTCTGTCGCGTGCGCAGCGTCGGGCTCGCGTAGACCTTCAGCTGTTTCGGTCGATGCTGATCCAGCCAGGCGGCCATGCGTCGCGCCTGCTTGCGGCCGCGATCGGTCAGTTCGCGCGCGTGATCCGGGCTGCCCTCGACCGCTTCGGCGTGACGCCAAAGTAACAGGTCCATGCGTGTCTCCTTCTTGTCGAGGGCCGGGAGCATGCGCTCGGCTTGTTGCACGGATATGTCTGTCAGGCTCGCTTGCTCGAAGGCGAGCAGCGGGAGCGCGGAATTCACCATGGTGTCTTGCCCCACAGTAACGGTTCGCAGTCCTGCAGTACGCGGCGGCGCAGACGTGCGTAGCGCGGCGCGTGCCAGCCGAGGATGAAGCCGGTGGCGGCATCCAGCGCCGGGTCCTGCCCGGCCCAGGCGTTCAGGCGCGCCTTGGCGATATCGACGTCCTGCAGGAAGCCAAGGGTGCTCTGCGCGCGCACGAGGTCTGCCGTATAGCGTTCGGTCGCTTTCGTCGCGAACAGAGGCGCGAAGAATTCCAGCGCATAGCGCAACTGCTTGAAACCGATGCGCAATGCGTGCAGGCGGACAGGTTCGAGGCCCGCCGCTGCGTCGAACTGACGCCGACCGCGCTTGCGCAGCCGGGCGAGCCGCAGCCGTGCGAAGGTGCGCAAGTCGGCGGCGGCGGCGAACGGCCCGGTAGGCAGGCGCAACAACGCCGCGCTGAACTCGAGCAGAAGTCGCCCCTGTTCGGCGGCATCGAGATTGCGCTCGGCCTTGCGGCGCGCCGCCGCGCGCGCGTCGGCCGCGATGCGCAGCAGCCGGGGCAGGCCCTCCGCGTCGGCGAGGCCTTCGGCGCACACCGGTTCGAGCAGTTCGGTGTGCAGCACGTCGAGATCGCGCGCGTCGCCGAAGCGGTTGGTGTTCTCGCGCAGGCGCGCGTTCCACTCGCCGACGAACTCCTTCGGCAGGGCCGGACCGAACACCTTCAGCAGCGAGCGCAAGCGGCGCTGCGAGACGCGCAACTGGTGGATGAAGTCCGGGTCGTGACGATCGATCGCGGCGACCGCATTGGCCTGCCATTGCCGCAGGCAGCCGTGGGCCAGGGTGCGGAACGCGTCGACGACGTTCATGTCCGGCGTGATGTTCGACGCCTCGGCACGAACGGGGCCCGGTGTCTGGTCGAGAAAGAGCCGGTAGCCGCGCTCGGCTTTCGAGACGTCGGCGGGCATCAGCGGCAGGTCACGCGCCAATTCGCAGGCCAGGTCGAGCAGATCGAGCGGTGTGCCGTGTTCGAGTTCGATCTCCAGTTCGCAGATCGGCTCGCTTTGCTTGCCGCGCTCGGTGGTTTCGACCTCGATCGTTCCCTTGTCGATCATCAGCAGCATGCTGACGCCTTCGCGTGGGGCGTAGCGGTGTGTTTCGCGCCGGAAGCGGGTGGTGAACACCGGCGTCAGGCGGTCAGCGTGGCGAGCGAGGAGCTTGGCGGCGTCAGGGACGTCGACGCTCGAGAAGTCGAAAGTGCCGGAGAACGGCTGCTCCCATTCGGGCCGCTGGCTGAGCCCGCCGCTCGACACCGCCGCGCATTTCACCGTCTGCAGCCACACGCGCCCCTGACGGCGCGTGCGCACCGCCACCTTGCGCGCCTTGAGGTCGAGTTCGGGCGTGTCGTAGTAGGTGTTATCCAGCGTTTGCGCGTTGCCCAGCTTTGCCGCCGCGGCCAGCAACGGATGGCGACGCAGGGCGGGAAGCACGCGCGCAGGCAAGGACAGCTTGAGTTCGATTTCCTGGCTCATGTTGGCCCCTTGTCGGGGGTGACGATCTATTTGGACGCAAGCATTCTAGTCGTCGTCCACGGTCGCCGTCATGCGCGACGCCATGACATGAAATATTTCAGCGCCGGCTACCGTCCTTGCCTGCCGGCGCCGATCGTGAAGCTCACTCGCCGAACACGTGCTTCCAGAGTTCGAGCACCGGCTTGCGTGCCGATTCCGCCTCGTCCGGATCGACTTGCGACTTCTGGTCGTTCAGGCGCTGGCGGTGTTGCAGGCGGCGCAAGTGGCGATAGCTGTCGGCGCACGCGCGGGCGAGCGGGGCCGGGATGAGGTCGAGTTCGCCGGTCATGCGCAGCAGGGCGATGTTGCCGAGGTTTCCGGTCAGCTCGGGGTGCGAGTGTGAATGGCCGAGCACCAGGTACTGGATCAGGAATTCGACGTCGATCAGGCCACCGCGGTCGTGCTTGAGGTCGAACAGCGCGCTCTTGCCGCCGTGCGCGTCGCGCATCTTGTGGCGCATGGCCAGCACCTCGGCGCGCAGCGGATCGAGTTCGCGCGGCAGGCGCAGCACCTCGTTGCGGATGCGCTCGAAGGCTGCGCCGAGCGCACGGTCGCCAGCCGAAAAACGCGCGCGCGTCAGCGCCTGGTGTTCCCACACCCAGGCGGACTTGAGCTGGTACTCGCGGAAGGCCTCGAGCGAGCAGGCAATGAAGCCGGACTCACCGTTCGGGCGCAGGCGCAGGTCGGTCTCGAAAAGCTGGCCGGCCGCGGTGTGGCTCGACAGCCAGGTGTTGGTGCGTTGCGCCAGCCGGCCGTAAGCTTCCGCGGCTTCCGGGGCCTCATCGTCGTAAAGGAAGACGATGTCGAGGTCCGACGCATAGCCGAGCTCCTTGCCGCCGAGCTTGCCGTAGCTGATCACCGCGAACTTCGGATCCTCGCGGTGGCGGATCTTGATCTTGCGCCACACCAGCGGCAGGGTGACGTCGAGCATGATGTCGGCCAGCTCCGACAGGTGGTCGGCGAGCTTCTCGACCGTCAGCAGGCCGGCGATGTCCTGGGTCAGCAGGCGGAATTCCTGCGCGTGGTGGCGCTCGCGCATGACATCCATCTGGCGTTCGGTATCGGGCTCGAGCGCCGCGAGGTCGGCCGTCAGGCCCTCGCGGAAGCGCGGCCAGTCGGGTGCCGCTTCCATCGTGCGCGGATCAAGCAGTTCATCGAGCAGGATGGGGTGGCGGGTAAGGTATTGCGCCGCCCAGCGCGAGGCGCCGACGAGGTCGGCGACGCGCCGCAGCGCCTGCGGGTACTGCTGCAGCAGCGCGAGGTAGGCGCCGCGCCGGCCGATCGCCTCGAGCAGGTCGAGACAGCGCGCCAGCGTGTCGTCCGCACCGGGGGTGGTGGCGGCGACTTCGATGACGCGCGGCATCAAGGCGTCGAAGCGGCTCTTGATGTTGTTCGGCAGCTGCTTGTAGCGCGGGCCGGACTGGATCGCGGCAAGTCGTTCGGCGCCGGCGCGGGGGTGGCGGTAGCCCAGTTCGCCCAGCGCGGCGCTCGCCTGCTCGATGTCCGCTGCGCCCTTCCAGACCGCATCGAGGCTGTGGTCTTCTTCCGACGGGTCGCCGAACACCGCGTCGAAATGGCGGCTGACCAGCGCGCGGTGGCGGTCGAGCACCTCCAGCATCGCCGGGTAGTCTGCATAGCCCATGCCCTGCGCGATCAGCGCCTGGTCGGCTGTGCTCGAGGGGAGGTCATGCGTCTGGGCATCGTCGAGGTACTGCAGGCGATGTTCCAGCCGGCGCAGGAAATCGTAGGCGGCGGCAAGTTCGCGCACCGCTTCGGCCGACAGGATGCCGCGCTCGGGCAGCAGCGACAGCACCTTCAGCGTTGGCCGGATCTGCAGTGCGGCGTCGCGTCCGCCGCGGATGAGCTGGAATACCTGTGCGATGAACTCGATCTCGCGGATGCCGCCGGGGCCGAGCTTGATGTTGTTGGCGCGATCGCGGCGGGCGACTTCGCGGCGGATCTGCGCGTGCAGGTCGCGCATCGCATTGATCGCGCCGAAGTCGAGGTACTTGCGGAAGATGAAAGGGCGCGCGATGTTCTCGAGCTCCTGCCAGCGCTCGCCGGCGAGCACCCGCGCCTTGATCCAGGCGTAGCGTTCCCATTCCCGCCCCTGGGTGATGAGGTAGTTCTCGAGCATGTCGAAGCTGCCGACCAGCGGCCCGGAGTCGCCGTTGGGGCGCAGGCGCATGTCCACGCGGAACACCTGTCCGTGTTCGGTGATCTCGGCGAGCGCCTGGATCAATTGCTTGCCGAGGCGCTCGAAGAACTCGAAGTTGCTGATCACCTTGGTGCCGCCCGTGTCGCCGTCCTCGGGGTAGATGAAGATCAGGTCGATGTCCGACGACACGTTGAGCTCGCGGCCGCCCAGTTTGCCCATGCCGATGATCAGCAACTCCTGCTCCCAGCCGGTGGCCGACAGCGGCAGGCCGTAACGCTGTACCAGCGCGGCGCGCAGCACGTCGTGAGCGTGGCGCACCGCGACCTCGGCCAGCACCGTCATCGTCTCGGTCACTTCGGTGAGGTCGGCGCGGCCGCACAGGTCTCGTACGATGAGGTGGCACAGCACCCAGGTGCGCAAATGGCGCAGGCCGGGGCGCAGTGCCAGTTCGGGCGTGCTGGCGGCCTCCTGCCCGGCGAGGAAGGCGCGCATGGCGTCGGCGTCGAGCGGTTGGTCGATGCTTTGCGTAAGGCGTTCCGCGAGCCACGGCCGGCTGTCGAGCATGCGCGCCAGGAAGCGCGACAGGCGGGCTGCGCGGCAGATGGGTTCGGGCAGCGCGGCCTGCAGGTCGGCGGACAGGGAAGACATCAGACGGACTCCCGATGAGCAATGACGATCGTTGGTAGAATGACGGCGTAGGCAGCGTGTCCGGAAGACTCGCGGGTCTTTGGCGTGATTTTATCCGGCCTTTTGGGTGGCCGGTTTGCAAAAGGCATCGGCCCTGCGCCGGGCTGCGCGTCGCGCATGGTCCCGTATCGAGTCCCGCTTTCGGACCTGCCCCCTGACCGATCCACTGGTGCCTTGCGCCCGCCCCCGAATGGCATGAACGACCGCCCTGCACCGTCCCTCATCGAGTCCTCAGCAGAAGACAGCGCCGCTGAAGCGCACCGCGTCTCGTTCGCGCGCAAGGTGCTGGGAATCACCGGGCGGGTGGTTGTGGTCTCGTGGTTCGTGGTCGGCATTGCCGTGCTGCTGGTGCGCGAGGTCGTGCTGCCGGGCATCGGCAACTACCGCGTGGAGATCGCCACGGCGGCGGGCGACATGCTGGGGCTGCCGGTCTCGATCGCCGCGATCGAGGGCGACTGGCGCAGCCTGCGGCCGACCCTGCACTTGAGCGATGTCGTCGTCTCGGATGCGGCGGGGCGGCCCGCGCTGCATCTGCCGCGGGTCGAGGCGACCTTCTCGTGGACTTCGATCCTGCGCCTGACGCCGCATTTCAATCGACTCGAGATCCGCTCGCCGGTGCTGGCGGTGCGTCGCGAAGCCGACGGCGGCCTGTACGTGGCGGGAATCCGGGTGAATGACGGCGGAGAGTCGGGCGGTGCGCTCGACTGGTTGCTTGCGCAGGGGCAGATCGTGGTGCGCGATGCCTCGGTGTCCTGGTCCGACGCGCAGCGCGGCGCGCCAGAGCTGCACCTCGAACAGGTGGCGTTTCGCCTCGACCGGCGCTTCGGCGTGCATCGCTTCGCCGTCCGGGCGCAGCCTCCGGCGACGCTGGCGTCCGAACTCGATGTGCGCGGGGAAATGCGCCGCCTGTCGGCGGACGATCCGACGCGCGCTGCCGGTCGCTTCTATGTTTCTCTCGACCGCGCCGACCTTGGCGCGTGGCGCGCGTGGGTCGATTATCCGTTGCCGCTGCAGGGGCAAGGGGCCTTGCGCGGCTGGGTGGATGTGGGCGAACGGCGCGGCGGGCGCGAGTCGGTCCGGGACGTTTCGATCACTGCAGATGTCGCGCTGCACGCATTGAACACCCGTCTCGGTGCCGAGTTGCCCGCGCTTCAGCTCGCGCGCATCGAGGGGCGGCTCAGCGCGGCGCGGCACGCAGACGGATTCGAGCTCGCGACCCGCCAGTTGGCGCTCGAGACGGGCGACGGCCTGCGCGTGGTGCCGACCGATTTCGACCTGCGGGTGCGCGAGGCACACGGCACCGAGGCGGCGCAGGGCAGCCTGCGCGCGAACCGGCTGGATTTCGGCGCGCTCGCGGCGCTGGCGGCGCATCTGCCTTTCGAGGACGCGGTGCGCGAGCGTCTCGCCGCGTTCGATCCGAAAGGCGAACTCGGCGCCTTGCGCCTGGAGTGGCGCGGCGAACCGGCAGCGCCGCAAGCGTGGACGCTGTCGGCCAGCTTCGCCGGGCTCGGGCTGGCGGCGAGGGACGGTTTCCCGGGCCTGGGCGGGCTGTCCGGCCGGGTCGAAGGCAACGAGCGCGCCGGCCGCTTCCATCTCGACAGTCGCAACGCGCATGTGGACCTGCCCGAGGTGTTCGAGTCCTCGCGCCTCGCCTTCGACGTGATGCGCGCCGACGGCGGCTGGCAGCGCCGCGAGGGCCGGCTCGAGATCGCGCTCGATTCGGCCAGTTTCGATAACCAGGATGCCGCGGGCAATGCCTCCGGGCGTTACTGGCCGGCGCCCGGCGGCGCGGGTGAGATCGACCTGCAGGCGCGGCTGACCCGTGCGGAAGGCACCGCGGTGTGGCGCTACCTGCCGAGCGTGGTCAATCGCGACACCCATGTCTGGGTGCGCAATGCGATTCGCCACGCGGTGGTGCCAGATGCCCGGCTGCGTCTGAAGGGCAAGCTGGACGAGTTTCCCTTCCGCGACGGGAGGGGGCAGTTCCTCGTCGCGATCAAGGTGGCGGACGGTCTGCTCGACTATGCGCCGGGCTGGCCGGTGATCGAGGGCATCAACGGCGAGGTGCGCTTCGAGGGGCCGGGAATGCGCATCGAGGCGGTGAGCGCGAACATCCTCGGCGTTGGCCTGAGCCAGGTCGTGGCCGACGTGCCCGATCTCGACGTGCTGCCGAGCGAGATCATGACGATCACCGGCCGCGCCGCGGGTGCGACCGCAGACTTCCTGCGATTCGTGGCGCAGAGCCCGGTAGCTGCGCGTATCGATCATTTCACCGACGGCATGCGTGCCGAAGGCAGCGGCACGCTCGACCTCAAGCTGGTGATGCCGTTGCGCAGCGTGGATAGCAGCACCGTGCGCGGCGACTACCGTTTCAGCGCGAACCGGCTGTGGCTGATGGACGGCTTGCCGCCGCTGGAGGCAGCAGGCGGGCGGCTGAGCTTCACCGAGGACCAGCTCTCCATTCCCGAGGCGCGCGCGACGCTGTTCGGCGAGCCGGTGCGCCTGCTCGCCCGCACCGACAAGGACGGCGTGGTGCGATTCGATGCGAGCGGCAGCACCAGCGTTTCGGCGTTGGCCGGCGTCTGGCCGGCGGCGGGGACGCAGATCGCCCATCACCTCTCGGGGAGCGCAGCCTGGAAGGCCGATGTCCGGGTCGGGCGCAGCGGCACGAAGGTCGCAGTGACGTCGGATCTGGACGGCGTCAGCGCCAGCTTGCCGGAACCGCTGAACAAGCGTGCGGGCGAGGCGTGGCCGCTGCGCATCGAGTTCCTGCAGCCGTCGGGCGGTGCCCCGGGCGGCCTCAGTGCGGATTTGGCGGATCGCTTGCAGGTGCGCCTGCAGCGCGATGGCGGCAAGGATGCGGCTTGGCATGGCGGGGTGGGCATTCTGCAGCCGGCGCGCGCAGCCGATGCGGGCATCATGGTGTCGGCCGAGTTCGAGCGGCTCGACCTGGACGCCTGGCGCCGGGCGCTCGCCGTGGACGAGGGGAGCGGCGACGAAAGCGGGCCGCCGGCTGACGCGCCTTCCGCCTTGCGGCTGGCGGGCGTGGCCATGCAGGCGGAGCAGGTGAGGGCATTCGGCCAGACGCTGAAGCAGGTGAGCCTGCGTGCGCTGTCCGACGAAGGCGGCTGGAAGGCACGCTTCGCCAGCGACGTTGCGGCGGGAGAGTTCGACTGGCGCCACGCCGGCAATGGCACGCTGAATGCGCACTTCCGCCACCTGACGCTGGGCGGCGACGAAGCGGGGGCGTCCGCTGGCGCGACAGAAGATCAAGCGCCGCCCCGGCGCCTGCCGGGCGTCGACATCGTCGCTGACCGTTTCTCCTTGCGCGGCAAGGAACTGGGCCGGCTGGAGGTGCTCGCGCGCAATCGTGGCGGCGCCTGGCAGCTCGAGCACCTGAGCATCGCCAATGCCGACGGCAAACTGAGCGGTTCGGGGCGCTGGCAGGCGTCGGGGCGGCAACTGACGAATCTGGACTTCACGCTCGAGACGCCGGACGTCGGCCGGTTCTCGCGCCGCCTCGGGTATGCGGACGCGGTGCGCGGCGGCCGGGCGACGCTCGAGGGCAAGCTGAGCTGGCAGGGCGCGCCCACCCGGCTCGACATTCCGTCGCTGTCGGGCAGCATGCACCTCGAGGCCGAAGCCGGACAGTTCAACAAGCTCGAACCGGGCGTCGGGCGACTGCTCGGCATCCTCAGCCTGCAATCCTTGCCGCGGCGCATCACGCTCGACTTCCGCGACGTGTTTTCTGCCGGATTCGCCTTCGACCGGATTTCCGGTAGCATCGACGTGAATCGGGGCGTGATGCGCACCGACGACCTGGAAATCCGCGGCCCGGCTGCTCGTGTGCGGATGCGCGGCTCTGCCGACATCGAAGCCGAAACCCAGGATCTGCGCGTGGCCGTCCAGCCTACGCTGTCGGAGTCGGTCGCGATCGGCGCGGCGGCCGGCCTGGTGAATCCGGTGGCGGGCGTGGTGGCCTACGTCGCGCAGAAGGTGCTGAGCGATCCGATCGAAAAATTCTTCGCCTACGAATACACGATTACCGGCACCTGGGCGGATCCGATGGTCCGCAAGGGCGGCGATGCGGCTGCGGGCGGCGAGGGACGCAAACCCTGAGCGCCGCCGGCCGCAGGAGCGCCCGACAAGGAAGACGACCATACCATGAGCCTCGAGCACACTCCCGCCGGCGGCGCGCCGGCAGCGTCCGCGCCGGTGCGCCTGGCGGCGATCCAGACCGTTTCCGGCCCCGATGTTGCGGACAATCTCGCGACGGCAGGCCGGCTTGTCGCCGAAGCTGCGGCGGCGGGCGCGCGCCTGGTGGCCTTGCCCGAGTATTTCCCCTTGATCGCGGCCGACGAGCGGGAAAAGGTGCGCATCCGCGAGCAGGAAGGAAGCGGGCCGATCCAGGATTTCCTGCGCGAGACCGCACGCCGCCACGGCGTCTGGCTGGTCGGCGGCACGCTGCCGCTGGTCGGCGATGCGGACGACAAGGTGCGTAACAGCACCCTGGTGTTCGACGATCGGGGCGAACAGGTCGCGCGCTATGACAAGATCCATCTGTTCGGCTTCCAGCGCGGGGCCGAGCGGTACGATGAGTCTGTGACGATAGAGCCGGGGCGCGAGGTGGTCCGCTTCGACTCGCCGGCGGGCCCCACCGGGCTGTCGGTGTGCTACGACCTGCGCTTTCCCGAGCTGTTCCGTGCCTTGGGCGAGGTCAACCTGATCGTGTTGCCCGCTGCCTTCACTTACACCACCGGGCGCGCGCACTGGGAAGTCCTGCTGCGCGCGCGGGCAATCGAGAACTTGTGCTACGTGCTGGCGCCGGCGCAGGGCGGGCGACATCCGACCGGCCGCGCGACCTGGGGGCACAGCATGGTCGTCGATCCCTGGGGCGAGGTGCTTGCCTGTCGCGACGAAGGTCCGGGCGTGGTGATCGCCGACCTCGATCCCGGCCGCATCGCAGAGGTCCGTGCCAGCCTTCCCGCATTGCGCCATCGCTGCCTGTGAATGCGCGTGGCCGCTGAATTCCGAGTCTCATCCCGGTGCGATCGTTTTCGCGCCCGCCCGGTCCAAACGGGCAAAGTACCCATGGAATCCGAATGAGCAAGACACAAAACCCGCTGAAAGTCGCCGAACGTTATCTGCTGTCGCCCTACGGGCTGGACGAAACCCGCCTCGAGAAGGTGTTCGGCAAGCTGATGAAGCACCGGCTCGATTATGCAGACCTCTACTTCCAGTATCAGCGCTCCGAGGCCTGGAGCCTGGAGGAAGGCATCGTCAAGTCGGGCAGCTTCGACATCGAGCAGGGCGTCGGGGTGCGAGCGATCAGCGGAGAGAAGACCGCCTTCGCCTATTCGGATGATATTTCGCTCGATGCGCTCGTCGATGCCGCCACCGCGACGCGCGCGATTGCCGACGCGGGCGGCAAGCGCAAGGTGGCGATCGAGACGAAGAAGGTCAAGCCGAAGCTGTATCGCGGCGACGATCCGCTCGATTCGCTCGACGACACTGCCAAGGTGCGCCTGCTCGAGCGCCTCGAGAGCATGGCGCGGGCCGAGGATCCGCGTGTGACCCAGGTCATGGCGCACATCGCAGGCTCGTGGGAAGTGGTGCTGGTCGCGCGCAGCGATGGCCGAATGGCGGCCGACGTGCGGCCGCTGGTGCGGGTGTCGATCACGGTGATCATGGAAGAGGACGGTCGGCGCGAGCAAGGCAGCGCCGGTGGCGGCGGGCGCTACGACTACGGCTACTTCTGCGACGACACCCTGCACGATTATGCGCGGGCTGCGGTGCATCAGGCGCGCGTCAATCTCGGCGCCGATCCGGCCCCGGCCGGCACCATGCCGGTGGTGCTCGGCCCCGGCTGGCCCGGCATTCTGCTGCACGAGGCGATCGGCCACGGGCTGGAAGGCGATTTCAATCGCAAGGGCAGTTCCGCCTTCTCCGGGCTCATCGGCCAGCAGGTGGCGGCCAAAGGCGTCACCGTGGTCGACGACGGCACGATCCCCGACCGCCGCGGTTCGCTGACGATCGACGACGAGGGCAATCCGACCCGCCGCACCGTGCTGATCGAGGACGGCATCCTCACCGGATACATGCAGGACATGATGAACGCGCGCCTGATGGGCATGGCACCCACCGGCAATGGCCGCCGCGAATCGTTTGCCCATCTGCCGCTGCCGCGCATGACCAACACCTACATGCTGAATGGTGACCGCGACCCGCATGAGATCATCAAGTCGGTCAAGAAGGGCCTTTACGCGGTCAATTTCGGCGGCGGTCAGGTCGACATCACCTCCGGCAAGTTCGTGTTCTCGACCGCCGAGGCCTACCTGATCGAGAACGGCAAGGTCACGCGTCCGGTGAAGGGCGCGACCTTGATCGGAAACGGCCCGGATGTGCTCACCCGCGTCAGCATGATCGGCAACGACATGGCACTCGATCCCGGCGTCGGCACCTGCGGCAAGGACGGCCAGAGCGTGCCGGTCGGCGTGGGCCAACCCACCCTGCGCATCGACGGCCTGACGGTCGGCGGCACCGCATAGCGCCAGGGGCGGCGGTCCGGCACAGGGCCGGCGCGCAGAGCGTGCGTGGGGCCAGCGCCTGCGACAAGGCGGCAGGATGTGTGCAGTACGTCAGATTTTGGGTGCAGCGGCCTCCCGTGTCCGGCGCGCTTTGGCATATCATTGATCGATGATAACCGGGTCGCCGTTTCATGTCTGATCTGCCCATCTCGGCTGAATTGCCCGAACCGCTGGACCAGTGCCCTCACTACCTGCGTGCCGTCACCCAGCTCGGCGATGGAAGGGAGGTCGTGGCCCGGGCCGACATCGCCGCGCTCGACGGCACCAAGCTGCTCGCCCGCGGTGCCAGCGTCGACAGCAGCAAGTTCGAGGTGCTGAGCCAGCACAAGCTGGCGATGTTGCTCGACGTCGTGTTGACGGCCGCGAACGCGGTCGATGCGAAGCAGCTTGCCTTCGATGCGAACAAGCTGATTGCCAGCGACCCCTTCCTGGCGATGCTGACCGGTCGCTCGGGCGACCCCCTGGGTTTCCGCCAGAGTCTGGGGGCGCTGACGTTGCCGGCGGCGGTGGCCTTTCGCCTGACGGTGATGCGCGAGGCCGCTCCCGATCTGTTCCAGCACGCGCTGCGCGTCTGCCTCATCACCTATGCGCTGGCGATGCGGATGGGGCTCAAGGGCCGGATGAGCGATCTCCTGCTGGCCGCCCTGTGTCACGATATCGGCGAATTGCACACCGACCCCGATCTGCTTGCGCCGGGTCGCCGCGTCACCGCCGAGGAGCGCCACCAGTTCATCCACCTGCATCCTGTGACCGGCCATGCCATGCTGTGCCATGCCCTGGGTGTGCCGGGGGCGGTGCTGAAGGCCGTCCTGCAGCACCACGAGCGCATGGATGGCAGCGGCTATCCGCAAGGCCTGCGGGGCGACGAGATCCATCCCTTTGCCCGCGTTCTGGGTGTGCCCGAAGTCACTGACGTGCTCGCCCGCCGCGCCGATTCGCAGCGCGTCGATGTGCTGCTGCGCCTGAATCACCAGCGTTTCGATGCCCGGGTCATCGATGCATTGCGCGAGCTTTTGCGCGCCGTACCGGCCAGGACGCAGAGTGACGCGGCGGCAGCGCTCGATACGTCGTCGCAGCTGGGCCAGCTTGCAGACATGCTGGTTGCCGGGCTTGAGCTGCTGGAGCGCCTCGAGGCTCAGGGTGAGCCGGGCGTCGATCTGCGCTTCATTACCGAACGGATTTCGATGCTTCGCGGGCTGATGCACAACTCCGGGATCAGTTCCGAATACGTGGCGGCGCTCACCGACATCGCGCGTGAGGACCACGAGGTCGCGAACGAGCTGGCGGCTACGGTAGACGAACTGAACTGGTTGATGGAGGACATCGCCAACGAGATCGAGCGCCGCACCGTCTCGCTTGGCGGGGCTTCGGCGGAGATCGTCGGCGAACTCGTCGCCTTGCTGCGCGGGCACAATTCGGCGGATCCGGTGGAGCGGGCGTCCGCCGGTGCGGCCGATGCGGCCGATCCGAGCGTGGCCGAAGCCGCGCCTGCTGCGACCTGAGCCCTGCGTCGTCGAGCGCCCGTGGCGGGCGCCCGGCGAACGGTCTTGCGCGCGGCAGCCAGGGTCATCGCTGGGCGCGCGCACCTGTGTCGGTGCGGTTTGCGCCAGCCTCGGGCGACTGTCCGTTGCAGCGGTCGGCGTGGAGTTTGCTTCCTTCGGGCATCCCGCCGGCGAGGCTGGCAGCCCTTGCCGGCGTGCAGATCGAGAACGCGATCGCGGTCGTGGTCAGGATGGCGGCGATGGTCTGGCGTGAAGTCATGCAGTGCTCCTTTTTCGGGCATGTCGTTCTTGTCAGTCTGGCGCCGGGGCGGTACTGCGGAACATCCCCGGGTCCAGACCGTGTCGCTGCAGCAGCCGATAGAACTCGGTGCGGTTCCGTTCGGCGAGTCGCGCAGCGTCGGTAACCTTACCGTCGGTCAGTTTAAGGAGCTGTATCAGGTAGTTTCGCTCGAAGCGGTTCTTTGCCTCGCTGTAGCTCAAGGCCTCGATCGGGCGCAGGCTCAGCGCGCGCTCCACCAGCGGGCGAGGTATGAGCGGGGTGGTGGCCAGCGCGCAGGTCTGCTCGACCACGTTCTGCAACTGGCGCACATTGCCGGGCCAGGCTGCGGTCGTCAGCGCGGCGAGCGCGTCCGGTGCGAAACCGCGCAGCCGCTTGCCGTACTTCTGTGCGAGGCTGCGCAGGAAATGATCGGCCAGCAGCGGAATGTCTTCGCGCCGCTCGGCAAGGGTCGGCAGCTTCAGCGTGACGACGTTGATGCGGTAGTAGAGATCGTCACGGAATTCGCCGCTTGCCAGCAGCGCCTCCAGGTTGCGGTGGGTGGCGGAGACGATGCGCACGTCGACCGCTTCGGCGCGGGTGGAGCCCACCGGCCGGATGGTGCGCTCCTGCAATACGCGCAGCAGCTTCACCTGCAGCGCAGGCGGCATGTCTCCGATCTCGTCCAGGAACAGGGTGCCGCCGTGCGCCGTCTGGAAAAGGCCGGTGTGGTTCGCGGTGGCACCGGTGAAGGCGCCTCGGACATGGCCGAAGAGTTCCGATTCGAGCAGCGGCTCCGGGATCGCGCCGCAGTTGATCGCGACGAAGGGCGAGGCCGCGCGGCTGCTGGCGTCGTGGATGGCGCGTGCGAGCAGTTCCTTGCCGGTGCCGCTTTCGCCGCGTATCAGCACGCTGGCGTCCGAGGCGGCGACCAGCCGTGCCTCGTCGAGCAGGGCGTGCATGCGCGCGCTGCGGCTGAGGATCCCGCTGCCCGGATGCCTGGCGTCCGGCTGGGGGGCGGGCGCGTGCGCGTGAAGCAGGGCGTGGGCGATCCGCTCGAGCAGGATGCGGCTGTCGAAGGGCTTGGTGAGGTAGCCGGCCACCCCGCGCGAGGTGGCTTCGACGGCGTCGGGAATCGTTCCGTGCGCGGTGAGCAGGATGACGGGCAGGGCGGGGCGCTGCGCCTGGATGTCGCCGAACAGCGCCAGCCCGTCGCGGTCGGGGAGGCGGACGTCGCTCAGCACCAGGTCGATATGCTCGACCGCAAGCAGCCCGAGCGCCGCCTCGGCGCTGGCGCAGGTGGTGACGCGATAGCCATTGGCGGAGAGGCGCATTTCCAGCAGGCGCAGCAGGTCGGCATCATCGTCGACCAGCAGAAGGCTGGGCGGGCGGGCGGCGGGAGCCTGCGGGGGGCGGGAGAGCGTCATCGCGGTCCGCTCCGGTCGTTCGTCGAGGGCAGGGGGGCAGCGGGCCGTTCGGAGAGATGGCGCTCGATCTCTGCCAGTGCGTCGAGTTTCTGCTGCAGCGTGGCGGCAAGTGCCTGAGTGTCGGCCATCTTCTGGTTGGCCTGCTCGAGCAGCAGGGCGAAGCGGTCGTTGACTGCTTCCAGCCGGGCGCGTTCGGAGACGTGCTCCAGCATCACGCGTGCAAGCGGCTGCAGCTTGCGCGCCTCGATGTCGTCGCCGGACACGATGGCATCGAGGTGGCTGCGGGCGCGGGCGAGGTTGACGCTGCGCGGGTGCAGGGCGAGCAAGGCCTGCTGCATCTGGCGCGTCGCGCCGGGGGCTTCGGCTGCGGCGCGACGCTCTCGTGCGAGTTCGGCGGTATTGAGCGACTGTATTCGCTGATGGTAGCCAAGCACGCGCGAAACCTCGTCGGCGTCGTCGTGCGTCTGCGCCGGGCGCGGCGCAGACGGGCCGGGGGCGCTGCAGGCGCACAGCAGGGCGAGCGCGCTGGCGCAGGCTGCCAATCTTGCCCGTCGCGCCCGGTGACGGCCTTCAACTCGCGATGGTGGATTGCTCACGCGGCAACTCCAGTCTGAAATGGGCGCCGCGGCGTGCGCTCAGGACATCGATGCGGCCACCATGGGCGGCGATCAGCTCGCGTACGATGGCCAGGCCCAGGCCATTGCCCTTGCACGGGCGTTCGGCGCGGATGCGGCCCTGATAAAAAGGCTCGAAGATGCGCTCGAGGTCTTCGGGCGGTATGCCCGGTCCGTCGTCGATGCAGTCGATGGTCGCCGTCCTCCCGTCGTGACCGAGCACGATGCGGATCTCGCTGCCGGAGGGCGCGAAGGCGATGGCGTTGCCGAGGACGTTGGAGAGCGCTGTCTCGAGCTTGGCCTCGTCCCCCTCGACCAAGGGCGCGCTACCGCTCATGCTGATATTCAGGTCGCGCGCGCGCGCCGCCAGGCGGTGTGCCTCCGCTACCCGGCTCGCCAGCAGGCGAAGGTTTACCGGCCGCCTGGTCAGCCGCGCTGCGTCGAACCGGATCGCGTTGAAATCCAGCAGCTGCTCGATGCGTGACTGCAGCAGCCGTGCGTTGTGCTCGACGATGGCGGCGACTTCCTGCTGCTCCCGGCTCAGCGGACCCACCACACCATCGCGAAGCAGGGCGATGCCTTCGCGCAGCGACGCCAGCGGGGTCTTCAGTTCATGCGACACGTGCCGCATCACCCGGTCGCGATCGGCCTGCAGCGCAAGCAGCCGCTCCCGCAGCCAGTCGAGCTGCTGCCCAAGCTGTTGCAGGTCGGCCGGGCCGCCGACGACGACGGGGAGGTCAAGGCGATCGTCGCCGAGCCGGGCGATGGCGCGCTTGATGCGGTGCAGCGGGCGCAGGGTCCACCAGCCGACCACGGCGCCGAGCCCAACCGCCGCGGCGAGTGCGGCGGCGAGGGTCAGGGCGAGCCGCTCGCGGCTGCGCTCGAGCGAGGCGAGCAAACTTGATCGGCTGCGTTCGACGGCCAGGCTCGCCTCTGCGGCAAGGGCTTCATTCAGAGCCGGGAGCTGGCCCAGCGATCGCGGCAGGCCCGCCGCCGCAGTGTCGCTGTCTGTGTCGAGCAGCGCCGCCTGGATCGCGTTCGCGTGCGCGCGCCAGTCCTGCGCCGTTCTCGCCGCAGCGGGCAGCGTCGTCTCCACGGCGTGCAAGGCCGCGAGCGCCTCGATCCGTGCGGCGTCGAAGCGTTCGAGCAGCGCGGCCTGCCGCAGCACGAGGAACTGGCGTGCGCTGCGCTCCAGGTCGATCGAGCGCTCGGTGAGCTGTTGTACCGCGGTGCTCAGCGCAAGCGCCTGCCGGCTCTCTTCGCGGCTGTCGCGTGAAAAGTGCTCGAGCATCAGCCAGCCACTGGCCGCAGCGCTGCCGAGGATGCTGGTGATGAGCAGGAAACCCGCCAGCAGGGTCGTTCGAAACGAGGGGTGGAACATTCAGGCAACAGCCGATTTTCAATTTGTGAAAATGAAGTTTACGGCGTCATTGCCGGGCCCGGGTGTCTGCAAGTGCAAGCCGATGTGTCGGCCGGGCGCCGATTTTGTCGCCGTACGGCGACAAGCAGGAGCGGAGAAGGAACAAGGACTTGCGCAACGTGGAGGAAAACCTGTCGGGCGTCGGCGACACTCGGCGTACTGTCGCTGCCGCGGGTGGTCCCATATGCGCCCGGGTCGATCAGCAAGTTATTGAGGGAGAAGAGAAGTTTTATCTCTGGCGCAGCGTTTGCTAGTGCGCATGGTCGGGTCGCGCCGGACGGCCCGATCAAGCTCAAGGAGAAACCATGTTCAACAAACCCACCATGTTTCCGAAGAACACTGATTCGCAGGCCGATCGCGGCTTGCGGCCCGCACAGCCGGGCAGCGGCCTGGCGGCCGCCTCTACCCTGGCCTCGGTGACGACGAGCACGGCTTCATCCGTCCGCGAGGGTGAGCCTTCCGATGTTGCAGCGTCTGCGCCCGGCGATGCCGCGCCGGGTGCTCCGGACACCAAGCAGGCCGGCGGGAGCAGCCTGATCGTCGGCCCGGACGTCAAGCTCAAGGGGGCCGAGATCCTCGATTGCGACACCCTCGTCGTGGAGGGCCGCGTCGAAGCGACCATGGACAGCCGCGTGATTCGCATCGCGCAGAACGGCGCCTATGCGGGCACCGTCGGCATCGACGTGGCGGAGATTCATGGCGTGTTCGAAGGCGAGCTCACCGCGCGCAAGCAGCTCATCATCCACGCCACAGGCCGCGTCAGCGGAAAGATCCGCTACGGCAAGATCCTGATCGAGGAGGGGGGCGAGATCTCCGGCGACGTGAAGTCGCTCGCGGCGGCAACCAAGGATTCAGGCAAGCCCTTGGATAAGTCGACTCACGAGCTCAAGCCGCTGGTCGCGGTCGCCGGTTGAGGCGGCGCAGGCAGGCTGGGGGGCGGTCGCTGCGACTTCAGTTGCGGCGGTCGGTGCCCAGGCTGCCGGCTGCGAGCTGCTCTGGCCTCCAGCTCCAGTGTCGTTCCCAGGCGCCGCGCACGAGGTTGGGGTACTCCGCCTTGCCCAGGCTGCCGTTGTAGCGACCGAGCGCGCGAAAAAGGTCGCCCTTCTCGATGTCGAGGTAGTGGCGCAGGATCGTGCAGCCATAGCGCAGGTTGGTGCGCAGGTGGAACAGGTTGTCGTCGGGGCGGTTCATCACGTTCAGCCAGAACGGCATCACCTGCATGAAGCCGCGGGCGCCCGCCGAGGAGATCGCATACTTGCGGAAATTGCTCTCCACCTGGATGAGGCCGAGCACCATCTGTGGATCGAGCCCTGCGCGCGTGGCCTCGTAGTGGATCGAGGTCAGCAGCTCGCTGCGGTAAGCCGCGTCGGGGATGCGTTTTTCCAGGCGCCGCGACATCTCGGCGAGCCAGCGCGCACGTTCGCCGGCGTCCGGGATAGGCAGCGTCGGCGCTACCGCGTCGCTGACCGCCGCGTGCAACGCGGCGCGCACACTGGCCGCCAGCGGTTCGTATTGCTGCGCGCCCGCCAGCGCCCCGCCGCTCGCCAGCGCAAGCGCGGTCGCGAAGGCGAGCCGGCAGGACGCGCGGCGCAACATCCTCAGGCCTTCGCCGCCTTCAGGCGGTCGATGATGAAGCTTGCGATCTCGGCCACCGGCACCTTGGTCGCCTCGCTGTCGCGGCGGCCCTGATATTCGGCCAGGCCTTCCTTCAGGCCGCGGTCGCCGAGCGTGACGCGGTGCGGCACACCGATCAGCTCCCAGTCGGCGAACATCACACCCGGGCGCTCGTCGCGGTCGTCGAGCATGGCGTCGATGCCGGCGGCGGTCAGCGCCTCGTAGAGCTTCTGCGCGTGTTCGCGCACCGCTTCGGACTTGCCCCAGCCCACCGGGCAGATCACGACCTCGAACGGCGCGATCGACACCGGCCAGATGATGCCGCGCGCGTCGTGGTTCTGCTCGATCGCGGCACCGAGGATGCGGGTGATGCCGATGCCGTAGCAGCCCATCTCGAAATGCTTGGGCTTGCCGTCCTCGTCGAGGAAGGTGGCGTTCATCGCCTTGGAGTACTTGGTGCCGAGGTAGAACACGTGGCCGACCTCGATGCCGCGCTGGATCGCGAGCGCGCCCGCGCCGTCGGGCGAGGGATCGCCTTCGACGACGTTGCGGATGTCGGCGACGAGCTCTGGCTCGGGCAGGTCGCGCCCCCAATTCACCCCGGTGTAGTGGAAGTCTTCAGCGTTCGCGCCGCAGACGAAGTCGGCCATCACCGCGACCGTGCGGTCGGCAACCACCCGGACCGGCTTGTGCGTGCCGATCGGGCCGAGGTAGCCCGGCTTGCAGCCGAAGTGCTCGAGGATCTCTGCCTCGGTGGCAAAGCGGAAGCCCGTCTTGAGGCCGTCGATCTTGCCGGCCTTGACGTCGTTGAGGGTGTGGTCGCCGCGCACCATCATCAGCCACACGGTCGCGCCGGCGGGCTGGCCCTTGTCGTCCACGTCGTCGGTGGCGAGCACCACCGATTTCACCGTACGCGACAGGGGCAGTCCGAGGAGCTCGGCGACCTGGGCGCAAGTGGTGCATCCCGGTGTCGAGGTCTTCTCCAGCCCCTCGTCGGGGGCGGCGCGCCCGGGCAGCAGCGCAAGGGCTTCGGCGAGCTCGATGTTCGCGGCGTAGTTCGAGGCGGGGCAATAGACAATGGCGTCCTCGCCGGTGTCGGCGATCACCTGGAACTCATGCGAGCGGTCGCCGCCGATCGCGCCGGTGTCGGCGGCGACGGCACGGTACTCTAGGCCGAGGCGGTCGAAGATGCGCCCGTACGCCGCGAACATCGCGTCGTAGCTGCGACCGGCCGCCTCGGCGTTGCGGTCGAAGGAGTAGGCGTCCTTCATGACGAATTCGCGTCCGCGCATCACGCCGAATCGGGGCCGGCGCTCATCGCGGAACTTGGTCTGAATCTGATAGAAGTTCTTCGGCAGCTGGCGGTAGCTCTTGAGTTCCTGGCGGGCGATGTCGGTGACGACTTCCTCCGAGGTCGGCTGCAGCGCGAAGTCGCGCGCGTGACGGTCTTTCAGGCGCAGCATCTCCTCGCCCATCTTGTCCCAGCGGCCGGTCTCCTGCCACAACTCGGCCGGCTGCACGAGCGGCATCACCAGCTCCATCGCGCCGGCTCGATTCAGCTCCTCGCGAACGATCGCCTCGACCTTGCGGATGGAACGCAGTCCCATCGGCATGTAGCTGTAAATCCCGGCGGCAATCTTGCGGATCATGCCGGCGCGCAGCATCAGCTGTTGGCTGACGACTTCGGCGTCGGAGGGCGCTTCTTTCAGGGTGAACAGGTGAAACTGGCTTGCACGCATGGAAATGTCTGGAAAAGTCGCAAAGTGGGTCGCAATCTGGAGAGCGAACGAAGCGCGAAGGCGCACGCAAGTCACGCGCCTTCTTCGCCCGCCATTCTAGCGCATGGCGCGACGCTCGCTTCGCGCCACCGGTGCAGGGTAATGGAACCGGCTTGCCGATGCGCTTTCAAACAGCCGGCAAGTGTGAAAAAATTGAAACAACTACGCGAAATTCAAAGGTTTGATCATGCTCGACCGTGAAGGCTTTCGCCCTAACGTCGGCATCATTCTGGTCAACGCGCGCAACGAGGTTTTCTGGGGCAAGCGGATCCGCGAGCACTCCTGGCAGTTTCCTCAAGGTGGTATCAAGCACGGCGAATCGCCGGAGCAGGCCATGTACCGGGAACTGTTCGAAGAGGTCGGACTGCGTCCCGAGCATGTGAAGATCCTCGGCCGCACGCGCGGATGGCTGCGCTACGAAGTGCCAAAGCACTGGATACGGCGCGAATGGCGCAACACCTATCGCGGACAGAAACAGATCTGGTTTCTGCTGCGTCTGGTGGGACGCGATTCGGACGTGTGTCTGCGCGCAAGTCATCATCCGGAGTTCGATGCATGGCGCTGGAGCGATTACTGGGTTCCTCTTGAAGCGGTGATCGAGTTCAAGCGGCAGGTCTATCAGCTTGCGCTGGTGGAACTCGCCCGCGTCCTCTTCCGCTCGCGCGTCTTCGAGCTGCCCGAGAGTTACCGGCTGCCCACTGTGGCAGGCGCGGCCGAGGGCGGTGTTGCGGAGTCAGGCGGGCCGCACTAGTGCGGGCTGCGAGCTGTTTGTTGCTTACGCGAATAGCCTGCAGGGCGTAAAACCGCAGCGCCCTCCGCTGTTCGAGCCTGTTTGGCGGACAGCGCTGCGCTCATCCGCCCACCTCCGGCGTGGTGCCGGAGCGTTTCAGCACGGTCCGTTCCGGCGGCGGGAGCGGATCGTGTTGTGCGTGGCCCGTTGAACCCGACCGCGTATGCCCGCGATCACCCCCGACGCCTGCGACGGTGAAGTCCGTGCGCCGGGCTTGATGTCATGCCCGGCCTGGGCTTTACTCGATGCAGGAGCCCGCACCGGGCCGGGTCGGTCTGCCAGAGGCTCCGTTCCACACCAGACACGGGGGTTCATCATGCATCGGGATCGATTCCTGCCGCTTCCTCAGGCCCAGCTGGACGGCATGCGCTGCGACATTGCCGACGTTTGTTCCGACCGTCGCGTGCGCCTGGACTCGGCCGCACTGGATGTCATGACCGACTTGCGCCTCGTCCCCGCGGCGACGGTCGACGTCGGCATGAGTCAGCTCGAGGCACATCGGGCGATGCAGGCGCGCGGCGTGCGACTGCTCCTCGTGACCGATGCGGATCGTGGCGTTGTCGGTGTCGTGACCGCAGCCGACTTTCTTGGCGAACGGCCAGTGCGCGTGGCGCGTGAACACGGCCTGCGGCTCGACGAGCTGGGCGTGGCGAAGGTCATGACGCCTCTGTCGGCCATGGAGGCCGTGCGCCTGGAGGACGTGCTGCGCTCCGAAGTGGGCCACGTCGTCGCCACCCTGCGTCGATCGGGGCGTCAGCACGCGCTCGTCGTCGAGCCGGCGGGCGAGGGGCAGGCGCGCATCCGGGGCATCTTTTCGATGACCCAGCTCGCTCGCCAGCTTGGCGAGGCCCTGCCTGAAGCGACCGAGATTGCGCGCAGTTTCGCCGAGATCGAGGCCGCGCTGGCCGCGTGAGCCGGTTCCGCGGCGGGAGATAGCCTTGGGCAATGTGGCGGATAGGGGCGATCAATTTGGGATGTTTTGATCCCTCGCCTAGGCTGAAGAGTGCCCGACTGCGGGGCGCAACCGTCTGCGTGAAAAGGAGAGGAGACATGCAACTCAAGGGTTCCCAGACCGAAGGCAACCTGAAGGCCGCCTTTGCGGGTGAGTCGCAGGCAAATCGCCGCTATCTTTATTTCGCCGCCAAGGCCGACGTCGAGGGACAGAACGACGTGGCGACGGTGTTTCGCTCCACCGCCGAAGGTGAGACCGGACACGCCCACGGCCACCTCGAATACCTCGAAGCCTGTGGTGATCCTGCCACCGGCCTGCCGTTCGGTTCCACCCGCCAGAACCTGGGCGCAGCGATCGCCGGTGAGACGCACGAGTACACCGACATGTACCCGGGCATGGCGAAGACTGCGCGTGGCGAAGGTTTCGACGAGATCGCCGACTGGTTCGAGACGCTGGCCAAAGCTGAACGTTCGCACGCGAACCGTTTCCAGAAGGCGCTGGACGCCCTCACTGATTGAGGGTTTGCCGAAGTGAACGGGCGGGTGAACCGCCCGTTTCTCGGCCCGTCAAACGCAGGCCGTTCCTGCCCGCGGGGAGGGTCGCCATGACCAAGCGTGAAGGCAGCCTCGAAGCGCCGGCGCGACGTCCGATCGCGTGGCGCGACGGCGATTACTACGACGAGAATGCGCTGCTGGGCGAGATGGAGCGCGTGTTCGACATCTGCCACGGCTGTCGGCGCTGCGTGAATCTGTGCACCGCCTTTCCGACACTGTTCGACCTCGTCGATGCGAGCAGCACCGGGGAAGTCGATGGCGTCGAGAAGTCGCATTACTGGAAAGTCGTGGACCAGTGCTATCTGTGCGATGTCTGCTTCATGACCAAATGCCCTTATGTGCCCCCGCATGAGTGGAACCTCGATTTTCCGCATCTGATGCTGCGCGCCAAGGCGGTGAAATTCCGCAAGGGCGAGGTCCGCTTCCGCGACAAGCTGCTGACGAGCACAGACGCCCTGGGCAAGCTCGCGGCGATACCGGTGGTGGCGCAGACGGTGAATGCGGCCAACCGCAACAGCGCGGCGCGCGGCGTGTTGGAGGCGCTGCTGGGCGTGGACAAGCGCCGCGAACTTCCACCCTATGCCCCCGCGCGGTTCCGCTCCAAAGCGAAGGTAAGCGAGGACTGGCCCGTTCGCGACGGCGAGCGCACGCCGGGCAAGGTGGCGATCTTCTCGACCTGCTACATCAACTACAACGAACCGGGCATCGGCCACGATCTGGTCGCCATCCTCAGGCACAACCAGGTGCCCGCGGTGCTCGTGCGCCGGGAGGCATGCTGCGGCATGCCCAAGCTCGAACTCGGCGACCTCGAAGGGGTGGAGCGGCTCAAGCAGCGCAACATCCCGGCGATGGTGAAACTCGCCCGCGAGGGCTACGCAATCCTCGCGCCGGTGCCCTCTTGCGCCCTGATGTTCAAGCAGGAGCTGCCGTTGCTGTTCCCCGATGACGTCGACGTTGCCGCGGTGGCCGAGGCGATGTTCGATCCGTTCGAGTACTTCGTGCTGCGCAACAAGGATGGTCTGCTGCGGACGGATTTCAAGCGGCCGCTTGGCAGGGTCGCCTACCATATTCCGTGTCACGGACGGGTGCAGAACATCGGCCAGAAGACGCGTGAAACGCTGCAGCTGGTGCCGCAAACCGAAGTCACCACCATCGAGCGCTGCGCCGGGCATGACGGCACCTGGGGCGTGAAGCAGGAATACTTCGAGCAGTCGATGAAGATCGGCAGGCCGGTGTTCAGAGCGGTCGCACAGGCCGAGCCGGACTTCATCAGTTCAGATTGCCCGATCGCAGGGCGCCACATCCAGCAGGGCATCCGCGATGGCGGCACGACGCTGGCGGCGCAGAAGGCGCATCCGCTGACGCTGCTGCGCATGGCATACGGGCTCGAGGAGGCGGGATGATGGTGATCGCACGCGAAAGTCTGCTAGGCCTGGAGCAATACGCCAGGGTTCGTCCGCAGTTTCGCGCACAGGTCATCGCCCACAAGAAGAACCGCACGCTGCATGTGGGCGAGCATGTGACGCTGGTGTTCGAGGACGAGCTGACGATCCGCTATCAGATCCAGGAGATGCTGCGCATCGAGCGCACCTTCGAGGAGGAGGGCATCGTGGGCGAGCTGGACGTCTACAGTCCGCTCGTGCCGGACGGCCACAACTGGAAGGCGACGATGCTGATCGAGTTCCCGGACGAGGCGCAGCGGCGGGAGTGGCTCGGCAGGCTGAAAGGTGTGGAGCACCGTGTGTGGGTGAGGACGGAGGGCTTTGCGCCGGTGTATGCCATTGCGGACGAGGACCTCGAGCGCGAGAATGACGTCAAGACGTCTTCGGTGCATTTCCTGCGATTCGAGCTGGGCCCTGAAAGGGTGCGCGCGATGTTGCGGGGGACCGCGATGGCCGTCGGCATCGACCATGCTGCCTATGCGGCTGCGGTCGATCCGGTGCCCGAGGCGATACGTAACTCGCTCTGTGGAGATCTGCGCGCTTGAGCCGCTTACTGCATCCTTGCATCCGCGGGGGCCTGATGGCCCTCGCGTGTTTTTCCGCGATTGGCCTGTCCCTGCCGGTGGTGGCGGGGGGCCTGCTGGTGGATCTGGACCCCAACTGGAAGGAGGGCGAATTTGCCCTGCCGCCGTCGCCTGTCGAGGCCGGTTTGCGGCCGTTCTTTGTCAGCAGCGCGTCTCCGAACCGGTTTTACGTCGACACCAACGGCGTTTCCGTCGGCTCCGACGGGGTGGTGCGTTATGTGCTGGTCGTGCGCACCCCGGGCGGTGCCGAGAACATCACCTACGAAGGCATCCGCTGCGCCTCCGGCGAGCGCCGCATCTACGCCAGCGGACGCATCGGCGGCGAATGGACGCCGCTCAAGGTCAGCGAGTGGGCGCCGATCGGCGACAACTCCTACAACCGCCCGCGCGCCGCGCTGGCCTATGATTATTTCTGCGACGGCCCTGCGGCTCCGCGCGACCGTGAACATGCCTTGCGCAGGCTGACAGGCGAGCGCGATCCGGGCGAACCGGCGGGACTGAGACGATGATCGATCAACTCATACTCGAATTCGACAAGGGCTTGCGCACCGTCTTCGCGCCTGCGCGCACGGTGCGTCCGGTTCCCGGCGACGACTTGGCCGAAGCGCCGCTCGAGGAGGCTGAACGCCGCCACGCTGCGGCCCTGATGCGGGTGAACCACGTCGGCGAGATCTGCGCCCAGGCCCTCTACCAGGGCCAGGCGCTGATGTCGCGCGACCCGGCGATCAAGGACGCGCTGAAGCAGGCGTCCGACGAAGAGACCGAACACCTGGCGTGGACCGAGCGCCGCATTGCCGAACTGGGTGGGCGCAAGAGCCTGCTCAATCCGCTCTGGTATGGCGGTGCGCTGGCCATCGGCATGGTGGCGGGGCGGCTCGGTGATCGCTGGAATCTGGGCTTCCTCGCCGAGACCGAGCGTCAGGTCGAAGCCCACCTGAAGAGCCATCTGGAGACCCTGCCGGCGGAAGATCGAAAGTCGCGGGCCATCGTCGAGCAGATGAAGGCCGATGAGATCGAGCATGCCGATACGGCGGTGAGACTCGGCGCCCACGAGCTGCCGGCACCGGTGAAAGGCGCAATGAAGCTTGCGTCCCGGGTGATGACGCGAGCTACGTACTGGGTGTGAGGGGGCGGGGTGGGAACACGGATCGGGCGGGTGCGCCTTTCGCTCGCACCCGCCCTGTAGGCGCGCTGTCGGGCGCGAGCGCGGCCTTGCGCAGCTGGTTCAGGGTGGTTCAGTCCGCTTCGACGATCTCACACTCGTGGGTCATCTCGGCGGTCTTGGCCAGCATGATCGAGGCCGAGCAGTATTTTTCTGCTGACAGGTGGATGGCGCGTTCGACCACGTCGCGCTTCAGGCCCTTGCCCGTCACCGTGTAGACGAAGCGGATGCGCGTAAACACCTTGGGGTCGGTTTCCGCGCGCTCGGCTTCGAGGCGCACCTCGCAGCCGCGGATGTCCTGGCGGCTGCGCTTCAGGATCAGGACCACATCGAATGCAGTGCAGCCGCCTGCGCCCGCAAGCAGCAGTTCCATCGGGCGCGGAGCCAGGTTGCGGCCGCCGGCGTCGGGCGCGCCGTCCATCGTCACGACGTGGCCGGTACCGGTTTCGGCCATGAACGTCATGCCATCCACCCATTTGATCGTGCATTCCATGTGTGCTGTCTCCAGGTCGGGGCGGCCCGGTCGCCGGGCTGCGCAAGATGTCGGCGGATTCTACCGGAGCGCGGCGCGACACGAGCGACCGTCGATTTTCGCGACGCGAAGGGTGCTCTTGCAGGCGGCCGCTTCCATCCTCCGGCGTATGTCCATGTGATCGATGCGGGTACTCATCCGTGATGAAAACAGGCTTGCGCCTTGCCTCGGCGGATGACGCTGGATACCCTGAACGCCAGACGCTCCGCGGAATGTGCGTGGATAAGCCGATCTAATTGTGGAATCGAAAGATTTATTGTGCGGCGCACAAATTCCGCTTGCCGAGCGTGCGTGTGCCATGGATAATCCGTCTCAGTCGGGTCGCAGATGCATCGCTGATGGCGGTGCCGGATCCAAACGGTGTCTCCTCCACCCTCCTCCTTTGGTGTGGATTTAACGCAGTCCTCGCGGACTGCGTTTTTTTTGCCTTTTCGCGCCCGCGTGCAAGTTAATTGACACAAGGGTGCTCTTCGCATTAGCATTGCCAGCTTTCCGTTTGGTGGCCGGCACGCAAGGCCTGACAAGATCGAGGTTTTAAATGAAGACGTTTTCTGCCAAGCCGCACGAGGTTAAGCGCGACTGGTTCGTTGTCGACGGCACGGACAAGGTGCTTGGTCGCCTCGCAGCCGAAGTGGCCCGCCGCCTCCGTGGCAAACACAAAGCCATCTACACGCCGCACGTCGATACCGGCGACTTCATCGTCGTCGTCAATGTCGAAAAGCTGCGCGTGACTGGTAACAAGGCGCAGGACAAGAAGTACTACCGCCACTCGGGTTACCCGGGCGGTATCTACGAAACCAACTTCACCAAGCTCCAGCAGCGCTTCCCGGAACGCGTGCTCGAGAAGGCGGTGAAGGGCATGCTGCCGAAGGGCCCGCTGGGTTACGCCATGCTGAAGAAGCTGAAGTGCTACGCGGGTCCGTCGCATCCGCATACCGCTCAGCAGCCGCAAGTTCTCGAGATCTGACAGGAGCCGCCAAATGGCTGTGAATTACAACTACGGTACCGGCCGCCGCAAGACCGCGGTTGCCCGTGTGTTCATCAAGCCGGGTACCGGCAACATCGTCGTCAACGGCAAGCCGGTCGATGAATTCTTCTCCCGCGAGACCGGCCGCATGATCGTGCGTCAGCCGCTGGTCCTGACCGGTAACGAAGGCAAGTTCGACATCATGGTGAACGTCGTCGGTGGCGGTGAGTCCGGCCAAGCCGGTGCTGTTCGTCACGGCATCACCCGCGCCCTGATCGACTACAGCGCCGAGCTGAAGCCCGAACTGCGTGCGGCCGGCTTCGTCACCCGCGATGCGCGTGAAGTCGAACGTAAGAAGGTTGGTCTGCGCAAGGCCCGCCGCGCCAAGCAGTTCTCGAAGCGCTGATCCGCTTACGCTGCGTGTCGAAAAGCCGCCTTCGGGCGGCTTTTTGTTTTTGCGCGTTCACCGCGCGCCGCTCGCGGGCCAGCCGGCAAAACTGCCGTGCGTGAGAAAATGATCGCCGGCGGCGGTGAGGGCGTGTGCCATGGGTGAATCGAACGGGCTGTGGCCGGCGCCGTCGACGAAACATAGACGGCTGCCGGGCACCGCCCGGTGCAATGCCCAGGCGTTCGCGGGGCGGCATATCAGGTCGAGCCGGCCGTGCACAATCGCCAGCGGCAGGCCCTGCATTGCGTGCGCGAACTCGAGCGCGCGCGCTTCTCCCATAAAGCACTCGTGGCGCAGGTAGTGCGCCTGCAGCCGGTACTTGGCCAATTGCGCCGCGGCGGTGATTCGCTTCGTCGTTCCGGCGGCCGGAGGTGGAAATCCAGGCCTGGAAAGCGCCTCTTCCCAATCCATCCAGTGGCGCACCGCTTCGATGGCGGCCTCATCATCCCCGCCGGCGACGCGCTCGCAATACCACGCCGAAAGCGACGCCCGCCGCGCCGCCGGGGCGATCGACGCCAACCTTGCCCAGTGCTCGGGCAGCAAGGGGCCGGCGCCGTTGAAGAACCAGTCGATATCGGCCTTGCCGGTCAGGAAGATGCCGCGCAGGAGGGCGCCGCGGCAGGCGGAGCGGTGCTGGGCGCAATACGCCAGGGCGAGGCTCGCGCCCCAGGAGCCCCCGAACACCAGCCACTGCCCGATGCCCAGATGTGCCCGCAAGCGCTCGATATCGGCCACCAGGTCGGCCGTCGTGTTCGATCGCCACTCACCTTGCGGGGTGCTGCGCCCGCAGCCGCGCTGGTCGAACAGCACAATGCGCCAGCGCGGGTTCAGCAACTGGCGATGTCGCGGGCTACAGCCGCTGCCCGGTCCGCCGTGCAGTAACAGGACCGCCGGGCCGTCGGCGGAACCGCATTGCTCATGGTAAATGCGGTGGCCGTCTCCGACGTCGAGCACGCCAGTCGCGAACGGCTCGATCGGCGGGAAGAGCGCCTCGCCTGCGGTGGATGCGTTCGCAGGCGGCACCACGCCGGCACTGTTCGGGGACGCAGCGCGGGGTTCGGTTGAGGTCGGGAGTTCCGGTTCGTTCATCGGCTGCATCTTATCCGCAGGTGGGCGAGGGCGCGCCGGCGACTCCGCTCGATGCGGCCTCATGAAAATCATGAGTTCATTTCCGGAAATTTCCGGACGAGGCTCGGCGCCAAGTGGCGCTATCGTGAAGTCGTGCCACCGTGTGTCCGTCCCGGCACCCGGCGGGCACACTTTCCGACTTCCGAGATGACAGGAGACAAATCATGAAATGGGAAACCCCTGCAGCGTGCGATTTCCGCTTCGGCTTTGAAATCACGATGTACATCGCAACGCGCTGAGCGCTGATGCCCTGACCAGGACCGCCGCCACTGGCGGTCCTGGAGCGGCCAACCGCCCATGAGAGTCCATATACTTGGTTCCGCCGCCGGCGGTGGCTTTCCGCAGTGGAACTGCAACTGCCCCACCTGCGACGGTGTGCGCAGTGGCCGCATCCGCGCCACGCCCAGAACGCAATCATCGATCGCGGTGAGTGGTGACGAAGAGCACTGGGTGCTGTTCAACGCCTCGCCCGACGTACTGCAGCAGACGCGCAGCTTTCCCGAACTGCAACCGGCGCGAGCGCTGCGCGATACTGCGATCGCGGCGATCGTGCTGATCGACGCGCAGATCGACCACACCACCGGTCTCTACATGCTGCGCGAGCATCGCCAGCCCTGGCAGGTGTGGTGTACGCCCTGCGTGCGCGAAGATCTCTCCGTCGGCAATCCCCTGTTCGGCGTGCTCGGCCACTACGCCGGTGTCGCCTGGAATGAGGTGCCCTTGAGCGGCGAGTTCGTCATCGACGGGGTGCCGGGCGTGCGCTTCGCCGCGCTGCCGCTCATCAGCAATGCGCCACCGTACTCCCCGCACCGCGACCGGCCACAGCCCGGTGACAACATCGGCGTGACGCTCATCGATGCGCGCAGCGGCAAGCGCCTGTTCTACGCTCCGGGCCTGGGCGAGATGGAGCCGCAGGTGTGGGAGGCGATGCAGCAGGCCGACTGCGTGCTGGTCGATGGCACCTTGTGGACCGACGACGAGATGATCCGCCTCGGCGCCTCGTCCAAGACCTCCCGCGCGATGGGCCATCTGCCGCAATCGGGCCCGGGCGGCATGATCGAGTGGCTCGACCGCCTGCCGGCAACGACGCGCAAGGTGCTGATCCACATCAACAACACCAACCCCATCCTCGATGAGGACAGTCCGCAGCGGGCCGAACTCGCCGCGCACGGCATCGAGGTCTCGCACGACGGCATGGAGATTCGCCTGTGAGCAACGCCATCAGCATCGAGCATGTCGCCGACTTGAGCCGTCCCGGGCCGCCGCCCTGGAGCCCGCAGGAGTTCGAGGCCAAACTGCGCGACAAGGGCACCAGCTACCACATCTACCATCCTTTCCACATCATGATGGCGGAGGGCAGGCTGACGCGTGAGCAGTTGCAGGGCTGGGTGGCGAACCGCTTCTATTACCAGATCGCGATCCCGGTGAAGGACGCCGCGATCATGTCCAACTGCCCCGACCGCGCGATCCGCCGCGAGTGGATACAGCGCATGCTCGACCATGACGGCTACGACATCGGCGGCATTTCCGACCCCGGCGGCATTGTGGCCTGGATCCGTCTTGGCGAAGCGGTCGGGCTGTCGCGCGACGACATCACCTCGCTGCGCTACGTCGCGCCGGCGGCGCGCTTCGCGGTGGACGCTTACATCAACTTCGCGCGTCAGCGGCCGTGGCAGGAGGCGGTGGCCTCCAGCCTCACCGAACTTTTCGCGCCGCATATCCACCAGCAGCGCATCGACACCTGGCCGGAAAAGTATCCCTGGGTGAACACCGAGGGCCTGCAATACTTCCGCAACCGGCTCACCCAGGCGCGGCGCGACGTCGAGCATGGCCTGCGCTTCACGCTGGAATATTTCAGCCAGACCCGGGCGATGCAGGAGCGCGCGCTGGAAATCCTGCAGTTCAAGCTCGACGTGCTGTGGGCGCTGGCCGACGCGATCATGCTCAGCCAGTGCGAAGTCGAGATCAAGGGACCGCGCAAATGAGCGAAACCGTCGGTGTCGCTGCCACGGCCAGGCCCCGAGTGTCGGCGAAGTTCCGCCTGCAATGGGAAGACGCGCAGCAATCCTGGGTGCTGCTCTACCCCGAGGGCATGGTGAAACTCAACGCCAGCGCCGGTGAGATCATGAAGCGCTGCGACGGTAGCCGAAGCGTCGATGAACTCGTCGCCGAGCTCGAGCGGGCTTTCGAAGCCTCTGGTCTTCACGCCGACGTCATGAACTTCCTCGACATGGCGCGCAAGCAGCACTGGATCGAGATGTGACATGAACGCTCCCGCGCCAGCCCCCGCCACGACGATCGGCCCACCGCTGTGGCTGCTGGCCGAGATCACCTACCGCTGTCCGCTGCACTGCGCGTTCTGCTACAACCCGACCGACTTTGCCGCGACCACCGTGGAACTCGGCACCGAGGACTGGTTGCGGGTGCTGCGCGAGGCGCGCGCCGCTGGCAGCGTGCAGTGCGCGTTTTCCGGCGGGGAGCCGCTGGCGCGTGACGACCTCGAGGTGCTGGTCGCCGAGGCGCGTCGGTTGGGCTTCTACACCAACCTGCTGACCTCCGGGGTGGGGCTGACCGAGGCGCGTGCGGCGGCGCTGAAGGCGGCCGGGCTCGATCACATCCAGCTCTCCTTCCAGGACTCGACCCGCGAGCTCAACGACTTCCTGTCGCACACCCGCACCTTCGATCTCAAGCAGAAGGTTGCGGCGATGATCAAGGCCAATGGCTGGCCGATGGTCATGAACTGCGTGATCCACCGCCTCAACATCGACTACATCGAGAACATCATCGACATGGCGGTGGAGCTTGGTGCCGAGTACCTCGAGCTCGCCAACAGCCAGTACTACTCGTGGGCGCTGCTCAACCGTGACCAGCTGCTGCCCTCGCGCGAGCAGATCGAACGCGCCGAGCGCATCACCAACGAGCGCCGCCAGCGCTACGGCGATCGCATCCGCATCTTCTTCGTCGTGCCCGACTACTACGAGACGCGGCCGAAAAAATGCATGAACGGCTGGGGCAGCGTGTTCCTGACGGTGACGCCGGACGGCACCGCTCTGCCTTGTCACACGGCGAAGATGCTGCCCGGCCTGTCCTTCCCCAATGTGCGCGACATGAGCGTGCGCGAGATCTGGTACGACTCGGAAGGCTTCAACCATTTTCGCGGCGACGACTGGATGCAGGAGCCTTGCCGCAGCTGCCCGGAGAAGGAGAAGGACCGCGGCGGCTGCCGCTGCCAGGCTTACATGCTGGCCGGCGACGCGGCTGCAGCCGACCCGGTGTGCGACAAGTCGGCCGCGCATCACACGGTGCTCAAGGCGGTGGATCGCGCACAAGGTGCCGACAGTCACGCATTGCGCGCGGCGCCGCTGGTGTTCCGTGGTCCGGCGGAATCGAAGCGCCTGATCGCGGAGGCCTCTGAAGCCGCGCGCTCGTAATGTTCAGGGAAGACGTCGTTGGCAGGTTGAGACCCGCCCGACGAGGACGGCCGTGCTCTTTACACCTCGATCAAGCCGCTGCGGACCGCGATCAGCGCCAGTTCGGCGGCGTTGCTGGCATTGAGCTTTTGCTTGATGTGATAGAGGTGGGTGCCGACCGTGCTCGGGCTCAGGTTGTGGCTGATGGCGATGTCGCTGACCGAGCGGCCCTGAGCGAGCTGCAGGAAGATGGCGAACTCCTTGTCGGTCAGCGCGGTTGCCGGGTCTACGCTGCCACCGAGCTGCGCCAGCGCCAGCTGCGGAGCCAGCTCCGGGTCGACGTAGCGCTGGCCGCGCGCCACCTGTGCGACCGCCCGGATCAGCTCCTGCGGCTGGGCGCGTTTCGACAGGTAGCCGGTGGCGCCGGAGCGCAAGGCGCGTGCCGGAATCTGCGCGTCGTCGTGCGCCGAAAGCAGCAGCACGCGCGCATCCGGCGTGTGGGCGAGCAGGCGCTCCAATGCGCCGAGGCCGCCGATGCCGGGCATCGATACATCCATCACCAGCACATCCGGGCGGTGCGCCGCATGGGCGGTCACGGCCGCTTCGCCTGTGTCGACCTCCGCGACCACCGTTGCGCCCGCTCCTTCAAGCAGCAGGCGAAAACCCATGCGCACTGCGGCATGGTCGTCGGCGAGCAGGATGCGCAGCTTATCAAGTGTCTGGGCCATGCTGGAGTTCCGTGGGGCCGGCGCGCTTGGGCAGGCGTGCGTGCACGCACAGGCCGCCGTCGGCAGGGGTGTCGATCGACAGTGTGCCATGCAGCGCGGCGACCCGCTCGTGCATGCCGGTGATGCCGAAGCGATTCGGCGGGCGGTCCCCGGCGAGGCCTCGGCCGTTGTCGGTGACGCGCAGTTCCACCTCGTCGCCTTCGGTGCGGAACACGACCTCGGCATGGCTGGCCTGCGCATGACGGGCGACGTTGGTGAGGCTTTCCTGGAGCAGGCGGAGCAGGGCCAGCGAGGTCGTTTCATCGGTCGGCCAGGCGGGCGGGTCGATGCGGCAGTCGAGTTCGATCTCCGGATGCTGCCCGGCCCAAAGCATGCAGTAGTCCAGCAGGACCTGGTCCAGCCCGGCGCCCGCGGCCGCCGCGCGCAGGCGATGCAGGATGGTGCGCACGCCGTCCTGCATCTGATCGGTCATCGCCAGGATCGCCTGAGCACTGCCATGCATTTGGGGGAGCTGTTCGCAGCGCTGCATCATCGCGCCGGCGATCGCACGCACTGCGGTAATGCCCTGGCCCAGTTCGTCGTGAAGCTCGCGGGCGATGAACTTGCGTTCTTCCTCGAGGCGCAATTGCAGCGCGCGAGCGAAGGCCTGGTCTTCTTCCAGGCGCACGTTCAGTGCCCGCGTCCGGTCCAGGCTGTCGGCGAGCCGGTTGTAGCTGTCGGCCAGGCGGTCGAGTTCGGCCGCGCGGTAGGTGGGCAACCGGGTGTCGAATAGCCCCTGTGCGCCGCGCGCGAGGGCCGCATCGATCTCGTTCAGCGGCGCCAGGGCGCGATCCAGGGCCTTGTGCACCACCAGCCCGATCACCAGCATGCCGGCGAAGGCCCATCCCAGCCCGGCGGTGAAATAGTCCCAGGCGTCCAGCACCGAGCGCGAGGCGTCGGGGCGCAGCACGATCTGGCGTTCGCCGGCGTCGAAGATGTGCGTCGGCACCGCCGGCGTGAGCTGGCGGGCGAACCATTCCGGCGCCTGCCGACCCGCCTTGTAGGTCGGCTCCGGCGATGCGTAGATGAGCGTGCCACCCGCATCGAGGACTTCGAGCCGATTCGCGCGCAGGCGCCCGACGGCCGTCAGGTAGGCCATCAGCCGGTCGGCTCCGTGTGGCTGATCGCGCTGGGTCTCCGCCACCAGGACACTCACCCATTGCTCGGCCACCCGGCTGGCGGCATTGATCTCCTCGTGAATGGCGCGTCGTGTCTCGTGCATCCAGCCCAGCGTTGCGATCGTGACGACGACCAGCAGCAGGGCGGCAAGCACCCGACTGACACGGGCGCGCAGGGTGGGGACGCGTGCGCCCGTCCGCGGCGGCTCGTCAGGCCTGGGGGAAACGGGAGTCTGCATCGTTGAAACGGAATTCAGGCAATGGTCTGTCTCAGGGTCGCTCGGGCAAAGAGCGCCGCTCCGTTACTGGCCTTCAGGACGATCGGCTCCACCAGGCACAGCGAAGCATAGCCCACCAGGCTCAGCCACTGGACGTCGAAGCGATCGCTGCAATGGAGCTGTTCCAGCTCCTCGTCCAGATCAAGCAGCGTGCTGGCGGCACGGTTGGCGGCAACGAAGCGGCTGTCTTGATCGAAAACGGCCAGCGCCTCGAGCGGACCGCCGAGCAGGGCCTGCTGTGCATGAAAATGCAGCAGGAGGAAGCCGCGCTCGTCGTTCCCCACCAGCCGGTGTTCGATCATCTCGGCGGTGGTCTGCAGCAGCGCATGGATATGGTCCGACTGTTCCTTGGACGAGGCCTCATGATCCACCACCACGAGCGTGCAGCCGCCCGAACCGTGGAGAGGAATCCCGATCGCCAGGATGGGCGCTGCGCTGTCTTGCCCCGCAGCCGGAGCGCCGATCGTGCACAGGATGTCGCCGTGCTCGCTGGCGAGCTGCACGTCGAGCGAGCGGCTGCCGAGCTGGTGGTAGAGATTCGTCATGACCGGCATCGCCAGGGTCGTCAACCTCAGGTGTCGCGCCGCGCTTCCAGGGCAGGCAAACAGCGGCCCCGGGGCGGCTTGGCGCTCGGCGGGCTTGTATGCTGATAGGGTCGGGGCCTTGGGAGCCTTCATGTCTGCCGCTTCCTTGCGACGACTGTCGGACTTGCTCGATCAGGCGACGCATTTTTCATGCCGCAGTGCGATTCGTCCTGCGCTGTGGTACGCAAGGCGCGTCCGGCAGCTGGACTGCTCCAGGATGGAGCACCTGCTCTCAATCGGGACATCGTGTGCACTTCAGCGGCCTCGGAGCATGGGCGTGGGGGCGTTGCCGCGGCGAGGTCCGGCGCGCTCCGTTCAATGGCATGGAGACTGCTTCCGGAACGAGCGGGCATGGGGCTTGCAGATTCACGCCCGATACGAGAGAGGTCTTCGATGGCGCGTCGTGCGCACCTTGTGGTGTTGCTGTTCTGGGTCTTGTCCCTCGTGGCGACGCCTGTGCGTTCGGCCGATGCGGTACTGCGCGTGGGCGTCCTGCAATTCGGGACCGTTAGCTGGGAGCTCGAGGTCATGCAGAAGGCAGGCTTGCTCGCCCGTGAGGGCGTGCGCCTCGAGATCGTGCCGCTGGCGGTCAACGATGCGGCCAACGTTGCCTTTCAAGGCAATGCAGTGGACGTGATCGTCAACGACTGGATCTGGGTGTCGCGCCAGCGCACGGAGGGGCGTGCCTACACCTTCGTTCCCTATTCGCTGGCGGTGGGCGGCGTCATGGTCCGGCCCGACGCCGGCGTGCGCTCGTTCGCCGATCTGCGTGGCAGGCGCCTGGGCATCGCCGGCGGCGCGCTGGGCAAGAGCTGGCTGTTGCTGCGCGCCTTTGCGCGCAGGACGGTGGGCGAGGACGCCGCCACCTTCGTGCGCACGGACTTCGCCGCGCCGCCACTGCTGAACCAACTCGCGCTCGCTGGCGATATGCCCGCGGTGCTCAACTACTGGCACTACAATGCGCGCCTGCAGGCGGCGGGCCTGCGCGAGATGCTCAGCATGCAGGACATCCTCGCCGGGCTCGGCGTCCATTCCGAACTACCGATGGTGGGGTGGGTGTTCCGCGAGGACTGGGCACGGGCGAACCCGGCGGCGATCGGCGGCTTCCTGCGCGCCTCGACGGCGGCCAAGAAGCTGATGCAGGAATCCGACGAGATCTGGACGACTCTGCGCCCCACGATGCGTGCTGAGGACCAGGCGACGTTCGAGGCGCTGAAGGCCGGATATCGCGCCGGCATTCCCCGCGGTTCGGTTGCCGCGGCGGAGGCGGTGGCGCAGCAGGTCTTCTCGATCCTCGCCGCCGAAGGGGGGCGGGAACTCGTGGGCAGTGCGCAGGCGCTCGAGCCCGGCACGTTCTGGCGCATGGGTGAGGGTCGGTGAGTCGGGGCGATCGTCGAATGCACGAGTCGGTGATGCCGACGGAAACGCGAGCAAATGCCGCGCGCCAGGCAGGACCTCAACGCAGGCGGGATGCGGCGGCGCGACCAGGCGCCGGTCATGTGAGCGCCTTGCTGCGTGTGTCCTCACTCATAGCCTTCGTGCTGCTGTGGCAGCTCACCGCGGTGCTGCTGCAGAGCCCGAGCCTGCCGCCACCGGCCGCGGTCTTTGAGCGCCTGATCGATGAGACGGCGTCGATGGCGATGCCACTTCACCTCGGCATCACGCTGACTCGCGTCGGTGTCAGCTTTCTGCTCGCGATGGCCATCGGCACCGTCATCGGCATCGCCATGGGACACTGGCGCCGGCTCGACACCTTCCTCGATGCCTGGCTGGTCCTGGGCCTGAACATCCCGGCGCTGGTGACCATCATCTTGTGTTATGTGTGGTTTGGCCTGAACGACTGGGCCGCCATCGTCGCGGTGGCGATCAACAAGATCCCCACTGTCGTCGTCACCGTGCGCGAGGGGGCTCGCGCCATCGATCCGAGGCTGATGCAGGTGGCAGCGGTGTATCGGCTGTCGCGCTGGCGCACCTTCAGCCGCGTCTATCTGCCTCAGCTCCATCCCTACCTGATGGCCGCGGCGCGTGCCGGGCTGTCGCTGATCTGGAAGATCGTGCTGGTCGTCGAACTGCTCGGGCGCAGCAACGGCATCGGCTTTCAGCTCAATGTGTTCTTCCAGTTCTTCGACATTGCCGGCATTCTTGCCTACACGCTGGTTTTCGCGGGCGTCGTGCTGCTTGCCGAGGCCCTGCTCCTGCGTCCGCTCGAGCGCAGGCTCACGGCGTGGAGGGGCTGAGCCGTGCTCGACATCGACATCATCCGCAAGACCTATCCCGACCGCGGCGGGCGAAGCCACGTCGCGCTGGCAGATCTGCGCGTGTCCGCCAGGGCCGGGGAGTTCCTGTGCCTGGTCGGCCCCTCGGGCTGCGGCAAGAGCACCTTGCTGAACCTCGTCGGCGGCCTCGATCGCGACATGGAGGGACAGATCCGCTTCGACGATCAGGCGGGCGGCGCAGGGCCGGGCTTCATGTTCCAGGAGCCGCGCCTGATGCCCTGGTTGACCGTGCTCGACAACGTGCTGCTGGTCTCCACGCCGGCGCAGCGCGAGCGCGCAGTGACGTTGCTGCAGGCGATGGAACTGGGCGAGGTGCTGCATGCCTACCCGGGGCGGCTGTCGGGCGGCATGCAGCGGCGCGTTGCGCTCGCCCGCGCCTTCGTCAATGACCCGGCCCTGCTGCTGATGGACGAGCCCTTCGTGTCGCTGGACGCGCCGACCGCCGACCGCCTGCGCGCGATGCTGGTCGAGTTGTGGCAGCGCTGCCGCTCGACCGTGCTCTTCGTCACCCATGATCTGCGCGAGGCGCTGGCGCTGGCCGACCGCGTCTGCTTCCTGTCCGCTGCGCCGGGCCGGGTGGTGCTCGAACTGCCGGTCGCGCTGCCGCGTCCGCGCATGCCCAACGACCCCGCGGTGCTGGCGCTGCAGGCACAGCTGCTGGCGCAGCACCCGGACCTGCTTACCGGCCTGATTGCCGGCACGCGAGTCACCGACGTGCCCAATCCTCAAGGAAATGAAACCGATGCCTGAGCCGAGCGCAGACCTGGGCAGTGTCCCGCCCGATGCCATCCTGAGTCTCGCCAAGGTGTGCAAGTCGTATGGCGAGCGCGAGGCGCTGAAGGAGGTGAGCCTCGCGATCCGCCCGGGGGAGTTCGTCGCGCTGCTCGGCCCCAACGGCGCCGGCAAGAGCACGATGTTCCAACTGCTTACCGGGCTCTTCAATGCCGATACGGGCACGATCCGGGTGTGCGGTCACGACATCCGCCGCAGCCCGGTTGCCGCGCTGGCGTCGATCGGCGTGGTGTTTCAGCAGACCACCCTGGACATGGATCTCAGTGTGGAGGCCAACCTGGTGTTCCACTGCCGGCTGCATGGCATTGGCGGGCGCGAGTCCTCGCGGCGCATCGCCGCGGCGCTCGAGCGGCTCGGCCTGGCGCCGCGGGCGCACGAGCCGGTGCGCGCGCTGTCGGGCGGCAATCGGCGCAAGGTGGAACTGGCGCGTGCGCAGTTGCATCAGCCCGCGGTGTTGCTGATGGACGAACCGACGGTCGGTCTCGACCCCGCTTCGCGGCGCCAGTTGCTCGACGAAGTGCTGGCGCTGCGCAGCGGCGGAGCCGCAGTGCTGTGGGCTACCCATCTGGTCGAGGAGGCGGAGGAGGCGGATCGCGTGGTCGTCCTGCACGCAGGCAAGGTGCTCGCCGACGGTCCGCCTGAGGCACTGCGGCGGGCGGTTGGTCGCGCGACGCTGGCTGAGGCCTTTCTGGGCATGACCGGGGGCAGGGAACGGGCGGCAGCGGAACCGCCACCGGCACCCACTTGAATGTCCGTTGAACGAGTTCGCGATCGCCGGCCTGCACGGCGCCAAGAGGAGACGAAGCCGATGAAGAAGACGATGCTTGCGACGACGCTGGGAATGGCATTGATCGCGCTCACGCCGGGGACGGCACTTGCGAAGGGGACGGGCTATCTCTTCGTCAGCAGCGAAAACGACAATGCGGTGACGGTGCTCGACGGCAAAACCTACGCGGTGGTGAAGACCATCCCGACGGGCGAGCGGCCGCGCGACATGAAGCTCAGCGCGGATGGCTCGCAGGTGTATGTGATTGCCAGCAAAAAGCATCGGCTGGAGGTGATCGACATCGCCAGGCTGGCGGTCACGCGCACGATTCCGGTGGGTGACGATCCGGAGGCCTTTGCCTTCGACAAGGGCGGCAAGCACATCTACGTGACCAACGAGGAGGACGCGCAGGTGTCGGTGGTCGATTTCGCCACCGGCAGGACGGTGGCGAAGATCGAGGTGGGCGAGGAGCCCGAGGGGGTGATGGTGAGCCCCGACGGCAGCCGCGCCTACATCACGTCAGAAGTGGCGAACATGGTGCATGTCATCGACACCGCGACCAACAAGATCCTGGCCAACGTGGTCGTCGGTAACCGGCCGCGGCGCTTCGCGATCACGCCCAATGGCGCCGAGGTGTGGGTCACCAACGAGCTGGGCGCATCGATCACGATCATCGATGGCCCCTCGAACAAGGTGAAGGGCTCGGTGGCATTCGAGCCCAAGGGCTTTCGCAGGGACGATGTGACGCCGGTCGGCATCGCCATGACGCGCGACGGCAAGACCGCCTACGTTACGCTGGGGCGCGCCAACCACGTCGCGGTGGTCGATGTGGCGACGCGCGCGGTGAAGGGCTACGTGCTCGTCGGCAGCCGCGCCTGGGGCGTGCAGCTGAGCCGCGACGAGGGCCTGCTGTACGTGGTGAATGGCCTGTCGGACGACCTGTCCATCGTCGACACGAAGTCGCTCAAGGTGCTGAAGTCGGTACCGGTGGGGCGCGTACCCTACGGCGTGGTGGCCGACGACTGAGGCAACCATGACCTTATCAGTGGAGCCGGAAAAGACTGGAGCCTGGCCGATGCACATTCAAGCCATGTTTGCCCATGCGCACGCGCGCGCCGCGCAGCACTGGAAGGCGAAACGCTGGCTGCGTTGCGCCTTGGGCGTCGCGGCGGCGAGCCTGCTGCTCGTTGCGCCGACGCACGCTGCGCCGGTGAAGTTCGGTTTCCTCGAGCTGAACAACGACGTCCGCTACGACGAGGAGAAGCTCTACTTCCGCCCCATGGCGCGTCCCCTCGGACGGCCGCTGGCGGGCGCGGAGGTGGCGCTGCGCGAGTCGCGCTTCGTCGGCCAGGCGGTCGGCGCCGAATTCGCGCTCGAGCGCGTGCAGGCCGACGACGCGAAAGGTCTGGTCGAGCAGGTCGGCAAGCTCAACACTGCCGGCGTCCGCTTCTTCCTTATCGATGCGCCGGGCGCGGTGGTCGCGGAGGTCGCCCAGGCGCTGCGCGGGCGTGAGCTGCTGCTGTTCAACGTATCGGCCGCGGACGATGCGCTGCGCCAGGAGCAGTGCCAGCCCAACCTGCTGCACACCCTTCCCAACCACGCCATGCAGGCCGACGCGATGGCCCAGTATCTCGTGTCGCGCAAGTGGCGGACGGTGCTGCTGCTCGAGGGGCCGCGTGCCGACGACAGGCTCGAGTCCGCCGCGTTCGAGAACTCGGCGCGGCGCTTCGGCCTCAAGATCGTGGAGAAGCGCTCCTTCCTGCTCAGCAACGATCCGCGCCAGCGCGATCAGGGCAATGTCGGTCTGCTCACCGCCGGTCCGGACTACGACGCGGTGTTCGTTGCCGACACCGACGGCGAGTTCGCGCGCAGCGTGCCTTACCGCACCGTGCGCCCGCGGCCGGTGGTGGGCAGCGAAGGGCTGGTAGCGGAAGCCTGGCACTGGTCGTGGGAGCGCCACGGCGCCCCGCAGCTCAGCAGCCGGCTCGAGAAGCAGGCTGCGCGCCGCATGGCGAGCCCCGACTGGGCAGCGTGGATCGCGGTGAAGGCGGTGGTGGAGGCGGTGGTGCGCACCAGCAACGGCGACTTCCGCACGCTGGCGAAGTACATCGGCGGTGACGAGATCACCATCGATGGCTTCAAGGGCAACCGCCTCGGCTTCCGGCCCTGGGACGGCCAGCTGCGCCAGCCGATGCTGCTCGCCACCCACAACGCGGTGATCGAGCGCGCGCCCATCCAGGGCTTCCTGCACCAGACCAACAACATGGACACGCTGGGCTTCGACAAGCGCGACAGCCGCTGCAAGTTCTGACTGACCGGATTAAACGACCTCGATGAGACTCGCTCACGCCCTGCTCGCCCTCCAGGCCGTCGCCAGCCGCGAGATGGCGAAGTTCGTCCGTCAGGGCGGTCGCTTCGCCTCGGCGCTGGTCCGCCCGCTGCTTTGGCTGGTGGTGTTCGCCGCGGGTTTCCAGAACGTGTTCGGCGTGTCCATCATCCCGCCCTACGACACCTACATCCCGTACCAGGTCTATATCGTGCCGGGCCTGCTCGGCATGGTGCTGCTGTTCAACGGAATGCAGTCCTCGCTGGCGATGGTGTATGACCGCGAGATGGGGGTGATGCGCCTGCTGCTGACCGCGCCGCTGCCGCGCTGGTATCTGCTGCTCGCCAAGCTGCTGGCGGGCACCTTGCTGTCGGTGCTGCAGGCCTATGTGTTCCTGATCATCGCCGCGCTGTTCGGTGTCACGGTGCCGTGGATCGGCTGGCTGCAGGCGCTGCCGGTGCTGGTGCTGAGCGGCATGATGCTGGGCGCGCTGGGCCTGCTGCTGTCGGTGCAGATCAGGCAACTCGAGAATTTTGCCGGCACGATGAATTTCGTCATCTTCCCGATGTTCTTCCTGTCGCCGGCGCTGTATCCCTTGTGGAAGCTGGAGGAGTCCGGCGCAGCGGTGATCCATCTCATCGCGCGCTGGAACCCCTTCACGCATGCAGTCGAGGCGATCCGGTTCGCCTTGTATGGCCAGGTTGCGCCGCTGTCTCTGGCGGTCGTCGGCGGGTGTCTGGTGGCATTTTTCTTGCTCGCCACCTGGGGGTACGACCCCCAGCGCGGCATGCTGAAGCGAACCGGCAAACCGGGCTGAATGCGATCACTCACGAATTGTTCGGCAAGGGAGAAGCAATGATCATCACCACGAGACATTTCGCGCTATTGGCTCTTTGCAGCGTCGTCGCGGGCGGCGTGGGCGCACACGGACCGGCCCGGCTCAAGGTCGAACACAGCATCGCCATCCAGGCGCCGGCCGACAAGGTATGGGCGCGTGTCGGCAACTTCCAGGACATGTCCTGGCATCCGGCGATCGCCAGCAGCAAGGGCTCGGGCGACAACACGCCGCAGCAGGCGATCCGGCTGCTGACGCTGAAAGGTGGCGACGGCAGGGCGACGATCGAGGAGGCGCTCAACAAGTACAGCGCCGAAAACATGAGCTACATGTACAAGATCACCAACGTCGATGTGGCGGTGCTGCCGGTCACCAACTACGCGGCGACGATCACCGTCACCGCGACCGGCCCCGGCACCAGCAAGGTCGAGTGGCGCGGCGGCTTCTACCGCGGCTTCCCGAACAACGATCCGCCGCCCAATCTCAACGACGATGCTGCGATCAAGGCCGTCACCGGCATCTACGAGTCCGGGCTTGCTGCGCTGAAGGCAGAGATGGAGAAGGGCAGGTAGGCGCTGGACCGCGGGCGGCGGCACTGGACTGCCGCCTGAGGATTCACGGGCGAGCAGACGCGACCACGAGCCGATTCCTGCCGGTTCGCTTCGCTTCATAGAGGCAACGGTCGGCCGTGCGGACGGCGATCTCCAGATCGTCATCGTCGGGCTGCGCCAGGCCGAGGCCAAGGCTGATCGACAGGCTGCCGACGAGCGGCGTCAGGGCCGATTCGATGGCGTGGCGGATCTTTTCGCCGACCGTCAGCGCGCCAGCCAGGTCGGTGTTAGGCAGCACGGCAAGGAACTCCTCGCCACCAAAGCGGGCGACGAAATCGGACTCCCGGATGGCCCCGGTCAGCACCCGCGCCGCATGCCGCAGCACTTCGTCACCGGCTGCGTGGCCGTGGGTGTCATTGATCCGCTTGAAGTGGTCGATGTCCATCATCAGCACCGCATAGGGCTCGCGAACACGTTTCATGCGGGTGAACTCGGCGAGGAGCCGCTCGTTGCCGGCCCGTCGATTGGGCAAGCCGGTGAGCGCATCGCGGCGCGCCAGAAGGCGGAGCTCCTCATTTGCGCGCGCCAGCTCGGTCGTGCGTTCGGTCACCATCTGCTCGAGACGCTCGTTCATCGCCGAGAGAGCTTCGGTCATGTGCACGAGAGCCTGCTCGTCACGCTTGCGTGCCGAGATGTCGGTCACGCAGCCGGCCATGCGCGTTGGCTGGCCCTGCTCGTCCCGTTCGACCACGCGTCCGCGATCGTGTACCCAGATCACGCTGCCGTCGAGGCGACGCATGCGATGCTCGTGGTGATACTCGCCCGCGCCAGCGAGCGCCGCGTCGATCTGGGCGAGCACGGTTGCGCGATCGTCTTCGTGCAGCCTGGCGCCGAAGACCTCTATGGGGTGCTGCAGCTCATCCGGTGGAAAGCCGAGAAGTTCGCACCACTTCGCGTTGTGCGTGACCGTGTTGCGACGCAGGTCCCAGTCCCAGATTCCTTCGCCGGCCGCGGCCATGGCATAGGCGTAGCTGCGCTCCCGCTCTTCGATCACCTGGTGTGCGCGCTTGAGATCCGTGACGTCATGCGCGATGACGAGGATCCGCGGCTTGCCGTCGGGTCCCTTCAGCGGCTTCTTGATCGAATGAAAATAGCGGGTCTCACCGGTGGCCGAGTTCGTCGAGCTTTCCTGCACGAGCTGTGTTTCGCCGCTGCGCATGACGCTGCGGACGTTCTCCAGGTAGAACTCGACCTGCTCCCTGTTTGGGTTGAAAACCCCGTCGTCCTTGCCCACCAACTGCTCGGGCGTGGTGCCGTAAAGCTGGGCCAGCGCCATGTTCCCCAGCAGAAAGCGACCATCCCAGTCCTTCAGCAGGATGACGTCGGGCGACTCGTCGATGACGGTGCGCAGCAGCAACTCACCCTGGCATGCCTGCGCCCAGGTGGTCATCGCCGTTGTTGAATCGGCCGCGTGAGGGCCGGTCGCCCCACATGCCTTGCAGCACACCGCCCAACGCGATGAATCGTCGCGGACCACATGCGTCCCTCGCGACCCGCAAAACGGACAGGGTGCGCAGCGTTGCTCGGGCTGAGGGTCGGGTGTGGTCATGTGGATTTCAAACGCGCCATTTGTGCCGCGCCTGCTTATGGGATTGATCCAAGCGCAATATTGTAGCGAGCCGGATCGGAACGGGCCGTGAATCGCTGCATGGAAGGCGGGCGCCGGTTCGCATCGTGTCGGGTCGCATCGTGTTGGACTCAGCGTCCGAACTCGTCGGCCTCGTAATGCAGATACAGCTTTTGTGCATTGCGAGGGTGAAGAACGGCATACAGATCCCACGTCGCGAATTCTGTGACATCCGCCGCCTTGACGGCTTCATACAGGCTTGCGCCGCCTTGCTGCAGGGCGCGCACGCGGGTGCCAGTGAGTTCGATGTAGTGCCCGACCTGCGCGATGGCGTCGCGCGCGGCCGGTGGGCCGTAGCCCGGCACGACGGTACGTAGCGGCAACCTGGCCAGCGCCTGAAGGGCGTTCAGCCAGCCGTCCACGTCGGCGTCGCGCAGTTCCGGGATGCGCCCGGACGACACCAGCGCGCCCGCGAACAGGGTGGCGGTGGACGGGTCGTAAATGGCGAGGTCTCCGGGCGTGCTACCCCAGCCGTGATGCAACAAGCGCAACCTTCGACCGCCGTCATCGATGTCCGTCGACCCCGGCAGGGTGCGGGTGGGCACGACCACCCGGGTACCGCGCATGGCGTCCTCGCCGAGCAGGCGGGTGAGGTTGCGCAGGCAGGTCTCGCAGCGATCGGCAATCAGTCGTGCCGCGGCTTCATGTGCCAGCAGCGGGATGCCGCGCTCCGCAAAGGCGGCGCTGCCCATGATGAACTCCTGCAGGGGCTGGGTGATGATCGCCACCACCACCGGCTTGCCGCCCACGGTCTCGGCCGTCTCCAGAATGCGTCGGCCGTGGTGGTACGACGCACCGGTGTTGATGACCACCGTTCCGCGGGGGCCGACGATGAAGCCGGCGTTGCCCACTTCGCCGTGGTTGGCCGGACTGGCCTCGTTCGTGCTTCCGGGAAGAACGTACACGCCGCCGCCCAGATCCACCGAAGGCAACGGCTGCGCCGAGGCCACACCCTGCAGCCCGATCAGCAGGACAGCGCTGCGGACCAGCCCGACGGCCATCCACTTCACCATGGAGCGCATCCGATGCACACACCCGAAACGCCCGCCACCAACCGGCGCCTCCTGATCCGCATTCTCCTGGCGACCCCGCTGCTGCTGGCCGGTCCAGTCGCCGCGGCCGAGGGGCCCCTGATCGTCGTTCCGCCGTTCGACCTGATCGAGGAGCACCCCGATCCCGGGCTTGCGGCAGACCATGAGCGGCGCCTTGCCGCCGTGCGGCAACAGTTCGTGGATGGCGTGCGCGAGCATGGCTTGTACCGTGTGGTGGAGTCGGCCGCTGCGGACGAGGCCGTGTCGCGGCTCAGGGCGCAGCACGCATTCCTCTACAATTGCCCCGACTGCAAGGCCCAGCTCGGCGCTGCAAGCGGTGTTCCGATGGTGGCGGCGGGCTGGGTGCAGAAGGTCAGCAACCTGATCCTCAACATCAACGTCGAGGTCAGCGAAGTGGCTAGCGGCCGCGTCGTGCTGGTGAAGTCGGTGGACATCCGAGGCAACAACGACGAGTCGTGGCGGCGCGGCATGCGCTTCCTGGTACGCGACCTGGTCGAACGCAGGGACGTTGCGGCCGGTAGCCGCTTGCGTCCCTGATGCACGATGCGCGAGCCGTTTCATCCGTATGGGGGACCGGATGCCTGCGGCTCAGTTTGCCGCCTTCACCGGCGCCACCGCGAGCGCGCTCTCGAAGCGCTGGTCTTCGGTATCCACCACTTCGGCCTTGAGTTCGCCCTTGCCGCCGGGCTGGAAGTAGAAGCGGAAGTTCGGGTTCTCGCTGATCGAAAAATCGACGTCGGCACTCAGCACCGGGGCTCCGGCATAGGTGACGAGGATCTTGCGCACATAGCGCGCCGGTGTGTAGTGCCGGGTAAGCTGATCCATCGCCAGGCCCGAATGGTTGGGATGGCTGATCATCAGCTGGGCGAGCGCGGGCCGATTTGCAATCACTTCACCCTCGACGCGCAGCCGCATCCTGCCCAGCGTTGACAGCGCGGCCTGCGGGTCCTTGCCCGGCGGGGCCGAACAGCCGCCCGAGGCCTTGACGAAGCGGGTGCTCATGTAGAGCTGGCCGTCGCTCATCTCGGCGATCGCGCGCACATGCGTGTAGGCATCCACCCGCACGCGCGTCTCGATGTCGGCGCGGCCGCTATTGGGCGTGAAGTGGAAGGTCGCACCCAGCGGCGAAGGGTTGTTGTCGATCATCAGGTAGAGCGTGCGGATGTAGCGGCTGTCCGATTGCGCGAGCCGGGTGCGGATCGAGATCGGCACGATGGCGGCATCCTCCGCGCGTGTCGGCGCGTCGAGCACGAGCACGTCGTCGGCCGGCGAGGTGATCGTGCGTCCCTGGAACAGGCTGTTGCGGACCTGCTGCCACATCGGGCTGGCCTCGGGATCGTCGCTGTCTGCGGACTGCGCGAGCGCGCCGCCCCCCGACGGCAGCACCAGTGCGAGGGCGATCAGCGTGATCAGGCGGCGCCTGAGGATGTTCATGGGGGTCTCTCCTTGTGGGCGTTCACTCCTCCCACTCCAGTTCCGCGTAGGCCGCGGTCAGGTTGCGACGATGAAACGCGTCCGCCAGCTGCCAGCCACGGGTGACGGAGTCGTCAAACTGTTCCAGCGCACGCTGGATCGGTAGCCCGGCGGCGATGGCCGCGCGCGTCTGATTCAGCACCGCGCCCAGGTAGGCCTCCTGTGGTGCGATAGCCTGCCGCAGATCGGCGCTGGCCCTGCCGTGGCCCGGCACGGCCAGCTTCGGCGCGAGCAGCTTGAGCGCGGCGATGACCTTGAGCCAGCCGCGCAATTGCCCGTCGATGACCGGAAGGTGGTCGATGAAGAGCAGGTCGCCGGTGAAAAGCGTTCCTGTGTTTTCATCGTAGACCGTCAGGTCGTTGTCGGTGTGCGCCGTGGGCCAGGCCCGCAGCAGCAGCTTGCGTTCGCCAAGGTCGATCTCCAGTGTGTCTTCGACCGTCCGCGTCGGGTAGACCACGGTTTCAGGGGGGAGTGCCGTCCCCGATTCGCGCCGGAAGGCCTCGAGGTAATACGGCGCCCGTGCCGCCAGCGACGGCCCCAGCCGGGCATGGCCGACGATCTGGGCCGGCGTCGTTCCGCCGGCGAACGCGCTGTTGCCGAGCACGTGGTCGGGATGGACGTGGGTGTTGATGACGTAGCAGACGGGCAGGCGGGTGAGCCGGCCCACCGCGGCGCGCAGCTGCTCGCCCAGGGACGGACTGCCGCCGGTGTCGATGACCGCCGCGCAGCGCGAACCGATGACGACCCCGAGGTTGGCGACGTTGCCGGCATTGTGGGCAGACCAGGGCTGGTGAATGCCGTAATGGACATGCACGCCCGGCGCAAGCTCCACCAGGGGCAAGGGGGCGACCGCGGGGCCTGCGTCCGCAGCGGCGGCATGGGTGGCCAGGGCTGCGCCGGCCAGTGCCGCGCAAAGCAGCCGAACCGCCGGGAGGAGGATCGACTGCTTGTGTCTCATTTGCTCGCGCGCTCCGTAGCCGGATCTCGACCTACTTCGCCGAGGTCTCGATGAAGCAGCGCTTGTAGGCGCGCGCCTGCAATTCACGCAGTCGCTTCACTTCCTTGCCTACGATCGCGTTGTCGCGCAAGGATGCGCCGCGCTCACCCGCGATGCGCTGGGCAAGGGTCGCGGTGTGTAGCGTCATGTAGTCGTCGTAGCTGATTTCCTGCGCCAGCGCGTCCAGCGCGCATGAGCATTTGCTGATCATTTCGTAGGCGTTTCCCGGGTGCGTCTGCATGCACTCCTGGACGTAGAGCACGCGCTCCTGGGTCGGGAAGTCGTTGGCCGATGCCTTCGCCGCCAGGGCGGAGAACAGGCACGCAGCGAGAGCGAGCTGACGGAAGGTCGAGGTCATGACATTTCCCGGATGATCAACGTGTCGCCGAGGCCGCGGACGAAGCGGCGGCAGGAGGGGCGGCCGAGGGGACAGCCGATGGCACGGTGGCGCCATCGACGTACATCTCTTCCACCATCAGCGGTGCTGTGGACGCTTCGGCGTCGCTGACCTGGCTGCGGATGCCGAACACCCCGCCCGGCACCGCGTCGGACATCATGAACACGTACTGCTTGCGCGCCATCTTCTCGAAGCGCGCGCGGCTGGGGTCTTCCAGATAGGGCGAGATGGCGATCTCCTGGCCGGGCACCGGTTTGCCGCGGTACTGAAAGGTGGTCTGACGCACGTCCGCGCCGTTGTAGATCGCCATCCGGATGCGCTTGCGGAAGTGTGCCTGCTGGCCCTTGGTGAGGCGCTGCATGTCGCGTACATCATGCTCGAGGAAGTACAGGATGACGGGGTTGGCTCGCGCATCGTCCAGTGCAGGCAGCGCGAGCCGATGTTCGCCCGACAGGAAATCGCCTTCTGCGGTGCAGCAGCTGCCGTCGGCGCGTGCGCCGAGCCGTATGCTAACCGTGTCGTCGAAGGACTTTTCCAGGCTGCCCGTCTTGCGAAAGGAATAGCGCAGGGTGGTCGGCGCCTGGGTGGATGCGAGGTGCTCCGTCATGAACAGCAGTCTTTCGGCCGGCGAATAGTCGGGCTCGGCGGCGGAGGGTGCCGAGAAGGCTGGGGCCGCGGCGAGCAGGCTCGCCAGCATGCAGCTGAGGGTGCGCTTGGGCATGGAATCTGCAACCTGTCGGGCGGTCGTGGGCGTCTGTGGAGCCGGGGTGCTTGCGAAGTCGTTCGTGGCGACCGCCTGCTCCGGCGGGTCAGTTCTTCTGGCTTGTGGCTGGCACGGGTGTTTCGCTCATCGGCACCTGGTACTCGGTCAGGATCGCCCGGATCTCCGCGGTGTGCGTGTCGATGAATTGCTCGACCTGCTTCTTCCACTCCGGCTCGCCGTAACGCACGCCCATGCCCACCGCGAAGTCCAGCGGGATGCCGGGCTCGGGCCTGATCGGCACCACGTGCATCGCTTGCTTGGCAACGGCCTTGCCGTAATAGCTGCCGACCGGTCCCCAGACGATGGCGACGTCGATCTTCCCCGAGGCCAGATCCTGGTCGATGATGCGCCCCGGGTAGTAATCCATCTCCATGTTGATCGTGTGGTACGGCACCCCCTGGTCGACCAGGTTATGCCGCGCCATCCAGCGCGACGCCGGCGACTGGTCGAAGACGCCGATCTTCAGCTTGGCGAGCTTTGCGGGCTCGAGGGCGAGGAAGTCGTCGCTGCTCCTGACGTCATCCAGCCCCTTGCCTGCAGGGAAAACCAGGACGTAGGGCGAGCTGAAATACGGTTTGGTGACGGCCGTCTGGCCGAAGCCCACCGGCAGGCCCATGATGATGTCACAGGGATAATCCTCGCCCGGCAGTTTGTGCCGCAGCGTATTGCGGATGAAGATATAGCGCTGCGGGTAGTTGTAGTAGGTCACCGGCAGACCGAGCGACTTGCCGAACAACTCGGCGATCCGGTTCTCGAAACCCTGGCCCTTGTCGTTGGCGAAGGGCAGGTTGTTCGGGTCCTGGCAAACACGCAGGGCCTTGCGCTCGGGGGTCACCTCCGGGCCGGACGGCTGCGCCATGAGCGGCGCCGTGACGCCGCAAGCGGCCGCGATGGCGAGCGCCAGAGGCCATCGCCTGGGTGAGCTGACGCGACGGGAAACAATCGACTGCGCATGCCGATGACTCATGGACGCATCCTTGACGCTCATTCGATTGCCTGCACTTTCGCCTGGGTAATGGCGCCATCCGAGCGGCCCTTGAGGTAGGCGTAGAGGTGATCGATGTTGTCCATCACGTTGGGGTTGTTGCCGAAACTCTGCATGCCCTTTTCCAGCCGGCCATCGCGCACGGTCTGGATGAACTGTTCCTTGGTCAGCACCTTCAGGCTCTCGATCAGGGACGGACCGACCATGCCCTCCTGGTTTGCGCCATGGCAACGGTCGCAGGCGGCGGCACGCCAGGTGCGGAAGCCCTTCAGCGTGTTCGGGTCGACCTTGTTGCCGTCCACCACCGTGTACAGCGGCTTCGGCGCATCGGCTGCATGGGTCGCTCCGCCGACTCCGAAAAGCGCTGCGCACATCAACATCGCATACCTCATCGGTCACTCCTCCTCGGGTCCTGCCGGTGTGTCGTGCCGGTGGTGCCCGGCATCATCCCTCGCCGGCCGGGTGGCCCCGGCCGGCTGGCCTGCTTCGGGCGCTTGCCTCAGTTCGGCAGGGCGAACACGGTCAGCGAACCGCCGAGCTGGGTGTAGTCGGCCAGCTCCCGATAGCCGCCCACCGCGCCCAGGCCCTCGTTCGCCTTCTCGAGGCCCGCCGCCATGCCGATGCCGGCCCAGCCGCCGATGCCCGAGAACACGCCGATGTATTGCTTGCCCTTGTGCTCATAGGTGAACACGTTGCCGATGATCCCGGAGGGCGTCTTGAACTTGTACAGCTCCTTGTTGATGTTCTTGGCATCGACGCACTTCAGGTAGCCTTCCAGCGTGCCGTAGCAGGAGAGGCCGCCCGCGGTGTTGAGCGAGCCGCTCCATACCGAGAATTTCTCCGGCTTGGACTGCACGATCTTGCCCTTGCCCGCGTCCCAGGTGATGAAGTTGCCCATGCCGCCATGGCTGTCCGGCGTCGGGAACATCGACAGCGTTGCTCCGACGTAGGGCTGGCCGGCGACGTAATTGACCTCGAACGGCTCGTAGTCCATGCAGACGTGGTTGGTCGGGACGTAGAACAGCTTGGTGTTGGGGTCGAACGAGGCCGGCTGCTGGTCTTTCGAGCCCAGTGCCGCCGGGCAGATCCCCTTCACGTTGACGTCCGGACCGGCCGCTGCCGTCGAGTACTTGGTGACCACTTGCGGGCGGCCGGTCTTCATGTCGACGTGCGTCGCCCAATTCACCTTCGGGTCGTATTTCTCTGCCACCAGCAACTCGCCGGTTACGCGATCGAGCGTGTAGCCGAAGCCGTTGCGGTCGAAGTGCACCAGGGCCTTGGTCGGCTTGCCCTTCACGTCGATGTCGGCCAGGATCATCTCGTTGATGCCGTCGAAGTCCCATTCGTCGTGCGGCGTCATCTGATAGGCCCACTTCGCCATGCCGGTGTTGAGGTCACGCGCGAAGATGGTCATCGACCACTTGTTGTCGCCCGGGCGCTGCGACGGGTTCCAGGTCGACGGGTTGCCGGTGCCGTAATAGACGGTGTTGGTGGCCTTGTCGTAGCTGTACCAGCCCCAGGTGGTGCCGCCACCGATCTTCCACTGATCGCCCTTCCAGGTTTTCAGCGACGAGTCCTTGCCCACTGGCGCCATCTTGCCGTCGGTCCAGGTCATGGTCTTGTCCGGATCGATCAGCATCTCGTTGTCCGGACCGGTGCTGTAGGCCTTCCAGACCTGCTTGCCGGTGTTGATGTCGTAGGCGGCGAGGAAACCGCGCACGCCCCATTCGCCACCCGAGATGCCGGTGATGACCTTGTCGCCGAACACGTGCGGCGCATTGGTGTTCACCGCGCCCAGCTTCGGATCGCCGTTTACTGCGCTCCACAGCATCTTGCCGCTCTTGGCGTCGAGGGCGACCAGCGTCGAGTCGGCCTGCTGCAGGAAGATCTTGCCTTCGGCGTAGGCGAGGCCGCGATACACGGTGTCGCAGCACATCTGCGCGATCACCGCCGGGTCCTGCTTCGGCTCGTAGCGCCAGACGATCTTCTGCGTGTCGAGATCGATGGCGAAGACCTTGTTCGGGAAGGGAGAGTGCAGGTACATCATGCCGTCGATGACCAGCGGCGAGCCTTCATGGCCGCGCAGCACACCGGTGGAGAAAGTCCACGCCACCTGCATCTTGCCGACGTTGCCGACGTTGATCTGCTTCAGCTTGCTGTAGCGCTGGTTGAACATGTCGCCGGCCTGCATCGCCCAGTTCTTGGAATTGGCAATTTTCGACTCGAGGTCGGCGTTGGCCAGGGCGGCGCCGGGCAGGGCGAGGGCAAGCGAGACAGCGAGTGTGGTCGGCGCGAGCAGGGCGGGCGTTCCGGAACGTTTCATTTTTAGCTCCTCTCTTTGTGCAAGGACATGCGACATCGCCACATGGACAGGCCGGAGGCCCCGCCGCGGCAAGCGGAGCACGGGTTCTAGACAACAGCGTCGATAACGATGCAAGGCTTGTGCCAGAATCCTGCGCATGGTCCTGGTCGCGCGACCGGCGCTGCTCATCCCCGGGAAAAATCTCCCGAATGCAAGTGATCGGCGGAATGCTTCGATCGGGCCAGCGTGTGCTGCTGCAATATGGGACGAGTGCTACTTTTTGAGACAAGCGCAGGCGTGATGCTGTTGCGCCGACGGAGATCCCGATGAAGCAGAGCGTCGTGGTTGCAGGACTGTCCGCGCGGATGATGGTCGAGTCGCTTCGCGGCGGGGGACGCGGCGCGATTGCGCTCGACCTCTTCGGCGACGAGGATACGAGGGCGGCTGCGCTCGCCTGGCACGCGATCGGCGATCCGAATCGGCTTGCCTTCGATGACAAGCTGTTTCTCGATGCCATCTTGAAGTCCGCCAGGCGGGGCGATGTCGCCGGCTGGGTGGCCGGCAGCGGCTTCGAGGCGAGGACGGACCTGCTCGCGCGCGGCGCGGCCTTGCTGCCGCTGCTGGGAAATGCGGCCGGGCTCGTGCAGCGCGTACGTACGCCAGGGTGGTTCTATCCCTGGCTCGTCGCGCATGAGGTGGCGCACGCCGAGGTCTCCATCGAACGCCCGGCCAGCCTGGACGGCTGGCTGGTGAAGAACGCCCGCGCCTGTGGTGGCTGGCATGTGCGGCCCGCGGGGCGCGCCGACGCTGCAAGCGAAGGTGGCTATTATCAGCGGCGGGTGGACGGGCCTGCGATGTCGGTGCTTTTCCTCGCCGATCGCCACGAATGGCGCATCATCGGTGTGGCAAGGCAGATCGTGCGTCCGCTGTGCGGTCATCCCTACGTATACCGCGGCGGTATCGGACCGGTGGCGGTATCGCCCGGCGCGCGCCGCCGGCTCGAGAACATGCTCGACCGGATCGTGCCAGGGCTCGGGCTTTGCGGCCTGAACGGGATCGACTTCATCCTCTCGGGCGAGGTGCCCGTCCTCATCGAACTCAATCCGCGGCCGACGGCAACGCTCGCCCTTTTCGACGCCGCGATCCCCGGCGGGCTGATGCAGGCCCATGTCGCGGTGTGTCGCGGCGCATCCCTGGCCGATTTCCGCGTCGCGAAGCTGGACGAGATCCGCGGCAGTGAGGTGGTTTACGCCCGGCGCGGGGGCGTGGTCGAGGCGGAGCTTGCGCAGTGGATGACGGCGCAGGGTTGGTGTCGCGATATCCCGGCGGCCGGCACGCCGCATGCATTCGGCGACCCGGTGTGCAGCGTGGTCACGCAGGGGCGGGACGAGGCGGAGGTCGAGTGCATGCTCGCCGCGCATCGCGATGCCGTGGCGGGGAATCTCGAGGCCCGTGCGCCTGTCTGCGCTGAAGGGGTGCGTGCAAGTTTGGCGCGCGCGGACGCACGCGGGCCCGCATCCACGGAGGAGGTTGAAATGACACAGTGGCGCAAGAAGGAACGGGACGAACCCTATGCCGAGGCCGAGATCAAGGCACGGCTCGAAGCCGAGCTTCCCGAATGGTATTACGAGAACGGATGGATCCGGCGCAAGTACCGGACGAGCGGCTGGAAGGGCACTTTGATGGTGATCAACACCGTGGGGCACCTGGCCGAGGCGGCCTTTCACCACCCGGACATCGCCGCGTCGTACGCGTTCGTGATCGTCAAGTTGATGAACCATGCGGCCAAGGGCGTGACCGACAAGGATTTCGAGCTCGCGAAGAAGATCGAGGAGGTGGTGATGTGGCAGCCGGGCACGGAAGGCGGGGCGCTCGAGGGCACGCCGGAAGATCCGCGGTTCAGCTATATCAAGTACCGATGAGCGTCGCCGAAGGGCGATCCGCCGCGACGGCGCCGGCAGCCGTGCTTGCCTCGCACGCCGACACCCGCTTTCCCCATGCCGAGCAGGCGTTCCGCTGGGCCTGCGCCCTCGACGTGCAGGTGCGCAAGCCGGGCAACGTGAGCCTGTCGTCGTCTGGTCACGACATGGTGGCGGCGCAGTTCCTGGCCAGCGCCGACGCCGCTGCGCCCCCTTTGCTGCAACGCGGCCGGGCGGTGGGCGATCGGGTCGAGCAGGCGGTGATCGCCACCCGTGCGGCGGTTGGCTGCAACACCAATCTCGGCATCCTGTTGCTGTGCGCGCCGGTCGCGCTTGCCGCCGAGCGGGCTGTTCGCGCGGAGGTCGATGCGCTTGTCGCCGCCCTGCGCGAGGTGCTGGAGGCGCTGCAGGTGGATGACGCCCGCGCCGCTTACCGCGCGATCGCGCTGGCCAGCCCGGGCGGACTCGGCTCGGCCGGCGAGCAGGACGTGGCCGACGAGCCGACGATCGATCTGCGCTCGGCCATGGCGCTCGCGGCGAATCGCGACCGGATCGCGCGCCAGTACGCAAGGGGCTTCCATGACGTGCTGGCGCTGGGGGTGCGTCCCTTCCTGTGCGAGTTCGCGCAACCGAGATCGCGACTCGACGCCATGGTGCAGGCGCTGTTCCTGCGCTTTCTCGCTGGTTTTCCCGATTCGCACATCGTGCGCAAGCACGGCATCGAGCAGGCCCGGGCGGTGAGCGGCGAGGCCGCGCCCTGGCTCGCACGGCTGGATGTCGATCAAGCTGCCGGCGCGTCGCTGGCGTTCGTGCAGTGGGACGAATCGCTGAAGCAGCGCCGCCTGAATCCTGGCACCAGTGCCGATCTGACCGTGTGCGCGCTCTTCGTCGCGGCCCTGCTGGAGCCGGCGCTTATCGCATGCACGGTTCGATCGTCATGATCGCGGGGCACAGCAGACTGACGGGCGCCTTTGCAGTGGCGTGGAAATTGCTGAAGTTGTGCACTTCTCAGTTTCCTTCGATCGCAGGAGGCTTGTCGCCCGATGTCGTTGTCCGCCGCCCTTGGCTTCGTTCCCGAAGCGCGTGAAATGATCCGCCACGTACGCCGCGCGCCCAGGCCGGATGCGTTCGTCGTCGATGCGCCGGCGCGCCTGCATCTGGGCTTCCTGGACCCGAGTGCCAGCATGGGCAGGCGTTTCGCCAGCCTCGGCCTGGTGATCGACGGCATCGGAACGCGCCTCGAGATTGCCGCGGCCGATCGCAACGACATCGTGCTCGCCAGTGATGTCGACGCCGGCGAGGCCGCGCGGCTGCAGCGGCATTTGGACACCCTGCAGCGGCGCACCGGGCGCGATACACCGGTGCGCGTGACCCTGTTGAGCGCACCGCCGGCCCATTCCGGTTTCGGCTCTGGCACCCAGCTCGCGCTTGCGATCGGACACGCTTTTGCGCGCTTCCACCGCATCGACATCGGCAGTGCCGCGTTGGCGGCGCTGCTCGGCCGTGGCGAGCGCTCGGGCGTAGGCATTGCCGGCTTCGATCGCGGCGGGCTGCTGCTCGACGGAGGGCCGGGGACGGGCGGTGCGATTGCGCCGCTGTTGAGCCGCATCGAGTTTCCCGCCGAATGGCGAGTCGTGCTGATCCTCGACGAGCGTATGGATGGCCTGAGCGGCGTGGCCGAACGGCAGGCGATCGATACCTTGCCGCCGTTCCCGCGGGAGCGCGCCGCCGACGTCTGCCACCAGGTGCTGATGCGGGTCTTGCCTGGCGCGCTGGAGCACGATTTCGCGCCTTTCGCAGACGGCGTGAGCGCGATCCAGCGTCTCGTGGGCGGGCACTTCGCGCCCGCGCAGGGAGGGTCGATGTACACCAGCAGCGCCGTGCGCCGCGCCATCGAGTGGATCGAGCAGCACCATTGCGCCGGTACCGGACAGAGCTCGTGGGGCCCCACCGGATTCGCGATCATGTCATCGGCGCAGGAGGCCGAACGCGCGATCGCCGGCGCGCGGGCCGCAGGCGCGGTCGATCCCGCGTTGCGCATTCTCGTCGTGCGCGGTCGCAACCACGGCGCAAGGGTCGGGCCGGCATCGGATGATGCCGCGGCCGGCCCCGACTGAGGTTTTGTCCGCGGCCATTGCGCCGGTCACACGAATGGTCGCTCCGCATGCTTGAAGCACACACGTGCCGCAGCCCCGGCACGTGACCGAAGGTCTTTCGATTCGAGAGGACGCAACCATGGATCGCAGCTACATCCTGCACATGTTCACCCCCGGCAAGCAGATGAGCCCCTTCGACATCAACATGGCGGTCGATGCCGGCTACCAGGTGGTCGTGCCCTATTGCGGCGTCACCGCGGGCGAGATCACCGGACTGACACAGGACGCGATCTTCTCGCGCGGGCCGAAGGGCGTGAAGGCGACCGGCATCTTCATCGGCGGTCGCGACGTGCTGCTCGCGGCCGACATGCTGGAGACGGCGCGCAAGGCGATGGTGCCGCCTTTCGAAGTGTCGGTGATCGCCGATCCGAGCGGCTCATACACCACCGCAGCGGCGCTGGTCGCCTGCGTCGAGCGGCAGTTGCAGCGCGCTCACGGCACCGACCTTGCCGGCAAGCGCGTGCTGATCGTCGGCGGCACCGGCACGGTGGGGCGAATTGCGGGCGTGCTGGCGCGCGGGCTGGGCGCCGAGGTCACGCTTGCGAGCCATCGTGATGCGGCCGCCGCGCAGCAGGCGGCGAAGGAGACCGGCGAGCGCTTCGGCTGCAGCCTGCACGGTGCCGGACTGACCACGCCGGACGCGCGGCGCGCGGCCTTGGCCGAAGCGGATGTCGTGCTGGCGACGGCGGTGGCCGGTGTGCAGGTCGTGGGCGCGCAGGACCGGGCCGCCGCCGCGCGCCTGCTGGTTGCGGCGGACGTCAATGCGGTGCCGCCGGAAGGCATCGCCGGCGTCGGCGTGATGGACGATGGCAAGGTGCTGCCCGAGGGGCGCGCGGTCGGCATCGGCGCGCTGGCGATCGGCAACGTGAAATACCAGACCGAGCACCGTCTGCTGGTGGCGATGCGCAACGCCGACAAGCCGCTGTACCTCGGTTTTCGCGAGGCCTTTGCCAAGGCGCGCGAGATCGCGGCGGAGAAAGCCTGAGCGGCGGGGCTGAACCCTTGATGGAGCGGAAAGATGGATGAAGGACGGATCTCCACCCCGTGGGGCGGGCTGAGTGTCAATCGGCTGGTGGCGCCGCGCGTGGCGGCGCTGCTGCAACGCGCGGCACCGCTCGGCATCCGCGTCGAACGGCTGGACGATGGGGTGATCCTCGTCGATGCCGGCATCGACGCGCCGGGCAGCGTGGAGGCGGGGCTCGCGATCGGTGAGATCTGCATGGGCGGGCTCGGCACGGTGCGCCTGTCGACCCGCGTCGCCGACGGCTGGCCGAGCTGGCTGGAAGTGTCGAGCCCGCAGCCGGTGCTGGCCTGCCTCGCCAGCCAGTACGCAGGCTGGAGCCTTGCCGCGAGCAAGGAGGAGGCGGGCGGCAAGAAGTTCTTTTCGCTCGGATCGGGGCCGGCGCGCGCGCTGGCCGGGCGCGAGGATCTGTTCGGCGAGCTTGCTTACCGCGACCGCGCCGAATCCGGCGTGTTGGTGCTCGAGGTCGATCGAAGGCCGCCGCGCGTGGTGATCGACAAGGTGCTGCGCGACTGCGCTCTGGCCGCCGACGGCCTGGTGCTGGTGCTGACGCCCACCACAAGCCTCGCTGGCACCACACAGGTGGTGGCGCGCGTGCTCGAGGTGGCGATGCACAAGGCGCACGAACTGGGCTTCGATCTGGCCAACATCGTCGATGGCAGCGCCTCGGCGCCGCTGCCGGCGCCCAGCCCGGACGGCGGCATCGCGATGGGGCGCACCAACGACGCGATCCTCTATGGCGGCCGGGTTCATCTGTCGGTGCGCGGCAGCGACGAGGCGGGGCACGACCTGGCGCTGCGCCTGCCGTCGCTCAATTCGCGCGACTACGGCCGCTCGTTCGCGGACATCTTCCGCGACTACGAATACGACTTCTACAAGATCGACCCGGCGCTGTTCGCGCCCGCCGAAGTGTGGGTCAGCAATCTCGACAGCGGTCGCACCTGGACTGCCGGCAGCCTGAACATGCCGCTGCTGCGCAGCCTGTGGCTGGAGGAGCCGGCATGAGGCGCAACGGGCGATGAGCGATGCCGCGTCGCGCCAGCGCATCGCCATCTTCACTGACGAAACCGGCTGGCACACGCGCCGGCTGCAGCGCGCGTTCGGCCGTCGCGGCTTCGAAGGGCGCTGCGTCGATCTCGAACAATGCCGCTTCGAAACCGGCGTGTCCGGCCACGGTCTGGTGATTCCGGGTTTCGGCCGCGAGCTGCCGCTCGCGGCGATCGTGCGCGGCATCGCCGGCGGCAGCCTGGAGCAGGTCACCAAGCGGCTGGGCATCCTCCACGCCCTGCGCGAGCTCGGCGTGCCCGTATACAACGATGCGCGCGCGATCGAGCGCAGCGTGGACAAGTCGATGACCAGCTTCCTGCTGCAGAAGGAAGGCGTCGCGTCGCCGCCTGCCTGGGCGCTCGAATCCGAGGCACAGGCGCGGCGCATCCTGATGCGCGAGGCCTCGGCCGGGCGCAGCCTGGTGTTGAAACCGATGTTCGGTTCGCAAGGCAAGGGCCTGATGCGGGTCGGCATGGTGGAGGGCGAGTCGGTGCCCCTGCCCGATCTGAAGGGCTATGGCGGCCTGGCTTACCTTCAGCGTTTCGTGCCGCAGGCGCAGACGCCGGGCTTCGACTGGCGGGTGCTCGTGGTCGGCGGGCGCGCGGTCGCGGCGATGAAGCGGGTCAGCGAGCACTGGGTGCACAACGTGGCGCAGGGCGCGAAGTGCGTGGCCTGTCCGCTCGAACGCGGCATCGCCGAGCTGTCCGAGCGCGCGGCGCGTGCGCTGGACATGGACTACGCGGGGGTGGACCTGGTGCCCGACGCCGGCGCTGCGTGCGGCGCGCAGGTGATCGAGGTCAATGGCGTGGCCGCCTGGCGCGGTCTGCAGCGTGTGACCGGGTTCGATATCGCCCAGTTGCTTGTCGACGACCTGCTGTCGCGGCGGCTTGGTCTGGATCTGTGCGCACCCGCGCACGCCAGCGTCAGCTGACTGAGCGGGGGATCGCACCCGTGCAGCGCGATACGCATGCACCCTGTCCCGAAACGTCACAGATGTTGAGCCCGGTGTGTCGTTTCGATACAGGGGCGTGGCGATCGAGAAGGCTGCTTCTGTGGGCATGGAGGGCGGGCAGGCTCGATTGGTTCCCGCGCGATGCGGCAAAGCGCGATTCGGGCTCTGCATGAGAGCTGGCACGATTCCTGTATCTCTCACCTCGGTACCGGAGCGGCCGTGGGCATCCGGGTATCGGACTTCCCGGCCTTGGGGGGCCGAACATTTCAACGAGGAGAAGACGAATGGCGAAGATCGATCGGATGATGGTGGGTGAGTCCCTTGTCGGCGACGGCAATGAAGTGGCACACATCGACCTGATCCTTGGGCCCCGCGGCAGCGCGGCGGAAACCGCGTTCGCGAACACGCTGACCAACAACAAGGACGGCTTCACCTCGCTGATGGCGGTGGTTGCACCCAACCTGCTGTGCAAGCCGGCTACGGTGATGTTCAACAAGGTCACCATCAAGGGCGCCAAACAGGCAGTGCAGATGTTCGGCCCGGCCCAGCGCGCGGTGGCGATGGCGGTGGCCGACAGCGTCGAGGACGGCACCATCCCCGCGGCCGAAGCCGACAACGTTTTCATCTGCGTTGGTGTCTTCATCCACTGGATGGCCGAGGACGATGCCAAGATCCAGGATTACAACTACCGCGCCACGCGCGAGGCGATCAAGCGCGCGGTGAATGGCGAGCCGTCCGCCGCCGAGATGCTGGCCAAGAAGGGCTCGTCGGCGCACCCGTTCGCGCCGAACTGATCGATTGCCCTGCGTTGCGTCGCAGCGCGGAGGAAAAGAAAAATGCCGAAGCGATGCTTCGGCATTTTTTTCGCCCCCGCCGCGCACAGATGGCGCAAGCGAAAGAGGGTGAGCGAAAGGCGCTCAGCGCAACCGGTTGCCTGGCACCATGCCGGACGCCAGCAGACTCAGGACTTCCGCGTCGCGACGCGGTTCGGCGGGCGCTCGATGCGCGCGGCGGCGCTCGATCAGCACGCCCACGCCGTCCACGTCATCGAACTTGCGCGGCTTGGTGATGCCGACCCGCACCCAGTGCGCGCCGAAGCGGCCCAGCAGCAGGTTGGCGACGCCTTCGGCAAAGGCCTCGAGCAACTGATAGGCGTGGTCCTGCAACATGTCCCGCAGCGCGCTGCGCACTTCGCCATAGTCGATGGTGTCGCCGATGCGGTCGGTATCGCAGGCCAGCGCGCGGGGCAGGCCCGCGGCAAGATCGATGCGCAGGGGCTGGGTCCGGTGCAGTTCATCTTCGTGGATGCCGATCACGGTCTCGCCGACGAAGCCGTTGATGAAGATCACGTCCAGCGGTGCGTCGCCGTCGCGTGCTGCGGGGGCCGAATCCACCGGGAGGAATTGCGGCATCAGCCGGCTGGTTGGGGCATAGGTCACTGCAGACTCCTGATGGATGGGGGCGATCACTGGCGCGGAGGCCTCCGGTGCAAAAGCGAAAAACGGGCCAAGCTTCCTGCCGGCATGCCGGTGTCGGCATGTTTGTTGCGTTCGAAAGCGCTCGCTGCTCGACACGCCAGCTTGAAACCGGTGCCGGCTCGACCTCTGCGGGGTTCCGCGCCGATGCCGAATCCTGTCTAATCAATCGAACCAGCGCCTCGCCAAGGCGCGCAAGTTAGCATTGAAACGCCGCAGGAACCCATCGATGCCGCGACAGAATCCCGATTCAGACGAATTGCACCCGACCGGCGGCACCGCCGGAGATTACCGCCGCCGCAGCCGTTTCGCCTGGGCCGTCACCGGCTCCGGTCATTACCTCAGGGAGTGCATGCAGCTGGCGTTCCGCTTGCCGGACCTCGACCTGTTCCTGTCGTCCGCCGCAGAGGAAGTCTTGCCGCTGTATGACTACCGCATCGACGCGCTGAAGGCGCGCTGCCGCGTGTTCCGCGACAAGACGGCGAGCTCGGTGCCGGTCGGCATGCTGTATGACGACATCTACCACACGGTGGTGGTCGCGCCGGCCACCAGCAATACGGTGGCCAAGTGCGCGCTCGGCATCTCCGACACGCTACCCACCAACATCTTCGCCCAGGCCGGCAAGCTGGAGATCCCCGGCATCGTGCTCGCGTGCGACACGCAGCCGGTGGTGGTGACGAAGAGCCCGCGCGAGTGGGTGGAGCTCAAGCCGCGCAACATCGAGCTTGAAAATGTCGAGCGACTGCGCGCGATCGACCACTGCCGCGTGGTCGAAGACCCGGCGGCGCTCGAGCGCATGTTGCAGGCCAGGCTGGACGAACTCGGGCTGACATGGAACATATCATCTTCCTGACCGGCCGCCTGGCGCAGCACAACCTGGAGAAAGTGCTGGCCGGCATGCAGCCGCCGTCCTTCAGTTGGGAAGTGCGCGAGATCGGCCTGCAGGTCGCCGGCCTGATGACCGCCGACATGATCCGCCGCCGCGTGGAGAAACCGGTGCAGGCCGACCGCATCATGGTGCCCGGGCGCTGCCGCGGCGACCTCGACGCGCTGACCCAGCACTTCGGCCTGCCGGTGGAACGCGGCCCGGAAGAGCTGAAGGACATCCCGCGCCACTTCAACCGCGCAGCGCAGCATATCGACCTGTCGCACCACGACATCCTCATTTTCGCCGAGATCGTCGATGCGCCCCGGCTCTCGGTGCTGGACATCGTGTCACGCGCTCGATTGCTCGCGAAGGACGGTGCCGACGCCATCGACCTCGGCTGCCTGCCGGCGACGCCCTTCGACCACCTCGAAGACGCAGTGCGGGCGCTGAAGGCGGAGGGCTTTCGCGTCAGCGTCGATTCGCTCGACGCGCAGGAACTGCTGCGCGGCGGCCGCGCCGGCGCCGACTACCTGCTCAGCCTCACGATCGACAAGCTGTGGGTGGCGGACGAAACGGCCGCGGTGCCGGTGCTGATCCCGCGCGAACCGCAGGACGAAGCCTCGCTGTACGCGGCGATCGACGCCATGCGCGCGCGCGGCAAGCCCTTTCTCGCCGATTCCATCCTCGACCCGATTCCGTTCGGCCTGCTTGCTTCGCTGTGCCGCTACCAGCGGCTGCGCGAACGCTACCCGGACATCGACATCATGATGGGCGTGGGCAACCTCACCGAACTGACCGAAGCCGACACCAGCGGTATCAACGCGGTGTTGTTCGGCATTGCCGCCGAGCTGCGCGCTGGCGCGGTTCTCACCACCCAGGTCAGCGGCCACGCGCGCCGCGCGGTGAAGGAGGCCGACGTGGCGCGGCGGGTGATGTACGCCGCGCGCGAGCACCAGTCGCTGCCCAAGGGCTACACCGACGCGCTGATGACGGTGCACGCCAAGCGGCCGTTCCCGGACAGCGAGGCCGAGATCGCCGACACCGCCGCGGCGGTGCGCGACCCCAACTTCCGCGTGCAGGTGTCCGAGTCCGGACTCCACGTCTACAACCGCGACGGCATCCGCCGCGGCACCGATCCCTTCGCGCTGTGGCCGCAACTCGGGCTGGACGACGATGCCGGCCACGCCTTCTACATGGGCGTCGAGCTCGCCCGCGCCGAGATCGCGTGGACGCTGGGCAAGCGCTACACGCAAGACCAGCCGCTGGACTGGGGCTGTGCCGCCGACCCTCAGGCCCAGGATTTGCTGCACCAGTGCGCACCCGGGCCGACGAAGAAGCGCCCGGGCACGAAGGCAAACGAGAAGGGCGGGACGGGCTCGGCCCAGGCCGCCCCGTCGACCCCGACACAGGAAAGCCGCAGCGATGCCGATGATCTTTGAAACCCTGGTGACGACGGTTTCCGCGGCAGGCGTGGAGCACCTGGCGCCGATGGGCGTGCGCTACGAGGGTGACGAGGTGGTGCTGATGCCCTTCAAGCCTTCGACCACGCTGGCCAACGTCGTCGCCACGCGCAGCGCGGTGCTGAACCTGACGACCGACGTGCGCGTGTTCGCTGGCTGCGTGACCGGCCGCCGCGACTTCGCCACCATGGCGCTCGAGGGTTTCGCGGTGCGCAGGCTGGCCGACACGCTGGCGCATGTCGAGCTCGAACTGCTGCGCGTCGAGGACGACGCGCAGCGCCCGGTGCTGCACATGGCACGCCGGCGCGAGGTGGCGCACGGCGCCTTTCGCGGCTTCAACCGCGCCCAGGCGGCGGTGATCGAGGGCGCGGTGCTGGTCAGCCGGCTCGGCATGCTGCCGCGTGACAAGGTCGAGGGCGAGATGGCCTACCTGCAGATCGCCATCGACAAGACCGCCGGTCCTGCCGAGTTGGAAGCCTGGCGCTGGCTCACCGAAGCGGTAAAGCGCCACCTTGGCGGCCTGTCGCCCGTGGAGGCGGCGTGATGCGCATGCTCGTCAGTGTGCGCGATGGCGCCGAAGCGCTGCGCGCGGCCGAAGCGGGCGCCGACTTCATCGACCTCAAGGAGCCGCGCGCCGGCGCGCTGGGCGGACTGGCGCCCTCGCAGATCCGCAACATCGTCGCCTTGCTGCGCCGGCATCATCGGCGGGCGACGATCAGCGCGACGATCGGCGACCTGCCTGTCGACGATGCCCACGCGATCCTGCGTCAGGTGGACGCGGTCGGGCGGTGCGGCGTCGATCTGGTGAAGGTCGGCGTTCCGGGGCAGGGCGATGCCAGGGCGTGCGATCTGCTGCGGCGGCTCGGTGCAAGCAAATGGCAGATCGTGCCGGTGCTGCTCGCCGATGCGGGCGTGGCCGCGAACCTGCTCGCAACAGCCCTTGCCCAGCCGTTTCCCGCGCTGATGCTGGATACCCAAGGCAAGACGGCCGGCAGCCTGTTCGATTTCATGGCGGTGAAGGACGTCGCCGAAGTCGTTCGGCAGGCGCGCATCGCCGGCAAGCTGCTCGGTCTGGCCGGCGCCTTGCGCGAGGCGGACTTGCCGAAACTGCGCGCGCTGCAACCGGACTTCGCCGGCTTCCGCAGCGCGGTGTGTGATGGCGCGCGGACGGGGGTGCTGGTCGGTGAAAAGGTGCGGGCCTTGCGCGGAGCGCTTCTGCGAGACCGCGACGAGGCGACGGTGCCGGCAACTGCTTAGATTTTGATCTTCATGATCGTATCGCTATAGAGCGACATAAGAGGGTCATGCGTCGTCAAGCGCATCGGCTGCAAGAGTGCCTTATAGCAGCCGAGCCAAGTCTTCATTGCCGGCATTGATGTCGTCTGGCTCCTCGATCTTGCCCTTCGCAACACCAGTTCTTCGCGTTGCCGGCAAGGCGTCGATCGGCATGAGCCGGGCGGCAGGGCGACCACTACGCACGATGACGATCTCGCGCTCGTGTCCCATCTCGATGGCATCCACCAGGCGCGACAGCGGAGAATTTGCCAATGCATTTATTAATGGGTTACCAAGGAGAAAAAAAGAGCGAACACGCCATGTGCATTGTCATTAAATGATGATAAATTTGTAACTTACATATTTCGATGGCATCGAAACGTCCGTTGCAAGTCCTCGTGATCCATTTTCGTGGCGGCGGCGTGTTGCTTGAGAGTTCCGTTGCGAATCGGAAAGCCGAAAAACCTACAGATTATTTCGGGGAGGCAGTTGTGAAGTCATTTTGCATCGGTGTTGCTGCGCTGATCGGACTATCGGGATGCGGAACGGCCAACAACTACCTTGTTCAAAAACAGAAAACCGTCGAGTACTACCGCATATTCGATCTAAAAACCGGCGCCTCACGTCAAGCCGTTGCAAAAGCTGCAAGCGATGGGCTGGGACGCAACGTCAATAGCGCCCAGGAGGCCACGCCGATTCCTAGTTCCGGTGAGCTTCCGGCTGTGCCGGGACGATTCAAGCTCGTCAATCCGTTTGAAGGAACTGCCTTTGCTGCGCTGGCTGCGCGCGGTGGTAGTGTTGGTATGCGAATGGCGATCTGTGATGGTGCAAGTTGGACTGCGACCGCTGAGCGGAACATCCAAGGCAGCAACAACCTGAGATTGACGGCATGCCTTTTTCAGTACAAGGAGGGATATCACCTCAACCTTTACGCGGTGTTCGTGAAGCAAGAGGGAGGAATCTTCCAAGTCAGCCGGGATATGGCGAATGCGGTGGTTGGAACTCCGGAGCAATGGACTGAAAAGACCTTCCTGGACATAGTGCGCTCGATCCGGAGCGCAACAAGCGCTCAGGTTGCGCTGCTTGAAGCCCAGCCGGAGATCTCGGGTACTCCTTGGCTCGACCCGGTTGAAGGGTTCAGAGTTTCGCAATAGGCCGGTTTGGAGACCTTGCTGTTCGCACGACATTGCATCGTTCTGATCTTGAGCGCCAAAAGTCTGTTCACAGGCGAACAACGCGGTAATCGACGAACAGGCCAGTGCCCTGCGTGTGGCTGATCATTTCAAGCGTCAGCCCTTTCGGGCACTGGTCTCGATTCCCGAGCGTTTCTTCCGGATACCTGTGACTGCGCTCAGCAACTGTCCGATCTGCTGAGAATCTCTCCTTTGAACAGGGAGACGTCTTGGCGCTCCAGAAGTGTCACCCTGCAACTGAAGGTATTCAACCAAGAGGTGAAACGCGGGTCGACGATTCCGGCTTCCGTCATTGCGTCCCATTCTTGATTGGCCGGAATCGCGCAAGATTTGACCAGTGCCACGTGAGCCGCGCCGAGGCGGGCGGCGAGCCACAACGCGAGGCTGTCCGAGGTGACGTCCCAACTCGTCAGCTCGTCCGGCGCTTCGCGCAGCAGGTCGAACGGGAGCCACACGGCGACCTTGCCGTTCTCAAGCACGACCTCGACCTCCGCGACATTGCGCGCGGTCACGAGGGTGGGGCACAGGCCCTGCAACAGGTAGCCGAACTGCGCCATGCCGAGGATGGCCATGTTGTGGGCGGTGACGTCGTTCAGCGGCCAGGCGGCCTGCGCGTCGCGCGCGGCGTCGGCGAAGGGGCCGCCACCCGGCACGATGACGACGTGGCCGCCGCCGTGCTCTGCGAACAGCTTCACCCAGTGCGGCAGCAGCGGGTCGCGGGCAAGGCTGCCGCCAAGCTTGACGACGTGGATCATCGCGCTTCGCGCTCCAGCAGCACCGCGACTGCCACGCTCGGTGCGCAGGTGGCGACCCACTTGCGGCATGCGGGATTGGCGTCGATCAGTGCGTCGAAGGGCACGAAGGAGCGGCCGAGGCGGTCGGCGAGGGAACGTGCCAGGAACAGGCCGCAGCCGGCGCCGACGATCGGTGCGGGTGCAGTCCCGGCGTCTGTGCGGCCGGCTGCAGGACCGCCGGAAATCGAGTCCGCGCGCTGGTCCGACGCTGCCCGCTGTGGTGAGACTCGCGCCGCGGCGACGCTGCGCTCGACCCGGCTCAGGTTGCGCGCGATTTCCCCCGTCATCGCCCGGCGCCACTCGTGCGCGAAGGAGCTCCACTCGGCTTCGCTCGCGTCGCGCGCATCGCGGCCGATCATCCGCGCCAGGCGCTGGCAGGTGGCGGCGGTGTCCTTGCTGGCGCTGTCGGCGGGCGGGTACTGGTCGTGCTCGGCGTCCAGCTCGCCGGTGAGGCGGAACACGTCGGCGGTGGTGGCGAAGAACTCGTTCATGACGTTGATGTAGGCGCCGTCGAACGGGATGCGCCGCGCCAGCGCGCACAGCGGGGTGCGCACGACGCCGAGATAGACGAGTTCGCCGCTCGCCAGACGCGCGGCATCGCTGCGGCCGACCGGGGAGGGCTGGCCGGCGACGATGGGGATCAGGTCGGTGGTGGTGCTGCCGATGTCGACCAGCAGGGCGTCGGGATAGTGGAGCGCGACCATGCGGGCGGTGGCGAGCCAGTTCGCCGAGGCGATTGCCTCCCAGTGCTGCGCGATGGCATCGAGCGCCGCCCAGCCGGTCTCGCCGGCGAAGAAGCGGACGCCGCTGCCGAGCTGTTCGCCCATCCGGCGGGCGATCGTGAGCACGCCGGCTTCCCGGTGCGGAAACAGGTCGGCCATTTCCGCCGTCATCGTCACGGCGTGGTGTGCGGTGCCGACTTGCGGCCAGCGCGCGCGGGTGGCGGCCACCGCTTGGTCGAGATGCTCGAGGCCCTGCCACATGGGCGTGGGCCACTGCACGATGTCGGCGATGCGGCCGGCGACGAGCAGGCTCGCCTTCACGTGCGCGCCGCCGATGTCCCAGCCGATCACCGGCGCAGAGGAGGATGGCGTCATGCGGTCTGTTCCGTTACGGCTTCTTCTGAAGCACGAACGATCGGGCTCGATGCCGGCCGGGGCTCGCGGCCTGCGAGGATGTCGGCGGCGAGGTTGCGGCCGAGGCGGCGCGACAGGCCGACGTAGGCGCAGGTCGGGCGCGGGTTGATCTCGATGACGACCGGCCGGCCTTCGGGCGTCCATGCCAGATCGACGCCGACGAAGCCGGCCAGGCCCGGCATGGCGGCGCGGATCCTGCGTGCGAGTTCGGCCAATTGCCCACCGCGGTGGCTGCCGGTCGGCTCGATGTCGGTGTCGACGCCGTGGTAGCTGAGGGTGCCATCGACTGCGAGCTCGATGCGCTGGCGGTTGATGCTCAGCAGTTCGGTGCGGTCGCTGCGGCACAGCAGCGACAGGCTCAACGGCTCGCCCTCTACCCATCGTTCCAGCGTCGCGCTGCGGCCCGCCCGCCGCCGGGCGTCGAAATCTGCGCGTGCGTCGGCGAAGCGTGCGTGCCTGCGCGTGTCCTGGGTGCCGGCGCCAGCGTCGGGCTTCACGATCCAGGCGCCGTCTGTTTGCGGTGCGGCCTCACCGGCTTGCCATGCGGCGGGGACGGCGATGCCGTGCGCGGCCAATGCGTCGCGGGTGGCGCGCTTGCTGCTGCAGATCACGATGGCGTCCTCGCTGCAGCCGACCCAGCGTCGCGGCCCGACGACGCGACAGAGGTGGGCGAGGATGCCGTCCGTCTCCGGCGCCACCACCCAGACGTGGTCGAAGAGGGGCGCAAGCCGCGTGAGGAAGGCCGCGGGCGATTCTCCTGCGAGGACGGTCAGCGTGGTGCAAGGGGCGGTTGGGTCTGAAGCCGCGAAGGGTGCGGCATCGCTTGTCGTGACGCCGATCTCGTAGCCGCCCGCGGCGATCAGGTCGGCGACGATCGCGTCGCGCATCGCCATGCCTTGCTGCAGCAGCGATTCGCCTTCGCCGGTCGAGGTCGGGTTCGCCGCGGTGCTAAGCTGACCGGCCGATTCATCAGCGCCCAAGCCGTGGGCGCTGATGAATTCGAAGACGAGGACACGTTCGGGTGCAGGCATATTCATGGTCATGCAAATCATACCGGTAGTGGATCTGATGAACGGCCAGGTGGTGCGCGCGGTGCGTGGCCAGCGCAGTGCGTACCGGCCGGTGGTATCTGCGCTGTGCGAAAGCAGCGATCCGCCCACGGTAGCGCGCGCGCTGTGCGATTACGCCGGCGCCGACACGCTGTACGTGGCCGACCTTGACGCACTCACCGGCGGAGCGGTGCAGCTTGCGGTTCTGACCCGCCTGCTTGCAGCCTTGCCGGGCCTGTCCCTGTGGCTCGATGCGGGCTTTGCCGATGTTTCCGCCTGCGCCCGGGTGCGGGCGGCGCTGGGAGACCAGGGAGCAAGAGTCACGCCGGTTTTCGCCAGCGAGGCGCTGGCGACGGCGGACGCCGCGCGGCTGGCGCTGGCGGATGCGGGCGGCGCCATCCTGTCACTGGACCGGCGTGGCGGCGAGTTGATGGACCGGGCGGGATGCTGGGACGATCCGGCGTTGTGGCCGGAGCGGGTCATCCTCATGACGCTCGACCGCGTCGGCTCGTTCGAGGGGCCGGACGTCGCCACCGTGCGCGAATGCGCGCGCCGCGCGCCGCGGGTGATCCTGATCGGCGCCGGTGGCATCCGCGACGAGGACGACCTGCGTATCGCCGAGGAGGCCGGCGCCGTCGCCTGGCTGACGGCGTCGGCGCTGCATGATCGACGCATCGGACCCCGCTTGCGGAAGGCAGCCGAATCGGGGGTGTGAGCGGCTGACGCCGATCACGCTGGCACACGAATTGCAACCGAGAGCGCCATGAATGCTTCCACCCAAGCCTGCGACCCCGACGGCCACGTCGATGTCACGCCGAACTGGACCTGCCCGTTCTGCTCCCTGCTGTGCGACGGTTTTCGTGTCGAGACGGAGCAGTCCGGTTTGCGGCTGGTCGGCAGCGACTGTTCCAAAGCGGTACAGGGGCTCGCCGACTTCGGCCCGGCGACGGCGTCGGCCATGCCATCGGTGGATGGACGGCCGGTCACGGCCGATATGGCGCTCGATGCGGCCGTCGGCCGTCTCGCGGCCTGCCGCATGCCGCTGTTCGGCGGCCTCGCCACCGACGTCGCCGGCATGCGTCAGCTCTACCGGCTGGCCAATGCGACCGGCGCGATCCTGGATCACGCCCGTGGCGACGCGCTGATGCATGCGCTGCGCGCGCTGCAGGACCGCGGGCAGGTGTTCTCGACGCTGGCCGAGATCCGCAACCGGGCCGATCTCGTCGTCTGCATCGGCACCGACGCGGTCGGTAACTTTCCCGAGTTCTTCCGCCGCTGCGCGCCGGTTGACGATGCCGGCTTCGCGCGTCGCACCGTGTTCGTCGGCGTGGATGCGCCGGCCGGGCTGGCTGGCGAGGTCGCGCAAATCGCGCCGGAGGGCGATCTGTTCGACGCAGTGGCGATGCTCGCCGCGCTGGTGGATGGCCGCCGCGTGCCGGGGGCCGATACCGCGCTGGCGGATCTGGCGCAGGCGTTGCGCGCCGCGCGCTATTGCGTGGTGGTGTGGGAGCCCGGCCGGCTGCCGGCACAGGGCGCGCTGATCGCCGAGGCGCTGCTGCGCATCGTGATGTCACTGAACCGCAGCACGCGCGCCGGCGCCTTCATCCTCGGTGGCGCCGACGGCCTGCAGACGGCGAATGCGGTCACGACCTGGCTGTCGGGCCTGCCGTTGCGCACGCGGGTCGGCCCGCTCGGGCTGGACCACGATCCGCTGCAGTACGCCACCGCGCGCCTGCTTGCCGGCAACGACGTCGACCTGCTGCTGTGGGTGGCCAGCTTCGGGACGAAGCTGCCGCCGCCTTCCACTGCGCTGCCGCGCATCGTGCTCGGCCATCCGCGACTGGCGTCAGCCTGTGCGGGGGAGGGAACGGTTTTCTTCCCGGTGGCGACTCCGGGCATCAACAGCGCCGGCCATCTGTTCCGCGCCGACGGGGTGGTGACGCTGCCGCTGCGCATACTGCGCGACGATGGCCTGCCGACAGTGGCGGACATCGCGAAGGCGCTGGAGGCGCGGCTGGCCCTGCGCCGCCTGGCGACGGAGGGCCAGCCATGAGTACGATCCGGCTGAAAGGCGGGCGTGTGTACGACCCGGCCAACGGCGTGGATGGCGACGTGCGCGACATCGGCATGCGCGACGGACGCATCGTCGCGCTGCATCCACAGGAAGAAGTCGACCACGAGTACGATGTTTCGGGCTGCGTGGTGATGGCGGGCGGCATCGACCTGCACACCCACATCGGCGGCGGCAAGGTGAACCTCGCGCGCATGATGCTGCCCGAGGATCACCGCGCCAACCGCCAGCGCGACCCGCTGCTGGAGCTTGCCTCCAACGGCTGCTGCACGCCGGGCACGCTGGAAACCGGTTACCGCTACGCGCAGATGGGCTACACGGCAGCGTTCGAGCCGGCGATGCTGGCCGCCAACGCGCGCCATGCGCACATGGAGATGGGCGACACGCCCATCCTCGACCACGGCGCCTACGTGATGCTGGGCAACGAGGAACTGTTCCTCGAGATGCTGGCGCGCGGCGAGGACTTCGAGCGCATCCGCGACTACGTCGGCTGGTCCATCGACGCGAGCAAGGCGATGGGCGTCAAGGTGGTGAACCCGGGCGGCATCTCGGCCTTCAAGTTCAACCAGAGGAAGCTCGACGTCGACGAAAACCACGTGCATTGGCAGGTCACGCCGCGGGACGTGGTGCACACGCTGGCGCGCGCGCTGACCGAGCTGGGCGTGCCGCATCCGCTGCACATCCACGCCAGCAACCTCGGCGTGGCGGGCAACATCGAATCCACGCTGGCGACCATCGACGCGCTCGATGGCCTGCCCGGCCACCTGACCCACATCCAGTTCCACAGCTACGGCAAGGAAGGGCCGAAGAAATTCTCGTCGGCCACGCGGCAGTTGATCGAGAAGGTGAAGGCCGCGCCCAACGTCAGCATCGACGTCGGCCAGATCATCTTCGGCCAGACCGTCACCGCCTCCGGCGACACCATGCGCCAGTTCGCCAACGCCGACCTCGGCAGCCCGCGCAAGTACGTCGGCGGCGACATCGAGTGCGATGCCGGCTGCGGCGTGGTGCCGTTCCGCTATCGCGAGCAGAGCTATGTGAATGCGCTGCAGTGGGCGATCGGGCTGGAGATCTTCCTGCTGATGGACGACCCCTGGAGGGTGGTGCTGACCACCGACCATCCCAACGGCGGGCCGTTCACCAGCTATCCGCACCTGATCCGGCTGCTGATGGACAAGTCCTTCCGCGACGAGCAGTTGGCGCGCCTGCATCCGGACGTGGCGGCCTCGGTGGACCTGCGCGAGATCGGCCGCGAGCTGAGTTTGTACGACATCGCGATCATGACTCGCGCCGCACCCGCGCGCCTGCTGGGGCTGGCCGACCGCGGCCAGCTCGGCGTCGGCGCCGCGGCCGACATCGCGGTGTATCGCGAGGACGCCGACCGCCAGGCGATGTTCGCCACGCCCGAGTACGTGTTCAAGGACGGCCGCCTGGTCGCGCGCCAGGGCCGCCTCGAAGCGGTGCCGGTGGGCGGCACCCACTTCCTCGAGACCGAGTTCGATCCCGGCATCGAGAAGACCATCGAAAAATATGCGCAACGCCACCTCAGCGTGAGCTACCGCAACGCGAAGATCGGCAAGGACGAGCTGTGCTCCTGCGCCAACGGCGGCGCGTTGCTGGCGTGCAAGGTGCATGGCCGTCGGGGGGGCAAATGAGCGCACAGGCAGAGACAACGACATCCGGTGCGTCCCAGGAAGCGGTAGCCGTGGTGCGCAACGACGTCACCATCGATCCAACCTTCGCCGAGGCCTTCCCGATGAAGGCCACGAGGGTGCTGATCACCGCGCACAACGACACCTGGGCACGCCACGCCGCGGTGGCGATGACCGGCTTCGCCACCTCGGTGATCGCCTGCGGCTGCGAGGCGGGCATCGAGCGCATGCTGAGCGCGGAGGAAACTCCCGACGGCAGACCGGGCATCTCGGTGCTGCTGTTCTCGATGTCGGGCAAGGAACTGGCCAAGCAGCTCGAGCGCCGCGTCGGCCAGTGCGTGCTGACCTGCCCGACCACCGCGATCTACGCCGGTCTGGAGGAGGGTGAGGCCGTCGCGCTGGGCAAGAACCTGCGCTTCTTCGGCGACGGCTGGCAGATCTCCAAGCTGATCGACGGCAGGCGCTACTGGCGGGTGCCGGTGATGGATGGCGAGTTCGTCGCCCAGGAGACGACCGCGGTGGTGAAGGCGGTGGGCGGCGGCAACCTGCTGCTGCTCGCGCGCGACACCGACGCCGCGCTCGCCGGCGCCGAAGCGGCGGTCGAGGCGATGCGAGCGGTGCCGGGCGTGATCATGCCTTTCCCCGGCGGGGTGGTGCGCTCCGGCTCCAAGGTCGGCAGCAAGTACGCGTCGCTGATGGCCTCCACCAACGATGCGTTCTGCCCGGCGCTGATGCCGCTGGCGAAGAAGACCGAACTCGATGTGGGCACACGCTGCGTGATGGAGATCGTCATCGACGGTCTGACCGAAGCCGACGTGTCGGCGGCAATGCGCGCCGGCATCGAGGCCCTCGTCGCTCGCGGCGGCGAGGCTGGCGTGACGCGCATCTCTGCCGGCAACTACGGCGGCAAGCTCGGCCCCTTCCATTTCCATCTGCACAAGCTGCTGGGCGCGGAGGGAGGCTTATGAGCGCAGTTCAGGGGTTCCGCCTGCGCCTGCGCGCGCAGCCCGACTTCCGGGTGGATCTGAGTCCGCTCCAGCCCGCGGTGCTGGCCGGTCTTGATGTCGTTGAGGTCGCGCGGCTGGAGCTGCGGCATGCCAATGCGCATGTCGAGCTGGGCGAACTGTTCGATATCGACGCCTTGTCGTCCGAGGCGCCCGAACTCCGGATCGAGGGCGACCTGCGCCGCTTCGATCGCATCGGTCAGGGCATGGATGGCGGCCGTTTGAGCGTGAGCGGCGACGTCGGCGATTACCTCGGCGCGGCGATGCGTAGCGGCGATATCGTCGTCGAGGGCAGCGCCGGCCATCTGGCCGCCTGCGAGATGGCCGGCGGCCGGCTGGAAGTGCGCGGCGACGTCGGTGACTTCGCCGCCGGTGCGCTGCCCGGCAGCATGGACGGCATGCGCGGCGGCACGCTGGTCGTGCGCGGAAAGGCCGGCGCCCGCTGCGGCGATCGCATGCGCCGCGGCACCGTGCTGCTGCTGGGCGATGCCGGCGATTTCTGCGCGTCGCGCATGGTGGCGGGAACGATCGTTCTCGCGGGCAGCGTCGGCACCCATTGCGGCTACGGCATGCGGCGCGGCACGCTGGTGTTTGCCGGGCCGGCACCCGACGTGCCGGCAACGTTTGCCGAAACGAACCACGACATCCGCGTGATGTGGGCGCTGTTGTCACGCAGCCTCAGCAAGCTGCATCCCGCCTTCGAGGGGCTGCCCGGGCGCGAGCCGCGTCGCGTCGTCGGCGACCTGGCGGCGGACGGCAAGGGCGAGTGGCTCATTGCTGGTTGATCGGCCGGGGTAGGCAGTTCCAATTCGCAAGACCGCATGTGCCTCGGCTCTCTCGCCCGTAGGTTCCGCAAAGCAGCAGGTCTGGCGGCGGGGGATGTGCGGAGCGGGCGAGGACTGTCTGAGCCCGAAGGGCGAGTTCCGCAGCCCGACGGAGCACATCCCCCGCCGCCAGACCGGGTTTCGCGCACCACACACAACTGTCCGGTCGCCTCATTCCCTCGGCCAAGCCCTAGAATGCGGCCTGGCCGATTCTTCAAAGCGTCTCTTCCGGAGTCCTCATGAGCAAGTACGTTTTCCATGCCGGCGAAGCCACGGTGCTCGCCGCCGAAGGTCAATTCACCGACGCGATGCCCGAGATCCTGATCGGCCGCACCGACGGCCCGGTCGGCCAGGCCTTCGCCAACATGATGGCGCAGACCAAGGGCCACACCGCGATGTTCGCGATCCGCGCCTGCAACCAACTGGTGCGTCCGGCGACGATCACCGTGCCCAAGGTCACGCTCAAGGACATGCCCAATATCGAGCTGTTCGGCGGCGTGGTGCAATCGGCCACCGCCGATGCGGTGCTCGACTGCGTGATCGAAGGCATCATCCCGAAAGACCTCGTCGACGACCTGTGCATCATCAGCCTGGTATGGATCGACCCGCGCTGCGCGACCGACCCGAACCTCGACAAGAAGGACATGTACCGCACCAACTACGAGGCCACCAAGCTCGCCATCAAGCGCGCGCTGAACAACGAGCCCACGATCGACGAGCTGATCGCCAACCGGCACGCGATCAAGCACGACTACGACGACTGGAGCTGAGCTTCGGTCACTCACCGCGATGGACTGCTTCGCCCTGCTCGATGATTGCGCCGCCACCGCGGCGGCGCCGACCAGCCGTCTGTACACGGGTTTCGTGCGCGAGTGCCGCTGCGACGATCCGGCGCACCTCGACGTAGTGTGGTCCGAGGCTGACCGCGAGATGCGCGCCGGCCGCCACGCGGTGCTCCTGGCCGATTACGAATGGGGCGCGCGCCTGCTGCATGCCGGTGATGATGCGCTGGAGCCTGCCGATGCGGGCGCGCTGCGCTTCCTGATCTTCGAATCGCTGCAGCGCCTGTCCGCTGCCGATGTGGATGCCTGGCTTGCCGCGCGCGAGGCGGCCGAGCTTGTGCCCGCTGGCTCGTCCACCGCTGCCGGGCCGGCGCCTGCCGGCGTGCTCGAGCTGCGACCCAGCGTTGACGGTGATGCCTTCCGCGACGCCATCGCGCGCATCCATGCGGCTATCCGCGAGGGCGAGACCTATCAGGTCAATTACACGTACCGGCTCGACTTCGGTGCCTTCGGCTCGCCACTCAGCCTCTACCGCAGGCTGCGGGCGCGCCAGCCGGTGGCCTTCGGCGCCTTCATCGCGCTGCCGCCCGCGGCCGACGATGGGCCCACGCACATTCTGTCGTGCTCGCCCGAACTCTTCCTGCGCAACCGCGGCGGAAGGCTCGAAGCGAAACCGATGAAAGGTACCGCCTCGCGCGCCAGCGTGCCGGAGGGCGACAGCGAAATCGCGCGCATGCTGGGCGGCGACACCAAGAATCGGGCCGAGAACCTGATGATCGTCGATCTGCTGCGCAACGACCTTGGCCGCATCGCTCGGACCGGCAGCGTGCGCGTGCCGGCGCTGTTCTCCGTCGAGGCCTATCCGACGGTGTTCCAGATGACCTCGTCGATCGAAGCGGAGTTGCCCGACGGGGTCGGTTTCGCCGAGCTGCTGCGGGCGCTCTTTCCCTGCGGTTCGATCACCGGCGCGCCCAAGCTCCGCACCATGCAGCTCATCACCGAACTCGAGACCACGCCGCGTGGCCTCTACACCGGCAGCATCGGCTGGATCGACGCGCCGGGCGCAGAGCGGGCTGGCGCTGCTTGCGGCAACTTCTGCCTGTCGGTGGCAATCCGCACGCTGACGCTGGGCGCGCCTGCGGCCGGCGGACTGCGCGGCGGAAGGCTGGGCATCGGCGCCGGCATCGTCATCGACAGCCGCGCCGACGACGAGTACGAGGAGTGCAAGCTCAAGGCGCGTTTCCTCACCGGACTCGACCCCGGTTTCAGCCTGTTCGAGACCATGTACGCCACGCGTGGCGAAGGCGTGCGCCACATCGACCGCCATCTGGCACGGCTGGCATGCAGCGCCGCCGAACTCGGCTTCGTCTTGCCGCTCGAGGACGTCCGCGCCGGCATCGACCGCCAGTGCGCGGCGCTGCCTGCGGGGGCGGCCCATCGCATGCGGCTGGCGCTGCACAAGGACGGCCGCTCGGAGATCGTCGTCGCGCCGCTCGAGGCATTGCCCGAGGGCCGCGTGCGCCTGCTGCTTGCGCCCGGCGCGGTGGATGCGGCCGACCCCTTCCTGCGTCACAAGACGACGCTGCGGCAGCGCTACGATGCGGCGATTGCCGAGGCGGTGCGCGAGGGCGCATTCGACATGCTCTTTCACAACCGCGCGGGGCAGCTCACAGAGGGCGGTCGCAGCAACCTATTCCTGCTGCTCGACGGTGCGTGGGTGACGCCGCCGCTGTCGGCGGGTGTGCTGCCCGGCGTCATGCGCGGCGTGCTGCTGGACGACCCGCAGTGGCGCGCGCGCGAGGCGCCGGTGACGCTGGCCGATCTTGCCCGCGCCGAGCGCATCGTGGTCTGCAATGCCTTGCGGGGTGCGGTCGAGGCGAGATGGGTGGGGAACGGCGTGGGGGAGGGAAGCGCGCATGGCGGCTGAACGCGAGCTGGCGCTGTTCGATCTCGATTTCACCCTGATCCCATTCGACAGCGGGATGCAGTGGGTGCGCTTCCTGATCGCCGAGGGCGCGCTCGAGCCAGGCCTCGACGAAGCCTATCTCGCGCTGTGCATGCGCTATGTCGCGGGGCAGGGCGACGCTGCGACGCTGCACCGCTTCGTGTTGCGCAGCCTGATGGGCCTCAGCGCGGAGGAAGCGTCGCAGTGGCAGGCGCGTTTTGCCCTCAGCCTGGCGGGGCAACTCCCTGCGGGGGCGCTGGAAGTGGTCGCGTCGCACCAGCGGGCCGGACACCTGTGTTGCATCGTCACCGCGACGACCCGCTCGATCGCACGACCCTTCGCCGATGCCTTCGGCGTCGAGCACCTGATTGCAAGTGAGGCCGCCCGCAGCGCCGATGGCCGCTTCAGTGGCGAGATCGAGGGGGCGCTGTGCCACGGTGCGGCGAAGCTGGATCGGGTCCGGCAGTGGCTCGAGCGCCGCGGCGAGTGTCTGGGGGATTTTGCCCGCACGCACTTCTACTCCGATTCAGCCAGCGATCTCCCGCTGCTTGCGGCCGTCAGCCACCCGGTGGCGGTGTCGCCCGATGCGGGCCTGCGCGCGCGCGCCGAGGTGCTGGGCTGGCCCACCCTGGCGCAGCTGCGGCCAGAGGGATGGCCGACCAGGCATCCAGCCTGAACCACTTCGATCCGTTCGGGTCAGTCATTCGAGCAGATTGGTCCTCAAGCGGTTGCTTCATGGTGGTGCAGATGCTACTTTTTGGCGCATCACTATAAGAAAGTCCTGACACAGGATTTTCGTCGCGCTTCAGGCGTCGAGGGAAGGAGAAGGCGATGTTGGGTTCCATCCAGCCGAAGAGCTCGCGCGAGGGCAATATCGCGATCGCGCGCGAGAAGTTCTTCAACGACGGGATCGTCCCCGAGCAGGACGTGTCGCCGCTGATCCTGCGTTCATGGCAGCGCTGCCGGGACAGCGGGCTCGACCATGCGGACAATCGGCCGGTCGAGACCGCCGGACGCCTGCAACTGGTGGAATCGCGTGAGCGCAACGCGGCGCTGCTGGCGCAGGCTGGCGGCGTGATGGAGCACGTTTTCGAGCAGATCCGTGCATCGGGCAGCATGGTCATGCTCGCTGACGTCGATGGCATGGTCATCCACAGCCTGGGCGATCCGTCCTTCGTCAGCAAGGCGGGGCGCGTCGCGCTGCAGCCCGGCGCGTGCTGGAGCGAGGCGCAGCGCGGAACCAACGGTATCGGCACGACGATCACCGACCGCGTCTCCATCGAGGTGCTGGGCTCCGAACACTATCTCGACTGCCACAGCTTTCTGACCTGCAGCGCGGCGCCGATTTTCGGTGCGCATGGCGAATTGGCCGGCGTGCTCGACATATCGGGCGATTGCCGCACGCCGCAGCGGCACACCCTGGGCCTGGTGCGACTCTCCGTCCAGTTGCTGGAGAAGCGGTTGTTCGAGGCGGAATTCCCGAACGACATCCTCGTCGCCTTCCACTCGCGGCCCGAGTATCTGGGCAGCCTGCAGGAGGGCATGCTTGCCCTCGGCGTCGATGGCACGATCCTGGGCGCAAACGGCATTGGCCGTGAATGGCTGGCGCGCGCGGCGCAGAGCGGGACGTTTTCGAACTTCGGCGGCCTGTTCAGGATCGGTTTCGGCGCCATCCTGGATCGGGCATCGGCGGCGCCGAACGCCTTGCTCAAGCTGGATTTGCGACACGGTGGCGAACTCTACGTGCAGATCCGCTCGCTGCGTCCGCTGATGGTGGGCAATCCGCATGTGCAGTCTCGCGCAGCGGCAACGGCGGGCACAGACGCCGATGGGCGGGCGAAGACGGCCGCGGCGGGACCCGGCAGTCGCCGCGGCGAAGTCTCGCTGACCAGCCTGGCGATCGGCGACGAACGGCTAAAACGTGCGCTGGATCGCGCGGCGCGGATCGAAGGCAAGGGCATCCCCCTGCTCATTCAGGGCGAGTCCGGGGTGGGCAAGGAGCTCTTCGCCCGGGCCTTCCACAATAGCGGTCCGCGCTCGGGTGGGCCCTTCGTCGCGGTCAACTGCGCTGCGATTCCCGAGAACTTGATCGAATCCGAGCTTTTCGGCTACGTCGGCGGCGCCTTCACCGGCGCGCGGCGCGAGGGTTCGGTGGGCAAGGTGCAACTCGCACATGGCGGCACGCTTTTTCTCGACGAGATCGGCGACATGCCTCTCTCCATGCAGACGAGGCTGCTGCGCGTGCTGCAGGAGCGATGCGTGTCGCCGGTCGGCTCGACCAAGTCGATCCCGGTGGATATCTCGCTCGTGTGCGCCACACATCGCGCCCTGCGCGAGGCAGTGGCTGCGGGCGATTTTCGGGAGGACCTTTACTACCGTATCAACGGCCTGACCGTAACGCTGCCGCCGCTGCGCGAGCGCAGCGACATCGGCGCCCTGGTGAACGCCATCCTGGAGGATGAACTGGCCGAGGTGGGGCGCTCGGGCGTGTCGATCAGCGTCGAGGTGATGGGTTTCTTCGAGAGCTTCGCGTGGCCGGGCAACATCCGGCAGCTGCACAACGTACTGCGCCTCGCCGTAGCGCTGATGGACGACGACGAAACCTGCCTGCTGCCGGTGCATCTGCCCGAGGACCTGTTCGGCAATGCTCCGTTCGAGCACGTGCCGCCGCGTGCGCGGGGCGAGCAGGCGGCGCCGGTGGCCGCCGCCGAATCGCCCCACCCAGCCGGTGGCGAAGCGCGCAGCCTGGACGAGATCAAGCTCGAGGCGATCGCCAGCGTGATGCGCGAAGTGGGCGGCAACATCTCGGCGGCGGCGCGACGGCTGGGGGTCAGCCGCAATACGCTGTACCGCAAGCTCGGGCGCATGCACTGAATGTCGACAAGCGGTTCCCTGAAACCTTCGTGATGCGATAATCGCGGCTGTTTCACATCTGGCGAGGAACCGAAATGATCAAGGTGGGCGTTGTAGGCGGTACGGGATACACCGGCGTGGAGTTGCTGCGGCTGTTGTCGCGTCACCCGCAGGTCGAGCTCGTCGCCATCACTTCGCGCGGTGAGGCGGGCATGGCGGTGTCGGAGATGTTCCCGAGCCTGCGGGGCCGTGTGAATCTGAAATTCGTCACGCCGCAGGATGCTGCGCTCGACCAGTGTGACGCGGTGTTCTTCGCCACCCCGAACGGCATCGCCATGCAGCAGGCGGCCGAGCTGGTTGCCGCCGGTGTGCGCGTGATCGACCTGGCCGCCGATTTCCGTATCACCGACGTCGCCGAATGGGAGAAGTGGTACGGCATGAAGCACGCCGCGCCCGAACTCGTTGCCGAGGCGGTGTATGGACTGCCCGAGACCAGTCGCGACAAGATCCGCAAGGCGCGTGTGCTCGCCAACCCCGGCTGCTACCCGACCGCGGTGCAGCTCGGCTTCCTGCCCCTGGTCGAGGCTGGCGTGGTCGAGCTCGGCAACTTGATCGCCGACGCCAAGTCCGGCGTGTCGGGGGCGGGCCGCAAGGCGGAGGTGCATACCTTGTTCCCGGAGGCGGCCGACAGCTTCAAGGCCTATGGCGTGCCGGGCCACCGTCACCTGCCGGAGATCCGTCAGGGGCTGACGCGCTTCGCCGGGCAGCCGGTGGGGCTGACCTTCGTGCCGCACCTGACACCGTTGATCCGTGGCATCCACGCCACGCTGTATGGGCGCCTGACGAAGGACGTCGACCTGCAGGCGTTGTACGAGCAGCGCTTTGCCGGCGAGCCTTTCGTCGATGTGATGCCGGCCGGCAGCCACCCGGAGACGCGCTCGGTGCGCGCTTCCAACATGTGCCGCATCGCGGTGCATCGGCCGCAGGGTGGCGACACCGTCGTCGTGCTGTCGGTGATCGACAACCTGGTGAAAGGTGCGGCGGGCCAGGCGGTGCAGAACCTCAACATCATGTTCGGCTTCGACGAGTCGACCGGACTCGATATTGTTCCTGTCAGCCCCTGAAGGGAACTTGTAACGCGCTGCACAATCAGATTTTGACGATAAAGGGACGGATGGCGCATCATCCGTCCCATACCCCCTGCAGAGGAGAAAATATGAACGCTGTTGCTGAAACCCCCGAAATTCTCGTCTTTACCGATAGCGCCGCGAACAAGGTTCGCGAGTTGATCGAAGAGGAAGGCAATCCCGGTCTGAAACTTCGTGTGTTCGTGTCCGGCGGTGGCTGCTCCGGCTTCCAGTACGGCTTCACTTTCGACGAGGAAGTGAATGAGGACGATACGGCTTACGAGAAGAATGGTGTGACTCTGCTCATCGACCCGATGAGCTACCAGTACCTGCTTGGTGCCGAGATCGATTACTCCGAAGGCCTGGAAGGCTCGCAGTTCGTGATTCGCAATCCTAACGCCACCAGCACCTGCGGCTGTGGTTCGTCCTTCTCTGTCTGATCTGATAGAAAAGGTTAGAAAACAACGGGTTAGCTATGAAACTAGCTAGCCCGTTTTTCTTTCGTGGTCCCGACTTGTGCAAGGATTCTTGCACAACTTGCACAACCGTTGCACAAAGTTGTGCGGATGTCATTCAAGGTGTTGCGCCTGTCTCCGGTGCTTCCGCCTCGCCTTCCACAACCTCCCAAGGCTTCAGGACGTTTAGCTCCCGTGCCGTCTCGCTCAAGTTGCTGATGTGAAACGCAAGCGTTTTTATCTACTAGAAAACGGCGTGCGGAGTTGTCTAGTAGCTTGATTATTAATGGATAAGTGGTGTTTATAAACGAGAAAAGTTGTATGTATTCTCGTCCGTCAGGAAAAAGCGCGGGTGTAGTGCCGGATTTCGCGGAATGAGATGTAATTTCACAAGAGGAAAAATAGTCCCAAAGTCCAATCCCGCTAAAACGAAGGGGCAGGGGCGCTCCTGGCTGTTGAGGTTGGAGCAACATTCCTCGCCCCCCCCCTCGTGCGTGCGCACACAAGTTTCGCCGGTGGTGCCGGGTGTTGATCGGGGGCGGGGGCGGAGGCGTGGTCGTGGCCCTAGAAAAAGTGGGGGCGTCTGCGGCGTTGGTCGGCGGCGCGCTCTGCTGCCGCTGTCGAGGTGATGAGGTGTCGAGGCGATGAAGTCGTGATGAAGTGATGAAGTCGTGATGAAGTCTTGCGGAGAGGACTTCATCGGCTGGAACCCGTGCCGTTGCTGGGTTTGAGGCTGTTTGATGAAGTTGATGAAGTATTTTTCTAGTTACTCCAAAAAATCAATCCACCCGTTCCGACAGACAACCTCGGAAGGGCGGGGGCAGCGGTGCGCGCTCGCTCAGATTTTTTCCAAACTTATCACTTCATCAACTTCATCAACTTCATCGTTCGGCTGGAACCCGCGCCGTTGCTGGGTTTGAGGCGATGAAGAAGTTTCCCCGGAACTTCTTCATCCCGGGGAAACTTCTCCGAAACTTCATCACCTCGCAGAAACAACCCAGCCCGGACGGGCCGGGCTGAAGGTTGAGGCTGTCGAGGCGTCGCGGCGAGGCGCGGCGTTAGTCTTCCCGCTCGCCCACCTCCAACAGCCTGAGGCCGCGCACGCCATAGCGGCCGCTGCGCTCTCGGTCCAGCGGGCCGACGCTCACCTCCCATCCCAGGGTGCCGGCCGTCTCCCGGACCAAATCCTTGAACCGGTTGAGGGCGAACGGATTAACGCGCTCCCCCTGGCAGAAGTGAATGAAGGATGAGTAGAGACTGTCTGCTGAGGGGTCGGTCGCTTTCCCCCAGGCCGTGACGTGGGCAGGGGCAGGGGCACAACGCGCCTTCATCCATCGGGCGAGGTGGTTGTTCGCCTCTTCCGCCGTGTCGTTCGCCTCCCGCACGGCAGCCGGGGGATTGCGTAGCGCGCTCGCCACTTCATCGGCGTCGAGGGCGAGTAGCCAATTCACGAGGCCGGGAAGTTCCGAATGTAGAACCACCTCCTCGCCACCTCGTCGAGCCCATTCCATTTTTTCCGCCTCGGTCGCTACCCGCTCGAAAGGAACATTCAGGCGACGCCGCTGCAGTGCGCTCGAAGGGTTGTTCGTTACGAGTTCGTCGTTCGATGCGACGACGACAACCCCTTTGAACACGAACGAGGACGCCTCTTTGTGCATCCTGCGGAGGCGAACCGGGTCGCCGCCTGTGAGGTTTAGGAGGGTTTCGACGCTGCCGCCGTGCCTTGATGCGTCGGCGATGATGACGAGCCGCTTGCCTTGGATTGCTGCGGTCTCGAACTGGTCCTTTTCCAGGGCTGCGAGGCTGGTTGAATGTACGTTACCGGAGCCCATCATCGCAGTGAGGAGGCGCAGAAAGGTTCCTTTGCCCGTTCCCGCTCGTCCCCGGAGATACACGAATTTTTGCAGGTCATACCGTCCCGTGAGAACAGCGGCGGCGGCGGCGCGGACAAACTCGACCAACGCCTCATCGCCTCGAAGCGCACCCTTCAACCAAGTCTTGATGGTCGGACAATCCGCCTCGGGGTCGAAGTCGTGGGCGAGGCACCAGTCGAGGCCGGCGGCGGGGTTGTGCGGCGCGAGCGTCCTTGTCCTCAGGTCGAGGAGGCCGTTCCTGAATGGTAGGAAGTGCGCTCCGTCTGCGAGCGCGAGGTCGAGGCGTCCGCCCGATTGCAACAGGCGGAGGATGCCGTCGGCGGTCGAGGCGGAGAAGCCGCAAGGCGCGAACCCCACTTCGAGCGCAGTATGCACGGCGCGGGCGATGCGCTGTGATCTGCCGTCCGCCGCCCAGTGCGAACCCTGCCACTCGTACCAAAGATCATCGGCCGCCTTGTACCCGTAACGGTGTTGGAGGGCTGCCGCGATCTTCGTTGCAGCGTGCGAGGCTTCGAGCGTGCGCCGCTTGCCGCGCTCCCCCTCGAACGTGAGGGCGCCGGGCTCTAGTCCGATGTCGGCGGACTTGCGCGCCGCCTCGGACGGATGCTCGACGAGGGCGTACCGCTTGCCGCCGTGGGCGTGGCTGTAGATGTTCGGCTCGCGTCCGCTCAGGTTGATGTGAGCGACAACCTTGCCGCCGCAGTATTCCGGCTCGACCGGATCGCGGCACGCCTCGCCGTCGAATCGCTCCTTGTCGGCGAGGAGGTCGGCGACGGTTACGCGCTCGCCGTGGGCGAGGATGATCGTGAAGTCGCCGCACAACTCGCCCACGTTCAGCGAGGCGGTGGTCGCTTTTGCCCGATGCTGCGCTTCCTGGTCGGGTATGCCGGACGAGGTCAGGGCGCGTACCTGCTCCCCCTCCCGCGTGGCGGCGCGCTCCGCCCTGATGCGCTCCGCCTCGGGGGCGCGGTCGCGCTTCGCCTCCGCGAGAAGGCGCTGATATTCGACTTCCTCCTCCCGACTGAGGTCGGGGACGGCGACCCGGGTATCGACGAACCCGCCTGAACAGAGCACCTCAGGGCGGGGGCGGCGTTGGGATAGCGGAGGCTCGCAGACGCTGCCGCCGATGTAGTCGAGTCGCGCTGCGGTTGCCATCGCTTCATCTGCGAGGCCGCGCACGAGGAGGCTGCCGGCTGCCGACACTTCAACCCGGCCGCGTCCGGCGAGCCAAGCGCGCTTGTTGATGGCCTTGAGGACGCGTTCCGTATCGGTGCCGTCCTCGGTCAGGAAGTACAACCGTTGTCCCTTGAGCCCGGTAACCTGCCGCTCTCCGTCGAAGACGAAGGACGAGGAGGAAGCCCACCACACACAACCCGCGTCCTTGAGGCCGGGGGCTGCATCGAGGACGGCGGCGTAGAGTGCTTCCTTGCCCACGTCGCCGCCTTCCGCTGGGTCGAAGTCGATGACGAGGACGGACCGCCCGTTGTGGGCGTGGAAGTGGGCGGCGCTTCGGGTGTGTGCCCAGGCGTCGGACTGCGACGCCTTGATCGTCTTGAGGCGAACGGGGTGCGCCTCGGTTCGCGGAACCTGTGGGCTGAGGGCGTCGGCGTCGGTCAGGCTGACGAGAATGTCGGCGACATCCTCCGGTGTCTCGAAGAACCGCAAGCGCGCGTGGCCTTCGAGGAGGTTGTCCGGTTGTTCCTTGATGATCGAGCCGCCGTTTCCCTTGCGGAGGCGTTTTCCCTGCGTCGTTGGTCGGGTCGAGGTGATGACGGTTAGGCGTCCGGCTCGCTCGACGTATGAGACTGACTCCGCGAACATTTCGCTGATGAGGGCGTCAGTTCGCTCCGCCCATTCGGGGCGAGTGGGCTGGATTGCTTCGGTGGGGCTCATTGGGTAGAATCCTTGTGTGAGGTTGGTTGAGCCCGGATGGCCGTCCGGGCTTTTGCTTCTCTGCTGTTAGTTCAGCTTCTTTGTTTGTTCGCCTTCGGCGTAGCGGCGCCCGTGGTAGTGGTACCGGGCGCAGCGGTGCAGGACGCCATCCTCGTCTGCAGTCAGGGTCCAAACGGTGCGGATGTCGTGACCATTCGCCCGGAGGTTTCTAATCGTGCCTGGAGGCTGCATTGCGTTGAACTTGTCCGCTAGTTCGGCTGAAGTGGCGGAGCCGTGTTCCTTGAGGTGCGCAAGGAATGCGCTGTAATGTGTTTTGCTTGTCATCGTTGGCGTTCCTTCGGAAGTGTGGGATCGTTGGCGGCGATACGGGCTCGAAGTTGTGCTACCTCAGCGGCGTGGAAGGCGCGTTGTCCTTCGTGCCAGTGACGTGAAAGCCCGAGTCGATTCCGGCTGTCTAGTGCCCGTAGTTCGGGGGCGGTGCGCCATCCGTCGAGAGCGTTGGACAAGTTGTGATAGCCGATGTGGAGTTGCATAAAATAAAGTCCTTGAATGGGTGCATAGAGAAATTCTATGCATAAGGACAGCTTATACCATAATCGCACGAGCGAATCAAGCGCCCGTGCGAATGCGCTATGAATAAATTGAAAAGAGCCCGGTTCGTCCGGGCTCTTCGCTTTCTGGGGCGGGGGCTAGCCTAGCTTCCGGGCCAGCTGCTCGGGCCGGTGGTGCGTGTATCTGGCGACGAGCTGCAGCGTTCTGTGGCCGCTGATGCTGGCGAGTTCGGTTGTCGATAGCCCGAGTTCGGCGAGGCGCGAGCACGCTTCGTGGCGGAGGTCGTGGAGGCGGAGGTCTTCGAGGAATCCGGGCTCCCGGCTTTCGGTCTTGGTCGTCTCCTCGTAACTCCGGCGCGCGCGGAGGACGGCGCGCTCGAAAGCGGTTGTGAGGCTGTGAGGCTTCATCCCGAAAACTGCGCCGTCGATTCGCCTCGGCTGTGCCTTGAGGATTGCGATTGCTCTGCTCGACAGGGGGACGGCGCGGACCTCGCCATTTTTCGTTTGCCTCAGCGTCGCTACCCGCTTGTCCAGGCTGATGTCCTGCCAACGAAGGCTGAGGAGTTCGGACCTTCTTGCAGCGGTCTCGATTGCCAGCTTCACGATTGCTTTGAACTCCGGCGACCGGACGGCGGCGAGGATGGCGTCGAGTTCGGCATCGGACACGCGCCTCGCTCGCGCGTTGTTGATCGTCGGTTTTCGCAGTGCCTCGAACGGGTTGCGCGTGACGACGTAGCCCCATTCACGCCCGGCGACGCTCAAGGCGTTTTGGAGGATGGCCCATTCCCGTACGACAGTGGCGGGGGCTACTTCTTTGCCGCGGGCGTCTCTCCACTTGCCGACGGCGACGGGGGACAGTTTGCTGATCGGTGTATCGAGGAGTGGTTTTGCTTCTTTGTGGCGGAGGATGCCGTCGATTCGATACTCCTCGCGTAGGCGTCCGCGCTTGGTCGAGGTGATGTCCGTCCTGTAGCGTTCGAGGAGTTCCCGTAGCGTGGCTTTCTCCTCAGGTGTGTAAGTCCCTCGGGTGAAGGCCGCCTCTGTTTCTTGTGCAAAAAGCTGTGCCTCTTGTTTCGTGGGGAAGGTCTTGTTCGCCTGCTGCGAGCCTCGGGTAACGCGGACAAGCCACTTATCGCCGCGTCGTGTGATGGATGCCATTTTTGTCTTCTCCTTGCACAAAGGTTGCACAAGTCGAGGACTCACGATTTGTTAAGACTGCTAAGGTATTGAGCAACAAGCTTTATTTTGGAAGGCTCGCAGTTCGTGATTCGCAATCCTAACGCCACCAGCACCTGCGGCTGTGGTTCGTCCTTCTCTGTCTGAGTCCGACGGCAGCGTGGAATGAAATCGGGGCGCCCCAAGGGGCGCCCCGATTGCTTTGATGCGCGGGACGACGTGCCGGTCAGCGGGCGCTCGCGACCTCGGTGTCGCGGTTCAGCAACGCGAAGCGATGCAGCAAGGGTGCGGTGTCGCGCTTGAACGCCGTCAGTTCGCGGCCCTCGAGCGTGTCGGCGACCGGCAGTGCGACCGTCATCGGGTCGTGCGCCTCACCGTCGATGCGGACCTCGTAGTGCAGGTGCGGGCCGGTGGACATGCCGGTCGTGCCGACATAGCCGATCACGTCGCCCTGGCTGACGGCCTGCCCCTGCTTCAGGTTGCGCGCGAAGCCGTTGAGGTGCGCGTAGGCGGTGGAGATCTTGCCGCGGTGCTGCAGCACGATCAGGTTGCCATAGCCGCGCTGCGTGCCGGCGTAATCGACCACGCCATCGGAAGTCGCCTTCACCGGGGTGCCGGTCGGGGCGCCGAAGTCGACGCCCTTGTGGTCGCGCGGGCGGTTCAGGATGGGGTGGATGCGGCCGCCGAAACTCGAGGTGACGCGCGAGAATTCGAGCGGTGAGCGCAGGAAGGCCTGCCCGAGGCTGCGGCCGTCGGCAGAGTAGTACTGCTCCTTGTCTGCGCGCTGATGCAACACGACGACGTGGCTCTTTCCCTGATTGACGAACTCTGCGGCGAGGACTCGGCCGGTGCGTACCGGCGTGCCGCGGTCGTACATCGCTTCGTAGATCACGTTGAAGCGGTCGCCCTTGCGCAGGTCGGTATGGAAGTCGATCTCGGTGCCGAACAGCTCGACGAGCTTGTTGGCCACCTCGTCGGGCAACTCTGCGGCATCCGTGGCGGCGAAAAGCGAGCTGCGGATGACGCCCGAGCGCATTTCGACCAGGGTTGCCAGTGCGCCATCCTGGGCGTCGCGCAGTTTGAGCCCACCGTCGGCTGCACGCTCGATGACGGTGCGCTCGCCGTCTGCGCCCACTGGAAGGGTGAGCGATGCGAGGCGACCGTCGGCATGGATCACTGCGGTGACCGAACGCCCGGCGCGCAACTGGCGCAGCGCCTGTCTGCCTGATTCGGACTGCGTCAGGAAGGCGAGTGCCTCGGCATCCTGGATTCGAAGTCGGCGAAACAGGGTCTGGGCGGTATCGCCCGACTGCAGACGCACCTCCTGCACGAAGGGCAGGTCGCCGAGCGCAGTCGTTTCGGACTCGGGGGGCGACAGGACCTCCACCACCGGTCGGGTGGCGATCTGGGCCGGGCCCTGTGGCGCGACGGCAATGGCGGCAACCACACCCATCATCGACAGGCCCGCGACACCGGCGACAACCCAGCGGCGCGGGCGGGTGAAGAGTTGGTCGGGTAGTTCGGCTAGAATTCGGGTCTTTCTGGTTTGCATGGACGCGGTCCGCTCCTCCAGAAGTGGGCAAAAAACTTTTTCAATTGTAGCAAATGTTTTTTACGTCCGTCGTGGGGATTTTGGAGAGATTCAATGAGTGATGTTCAGGCCGCGATCGAGCTGATCAAGCGCGGGACCGACGAATTGCTGATCGAGGCCGAACTGGTCGAGAAGCTCAAGAGCGGGCGTCCGCTGCGGATCAAGGCGGGATTCGATCCCACCGCGCCTGACCTGCACCTCGGCCATACGGTGCTGATCAACAAGATGCGCCACTTCCAGGAGCTGGGGCATCACGTGATGTTCCTCATCGGCGACTTCACCGGCATGATCGGCGACCCGAGCGGCAAGAACGCCACCCGCCCGCCGCTGTCGCGCGAGCAGATCGCCGACAACGCGAAGACCTACCAGGAGCAGGTGTTCAAGATCCTCGATCCGGAAAAGACCGAGATCTGCTTCAACTCGGCGTGGATGGAAGGCCTGGGCTCGGCCGGCATGATCCGCCTCGCCGCGCAGCAGACGGTGGCGCGCATGCTCGAGCGCGACGACTTCTCCAAGCGCTACGCGAACAACCAGTCGATCGCGATCCACGAGTTCCTGTATCCGCTGTGCCAGGGCTACGACTCGGTGGCGATGAAGGCCGACGTCGAGCTCGGCGGCACCGATCAGCGCTTCAACCTGCTGATGGGGCGCGAACTGCAGAAACACTATGGCCAGTCGCCGCAGTGCGTGGTGATGGTGCCGCTGCTCGAGGGCCTTGACGGCGTCAACAAGATGTCGAAGTCGCTCGGCAACTACATCGGCATCGCCGAGGCGCCGAAGGAGATCTTCGGCAAGACGATGTCGGTGTCGGACACGCTGATGTGGCGCTACTACGATCTGCTGTCGTTCCGCTCGACGGCCGAGATCGCCGCGCTGCGCGCCGACGTCGAAGGCGGCCGCAACCCGCGCGACGTCAAGGTCATGCTGGCGATGGAACTCGTCGGCCGCTTCCATGGAGCGATGGCGGCGGAGGAGGCGCTGGCGGACTTCGAAGCGCGCTTCCAGCGCAACGCGATCCCCGACGACCTTCCTGAAGTGCGCGTCGCTGTCGGTGCCGAGGGCATGGCGGTGTTCCAGGTGGTGAAGCAGGCCGGGCTGACCGGTTCGACCTCCGAGGCGATGCGCATGATCGAGCAGGGCGCGGTCAAGCTCAACGGCGAGCGGGTGGACGACAAGGGTCTGCTGCTGGCTGCGGGCGAGACCGTGGTGCTGCAGGTGGGCAAGCGCAAGTTCGCCGCCGTGGTGCTCGAATGATGTCGATCAGGACCGGCGCCGGCGGCGCGGGGTGGCTGGCGTGACGGCGGTCGATGCCTCGCGCCCGATCGGCGTGTTCGACTCAGGCGTCGGCGGGCTGACCGTTGTGCGTGCGCTGATGGAGCGCCTGCCGCTCGAGAGCATCATCTACTTCGGCGACACCGCGCGTGTGCCCTACGGCGTGAAGTCGGTGGCGACGATCGAGCTGTTCACCGAGCAGATCACCCGCTTCCTGCTGCAGCGCGACGTCAAGATGCTGATCATCGCCTGCAACACGATGGCGGCGGTGGCGGCCCACGTGGTGCACCGGCTGGCGCGCGATATCCCGGTGCTCGACGTCATCGAGGCCGGCGCGCGCGCGGCGGTTGCCGAGTCGCCCGGCGGGCGCATCGGCGTGATCGGCACGCCGACCACGATCAACAGCAACGCCTACGCTCGCCGCATGCACGCGCTGGACGCCTCGGTGCGGGTGTATTCGCAGGCCTGCCCGCTGTTCGTGCCGCTGGTGGAAGAGGGGTGGCTGGACCACGAGGTCACCCGTCTGACTGCGCAGGAGTACCTGCGCCCGGTGCTGGCCGAAGAGGTCGACAGCCTGGTGCTGGGATGCACCCACTACCCGCTGCTCAAGCCGCTGCTGCGCGATGTGACCGGTCCGGCGGTGAAGCTGATCGATTCGGCGGTGACCACGGCGGAGTTCGCCGCGCAGCGGCTGCATCACGAGGGCTTGGCGCAAGGCGGCAGCGAGCCGGCGAGCTACCGCTACGTGGTCAGCGACGTGCCATTGCGCTTTCAGACCATTGGCGAGCGCTTCCTCGGGCGCTCGCTGGGGCAGGTCGAAAAGGTCGACTGGTAGAAGCCGTCTGGGGGGCTCAACCCGGGCCGGTGGCCACCGGCCGTGCCGGATCGGCACACCATTCGCTCCACGACCCGCCATATAGCCGCGAGCCGGGAAAGCCCGCGGCCTCCATCGCCAGCACGTTGTGGCAGGCGGTCACGCCCGAGCCGCATTGGTGCACGGTCTGCCGCGGCGTGTGCCCGGACAGCAGCGCGCCGAATTCCTCGCGCAGTACCGAGGCCTGCTTGAAGCAGCCATCGGGCCCGAGGTTGTCGCGGAAGAAGCGGTTGATGGCGCCGGGAATGTGGCCTGCGACCGGGTCGAGCATCTCGTTTTCGCCGCGGAACCGATCCGGGCTGCGGGCATCGACCAGCAACATGTCGGGTTTGCCCAGGTGGCTGCGCACGTATTCGACATCGACCCGGCCGGGCTGCAGCGAGAACGTGTAGCTGCGCGGGACCGGCTCGGGCATGTCGACGTCCAAAGCCTGGGCGGCGCGGCACCACGCCTGCAGGCCGCCGTCGAGCACCGCCACGCGGTGGTGTCCGAGCCAGCGCATCAGCCACCACAGGCGCGCGGCGAACATGCCGCCAGCGTCGTCGTAGGCGACGACCTGGCAATGGTTGTCGATGCCGCACTCGCCCAGCCTGGCGGCGAGCTGCGCCGGGTCCGGCAGGGGGTGGCGGCCGTTGCGCCCCGTCCTCGTGCCGGACAGGTCCGCCTCGAGGTCGAGGAAGAAGGCCCCCCGGATATGGCTGCGGCGCCAGGCCTGGTAGCCAAAATCCGGATTGGTCAGATCGAAGCGGCAATCGACCACGACCCAGTCGGGGTCGCGCATGTACTGCACTAGATCGAGCGCGCCGATCAGGGTCGAAAACGAAGCATTCACCTCGGGGCCTCGGCCGTTTCGGCCAGCCAGTCGCGCGCTTCGGTTTCGTCGCCGAAGACCTGGACTTCGGCATCGACGAACAGTTGCGAGACCCAGGCACTCCAGGTCAGCCACTGATCTTCCGTCACGATGGCGATACGGCGGAAGTCGTGCGCGTGCTGGCGGGAAAACTTGATTTCCTCCCACGCCACGTCGAGCGTGAAGCCCGCCATTTCGCGCAGATCCATGAAAAGGTCGACTTGACCCTCGAACTGGACCTTGAAGTTCACCAGTTCCTCGAACTCCTTGTAGTCGGCCAGCGTGAACTCGCCGAAAACGGTCACGGCTACGAGGTTGTCGCTGTGGTCGGTGGTGATCATGTCGGGCTCCGTCGCGCTTCGATGTTTCCAGTCACTATAGTCCTCGCGCCCCTGCCGCTCAATCGTCCGCGGGCTGTGGCGCAGCCTCGGACGGCCGGCGCGAGGCGAGCGACACGGAGATGCCGCTGGCGATGATGAGGCCGATCGCGAGCCATCCGCCGAGCGCGAGGTGTTCGTCCCACAGCAGCATGCCGAAGACGCTGGCGAAGATGACCGTCGAATAGCTGAGGCTGGCCGACACGACCGTGCGGCCGTAGCGGTAGGAACGGGTCATCGCCACTTGAGCGAGCCCGCCGAACAGGCCGACACCAAGCAGGATTGCCAGACCTTCACCGTCGGGGCGATGGATTTCGCCCGTGGCCGCCCAGGTCAGGCCGAGCAGCGTGGTGACCAGCGAGAACCAGAACACGGTGCGCACCTCCGGTTCGCCGACACGGCCGAGCTCGCGCACGCTGATGTAGGCGAGGCTGGCGATCGCCCCCGACCCCAGACCGACCGCGGCGCCCAGCCATTGCCCGGGCAGCAGGGTGGGGCGCAACAGGAGGGCCACGCCGGCGAAGCCCAGCAACACCGAAGCCATCACCGGCCAGCGCAGGCGCTCGCCGAAGACGAGTGCGAGCAGCAGCGCGACGAAGATCGGCGAGGTGTAGCTGAGCGTGGCAGCGGTTGCGAGCGGCAGCGCGCCGATCGCAAAGAAGTAGCTCATCAGCGCGATCGAGCCCGAGGCGCTGCGCGACAGCTGCATGCGCCAGTGCGGGGTGCTGAGCGTGACACCCTGCAGGCGGGCGGCGACCAGCATCATCAGCACACTGACCGCGCCGCGGTAGAACACCAGCTCGCCGGTGGAGAATCGCGTCGCGCCCAGCTTGACGCAAACGCCCATGCAGGCGAACAGCAGGCTGGCGACGATCATCCAGAGGGCGGGCATGGGCGGAATGTTGCAGTGCAGTGAGCAGAACGGCGGATTGAAACACATCCCGACAGGATGCGCGCGGGCTTGCATCGCATCGGAAGGGGCCGAAGCTGCCCGCGCTCGCGCTCGCGCTCGCGCTCGCGTTCGTCATCGGAAAGCGGTTAGGCTTCACGCAGGCAGGCGGCGGAGGAGGGAACGGGAAATGGCCAAAGCTCATGTACTTGCGCTGGATCAGGGTACGACGAGTTCGCGCGCCTTCGTCTTCGATGTTGACGGCGCAGTGTGTGGCCGGGCGCAGCGCGAGTTCGCGCAGCATTTCCCGCAACCGGGCTGGGTGGAACACGATGCCGACGAAATCCTTCGCACGCAGTTCGATTGCGCGCGCGCGGCACTTGCCGATGCCGGCGTCGGCGCGAACGAACTGGCGGCGGTGGGCATCGCCAACCAGCGCGAGACCGTCGTGTTGTGGGAGCGCGCCACCGGACGGGCGCTTGCGCCGGCCATCGTCTGGCAGGACCGGCGCACCGCGGCAGAGTGCGACCGTCTGCGCGCACTGGGCTGGGCCGACGAGGTGCGCGAGCGCACCGGCCTGGAGCTCGATCCCTACTTCTCTGCCACCAAGCTCGGCTGGCTGCTCGACCATCTCCCCGACGCACGGCGGCGGGCCGACGCCGGCGAGCTGGCGTTCGGCACCATCGACAGCTGGCTCGTCTGGCATCTGAGCGGAGGCCGCCTGCATGTCACCGATCCCGGCAACGCCTCGCGTACGCTGCTGTTCAACCTGCATGCGCTCGACTGGGACGAGGGGCTGCTCGAACGCTTCCGCATTCCGCGCGCGCTGCTGCCGCGCATCGTTCCCAGCATCGGCGCGTGCGGCGAGAGCGAGGCGTCGGTGCTCGGCGCCGCGGTGCCGATCGCCGGCATCGGGGGTGACCAGCAGGCGGCCACCTTCGGCCAGGCCTGTTTCACGGTGGGGATGGCGAAGAACACCTATGGTACCGGCTGCTTCCTGCTGATGAATACCGGCGCCGCACCGGTCGCGTCGCAAAATCGCCTGCTGAGCACGGTGGGCTGGGCCGGGCCCGGTGGGGCGCAGTATGCGCTGGAGGGCAGCGTGTTCATGGGGGGCGCGATTGTGCAGTGGTTGCGCGACGCCCTCGGTCTGGTCGAGCGCGCGTCGGACATCGAGGCGTTGGCGGCGAGCGTGCCCGACAGTGGCGGCGTGGTGCTGGTGCCCGCGTTCACCGGACTGGGCGCGCCGCATTGGGATGCGCATGCGCGCGGCGCCCTGCTGGGCCTGACCCGTGGCAGTGGCGCGGGCCACATCGCGCGGGCGGCACTCGATGCGATCGCGCTGCAGACGGTTGACCTGGTCGACGCGATGCAGCGCGATGGCGCAGAGCCCCTGCGCGAACTGCGCGTCGACGGCGGCGCGGCGGCGAACGACCTGCTGTTGCAGATCCAGGCCGACCTGCTCGGCGTAACGGTGGTGCGCCCGCGACTGCTGGAGACGACCGCGCAGGGCGCCGCCTTCTTCGCCGGACTCGGCGTGGGCTTGTGGAGCGGCACCGATGAACTCGCAGCCCAGTGGCAGCAGGACAGGGTGTTCGTGCCCGCCCTGGCTGCCGCGCGGCGCGACGAGGTACTCGGGCGGTGGCGCGAGGCGGTGCAACGCACCCGGGGCTGGGCAGCGCAATGACGCTTCTCGAGCCGCGCAGGAACGCGCACGAGATTGAGCGCGCAGGTGAGAAGGCGTTGTCGCGCCCGGTGCTGCTCGCCCGTCTGCGCGAGGCGAAGACCTGGGACGTCGTCGTCATCGGCGGCGGCGCTACCGGCCTGGGCTGCGCGGTGGATGCGGCCGCGCGCGGCTTTTCCGTCTTGCTGGTGGAGGCGCAGGACTTCGCCAAGGGCACCAGTTCGCGCGCGACCAAGCTCATCCATGGCGGCGTGCGCTACCTCGCCCAGTGCCGCCTGGCCCTGGTGCGCGAGGCACTCGTCGAGCGCGCCCGCCTGCTCGCGAATGCGCCGCACCTAGTTCACCCCTTGCGCTTCGTCGTGCCCGCCTACCGCTGGTTCGACCAGCCGCTGCTCGGCGCCGGGCTGAAGATCTACGACCTGCTGGCCGGCGGCGCGGCGCTTGGCGGCAGCCGGCTGTTGAATGCGGCGCGCACCGTCAGCGCCCTGCCAACCGTGAATACCGCCGGGTTGCGCGGTGGCATCGCCTATCACGACGCGCAGTTCGATGACGCCCGCCTGGCCCTGGCCCTGGCGCGCACCGCGTCCGATCTGGGGGTGCTGGCGATCAACTATTGCGCGGCGAGCGACTTCATCGTCGAGGACGGGCGGGTGCGCGGGCTTCGGGTTCGCGACGTCGAGACCGGCGACATGCACAAGGTCGGCGCGCGCGTGTTGATCAATGCGACCGGGGTGTGGGCCGATCGCGTCCGACGGTTGGCCGACCCGCAGGCAACGCGCCTGCTGCGTCCGAGCCAGGGCCTGCATCTGGTTGTCGGCCGCGAGTTCCTGCCCGGCACCGACGCGCTGCTGGTGCCGCGCACCGACGACGGGCGGGTGTTGTTCGTGATCCCGTGGCAGGGTAGGGTGGTGCTGGGCACCACCGACACGCCGTGCGACGATGCGCCGCTCGAGCCGGAGCCGCTGCCGGGCGAGGCCGACTTCATCCTCGCCACCGCCGCGCGCTATCTCGTGCGTGCGCCGACGCGTGCCGATGTGCGCAGTGCCTTCGTCGGCCTACGTCCGCTGATCGGTGCCGGCGATGCGTCTGCCACGCGCACGCTGTCACGCGAGCATGTGGTCGAGGTGTCGCCACAGGGGCTCGTCAGCGTGACCGGCGGCAAATGGACGACTTACCGCGCGATGGCCGAGGATGCCGTCGATACCGCGCTGTCGGTCGCCAAGCTCGGGCAACCGGCGTCGCCCACCTCGACATTGCGCCTGCACGGTGCGCCGCCGTCGCAGGCGGGTTCGGCGGGTTCAGCAGGTTCTGCTGGCGATGTCTACGGCACTGACCGCGAGTCGGTCGAGCGCCTGCCGGGCGCGGGGCGTCGTCTGGTGGACGGGCTTTCCCTGACCGAGGCGGAGGTTCGTTTCGCGGCGCGTGAGGAATTTGCCCGTGGTGTCGAGGATGTACTTGCCCGGCGTCATCGCGCCTTGTTCCTTGATGCGGCGCTGGCTGCGCAGGCGGCGCCGGCGGTGGCCGAGCTCCTCGCGCAGGAACTCGGCTTCGGGGCCGACTGGTGCGCGGCCGAGTGTGCGCGCTTCGAAGCACTTGCTGCACGCTACGGCGACCCGGGAGGATCGCGATAGCATGCTTCGCGTCAGCTCGGGCCCCCGGCCATGGCGGGCAAGGTGACGATCGCTTCCAGGCCTCCGCCCGGATGATTGCGCAGCGCTACATCACCGCGCTGTGCGCGCAGCAGATTGCGGGCGATCGCCAGGCCGAGGCCGGTGCCGCCGGTTTCACGGCTGCGCGACGATTCGGTGCGGAAGAAGGGCTCGAAGACCTTGTCGAGTTCGGCTTCGGACACGCCCGGGCCGTGATCGCGGATCCGGATCTCGAATCCCTCGATCGATTCGGTCAGGCGAACCTCCACCCGCCCGCCGAATTTCACGCCGTTCTCGATCAGGTTCCACAGCGCGCGCCGCAGGGCGGTCGGCTGACCGAGGCTGCGGCGATGCGCCTTGCCCTCCACGCTGACCTCCCAGCCCATGTCTTGTGCATCGGCGTGGAGCGCCGACAGCAGACCGTCGACGTCGATCGGTTGCGCCGGCTGGCGCTCGTCCAGGCTGCGGGCATAGGCGAGGCCTTCCTTCACCAGCGCCTGCATCGCGTCCAGATCGGACTGGATCCTGCCGCGCAGCGCCTCGTCGTCGACCATCTCGGCGCGCAGGCGCAGGCGGGTGATCGGCGTTTGAAGGTCGTGCGAGATCGCGGCAAGGATGCGGGTGCGATCGGCGACGTGTTCGCGGATGCGTTGCTGCATCTGATTGAAGGCGGCTGCGGCCTGGGCCACCTCGGCGGGGCCGGTGGTGTCGATCGGCGCGCGCTCCGGGTTCTCGCCCAGCGCCCGCGCTGCCTCGGCCATGCGCGACAGCGGCCGGGTGGCGAGTCTCACCGCGATCCAGGCCAGCAGGCTGACGCCGCCGATCAGCGCCAACAGGGCGGCAAGCAGCCGATCGGGTGGGGGAAGGTGCGGCCCGCGCGCGAGCCTGGGCCCCAGCCCCGGCAGGCGGACGAGCAGTGGCATGCCGTCGGCGAGCCGGATCGAGGCCATCAGCATCGGGTGCGGCATCGCCGCCCGGTCGACGGCATGCAGGGTCGGCATGCGATCCGGCATGGCTTCGCGCAAGGCGTTCAGCAGCGGATGCTCGGGCAGGGGGCGGAACTCGGCAGGTTCGCCGGGCGGGCGCAGCGCGAAACGCAGCCGGCGGCGGCCGAGTTCGTCGATCCAGCGTTCCCGCTCGGCCGGCGACAGGCGGTCGAGCACATCAGCGGTCGCCGCGATCTCCTGCGCGATCCCCTCGAACAGCGCAGCACGGCCGACGCGCTCGCGTTCACCCACGAACAGCATGAAGCTGACCGCGAGCACCGCCGTCAAGCCGACGATCCAGATCAGCATCAGGCGGGCGAACAGGCTGCGCGGCCAGGGCAGTCTCATGGCTGGCCGGCCCCGCTGGGCTCCGCGACCGGCATGACCTCGGCGGCCAGTACGTAGCCCTCGTTGCGTACCGTCTTGATGATGGCCGGCTCGCGCGCGTTATCGCCCAGGCGCTGGCGCAGGCGGCTGACCAGCAGGTCGATCGAGCGGTCGAACACCTCCGCCTCGCGCCCCTGGGTGAGCTCCATCAGCTGGTCGCGCGAAAGCACCTTCTGCGGATGGGCGAGGAACACGCCGAGCATGCGGTACTCGGCGCCCGACAGCGCGACCACCGTGCCCTCGCCATCGATCAGGTGCCGATTCACCGTGTCCAGCCGCCAATGCGCGAAGCGCAGCTCGCGGGTGTTGGCCGGCGGCGCGGCGTCGAGGTTGGGCGGCAGGGCGCGTGCGCGGCGCAGGATGGCGCGGATGCGGGCGTAGAGTTCGCGCGGCACGAAGGGCTTGGGCAGGTAGTCGTCGGCGCCCATCTCGAGGCCGATGATGCGGTCCATGTCCTCGCCGCGCGCGGTCAGCATCAGGATGGGTGTGTTGGCATGCGGGCCGCCGCTCGCGCGCAGGTTGCGGCACAGCGTCAGGCCGTCCTCGCCGGGCATCATGATGTCGAGCACAATGAGGTCGACCCGGTGCGCCTCGAGCTTTGCCCTCATGTCGCGCCCGTCGGCTGCGGTGGTGCAGCGCAGGCCCTGCTTCTCGAGGTAGTCGGCGAGCAGGCTGCGGATGTCGCGGTCGTCATCGACGATCAGGATGTGGTCGGTCTGGGTGCTCATCGTGGCGTCTCCATGGGGCGCATCTTAAGCCCGGTATCCCCGTGCTTTGTATCCCAGCGTATCCGGCACGGCGCTAGAGACATGACGGTGCAAAACCGCCGTGCGCGGACAAATCCGGCTTACATCCCGGTGTTCAAATGGCCCCGTCGCCCGCTTCGACGGGCACCGACCCCGAAAGGAGAAACACCATGAAAACCTGGATCAGGAACTCGATTGCCGCCGCCCTCGTCGCCACCACTGCGCTGGGCGCCTCCGTCGCGATAGCGCGAGGCGGCCCGTGCGGCGGCGATGGCCCTGGCCCGATGGGCATGCAGCGCATGGAGCCGGCGCAGATGGCCGAGCGCATCGCGCAACGTGCACAGACCCGCCTCGCGCGTCTCGAGCTGGCGCTGGCGCTCAAACCGGAGCAACAGGCCGCATGGACGCAGTTCAAGGGCGCGATGCTGGTGAAGGCGAAGGACGTCGGCGAGCGCATGGCGGCGCATCGCCAGGCGGGCTGGCCGACGACCGCGGTCGAGCGCCTGCAGCGCATGGAAGAGATGAGCCGCTTCCACCAGGCCGAACTGGCCGATACGCGGCGTGCGGTCGAAACCCTTTACCCCAGCTTGAGCGATGCGCAGAAGAAGGTCTTCGATGCCGACTTCCAGATGGGGCCGCGCGGTGGCAAGGGCGAGCGCGGCATGGGGCCGGGCAGGGGTGGCCCGATGCGGGATGGCGCAGGCGCGGGGATGCGGCAAGGCCTGTAATCGTCCGTCGGCTGCAAAAAAACGAGGCCGCGCGGGGAACCCGGGCGGCCTCGTCGATTTCCGCAGACCGAGCCGGGTTGCCGGCTCGGTCTGTGAAGTTTCTTAGTGGAACTGCTCTTCTTCGGTCGAGCCGGTGAGGGCCTTCACCGAGGACGAGCCGCCCTGGATCACGGTGGTGACGTCGTCGAAGTAGCCTGCGCCGACTTCCTGCTGGTGCGACACGAAGGTGTAGCCCTGTTCGCGCGCGGCGAACTCCGGCTCCTGCACCATTTCGGTGTAGTGCTTCATGCCTTCGCCGCGGGCGTAGGCGTGGGCGAACTTGAAGGTGTTGAACCAGTTGATGTGGATGCCGGCCAGCGTGATGAACTGGTACTTGTAGCCCAGCGCCGACAGCTCGTCCTGGAACTTGGCGATGGTGGCATCGTCCAGGTTCTTCTTCCAGTTGAAGGACGGCGAGCAGTTGTACGAAAGCAGCTTGCCCGGGCAGGCGGCATGCACGGCCTGCGCGAACTCGCGGGCGAAGCCAAGGTCGGGCGTGCCGGTCTCGCACCACACCAGGTCGGCGTAGGGCGCATAGGCGACGCCGCGGCTGATGGACTGTTCCAGACCGTTCTTGACGCGGTAGAAACCTTCCTGGGTGCGCTCACCGGTGAGGAAGGGCTTGTCGTTGGCGTCGTGATCGGAGGTGATCAGGTTCGCGGCTTCGGCGTCGGTACGGGCCAGGATGATGGTCGGCACGCCCATGACGTCGGCGGCAAAACGGGCCGAGATCAGCTTTTCGCAGGCTTCCTGCGTCGGCACCAGCACCTTGCCACCCATGTGGCCGCACTTCTTGACCGCAGCGAGCTGGTCTTCAAAGTGCACACCGGCGGCGCCCGCAGCGATCATGTTCTTCATCAGTTCGAAGGCGTTCAGCACGCCACCGAAACCGGCTTCAGCGTCAGCGACGATCGGCAGGAAGTAGTCGATGAATTCCTTGTCGCCCGGGTTGATGCCACGCGACCACTGGATCTCGTCGGCACGCTTGAAGGTGTTGTTGATGCGGCGAACCATGGTCGGCACCGAGTCGTAGGCGTACAGCGACTGGTCCGGGTACATGGTTTCGGAGGTGTTGCCGTCGGCAGCCACCTGCCAGCCGGAAAGGTACACGGCTTCCAGGCCGGCCTTGGCCTGCTGCATCGCCTGACCGGCGGTGATCGCGCCGAAGGCGTTCACATAACCTTTCTTTGCGCCGCCGTTCACACGCTCCCAAAGCAGCTTTGCGCCGCGCTGGGCCAGCGTGTACTCGGGCTGCAGGCTGCCGCGCAGGCGAACGACGTCAGCGGCGGAGTAACCGCGCTTGATGCCTTTCCAACGGGGGTTTTCGGCCCAGTCTTTTTCCAGAGCGGCGATTTGCTGTTCGCGGGTCAGCGTCATGATGCTTCCTTGTGTCTTTCGAGTGTTGATTCAACCTCGGGGCGCAGTCTTGGGGTATCGCGCCGGAGGTCCAAGCCGGAACATCTTCGAGGGAGAGAGGTGTCTCGGTTGCTGCAAAGTATAGGCTGCATCGTGCGTAGCAGCAATATGTCTTATATAAGACATAAGAAAATAATTAGTGTTTTATAAACAATGATTTGTATCTCCGTTTTCACGATACGAAAAGATAATCAGCGTCGTGAAATGGGAGGTGACGCCTTTTCTGCTGCGCTGCGTCGAATCCGCCGCAGACCAGGGCTTGCGCAGCGTGTTCGTAGCGGCCGGAAATGGAGTCAGATCAGGGCCGTCGCCGAGACGATGACGCCATCCTCGTCGGCGTAAAGGAAATGTCCGGGCACGAAGGTGACTCCGCCAAACGTGACGGGCAGGTCGGCCTCGCCGGTGTTGCGTTTCACTGTCTTGCGCGGATGGGTGCCGAGGGCGAAGACGCCGAGGTCCATGCCCGCAATGGCTCTCGAGTCGCGGATGCAGCCATACACGACGATGCCGGCCCAGCCATTCCTGACCCCCAGTTCCGCCAGTTGGTCGCCCACGAGTGCGCAACGCATCGAACCGCCGCCGTCGATGACCAGGACACGACCGTCGCCTGCGGTTTCCAGTGTCTTACGTACTAGGGCGTTGTCCTCGAACAGCTTCAGCGTGGTGATTGGTCCGCCGAACGCGGAACGTCCGCCGAAGCTGCGGAACATCGGGCTGACGACGCTGACCTTGTCTTCGTTGGCGTCGCAGAGATCGGTGGTCAGGATGGGCATGCGAGACTCCTTGCAGAGGATGAGGCGGGCGGGACTGCCGCTGCGCGCGCATGATAGCCGAGCGCGTGCCGTGCAAGGAAAGTCGGCGGCACCCGCGCGCTCAGTCCCGGCGCAGCGGAAGTGCAAAAAAAAGCGCCTCCCGCGTGGGGAGGCGCCGTGCGTGTGCTTGCAGGGCGGTTAGACGGTGGTCGCGTCCTCGGTGTGCTCGAATACCAGCTTCACCTTGTCGTCATCATCGAGGTCGATCGTGACCTTGCCGCCGTTCGCCAGGCGACCGAACAGCAGTTCGTCGGCGAGCGCGGAGCGGATCGTATCCTGGATGAGACGGGCCATCGGACGCGCACCCATCAGCGGATCGAATCCCTTCTCGGCGAGCCAGGCCTTCAGCTCGTCGCTGAAGTGCGCCTCGACCTTCTTCTCGTGCAGTTGGGCCTCGAGCTGCATGAGGAACTTGTCGACCACCCGCAGGATGATCTCGTTGTCCAGCGCCTTGAAGGAGATCATCGCATCGAGGCGGTTGCGGAACTCGGGCGAGAACATGCGCTTGATGTCTTCCATCTCGTCGCCCACCTCGCGCTTGGCCGAGAAGCCGATCACCGACTTCTGCATGGTCTCGGCGCCCGCGTTGGTGGTCATGATGATGATCACGTTGCGGAAGTCTGCCTGCCGGCCGTTGTTGTCGGTCAGCGTGCCGTGGTCCATCACCTGCAGCAGGATGTTGTAGATGTCCGGATGTGCCTTCTCGATCTCGTCGAGCAGCAGCACGCAGTGCGGCTTTTTGGTGATCTGCTCTGTCAGCAGGCCGCCCTGGTCGAAGCCGACATATCCCGGAGGCGCGCCGATCAGTCGGCTGACGGCGTGGCGCTCCATGTACTCCGACATGTCGAAACGCACCAGTTCGATGCCGAGCACGTAGGCGAGCTGGCGCGCTACTTCCGTTTTGCCGACGCCGGTCGGACCGGAGAACAGGAAGGAGCCGATCGGCTTCTGCGGATTGCCGAGGCCCGAGCGCGACATCTTGATCGCCTGCGCGAGCGCATCGATCGCGGCATCCTGGCCGAAGACGACGTTCTTGAGGTCGCGCTCAAGCGTCCTCAGGGCCGCCTTGTCGTCGTTGGACACGCTGCGCGGCGGGATGCGGGCGATCTTGGCGACGATCTCCTCGATCTCGTTCTTGCCGATGGTCTTCTTCTGCCTGGATTTCGGCAGGATGCGCTGTGCGGCACCGGCCTCGTCGATGACGTCGATGGCCTTGTCCGGCAGGTGGCGATCATTGATGTAGCGCGCTGATAGCTCGGCCGCGCTTGACAGCGCGGAGGTGGAATACTTCACGCCGTGATGCTCCTCGAAGCGGCTCTTGAGCCCCTTGAGGATCTCGACCGTCTCGGCAACCGAGGGCTCGACCACGTCGACCTTCTGGAAGCGCCGCGACAGCGCGTGGTCCTTCTCGAAGATCTGGCGGAACTCGTTGTAGGTGGTGGCGCCGATGCACTTGAGCTGACCGGAGGACAGCGCCGGCTTGAGCAGGTTGGACGCATCCAGCGTTCCGCCCGAAGCGGCGCCGGCACCGATCAACGTATGGATCTCGTCGATGAACAGGATCGCATTCGGATTTTCCAACAACTGCTTGAGCACGGCCTTCAGGCGCTGTTCGAAGTCGCCGCGATACTTGGTGCCGGCAAGCAGGGCGCCCATGTCGAGCGCAAACACCTGGGCGTTCTCGAGGATCTCCGGAACGCGGCCCTCGACGATGCGGTGCGCGAGCCCTTCGGCGATCGCCGTCTTGCCTACGCCGGCCTCGCCGACGAGCAGCGGGTTGTTCTTGCGCCGCCGGCACAGCGTCTGGATGACGCGCTCGACTTCCTTCTCGCGGCCGATCAGCGGGTCGATCTTGCCGACCAGCGCCTGCTGGTTAAGGTTCTGCGTGTAGTTCTCGAGCGCTCCGCCGGGCTGCTTTTCGTCCGGCTCCTGCTCATTCTGCTCGGACTCGCCGCGGCTCTGCGCATTCGGGCCGGGTTGCGGCGTCTTGGCGATGCCATGGGAAATGAAATTCACCACGTCGAGGCGCGAGATGTTCTGGCGCTGCAGGAAATAGACGGCGTGCGAATCCTTCTCGCCGAAGATCGCGACCAGCACGTTGGCGCCGGTGACTTCCTTCTTGCCGGACGACTGCACGTGAAGGATGGCGCGCTGGATCACGCGCTGGAAGCCGAGGGTCGGCTGCGTGTCGATCTCATCGCTGCCCTCGATGGTCGGCGTGTGCTCGTTGATGAAGTTCGTCAACTCGCGCCGCAGTTCATCGATGTTCGCGGCGCACGCACGCAGCACCTCGGCTGCCGACGGGTTGTCCAGCAGCGCCAGCAGCAAGTGCTCAACCGTGATGAACTCGTGCCTTTTCTGCCGAGCGTCCACGAAAGCCATGTGCAAGGTCACTTCAAGCTCTTGCGCGATCATTCAATTCTCCTCCATCACGCATGCCAGCGGATGTTGATGCTGACGAGCAAAGGATGCGACCTGTTCGACCTTCGTCGAGGCAATGTCTCGCGGAAACACTCCGCATATCCCCATGCCCTCTCTGTGTACTTGGAGCATGACCCGCGTGGCACGTTCGCGGTCCATGCCGAAAAATTTCTGCAGCACGATGATGACGAAATCCATCGGCGTGTAGTCATCGTTCAGCAGAAGCACCTTGTATAGGGGCGGCGGCCTGGTGCTGGTCCGCTTTGCCTCCAGTACGAATTCGTCTTGTTTACGGGTACCCATGAGATTCATTCTAAAGAACTCAGGGCAGAGTGCAACAAGGCGATTTCCTGACCGAGTTGGGGTCGGTGCAAACGACTTTCAAGCCCCCTCGTGCGGTGCCGCAAGCTGGAAGTCCGGGAAAATTCAAGCAGAATGAATGCCTTCAGGCCTTATTGATTCATTTGAATGCTGCAATGCGCAAAATTGGAGCCTCAATTAACCGTTGACGCTGTGCGGACGAGTGCGTAAAAGCCAAGCTGTGCGCCGCTTCCAGGGCTGTCGAGGGTCTCGATGCCGGTGCGGCGCCGATGTACCGATCAGGGATCTGGTCGTATCAAGCAACCTTGAAGGAAAGATGCAATATGGCAACTGGTACCGTGAAGTGGTTCAACGATTCCAAGGGTTTCGGCTTCATTACTCCCGATGACGGCAGCGAAGACCTTTTCGCGCACTTTTCTGCCATCAACATGAATGGCTTCAAGACCCTCAAGGAGGGTGAGAAGGTTTCCTTCGAGGTTACGCAGGGTCCCAAGGGCAAGCAGGCTTCGAACATTCAGCGGGCTTGATGTGTCGGACGCCGGTCCTGAGCGCAAGCTCGGGCCGGCCTTGGAAAGCAAGAAGGCCATCGGAGATCCGATGGCCTTCTTGCTTTCTGGAGTCGGTATGCGCTGTCTGCTGCGGTGGCTCGATGAACCTGTGCAGCGACGGGGCGGCAGTTCGCCGCCCGGTGCATCACTTCAGCTTGATTTCCTTGTACGGGACGTGCTTGCGCGCGACCGGGTCGTACTTGTTGAACTCGAGCTTTTCCGGGGTGGTGCGCTTGTTCTTGGACGTGGTGTAGAAATGACCCGTGCCGGCGGTCGATTCCAGCTTGATCTTTTCGCGGATGCCTTTTGCCATGGCGTTCTCCGTTCAGTGCGGGCGGATTAGAGCTTCTCGCCGCGGGCGCGAAGCTCGGCAACGACGACGTCGATGCCTTTCTTGTCAATGGTGCGCAGACCGGCGTTGGACACGCGCAGGCGGATCCAGCGGTTCTCGCCTTCACTCCAGAACCGGCGGTTTTGCAGGTTCGGCAGGAAACGGCGTTTGGTCTTGTTGTTTGCGTGGGAGACATTGTTTCCCACCATCGGTGCTTTACCGGTGACTTGGCAGACGCGTGCCATACGTTGCTCCAGGGAATTCGGATTTCGGAAAACGTTGGAGGATACTGTAAGTCATGCTGCAGACGCAAGGGGAGTTTGCGCTTAGCCTCCGCTCGGCGCCGCCGTGCCCGGTGTCATGCAGACTGGTCTAAAGCAGGCCCCGCTCGGCGAAGGACACCGGGGCACCGTGGGCCGGTACGACGAAGTGGTCGAGAACGCGGACATCGACGAGCGCCAGCGCTTCCTTCAGCGAGCGTGTCAGCAACTCGTCGGCGGTGCTCGGCTCGGCGGCGCCCGAGGGATGATTATGGGCGAAGATCACCGCCGCGGCATTGTGCTCGAGCGCCAGCTTGACGACTTCGCGCGGATAGACGGAGGTCTGCGTCAGCGTGCCGCGGAACAGGTCGATGGCGTCGATCAGGCGGTGCCGGGCGTCGAGCAGCATCACGCAGAATACTTCGTGGGGCAGGTGTCCGAGGCGCAGGCGCAGCCAGTCGCGCACCGCCTGCGGCGAGTCGAATAGCGCGCGTTCGCGCAGGGTTTCAGAAAGCGCACGCCGTGCCAGTTCCATGACTGCCTGCAGTTGGGCATACTTCGCCAGCCCCATCCCCGGAACGGTGGAAAAGTCGTCGGCGCTGGCATTGCAGAGCCGCGTCAGGTTGCCGAAACGCTCGATCAGGGTGCGTGCGAGGTCGACCGCGCTTTGGCCGCGGATGCCTACTCGAAGGAAGATGGCCAGCAGTTCGGCATCGGACAGCGCCTGTGAGCCGCGCGACAGCAGCTTCTCGCGGGGGCGCTCGTCGGTGGGCCAGTCGGTGATCGCCATGGGGTATGCCTCTTGCTCGTTGCGCATCGCAGGGGTTTGCCGGCCGCCGTGAGGCGGGAAGATGATGCGGACTTCATTTTAGCTAAATGTCATGAATGGTCTACAGGGCAGGAAAGTCGTCCTCGGTGTCACCGGCGGGGTCGCTGCGTACAAGGCTGCAGAGTTGGTGCGACTGCTGGGCAAGGCGGGGGCCGACGTGCATGTCGTGCTCACCGAGGGCGGCGCGCGCTTCGTGACTGCGGTGACCTTCCAGGCCCTGTCGGGCAACACGGTGTGGTCCGACCTGTGGGATGCGCGCATGCCCAACAACATGGCGCACATCGATCTCGGCCGCGAGGCGGATGCGATCCTGGTCGCGCCCGCCACTGCCGATTTCATCGCCCGCGTCGTCCATGGCCTCGCCGATGACCTGCTGACCACCCTGTGCCTGGCGCGCGACGTACCGCTGATCTTGGCGCCGGCGATGAACCGGCAGATGTGGGAGTCGCCGCCGACGCAGCGCAACATCGCACAGCTGCGCGTCGATGGCGTTGCGGTGTTCGGCCCGGCGGCAGGAGACCAGGCCTGTGGCGAGGTCGGCATGGGGCGCATGCTGGAGCCGGAGGAGATCGTCGAGCAGCTGGAAGGCTTCTTCGTGCCCAAGAGGCTGGCGGGGCGCAAGGTCGTGATGACGGCCGGGCCGACGTTCGAGCCCATCGACCCGGTGCGCGGTATCACCAACATCAGCTCGGGGAAAATGGGCTATGCACTGGCGCGGGCCTGCGCCCAGGCCGGCGCTGACGTCGTGCTCGTCAGCGGTCCGGTGGCGCTGCCGGTCCCGGTGGGCGTGAAGCGGATTGCGGCCGCCAGCGCGCTGGCGATGCGCACCGCGGTCCTCGAGTCGGTGCATGATGCGGACGTCTTCATCGGTGTGGCAGCGGTGGCCGATTACCGGCCGCTGCAGACCGCCGAGCACAAGATCAAGAAGTCGGGCGAGGCGCTCACCATCACACTGACACAGAATCCTGACATCCTTGCCGAGGTGGCGGCCCTGCCCGCGGCACCGTTCTGCGTCGGCTTTGCCGCCGAAAGCCGGGATCTCGATGCCTACGCGGAGAGCAAGCGGCAAAAGAAGCGCCTGCCGCTGCTGGTGGGCAATCTGGTGAGCGACGGCATGGGTGGCGACGACAATACCGTGATCCTGTACGACGATGCGGGGCGGCACCCCTTGCCGCGTGCGTCCAAGGCAGCGGTTGCGCGCGGCATCGTCGACCACCTGGCCGGCATGTTGCCGGCGCGGACCTGAAGACTGATTTTACTGACCGCGTGGTTTACCGGAACGCGGGCACGGCAAGGGAGCGCGACATGCATCGTATCGACGTCAAGATTATGGATGAGAGGCTGAAGGATCATCCTCCATCCTATGCGACGCCCGGCTCGGCCGGGCTGGACCTGAGAGCCTGCCTGCCGGCGGCACTCACCCTGCATCCGGGCGAGACCACGCTGGTGCCGAGCGGGCTGGCGATCCATCTGTCGGACCCCGGGCTGGCTGCGATGGTGTTGCCCCGTTCCGGCCTGGGGCACAAGCACGGCATCGTGCTCGGCAACCTGGTTGGTCTGATCGACTCCGACTACCAGGGCCAGATATTCGTTTCGGTGTGGAACCGGGGGCGCGGCAGCTTCACCATCCAGCCGATGGAGCGCATCGCCCAGCTCGTCGTGGTGCCGGTGCTGCAGGTCGGGTTCAACATCGTGGACGATTTCGACGCCAGCCAGCGCGGCAGCGACGGCTTCGGCAGCACGGGAAAGCACTGATGCATCATCCGGGCATCCCCACCGGGGTGCATGTGCTCTGCGAGCGCGAAGGCTGCATCCTGCTCATGCGGCGTGCCGGCACCGGGTTCTTCGACGGTCTCTACAGCCTGCCAGGCGGCCATGTCGAGGCGGGCGAGTCGGTGGCGCGCACCGCGGTGCGCGAGCTGGAAGAGGAGACCGGCCTGACGATTGCGCCGCAGGATCTCGACTGGGTGGGCGTCGTGCATCGCCTCTCCGATACCAACCGCATCGATTTCTTCCTGCGCGCCCGGCGCTGGGCCGGCGAACCGATGATCCGCGAGCCGGGAAAGTGCGACCGCCTGGAGTGGTTCCGGCGCGACGCGCTGCCCGAGGCCATGGTGCCCTATGTGCGCGAGGCGCTGCAGGCCGGGCCGGGGCCGTGGATGCTGGAACTGGGGTGGCAGGCGTAGGGGCTCGGGGGCGCAGGGGCGCAAGAAGGCCTCAAGCCAGCATGTCTGCCCAGATGTTGGCGGCCCAGGCCAGGGCGTGCCGGCCTTCGACCTCGTTCGCCGCCGCCGACACGCCGCCTGCGCCTTCGACCGGCATCGGCTGACGTTTTGCTGCGTCGAACTGATGCACCGAAGCGACGTGAATCACGTTCTGTCCGTCGACGAAGCTGTAGCAGGTATTCATGACCACCGGGGCGGGGTTCGGTGCCTCGCCGGCGAGCAGGTTCAGGATCGCAGCGGCTGCCACTTTCGCATGCTGGTTGGCCATGTGGCCGGACTTGGGCATCGCCGGCGCGGCGAGCAGCGCGTCGCCGAGCACGTGCACGCCGGGTGTGCCCTTGGCCTCCATCGTCAGCCAATCGACCTCGACCCAGCGGCCATTCACCAGCGACAGACCGGCCCGGGTGGCGATGTTGCCCGCCCGCATCGGCGGAATCACGTTGAGCACGTCGGCACGCACACGGTCGAATTCGAGTTCTGCGGTGCGCGAGGCAGCGTCGACCGCGCGCAGTTCGCTGTTCGGTACGTATTCGACGAGCCCCTTGTAGCCCTCGAAGGCCTTCGTGAACAAGGCCTTTTTCGACTGGATCTCGGGGTTGGAGTCGAGCACCAGGATCTTCGAACGCCGTTTGCTCCGGCGCAGATGACTGGCGACGACGCAGGCGCGTTCATAGGGACCCGGCGGACAGCGATAGGGCACTTTCGGGATGTGGATGGCGAACACTCCGCCATCGGGCATGGCCTCCAACTGCTTGCGCAGCAGCACGGTCTGCGGCCCCGCCTTCCACGCATGCGGGATCTGGTCGTGATTGCCTTCGAGGCCTGGCACTGCGTTGGGGATGAAGTCCACGCCGGGCGACAGCACGAGGCGGTCGTAGCTCAGCGTGCCGTGGTGGGCGGTGCTTACCGTGCGCTTCGCGGTGTCGATCGCAGTTGCGTCGTCGGTGATCACACGCACGCCCCAGTGCGTGCCCAGGTTGCCGTAGCCGACGCTGATGTCGGCCAGCTCGCGGTAGCCGCCAAGCACGAGGTTGGAGACCGGGCACGACACGAAGCGGGTGTTGCGCTCGATCAGTGTCACCTCGACTTCGCCCCTGCTCCACATGCGCAGGTACTTCGCGGCGGTTGCGCCGCCGAAGCCGCCGCCAACGACGACAACGTGCGCCTTCGCGCGCGGAGTGGCGGTGGCGCAGCCGAACAGGCTTGCGGGGACGGCCGTTGCTGCCGCGGCGGCGGCCAGGCCTTTGAGCAGGCTGCGTCTGTGGGTCATGCTGGGGGCCGCTCCCTTAGGGCTGCCGGGCATCGAGCCCGGCGAAATAGGCGGTGATGAGCGACAGTTGCTCGTCGCTGTAGCCTTTCGCGATCTGGTGCATGATCGTGGCCGGCTGTTCGCCCGCCCTGAAGGCGCGCAGTTTCTCCATCAGCGCCCGCTGCGGCACTCCCGCGAGGCTGGCCATGCCGCCGGCGCTGCGTCCGTCGGTACCGTGGCAGCCCGCACAGGTCGCGGCAAGATTGCGGGCAAGATTGCGGGCAAGATTCGGATCGGCGGCGTCGGCAGCCGTCGCGACGGCCAGGCACAGCGACAAGGCGAGCAAGGGGGCAATCGACTTCAACAGGCGTTCCTCTGGTGCTTTGTGGGCGAACTTCCTTCGGCTGCATCGGTCCCCCACCTGCGTGGGACCTTGCACGCGAACGGCGCGAGTATAGCCGAGCGCGTCGGAGCGAGTTCGGGCGGCATAGCTCGGCCCGCACCCTGGCAGCGCCGGGTTTGGTCCAGAATGCGGGCCGTATCGCGGCGGCCACAGGGCGTCGCCGCTTGACGATTTTTGCTTATCCGCAGGAGAAATTGCATGAAGTCTCAACGCAGGCAGGCCTTGAGAACCGGGGTCGGGCTGGCGGCGTATGCGCTGCTTGCGTCGGCTGGGCTGGTTCGGCCCGGAAGCGCACAGGCTGCGCAGGGTCGCGCCGCTTTCGAAGCGCGCGCACTCGACGCCGCGCTCGCCGCGCTGGGCGCGGGCAGACCTTCACCCAGCGCCGAGATCGAGCTCAACGTTCCGGACCTGAACGAGAATGGCGCGGTCGTGCGTCTTGGCATCGTCAGCCGGCTTCCAAAGACCGAGCAGATCATGGTCCTGATCGAGAAGAATCCGAACCCGCTCGCCGCCCTTTTCACCCTCCCCGAGGGCACTTCCGCCGAGTTGCAGACCGAAGTGAAAGTCAGCGAATCGTCCGACATTCACCTCGTCGCGAAGGCGGAGGGCCGGTTCGTCGCCCTGCGCAGGAACGTCAAGGTCACGATCGGCGGCTGCGCGGCCGATGACGGCTCGCAGACGGCGAAGGTCGGTCCCTCGCGCCTTCGCGCAACGCACAAGGACGGCATCACCGACGTGCGCGTGCGCATGCAGCATCCGATGGAGACCGGCCGGCGCAAGACGGCGGCCGGGGCGCTGATTCCGGCGCACTACATCACCGAGTGCAATGCCACACACAACGGCAGGGTGGTGCTGAGCGCGCAGTTCGGCCCGTCGGTTTCGGCCAATCCCTACCTGGCGTTCAAGTTCGCGGGTGGCGCGAAGGGAGACCGGCTGCGCCTGAGCTGGACCGACAGCAAGGGCGAGGCCCGCAGCGACGAGGTCGACATCGCCTGAGCTGCCGTCCCGCACGGCTCCGCCCGCTCACCCGGCCGGGTTCGCGAGCGGAAACTGGTTGCAGAAACGAAGCTCTTCCGGATAGGGAAAGAAGTCCTCGATGTAACCGTCACGCAGCCGCTGTTGCGCCTGCTGCCAGAAAGCAGGCTGCAGCAGGTCGCGGTGATGCTTCAGGAAGGCTTTGCGCACGCGGGTCGAGCCGAGCAGGAAGGTGGCGAACTCTTCCGGGAACACGTCCATCGGCCCGGCGGAATACCAGGGTTCGCCCGATAGCTCCATTTCCTCGTAGGGTGCGGGCGGGATCTTCCGGAAGTTCATGTCCGTCATGTGCTCGATCTCATCGTAGTCGTAGAACACCACACGGCCGTAGCGGGTGACGCCGAAGTTCTTCCACAGCATGTCGCCGGGGAAGATGTTGGCCATCGCCAGCTCGCGGATGGCGTTGCCGTACTCCCTGACCGCGCTGTCCACCTCCTCGTCCCGTGCCTGCTCGAGGTGGATGTTGAGCGGGGTCATGCGGCGTTCGATGTAGAAGTGCTTGATGACGACCTTGTCGCCTTCGATCTCGAACGACGACGGCGCCAGCGTGCTCAGTTCCTGGAGCAGATCGGGATGGAAGCGCGACAGCGGCAGCGCGGCGTAGGAGAACTCCAGCGTGTCCGCCATGCGCCCGACGCGGTCGACATGCTTCACCAGCAGGTACTTGCGCTTCACGGTGGCGCGATCCATGTTCTTCGAGCTGCCGAACACGTCCTTGATGATCTTGAACACATAGGGGTAGGACGGCAGCGTGAAGACCAGCATCACCAGCCCGCGGATGCCGGGCGCGATGATGAAGCGGTCGTTCGAGTGGCGCAGGTGGGCGACCAGATCGCGGAAGAACATCGTCTTGCCCTGCTTGCCCAGGCCGAGCATCGTGTAAAGCTCGGAGCGCGGCTTGTTGGGCATGATCGAGCGCAGGAACTGCACGTAGCCCGAAGGCACTTCCATGTCGACCATAAAGTAGGCGCGCGACAGCGAGAACAGCACCGAGATCCGCCACGGCTCGAGCAGGATGGTATCGATGTAGAGGCGGCCCGCTGCGTTGTGGCGTACCGCGAGGGAGAAGGGATATTCCTGGTAGCCGTTGATCGCCTTGCCGATGATGTAGGCCGTCTTGTTTCGGTAGAAGGCCGAGTACAGCACCTGGATCTGGCAGTTCACCTCCATCTTCGGCCAGGCACCGATGTGCGCCAGCGTGCCGCGCAGGATGTAGTCGACGTCGCGGTCCAGATCCTCGAACGGGCGCTGCCAGTCGAAATCCTCGACGATGCGTCGCAGCGTCGCGCGCAGCCCCGTCTGCTGCGGGTAGTAGCTCGAATACACCGGCGGGAAGGACTCGATGAACTCGGTCGAGATCGCTGGCCGCGCGAACAGGTAGTCGTTGTTGAAATAGCTGCGGTGCAGGATCCGGGTGGTGACCGAATTGAAGAAGGTCTCGGCGAGCTCAGGCTGGCGGTGGTTGATCAGCATGCCGATGAACTGCAGCTTGACCTGCTGCCAGGTGGCGTTGTCGACCGCATCGGCGTCGAACTCCTGGTGCAGCCGGCGCACGGTTTCGTCGACGCGGTCGTCGTAGAACTGCACGCGGTCGCGCACCGCATTGAGCTGCGCCTGCCACTCGGCAGCTTCGAAGAACTCCTTCGCGCGGCGCGAGGTCTCGCGAAAGATGCGGTAGTGCTTGTCGAAGCCGTCGACCAGGGCTTGCGCGATCGCCTGGGCGACCGGGTTCTCTCCCAAGGGGCCTTCCATCGACATGTCTCCGATTGCTTGCTGCTGGCGGGAATTCCTGCGTCACGCGGTACGTCGGAATCTTAGCACCGGCGCCGGAAGCAGCTGGATTGACGCGGCGGCGGATCGGCTTTCGAAGGCGCTTGAATTGGGCCATACTTTTTATCGGCGAGAGCCCGTGGCAGAAGGCGCGGGGGGCTCCCGAGCCGGTCGCTGCAATGAATCGAGAGCCCATCCAGGTAGTCCATCCATTGAGGGAGCAGCTATGAGCGAATCGAAGATCAAGGTGCCTGCCGGTGGCCACAAGATTGTTCCAGGGCAGCCTACCCCCGATAACCCGATCATCCCCTTCATCGAGGGCGACGGCATCGGCGTCGACATCACGCCGGTCATGATCAAGGTCATCGACGCCGCGGTCGCCAAGGCCTACGGCGGCAGGAAGAAGATCCACTGGATGGAAGTCTATGCCGGTGAGAAGTCGGTCGAACTGTACGGCCCCGACCAGTGGATTCCGCAGGAAACCTTCGACGCGCTGAAGGAATACTCGGTGTCGATCAAGGGGCCGATGACGACGCCGGTGGGCGGCGGCATTCGCTCGCTCAACGTCGCGCTGCGCCAGGAGCTGGATCTTTACCAGTGTCTGCGCCCGGTGCGCTACTTCAAGGGCGTACCTTCGCCGCTGAAGGACCCGAGCAAGACCGACATGGTGATCTTCCGCGAGAACACCGAGGACATCTACGCCGGCGTCGAATGGCAGGCCGATTCGGACGCCGCGAAGAAGGTCATCAAGTTCCTGCAGGACGAGATGGGCGTGAAGAAGATCCGCTTCCCGCAGAATTGCGGCATCGGCGTCAAGCCGGTGTCGGTCGAGGGCTCGTCCCGCCTGGTGCGCGCTGCGATCCGCTACGCCATCGACAACGACCGCCGCAGCGTGACCCTGGTGCACAAGGGCAACATCATGAAGTTCACCGAGGGCCTGTTCCGCGACGTCGGCTACCAGCTGGCGAAGAACGAGTTCGGCGCCCAGCCGATCGACGGCGGACCTTGGTGCTCGTTCAAGAACCCGAACACCGGACGCGAGATCGTCGTCAAGGATGCGATCGCCGACGCCTTCCTGCAGCAGATCCTGCTGCGGCCGGCCGACTACGACGTGATCGCCTGCTGCAATCTCAACGGCGACTACATCTCGGATGCGCTGGCGGCGCAGGTGGGCGGCATCGGTATCGCGCCGGGGGCCAACATCTCCGACCAGTACGCCTGCTTCGAGGCCACGCACGGCACCGCGCCGAAGTATGCCGGGCTCGACAAGGTGAACCCCGGTTCCATCATCCTGTCGGCGGAGATGATGCTGCGCCACCTCGGCTGGCGCGAAGCGGCCGATCTGGTGATCAAGTCCATGGAAGCGGCGATCGGCGACAAGGTCGTCACCTACGACTTCGCCCGCCTGATGGAAGGCGCGACCGAGGTGAGTTGCTCGGCGTTCGGCGATGCGATGATCGCGCGCATGTGATTCGTGCGGGGGGGCCGCCTCAGCGCCGCCCCCCGACGCCGTAGCGCCGCTCCTGAACGCCGTAGCGCCGGTCCAGCCGATTCATCACGAACACGTAGATTCCGACGATGGCGAGGTAAACGATCAGCGCGCCCTGGGCGAAGAGGTAGAAACCGAGCGGAAAGTCGAGAAAGCGGTAGGCATTGAGTTCGCGTGCAAAGTAGCCGGCGACGAAGGTGACGGCGAACCACACCGCGAGCAGCGATAAGGTGAGCAGCAGGTTGCGTCGCCAGTAGGCGCGATCGTTTTCGCTGAGCTTCATTTCAGTTCCGTGATACGCCTTGCGGCACGGTCAGCAGGCTTCCTCCCGTGCCGCATCTTCCATCCCGATCAGCCGCCGTTGCCGTTGCCCGGCGTGGAGAACGCGCGCGACAGTTCGGTCTGCACGTCCTGCGGGGCCGGCTCGTAGCCGCCCGCTTCGAGCACGAACTCGCTTTCGCCGGCGCAGATGGCCTTCAGGCGGCTCTCGAAGCCATCCATCTCCGACATCGGCACTCGCGCCGAGATCAGCATCCAGCCGGCCGCCGGGCTGTCGGTGCTGGTCAGTCGCCCGCGGCGGGCAGAGAGCTCGCCGCTGACCTCGCCGAACAGTGCGTCTGCCACCTTGACCTGCACGTCGAGCATCGGCTCGAGTACCTGCGGCCGCGCGGCGAGCACCGCCTCGAGCAGCGCGTGGCGGGCGGCGGTGGCGAAGGACACCTCGTTCGAGTCCACCGCATGGTGCTTGCCGTCGGTCACCACCACGCGCAGGTCGTGGATCGGGAAGCCGGCGTAGGCGCCTTCGGTGAGCGCCTGGCGCACGCCCTTTTCCACCGCCGGCATGAAGTTGGTCGGAATGGCTCCGCCCTTGACCTCGTCACCGAGCTGCAGGCCGGCGCCGCGCTCGAGCGGTTCCACGCGCAGCGCGACCTCGCCGAACTGGCCGGCGCCGCCGCTCTGTTTCTTGTGGCGGTAGCGCGCCTCGGCGACGACGGAGATCGTCTCGCGATAGGGAATCGCCGGCGGCGCGGTGTCGAGCTGCAGGTTCCAGCGCGTCGACAGCTCGTCGAGCACGACCTTCAGGTGCTGTTCACCCAGGCCGCGCACTACGGTGTTGCGGCCGCGCACGTCGTAGCTGACCTCGAGGCAGGGGTCTTCGTCGGTGAGCCGTGCCAGCGCCTCGGACAGCTTCTGCTCGTCGGCCGGCTTCTTCGTCATCAGCGCGAGCCCATACACCGGCTGCGGATAGGCCTGCGGCGCGAGGTGGAAGTAGTCCTCGTCGTGCGAGTCATGCAGCACCGTGTCGCGACGGACTTCGTCCACCCGGGCAACGGCGCACAGGTCGCCGGGCACGCCCAGCGGCGCCTCCACCGCGTTGCGGCCCTGCATGCGCAGCAGGTGGGCGACCTTGAACGGCTTGCGGCCGTCGCCGATGTAGAGCTGCGAGCTCGGCGTGACCTGGCCCTGATGGATGCGGAACAGGCCGAGCTTGCCGCGATACGGGTCGTTGCTGACCTGAAATACGTGCGCCACCACATGCTTGTCCGGATCGAGTGCCACCGGTACCGGCTCGGCTGCGGCGCCTTCGCCCTTCAGAAAGACCGGCGGGTTGCCTTCGGTGGGGTCGGGCGCGAGCTTGCCGAGGATGTCGAGCAGCTCGCGCACCCCGGCACCGGTACGCGCGGAGACGAAACACACCGGCACCAGATGGCCTTCGCGCAGAGCCTGCTCGAAGGGGGTGTGGAGCTGCTCGGGGTCGAGCGATTCGCCCTGCTCGAGATACTTCGCCATCAGCGCTTCGTCGAGTTCGACGATCTGGTCGACGATTGCGCTGTGCGTGCCGCCGACGCTGGAGAATGCGGTGGCCTGCGCCTCGTCCGGGGCGAAGAAGCAGTCGACGACCTTGTCGCCGCCCGGTGCCGGCAGGTTGATCGGCAGGCATTCGCGGCCGAACTCGGCGACGATGGCTTCCATCAGCGCGCCGAAATCGACGCCGGCGGCATCGATCTTGTTGATGATGATCATGCGGCACTTCCCCTTCGCCGCGGCCATCATGCGGCGGGTGCCGCTTTCCACGCCCGAGCCCGCTGCGATCACCACCGCCGCCGTCTCCACCGCCGGCAGCGTGGCGAGCGCGCGTCCGGCGAGGTCGGGCAGGCCCGGTGCGTCCAGCAGGTTGATCCAGTGCCCGGCCCATTCCAGGTGAACCAGTGAGGCGTGCAGCGAGTGCCCCATCGATTTTTCCTGCGGATCGTAGTCGGAGACGGTGTCGCCACGTTCGACGCTGCCGGCCGCACCGATCTCGCCGGCGGCAGCGAGCAGCGCCTCGACGAGGGTGGTCTTGCCGCTGCCGGCATGGCCGAGCAGGCTCAGGTTGCGGATGTCGTGGACCGAGCTGGGTGTCATCGCTGTACTCCCTGTGTTTGTGTATGCGATCGGCTGCAGTTTCCGCCTGCTGCGGTGCGAAGGCAATGCGTCAGATCAACGAAGCATGCGCCTTTGCGCGCTGTGCGCTGCGTCAGGCGCTGCGCAGCCCGAGCAGCCGCGTGAGGCCGATCGCGGCGAGCGGCAGCAACAGGCCGAGCACTGTCACGGTGACCAGCAGCGCGCCCAGTTCGCTGTAGTCGGCCGGCGTGGTGATCGCGCCGCTGGCGGCATCCTTCACCTCGCGGCTCACCGTGTAGATCTGGTTCAGGTACTTGGTGCCCAGCTGTGCGGCCGACAGCGCGAGGTTGGTGAAGGACGCCATCACCGCGAAGAAGGTCGCCTTCAGGTGCGCAGGCGCCGAGTTGGCGATCCACGCCAGCATCGGCACCATCGACACCTGGCCGAGTGGGGACTCCAGCGCGGTGTTGGCGATGGCGATGAAGCGCGCATCGACCACGCCGCCGGTCGCGGCCGCCGTCCACTGATGCAGGCCATGGAACATGCCGATGATGGGCAGCGACAGCAGCGTGGTGGCCAGGGTCAGGAACACGACGATGTGGGCGATGGATTTCTCCGCCATGAAGCGGCGGAACAGGAACAGCCCGGCCAGCGTCAGGCCGCTGGTGATGAGGTCGAGCCGCGACAGAAAGGACTGGTCGAAACCGAGCTCGTCGATCATCCACCAGCTCGCGCCGGCGCCGGGGCCGGGCAGGGCGCGGAAGACGAAGATCACGATGACGGTGCCGAGCAGCATGCGCCGAGCATCGGGGGCGAGCTCGCGCACGAGCTTGAAGATCATGAAGCCGATCACCGCGAAGGAGCTGGCAAAGATCAGTTCCTGGCCGTACTCGATGCCGGACAGGCCGACCGCCAGCGTGATGGCGACGAAGACCGCGCTGCCGCCGAGGATCCACCAGTTGGGCGCGGTCTTCTCCTCCGGGTCGTGCAGCAGGCGGTCGATGTCGGCGCGGCTGCGGCCGAGCGCAGCGAGGCGGCGCGCCTCGCGCCGCTTCAGCCAGCCCGCCAGCAGCACGCCGCTCACCGACAGCAGCGGAATCACCAATGCGTATTCGTAGATGCGCAGGTAGATCGCCACCTTCTGCGCTTCGGCCAGCGCCTCGGCGCCCTGGAACATCACCACGTTGGCCAGCGCCACCAGCACCGTGCCGCCGATGATGGCGACGCGGCCGAGCATCTGCATCGTGGTGTGCATCAGGCGGACGGTTTCATCGGCGATGGGTGCGCCGTGTTCGTCGATGCGCGGCACCGCCTCCACGGTCATGGCGTCGGCCACCGCGTCCTGCATCACGTAGCCCACCGGCGCCAGCAGCGTGGAGAGCACGAACCAGGCTTCCACCGGCATGATCGTCCGCATCGCCTCGGGCTGGCCGATGAGCCCGATCATGATGCCGAGGCTGGCGGCGATCAGCGCGGCGCCGAGGTATACCAGTCCGGCCTTGTGCCGCCACATCAGGTCGACGAGGTGGCCGATCGGCATCTTCAGCGCCCACGGGATGCCCGCCCAGAAGCCGAGCGCGGCGAGGAAGGCCGCCGACAGGCCGAGGTAGTCCTTGACGAAGAAGGTGCCGACGATGCCGGTGAGACCCGACACCCCGGCGGCGCAATACACCATCAGCGGCGGCAGGTAGGACAGCCGCAACTCGCGGCCCAGTTCGAGGATGTTGCGATCGATCCAGCGGAAGAGGGCGGTCAGCACGCGTGTTCCTTGTCGCAGCGAGTTGGGTGGTGAGGGCCGGGCGGGTGTGAAAACGGTGCGGTCTGGGCTCAGCGGCCGGCCAGCCGCTCGACCCAGGGCATGATCCAGGGCAGTGACAGCGCAGTGACGAGGCCGTTCAGCCCCATCGCCAGCGCGGCAAAGGCGCCCGCCTGCTCGCTGAGCTGGAACGCGCGCGCGGTGCCGATGCCATGCGAGGCGATGCCGATGGCGAAGCCGCGCACCGCATGGTCGTCGATGCGCAGCCAGCGGTAAATGTAGCGCGCGCCGATCGCGCCGAGGATGCCGGTGCTGATCACCAGCACCGCGGTCAGCGACGGCAGGCCGCCGAGGCGCTCGGCCACTGCCATCGCGATCGGCGTCGTCACGCTCTTGGGCGCGAGCGACATCAGGGACTCACGGCTGGCGCCGAGCGCCGCACCGATGCCCCAGGCCGACAGCGCGGCGGTCAGCGACCCGGCGACCAGCGCGATGACGAGCGGCCCGGCCATCGACTTCAGCTTCGGCCATTGGGCATAAAGCGGGATCGCCAGCGCCACCGTCGCCGGTCCGAGCAGGAAGTGCACGAACTGGGCACCGTCGAAATAGGTCTGGTAAGGGGTGCGGGTGATCAGCAGCACGCCGGCCAGCATCGCCACCGACAGCAGCACCGGGTTTGCCAGCGGGTGGAAGCCCGCTCGCCGGTAGAGCCAGAATGCGGCCTGGTAGGCAGCGAGCGTCAGGGTCAGGCCGAGCAGCGGCGACGCAGACAGGTAGACCCAGATCTCGTCGAGGGCGGGCGTCATTGCCGTGGCCCTCCGGTCGTGGTTTGCCGCCGCGTCAATGCGCGCAGCACTAGCGCAGTGACGATGATCGCCAGTGCGGTACTGCCGACCAGCGCCACCGTCAGCGGCAGCCACTCCGCCGCGATCCGGTCGCCGTAGAGCACGATGCCCGTTCCGGCGGGCACGAACAGCAGCGACAGGTGCTGCAGCAAGGTGCCGGCGGTCTGGCGCAGATCCTCGCTCGGGCCGCCGCGCAGCAGCAGCGTCACGAACAGCAGGGCCATGCCGATGACCGGGCCGGGCACCGGCAGCGCCAGGGCGCGGGCGATCACTTCGCCGAGCAACTGGAAGACGAGGAGCAGAGTCAGGGCGGCGAGCATGGCAAAACCTCCGCGGGCAAATAGTGGACAGGCTGGGCGGAAAAGAGCGAGCGACGCGGCACGCGCTGGCGGCGGAGCGCTAGAGCAGGGCGTGCCCAGCCATCCGCACCGCGATGCCGAGCACCGCGCCCAGCGCCGCGGGCTTCCACACGGCGGCAACGCGACGGCCCGCCGAGATCAGCACTGCGACGCCGCCCACGTCGAGCGGATGGATCAGGAAGCCGGCGTTTGCGTTGAGCATCGCCACGCTCGCCGCGCCTCCTTTCAGCATGCCTTCCATGACCCCCATCATCGCGGTGCCGCCGGCGATCGTCTTGGTCAGGGTGAGCAGCACCATCGCCGGGTGGATGCCGAGCGCGGCGAGCAGCGGTGTCAGCGCCTGCGTCAGCGCGTCTATTGCGCCAGTGGCACGCAGCACCATCACCACCACCAGCGCGATCACCAGCATCGGGATCGCGCCCACCGCAATCTTGAAGGCTTCTGCGCCGGCGCGGTTGATCACGTCGAGCACGCCCTTGGCATCGTCGGCGACCCGATGCTGCAGGGTCTCGTCGAGGCGGCCCTCGGCGGACGACAGATTGCGGCCGAAACCATGGTAAGTGGCCGCCGCGGCGATCAGGCCGCCGATCACCGACAGCGCCAGCGTGGTGCCGAAGGCCAGGCCCATCGCCGCCATCGGAAAGGTGACGTTGGCCTGCGCCATTGCCATCACCATGGCCAGCGTCGCGGCGAGGTGGCGGTCGGACGCGCCGCGGCCTTCCATCATCGTCAGGGTGGCGACCGGCGCGGCGAAGCTGACGAAATTGACCTGCAGCGCGGCGAACACGCCCAGACCGGTCAGCCCGGCGGGGCGCAGCAGCGGGGTCAGGCGCGCGACGATCCAGTCGAGCACGCCGCGCGCCTCGAGCAGGCGCATCAGCGACAGCATCACCACCATGATCGGTAACAGCACGAACAGCGCCAGCTCGATGGCCGAGCGGCCGGCCTGCAGGATGGTCTGGGTCACGAGATCCATGGATGTCCGTGGGGATGAGGATTGGTGCGGTGCGGCATGTTAGAGCCTCGCCCGCGTGGCGTCGATCGCTGCGCACCGGCGCCGTCGTGCGCCAGCCCGCATCGATTCAACTGCGCCGGAAGGTGCGCACCCCCAGCAGCACGCCCGCCACCAGCAGCGCGATGCCGGCCGCCTCGGCGACGCTGGGCCAGCGGCGATACCAGATGAAGGCATAGAGCAGCGCGGACAGCGTCTCGAACACGATCAATTGGCCCACCAGCGCAGCCGGCAGATGGTGGCTGGCGTGGTTCCACAGCAGCGTGCCGAGCCACGACGCGCACAGACCGAGCAAGGCCATCATGCCGACGAAGACCGCCGGCCGGGGCCCGAGCGGCCAGTCGAAGCCGCTGCCGGCCGCGGCGTATCCGTCCCAGGTCGCGTAGGCGAGCGCGCCGAGCACAGCCAGCGGCAGCGTGGCCAGGCCCTGCGCCGTGGCCCAGGCGCGCGACAGACCGGCGCCGCGCGCGCGCAGCCAGCGGCTGTTGCGGATCGGATACCAGGTCCAGCAGGCGAGCGCGCATACCGCGAGGGCGATGCCCCACAGGTATCGGCCGTTGTCGGCTGTTGCACTTGTCGAGGCGGTTGCGGCGGGGCTGTCCGCGTGCACGATCGCCAGACCTGCAAGCATCACCGCCAGCGGCAGCGCGAGCCGCCGCCAAGGGACGCCTTCGTCGCCGCCGTCGCGACGGTCGATCAGGTTGGCGCACACCGCGATCACCACCGGCAGCGTGCCGATCATCAGGGTCGGCAGCGGCGCCCCGGCGAGCTGGATCGCGCTCGACAGCGTCGCGTAGTAGAGCAGGTTGCCGATCAGCGCCAGCTTGAAGGCTTCGATCCAATCGCTGCGGGTGAGGTCGGCCAGGGAGCGGCGGTCGAACCACGCCAGCCCGAGCGCCAGCAGGCCGAAGGCGAGGTAACGGCCGATCGACAGCATCAGGCCGGGATAGTCGTGCAACACCAATGGCGTGACGAACACCAGGCCCCATAGCAGGCCGGCGCCGAGGGCGGAGAGGAGGCCGGCGATCATCGCGGGGCAGCGTCGGGCACGCCGGGCGACCAGGGACGTTGCGGCAGGTGTCGGTGCCGATCGGCGCGCATCGATTCAGACCCGAAGCAGCGCGATCTTGAGGGGTGGCTTGCCGTCCGGGCTCGGAAAGTCCGCTTCCGGCGCGATCCACTCGACTTCGCGCAGCGGGCGACCGGCCTTTTTCGCACTCCGTTCGAGCTGATCGAGCCAGGCCTGGCGCTCGACCTGGGCGACGTTGTTGCAGCAGATCAGCGTGCCGCCTTCCGCGGTGGCGAGCAGGGCGGGCTTGAACAGCGCCGGATAGTCGTTGATCAGGTCGACGACACCGAACGGGCTCTTGGCGTAGCGCGGCGGATCGAGGAAGACGAGGTCGAACTGCTTCGGTTCGAGCACCGGGAAGGGCGGCAGGCGCTTGCCGCGCACCACCTGGGGCTGGCCCAGGCCCGCAAGCTGGCGCAAGGCGGCGAAGGCGTCGCTGCGCACGAAGCGCACGCGGATCGGCAGTTCATTCAGGGCGGCGTTGTCCTTGCCGATGTCGAGGCTGGATTCGGCGAAGTCCACATTGACCACATGGGACGCGCCGGCCTTCGCCGCGGCGATGCCGACACCGCAGGTGTAGGCGAACACATTGAGCAGCGACTTGCCGGCAACCTCCTGCATCACCCGCCGACGGCCGGCCCGCAGGTCGAGGAAAAGCCAGGGGTCCTGCCCCGCGTGGCGCGCCTGGAAGCGGTAGCGCACGCCCATTTCGCGGATCTCGCGCGCTTGGTGGGCGATCGCGCTCTGCTCGGGTGCGAGCGCGTTCGAGATGCGGGAGTTGGCCTGGCTGCGGTCGTTGAGGATCAGCGGCAGTGCGGGGTAGGCGTCGGCGTAGAAGGCTTCGAGGGTCGTCAGCTCGGCTGACTGCAGCGGACTGTGGAAGGTCTGTGCCAGCAGGAGCTCGCCATAGCGGTCGACGGTGAGGCCCGGTCGGCCCTCGATGCTGCCGTGGAAAAGTCGGTAGGCGTCGGTTTGTTCGGCGTGAAGGCGCTCGAGCAGGGCGGCACGGGCACCGAGCGCGGCTTCCAGACTATGGCGTAGGGATGAGGACACGGATGGCGCCTTATGCGGTGTGTTGGACGAGGCTCAAGGCCACGGCTTCGGCGACCTTGATGCCATCGACCGCCGCCGAGAGGATTCCGCCCGCGTAGCCCGCGCCTTCGCCGGCCGGAAACAGTCCGCGCGTGTTCAGGCTCTGGAATGTTTCGTCGCGGGTGATGCGGATCGGCGACGAGGTGCGGGTTTCGACGCCGGTCATGATCGCGTCGTTCATCGAGAAGCCCGCGATCTCCCGGCCGAAGGCGGGGAGCGACTCGCGCAGCGCAGTGATGACGAAATCGGGCAGGCACAGCGACAGGTCCGTCAGGCGCACGCCGGGCGTGTAGGACGGCAGCACCGAACCGAACTCGGTCGACGGCCGGCCGGCGAGAAAGTCGCCGACGAGTTGTGCCGGCGCGCGGTAGTCGGCGCCACCGGCCTCGAAGGCGAGGCTTTCCCAGTGGCGCTGAAACTCGATGCCGGCCAGCGGATCGGTGTCGCTCCCCGGATAGTCGGCGGGCGTCACCCCGACCACGATGGCGCTGTTGGCGTTGCGTTCATTGCGCGAATACTGGCTCATGCCGTTGGTGACCACGCGCCCCGGTTCGGAGGTGGCGGCCACCACCGTGCCGCCCGGGCACATGCAGAAACTGTAGGCCGAGCGCTGGTTGCTGCAGTGGTGCACGAGCTTGTAGTCGGCGGCGCCCAGGATGGGATGGCCGGCGTGGTCGCCGAAACGCGCGCGATCGATCAGGGACTGCGGATGCTCGATGCGCACCCCGATGGAAAACGGCTTCGCCTCGACATGCACGCCCTGCTCATGGAGCATGCGGAAGGTGTCGCGCGCGCTGTGGCCGACGGCCAGCACGATGTGGGTCGCGGCGATGTACTCGCCGCCGGCCAGGGTCAGTCCGCGCACCTGGCCCTGCTCGATGTCGATGCGCTCGACCTTGCTCTGAAAGCGGATTTCGCCGCCCAACGCCTCGATCTCGGTGCGCATGTTCTCCACCATAGACACCAGCTTGAAGGTGCCGATGTGGGGCTTGCTCACATAGAGAATTTCAGCCGGGGCGCCCGCCTTGACGAATTCCGTCAGCACCTTGCGGCCGCGGGACTGCGGATCCTTGATCTGGCTGTAGAGCTTGCCGTCGGAGAAGGTGCCGGCGCCGCCTTCGCCGAACTGGACGTTGGATTCCGGGTTGAGCTTGCCCTTGCGCCACAGCCCCCAGGTGTCCTGGGTACGTTCGCGCACCGCCTTGCCACGCTCGAGCATGATCGGGCGAAAGCCCATCTGCGCGAGGAGGAGGGTGGCAAACAGGCCGCAGGGACCTGCGCCGATCACGACCGGCCGCGGTGCGGACAGCGTCTGCGGCGCCTTGGCGACGAAGTGGTACGAGGTGTCCGGCGTCGGCCCGACATGGCGGTCGCCCTTCAGCCGCGCGAGCAGGGCCGACTCGTCCCTGACCTCGATGTCCAGCGTGTAGGTGAGGACGATGGAAGAACGTTTTCTGGCATCGTAGCCGCGGCGGAAGATCGTGTAGCCGACGAGTTCGCCGGCCGTGATCCCGAGACGCTTCAGGATGGCGGCGTTGAGTTCGGCGTCGGTGTGATCGAGCGGGAGTTTGAGTTCGGTCAGTCGCATGGACGTGTGGCCGCGGTCGGTGGCGAAAAGGCCGACATTCTATCCCCAGCGGGCGTCGTTGCCGGCGTGAGCGCACCTGGCCGAGCGGCAAGGAAAACGGCGCCCGCAGGCGCCGTTCCGGATTCACCGTGTGGCGAAGTCGCCAGGTGTGATCACTCCATCGCTTCGTACAGCGGCAGCGTCAGGAACTCCGGGTACTCCTCGGTCAGCGACATCTTCTCGAAGATCACGGCGGCCTGGTCGTAGGTCGCGGTGGCTTCGCCCTGGGCGGTGACGGTGGCCTTCACCTTGGCCAACTCTTCCGGGATCAGGCCGCGCACCCAGTCGGCGGTGACCTTGCGGCCATCGTCGAGGATGCCCTTCGGCGACACCACCCACTGCCAGATCTGCGAGCGGCTGATCTCGGCGGTGGCGGCGTCTTCCATCAGGTTGTGGATGGGCACGCAGCCATTGCCGGCGAGCCAGCTGCCGAGGTAGTGGATGCCGACGTTGATGTTGTTGCGCACACCCACTTCGGTGATCGGCTGCTCGGGCTGGAAGTTCAGCCAGTCCTTCGGGCCGAAGCGGCCTTCGACCTGCTTTTCCCACTGGTTGGGCTTGTCGCCGAGCACCTTGACGAACTCTTCCATCGCGATCGGCACCAGGCCCGGGTGCGCCACCCAGCCGCCGTCGTAGCCGTCGTTGGCGTCGCGCGTCTTGTCGTGGCGGATGCCGGCCAGCGCTTTCTCGTTGGCGACCGGGTCGCTCTTGATCGGGATCAGCGCGCTCATGCCACCCATCGCCGGCGCGCCGCGCTTGTGGCATGCCTGCACCAGGGCCAGCGCGTAGCTGCGCATGAAGGGCACTTCCATCGTGATCGAGCTGCGGTTGGCGAGGCAGAAGTTCTTGTTCTTCTTGAACTTCTTGATGCACGAGAAGATGTAGTCCCAGCGCCCGGCGTTGAGGCCGGCGGAGTGGTCGCGCAGCTCGTACAGGATCTCTTCCATCTCGAAGGTGGCGAGGACGGTCTCGACCAGCACGGTGGCCTTGATCGTGCCGCGCGGCAGGCCGATCTCGTCCTGCGCCATGCAGAAGATGTCGTTCCACAGGCGGGCTTCGAGGTGCGACTCCATCTTCGGAAGGTAGAAGAAGGGGCCGGCGCCGCGGGCGATCTGTTCCTTGGCGTTGTGGAAGAAGAACAGGGCGAAGTCGAAGATGCCGCCGGAGACGCGCTGGCCGTCGATCAGCACGTGCTTCTCGTCCAGATGCCAGCCGCGCGGACGCACCTGCAGCGTGGCGACCTTGTCATTGAGCTTGTAGGTCTTGCCACCGTCGGCGGTGAAGTCGATCTGGCGACGGATCGCGTCGTAGAGGTTCACCTGGCCCTGGATCTGGTTGTACCAGTTCGGGCTGTTGGAGTCCTCGAAGTCGGTCATGTAGGAATCAGCGCCGGAGTTGAAGGCGTTGATGATCATCTTGCGCTCGACCGGGCCGGTGATCTCCACACGACGGCACTCCAGCGCCTTCGGCAACGGCGCGATCTTCCAGTCGCCTTCGCGCACATGCTTGGTCTCGGGCAGGAAGTCGGGCATCTCGCCGGCATCGATACGCGCCTGGCGGGCGACGCGCGCCTTCAGCAGTTCCTGGCGGCGCGATTCGAAAGTGCGGTGCAGCTTGGCAACCAGCGCGAGCGCGTCGCGGGTCAGGATCTGGTCGAAGCGGGGGGACAGCGGGGCGTTGATCTGCATGCCCTGGGGCAGGTCGAGGCTCATGGAGGTTCCTTGTTGCGAGGAGGAAGAGTCGGGAAAGTTGAACGAAAGCGTCAGAGGGTCTTCACGAAGTAGTGAAGCGTGAGCAACCCGCCGACCGCGATGATGAAACGGCGCAGCCAGAGCGCCGGAATGCGGCGTGCCAGCGCTGCGCCGACGTACCCGCCCGCGGTGGCGGTGGCGAGCATGATCAGCGTGTGCGGCCATGAGACCGCGTTGGCGATGACGAAGGTGCCGACGGCAACACTGTAGATTACCGCTGAAAGCCAGTTTTTCAAGGCATTGATTTCATGGACGTCCTTGAAGCCCTGGATGGCCAGCGCAGCGATCATCAGGATGCCCATGCCGGCGCCGAAGAAGCCGCCATAGACCGAAACCACGAGCTGGAACAGATAGCCGCCTGGGCCGATATGGCGTTCGTCACCATGCGCGGGCGCGGGTTTCAGCTTCTTCACCAAGGCTGAAATCTGGCTGCTGAAAGCGAACAGCACGGTTGCCACCAGCAGCAGCCACGGGATCAGCTTCGCGAACGCCGCGTTCGACGTCGCCAGCAGCAGCAGACCGCCGGCGATGCCGCCGACGAAGGCGACCACCGACAGCATCGGCAGGCTGCGCCGGAAGCGGGCGAGTTCCTGGCGGAAAGCCCACGCGCCGGCGAGGCTGCCCGGCCACAGCGAGACGGAATTGCTCGCGTTGGCGACCACCGGTGGCACGCCCACCGCCAGCAGCGCAGGGAACGAGAAGAAAGTGCCACCGCCGGCGATCGAATTCACCGCACCCGCCGCAAAGGCGGCGATGCCGATGAGAGCGATCTGGAAAAGGTCCATGCCGGCCATGGGTCGTACTGATGTCCTGGGCTGCTGCTCGATTGCCGGAACGCCAGGCGTTCCGGCGGCCATGTCTCCCCGGCCGTGCGTGCTGTCGAGCGGGGAGCCCCGCGCGACGCCGCATTCTATCTGCGGGATAGCGTCTCCTGCATCCCGATTGGCGCGCAGTGTAGTCCAGTCTTATATAAAACAACAGATCAGGTATGATCATTTCGCCTTATACTTTATGTAAAAAATGGATCAGCTCAAACAGATCGAGAGCTTCGTTTCGGTAGTGACTCGCGGCAGTCTTTCCGCGGCAGCGCGTGCCGAGGGGGTGACGCCGGCCATCATCGGGCGTCGGCTGGATGCGCTCGAACTGCGACTCGGGGTGCGCCTGCTGGTGCGCACGACGCGCAGCCTCACGCTGACCTTCGAAGGCAGCGCCTTCTTCGAGGACTGCCAGCGCATCCTCAACGAACTCTCCAACGCCGAGGCGGCGGTCAGCCTTGGCAGCGTGAAGCCGAGCGGACACCTGCGCATCTCGGCACCGGCCGGCTTCGGTCGACGCCATGTCGCGCCGCTGGTGAGTGACTTCCTCGACGTCCATCCCGACGTCACGTGCACGCTCGACCTCAGCGACCGGCTGGTCGATCTGGTCAACGAGGGCATCGACTGCGCCATCCGCATCGGCGACCTGGGCGATTCGAACCTGGTGTCCGTCCTGCTGGCCGAGAATCGCCGCGTCGTCGTCGCCAGCCCCGACTACGTGGCTGCCCATGGCAAGCCGGATACCCCCGATGACCTGGCCGCGCATCGTTGCCTGATCCTCGCCCAGCAGCGCGGCTGGCAGTTCGCCGACGGGCGCGGCGGCACCCGCGCGATGAAGATCGGCGGGCGCCTTGAGTGCAACGACGGCGCGGTGCTGCACGACTGGGCGCTGGCAGGGCGGGGGCTGGCCTGGCGCTCGCGCTGGGAGGTCGATGCCGACCTGCGCGCGGGGCGGCTGGTCTCGGTGCTGGACGACTGCGCCGCGCCGGCCACCGGCATCCACGCGGTCTTTCCGCAGCGCCGTCATCTCCCGCTGCGCGTGCGGCTGTTCGTCGACCTGCTGAAGAGCCGCTACAGCGACGAGCGCTACTGGGCCGAGACGTGATCGTCATGACGGGCGGGGGCGTTCTGCCCGGGTGGGTGGTTGATCCAGATCGCCGACTGGTGTATTCTCCGCGTCCTTCGCTGCTGTAGCTCAGTCGGTAGAGCAACTGATTCGTAATCAGTAGGTCACCAGTTCGATTCCGGTCAGCAGCACCAGATCTCCGGCGCGGGGTGGAGCAGTCCGGTAGCTCGTCGGGCTCATAACCCGAAGGTCACAGGTTCAAATCCTGTCCCCGCAACCAGCATCAGGCAAAAGGCCAGTTCTCACGAACTGGCCTTTTGCTTTTCTGGCGTGCCGCTCGCTGCCGAGCCGCGGACTCGGTGCAGATGCCGGTTGAGTTTATCCCGCGTTTGCCTAGATTTCAGTCAGGGATCCGTCACGCGCCTCGCCTCCGGCAGGACGGGTGACGGCGCATCCCTCTCACAAAATGGCGCTAGGGAGGCGGTCATGGCTGTCGTCATCGAGGGCAAGGAGAGGCGTATCGGACTGGCGCTTTCGGGCGGCGGATTTCGCGCGGCGGCCTTTCACCTGGGGGTGTTCCGCAGGCTGCGCGAGCTGGGTCTGCTGTGGAAGCTGGATCTGCTGACCTGCGTCAGTGGCGGCAGCATCGCGGGGGCGTTTCTCGCCACGCACTGGGGCGAGGACGACGCCCTCGACAAGCTGCACGGCTATCTGCGCAAGACTTCGATTGCCGTGTCTTCGGTGATCGGCGGCATGCTCGATCCCTTCGAAAGCCGGCTCGACAAGCTGGCCGAAAGCTACGAGCGTGACCTCTACGGCAAGCGCTCGCTCGGCTCGCTGCAAGCCGGGCCGCGGCTCTATCTGAACGCCACCAATCTCGCCACCGGCAACATGTTCTTCTTCGTGAGCGGCGGCGGCGGAGCGGCGGAGATGGGCGAATGGGAGCTGGGCACCGCATCGGCACATGCCTTTCGCCTGAGCCGCGCGGTCGCGGCTTCGTCCGCCTTTCCTCCGGTGTTCCCGCCCTTGCGGCTCGATCATGCGGACTACCCCTCGGAGCAGGTGGATTTCGTCTGTCTGACCGACGGCGGCATGTACGACAACCTGGGCGTCAATCCCTTGCTGCGCCGGCGCAATGAGCTCGACTACCTGATCGTCAGCGACGCCGGCAAGCCGTTCTCGCTCCACGAGCGGCCGACCGAGTCTGGCGCGGCGGTGCTGGTGGAGGCGATCGACATCCTCATGGAGCAGGTGCGGGGCCTGCAATTCAAGCGCCTCGAACTCAACGCTGCAGCCGATGGTGGCGCCAGGCCGGTGTGGTTCTCGATCGACAGCACCGTGGGGCAGGCGCGCGAGGGCGATGCGGCCTTCGCATCGGCGATCGGCACCAACCTGAAGCGGCTCGGCAGCGCGGAGATGGACGTGCTGATACGCCATGCGGGCGCCCTGCTCGTGCACCGCTTGCAGACCTATGCGCCTGAGCTGCTGGGCGGCTGATGGCCGGGAAAGACGAGGCGGCGGGGTCGTGCGGTCTGCGCCGTCAGACGAACCGAGGGGGCAGCATGACGGGGAATGAGGATCTGACGGCTCTTGCGCCCCTGCTTGCGCTGGGCGCCGACGCAGCGAATGTGCGAGTACGTGTCGCGGCCCTGACGGCCGCGTCGCACTTTCCGCTTGGCCGCAGCGGCTGGGATCGCGTGGCGGCAAGTGTTCGTCACATCGTTCGCACCGAGCCGCCCGGCTCGGAGAGCCGCCGCGCGGCCCTGGCGCTGGCCGCGCGCATTCCGCTGCGTAGCGTGCGTGAGGGCCTGCGCGAGATGGCTGCGTCGGCCGCCGAGGCGGATGCGGATGCAATCGCCGCGGCGCTCGACAAGGTCGCCGACCCCTCGCGCATCCCGGCGCTGCTTGCGGGTGCCGCCGGCGATGGCGGGGCGTGCTTCGAGGCGCTGGCAGCGATGCCGGTCGAGGATGTCGTGACCCTTGCCGACCTGCCCGGCTTGCCGCCCGAGCCGACGCCGGTTGCGCCGTTCTGGCATGCGCTGGTGCTCGCGCGTCTGGGCCGTTTCGATGCCCTGGACGGAATGTTGCTGGATGCAGCCAAGGTGCCGGCGCTGTTTTACGGCAGCCCTTGGGCGGCGTATGAGGCCATTGCGCGAATTCGTCCGGTGCCTCCTGCGATGCACCAGCATCTGCTCGGGCTGCTCGAACGTGCCCGGTATGCCGAGGACGCGGCGCCGGATGCCTTGCAGGCACTGCGGCTCACTGCCTGGGCGGCGACCGGAGTCGCCGATGCGGAAGGGCGTCCGCTGGCGCAGGGAGCAGGGCTGGGCGCGCGTGCGGACGCCGCGCCCACGCCATCGAGGGGGCGGGTGCGCGGCAGCGCGCGTATCGGTGACGCCCTGGCGCTGCATGATCGCCTGCCCGCAGCGCTGTTTGATGAGCAACCGCCCCCAGCGCTCGATTGCCTGCGCTGGCTCCCGCCCGCGAAGGTCGCCGCGCTGGTGGTCGAGGTGGTGGAGGAAGGGCATCGGCGGGCCGCGGCCCTGCCCGAAGCGGTGCCGGCAAACGAAGTGTTGGGCAACGCCATCCTTGAGTTGTGCGCTGCTTGCCCCGCTGGTGATGACTGGCCGGTCGCCGAGTTGATCGAGCAGCAGTTGAGGGCCCGGCGCCCCGCTGTAGACGACGGGCAGCTGGCGGCGATCCTGGCGTGTGCGCCAATGGCGCGCCTGATCAGCGAGGTCGTTGCGCGGATCGTGCGGCAGCGATCCCTCGCCGAACAGCTCTGGCTGCTGTCCTTGCTGGGGCAGGCGGCGCAGTTCCAGGCGGGGCAGGGCGGTTCTGCCTATCGGGGCGCCGGACCGGATACCGCCGCGCAAGGGCGGATCGAGCTGATCGACGATCTCAGCGTGCGCGTCGCCATGGTCCGTTCGCGCGGCTTCGCCGGTGCGGAGCCGCAACAGCAGCAACAGCAACAGCAACAGCAGCAGCCCGCGGTCGAGGAGGCGCGGCGCGTGCAGGCGCGCATTCTTAACGACGGCAAGCCGCGCAAGAGCTTCGTCGGCGGTGCAGAGAACGTGATCCGCTGCTGGATCGGCCTGCCCGAACAGCAGGCGACCGTTGCCGACGCCCCGATCGCCCAGGTGGCAATCCCGTCCTCGGGGCTGGAACTGACGGTGGAGCTGAGCTGGCGCGACAGCCAGGGCGTCGACCACACCGACAGTTCGAGCCTCAGGCTGCCCCCGGAGCGCAGCGCGCGCACCGCTGATTGCGACCTCAGGCTGCAGGTGCCCGCCGGCGAGACCGAGGTCGCCGCGCTGATCCTGTTCCGCTACCGCGGACGCGCCTTCGAGGCGGTTCAGCTACGGGCTGCGGTGCTGCCGGCCGGCGTCGCCGAGTCGCCCGGCCAGGAGATCGAGGTGAAGGTGCAGTTCGCCTTGCGCGAGGTGATCGAGTTGCCCGACCGCACGCCCTTCGACGGCACCCTGATCTGCGGTCCGGCCAGTCTGCGGGTATTCAACGGCACGGGGGGACGCATCTACGACCTGTCGAAGGCCCGCGTTGCGGTGAGCTGGCTGAACGAGCAGCTGTTCAAGGCCGACAAGTCGCTCGTGCGCAAGCGCGAGGGACAGGGGGGCGCTGCAGGCGCTCCGGGTCTTGACGGCGACGACGCCGAGGTGCGCGGGCTGCTGCGCGACATGGCGCGGCATGGGTCGGCGATCTACAACCTGCTGCGCGCTCAGGGTTTCCGCGATCCCGGGCCGCGCCTGCAGTTGCTCAATCTCGATCCGTCCGACTATACGCCGCTGGAGTTCGTCTACGACCGTGGCTATCCGGCCGACGATGCGCGCCTCTGCGAAGGCTGGCAGGCGGCCGCCGAGGGCGAGGACTGCCCCGTCTGCAGTCGCGCGGTGGTGGCGCCCGAGGATGAGGACTGGCGGCCGACCGTCTGTCCGCTGGGTTTCTGGTCTCTGCGCAAGATCATCGAGCGTCGCGATCCGGAGCAGGGGCAGAACCTCTCCGCGCCGAGCACGCATCGGCGCGCGCTTCGACCGCTGGACAGCGTGGTCTTCGCCAGCAGCGAGAAGGTTCCGCAGGCGGAGCGCGAGGCGACCGCGGCCGCCTTGCAGGGCCGCTTCGCCAACGCGGTGATGGCCGAGAACTGGCCGCAGTGGAAGGCCGCCATGGTGCAGCACCCGCCCTTGCTGCTGGCCATGCCGCACCATGATGTCGATGCCAATCTCGATTTTCTGCAGATCGGAGCCGAGACGCTGCCGCCACGGCTGGGGCGCCTGAGCCTCGGTCAACTCAGCGCACAGTACGTCAATCCGGACGAGCGTGACCCCGGCCCCATCGTGCTGCTGCTGGGTTGCCTCACCGGTGCGGAAACCGATAGCGGCTACGTGCAGCTGGCCCGCCAGTTTCAGTCGCTGCATGCGGCGATCGTGGTCGGCACGCTGGCGCAGGTGCTGGGGCGCCATGCAGCGCCGCTTGCGCGCGAACTCGTCGCCGAGCTGGTGGCGACCGAGATGCCCGACACCGACTTCGGCAGCTTGATGCGGCGCGTGCGCCGGCGCATGCTCGCACGCGGCTACCTGATGGCGCTGTGCCTGGTCGCCCTGGGCGATGCCGAGTGGCACCTTGCGCCGCGCGCCAGTGCGCCCGAACCCCCGCTTTCCTGAAAGGAGCGCCCCATGTTTCGCATCGAGATGCTGCCTGCCGCGCACGGCGATTGCCTGTGGATCGAATACGGCACCGGAAGCGAGGTGCATCGCATCCTGATCGACGGCGGTCCGGCGCACACCTATCCGGCGCTGCGCGAGCGCATCCTGCACCTGCCCGAGGACGATCGGGTGTTCGAGCTGCTGGTGGTCACGCATATCGACGGCGATCACATCGAGGGCGTGGTGCGCCTGCTGCAGGATGCGGAGGTGCTGAAGTGCCGTTTCGAGCGCATCTGGTTCAACGGCCGCGACCAGCTTAACGCGGTGCCCGATCCCGCCGGCGAGCCCTTGGGCGCCCTGCAGGGCGAATTCCTCGGCCTGCTGATCGCCGACTACGAGGCACGCGTCGGCAAGCCGGTGTGGAATGCCGGCCTGCCTTCCGCGCTGGCGGCCATCGATCGCAAGGCAGGGGCGCTGCCGGTGGTCGAACTGGGCGGAAACTGCCGGCTGACGCTGTTGTCCCCCGATCACGAGCGCCTGCTCGAACTCAAGGACGAGTGGCGCGAGGCGCTCGAGGAAGCCGGCGTGAAGTCCGGCGACGAGGCCGCCTTGCGCAGCCTGCTCGAGGCGGCGCGCAACCTGCGCCCGCTGGGCGACGTGCTGGGCGAGGAGGAAGAGGAACTATCCGCGGCGGCGGAGGACGGCCGATACGAAGTGCCCGACCCGCTCGGTCGCGACCTCGCGCAAGATCTGGACGACACCCTTGGCCGCAGCGACGGCGAGGCGGGCGCCGATGCGGCCTTCGGTGGCGACAAGAGCCCGGCCAACGGCAGCAGCATCGCGCTGTTGCTGGAGTACCCGAAGGATGCGCCCAAGGTCCGCTTCCTGCTGGCGGGCGATGCCTGGCCGTCGGTACTCGAGGCCTCGATCGATCAGCTCCTGTCCGGGCGGGGCGGCAGGTTGGCGCTCACCGGCTTCAAGCTGGCGCACCATGGCAGCGTGGCGAACGTCAGCGAGACGCTGCTTGCCAAGCTGCGATGCCAGCACTATATGGTGTCGACGTCGGGCGCCGTCTTCCGTCATCCCCATGCGCGAGCCATCGACTTGCTGCTTGGGTCGCATGCCGCCGCGGGCAAGCCGCTTCTGCACTTCAACTATCTCACCGCGACGACCGCCCGCTGGAGCGATGCCGCTGACCAGAAGGCACGCGGCTACGAGGCGTTTCATCCAAAAGGACTGTCGCTTGCGCTGTGAGTGTGCCCTGCCGGCCGATCGGATCATGGAGTCGATTTGAGTTCCTCGCGCTCGCCGCAAGCGGGTGAGTCGGGGGTGTGGCCCGCCGCGGTGCGGGCCTTGCGCCACCGCAACTTCCGCTTCTACTTCGGCGGCCAGGCGATCTCCGTGCTTGGCTCGTGGATCCAGCAGGTGGCCCTGTCCTGGCTGATCTATCGCCTGACCGGCTCGGTGGCGCTGCTCGGGGTGACCACCTTCGCCGCGCTCCTGCCCATCCTGATCGTGGGGCCGCTGGCCGGCGCGTGGATCGACCGCCGCGACAAGCGCCGGCTGCTGATCCTGGTGCAGGGGCTGCTCGCGCTACAGGCGGCCAGCCTGGCCGCGCTGACCGCGCTCGATGCGATCGGGCCGGCCCTCATCATCGCGATGTCGGTGGCGCTGGGGCTGCTCAACGCCTTCGATACCCCTTTGCGCCAGTCGCAGATCGGCGTGTTCGTCGATGACCGCGCCGACCTGCCCAATGCGCTGGCGCTCAATGCGATGCTGTTCAATTCCGGCCGCTTCATCGGGCCGCCGCTCGCCGGCCTGCTTCTGGGGCTGACCTCCGAGGCGCTGTGCTTCGCGATCAACGCGCTGTCCTTCTCGGCGCTGGCGCTCGGCGTGTCACGTATTCGCATGCCGGCTTCACCGCGCGCACAGGGCTCGATCGGCGAGGTCTTCCGCGAAGGGCTGCGCTATGTGTGGACGACCTACACCGCACGCATGCAGATCCTGATCCTCGCCGTGGTGAACATCACCGCATCGAGCTATGCCGTGCTGCTGCCGGTGTTCGCCAAGGACGTGTTCGGCGGTGACGCCCGTGTGCTGGGCTGGCTGTGGGGCGCCGCCGGCGCGGGCGCCTTTCTCGGCACGATCTTCCTCGCCACGCGGCAGCGCCTCAGGAGCCTGGTGAAGGTGGTCGTGGGCGGTGCCGGTGTCAGCGCGCTGGCCCTGGTGGCGTTCTCTTACAACACGCGGATGCCGGTCGCGCTGGTGGCGATGGCAGCGGTCGGCTTCGGCATCTCGGTGTGCAATGTCGGCGTCAACATGCTGTTGCAGAGTGCCGCGCCCGATCATCTGCGCGGGCGGGTGGTGTCGTTTTTCAGTTCGACACGCTTCGGCCTGGATGCCATCGGCGGACTGCTGGCCGGTCTGCTGGCGGCGCAGATCGGCGTGCAGGCGGCGATGGCGGTCGAGGGCGTGGTGCTGATCGTCTTCTTCGTGTGGACCCTGGGCATCGTTCAGCGCCTGCGCGCCGGGGTCGCGGCGCCGACACAGAGATGATCGCGGATGCGCTGCGGTCACGGTTCAACGCGATTGCCGAGTTGGCGATCGCTCAGCGCGGCGCAGCACCCACGGTTTTATGTTGACGTTTACGTAAACTGGAAATATGTTCGCGCTTCGATGTCCGCCGTCGGCGGCGGACGAGGAGAGAGGAGAGTGGAATGAAGATGCAAGGCGGAGTGTTCGTCGTGACCGGTGGCGGGTCGGGTTTGGGGGCGGCCACGGCGCGCATGCTGGTGGAGGGCGGCGCCAGTGTGGTGATTGCCGACGTCAATCGTGAAGCGGGCGAGGCCGTCGCCGGCGAACTCGGTGCGTCGGCGGCCTTCGTCGCCACCGACGTCACCGACGGGGCCAGCGCACAGGCGGCGATCGACGCGGCGGTGGCGCGCTTCGGTGGCCTGCGCGGGCTCGTCTGCTGCGCCGGCGTGGCGCCGGCCGAGAAGGTGGTGGGCAAGGAGGGGCCGCATCGGCTGGAATCCTTCGCGCGTACGGTGGGGATCAACCTTATCGGCACGTTCAACATGCTGCGCCTGGCCGCCGACGTCATGAGCAAGTCGGCGCCGGACGAGGCGGGCGAGCGCGGCGTGATCGTGAACACCGCTTCCATCGCCGCCTTCGACGGTCAGGTCGGCCAGGCCGGTTATGCGGCGTCGAAGGCCGGCGTCGTCGGACTCACGCTGCCGGTCGCGCGCGAGCTGTCGCGCTTCGGCATCCGTGTCATGACGATCGCCCCGGGCATCATGGAAACGCCAATGCTGATGGGCATGCCGCAGGAGGTACAGGATTCGCTCGGCCGCACCGTGCCGTTTCCGTCGCGCATGGGCAAGCCGGCGGAATTTGCGGCGCTGGTGCGCCACATCATCGAGAACAGCTACCTGAATGGGGAAGTCATCCGGCTCGACGGCGCGATCCGCATGGCGGCGAAATAGGCGCCCGGGCGAGAAGCGAGGCCTGGCGAGTGTCCGCGTCACCCGGATGCAGCCATGTTGCAGTGCAATGGCTGGCAGGGGTGAAATGTGCTAAAAGTGCGCATCATCATCCTTACAGTCCGCCCCGGATGGCCCGGCCGCCCGGGGCGGTTTTGCATTGCCGTCGATGAACACTGCCCAACTGCCGCCTGTCGACGCGGCCGCCGATGCGGTCGCGGATGACGCCGATTGCTATCACTGCGGACTGCCCATCCCGCCCGACACCCGCCACTACGTGCGCATCGATGGGCGCCAGCGGCGCATGTGCTGTGTCGGCTGCGAGGCGGTCGCGCAGTCCATCGTCGATAGCGGTCTCGTGGATTACTACCGTCATCGCGACGCAATGCCCGAGTCGCGGCGCGAGGCGATGCCGGCCGAGCTGCAGGAACTCGGCCTGTTCGATCACCCCGATTTCCAGAAGAGCTTCGTGCGCCCGGTGGGCGAACACGAGCGCGAAGCTTCGCTGATCCTCGAGGGGATCACCTGCGCCGCCTGCGTCTGGCTCAACGAACAGCACGTGGCGCGCCAGCCCGGCGTGTCGGCAATCCAGATCAACTACGCTACCCGCCGCGCGCGCGTGCGCTGGGACGTGCGCCGCATCAAGCTATCGGACATCCTCGCTGCGGTGCAGGCGATCGGCTATCGCGCCTACCCCTACGATGCGGAGCGTTCCGAGCAGATCGCGCACAAGGAACGGCGCTCGATGCTGTGGCGGGTATTCGTCGCCGGCTTCGGCATGATGCAGGTGATGATGTACGCCTTCCCCGTCTACGTGGCGGGTGAGGGCGACATGAGCTGGGACATCGAGCTGCTGCTGCGCTGGGCCAGTCTGTTGCTGACGCTGCCGGTGGTGCTGTATTCGGCGGCGCCGTTCTTCCAGCGCGCGGTGCGCGACATCCGGCTGCGCCGGCTCGGCATGGACGTGCCGGTGGCGCTGGGCGTGGGCAGCGCCTTCCTCGCCAGCCTTTGGGCGACGCTGACGGACGGGCCGGAGGTGTATTTCGATTCCGTCACGATGTTTGTCTTCTTCCTGCTCGGCGGGCGCTACCTGGAAATGATCGCGCGTCAGCGCGCGGTGCGCGGCGTGGAAGAACTCGGCAAGGTGCTTCCCGCCTTCGCCGAGCGGCTCGCTGCCTGGCCGGCGCAAGAGGGCGAGCGGGTGCCCGTTTCCGAGCTTGCGCCCGGCGACGTGCTGCGCGTGCGCCCAGGCGAGACGGTCGCCGCCGACGGCGTGGTGATCGACGGCGTCGGCGAGGTCAATGAGGCCCTGCTCACCGGCGAGAGCCGGCCGGTGCCGAAGGCGGCCGGTGCGCCCCTCACCGGGGGCAGCATCAATGTGTCGAGTCCGCTTGTGTACCGCGTCGAGCAGGTTGGAGACGGCACGCGGCTAGCGGCCATCCGCCGCCTGATGGAGCGCGCGGCGACAGAGAAGCCGCGCATCGGCGCGCTCTCCGATCGTGTCGCGGTGGTGTTCATCGTGGTGCTGCTCGGGCTGGCGGCGGCGACCGGCATCGCCTGGTATTTCATCGATCCGCAGCGCGCCTTGTGGGTGTTCGTGTCGGTGCTGGTCGTGGCCTGTCCGTGCGCGCTCTCGCTGGCGACCCCGACCGCGCTGACGGTGGCCACCGATGCGCTCGCGCGCATGGGCGTGCTGGTGACGCGCGGGCATGCGATCGAGACCCTGGCGCACGCGAACCATGTCGTCCTCGACAAGACCGGGACGCTGACCTATGGCCGCATGAAGGTCGAGGAGGTGCTGCCGCTCGGCGCACGCCCGGCGTCGGAAGCGCTGGCCCTCGCGGCGGCGATCGAGCAGGGCTCCGAGCACCCCGTCGCAGCCGGCCTGCGCGATGCGGCGCAAGGTCTGCCATGGCCAGCAGTGAGCGGATTACAGGCGGAAACGGGGCAGGGGATGAGCGGGACGGTCGATGCGCTCACGCTGTGGATCGGACGCCCTGCCTTTGTCGGCGAACGTGCCGGACTCCAAGCGCCGGAGGCGCTTTCGTCCTTCGATACCGGCGAGGGGACGGTCGTTGCGCTGGCGGAGCGCACAGGCTGGGTCGCGCTTTTCCGCCTCGCCGATCTGCCCCGGGCCGAAGCGCCGCAACTCACTCGCCAACTCGCCGGCGAAGGCGTGCGCATGACCGTGCTGTCGGGCGATTCGCCAGCTGTCGTCGGTCGTGTCGCCGCCGGACTTGGCATCGGCGACGCACAGGGCGGTCTCAGCCCTCAAGGCAAGCAGGCCTGCATCGCACGGCTGCAGCAGGATCCGGCGGCCGTGGTGGCGATGGTCGGTGACGGTGTCAATGATGCGCCGGTGCTGGCCCAGGCCCATGTGTCGATCGCCATGGGAGGCGGTACAGACCTGGCCCGCAACCAGGCCGATATCGTGCTGCTCAGCGAGAATCTGGCCGGGCTGGGGCGCGGCATCCGCGTCTCGCGCAAGACGCTGCGCGTGATCCGGCAGAACCTGTGGTGGTCGTTTGCCTACAATTTCACTTCCGTGCCGCTCGCCATGGCGGGGCTGGTCACGCCCTGGATGGCAGGCATCGGCATGGCGGCCAGTTCCCTGCTGGTCGTGCTCAATGCGATGCGTCTGCAGCGCCTGCCGGCTGCCGACTGAAGGACAGTCATGGAAAGCCTCTATCTGCTGATCCCGGTTTCGGTCATCCTGGTGTTCATCATCGGCGGCCTGTTCTGGTGGTCGTTGCGCAATGGGCAGTACGACGATCTAGAGGGGCCTGCCTACCGCCTGCTGCTTGACGACCGCGATGAACCGAACGTGCGTGAAATCGACTCGAAGGCGAAGAATTCCGCCGAAAAAGCTCCATGACGAGGCACCTGACCGATTCCGTTGACCTAGGTCAATACGTAATTCCGTGGGGCGGGCAGAATTCGCCCGTGCTTCCGGTTTCGTTCGAAAGCGCTTGCCGAAGGGCGAGGCCGGAAATGTTTGTCTCTCTGTTGGGGTTGGGGGTGCGTTCTGACGCACCCTTTTTTTTGGTCTTGCGATCCCGCCGTATCCATCCTCGAGACATGCGATCGGATGCGCGCGTCCCTCCCAGGCTCTTGCCGTCCCTGTATCCAAGCCGTTTGGCGCTTCCGCCCGCTGCCGCACTGCAATACAATGTTGATCTGTATCAAATTGTGGGCCCGACCCCGCGGTATGCTGGCGGCGGTTTTGCGGCGCGTGTGCATTTGCGGCGCAGGGACGTGAATTGAAAGGGTTTTAAATAGAAGAGGTGACTCACATGCAATCGCAAGCGACTTATAACTATAAAGTCGTGCGCCAGTTCTCCATCATGACGGTGGTGTGGGGCATCGTGGGCATGCTGGTCGGCGTCATCGCCGCGGCACAGCTCGTGTGGCCCGAACTGAACGTGCACGAATTCCTGCATTTCGGCAGGCTCCGTCCGCTTCATACGAACGCGGTGATCTTCGCCTTCGGCGGCTGTGCGCTTTTTGCGACGTCCTACTACGTCGTCCAGCGCACCTGCCACACCCGGCTGTTCGCACCGGGGCTGGCTGCCTTCACGTTCTGGGGCTGGCAGCTCGTCATCCTGCTCGCCGCGATCACGCTGCCGCTGGGCTACACGCAGGGCAAGGAGTACGCCGAGCTCGAGTGGCCGATCGACCTGCTGATCGCCGTGGTGTGGGTGTCCTACGCCATCGTGTTCTTCGGCACCATCGCCAAGCGCAAGGTGTCGCACATCTATGTGGCCAACTGGTTCTTCGGCGCCTTCATCCTGACGGTTGCGCTGCTGCACATCGTCAATAGTGCGGCGATCCCGGTCTCGTTCTCCAGCATGAAGTCCTACTCGGCCTATGCCGGCGTGCAGGATGCGATGATTCAGTGGTGGTACGGGCACAACGCCGTGGGCTTCTTCCTGACCGCAGGCTTCCTCGGGATGATGTACTACTTCGTCCCGAAGCAGGCCGAGCGCCCGGTGTACTCGTATCGCCTGTCGGTGGTTCACTTCTGGGCGCTGATCTTCACCTACATGTGGGCGGGTCCGCACCACCTGCACTACACCGCGCTGCCGGACTGGACCCAGTCGGTCGGCATGGTGTTCTCGCTGATCCTGCTGGCGCCGTCCTGGGGTGGCATGATCAACGGCATCATGACCCTGTCGGGCGCCTGGCATAAGCTGCGCACCGACCCGATCCTGAAGTTCCTCATCACCTCGCTGTCCTTCTACGGCATGTCGACCTTCGAAGGCCCGATGATGTCGGTGAAGACAGTCAATGCGCTGTCGCACTACACCGACTGGACGGTCGGCCACGTGCACTCGGGTGCGCTGGGCTGGGTCGCGATGGTGTCGATCGGTTCGATCTACTTCCTGCTGCCGCGCCTCTACGGCAAGGCCGAGATGTACAGCGTGAAGCTGGTCAATGCCCACTTCTGGGTCGCCACCATCGGCGTCGTGCTCTACATCGCGTCGATGTGGATCGCCGGCGTGATGCAGGGCCTGATGTGGCGCGCAACCAACCCGGACGGCACGCTGACCTACTCCTTCGTCGAGAGCGTCAAGGCGAGCTACCCGTTCTGGACGATCCGCTTCATCGGCGGCGTCCTGTTCCTGACCGGCATGGTCATCATGTTCTACAACATGGTGAAGACCATCGCGGGTGAGAAGGCCTACAACGCGCCGGTGCTCGCGCCTGCGGCCGCTCACTGATAACCGGAGAAAAACAAGATGGCTCAATCGAAGCACGAAAAGATCGAGAGTAACGTCTTCCTGCTGATCGTTCTCACGCTGCTGACCGTCAGCGTGGGCGGTCTGCTGGAAATCGTGCCGCTGTTCTTCCAGCACTCGACCACCACGCCAATCGACAACAAGGGCAACCAGCTGCAGGTGAAGCCTTACGATGCGGTGCGTCTCGTCGGTCGCGACATCTACATCCGCGAAGGCTGCTACAACTGCCATTCGCAGATGATCCGTCCGTTCCGCGCCGAGACCGAGCGCTACGGTCACTACTCGGTGGCGGGTGAGTACATCTACGACCACCCGTTCCAGTGGGGCTCCAAGCGCACCGGTCCGGACCTGGCACGCGTCGGCGGTCGCTATTCGGACGAATGGCATCGTGTGCACCTGCTCAATCCGCGCGACGTCGTTCCCGAGTCGAACATGCCTGCGTTCCCGTGGCTGAACCGTCCGGCGAAGGCCGACGACATCCAGGACCGCATGCGCGCGCTCAACAAGGTCGGTCTGCACAAGTACAGCGAAGAGGAAATTGCCGCTGCGCCCGCCGCAGTTGCCGGCAAGACCGAGCTCGACGCCGTGGTCGCCTACCTTCAGGGCATGGGCTTGGCGCTGCAGAACGTGAAGTAAGGGGAGTTCGCCGTGGATATCAACGACTTTCGCAGCATCGTCACCGTAATGGGACTGCTGTCCTTCCTTGGCATCTGTTTCTGGGCATACAGCCGGCATGCCAAGGCCGGGTTCGATGAAGCGGCGCGCCTGCCTCTGAACGAAGACGACCTGCCGGCCGCGGGCGGCCGGCAAGAACAAGAAGGAAGACAAAATGGCTGACTTTATCAGCGGTTTCTGGAACGTCTATGTGATGGCGATCGTCGCCTTGAGCATCCTGTTCTGCGTGTTCGTGCTGGTGTCGAACATGACGAAGCGGGAATCAGGGCCGGCGCAGTTGCATGGGCATGTTTGGGATGAGACGCTTGCCGAGTACAACAACCCGCTGCCGCGCTGGTGGATGTATCTGTTCTGGATCACCATCGCCTTTGCGATCGTCTACCTGATCATCTATCCGGGCTTCGGAACGACCAATCAGGAGCGCGGCGCGCGTGCGCAGTACGAGGCGGAAATGAAGGCGGCCAACGAGAAGTACGGCCCGATCTTCGCCAAGTACAAGGACATGGACCTCGCAGCGGTCGCCGCGGATCCGGAAGCCAAGGCGATGGGCCAGCGTATGTTCCTGACCTACTGTGCGCAGTGCCACGGCTCGGCGGCGCAGGGCGCGAAGGGCTTCCCGAACCTGACCGACGATGAATGGCAGTGGGGCGGCGAGGCGGCGACCATCAAGACGACGATCCTCCAGGGGCGCATGGGGGTGATGCCTCCGTTCGGACCTGCCCTGGGCGGTGAAGGCGTGAAGGACGTCGCCAACTACGTCCGTTCGCTCTCCGGTCTGGCACATGACTCCCTGCGTGCGCAGCGTGGTGCTGACCTGTTCCAGGCAAACTGCGTGGCTTGCCATGGTGCCGACGGCAAGGGCAACGTCGCCATGGGTGCGCCCAACCTGACCAACAAGGCCTGGCTGTACGGCTCGTCGGAGGCGACGATCATCGAGACGGTCACCAACGGGCGCAACAACCAGATGCCGAAGTTCGGCGAGTTCCTCGGCGAGGACAAGGTTCACCTGCTGGCTGCTTATGTCGTCGGTCTGAACAAGAAGTAAGCGTTCTTGGCCCCGGAGGGAAACCTCCGGGGATGTTTCGTTTGCACTAATTTAGTATCCACTAATAAAACGATCATGAACAACGCCCCCCCCAAGCGAACGGTCGAGCCGAGCAACTCGCAAGAGCATGATGAGGTTCTCTACGCGGCGCGCAAGAAGCTCTACGTCCGCGCAGTGACCGGTGTGTTCGCCAAGTGGCGGTGGGCCTTGGTGTGGATTACCCAGATCGTTTTCTACGGCCTGCCGTGGCTGACCTGGAACGACCGGCAGGCGGTGCTGTTCCACCTGACCGAGCGCAAGTTCTACATCTTCGGCTGGGTGTTCTGGCCGCAGGACGTGTTCTTTCTCGCCATACTCCTGATCATCTCGGCCTACGCGCTGTTTTTCTTCACTGCCGTGGCCGGCAGGCTGTGGTGCGGCTACGCCTGTCCGCAGACGGTCTATACGGAAATCTTCATGTGGATCGAACAGAAGATCGAGGGCGACCATAACAAGCAGAAGAAGCTCGACGAGGCGCCGATGAGCGGACGCAAGTTCGCCGTTCGCAGCGCCAAGTACGGCGCGTGGGCGCTCGTGTCGCTGTGGACGGGCTTCACCTTCGTCGCCTACTTCTCGCCGCTCAAGGAACTCCTGCAGTCGGTGTCAAGCTTCGGTTTCGGGCCGTGGGAGCTTTTCTGGATCCTGTTCTACGGCAGCTTCACCTATCTGTTCGCCGGCGTGATGCGCGAGCAGGTGTGCAAGTACATGTGCCCCTATGCGCGTTTCCAGAGCGTGATGTTCGATGCGGACACGCTGGTCATCACCTATGACGACGAGCGCGGTGAACCGCGCGGCACGCGCAGGAAGGGCGTCGACCCAAGGAGCGTGGGCAAGGGTGACTGTATCGATTGCGGCATCTGCGTCCAGGTGTGTCCCACCGGCATCGACATCCGCAAGGGGCTGCAGTACGAATGCATCGGCTGCGCAGCCTGTATCGACGCCTGCGATGACGTCATGGACAAGATGAACTACCCGCGGGGCCTGATCCGCTATTCGACCGAGAACGCCCTCCGCCAGCACTGGGGGACGAAGGACATCATCGCTCACGTGATGCGTCCGCGCACGCTGCTGTATGGCGCGATCCTCGCGCTGGTGTGTATCGGCTTCGTGTGGGGGCTTGCAATGCGCGAACCGCTGCGGGTGGACGTGATCCGCGACCGGGCTTCGCTGGCCCGGGAGGTCGAGGACGGCATGATCGAGAACGTCTATCGGCTGCAGGTCATGAACATGACCGAGTCGCCCCGCAGCTTCGACTTTGCGGTGTCCGGCCTTGAAGGCGTGAAGATCGATGGCGAGACGCGGGTTCAGGTCGGCGCGGCGGCCACCGAGGCGGTGACGCTGCGGATCCTCGTTCCGTACGACGCTGGCAAACCCGGCGCCAACGACATTGCGTTTGACGTGAGGGCCGAAGACGATCCCTCGCTGAGCGTGCACGAAAAGACCACCTTCCTGTTCCCCCGCTGATATGAGTACTGTCTTGACTGAACGCAACAACCCGCGCTGGTACAAGCAAGGCTGGCCATGGTTTCTGATCGCCCTGCCGGCGACCGCCGTGATCGCCGGTTTCATTACCCTGGTGATTGCGGTGAAGACCTGGGATGGCCTTGTCGTCGATGATTACTACAAGGAAGGCAAGGCGATCGTGCAGACCATCGGGCGTACCGAGCGGGCGCGCGAACTCGGCCTCTCCGCAAACGTCCGCATTCGCGCCGAGACGCTGCGGGTCGAACTGGCGGCGGCCGATCGCTCCAGCCTTCCTGAAAGGATCATTGTGACGGTTGCCCATCCGACCCGCGGCGGATCCGACCAAGTGTTGACGCTGAGCGGGGTGGAAGGCGTGTTCGAGGGGAACTTGAGCGCCCTCGGCACCGGCCGCTGGCTGTTGCAGATAGAAGACGAGTCCCGCAACTGGCGCATGAACGGGTCCGCATACCTCCCGACAGAGACGGAAATCAGGATCGATCCATCCAGTTCCTAAACCGTCGCATGTAGAAGGAGGTGTACCATGGCCCTCAATGAACTGCTCACCACCGATATCGGACTGCTCAGCCTGTCAACGATCGGCTTCATCATCGTGATGGGCGTGTATCTGTACCGGTTTGCCAAGCGGCATATTGCCGAAGACGAACGCAACGCCAGCCTGGGTCGGTAAGACCGGAAGTGCGTCGCTTGAAAGGGGTGTCGAGATGATGAAGTGGATACTCGTTCTGTGGCCGTCGTTTCTCGTCGCCGCGCTGGCCGAAGCGGTCTTCTTTACGGTGATAGACCCTCAGGAACTGTATCTATTCGGTCAGCCGGTGCATTACAGCGCACTGGCGACGTATTCGATCGGCTTTCTCGGCTTCTGGCTGGTCTGTGCCGCCTCGAGCCTCACCACGATCTTCCTGCAGCGCCCGGCCAGAGAGCTGAACCAACCCGCTCACTGACCACAAGACAGGAACGGCCCGCAAAACGGGCCGTTCCTGTCTGTGCGCCCGCCATCGGCGCGCGCTTGCGTGCGCCGACTCAACGATAGACCAGCACCGGCGTCTTGCTGTGGGTGAGCACCTTCTGGGTTTCGCTGCCCAGAAGCAGGCCAGCGATGCCGCGGCGGCCGTGCGACGCCATGAAGATCAGGTCGCAGCTGTGGCGGTCCGCAGCATCGATGATCGCCTCGTAAGGCACCTCATTCACCACCGAGTCCGTATCGGAGGCCACGCCTTCCGCATCGGCCAGCGCCTTTGCACGCTGCAGGATCTGATCGGCTTCGGCGGCAGCAGCCTTCGCGAACTGTTCGGGCGTGGTCGGGTCGATCAGCGCGCCTTCGCCATAGATCGGCATCGGGAAATCGGGCTGAGCATAAAAGAAGGTGATACGGGCGCCGGCCTCCTTCGCAAACGACACGGCACGTGCCACAGTACCCTCCGACAAGGCCGATCCGTCCGTAGGCACGAGGAAATGTTTGAACATTGCGTGGGTCCCTTGTTAGTGTGAATGCCGGTTCATTATAGCCATCGAATGCGGGGCGGCACGCTTGACGCCTGTCAAACGTCGGGCGAATCACCCTGCACACCGACCGGAGGACGTCGCAGATGGAACTGACTTTCCTTGGCGCAGCGGGCGAAGTAACCGGCTCGTGCACGCGCGTGAAGTGCGAATCGGGTAGCTTTCTCGTCGACTGCGGGCTTTTTCAGGGTGGCCGCGATGCGAACCTGAAGAATCTCAGGGCGCTCGATTTCGACCTCGCAGCCATCGACTTCGTGTTGCTCACGCATGCCCATCTCGATCACTCCGGCCTGCTCCCGCGCCTGGTGGCGCTGGGTTACAAGGGGCCGATCTATGCGACGAGGGCGACGGTCGACCTGCTTGGGGTGATGCTGCTCGATTCCGCACACATCCAGGAAAAGGAAGCGGAATGGGCGAACCGCCACGATCGGCAGCGGCATGCGCGGCGTGGCTGGGACCTTGCGCCGCTTTACACCGTGGAGCAGGCCAGGGTCAGCCTGTCGCGACTGCGCGCCGTCGATTACGACGCCGCCTTCGAGCCGCACAAGGGCGTGCGATGCCGCTTTCGCGATGCGGGCCACATTCTCGGCTCGTCCTTCATCGAGGTTGACCTTGCCGCGGGCGGCACGACGCGCAGGGTCGTGTTCAGCGGCGATCTCGGCCAGCCCTTGAGGCCGGTGCTGCGCGATCCGGCGCTTGTCGAACATGCCGACGTGCTCTGCGTCGAATCGACCTACGGCAACCGTTTGCATCGGCCGATGTCCGAAACGCTCGACGAACTCACCCGCGTGCTCACGCGGACCCTCAGGCCTGGCGGCGGCAACGTGATCATTCCTGCCTTCGCGGTGGGGCGCACGCAGGAGCTCGTGTTCGTGCTGGCCGATCTGGTGCGTTCGGGCCGGCTCGAGCGCCTGGAGGTGGTCGTCGACTCGCCGATGGCGTCGGCCGTGACCGAGCTGACCGTGCGGCACGAGGCCCTGTGGGATGCCGAAACGCGCGAGCTCTACCGCTGGGCGCAGGCGCATCGCGATCGCTTCAAGCTGCGCTTCGTGCAGGACGTGGAGGAGTCCATCGCGCTCAACGGCTGCCGTGGCGGGCTGGTGATCCTGTCCGCCTCGGGCATGTGCGAGGCCGGCCGCATCAGGCATCATCTGCGCTACAACCTCGACCGCCCGGAATGCGCCATCGTCATCGTCGGCTTCCAGGCGGCGGGCACGCTCGGCCGGCGTCTGGTGGATGGGGCGCGTGTCGTCACGCTGTTTGGCGAACGTATCCCGGTTCGCGCGACCATTCACACCATCGGCGGCCTGTCAGCGCACGCCGATCAACGCGCGCTGCTCGACTGGCTGCGGCACTTGCGCATCGCGCCGCGGAAGACCTTCGTGGTACATGGGGAGGCGGCCGCGGCCTTGGCGTTTGCAGGGGTCATCGAGTCGACCCTGGCATGGCCGGCTCCGGTGATTCCCGAGCCGGGGCAGCGGTATGTGCTTGGCTGAACGTAAGGCAAGGAGACATCCGACATGAACAAGGCGACGGGTTCGGCCCGCAAGGGGCAGGGAGAATCGAGGCGCAAGCGCGATCCGCTGAGCCCGGGTGAGGTCGTTCATCAGACGCTGCACCGGATACATGACAGCGTGGAAGGCTCGATGGATCCGCTCGGCCTCATGGCTCCGATCGTGCACGCGCAACTCGCCTGGCTGGCTCATCCACAGGAGCTCGCCGAGCGGATGGCTGCGCTGTCGTCCGATCTCTGGCGACTGCAGTGGCACAGCTGGGACAGGCTGCTGGGGGTGCCCAGCAACGACCCGATCCGGCCGAACGAGGACGATGACCGTTTCACGGATCCCGCGTGGACCGAGTCTGCGACGTGGGATCTGGTGAAGGAGTGGTATCTCGCCTTTACCCACCATGCGCAGGACATGCTCTACGACACGCCCGGCCTGTCGAACAAGGAGCGCCGTCGGGCCGCATTCTGGTGGCGGAACTGGCTCAATGCCGTGGCGCCGTCCAACTACCTGTTCGCCAATCCGGTGGCCTTGCGCAAGGCGCTGGAGAGCAAGGGCGACAGCCTGATCAAGGGCTTCCAGAACTTTCTCGGAGATATTCAAGCGGGCAACGTGCGGATGACCGATCCGCAGGACTTCCGCGTTGGTGAAAACCTTGCGACGACGCCGGGCGCGGTCGTGTTCCGCAACCGCCTGCTCGAAGTCATCCATTACGCCCCCACTCGCGGAAAGGTGCATGCGGAGCCGGTAGTGATCGTGACGCCGTGGATCAACAAGTTCTACGTGCTCGATCTCGTGCCCAAGAAGAGCATGATCCGCTTCCTGCTCGATCAGGGGCTGGACGTCTACATCACCAGCTGGAAGAACCCCGACGCCTCGATGCGCGACGTGCGCTTCGACGACTATCTGCTCGAGGGGGTGCATGCGGCGGTGGAGGTCGCGCGCACGATGTCGGGGGCGTCACGGGTGCACGCCGCCGGCTACTGCATCGGCGGGACCGCATTGACGATGTACATGGCCTGGCTCAACCGCAGGTTCAAGCCGGAGGAGGTGCCCGTTTCCAGCTGGACCCTGTTCACGACCCTGGTCGATTTTCACAAGCCGGGGGATATCGAGGTCTTCATCGACGAAGCCAGCGTGCGCTACATCTGCGAAGGGATGGAGCGCACCGGTTATCTGGACGGCAAGGAAATGGCGTCAGCCTTCCGGCTGCTGCGCTCGAACAGCCTTATCTGGCATTACGTGGTGCATGGCTGGCTGTACGGGGAAACGCCGCCCCCCTTCGACGTTCTCTACTGGAACATGGACACCACGCGCATGCCGCAGGCCATGCATTCGTGGTACCTGCGCGAGCTCTACTTGAACAACCGGCTGATCCAGCCGGGCGCGCTCGTCGTCGCGGGCGAGGCCCTCGACCTGTCGCGCATCGTACAACCGCTGTATGCGGTCTCCGCCGTGGATGACCATATCGCCCCCTGGCGCCAGACCTTCCGCATCAACAACCACGTGACCGGAGACAAGCGTTTCGTGCTGTCGAGCTCGGGGCACATCCTGGGCATCGTCAATCCGGTCGTGTCACCACCGAAGCGCCAGTTCTGGGCAGCGAACGCACATCGGTCGGACACTGCGGACGATTGGCGCAGCCGCAGCGAGGAGCGCCAGGGCAGCTGGTGGGAGGACTGGATGGCCTGGCTCGGGCCGCGCGCCGGCGAACTCGTCGACGCGCGCGCTGTGACGACGCCAGCGTTCCACGAATTGGCCAAGGCGCCGGGAACCTACGTCCTCGAGCCCTAGCGGGCAGGGGCCGGGCGCTCAGCTCTGATAACGGGCGAGGCGGGTGGGGTCGTGCAGGCTGATGTACTTGCCGTGGACGGTTATCAGGCCGTTCTCGGCGAGTTCGTGGAAGATGCGCGACAGCGTCTCCGGCGTCAGGTTGAGGCGCGAGGCGATCACCTGCTTGCTCGTCGGCAGGGCAAATTCGCACGGCTTGTCGCTGTCGGCCTGCTGCAGCAGATAGCCGATCACACGCTGCACGCTGGAGCGCAGGGAATAGGTCTCCACGTCGCTGACCAGGCCGTGCATGCGCGCGGACATGCCTGCGAGCAGCTTGAGGGCGAACTTCGAATCCTTTTCGATCAGTTCGGTGACGACTGCCTGACCCACGTGCAGCAGCACGCTTTCGCTCAGCGCTTCGGCAAAGACGGGGTAGGGGCGGTTCATGAACATCACCGCCTCGCCAAAGCTCTGCATCGGCCCCAGGATCTCGACCACCTTCTCGGTTCCCTGCGACGAAGAGAATGCGAGCTTGACCTGGCCGCTGACGAGGAAGTAGAAACCGTGCGGAAGGTCGCCGCGCTGGAACAGCATCTCGCCGCGCGCGAGTCGCTTCTCGCGCGCGTAGCGCAGCACGCGCTCGAGGTCCTCATCCGACAACTCGCTGAAAAGCGGGATGCGACGCAGCAGCGCGGGTATGTCGACCGGCGGGTTGGGCATTGCGAGCGATCTCCATTTCCGTAGTGAGACGCAATTTTAACGCGGCTGTCGTCGCGCAGGGCTCGAATCCCTGCGCGCGGCCTGAAGAGGAAAGAGCATGTATCTGGCAGTGAAGCATCTGCACGTCACCTGCGTCGTGCTGAGCGCAATGGGGTTTCTGCTGCGCGGGGCCTGGATGCTGAGCGGTAGCGCCCTGCTGCGGCACCGGCTGACGCGCATCCTGCCGCACCTTGTCGACACCCTGTTGCTGGGCAGCGCCCTCGTGTTGGCGGTGATGATCGAACAGTATCCCTTCGTCGCCGCCTGGGTGACGGCGAAGGTCTTCGGGCTGCTGGGCTACATCGTGCTCGGCACGCTCGCGTTGAAGCGGGGCAGGACGCTGGCGATACGCCTGAGCGCCTTCGCCGCTGCGGTCGCCGTCTATGCCTGGATCGTGTCCGTCGCGCTGACGAAGAACCCCTCGGGCTTTCTTGCCCCGATTTGGGCCGGCTGAGGCCGGCTGACGCTCCCGTCAGCGGCTGGACGGATGGTGTTGCAGCAGGCGCTTCAGTCCGGCCGCGTCGAGGATGCGGATGTGCTTCTGCTGCACGCTCATCAGCCCGTCTTCCTGGAAGCGGGAAAAAGCCCGCGACACGGTCTCAAGCTTGAGGCCGAGATAAGAGCCGATCTCGTCGCGCGTCATGCGCAGGTGAAACTCCGCCGCCGAAAATCCACGCGCGGTGAAGCGCTGCGACAAGTTGAGCAGGAAGGCGGCGAGGCGCTCCTCGGCTCGCATCGAGCCCAGCAGCATCATCACGCCGTGGTCGCGCACGATCTCGCGACTCATCACCTTGTGGAACTGGTGCTGGAGCCCTTCGACCTCGCGCGAGAGTTCCTCGAGCTTGGCGTAAGGAATGACGCACACCTCACTGTCTTCGAGTGCGATCGCGTTGCAGGAGTGGCTCTCGGCGCTGATGCCGTCGAGGCCGAGGATCTCGCCCGTCATCTGGAAGCCGGTGACCTGGTCGCGGCCGTCCTCGAGCAGCACGTCGGTCTTGAACGATCCGGCGCGGATCGCGTAGATCGCCTCGAAGATGTCCCCCGCGCGATAGAGGCTTTGCTGGCGCTTGACCTTGCGCCGCCCGCCCACCAGTTCGTCCAGACGGTCGAGGTCGTGCTCGGACATTCCGAACGGCAGGCACAACTCCACGAGGTTACACTGCGAACACGACGCCTTGAGACCGTTCACCGTGATGGGCACCGCCGCCTTCATCTGCACGAAATCTTGATTCCCTAGTCCAAATCGATGGATTCCGCCCACTTCGGGCGCCGTTGATCCACGTCAACCACATCTTTGTGGCGATCTGCCATTGTTCAGCACACATCGCCGCAGTGCCACGCGCAGCAAGACAATGACCAGTCAGAACGAACTCCTTTTCGATCCGCAGCTCATCCGCCGCTTCGACATCAACGGTCCGCGATACACCTCGTATCCGACAGCCGACCGTTTCGTCGAGGCCTTCAACGCCGAGGCTTTGAAGGTCTGGCTGGCGAAAAGAGCGATCGGGGGCGTGAGCAAACCGCTCTCATTATACTTCCACATCCCCTTCTGCAACACGATCTGCTACTACTGCGCCTGCAACAAGATCATCACCAAGGATCATGGGCGCTCCGCCAAGTACCTGAAATATCTGGCGAAAGAGATCGCGATGCAGGCGGCCTGCCTCGAGGGCAGCCGGCAGGTCACGCAGCTGCACCTGGGCGGTGGCACGCCGACCTTCCTGTCGCATGACGAGATGCGCGAGCTGATGGCTTCGGTGCGCGAGCACTTCACCCTGGTCCCGAACGGTGAGTATTCGATCGAGGTGGATCCGCGCAAGGTCGATTTCGACACGGTCAAGATGCTCGCGGACCTCGGCTTCAACCGCATGAGCGTCGGTGTGCAGGACTTCGCCGAGGACGTGCAGAAGGCGGTCAACCGCATCCAGAGCGTGGACGAGACCAAGCTCGTGATCGACGCGGCGCGCGCGACCGGCTTCAAGTCGGTCAGCATGGACCTGATCTATGGCCTGCCCAAGCAGAACGTGATCAGCTTCAACCGCACGCTGCAGCAGGTGCTGGACATCTCGCCCGACCGCATCTCGCTGTACAGCTACGCGCACCTGCCGGGCCTGTTCAAGCCGCAGCGGCGCATCTTCATGAGTGACATGCCCACCCCCGACACCAAGCTGCAGCTGTTGCAGCTCGGCATCCGCCGCCTGACCGAGGCGGGCTACGTCTACATCGGCATGGACCACTTCGCCAAGCCGAACGACGAGCTCACCGTCGCCCAGCGGCAGGGGCGGTTGCACCGCAATTTCCAGGGCTACTCGACGCAGGCCGAGTGCGATCTGCTGGCCTTCGGCGTATCGGCGATCGGCAAGGTCGGGCCGGTCTATTCGCAGAACGTGAAGACGCTCGACGAGTACTACGACGCGCTCGACCGCGACGAACTGCCGGTGCTGCGTGGCATCGAGCTGACAGCCGACGACCTGCTGCGCCGCGCGGTGATCCAGGCGCTGATGTGCCATTTCGAGCTGTCGATGCAGTCGATCGAGATCGCCCACCTGATCAACTTCCGCGAGTACTTCGCCGAAGAACTCGACGACCTGAAGGACATGGAGCGGGCCGGCCTGCTCAAGATCGAGGGCGACTGGATCAGCGTGCAGCCGGCCGGCCGCCTGCTGGTGCGCGGCATCGCCATGGTGTTCGACCGCTACCTGCGCGCCGACCGCGAGCGCACCCGTTACTCGCGCGTGATCTGATCCGGGCAGGGGGGCGGCCTGGCGTAGAATGGTGCACTGCGTCGAATCCACCTTCTCAACCAGCCCATGCCTGAAACCGGCTACCTCGCTGTCTTCCTGATCGGCCTGCTCGGCGGCACGCACTGCGTGGCGATGTGCGGCGGCATCGTCGGCGCCCTCACCGTGCAGGTGCAGACCCCCGGCAGCAAGCCGCAATGGCCGCTGCACCTGGCTTACAACCTGGGTCGGATCACGACCTACACCGCCATCGGTGGCGTGGTTGGCGCGCTGGGCTCGGTCGGCATGGTCTACGACGGCATGCTGCCGGTACAGCTCACGCTGTATGTGCTGGCCAACCTGATGCTCGTCGCACTCGGCCTGTACCTGACCGGCTTTACCCGCTTGCTCGCGCCCGTCGAGCGCGCGGGCCATGTGATCTGGCGCCGCATCCAGCCCGCCACCCGACGCTTCCTCCCCGCACGCTCGGTCAAGCAGGCCCTGCCGCTGGGCCTGCTGTGGGGCTTCATTCCCTGCGGTCTGACGTATTCCATCCTCGCCACCGCGCTCGTGACCGGTTCGGGCGCTCGCGGCGCCGGGCTGATGCTGGCCTTTGGCCTGGGCACGCTGCCCAACCTGCTGCTGGCGGGCATGCTGTTCAAGCGCTTCCGCGACTTCACCCGCAACCGCACGGTGCGCTTTGCCTCGGGCCTGCTGGTGCTGGGTTTCGGTCTGTTTGGGCTCTACCATGCGCCGACGCTGGGGGGGGATTTGTGGAGCGGGGTGGTTTGCGCGGTGTGACCCACTGCTGGCCGTGACTTGGCCATCGGGCGGGGCATTTGTTCTGCAGGCTGCGGAACTCGCCTTCGCTGCGCTCGGCTCAGACAGTCCTCGCCTGCGCCACAAACGCCCCACCCGATGGCCAACCGTGTGCGGGCTCCATGTGCGGAGGCGCCGTCCTCAAGTCGGTAGTCAAGCCGTCGACAGGGCTCGGAGAATCGGGCACGGGGCGGGTGCATCGGTGTGTTCGCAGCAGTGCACGAGTTCAGCGAGGGCGTCCCGCATGTCCTGCAACTGGCGGATGCGCGACTCGATCAGCTCGATCTTCGCCTGCGCCGCTTCGCGCGCGCGGTCGCGGTCGCGCTCCTCGTTCAGTGCGAGCAGTCCGTCGATCTCGTCGAGCGAAAAGCCGAGCTGCTGTGCGCGCCGGATCGCCGTCAGGCGCGCGAGTTCGGCTTCGCCATACACCCGGTAGGCGCCGCGCGTCTGCTGCGGCTCGCGCAGCAGGCCGCGGCGCTGATAGTAGCGGATGGTCTCGACGCCCACGTCGGCCGCCTTGGCGAGGGCGCCGATGGTGAATTGCACTGGCGTCGCGGCAGGTTGATCGAATCTCTGCGTGCTTTTCTTGTCCATGGGGTTGACTCCGTACCTTGATACGGAGTTTAGACTGCGCCTCATCATGAACATGCGCAAGAGGATGCCATGTCGGAAATCACACTCGAGACAGGCGCGTCGTCCGCCTCCGGTGCCGCGCGGGACACGCTGGAGCTGGCCATCTCCGGCATGACCTGCGCTGCCTGCTCGACCCGGCTGGAGAAGGTGCTGAATCGCCTCCCCGATGTGGAAGCGACCGTCAATCTCGCGACCGAGCGCGCGACCCTGCGGTATCCGCATGGCGCGCTTACCGTCGAGGCGGCGAAGGCCGCTGTGGAGCGCGCCGGCTTCGCCGCCACCGAAACCGGCGCGCTGCAGCGCGAACAGACGCGCGCACGCCACGAGGCGGAATGGCGCCTCGAGCTGCGGCACTTCTGGATCGCGGCGCTGCTCACGCTGCCGCTGGCGGCGCAGATGCCGGCGATGTTCGGCTGGTGGCCGCTTGCTGAAGGTCAGCACGATCTCGTGCCGCGCTGGATCCAGCTGCTGCTGGCCACGCCGGTGCAGTTCTGGATCGGCGCGCGCTTCTATCGTGGCGCCTGGGCTTCGCTGCGCGGTGGCAGCGCGAATATGGATGTCCTGGTCGTGCTCGGCACCAGCATGGCCTACTTCTACAGCCTCGCCGTGACGCTCGCCGACCGGCACGACCTGCATGTGTATTTCGAAGCCTCGGCCACCATCATCACCCTGATCCTGCTCGGCAAGCTGCTCGAGGCTCGCGCCAAGGCGCGCACCACTGCGGCGCTCGACGCGCTGCTGCGGCTGCAGCCGAAGATGGCGCGCATCGAGCGCGACGGCGTGCTCGTCGAGGTGGCGGTGGACACCCTGCAACCGGGCGACGCCTTCGTGCTGCGGCCGGGTGATGCGGTGCCGGTGGATGGCGTGGTCGACAGCGGCACGTCCGCGGTGAACGAGGCGATGCTCACCGGCGAGAGCCTGCCGATCGACAAGCGCGCGGGGGACAAGGTCTATGCAGCCACGCTCAATGGCGACGGAGTGCTGCGCTGCCGCGCCACCGGCGTGGGTGCGAGCACGATGCTGGCAGGCATCATCCGCCTCGTCGAACAGGCTCAGGGCTCGAAGGCGCCGGTGCAGCGCCTGGCCGACCGCATCGCCGCGGTGTTCGTGCCGGTGGTGGTGGTCATCGCGCTGCTGACGTTTGCCGGCTGGTGGCTCTCGAGCGGCGAATTCCAGCAGGCGCTGATCAATGCGGTGGCCGTGCTGGTGATCGCCTGCCCGTGCGCGCTGGGCCTGGCGACGCCGACCGCGATCATGGTCGGCACCGGCCAGGGCGCGCGCGCCGGAATGTTGGTCAAGAATGCCGAGGCGCTGGAACTGGCCGAGCGCATCAAGGTGCTGGCGGTCGACAAGACCGGCACCCTGACCGAGGGCCAGCCCGCGGTGACCGAGGTGCGCGCGGCCGAGGGCTTCACGCCGGATGGCGTGCTCGCGCTCGCGGCTGCGCTGGAACAAAGCAGCGCCCATCCCATCGCCGCTGCGGTGGTGACGGCGGCAAAGGAGGCTGGTGTCGCGCTGGCCGAAACCGAGGAGGTGCGCGCGGTCGGTGGCAAGGGCGTGGAAGGTCGGGTACGGACTGCCGAGGGCTGGCGCGCCGTCGTGCTCGGCTCACCCGGCTTCATCGCCGAGCAGGGCGCATCGGTGCCCGAGGCGATGCTGAGCGAGCTGACCGCCGCTGGCCGCAGCCTGGTCGCGGTCGCCTGCGATGGCCGCTTCGCCGGACTGATCGGCGTCGCCGACCGCGTGCGGGAGGATTCCGCTGCTGCGGTGGCGCGCCTGCAGGGCAAGGGCCTGCGCGTGGTCATGCTGACGGGCGACCATCCGGCCACGGCGGCCGCGATTGCGGCCCAGACCGGCATCGTCGACTGGCGGGCCGGCGTGTTGCCGGGGGACAAGGCCGCGGCCGTGCAGGCGCTGGGCGCGCAGGGCGAGCGCGTCGGCATGGCCGGCGACGGCATCAATGACGCGCCCGCGCTGGCCGCGGCCGATGTGTCGTTCGCGATCGGCGTCGGCGCCGACGTCGCCGTCGAGGCCGCCGACATCACCCTGGTGCGCAACAGCCTGCACGGCGTTGCCGACGCGATCGACCTGTCGCGCGCGACCCTGTCCAAGATCCGTCAGAATCTGTTCTTCGCCTTCATCTACAACGTGCTCGGCATCCCGCTCGCGGCGGCCGGAATGTTGAATCCGGTGATCGCCGGGGCGGCAATGGCGATGAGTTCGGTGTCGGTGGTGAGCAATTCCCTGCTGTTGAAGCGCTGGCGGCCCGGGCGCTGATCGGGCCCGCAATTTCCTGAAGGAGCAAGACGATGGATGAAGTGACGATCAAGGTCGAAGGCATGACCTGCGGCGGCTGCGTACGCAGCGTGACCGGCGTGCTGAAGGGGCTGCCCGGGGTGGAGGATGCGCAGGTATCGCTGGAGGCGCGCGAAGCCAGGGTGAGCTTCGATCCCGCCCGCGTGACGGTGGACTCGATGCGTGCCGCAGTGGAAAACGCCGGCTTCGATGCACCGGCCTGAGTAAGGATTTTCCCCTATAATTCGCGCAATTTTTCAACGGGAGGGAAACATGGGTTTTGATCTGGTCAGCGCCGGCAAGGACGTGCCGAACGACATCAACGTCATCATCGAGATCTCCGCGCAGGGCGATCCGATCAAGTTCGAAGTGGACAAGGAAAGCGGCGCCGTCTTCGTGGACCGCTTCATGGGCACCTCGATGCGCTACCCGCTGAACTACGGCTACGTTCCGCACACCATCGCCGGCGACGGCGATCCGGTCGACGTGCTGGTCGTGACCCCCTTCCCGCTGGCGCCGGGTGTCGTCATCCGCTGCCGCCCGGTCGGCGTGCTGAAGATGGAAGACGACGGCGGCGTCGATGCCAAGGTCGTCGCGGTGCCGGTGTCCAAGCTCACCCCGCTCTACGACAAGGTGCAGACCACCGACGACCTGCCCGAGCTGCTGATGAAGCAGACGGTGCACTTCTTCGAGCACTACAAGGACCTCGAGCCGGGCAAGTGGGTCAAGATCCTGGGCTGGGGCACGGTCGAGGAAGCCAAGCAGGAGATCGTGAACGGCCTCGCCGCCGCGAAGAAGTAAGCCAAGGCAGGGAAGCCTTTCGCCACAGGCGAAAGCGAAGCAAAAAAGGACTCGCCAAGGCGGGTCCTTTTTGTTTCCGGCGCAGCTGCGCCTCGGGCACACTGTACGCGCGTGTTCGCCGACCGGGCGGACACTGCAACCCGGCATGCTGCGGTGAAGAACCTGGAGTTGCGATGAAGTCCATACGGGCCCTCGAGCGCGGTCTGGAAGTGCTGCGCCTGCTGCAGCAGCATGAGGGCCGTTCCTTGCAGCAGCTCTACGAGGCCAGCGGGTTACCCAAGCCGACGCTGCTTCGCATCCTTCACACGCTGGAGCAGGCCGATCTTGCCTGGCGGGCGATCCACGACGGGCAGTGGCGGCGCGGCGTGTCGCTGCAGACCGGCGACCGCCCGCCCGAGCGCGCGCTGCGCCTGGCCGAGATCGCCGCGCCGCACCTCGCCGCGATGCAGCGCAAGGCGCTGTGGCCATCCGACCTGCTGATCTACAGCGACTTCAAGATGGAATTGGCCGAAAGCTCGCGGCGCCTGTCCGGTCTGGCGATGAATCCGCGCTACCGCATCGGCTACCGCGTGGACCTGTTCCTCTCGGCCCCCGGCCGCGCCTGGCTGGCGTTCTGCTCGGACGAGGAGCGGGCGGCGGTGTTTGCGCACTACCACGCCCATCCGCCCGAGAACGCCCGCAGCGCGCTGGTGTTCAGGCGTGAGCTGCCTGCCGTCCTGGATGAGACGCGGCGTCAGGGCTATGCGGTGCGCGACGCCATCTTCGGCGGATCGGAGCTGGACATCAGCGAATTCGACGACGGTTTTGATGCGATTGCGGTGCCCATCCTGGCGCCGACCGGCGTTCCTGGCTGCATCAACCTCGTCTGGCCGCGTCGATACGGGTTGCGCGCCAAAGTGGTGGAGGCGCACCTCGAGGACCTGAAGGCGACCGCGCGTGCGATCGCGGAGAGACTCGCGGGCTGACGCTGGCGGCGGTGCGCGGTCCAGGCCCGTCTGCACCTGCGCGCGAGGATGTCAGCGCGCGGGCGCAGCGCGCAGCTGGCGATGCACGATGTCGAGGTTGCGCCTGATGCGTCCGTCCGCCGGTAGCAGCCTCGCGGCCGTCTCGAGTTCACTGGCTGCTTCTTCCCACTGACGGGCCTGGCCTGCGAGCAGGCCGAGGGCGAAGTGCAGCTCGCCGGGATTGGGCGACTTCGCCAGCCCATCGCGCAGCACTCGGCGGGCCTCGTCCATGCGCCGGCTGGCGGCGAGCAGCTGGGCGAAACTCAGCCGCGCTGCGTTGATCGCCGGGTCCTGCGTCAGCGCGATTCGATAGTGCCGCTCCGCCTGCGGGAGCTTGCCCTGCGTTGTGGCAAGTGCCGCGAGGTTCATCTGCGCGCTCGGCATGTCGGCCATCGCGCGCTGGGCGGCGACGAATTCGTCGAGTGCGGTGCGCCTCAGCGCGTCCGCTCCGGTGGGGAGCCGGTCCTCGGGGAAGTCGGCGAGTCCGCGGGCAGCCGTGATGCGCACCGCGCGGATGGGGTCGGCGAGCAAAGGTGGCAGGTGCGCGAGGCGCTCGTCGGCGGATCGCGCACTCCATGCCGCCGCGGCGGCTACGCGTACCACCGGGTCGGCGTCACGCAAGGCGGCAGCCGACGGTGCCTCCGTGCCGATGGCCGCGAGCAGCTCGATGGCCGTGGCGCGCACGATCGCGGGCTGTTGCCCGTCGCCGATCAGCGCGGCGAGCCGCGAGCCGGCATCCGCATCGCCCTTGCGGGCGGCGGCGAAGACTTCGCCGTAGTGCTCGAGTCGCGGCTGCGCGCCGAGGTGCCTGGCGATGGCGGCTTCGGCCCATTCCGCCGGACGGTCGGCGTGGCAGCTCTGGCAGGCGTTGGGCGTGCCGATGCGGCGGCTCAGGTCGGGGCGTGGAATACGGATCGCGTGGTCGCGCCGCTCGTGCACGATCATGTAATTTCGGCTCGGCATGTGGCAGGACACGCATGCGCTGCCCGGGGTGCCAGTCGTGTGGAAGTGGTGCGAGGGCGAGTCGTAGTCCTTCGACTTCAACCCGGAAAAGCGGCCTGTATCGGGCGCGGGGTTGTGGCACGACAGGCACAGCGCATTGCCCGCAGCGCGCGTCTTGCCCGAGTGCGGCTCGTGGCAGTCACCGCAGCCGACGCCGGCTTGGTACATGCGGCTCTGGCGGAAGGATCCGTATTCGAAGACTTCTTCGAGTTGCTGGCCGTCGGCATGGTAGAGGTCCGGGCGCAGGTTGTCGGGCACGAAGTTGTCGAGAAAGGGGCGGCCGGGAAGCGTAATTTCCTGCAGGCGCGTACGGCGTGAGTGGCAGGCGGCGCATTGGTCCACCTGCGCATGCGCGCTTCCGAGCAGGCGGTTGGCGGTGGGGGTGATCGCAGTGGACGGCGGTTGGCCTGCGGTGCCGGCGCTGCGCGCGCTTTCGATATGCGCCGCGCCTGGCCCGTGGCAAGCCTGGCAGCCGACATTCGGTTCGACCCAGGTCGTCCGGTAATCGTCGGTTTCGTCCTCGTACCCCTTGGCGAACGCCGTCGTATGGCACTCGCCGCACATCAGGTTCCAGTTCTGGTAGCGGCCGCTCCAGTGCAGGGCGGTGCCCGGGGCGATGCCGCCCTCGGGGTAGAGCGAGAACCAGCGCTTGTTCCGCACGTCCCAGGCGATGCTCAGGGCCTGAAGGCGGCCGCCAGGCAGGGGAAGCAGGTATTGCTGCAGAGGATAGACGCCGAAGGTGTGGGCAACCGGGAAGTCGGCGTCCTTGCCGTCGGCGCCCGGGGTGCGGACGATGAACTCGTCGGCGCGGCGGCTGAAGCGGGCGCGCTGATCCGTGCCGGTGAAGCTCGCTCCGTCGAAGTTGCCCAGCACCGTGGCCGGCGTCGCCGCCTGCATGGCGCGGTCGTGCTTCGAGCCGGACCAGAGGCGGGCTTGCTCCGCATGACAGGCGACGCATTCGCGGTCGCCGGCATGATCGGCGCGCGCCTCCCCGCGAGGCGCCGCGGCTTGCACCGACAGCGCTGCGAGGAGGACGGCCAGGGTCAGGAGACGGCGCAGCATTACCTGCCTGTGCGGAGTGCGGCTGCGCTTACTTCTTCGCGCGCGGCTGCATCGCGGCCTCGATCTTCAGGTCCTCGTAGTACTTTCCGGCGTTGCTGTAACCCGGGCGGTAGGCGAGGCCCTCGATCTCGAGCGTGCCGGTTTCGGCGACGTACTGCTTCCAGGCAACGATCATCTCGCCCAGCTTCTGCGGATTCTCGCTCGCCAGATCGCGGCTTTCGGCGCGGTCCTGGGCGATGTTGTAGAGCTCCCAGCCGTCCTTGCCCCAGGGCTTGTTCGCATACACGAGCTTCCAGTCACCCTTGCGCAGCGCCTTGCGCCCGCCGAGTTCCCAGCCCACCGCATCGGTCTCGCCGCGCACCTTCTGCGCCTTGCCCTGGAGGTAGGGCAGCATGGACTTGCCGCGCAGCGGCAGCACTTCCTTGCCTTGATACTCGCTGCCCGGATGCTTTGCGCCGGCCAGCTCGTAGATCGTCGGTGCCACGTCGGTGACATGGGCGAACTCGCGCTTGATCGCGCCGCCCTTGATCCCCGGGCCCCATGCGATTGCCGGCACCGAGATGCCGCCTTCGTACATGAAGGACTTGTAGAGCTTGAACGGCGTCGAGCCGACCTGCGCCCAGCCCGGGCCGTACTCGATGAAGGAGCCAGGCTTGCCGGTGTTGGCGGTGCTGTTGTCCATGTCCTTGTGGATCCACTCGCGAGTGCGGCCCACGTCATACACCGAGTTGCCGTCTGCTCCGTTGTCGGACATGAAGAAGATGAAGGTGTTGTCGAGCTCGCCCTTCGCTTTCAGGTAGTCGAGCACTCGGCCGATATTGCGGTCCATGTTGTCGACCATGGCCGAATAGACGGTCATGCGGCGGGCTTCTGCCTCCTGCTCGACCTTCGACAGCGTCTCCCACTTCGGCCAGTAGGCGTGGCCTTCATAGACTGGGGTGTCGGCGGGGATGATGCCCAGCTTCTTCATGCGATCTAGGCGTTCCTTGCGCAGCTTGTCGTAGCCTTCCTTGTAGCGGCCCTCGTACTTGGCAATGTCGGCGTCGGGCGCGTGCAGCGGCCAGTGCGGCGCGGTGAAGGCGAGGTAGCCGAAGAAGGGCTTGCCGGTGGTTTCGCCGCTCTTCAGGTATTCGATCAGCTTGCTGGCGAAGGCGTCCGACGAATAGAAACCATCGCGCGGAAGGTCGATCGACTTCCCGTTCTCGCGATAGATCGCCTTCGGAGGTTTGTTCGGATCCATGGCGACGATGCCCGACTGGTCGCCCCAGTGGCTGGAGCCGCCGTGCACCAAGGCATACGACTGCTCGAAGCCGCGGGTGGCCGGGCTGACCTCCTCGGGGATGCCGAGGTGCCATTTGCCTGCCATCGCGGTGCGGTAGCCGGCGTCCTTGAGCACCTGCGCCATCGGCACCACGCGATCGTTCAGATAGCCTTCATAGCCGGGCTTGCCGCGCTGTTCGGGGAGCATCAGCTCGGCCATGTCGCCGAAGCCGACGAGGTGGTTGTCGCTGCCCGACATCAGCATCGCGCGCGTCGGCGAGCAGAACGGCGAGGCGTAGAAGCTCGTCATCTTCGCGCCGGTGCTGGCCAGCTTGTCGAGGTTCGGCGTCGCGATCTCGGCGCCAAAACTGCCGAGGTCGGTGTAACCCAGATCGTCGGCGACGATCAGCAGGATGTTGGGGCGCTTGGCCGGGGCTGCGGCGGGACTGGCGGCGTGGGTGGCCGACTGCAGCGCGCCGAGCGCGATGGCGGGCACGCAAAGCTGGGCGAGAAGCCGTGGTATCGGTTTCATGATCTGTCTCCTGGGCATTGTTTTATAGCGGGCATTTGCGCGCGTCGCCGCAATGTAGCCAGCGACCGCTGCGCCCCGCAAACGATCGATGATTCGTTCCACCTGGTGGAACCTGGCGAAGTAGGCGATGGCGTGACGATGCAGCGGCCGCCTGCGTGTCCGGCGCAGGTGCGCAGCGGCGCCATTGGGCCTACATTGGCGGTATCGCGCCTCAGGCGGCAGCCGCACGATGCGAATCCACGAACTCCCCGTCGATCAGGCCCTCGCTAGCCTCAAGACGGCTGCCGCAGGGCTGGCGGAGGCCGAGGCGCGGCGGCGCCTGGCCGAGTATGGCCGCAACCGGGTCGAGGAGATCGGTCGCGAGCACCTGACGTTGCGCTTCGCGCGCGAGTTCACCCACTTCTTCGCCATCGTGCTGTGGCTTGCCGCCACGCTCGCCTTCGTCGCCGAGCATTTCCAGCCCGGCGAAGGCATGGGCCGGCTGGGCGTGGCGATCGTGGGCGTGATCCTGATCAACGGCCTGTTCTCCTTCTGGCAGGAGTACAAGGCCGAGCGTGCCGTCGCCGCACTGCGGCGTCTGCTGCCGCTGCGCGTGACGGCATTGCGCGGCGGCGAGATGGTGTCCATCGATGCCGAGGCGCTGGTGCCGGGCGACATCGTGCTGCTCGACGAAGGCGATGCGGTGCCCGCCGACTGCCGCGTCATCGAGGCCTTCGGGCTGCGGGCGAACACCGCCACCGTCACTGGCGAATCCCTGCCGATGGCGCGCGACAGTGCGCCGGCGGCGGAGGAGTCGCTGTTGTTCGCGCGCAATGTGCTGCTCGCGGGCACGTCCGTCGTGTCCGGGCAGGCGCGCGCCGTCGTGTTCGCGACCGGCATGCGCACCGAGTTCGGCCGCATCGCGCACCTGACCCAGGTGGCGGGCGAGGTGGGTTCGCCCTTGCAGCGCGAGATCGCGCGCCTGTCCCGGCTTGTCGCCATGCTCGCCTGCGGCGTGGGCGTCGCCTTCTTCTGCATCGGCCAGGCGGTGGGCCTGCCGTTCTGGGAGAACTTCCTGTTCGCGATCGGCATCATCGTGGCCAATGTGCCCGAGGGCCTGGCGCCCACGGTGACGCTGTCGCTGGCAATGGCGACGCAGCGCATGGCGCGGCGCAATGCGCTGGTGCGCCACCTGCCGGCCGTCGAGGCGCTCGGTTCGACCACGGTGATCTGTTGCGACAAGACCGGCACCCTGACGTGCAACCGCATGTCCGTGCGCAGGCTGTGGGTCGGCGGCCAGGTAGTCGCCGCCGATGCGCTGGCAGGACGGCCCGAGCTTTTGCGCGACGGGCGCGAGCTGTTCATCAATGCCGCGCTGTGCCACAACCTGAAGCGGGTGGAGAACGGCGGCGGCGCCGGGTGGATCGGCGACCCGATGGAGATCGCGCTCGCCGACTGGGGCGGCGGTCTCGCCGGCTCGCTGGACGCCGTTCGCCGGCGCGACGAGATCCCGTTCGATACCGACCGCAAGCGCATGTCGGTGCGCTGCGACACGCCGCAGGGGCCCGCGCTGTACTGCAAGGGCGCGCCCGAGCAGGTGCTGGCGATCTGCACCGCGGTGCGCGTCGGCGACGCGATCGTGCCGCTCGACGCGCAATGGCGCGCCCGTCTGCAGTCGGCCCTCACCGCGATGGCCGATGCCGGCCTGCGCGTGCTCGCCTTCGCCGACCGGATCGGCGGCGAGCCGGCCGATGGCGAGCGCGTCGATGCAGACGGAGCGGCGCTGGCCGAGCGCGAACTCGTGCTCGCCGGCCTCGTCGGTCTCGAGGATCCGCCGCGACCGCAGGTGCCGCAGGCGATCGCCCGCTGCGAGCAAGCCGGCATCCGCGTCATCATGATCACCGGCGACCATCCGCACACCGCGACCGCGATCGCGCGCGAGATCGGCCTGGTCAAGAGCGCCGCGCCGGTCGTGATCGTGGGCGACGCCTTGCGCCGGATGTCGGCCACCCAGCTGCAACTTGCGCTCGATGCGCCGGAAATCCTGTTCGCGCGCGTGGCGGCCGAGCAGAAGATGCTGATCGTCGAGGCGCTGCGCAAGAAGGGCCACATCGTCGCGGTCACCGGCGACGGCGTGAACGATGCGCCGGCCCTGAAGGTGGCCGACATCGGCATCGCGATGGGCATCGCCGGCACCGACGTGGCCAAGGAGGCGGCCGACCTGATCCTGCTCGACGACAACTTCGCCACCATCGTCGATGCGATCGAGGAGGGGCGGGCGGTGTTCGACAACATCCGCAAGTTCCTCACCTACATCCTCACCTCGAACATTCCCGAGCTGATTCCCTACCTCGCCTTCGTCCTGTTCCGCATCCCGTTGCCGCTCACCATCATTCAGATCCTGGCGGTCGACCTCGGCACCGACATGCTGCCGGCACTCGCGCTCGGCGCCGAAAGGCCCGACCCGGAAGTGATGCGCCGGCCGCCGCGGCGGCGCGACGAGCGGCTGCTGTCGTGGGGCCTCATCGCGCGCGCCTACCTGTTCCTCGGCGTGCTCGAGGCCGCGGCGTCGCTGGCGGTGTTCTTCCTCGTGCTCGGCGCGGCCGGCTGGCACTACGGCGACATGCCGGCGCGCACCGATCCGCTCTACCTGCAGGCGACCACCGCCTGCTTCGCCACCATCGTCGTGATGCAGGTGATGAACGTGTTCCTGTGCCGCCATCCGCTGAAGTCCTCGCTGACGGCGGGTCTCGCCGCCAATCCGCTGATCTGGGCCGGCATCGTCGCCGAGCTGGCCCTGCTGCTGTTCATCGCCTACGTGCCGGCGGGCAACTGGCTGTTCGGCGCCGCGCCGCTGTCGGCCGAAACGTGGCTGACCATGCTCGCCTTTCCCCCGCTGATGCTGCTCGCCGAGGAAGTGCGCAAGGCCTGGGCGCGGCGCGGGCGCGGCTGAAGTCCGGCCGCGGCTGAGATCCGGTCACCTCGGGGATCGGGTCTGTCCGCACGGGCTGGCGAGGCGCGGAGATGCATGCTTGAATGCTTGCCGGTTTCCGCCAACTTCGAGCCTCCCGACTTCTGCCCGTCCTTTGAGAATGCGCTCCCTACGACACCTGCTGCCCTGGCTGGCGGGCTGGCTGCTGCTGTCGGCCGCGGCCGCCGGCTGGCTGGCGCGCGCCGAGTTGCAGCGCTTGCACGAGGCCTTCGACACCGACATGCGCACCGCCCACCGCTTGCTGAGCCTGCGCGCGGTGGAGCACGAGGCCATCCTCGCCACGCTCGCGCTGCTCGACGTGCCGCAGGCCGACGGCGCGGCGCAGCGGCTGCCGGCGATCTATCCGCGCGTGCTGCAGGTGCTGCGCCGCGAGG
>JAFLDS010000053.1 GCA_017302295.1 Thauera sp. | reverse complement strand
CGATCCGCTGCGCGGCACGCGGGCCAAGGCGGGCGAGGAGGACTTCACGAAGATCTTCTCGAAGCTGGTGGAAGCGGCCCCGGCGCCGATCGGGCTGGGGGCGGGGCCGTACAAGGGGGTGTGAGGGCGCGGCGCGCCGGGCGCGAGCGGTGCGGGGGCCTTGCAGCGGGGCGCAGGCCTCGGCCGCGAGCGCGAGCCGTTCGCGTGACCCCATGATCCGCAATGGATCGATCGTCGCCCCGGAAGGGGCTGCGACGACCAGTGCCAACGGCCTGCGCCAACCCCCCGCATTCAGATCCACAACGACGATCGCCGGGGACGGCGGCGCGCAAGCCGCTTCGATGGCGACTTTGACGGTGGGCGACCCGGCCTCTCGGCGACGGCTCGCGAGGACGTACGAACTCTTCTGACCCGACCCTTGCTAGAGGCGCATGTCGCGCCCGCTGGCTCGCGACACCTTATACTTTATCTGCTCGTCTGTGCCGTACTTCCGGTGCCGCTGGCCGGAATCGGAACGTACCGCTGACGCTCAGCCACCTGCCGCGAAGACAGGCACGCGTGCACGAGTCCGCACGATGCTTCGAGCAGGCGGCCTTTCTTTCCCGCGCGGCCGTGAGCAGAGCAAGACCTTGAAGTCAGGCGCAGGCGCGTGCTGATCGTTCAGTAGCTTCGGCGACCCAGGGCGGCTCAGGAGCCGGGAAGGACCGAATTTCAAGGGGAGCCCACATGTATTTGTCCCGATTCTTCTCGGATGCTGACGACGATCTCGTTGGGTGCATCCGTTGCAGGAATGCACAACCGCTGAATCTCGAACTGAAAATGGCGTTTCAGCCCATCATCGATGTCGCGAATCGGAGCGTGTTCGCTTATGAGGCGCTCGTTCGCGGGGCTGACGGTGCCTCGGCGGCGCAGGTGCTGGGCGCGGTGAAACCCGCAGCGCTGTATTCGTTCGACCAGACCTGCCGAGTGCTGGCGATCGAAACTGCGCAGCGCCTCGGCATGAAGTCCTATCTCTCGATCAATTTCCTGCCCAACGCGGTTTACGAGCCCGCCAATTGCATTCGCTTGACCCTGGCTGCGGCACGCAAAGTGGGTTTCGCGCCGGACAAGCTCATTTTCGAGCTGACGGAATCGGAAAAGATCCGCAATCCGGAGCACGCGCTGCGCATCATCAAGGACTACCGGGAGCGTGGATTCCTGACCGCCATCGACGATTTCGGCGCGGGCTACTCGGGCTTGAATCTCTTGGCGGATTTCCAGCCCCACCTCGTCAAGCTGGACATGGCGCTGACACGGGACATCGACCGCGATGCCGTGCGGCGGGCGATCATCGCCGGCGTGATCGGGACATGCGAGGCGCTAGGGTGCACCGTCATTGCCGAAGGAATCGAGCGTCCCGAGGAGCTCGACACGTTGAGGAAAATGGGTGTCTCGCTGTTTCAGGGTTATCTGCTGGCGCGGCCTGGCTTGGAATCGCTGCCCGAGCCCGACATGCGTTACTGCTGATTGCTCCGGTCCGGAGCGCTTTCCGTCCTACCGCGGTCTTGCCGGCGGCGTGTTGCGCAGGATCTCGTCGATGGTGGTCACCCCGGCGGCGACCTTCAGCGCGCCGCCCAGGCGCAGCGGGCGCATGCCCTCCTTGATGGCCTGTTCGCGCAGTTGGGCGCCGTCCTTGTCCAGGCCGATCATGCGCCGCAGCGTCGGCGTGACGGTGAGCATCTCGTAGATGCCGGTGCGGCCGAGGTAGCCGGTCATGCGGCATTCGAGGCAGCCGACGGGTCGGGCCATCTGGCGCGGCATGTTCGATTTCCACGGGCTCACCAGCTCGTTCCAGGCGAGTTCGTCGGCGTCGGTGAGTGTGCGGCAATGCGGGCACAGCGTGCGCGCCAGGCGCTGCGCGAGCACGCCGAGCAGGGTGGCGCGGATCAGGTAGTCGGGCACGCCGAGGTCGAGCAGGCGGGTGACGGCTGCCGGCGCGTCGTTGGTGTGCAGCGTGGACAGCACCAGGTGGCCGGTGAGCGCGGCCTGCACCGCCATCTCGGCGGTCTCGAGGTCGCGGATCTCGCCGATCATGATGATGTCCGGGTCCTGGCGCAGCAGGGTGCGCACGCCGGTGGCGAAGTCGAGGCCGATGTTGTGCTGCACCTGCATCTGGTTGAGGTGCGGGTAAACGTTCTCGATCGGGTCTTCCACGGTGCACACGTTCACCTCGGGCGTGGCCAGCTCGCGCAGCGTGGAATACAGCGTGGTGGTCTTGCCCGAGCCGGTGGGGCCGGTGACCAGGATGATGCCGTTGGGCTGCTGGATGAGCTCGCGCCAGCGCCGGTTCTCGTCGTCGGAAAAGCCCAGTTCGGCGAAATTCTTCAGCAGCAGCTCGGGGTTGAAGATGCGCATCACCAGCTTCTCGCCGAAGGCGGTGGGCATGGTCGACAGGCGCAGCTCGATCTCGTCGCCGCCGGGCGAGCGCGTCTTGATGCGGCCGTCCTGCGGGCGGCGCTTTTCCACGACGTCGAGGCGGCCGAGCAGCTTGATGCGGTTGGTGATCGCCGCCATCAACTGCATCGGCGCCTGGTACACGAGGTGCATCTGGCCGTCGATGCGGAAGCGCACCAGGCATTCCTCGCGCCGCGGCTCGATGTGGATGTCGCTGGCGCGCTGCTCGAAGGCGTATTGCAGCAGCCAGTCGACGATGTGCACCACCGCCTGGTCGTTGGCGTCGATGTTGCTGGACTTGCCGAGCTGCACCAGTTGCTCGAAGTTGGTGATGCCCTGCGGCAGGTCCTGCTGGCGCTCCATGGCGTGGCGCACCGAGCGCGCCAGGCTGTAGAACTCGCCGAGGTAGCGGCGCACATCGGCCGGGTTGGCGAGCACGGTGCGGATGCGAAGGCCGAGCATGCGCTCCATCTCGGTCTGCCATTCGCGGGCGAAGGGCTCGGCGGTGGCCACCGTCACTTCCTGCGTGCTCACCTCCACCGGCAGGATGTGGTAGCGCTGGGCGTAGGCATGGGTCACCACGCCGCACACGCGGGCGACGTCGATCTTGAGCGGGTCGATGTGCAGGTAGGGCTGGTGCGTCTTGTTGGCGAGCCACTCGGTGAGCGTCTCGGTGGTGAGCACCTGTTTCGGATTTCTTGCATCAGCCAGCTTGTGGTCGCCCACCCAGATCAGCGGATGCACATCCTGGTCCCTGGCTGGCCGGCTCGCCAGCAGCTTGTCGGCGTCGGCCTGGATGAGGTGGCCGTCGGCCGCCAGCATCTGCACCAGCTCGTCGAGCTGCAGCTTCGCGTTGGCGGGGCGTGGGCGTGGGGTCGGTGCGTCAGGCATGAGCCGGCGTTCCCTGCAGCATGGTTGTGAGCGTTTGCTGGACGGGATTGTATGCTGCGGATATCGCGCCGTTGTTCCCGCTGCGCTCATCTTCCGGAGGCCGTCGAACCCATGCTGATCGGTACCGCAGGACACATCGACCACGGCAAGACCACGCTGGTGCGCGCGCTCACCGGCATCGACACCGACCGCCTGCCCGAGGAGAAGCAGCGCGGCATCACCATCGAGCTCGGCTATGCCTACGCGCCCCTGGCTGACGGCCAGGTCCTGGCCTTCATCGACGTGCCCGGCCACGAGCGCTTCGTGCCCACCATGCTGATGGGCGCGGCCGGCATCGACTACGCGCTGCTGGTGGTCGCCGCCGACGACGGCGTGATGCCGCAGACGCGCGAGCATCTGGCCATCCTGCATCTGCTGGGCGTGAGCCGTGGCGCGGTGGCGCTGACGAAGTGCGATCGCGTGCCGCAGGCGCGCGTCGACGAGGTCAGGGCCGAGGTCGCGCATCTGCTGGCGCCGACGCGGCTCGCCGGCAGCCCGGTGTTCGCGGTGTCGGCCGTGAGCGGCGAGGGCATCGCCGCGCTGCGCGCCCATCTCGAGGCGGTGGCGGCGGCCGAGGCGGCGGTGGCGCCGGCCGGCGGTCTGCGGCTGGTGGTCGACCGGCGTTTCGCCATCGCCGGCGCCGGCACCATCGTCACCGGCACCGTGCATGCCGGCAGCGTGCGGGTGGGCGACCGCGTGCTGTTGGCGCGGCCGGATGGCTTCAGTCGCGAGCTGCGCGTGCGCGGCCTGCATGTGAACAACCGCAAGGCCGAGGTGGGCGAACGGGGCAGCCGTTGCGCGGTGAATCTCGCCGGCATCGACCACGCCGACGTCGAGCGCGGCGACTGGCTGATCGCGCCGCTGCTGGCGCGGCCGACCGACCGGCTCGATCTGCGCCTGCATCTGCTGCCCGGGGCCGTGCGCAAACTCGGGCAGTGGCAGGGCGTCACCCTGCACCATGCCGGCGGCCATGCGATGGCGCGGCTGGCGCTGCTCGACGACGCGCTCGAGGCCGGCGGCCTGGCGCCGGGCGCTTCGGGCCTGGTGCAGGCGGTGCTCGACCGGCCGGTGTTCGCCTGTCATGGCGACCGCATCGTGATCCGCGACGCCGCCGGGCGCGAGACCCTGGGCGGCGGCATG
>JAFLDS010000052.1 GCA_017302295.1 Thauera sp. | reverse complement strand
GTGGCGAAGACCATGCGGCGGGCGTCGTGCCCGACCGCGATGCGCGTCTCCACCGGCGTGCCGGAGATGCGCAGGTCGATGCCGACCAGTGCCTGCGCCCGTGCCCCGGGGGCGACCATCGCCAGCAGTGCGAGCGCGAATCCGGTGCAGGCGCGACGCAGGGCGGGCAGGGCGACGAAATCGGCGGGCATCGGGGCTTCCCGGGCATCGGCCGCGGTCGCGACCGGGGTCGAGCAGACACCCGGCCTCGGTATCGTTGCAATCGCGCGCTACCGAGTGTAGACAAGGGGGCTGCCCGGTATCGGAATCCTCGACGCATGGCCGTTTCCGTCGAACTGATCGACGCCCTCAAGCGCCTGCTGCGCGGCCAGGGCCTGACTTATCGCGAGCTGGCCTCGCGGATCAAGATGAGCGAGGCCGCGGTCAAGCGGATGTTCTCGCTGCGCGCGATGAGCCTGCAGCGGCTGGAACAGATCTGCGACGTGCTGGACATCGGCCTGGCCGAACTCGCCGCCGAGTCCGCGCGCGGGCGGGCCAGCATGGCCGAGTTGACCGAGGCGCAGGAGAAGGCGCTGGTCTCCGACCCAGCACTGCTGCTGGCGCTGTTCCTCAGCCTCAACCGCTGGCGGCAACAGGACGTGCTGGCGCAGTTCGCCTTCACCGAGCCGCAGTGGACGGGATTGCTGGTCAAACTGGACCGGCTGGGCATCATCGAACTGCTGCCCGGCAACCGCGCCCGCGCGCTGACCGCGCGCAACTTCCGCTGGCGCCGCGGCGGTCCGATGGAACGCTACTTCCGCGAGAAGCTGCTCAACGACTACTTCGCCGACGCCTTCGACGGCGAACAGGACGGCCTGTTCCTGCTCAGCGGCAGCCTCAGCATCGACGGCATCCGCCACATGCGCCAGCGCCTGGAAGACGTGGTCCGCGAATTCGACACGCTGCTCGCCCGCGACGCGACGCTGCCGGCGAAAGAACGCATCGGCGTCAGCTTCGTCCTCGCCCAGAAGCCGTGGCTGCTGCAACTGTTCCAGGGCTACCGCCGCGCCCTCGACGCCCAAGCGACGTAGGGCGGGTCTCGACCCGCCATCGCGGCACATCCGCCTCCGCGAACGATGATCGAAGCCCGTAGGGAGGCGGTGAGCCCAACGAACCCCACCATTGCGATGGGGTCGCCGCAGTGGTGTCGATGGTGGGGCGCTACACGCCCAAGCCGGTGATGCGCATGCCATGGTTCGTGGCGGGGTTCGCTGCGCTCATCGCCGCCTCCATGTCACTTCACCGTGCGCGATAATGCTTGAATTAAGCTTCATCGAAAGATGGTGTCGCTGTTTATTTTTGCGCAATATCATCCTGCCAGTCTTGCGGCAAATCCTTTAGATTGTTGATCACGGTCTTGGCATCGTTACGTTTTGCAACAGCGAAGGCCTCAATGAACTCGGCTCGAGTTCCGGTGGCTTCGGCAATTTCCGGAATTATGTGCATAAAATGGGTTGCAATATAATTTTGGGTATACCAGCTTTGCCTAAGCATTGATATGAGGTTGGCGGCTAATCCTGCTTTGTCGGTGAAGTATTGCCAAAAACCTACGACATAGGTGCCGAGGCTGCCTCCCTGTTGCGTCCTGCCGCCATAGGCATCTTTGTAGCCGGCGAGCACGTCCTTGATCATCAGTGACTCGATTCTTATACGGGCAAGTTTACTCAAGTTATTCCAGTTCGATGTTCCTATCGCCTCTAAAATCCGAATCGGAGGCCACCATCTGCCCTTCGGTGTCTGCGAATCTATGATTGTGCTGAGGTGAGCGAGAAATTCACTCTTTTCGTTCGCGGAAAGCTTTGGCCATATTCCGGAAATGAAATTTTTGTGTTTGTAATCGTATACACCGTCATCTGCTATTTTCCGGAGGAGATTATTTGCGGCGCCAGACGGGATCTGTTCAAGCAAGGCTTCCGCGTATTGTTTCGTGTTTACAAAATCCGGCTCCGTGAGTCTTGCGTAGATGTGATCAATTGAAATGACGCGTTGTTCTGGTTCATCAACTGCTGTGATCGCATGGAAGGCATTTTCGATGTCCTCTATCGAGGAGTTCCCGTCAAGCTGATTGTTGAACTTAGTCGCCGAGCTGGCGGTGAGTCCTGAATTGACGATTAGTTGTTGAAGGATGAGTCTTGCGCTAATCAAGTCGCGCTTTACGCGCGCCTGCCGTGTTCCTGAGCTGAGTAGCGCCAAGGTGTTTAGATAGAGAATGTCGATGATCTTCGCGTGTCCATGACACACCATGATGTTCTCTGTGTGCAGATCGCCATGCGTCATTCCTTGGGCATGGATATGCTTAAGTCCGGAAATGATCTCCGTGCCAAGTAGGCGCAGTTGATCGACGTTCAACTTGCCGCTCGTGGTGTGCTCTTCGAGGGTTACGCCCTCAAGGAGCTCCATTACTACGCCATCTTTTTCTTGTTTTGTGGCGGGGTCCTCAACCCTCTCGATCGTGAGCACAGCCACAACATTTGGATGGGCTGCTCGTGCAAGAGCTCTTGCGTGAGCTAGTGCGTCTGCGACGCCTTCATTGGCCTCTCTGATGATTTTTACGGCGACCGTTCGGTCTAGCTCATCGCGAGCCTTCCATACGTCGCCAAATCCACCGTCGCCCAGTGGTTCGAGGATTTGAATTTTCATGCGTCGTACTCGTCCACCGGCTCCACCACCGAATACTTTTCCTTCTTCGGCTTCCCCTCCAGCGGCGGGAAGTCGATGGTGTCCGGCGGGATCGCGGTGTCGGGCAGTCGATCGAGCAGGTCGCGGATCAGGGTAAGGCGGCCGCGTTTCTGGTCGTTGAAGTCGACCAGCGTCCACGGCGCCTGTTTCGTGTGCGTCGCCTTGAGCATGGCCTCGCGGGCCTTGGTGTATTCGCCGTACTTGGTGCGGGCTTCGAGGTCGATCGGCGAGAGCTTCCAGCCCTTGAGCGGGTCTTCGCGGCGTTCGGCGAAGCGTTTTTCCTGCTCCGCCTGGTCGCAGCACAGCCAGTACTTGAACAGCAGGATGCCGTCGTCGATCAGCATCTGCTCGAACACCGGCGTCTGCTTCAGGAAGGCCTTGACCTGTTTGTCGTCGGCGAAGCCCATGACCTTCTCGACGCCGGCGCGGTTGTACCAGCTGCGGTCGAACAGCACGATTTCGCCGGCGGCGGGCAGGTGCTCGACGTAGCGCTGGAAGTACCACTGCGTGCGTTCGCGGTCGTTCGGCTTGGGCAGCGCGACCACGCGGCACTGGCGCGGGTTGATGTGCTCGTGGATCGCGCCGATCACGCCGCCCTTGCCGGCGGTGTCGCGGCCTTCGATCAGCACCAGGATGCGCTGGTCGGTGTGCATGGCCCAGCGCGCCATCTGCGCGAGTTCGCGCTGCATAGGTTCGAGCAGGGCTTCGTAGTCCTTGCGCTTGAGTTTGTCGGGTTTGCTCATGGCGTGCGGCTTCGATCAGAAAGTGTGGATGGAGCGGCTGTCATCCCGAACGCGGCGAGGTACCTGCTTTCCCGGAACGTCGACAAGCGCAGGCAGAAGCAGGTCCCTCGCTGCGCTCGGGATGACAGGGAACCGGTCAGGCCTTGCGCCGTGCGCGCTTCGCAGGCGCGCGCTTGCGTGCGGGGCGGGTGGGGGCGTCGTCCGCGTCGCCGGCGCCGGCGCCGGCGGCCATGCTGCGGGCGACTTCGAGCAGCGCGCCCTGCTGCCGGGTATTGAGCGCGCGGTACGCGGCGAGCAGGCTGTGTTCGCCTTTGGTGCGGGTGGGGTCGAAGGTGCTGGCGAGTTCGGCCAGCAGCGCGCCGGTGGGCACGCCGAAGGTGCGGGCGAGGGCGTCGATCTGGTCGCGGCCGGGCATCTTCTCGTCCTTCAGCCAGGCGCTGACGGTGTTGACGCCGGCGCGCGGGATCGCGGTCGCGAGGTCGGTCACGCTCAGGCCGGTGGCCTTGGTCAGCAGGCGCAGGGTGTTGCCGATGGACATGGGATCACTCCTTGAGGCGGGGCCGCAGCGTGGCGAGGTTGCACGGCCGGGTGCGCGCGTCGAGCTGGGCGCGGACGATTTTCTCCCAGGCGGTGCGGCAGGCGGAGGTGGAGCCGGGCAGGGCGAATAGGAAGGTCGCGTTGGCGAGGCCGGCGAAGGCGCGGGATTGCAGCGTGCTGGTGCCGATTTCCTCGAAGCTGATCGCACGGAACAGTTCGCCGAAGCCGGGCATCTGCTTGTCGAGCAGCGGCAGCAGCGCTTCGGGCGTGGCGTCGCGGCCGGTGAAGCCGGTGCCGCCGGTGACGAGGATGCCGTCGACGGCGGCGTCGGCGATCCACTGCGAGACGAGGGCGCGCAGCTGGTAGCGATCGTCGGGCAGCACGGCGCGGGCGTGGAGGCGGTGGCCTTCGGCGGCCAGGGCGTCGGCGAGGTAGGCGCCGGAACTGTCGTCGGCGAGGGTGCGGGTGTCCGAAACGGTCAGCACGCACAGCGAAAGCGGGATGAAGTCGGGCGCTGCGGTCATGGCCGGCAGGGTAGCGCACCCGTGCGCGGCCGGCGACGCCTCCGACCGGCCTCAGCGCAGCGGCAGGTGGAAGCGCTGTGTGCCGTCGTAGTCGCGCCAGCCCTGGCCGCGATACAGCGCCTGCGCGCCGTGGTTGTCGTGCGCGGTCTCGAGTTCGAGCCGGATCGCGCCCTCGCGCTGGCCGAACTCGGCCGCGGCCGACAGCAGCGCCAGCGCGACCCCGCGACGGCGGGCGTGCTCGGCCACGTAGAGGTCGTTGAGCACGTAGAGCTTGGCGGCGCGCACCGAGGAGAACATCGGGTAGAGCTGCACGAAGCCCAGCGGCGATGCGTGGGCGATGCCGTCGGGGCGGGCGAGGAACACGGTGGATTCGCCGCGGCTCAGGCGCGCGTGCAGGAACTGCCGCGCGGTCTCGGGGTCGCGCGGCTGGCCGTAGAAGACCCGGTAGTCGGAGAACAGCGGGACCAGGTCGCCCAGGTCGTCGAGGCCGGCGCGGTGGACCGCGACGGCCTCGCGTGCGTGCGCGCTGCGCGCGAGGCTCACGGCGCCTCGCTCAGCTCCACCAGGTAGGTGGTGGTGCCGCCGCCGATGTCGATGCGCCAGCCCTTGTTGTACTCGCTGGTGTCGACGCTGTTCCAGTTGCGCAGGGTGATCGTCGCGTTGGCCGGCTCCAGCACCCGCACCTTGAGCTTGCCGGCGGTGACGGTGCTGCCGCTGACCGTCGGCTGCACCGGCGTCTGCACCTGAAAGATCGCGGTGGTGCCGCTGCCGAGGGTGAAGTTGTCGCGGACGGTGAGCTTGCGGTTCGAGAAGTCCAGCGCGCGGGTCCAGTTTTTCACGTACGTGGTGCCGCCATAGGCGGGCGTGAGGTTGGAGCTGACCGTCAGCGCGCCGGCGGCGCCGGGGGTGACGGACATCGTCGAGGTAGTGCCGTAGCACTGGTGGACGACCTTGTCGTTGGCCGGGCTGCCGCACTGCGAAGCGCTGGTGTTGCTGCGTTCGAAGCGCAGGGTGTTGTGCACTTCGCTGCCCTGCTGGATGCCGCTGTGAGTCCAGATGTTCTCGGTCACCGCCAGCCAGTCATTGGCGAACAGGGTGAACGCGCCCTGGTCTTGGTGGGCGTGGCTTTCCATGTACGGGCCGGCGACGTAGGACATCCACATCGCGGTCTTGTCCCAGCCGGTGCGCGCGAACAGGTGGCCGGTGCCGCTGCCGAGGTAGTACAGCTCGCTCGGCGGGG
>JAFLDS010000051.1 GCA_017302295.1 Thauera sp. | reverse complement strand
TCTGTGCGCCGCCTACCCGGGCCGCATCATCAACATCCACCACAGCTTCCTGCCCAGCTTCGTCGGCGCCCGGCCCTACCACCAGGCCTGGGCCAAGGGCGTGAAGCTGATCGGCGCCACCTGCCATTTTGTGACCGCCGACCTCGACCAAGGCCCGATCATCGAGCAGGACGTGATCCGCATCGACCACTCCGACGCCGTCGAGGACATGGTCCGCTACGGCAAGGACATCGAGAAGACGGTGCTGGCGCGCGGCCTGCGCTACCACCTCGAAGACCGCGTGCTGGTGCACGGCAACAAGACCATCGTGTTTCGCTGAGCGCCGCCCCGCGGCCGGGGCACTTCAGCAGCGCGTTCGGGCTTGGCCCGATCGTCCGCATCACCTAAGATCGGTTTGGGCTTGACCGGAGGGGGTAGAACATGGATCGCAGTCGCGCGCTGGAACTGCTTGCGACGAGCAAGCCCGTGCTTCGTGAGCGCTTCGGCGTCGTCGACCTGGCCCTCTTCGGCTCCACCCTGCACGGAACTGCACGGCCGGACAGCGATGTGGATGTGCTGGTCCGCTTCGACGGCGCTGCTACGTCGCAGCGCTATTTTGGTGTTCAGTTCTTCCTCGAGGATCTTTTCGGGGTGCCGGTCGATCTGGTGACGGACAAGGCGTTGCGCAGTGAGTTACGCCCGATCATCGAGCGTGAGGCGGTGCATGTCTGAACCGCAGGTGCGCGAATGGCGCCTCTACCTTGGCGACATGATCGACTTCGGCGAGAAGGTCATTGGCTATACGCAGGGCATGAACCTTGAAACCTTCGTCGGCAGCGATCTCCATTTCGACGCCACCGTTCGGAATCTGGAGCTCATCGGCGAAGCCGCGACGCGCATCCCGCTGGCGGTCAGGGATGCGAATCCAGAGATTCCCTGGCGGATGATCATCGCCGCACGCAATCGGCTCATCCATGGCTATCTGGGCATTGATAACGATACGCTCTGGAGCATGGTGAAGGATGATGTTCCGGCGCTGTTGCCCAAGCTGAGGGCGATGCTGGCTGCCGAATGATGCTCATCCGTGGAGCTGCGCCGCAACCGCCTCGATCGGCGCGGGCGTGACAGAGGACGGCCGCTGGAAGGGGTTGCCCTGTACCAGCACGATGGCGGCGGTCGGTGCCGCGGCCAGTGCGAACAGCGCCATGGCGACGAAGGCGGCGCGTGGCCGCTCGAGATGCACCGCAGCCACCGACAGCAGCGTCAGAAAGCCGAGGAAGGCCATCCCAAGCCATTTCAGCGGATTCACATGCGTCTTGCTGAGCGCCACGCGCAGATCGTGGTGGTCGCGGATCTCGCTCGCCTTGCGCAGCATCAGGGATTGCACGTTGCCGCCGGTGGCCGCGCTCAGCTCGGCGCTGGCAAGGAGCGTGAGCAAGGCATCAGCGTGTGCGTGCACCTCGGGGCTCTCGCCGCGCCGCGCGAGCTGCGACCATTCGTCCGCGCTGGCGCGCGCATAGGCGGCCAGCGACGCCCGCACCCTGTCGCGCAGGGGGGCTGGCAGGCTGTCGGCCAGGGCAGCGATGCCGCGCAGCCCGTCGGCTTCGCGATACACCGCGCTCATTGCGCGGTCGTGCGCGCTCCAGGTGTCGTTGGCGATGAAGGCCAGCGTCAGGCCGAACAGCACGCCGATGATGTTGATGAAAGGTGGCGCAACACCCTGCAACGATCGCGCCCAGCCCGTCCACCGCGAGCGCTGGATGAACCACTGGATCGCGAACGTCGCCGCGAAAGTCCCCACCACGGCGATCAGCGCCAGCGCGTAGTGGTCGTAGGCATGCCAGGCGGACAAGGTCATGAGGTTTCGATGGGTTTTTTCGATGTTCGGTCAGTGTACCCAATCGCAGCAGATTGGCGCCCAGGTCGGCGAGCGCTGAACCCGCCGGTCGTGTTCGCAGTCGGAGCAGATCATTCGCACACGAGGCATGCCAGTCATGAAAGCGGTGACCAGAACCTTGTTCATTCTTGCGCTTCTGTCGGGGTCAGTTGGCGTTGCTGCCGAGGGGCCGGCGCAATCCGGGCTGTGGGCGGCGTTGCTCGATGGTCGGCATGTGGCGCTGATGCGCCACGCTACGGCGCCGGGCGTCGGCGACCCGGAGGCCTTTCGCGTCGACGACTGCAGCACTCAGCGCAACCTCTCCGAGGCCGGCCGACGCCAGGCAAAGGCCATCGGCGAGCGCTTCCGTGCCAACGGCATTGCCCGTGCCGTCGTGTATTCCAGCCAGTGGTGCCGCTGTCTCGACACCGCGCGCTTGCTGGGCCTGGGCGAGGTGACGCCGTTTGCCGGACTCAATTCCTTCTTTCGCGACAGTGGCCGCGAGGCCGCCAGCAGCGACTCCGTGCGCGCGTTGGCGTTGCGCGAATCGCGGCCCGGCCGGGCGCTGGTGCTGGTCACTCACCAGGTGAACATCACCGCCCTGAGCGGCGTTTTTCCGGCGCCTGGCGAGATCGTGGTGATGCGGGTCGAGGGGGAAACACTCCGTGCGGTTGGACGCCTTCAAGGCGAGATGGCGGAGTGACGGCCGTCTCGCCTGGCTATGGCGTGACGAGGGGGATCGCCTTGCGCCCGTGGCGGCGATAGATATGAAAGTCGCTGTCGAGGGTGATGATGCGGCAGGGATCGTACAGTTCGGACATGCGGACCAGGCAGGCGTCGGCCAGTGATGCCGGCACGTTGTCGTAGCGTTGGAACAAGGATCGGACGGGGGCGATTTGCTGTTCGAGCGACATGCCCACGCGTACGACGCCGCGTTCGATCAACTGCAAGGCCTTCGCGGGGTCGAATCCCGCGCGTGCCAGCAGGAAGCAGGTCTCGGCCACGACTGCCTCACACGTGAGGAAGGGGCCGGTGTGTTGAGCAAACTGGGCCTTCGCCCATTCGTGAAAGGAATCGTCGCGACAGAGCAGGGCGACCCACGGGCCTGTGTCGAGGATGAGTTGCGGCGTCATGTCTGCCCGAAGGCATCCAGATGTCGGGGGTTCGAGGAAAGGTCGGCGGGTCCGCCCGAGAAACAGCCGACCAAGTCCCCGGCCTGCTCCAGAGCCGAAGACGCTGACGTGGTCTGGTTACGCTGGCGGAGATAGCTGACCAGTGCGCGGCGCATGAACTCGGACTTGCTGAGGTTTTCACGTTCACTTGCCAGCGCAAGCTCGCGCTCGAGGCTGGGGTCGATCTTTATGGAGAGCGTGTGCATGGCGGAAATACTGTCTGTCGATCGGTATTACGAACTCTAGCCCCGGGCTGGTGCGGACGCAAGGCAGGGGCGGGCGCTACAGGGAGTGCTCGCTGCAGGTGAACGCAAGACGGGCGCCCCGCAGGGCGCCCGTCGGTGGATTGCCGCTTTCGCAGCCGCTTACATGTGGTAGGCCGATTCGCCGTGGGCGGTGATGTCCAGGCCTTCGCGTTCTTCGTCTTCCGGCACGCGCAGGCCGATCAGCACATCGACGATCTTGTAGGCGATGAACGAGACCACGCCCGACCAGATGATCGCCACGACCACGCCCCACGCCTGGCTGGTGACCTGGGCGACGGTGTCGAACGGGGCGACCGCGTTGGCGACGTAGTCATACACGCCGACGCCGCCGAGGGCCGGGTTGGCGAACACGCCGGTCAGCAGCGCGCCGACGATGCCGCCCACGCCATGCACGCCGAACACGTCGAGCGCGTCGTCTGCGCCGAGCATGCGCTTGAGCCCATTCACACCCCACAGGCACACCACGCCGGCGACCAGGCCGATGACGAGCGCACCGATCGGACCGACCCAGCCGCAGGCCGGCGTGATGGCGACCAGGCCGGACACCGCACCCGAAGCCGCACCCAGCAGCGAGGGCTTACCCTTGATCAGACCTTCGACGAAGATCCAGGACAGCGTCGCGGCGCCGGTGGCGACCATGGTGTTGAGGAAGGCGAGCGCGGTGAGGCCGTTGGCTTCGAGGTTGGAGCCGGCGTTGAAGCCGAACCAGCCGATCCACAGCAGCGAGGCACCGACCATGGTGAGCGTCAGGCTGTGCGGGGCCATCGATTCACGGCCGTAGCCGATACGCTTGCCCACCATGAAGGCACCCACCAGGCCGGCCACCGCGGCATTGATGTGCACCACCGTGCCGCCGGCGAAGTCGAGCGCGCCTTTCTGGAACAGGAAGCCCGCGGTCGCCGCGGCAGCCTCCGCCGCGGCGGCGTCGGTGTAGGCATCCGGGCCCGCCCAGTACCAGACCATGTGCGCCATCGGCAGGTAGGAGAGCGTGAACCAGATCACCATGAACAGCAGCACTGCGGAGAACTTCATGCGCTCGGCGAAGGCGCCCACGATCAGCGCCGGGGTGATGGCGGCGAAGGTGGCCTGGAAGATGATGTAGACATATTCTGGAATCGCCACGCCCTTGCTGAAGGTGGCGGCAACGGAATCCACCGTGACGCCGTTCAGGAACAGCTTGGAGAAGCCGCCGAAGAAGGCGTTGCCCTCGGTGAAGGCGACCGAATAGCCGTACGCGAACCACAGCACCATCATCAGCGAGAAGATCACGAAGACCTGCATCAGCACCGACAGCATGTTCTTCGCGCGCACCAGGCCGCCGTAGAACAGCGCCAGGCCCGGAATGCACATCATCGCGACGAGCGCGGTGCAGATCAGCATCCACGCGGTGTCGCCCTTGTTGACCACTGGAGCCGCGGCGGCGGCAACGGCTGCGGCCTCCTCGGCCCAGGCCCCGCCCGCGAGGCCGAGCCCGACGGCCGGCAGCAGGATTGCGAGTAGCTTGCTCATTTTTTCAGTCTCCCTTACAGCGCATCGGTGCCGGTCTCGCCGGTGCGGATGCGGATGGCCTGTTCCAGATCGAAGACGAAGATCTTGCCGTCGCCGATCTTGCCGGTGGCGGCGGACTTCTCGATCGCTTCGATCGCCTGCTCGAGCAGGTCGTCGGAGATCGCAGCTTCGATCTTCACCTTGGGCAGGAAGTCGACGACATACTCGGCGCCGCGATAAAGCTCGGTGTGGCCCTTCTGGCGGCCGAAGCCCTTGACCTCGGTGACGGTGATGCCCTGCACGCCGATCGCGGACAGCGCCTCGCGAACTTCGTCGAGCTTGAACGGCTTGATGATGGCGGCGATGAATTTCATTGCGTTCTCCGTGGCGGCCGGCCGCGATGGTGGCGGCCGGACAGTGTTCATTGAAGGGTCAGAAGGCGCGGCTGATCGACAGGATCACGCGTTCGTCGGCCAGATCCGCGTGATCGACGTCGGTATCTACGTAGTGCAGGCCGAGGTCGAAGCCACCGAGCGACTTGGTGACACCGACTTTCCAGTCGTTGTACGAGACGCCGTTGTTGCCTTCAATCTTCTGGCGTCCGACGTGCGCGTTGAGCTTTAGGCCGTCCATGATCTCGTAGCTGGCCGACAGGTCGAAGTACTGGCTGCCGTCGGATTTCTTCACACCGAACAGGTCGGTGAAGCTGTAGGAGTACTTGAAGGTCAGGAACTCCCACGACACGCCGACGTAGCCCTCGAGCGTGTTCGGGCTGTTGAAGCCGCGCGGATAGCTGCCCGGGTAGTAATACTGCAGCAGGCCGACGTCGTAGCCGAAGTCACCGAGCTTGCCCTTGTAGCCGCCGTAGATGTCGAGCTCGAGGCTGTTGCTGACTTTCGGGTCGGAGTCGGACAGCCAGGACACGTTCGAACCCCACACGCCGGCGTAAAGGCCGCTCGCGTGGGCGTAGTCGAAGCCGCCCTGCAGCGCCGGCTTCTCGTCGGTCTGGCTCCAGCCGCGATAGGCGTAGTCGGAGACGAGGCCGACGTTGGCGGTGAAGGGGCTGGCCTCCTCGGCGTGCGCGGTGCCGGCCAGGGGCGCGGCAAGCAGCAGGGTGGCGATCGAGGCGGCGGTCAGGGAACGTGTGCTCATTGTTTTCTCCTTGCGGGTTTGAAGGTGCTGACGAGCTCTCCAATGCACGTCCCGTGCCATGTCGACGAAAGGCCCGTGAATCAAGGGATTCAGCCGCATCAAGAGCGCGTCGGGAGCGCGTTCGATGGTGCACTGCGGTCGTCAGAGGCCTTTTTGCGGGGATCAATGCACTATTATGGTGCGATGATGCGGCCCGCGGCACCAAATCAAGCTTGGAAGCCGGTCACCCCAGTCAAAAGACGCACTCGGATGGCGTGCTAAACTCGACGCCATCCTTCATTCGAGAGTGAAATCCCCGCCATGAGCACCCCCCGTTTCCTGGACGAGATCGGTTCCAAACTCTCCGAGCTGGCGGCGAACAGCCCGGCGCGCGACATCGAGAAGAACGTCAAGGCCATGCTCGGCAGCGCTTTCAGCCGGCTCGATCTGGTCACGCGCGAGGAGTTCGACGTGCAGCGCGAGGTGCTTGCGCATGCGCGTCAGAAGCTGACCGAGCTCGAGGCGCGCGTCGCCGAACTGGAGGCACGCCTGGGCGAAGGCGGCGCAAAGGGCGTCTGAGCGGTGCGAATGCCCGGCTGAGCGACCCGGGCTTCGATTTATTGTTTTGTCATGAAGCGGGTCTCCGCTAGACTGCCCGCCTGCCCAGTCTGGAGATCCGCATGTCGCTTGCTCTGGTCCGAACCCGTGCGCTGGACGGGCTCGACGCGCCCGAGGTCACGGTCGAGGTCCACCTCGCCAACGGTTTGCCGGCGTTCAACCTCGTGGGCCTGCCCGACACCGAAGTGCGCGAAGCACGCGATCGCGTGCGCGCGGCCATCCAGACCTCGCAGTTCGAGTTTCCCCAGCGCCGCATCACGGTCAATCTCGCGCCTGCCGACCTGCCAAAGGAAGGCGGCCGCTTCGACCTGCCGATCGCGGTCGGCATCCTGGTCGCGTCCGGGCAGGTCAGCGGCGAGCTGCTCGATTCGTTGGAGTTCAGCGCCGAGCTGTCGCTGACCGGCGGCTTGCGCGCGGTGCGCGGCGTGTTGGCGGTCGCGCTGGCGGCGGCTAAGGCGGGAAGGGGGTTGGTCGTGGCCGCCGAAAACGGCGCCGAGGCCGCCCTGGCGCGCGATGCGACGGTGCGGCCGGCGTCCAGCCTGCTCGCCGTGTGCGCCCATCTGAACGGCCATGAAACGCTG
>JAFLDS010000050.1 GCA_017302295.1 Thauera sp. | reverse complement strand
CGCGCGCCGCCCGTGTCTGCGCGGCCAGCGCCGCCTGGTGATCGGCGATCGCCTCGTCGCCGCAGACGCTGCGCACCACCGCAGGTTCGCCGTAGGGCAACGCATGCACCGCGACCTCGCCGTGGGCGTCGCGCAGGATCAGCGGCGCGGCGTCGGCTTCGACCGGCCCGCGCACGGTGAGGCCGGCGCGCGTCAGCAGTTCCGAGCCGAAGCCGAGGCGGTCCGGGCCGTCGTGGTTGCCGGCGATCATCACCACCGGAATCTTCAGTTCCAGCACCAGCTCGGTCAGCACCAGGTCGAGCAGGCGCACGGCCTCGGCCGGCGGCACCGAGCGGTCGTAGATGTCGCCGGCGATCAGGATCGCGTCGGGCCGCGTGTCTGCGGCGAGGCGGATGAAGCCTTGCAGCACGTGGGTCTGGTCTTCGAGCAAGGAAACGCCGTGATAAACACGGCCAAGGTGCCAGTCGGCAGTGTGGAGGAAACGCATCGGGAGGGAAGTCTCGGAACGAGGGGGCGCGGCGCAGGGCGTGCGCTGCAGGACGAATCCTACAGCGACATCCGCACCGTCGGACATGACGAAGCGGACGCGTCGTCTATATTGAAGTTGCGTAACGCGGCGGAAGCGCATGCCGCGCAACGACATCCACCACCAGGAAGGAGCTCGACATGAAACACACTGCCGCCACCCTCGCCCTGTCCGGCCTGCTCGCCTTCACCGCCGTCGGCTGCGCCGTCACCCGCGACCAGTCGACCGTGGGCGAATACGTCGACGACGCCACCATCACCACGCGGGTGAAAGCCAAATTCGCCGAAGACCCGACCGTCAGCGCGATGGCGATCAGCGTCGAGACGTTGCGCGGCACGGTGCAGCTTTCGGGCTTCGCCAAGAGCGCCACCGAGAAGAGCCACGCCGAGAAGATCGCGCGCAACACTTCGGGCGTGCGGGGCGTGAAGAACGACATCGTGGTTCGCCCCTGAGTCCGATCGCGCCCGGCTGCAAGGGGGATGGTTCGCCATCCCCCTTTTTGCGCGTGCCGCAGGCGCTTCCCGGGCGCGGCCGCGCCGTTCATGCTTGCGCAACATCGTTCCGGCGGACACCTGCCCGCCGGCATCACGAGGACACGCCCGATGTCGCTCAGACCTGCGCTTCCGATGCGCCCCCGTCACGCGCGCGCCCTGCTCGCGCTGCTCGCGATCAGCCTGGCCCTCGGTCTGGCGTGGCTCGCCTCCAGCCAGTGGCAATCGAGTTCGAGCCGCACGGCGCTGGAGCGCCTGCGCGCCGATGCCACCCGGCTGCACCACCTCGACGCGCTGCTGCTGCACCTGCTCGATGCGGAAAGCAGCGTGCGCGGCTACCTGCTGAGCGGCAACCCGGTCTATCTCGGGCCGTATCAGGAGGGGGGCGCGCAGATCGCGCAGACGCTCGACGCCTTGCGCGCCGACGACTGGCGCGACGACGGGCAGCGGGCGGCGCTGGCGCGGCTTGCCGAACGGGTCGACGACAAGCTGGCCGTGCTTGCACGCGGCGTGGAGCACGGCATCAGCCCCGGCGTGGAGGCGCCTGCGGGCGGCCCCGGAAAGCAGATGATGGACGACATCCGCCTCCTCACCGGTGAATTGCGCGCCGCCACGCTGGCGGAGATCGACGACTCGCTGGTCGCCTCCTTCGCCCGCTTCGGCAACGCGCGCCAGCTCAACCTGGTGCTGGGCGCCGGCGTGACCGCGCTGCTGCTGGCCCTGCTCGTCGCCCTGTGGCGGCAAGGCCTACTGCGCGAACAGCTCGGCGCGATGCTGCACTCGGAGAACGAACGCCTGCAGGCCGAGGTGGAACAGCGCACCGCCGAGCTGAACAGCCTCGCCACCTACCTGACCAATACGCGCGAACAGGAACAGGCGCGCCTCGCACGCGAACTGCACGACGAACTGGGCGCCCTGATGACGGCCGCCAAGCTCGACGCCAGCTGGATCGCGCGCAAGCTGCCGGCCGATGTGATGGCACCGCTGCGCGATCGCTTCGACCGCCTGCTCGACACACTGAACCAGGGCATCGCCATCAAGCGCAAGGTGGTGAACGATCTGCGGCCGCCGCTGCTGGCCGATCTCGGCCTGGTCGAGGCGCTGCGCTCGCTGGCCGACGCCGCCGCGATCGGCGATCGCGAGGGACGCATCGAACTGGACCTGCCCGAGCAGGCGCCCGACCTTCCGGCGGATACGGCGCTGGCGCTGTTCCGCATCGCGCAGGAGGCGCTGACCAACGTGCGCCGCCACGCGCAGGCGACGCACGCGACGCTGACGATGCGCGTCGAGCCGGAGGCGATCGTGCTGCGCATCGCCGACAACGGCATCGGCTTCGATCCGGCGCGTCTCGGTCGCGCGCGCCACGGACTGGCGGGCATCGCGCATCGCGTGCAGATGCTTGCCGGTGCGCTGCAGGTGAATAGCGTGCGGGGCCAGGGAACGGTGATCGAGGCGCGGATTCCGCGGCCGGCAGCGTGAGGGTTGCGGCGTGCTTCGGTGGCGTGCTTCGGTGGCGTGCTTCAGTGGCGAGCGACGGCGTCCTCGATGTAGTCGAGCAGTTCGTCGATCTGGAAGGATTTGTCGAAGAAGCGCTCCACGCCGAGCTGGTCGCAGCGCGCGCGCACCGCCTTGTGGCCGTGGTTCGACAGCACCACCGCGCGCGTCGCGCCGAAACGCTGCGGCTCGGCCTGCAGCGTGCGCAACACGCCGAGGCCGCTGCCTTCGCGCAGTTCCAGGTCGACGATGGCGAGGTCGGCGCGGTGCTGCTCCAGCTCGGCAATCGCGCTGCGCTCGTCGTCGGCGTCGGCCACCACCGCAACACCGGGCAGCTCACCCAGCATGTCGCGCAGCATCGCGCGCAGCTTGGGCGAATCCTCGATCAGCACGACACGGAAGGGCTTGGGCAGCGGATGGCTCATTGCGGGCGCGCCCCTCACTCGACGATCAGTCCATGGCGCAGCGCGTACGCGGCCAGTTCGGCATTGCTCGCCACGCCCAGCTTTTCGAGCAGGCGCGAGCGGTAGGTGCTGACCGTCTTCACGCTCAGGTTCAGCGCCCCGGCGATGTCGGACACAGACTCGCCGCGCGCCAGGCGCAGGAAGACCTGCAGCTCGCGGTCCGACAGGCGCTCGTGCGGCGCGCCTACCGCCCCGCCGGCCAGTTCCTCGGCGAGCAGCTCGGCGGTGCGCGGCGACAGGTAGCGCCGCCCCTGCGCCACGGTGCGGATCGCCTGCACGAGCTGGTCGCGGTCGCAGTCCTTGCACAGGTAGCCGTCGGCGCCGTTGCGGATCATCGCCAGCGCGTAGCGATCCTCCGGAAATCCGCTCAGCACCACGATGCGCAGCGCCTCGTAGCGCTGGCGCGCGGCACGCAGCACATCCACGCCGCTCAACCCCGGCAGCGACAGGTCGAGCAGCAGGACGTCCGTGTCGCCCGCGCGCAGGCGCTCCATCGCCTCTTCGCCCGACGCGGCCTCGAACGAGACACGGAAATCGAGCTCCTCGGCGAGCAGCTCGCGAAACCCGGCACGCACGATCTGGTGGTCATCGACGATGGCAATACGCAACATGAAGACTCCGTCCCGGCAAGGCCGCCCGTACTGCGGCACGCGGACAGTCTAGACCGCCCGCCGCGCCGCATTCCACTTCGAATCGAACCACGGCGCTGCCTCATCGGCCGCGCACGATGTTGGCCAGGAAGGCCACCACGGCCATCACCAGGAACAGCAGGAACAGGATCTTGGCGATGCCGGCCGCACCGGCGGCGATTCCGCCGAAGCCGAAGATCGCGGCGATGATGGCGATGACGAAGAACACCACGGCGTAGTGAAGCATGATCGTCTCCTTGTGGAAGCGCGCCGCGGGAAGCTCGTGCCGCCCCGCATCGGCGGAACATCCGCCCGGCGCTCGATTCCACTCTAGGCGCCCCGCCCCCGCCGCCCCATCGGCCGCATCCGAAACCGACGTCGGACAATTCCGACATGCAATGCGCCGCGCGCCAAGGCAAGACGCGAGGATTTCCGCTAGCCTGTCGGCCTTTCCTCGCATCCCGCACAGCGTTCGCCATGATCCTCGACATCGACCTCGTTTCCGACTTCGTCTGCCCCTGGTGCTTCCTCGGCAAGACCCGCCTCGACCAGGCCCTGGCCGAACTGAAGGCTTCGCGGCCGGACATCGAGGCGCGCATCAACTGGCTGCCCTTCTTCCTGAACCCGGACACCCCGCCCGAAGGTGAGCCCTACCGCGCCTTCCTCGAAGCCAAGTTCGGCGGCCCGCTGAAGGTCGACGAGACGCTGGGCCGCATCGCCGAAGCCGCTGCGCCCGATGGCCTCGTCTTCGCCTTCGACCGCATCCAGACCCGCCCCAACACGCTGAAGGCGCACCGCCTGTGCTACCGCGCGCAGTCTCTGGGCTGGGCGCAGGACAAGGTGCGAGCGCTGGCCCAGGCGCTGTTCTCGGCCCACTTCCAGCAGGGCCAGGACCTCGGCGACAGCGCAGTGCTCGCCGACATCGCCGCCGCCTGCGGCGACAAGCGCGACGAAGTGCTCGCCTGGCTCGACAGCAAGGCCGACACCGACAAGGTGCAGCGCATGGCCGACGGCATCCGCCGCCAGGGCATCAACGGCGTCCCATTCTTCATTCTCAACCGCAAGCTCGCGGTCTCGGGCGCGCAGACCACCGCCGTGCTGGGCGCGGCGATCCTGCAGTCGCTGGAGACGGGCAAGCCGTCGTGAAAAAGCCGAACGAACGCTGCTGAACGAAATCCGGGCTGATATCGAGACGACGCTTGCTTGGCGTCCCATCATCACTGCAGGAAAGGGGGGTCGAAAGCGACCCTCGGTCCGGTGCGCTCTGGGCGGTAGCGGCCGCGTGCGCGGACAACTCCGGCTTCAGCAAGTCGCGTCTGGTGGCGCGGTCCAGGCGACTGTCGGACTCGGTGGTGAAGCATTGGCCGATTCGGTGGGTGGCGTCTCAGTCTTGATATACTGGAATAGTTATGTATATCCGGGGAGGGAGGCCATCATGCAAGTCGCCAAATGGGGAAATTCGCTGGCCGTCCGGCTGCCTGCTGCAGTGGTTCAGGCGCTGGAGCTGAAGGAGGGCGAGGAGATCGAGTTGCACGTCGTGGGGGATCGCACGCTGGAGGTCGCCCGCAAGGCGCCGCCTCAGGAGCTGCTCGCCCGCCTGCGTCGGTTGAGGGGCAGGCTGCCGGCAGATTTCCGCTTCGACCGGCTCGAGGCAAATGAAGAGGACCGGAACCCCTGATGCGACCGGTCTTCTTCGACACCAACGTCGTTCTCTATCTGTTGTCGGCCGACGAGCACAAGGCGAATGCGGCCGAAGCGCTGCTCGCGCAGGGCGGCTGGGTCAGCGTTCAGGTGCTCAATGAGGCGGCATCGGTCTGCCGGCGCAAGCTGAAGCTGACCTGGCCCGAAGTGCATGAACTGCTTGCGGCGGTCAAAGCGTGCTGCGAGGTCGTGCCCTTGTCGCTTGCCGCGCATGAACGCGCCCTGCACCTGGCCGCGCGCTACCGGTTGTCGCTCTACGACGCGCTCATCTGCGCGTCGGCGCAAGAGGTCGATGCGGAAGTGCTCTTCACCGAGGACCTGCAAGACGGGCTGACCCTGGGCCAGATGCGGGTGAGTAATCCCTTTGCTTGAGCGTTCAAGGTTCTGGCCACCAGTCGGGCCTTGCAAAGGGATCACTGCCGGACAGGCAGCTCAGAAAACGCCACAGGCCGACTCCGACAAGGTGCAACGCATCGCCGACGGCATCCGCCGCCAGGGCATCAACGGCGTGCCATTCTTCATTCTCAACTGCAAGCTCGCGGTGTCGGGCGCGCAGACCACCGCCGTGCTGGGCGCTGCGATCCTGCAGTCGCTGGAGACGGGCAAGCCGTCGTGATGCGGTTTTCGGGCGCCGCCGGCCCGCACGAGAATCTCTACCGCGATCTGAAGCGGGGCTGAATCCACCCAGCCGGCCGACGCAATCAAACTCGAAACATCCGGTTGCCCCTTTTTACGCTGCGGACGAGAACCCGACCGCGATCACGCCTGTCCACCGCCGCTGGATATCCGCATCGCCCACTCGCCCGCGCGGCGAGTCTCTCTACAGGAAACAGGCATGAACCCCGAACAAACCCGCGCCATCGTCTCGATCTGCCTGCTCGCCGCCTTTGCCGACAAGCACAAGGACGACCGCGAGCGCGAGCACATCCGCCGTGTGGCGGAGTCGCTGTCGGCCGACAGCGGCGTTGACCTGATGAAGCTGTATCAGGACGTGCTGCTTGGGCGCGTGAAGCTGGACGACGCGGCGGCGGCGCTCGATACGCCGGAGCTGCGCCAGCTTGCGTTCGAGATGGCGGTGGGCGTGTGCGATGCGGACGGCGTGCATAACGCCGACGAAACCGCCTTCCTCGACCGGCTGCGCATCGCGCTCGGGCTGGATGCCGCCGGCGCGGCGAGCTACACGCGGCAGGCGGACGAGATCGCCAGCCTGGCGCTGGAACCGGCCGCCCCGGCCCGCAGTGGCGCGACCGTGCCGCCGGCGGCTGCGGCCGGTGGCGCCGCGCGCACGGCGAACGTCAGCGGTGCGGAACTGGACAAGATGATCCTCAACGCCGCCATCCTGAACGGCGCGCTGGAATTGCTGCCGCAGTCGCTGGCGTCGATGGCGATCATCCCGCTGCAGACGCGGCTGGTGTATCGCGTGGGCAAGGCGCACGGCTACGAGCTCGACCGCGGCCACATCACCGACTTCCTCGCCACCGTGGGGGTGGGGCTGACCTCGCAGTACGTCGAGCAGTTCGGCCGCAAGCTGATCGGCGGCCTGCTGGGCAAGATGATGGGCAAGACCGGCCGCGCCATCGGCAGCGCCGCGACCGGATCGGCCTTCTCCTTCGCCAGCACCTGGGCGCTCGGCCATGTGGCGAAGCGCTATTACGCCGGTGGGCGCTCGCTGAGCGGCGACGCGCTGAAGAGCTCCTTCTCCGGCCTGGTCGGCGAGGCGCGCGGCCTGCAGCAGCGCTACATGCCCGAGATCGAGCAGCGCGCACGCACGCTGGACGTGGGCAAGCTGATGCAGGAACTGCGCGCCTGAGGCCGGCTGCCGCGATGACGCTCGCCCCTGCCGACCTGCGCGCGCTGGCCGACGCCCGCGCGCTGCTCGAACGCCCCAGCCTCGCCGCGCGGCTGAGCGACTTCGTCGGCAGCCCGCTGGAGAAGGGCATGGCGCGCCTGCCTGCGGGATGGCGCGCACGCATCGCGACCGTCACCCACGACGCGCTCGGGCGCGCGATGGACGCCGCGGCGAAGACGCTCGACGAGACCCCGCGCGCCCCCTCGCCGCGCCTGCACAAGGCGCTCGGCACGCTCAGCGGCGGCGTGGGCGGCGCCTTCGGGCTGGCGGGGCTGACGGTGGAAG
>JAFLDS010000005.1 GCA_017302295.1 Thauera sp. | reverse complement strand
TCCTCGAAGTGGGTGTAGAGGAAGCTCTCCTTGTGATGCGCCAGGCACCACTTGGCCATGATCGAGCCGCCGCGCGAGACGATGCCGGTCATGCGGTTGGCGGTGAGCGGCACATAGCGCAGCAGCACGCCGGCGTGGATGGTGAAGTAGTCCACGCCCTGTTCGGCCTGCTCGATCAGGGTGTCGCGGAAGATCTCCCAGGTCAGGTCCTCGGCCTTGCCATTGACCTTTTCCAGCGCCTGGTAGATCGGCACCGTGCCGATCGGCACCGGGCTGTTGCGGATGATCCACTCGCGCGTCTCGTGGATGTTCTTGCCGGTGGACAGGTCCATGACCGTGTCGCCGCCCCAGCGGATCGCCCAGGTCATCTTGTCGACTTCCTCGCTGATCGAGGAGCCGAGCGCCGAGTTGCCGATGTTGGCGTTGATCTTCACCAGGAAGTTGCGGCCGATGATCATCGGCTCGGTTTCCGGGTGGTTGATGTTGTTGGGGATGATGGCGCGGCCGCGTGCGATCTCGTCGCGTACGAACTCGGGGGTGATTTCGGCCGGGATGGACGCGCCGAAGCTCTGCCCCGGGTGTTGGCGCAGCATCATCGCCGCCATCTTGGCGCCGGTGGGGCCAGCGGCCTTGAGGGACTCCATGTACTGCCTGCGCTGCAGGTTCTCGCGGATGGCGATGTATTCCATCTCGGGCGTGATGATGCCGCGGCGCGCGTAGTGCATCTGGGTGACGTTGGCACCCGCCTTGGCGCGGCGCGGCTTGCGGTGCAGGCCGGGGAAGCGCAGCTCGTCGAGCGCGGTGTCGGCGGCGCGCTGGCGGCCGAACTCGGAGGAGAGGTCGGGCAGCACCTCGGTGTCGCTGCGCTCCTCGATCCACTGCTGGCGCAATGCCGGCAGGCCGGATCGGATGTCGATCTTGGCGGCCGGGTCGGTGTAGGGGCCGGAGCAGTCGTAGACGAAGATCGGCGGATTCGGCTCGGCGCCGAACGAAGCCGGCGTGTCGCTCTGGCTGATCTCGCGCATCGGCACGCGGATGTCGGGGCGCGAGCCTTCGACGTAGATCTTGCGCGAATTCGGCAGCGGTGCGATCGCTGCTTCGTCGACATGCGCGTCGGCGGCGATGAATTTTTCGTTGGCGTTCATGTGTTCTCCTCGGGGTGTTTCTTATTTGCGCCACAGCGCATGGAAATGGTGGACCGGGCCGTGGCCGCTGCCGACGGCAAGCTCGCCCGAATGCGCGATGGTGCCCAGCAGCCACTGGCGGGCGTGACGCACGGCCGATTCGACGGGGCGGAACTGGCCTTCAGCCTGCGGCAGCAGCGCGGCGACGGCCGAACTCAGCGTGCAGCCGGTGCCGTGCGTGTTCTTGGTGTCGATGCGCGGTGCCGGTAGTTCGACCATGCGATCGCCGTCGAACAGCAGGTCGACCAGCTCGTTGCCGGGCAGGTGGCCGCCCTTGAGCAGCACCCAGCGCTCGGAGGACAGCGGCAGCAACTCGCGCAGGCGCTCGGCCGCGCGATACATTTCCTTTACGGATTCGGGCGCGCGCTGTTCGAGCAGGACGCCGGCTTCGGGCAGGTTGGGGGTGATCAGGAAGGCCTGCGGGAACAGGGCCTCGCGCAGCATCGCGATGGCGCTTCTGGCCAGCAGGCTGTCGCCGCTTTTGGCCACCATCACTGGGTCGAGGACCACGTTAGCCGCCTTCCAGTGGGCGAGGCGATCAGCCACCGTCGCGGTCACTTCGGCGCTGCCGAGCATGCCGATCTTGGTCGCATGCAGCGCGACGTCGGCAAACAAGGTGTCAATCTGCAGGCGCAGGAAGTCGATGGGCGGCACATGCACGCCGGTGACGGCCTGGGTGTTCTGCGCGGTGAGCGCGGCAATGACGCCGCAGCCGTAGGCGCCGAGCGCGGAGAAGGTCTTCAGGTCGGCGAACACACCGGCCCCGCCGCTGGGGTCGACGCCGGCGATGGACACGACGTTCGGAATGCGGGAGCGGTGGGTGGATTGAGACGAGGCGGACGAGCTGGCAGGCGGACTCATGTACACGTTTCCCTACGCCGGTGTTAGCCGGATCAGGTTCCAAGGGTTTTTCTCAGCCCGCCTTCCTGGCGGGCACCCCCAACGGCAATGGGGCACGATACTGGATGCCCTCCGTCGTGACAAGGTGACCGATGCCGCAGTCGGGCGCAGGTTTCGCTCAAGGTTTGCGCAGCGCTGCCGTCAAAATGCTCGATACCGCATCGAAGTCCCGATCCGCCGATGAAGCCCATCCGTCTGCTTGCCGCCCTGCTGTTGTTGCCCGTCGCCGCGCCGGTGGCTGCTGCCGACTGGCAGGTGGTGGTGCGCGACCGCAATCGTCAGGTCGAAATCGACCGCTCCAGCATCTTCGATTCGGACCGCGGCACCAAGGTGTCGTGGGCGAGGGTGGTGTTGACCTCCGAAGAGGCAAAGAGCGCCGGCTACGCGACGATCAAGGCGCTCAATCGCTACGACTGCATCAACCGCAGCTTCCTCACGGTCAAGCGGGTCTATCTCGATGCGCAGGAGCAGATCGTGCGCGAGGAATCGGCGGGAGATCAGGCGCCGATGCTCGTCACGCGCAACTCGGTCGACGAGCGGTTGTGGCGCGAGGTCTGTCGTCCTCCCACGACGAAGGATCTGGAGAAGGTCGCCGACGAGGCGGTGAAGGCTACTGCCGGTACGCTCGACGCCAAGAAGGAGGTCCGCGCGCCTGCCCCCCCTCCGACTCCGGCTGCGCGCCCGGCGCCCAAGGCGGCGCCAGTCGCCGAAGCCAGGCCGGAGCCGATCGCGAAGGACGATCCGGCTGCGCGTCCGGCTCCGATCGCCGCGCGCGACACGGCGGCTGCGCAGGCGCGCACGGGCGAGATCAAGCCGGCGGAGGGTGAGAAGCCCAGTGGCTCGATCGTGCCTCCGCTGCCGAAAATCTCCTTGCCGCCACCGCCCGAGCGTGACGCGGGGACGGCAGCGAAGGCTGAGGCGAAAGCCGAAGTGAAGGCGCAGGTCGGCACGCCGCCGCCGAAGACCGAGGTCAAGGCTGATGTTAAGGCTGAGGTCAGGGCCGACGTGCGGCCCGAACCCAAGCCCGCCCGGGCGGCAACCCCGACGGCGCCGCTGGCCCGTCTGGCCGAGGAGCAGGCGCCGCCGACTACCGCGCCGCGGCGCGCGTTCATCGAGGACGAGGAGGCGCTCGCCCGCATCCTGCGGCGGCGAGACCCGCCGGCGGTGGAGTCTGCCGCGCGCAAGCCGGTGGCCAAGGCCGTGCCGTCGCGGGCCGCCGCCGCGGCAACGGGCGCAGGTGAGGGCACCTGGAGCTACCAGGGCGAGAACGGCCCCGACCAGTGGGGCAAGCTGCGTCCGGACTGGAAGCTGTGTTCGAGCGGCACGCGACAGTCGCCGATCGATCTGCGCGAAGGGGTCGGCGTCGACCTCGAACCGGTCAAGTTCGACTATCGGCCGTCGCGCTTTCGTGTCACCGACACGGGCAACACCCTGCAGGTCGACCTTGACGAGCCCATGGGCATCGAGGTGCGCGGTCGGCGCTTCCTGCTTGAGCGCATCACCCTGCATCGTCCGTCTCAGGAGCGCATCGGCGGCATGGCGCACGACATGGTGGCGCACTTCAGGCATCGCGATCCCGACGGCAATGTCGCCGTCCTCGCCGTGCTGCTGGCGGCAGGCGCGGAGGCCAATCCGGCGCTGCAGATGCTGTGGAACAACCTTCCGCTCGACAAGGGACGCAGCTACGCACCCGCCGCGTCGATCGACCTTGGCCAGTTGCTGCCCGGCAGCCCTGCGCACTACCTGTACATCGGCTCCTTGCCCGAGCCGCCCTGCACCGAGGACGTGCTGTGGGTGGTGATGAAGCAGCCGGTCGGGATGTCGGCCGAGCAGCTCGCGGTGTTCGCAAGGCTTTACCCGCGCAACAGCCGTCCGATCCAGCCCGCGAACGGGCGCCTCGTGCTCGAATCCCGCTGAGGGTGGCGTCTCGCCGGCGCATGGCCGGCGTTGCCAGCATCGATGGTGAGATAATGCCGCTGCGCTGAACGGGCGCGGGGTCGGCGGGCGTCGGCCTCATTCATTGTCGCCGCTGCCGGGGTGGGTCGATGCATCTGCGTGATTGGGCAATTCTTCTTGCTGGCGGAGCACTGCTTGCCGGCTGTTCCGGACCCCCCGCGGAGGTTCCGCCGCCGCCTGCGGTGCTGGTCCGCAGCATCGGCGCGGCTCCGGGGGCGGCCAGCGTGCAGGCTTACACCGGCGAGGTGAGGGCGCGCATCGAGACCGATCTGGGGTTTCGTGTCGGCGGCAAGATCCTGCAGCGGCAGGTCGATGCCGGGGCTCGTGTGACGCGCGGCAGCGTGCTCGCCGTGCTCGACCCACAGGATGCCCGCCTTTCCGCCGAGGCGGCATCGGCGGCGGCGTCGGCTGCAGTGGCCGATCTGGCGCTTGCTCAGGCCGAGTTCCGGCGCGCAGGCGAATTGCGCGAGCGCAACTTCATCAGTGCGTCGGCGCTGGATGCGCGTCGTACCGCGCTGCAGGCGGCCGAAGCCAGGCTGCGCCAGGCCCGTGCGCAGGCAGCGACCGCGACCAATCAAGCCGACTACACCCGTCTCTTGGCCGACGCCGATGGCGTCGTCACCGCGGTGCTGGCCGAGCCGGGCCAGGTCGTGACCGCCGGGCAGGCCGTGCTGCGCGTGGCGCGGCCGAGCGAGCGAGAGGTGCTGATCCATGTGCCCGAAAGCCGTGTGCGTGACGTCGCACCGGGCGCCGCCGCAGTCGTGCGGTCGTGGATGGCGCCCGAGAGAACGTATTCGGCGCGCGTGCGTGAGGTTTCGCCTGCGGCTGACAGCGCGACGCGCACTTATGCGCTGCGCGTCAGCGTCCCCGGCGCAGACGATGCGCTGCCGCTGGGAGCGACCGCCAGCGTGGCGTTCGTTGCCGCCGAAGCGGACGGCGTGCTGCTGCCCTTGCCCGCAGTGACGAAGATCGGGGACCAGGCGCGGGTGTGGGTGGTCGATGCGCAGGGCGTGGTTCAGCCGCTTGCGGTCGACGTCGCCGCCTGGCGCGAGAACGGCGCGGTGGTGCGTGGCGGGCTGCCGCCCGATGCGCGGGTAGTGGTGGCCGGCGTGCACCGGCTCGTCGAGGGGACGACAGTGCGGCCGGTGGAAGAGGGCGCACCGGTTTCGCTGGACGTGAAGCGATGAGCGGCGACGGCGGTGGAGGCCGCTTCAACCTGTCGGAATGGGGGCTGGCGCATCGGTCCCTGGTGCTCTACCTGCTGTTCGTGTCGACGATGATCGGGCTCGTCGCCTACGGGCGTCTCGGCCAGTCGGAGGATCCCCCTTTCACCTTCAAGATCATGATCGTGCGTACCGAGTGGCCGGGCGCATCGGCGCGCGAGGTCGAACTGCAGATCACCGACAAGGTCGAGCGCAAGCTGCAGGAGATCGCGCAACTCGACATCGTGCGCAGCTTCTCCAAGCCGGGCGAATCGATGGTGTTCGTCCTTACGCACGACTCCACCCCGCCGCACGAGATGCCCGACGTCTGGTACCAGGTGCGCAAGAAGATCGGCGACATCGGCCATACGCTGCCCGCCGGCGTGCGCGGGCCGTTCTTCAACGATGAATTCGGCGACACCTACGGCAACATCTTCGCGCTGGTCGGCGACGGCGTGTCGCACGCCGAACTCAAACGCCATGCCGAGGCGATCCGCAGCGAACTGCTGCGGGTGAAGGACGTCGCCAAGGTGAGTTTCTTCGGCGAGCAGGCGCAGCGGGTGTATGTCGAATTGTCGAACACCAAGCTCGCCACCTTCGGCTTGCAACTCACCGACATCGTTTCCGCGCTGTCGGGGCAGAACGCGGAGACCGGCGCCGGCTTCTTCGAAACGCAGGACGAGCGCATCTGGCTGCGCCCGACCGGCCAGTTCGAGGATCTGGACGCCATTCGCGACACGGTGATCCGCGCGAAGGGGCGCGCTTTCCGCCTCGGCGACGTGGCCGAGGTGAGCCGAGGCTATGTCGACCCGCCCACCGAGCGCATGCGCTTCAAGGGCGCGGACGCGTTCGGCATCGGCGTGTCGATGCGTAGCGGCGGTGACATCGTTGCCCTCGGCCGCAATCTTGACGCCGCAGTGACGAAGATCGAGCAGCAACTGCCGCTGGGCATCCGCTTCGAGCGCGTCGCCGACCAGCCCAAGGCGGTGAGCCGCTCGGTGAGCGAGTTCGTCAACGTGCTGGCCGAAGCGGTGGTCATCGTCATGGCGGTGAGTCTGCTGTCGCTCGGTTTTCGCACCGGCATCGTGGTGCTGATCGTGATTCCGGTGGTGCTGGCGATCACCTTCCTGTTCATGCATCTGTTCGGCATTGGCTTGCACAAGATTTCGCTCGGGGCGCTGATCCTGGCGCTCGGCCTGCTGGTTGATGACGCCATCATCGCGGTCGAGATGATGGCGACCAAGATGGAGGAAAGCTGGAGCCGATTACGCGCGGCAAGCTACGCCTGGACCTCGACCGCAATGCCGATGCTGTCGGGCACGCTGGTCACCGCCGCCGGCTTTCTGCCGATCGCCACCGCGGCGTCGTCGACCGGCGAATACACGCGCTCGATCTTTCAGGTGACGGTGATCGCGCTGCTGGTGTCGTGGGTCGCGGCGGTGCTGTTCGTGCCATACCTCGGTTACTACCTGCTGCCCGATTTCCGCGCCAACGCGGGCAAGCCCTCGACGCTGGCGCGCTTGGTCGGGCGCTTTTTCCCGCGACTCGGGCAGCGCATGGCCGAGCGTGCGCTGCACTCGCACGAGCCGCACGACGAATACGCGATCTACCACACGCCCTTCTATACCCGCTTTCGCGCGCTGCTGAACTGGTGCGTCACGCACCGCTGGATCGTCATCGCGCTGACGCTGGCGGCTTTCGTCGGTTCGCTCGCGGTGTTCGGACGCTTCGTGCCGCAGCAGTTCTTTCCCGACTCGACCCGGCCCGAACTCATCGTCGATCTTCGCCTCGCCGAAGGTGCGTCGCATCAGGCAGTGGAGGAGTCGGTGCGCCGGCTCGAGGGCTTCCTCGACCGCCAGCAGGGCATCGACAATTACGTCGCGTGGCTGGGCGCGGGGAGCCCGCGCTTCTACCTGCCGCTGGATCAGCAACTGGCGCAGACCAATTTCGCGCAGTTCGTGATCCTCACCCAGGGCGTCGCCGAGCGCGAAGCGCTGCGCTCCACGCTGATCCACCTGTTCGCGGAAGAGCCCTGGCCGCTGCTGGGCACGGTGGTGCGCCTGGAAAACGGGCCGCCGGTCGGCTTTCCGATGCAGTACCGCGTCAGCGGGCAGGATTTCGCCGAGATGCGCCGTATCGCGCATCAGGTCGCCGACGTGATGCGCGCCGATGCGCGGCTGTCGAACGTGCACCTGGACTGGGAGGAGCCGTCCAAGGTGGTGCGGCTGAAGATCGACCAGCACAAGGCGCGACTGCTCGGGGTCTCCAGTCAGGATATCGCCAACCTGCTGGCGACCTCGCTGCAGGGGATGACGGTGACGCAGTTCCGCGAGGGCACGGAAACGATTTCGGTGATGCTGCGCGGGGCCGAATCCGAGCGCGTGCATCTTGGCCTGCTGCCCGACCTGGCGCTGCCGGTGGCGGGCGGACGCAGCGTGCCGCTGGCACAGGTCGCCACCGCGGAGTATGGCTTCGAGGAAGGCGTGATCTGGCGCCGCAACCGACTTCCCACCGTCACCGTGCGCGCGACGCTATACGGGCACACGCAGGCCGCCGAAATCGTCAGCGAGCTCGCGCCGAAGATGAACGCGATCGGCGACGCGCTGCCGCTTGGTTATCGCATCGAGGTGGGCGGCGCGGTCGAAGAGAGCGAGAAGGGCGGATCTTCGGTCGCCGCAGGGGTGCCGCTGTTCATCCTCGTCGTGCTGACCGTGCTGCTGCTGCAGCTGCAGAGCTTCTCGCGCACGCTGATGGTCGTGCTGACGGCGCCGTTGGGCATGATCGGCGTCACCGCCTTCCTGCTCGCCTTCAACAAGCCTTTCGGCTTCGTTGCGATGCTCGGCACCATCGCGCTGTCGGGCATGATCATGCGCAACTCGGTCATCCTGGTCGATCAGATCGAACAGGACATCGCCGCGGGAAGGTCGCAGTGGGATGCGATTGTCGAGTCCGCCGTGCGCCGCTTCAGGCCGATCATGCTGACGGCGGCTGCGGCCATCCTGGCGATGATCCCGCTGTCGCGCAGCGCCTTCTTCGGCCCGATGGCGGTGGCCATCATGGGCGGGCTCACGGTGGCGACCGTGCTCACCATGCTTTTTCTGCCGGCGCTGTATGCGGCCTGGTACCGGGTTCAGCCCTCGCAAGCGGCGGGCGGCGGCACCGATCGCGGTGCAGCAACTGCGTTAGAATGATGCGATTTTGCTTTTCGACGACGCTTTTATTATAAGCGTGTGCTAATATTTCGCCAGGAGTGCCCGATGAACTTCGAGAAAGCGCGTTTCAACATGGTCGAACAACAGATCCGCCCCTGGGAGGTGCTGGATCCGAATGTGCTCGACCTCCTGATGACGGTGAAGCGCGAGGAGTTCGTCCCCGAGAAGTCGCGTGCGCTCGCCTTCGCCGACGTCGAGATTCCCATCGGCAACGGCCAGGTCATGCTGAAGCCGGTCATCGAGGGCAAGATCCTGCAAGCGTTGCAGCTCAACCGCGCCGACTCCGTGCTCGAGATCGGTACTGGCTCCGGTTTCCTTGCAGCGCTGCTGGCGGCGCGGACCGAGTGGGTGCGTTCGATCGAGATCGATCCCGAACTCGTGCGCTTCGCCAGCGCCAACCTGTCGCGTAACAAGGTCGACAACGTCATCGTCGAGGAAGGCGACGGCGTTATGGGCTGGCCCGGCCGTGCACCCTATGACGTGATCGTCGTCTCCGGCGGCTTGCCCTTCCTGCCGCAGGCCCTGCTCGAGCAGCTCAAGGTCGGCGGCCGCCTGTTCGCCTTCGTCGGCGAGGCGCCGGTGATGAAGGCGCGCCTGGTCACCTGTGAGGCCGAGGGCCGTTATCGCAGCGAAGATGTTTTCGAAACCCTCGTGCCCATGCTGAAGAACGCACCGCGCCACGAGACTTTCCGCTTCTGAGACTCCATGCGCCAGATCCGCCCCGACCAGCTCGCCGCCTGGCTTGCCGACGACACCCAGCCCGCGCCCTTGCTGCTCGACGTGCGCGAACCGTGGGAATTCCAGATCTGTCACATCGGCGGTTCGCAGTTGATGCCGATGTCGTCGGTGCCGGCGCGCCTGGCCGAGCTGGAGCGTGATCGCGAGACGGTGGTGATCTGCCACCACGGCGGGCGCAGCGCGCAGGTGTGCATGTTTCTCGCGCATCAGGGCTTCGACAAGGTGATCAACCTCGCCGGCGGTGTGGCAGGCTGGGCGGCGCAGGTCGACCCGCGCATGCCGCAGTACTGATTCCTGTCCCTTGCCGAGCGGAGCGAGATTGATGAAGCGACTGGTTGCGATCTGTCTGGGTGGCCTGCTGTGTGGCAGCGCGTCCGCCGCGGACCTGCTGCAGGTGTATCGCGATGCGCTCGCCAACGACGCGAAGTTCGCCGCGGCACGCGCGCAGCGCGACGCCGGCCAGGAAAAAGTGGTGCAGGGGCTGTCCGGGCTGCTGCCCCAGATCGGCGCCAGCGCCAATTCGGCCTGGAACCAGGCCGAAGCGCGCGCCGGTAACGTTACCCTCGAGCGTGACTACAACAGCAACGGCTACGCCGTACAGCTGACGCAGCCGCTGTTCCGCTGGCAGAACTGGGTGCAGTACAAGCAGGGCGAACTCCAGACCGCGCTCGCCGACAGCCAGTTCGGCATCGCCCGGCAGGACCTCGTGCTGCGCGCGTCCGAAGCCTACTTCAACGTGCTCAACGCGCAGGACGCGCTCGCCGCCGTCACCCAGCTGCGCACCGCCGCGGCCGAGCAGCGCCAGCTCGCCAATGCCAGCTTCGAGGTCGGCACCGTCACCATCACCGATGTGCACGAGGCGCAGTCGCGCTTCGACCTCGCGGTGGCGCAGGAGATCGCCGCGCAGAACCAGCTCGAGGTCGCGCGCCACACGCTGGCCCAGATCATCGGCAAGCAGCCCGAGGCGCTCGCCGGCCTGCGTCCGGGGGTGGAGCTGCAGCGCCCGCAGCCCGACAGCATCGCCGACTGGGTCTCGGCCGCCGAGGCCGGCAGCCTCGGCGTGCAGGCCCAGCAGCTGGTGCGCGAGATCGCCGCGCGCGAAGTCGAGCGCTCGCAGGCGGGGCACCTGCCCACGGTGGATATCGTCGCCACGCACGGGCTCAACAATCGTCCGGCGATCGTCACCGAGCGTTCGGAGAGCACCGCCATCGGCCTGCAGCTCAACGTGCCGCTGTACTCCGGCGGCCGCACGTCGTCCGTCACCCGCGAGGCGGCCGCGCTGCGCATGAAGGCCGATTCGGACCTGGAAGATGCGCGACGCAGCGCCGCGCTCGCTGCGCGCCAGTCGTGGCTGGGCGTGACCAGCGGCCTGGCGCAGGTCAAGGCGCTGGAGGCCGCGCGGACGTCCTCAATCTCGGCGCTCGAGGCCAACAAGCTCGGTTACGAAGTCGGCGTGCGCATCAACATCGACGTGCTGAATGCCCAGACCCAGCTTGCCGACACCCTGCAACGCCTCGCCCGCGCCCGCTACGACACGCTGATCGCCCAGTTGCGCCTGAAGGCTGCGGCGGGCACGCTCAGCGAAGAGGATGTGCAGACGATCAACGCGCTGCTGACGCAGTCGAAGTAGGCGGGCTGGCACTGTCCCGGGCGCGACCGACGCCTTCCTTGTTTTTCTCGATGCGTTCAATAGAATGATACTAGTTGGCTTCTAATATCATTCTATTGCCATGCCGAGAGCCTCCCGCGGACTTGATGCCATTTCTCCCGATGTCGCAGGCAGCCTGAAGGCCTTGGGCGAACGTCTGCGCGCCTGCCGCATTGCGCGCGAGCTCTCGATTGCACAGATGGCGGAGCGGATGCTCTGCTCGATCAACACCTACCGTGCGCTCGAGGCGGGCAAGCCCGCATGCAGTGTCGGGCATCTTGCCAACGCCTTGTGGCTCGTCGGCCAGTTGTCTTCGCTGGACAGCGTCGCGCCCGTTCCTGCGACGCTGGCGAGCGGTCGTCGCGCGCGCGCGACTGAACTGAAATCCGCCACGATTCGCGACGATGAGCTCGATTTCTGAGCGATCCCTGTACGTCGGCCTGCATCTGCCCGGCGCATCGCTGCCGGTGCCGGCAGGGTTGATGCGTGTCGTGCGCGATGGCCTGAGCGAGGAAGGGGTCTTCGCCTACGGCCGTGGCTATCTTGCCCGGCCTGACGCGGTGTCGCTGAACCCGGCCTATCTGCCGCTTGGGCCCGGTGTGACGACGATGCCGCGACGCCGTTTGCGCGATGGCGGCGCACTCAACCAGACTTTTCGCGATGCGTTACCGGATGCCTGGGGCAGGCTGGTGCTGGCCGCGCGCAATGACTGGCGGGAGCTCGACGATGTTGACGTGCTGCTCGCCACCAATGCAGACCGCGTCGGTGCAATGACGTTCGCCGAGTCACCTTCGCTCGGGGCGGTCGATGGGCCGCTTGAACGCTACGCGCTGGAGGATCTCGCCGAAGCCGCCCATCGGCTCGCGTTCGACATGGAAGTGCCGCGAGAGATGCGGCGCCTGCTGCGGCACGGCGGCAGCCTGGGCGGGGTTCGCCCCAAGGCGACCTTGATTCGCGGCGACGCGCTGTGGATGGCGAAGTTTCCCGCGCGCGACGACGAACTCGATGTCGAGACGCTCGAAGCCTGCACCATGGCGCTCGCTCGGCGTTGCGGCATCCGGGTGCCCGAGTTCGAACTCGTCCCGCTGCGCAGCGCGCGGGCACTGGTGTTGCGCCGCTTCGACCGTCCGGGGAGCATCGAGCGGGACTTGCGCCTGCATTACCTGTCCGCCGCGGCTTTCACCGATAGTCCCTATGCGTCGTCCGAAGGCAGCTATGTGCGACTGGCGCGACATCTTCGGCTTCACGGTGCAGACGTTGCGAGCGATCTGCGCGAGCTTTTCCGCAGGCTCGTGTTCAATCTCTTCATCGACAATTCCGACGACCACGTGAAGAACCACGGCGTCCTGCACGTGGCTGCAGACCGCTTCCGCCTTGCGCCTGCGTTCGATCTGGTGCCGCAGCTCGGTAACCTGGGTTATCAGGGCATGGCCATCGTCGATGGCCGTCCTGAGTCGGATCTATCGCTTGCGCTGGATCACTCTGCCGAGTTCGGACTCTCGCGACACCAGGCGAGCGATGAAATCCAGCACATCCGGGTGGGTGTCGGCGCGTGGCGTAGCGTGTTTGAAGCGACCGGCGCGGACGCGCAGATCATGCGTCGCGTGGAGCACTGCTTTGGCCAGCAGGCGCGGCTGATCGGGGCTTGAGACGCGGCCCCGGCGCCGTTCGTCAGTGCCCGGTGCTCAGCTTTTCCAGCAATTCGATCGAACGCTGAGTCGCGCCGCGATGCGCTTCCGCAAAGCGCTTACCGGCGGTCGCCATGGCCTCGCGGGCGCCAGGGTCGGCGAGCAGCGCCAGCGCCATGGCCATCCCATCTTCGATGTCGGTCGCGCGCCTGGCGGCATTCGCGGCCACGGCCTGATCGGCCACGACCTGGAAGTTGAAAGTGTGCGGGCCGACGATCACCGGCGTGCCCACCGCGCAGGCTTCGATCAGGTTCTGCCCGCCCAGGGGCAGCCAGCTGCCGCCGATCAGCGCCGCGTCGGCCGCGGCGTAGTAGGCGAACATCTCGCCCATCGAATCCCCCAGCCAGACGCGCGTTTTCGCATCGACGGCGCTGTCGTCGGAGCGGCGCTGCAGGGCGAGGCCACGCTGGCGCACGAGCGCGGCGACTTCGTCGAAGCGCTGCGGGTGGCGTGGCACCAGCGCGAGCAGCACATCGGGCGGGGCGAGGCGGGCGAAGGCGTCGAGCAGCGGACCTTCTTCCCCTTCGCGCGTGCTGGCGGCCAGCAGCACCGGCCGGCTGCCGATGCGCGCGCGGAAAGTGTCGGCCAGGCTCAGCGCGGCGGGCGGGGGCGCGATGTCGAACTTGATGTTGCCGGTGATCGTGACGCGCTCGGCGCCGAGCGCCGACAGGCGCGCGGCGTCGGCCGCCGTCTGCGCGCCGATGGCCGACAGCGCGCGCATCGTCAGCCCGGTGAGCGCAGGCAGGCGCGCATAGCGGCCGGCCGAGCGTTCCGACAGACGCGCGTTGGCCAGCAAAACGGGGATCTTGCGCCTCCGGCAGGCGGCGAGCAGGTTCGGCCACAGCTCGGTCTCCATGATCACGCCGAAAGCCGGCCGGAAATGGCGCAGGAAGCTGCGCATGAAACAGCCCAGGTCGTAGGGCAGATACACGCGCAGCACACGCGATTCGCCGCCGAACAGGGCCTTGGAAGTCTCACGCCCGGTGGGCGTCATGTGCGTCAGCAGCACAGTGTGCTCCGGCCAGCGGGCCAGCAGGGCGCGCACCAGCGGTTCTGCCGCGCGCGTCTCGCCCACCGACACCGCGTGCACCCAGATCACCTTGCCAGGAGCGCGAACACGATAGCGGCCGAGGCGCTCGCCGACGTGCTTCAGATAACCGGGCTGTCGTCGTGCGCGCCACACGAGCCGCAGTAAGGCCACGGGCAGCACGAACAGCCACAGAAACGAGTAGGGCAGGCGGGTCAGCATCCAGAATCATCGTGATGAGGCCGTGCAAGTATAAGCGGCGTGTGCCCGAAGTCGCGCTGGCCGGACGCATGAAATACGCCGGGCGGATGGCTGCGTGCGATAATTCGCCATCTTTTCAAACCCTTTCTGAAGCCTCATTCCCCGCACATGAAAATTCTCGTCACCGGCGCCGCCGGTTTCATCGGCATGCACACCTCCGAGCGCCTGCTCGCCCGCGGCGACGAAGTGGTCGGCCTCGACAACCTCAACGACTACTACGATCCCACGCTGAAGGAGGCGCGGCTCGCTCGTCTCACGCCCAACAAGGGCTTTCGCTTCGTCAAGATGGACGTCGCCGACCGCGTCGGCATGGAGCGCCTGTTCGCCGAGGAAAAGTTCGACCGCGTCATCCACCTCGCCGCCCAGGCCGGTGTGCGCTACTCGCTGCAGAACCCGCACGCCTATGTGGACAGCAACCTCGTCGGCTTCATCAACATCCTCGAAGGCTGCCGCCACAACAAGGTGCAGCACCTCACCTACGCGTCGAGCTCCAGCGTGTATGGCGGCAACACCAAGATGCCGTTCTCCGAGCACGACAGCGTCGACCACCCGGTGAGCCTGTATGCGGCCACCAAGAAGGCCAACGAGCTGATGGCGCACACCTACAGCCACCTCTACGGCCTGCCCACCACCGGCCTGCGCTTCTTCACCGTGTATGGCCCCTGGGGTCGGCCCGACATGGCGCTGTTCCTGTTCACCAAGGCCATCCTCGAAGGCCGCGCCATCGACGTGTTCAACCACGGCAAGATGAAGCGCGACTTCACCTTCATCGACGACATCGTCGAAGGCGTGATCCGCACCATGGACCACGTCGCCGAGGCCGACCCCGGCTTCAACCCCGACCAGCCCGATCCCGGCCGCAGCAACGTGCCGTTCCGCGTGTTCAACATCGGCAACCACGACCCGGTCGAGCTGATGGCCTTCATCGCCGCCATCGAGAAGTCGCTCGGCAAGACTGCCGAAAAGAACTTCCTGCCGCTGCAGGACGGCGACGTGCCCGCCACCTACGCGGACACCTCCGAGCTCAACGCCTGGACCGGCTTCGCCCCGGCCACCAGTGTGGAAGAGGGTGTCGGGCGGTTCGTGCAGTGGTATCGGGGGTATTACGGGGTGTGACGCGGGCGGGTCGAGCGCGGCCCGGGCGACGTGCTGCTGTTGTGACAACGGCATTGGCTGGGTAGTATCGGGTCAATGCCATTGTTCTTGAGGCGGCAATGTCCCCTACCGCAGCCGACGACTACGACAGCCCGTGGAAGGGCGCCCTCGAGAACGCTTTTCCCGAGTTCGTCGCCTTCCATTTTCCCGACGCCCATAGCCAGATCGACTGGGCGCGCGGCCACACCTTCCTCGACAAGGAACTGCAACAGATCAGCCACGACGCGCCGACCGGTCGGCGCCACGTCGACAAGCTCGCCCGGGTGTGCCGCCACGACGGCAGCGAGGACTGGGTGTGCATCCACATCGAGGTGCAGGGCAAGCGCGACGTCGATTTTGCCGAGCGGATGTTCGTCTACAACTACCGCATTTACGACCGTCACCGTCGTGCAGTAGCCAGCCTTGCGGTGCTGGCCGACGACGACCCGGCATGGCGACCGGACAACTTCAGTGTCGATCTCTTCGGTTGCCGCCACAGCCTGAACTACCCGGTGTCCAAGCTCACCGACCTCACCGCCGATTTCGCTGCGCTGCTGGCCGACCCCAATCCCTTCGCGCTGGTGGCCGCCGCCCATCTCCTCACTCGAAGCACCCGCCGCGACCCGGCCCGGCGCTTCGACGCCAAACGCCGCCTGGTGCGGCTGCTGTACGAGCGGAACTGGACGCGCCAGCGCATCCTCGAGTTCTTCGGCGTGCTCGACTGGATGATGCGCCTGCCCGACGAACTTGAAGCCGAGTTGTGGCACGATATCGAAGCCATTGAAGGAGAAAGGAAAATGAAGTACGTCACCAGCGTGGAGCGGCTCGCGACCAAGCGCGGGATGGAGCAGGGCATCGAGAAGGGCATCGAGCAGGGAATGGCGAGAGGTCGCGCAGTACTGTTGACCCGGCAGCTCAACCGCCGCTTCGGTCCGCTGCCCGCCGCCGTCGCCGATCGTTTGGCTCATGCGAGCGTCGAGCAGCTCGACCTGTGGGCCGAGCGCGTGCTGGATGCCGACACGCTCGACGAGGTTTTCGCCGGCAACTGAGACTCACTCAGCCACTTCCGCCCCGTCACTCGTCAATGCGCTCGCTAGCGCTGGCGTAGGCTTGGTTGCGGTCCCGCCGACCGACTGCGATCACGGTGACGAACACCACGTCGTCGTCTACCCGGTAGATCAGCCGGTATCCGGCGGCACGCAACTTGATCTTGTAGCAGTCAGCCATGCCAGACAGCGCCGCAGAGGGTACGCGGGGCGCATCGAGCCGTTCGTCCAGTTTCTTCTTGAACTGGGCGCGTAGACTGCCGTCAAGTTTCTTCCATTCGGCAAGCGCAAGCTCGTGGAAGCGGAGCTTATAGGTCGTCAAGGCGGATCTCGACGAATGGGCCGTCAGCCCGCTCGCGAACGAGCCGCGCATCCTCCAGATCTTCAAGATGCGCCATCAGTCGCTCGTAATGGGCGGCAGACAGCAGATAGGCTTCCGGTCGGTTGTGGTTGAGGACCGCAACCGGACAATCCTCCGCCTGCTTCAGGATGCCGGCAAAGTTGCGCTTCAGTTCGGTGACGCTGACAGTCATGCTGGCAATGATGGTTTCCACGGCGGCAATCTCGCACTTTATTTGGTGCTAAAAATAGCACGAATAATTCCGCGCTGGAAAATTGCCCTTGCTGATGCCGGCCACCGCCATGCATGTCCGATCGCGCTGAGCGGTTGCCGTTGGCCGACACTGCGTTGAGGTGGTCGGCTCGCCACACGCGTCGTTCTGGATGCCCATGTCAGGCCGTCAGGCCTCGCCTATCCCGTCAGCTTCCTGAGCAAGATCGTCGCGGACTGGTGGCGTGGCGCGGTCGAAGTGGTGCTGTCGGCAACTGACGTTCATCGCGTGTAGACGCAAGGTCAAGATCATCCCAACCCGCGCACCGCCACCGATGCCATCGAGTGCCCGGCGCGCGTTGTGCATACTGCGCTGCGATTGCCGCACGCCCGGCCTGTCGCCATGCTCGAAGCAGTTGAGTCAAGTAGGGTCTTGCCGCGCGCGCGGAAGGTCTTGCTGGCGGAGCGGAGTTCGCGGACGGGAGGCCGCGGAAAAATTTTCCTATTCTCACAGCTTCACTACGCCGACACCTGCAGCCCACGCCGCTTCGGCCAATGCCTCGTCCTGGGTGGCGATCGGTAGCTGCTCCCGCAGGGCGAGCTCGAGATAGCTTGCGTCGTAGGTCGTCAGGTCGAAGCGCAGCGCGAGCGAAAGCACCGTGCTCGGAGCGGGCGGCTGCGAGTCGAACTCGATGGGGAGCGACTGAATACGGTCGACCACTTCGCGCGCGGCTTGGGCTACCACGCGGCCGCGTTTGCACGCAGTGCGAAGCACGTTGGTGTATTCAAGTTGCAGCAGGATTGGGGCAACTGCGCGTTCCGTCTCGAGTCGCTGGGCAATGGCTTCTGCGTAGGGTGTAGCTTGGTTCGCGATGAACCAGCCGCATACGACCGAACTGTCGACGACGAACGCCATCAAGCCAGTCCTTCGCGTGCCATTTGCTTCAGGTCGCCATCCAGTTCGATCGACTGGCGTAGCTTGCGAAGTTCCACAAAGGTCTCCCGAACGCTTTGCTGGCGTCGATCCTCGGCATCCACCTGCCTATCCATCGCCACAAGCCGTGCAACGGCGACACCGCGCCGGGTGATCGCAACTTCCTCTCCTCGCTCCACACTGGCAAGCAGTTCGGAGAGGCGGTTCTTGGCTTCAAAAACGGCAATGGTCTTCATGGCTGACCTGATTCTTAAAATGGCTAGCCATATCTTAGACCGTGCGTTTCAGAGAATAAAGTGGGCTGGATTCAGGCTAAGGCCGCTCCAGTCCGGCGATCTTCAGCGTCTTTCTGCGGAGGTGGTTGTCAGCGAATTCGTAGCCGATGCGCAACCGCTCGTATGGCCTCAACTACCCGGTTTTCAGGTTCACCGACCTCATCGCCGACCTCGCTACGCTGCTGGCCGACTCCAACCCCGCGCTCGATTCAAGTCTCTTGCTTGAACTGGGGGTGGATAGGTGCGGTTTTTGCTTCCCAGGAGGAATAGGTTTCCAGCCGCGACCATTGTGACGCGGCCGCAAAGCGGGCAGCTCGTGCGATCCCCGTTTGCTGAGGAACAACATCGGAATTTCATGAAACGTTTGGCGCTCACCCCCTGCCGTTACTACTTTGCGATTGGGGCACTGATTGCCTTGTTCCTGATCCAGCGTCCGCTTGCGAACCCGCAGTGGAGCGCCGGCACGGCTCTCCAGGCGGGCGTGGCCGATCTGCTGATATTGCTTCTGCTCGCGGCCGCGCATTGGGTGGTCGAGCGCCTGTGGTCCGAGGGCGCGGGCGCCGTGCGGGCTTCCCGTGCCGTCCATTTCGCCTTGGCCACGGCGATCATCACGGTTGTTGTCTTCTCGCAGATCCTGTTCGTGAAGACGGGGGAGCTGCTCGATTTCGCCATCATCGAGTTCGGCCTGCGTAATGCTGCCGCACTGAAGGGCGTGGCGTCGGGCGAGATGGACTGGGAGACGGCGCAACCGCTGCTGTTCGCCCTGGGCTTCGTGGCGCTGGCCGGGATCAACCTCCCGCGCCCCGCCGTCCGCCGCCTGGTGCGGCTTACGCTGGCGATGCCGATCCTGCTGCTGCCCGCGTGCGAGCTTGCCGAAAGGATGAACGGTCGAGAGGCCGCCGCCAGTCCGGTCGAGGCAGGCAAGGGACTCTATCGAGGGGTGTACGCCAACTGGAAGCAGCAAGAGTTGGCCTGGAACGCATCGGCTCGGCAGGGATGGACCATGGGCATTCTGTCAGGCATGTCGTTCGGAACCGCCTTCGGCCGTCTCGAATTCGATACATACAGCCGCAAGGCTGGCGTGGAACGGATCTACGCGGCGCCCTCCGTGCATGTCGAAGCTCGGCAGACAAGACCCAACGTGCTCGTCGTCGTGCTCGAATCGATTCGTCATGATGTCATCGGTGCCTATCGCAGGGCTGGCAGCGCGTCATCGAGTGTCACGCCCTTCATCGACGAGTTTGCGCGCGGAAGCCGGGTGGTCGAGCGCGCCTATACGACGATCCCGCATACCTCGAAGGCGCTGGTCGGGCTCTACTGCGGAACCTTTCCTCGTTTCGATCCGGAAATTACCGAAGGCACCGCTGGCGGATTGAGCATTCCCTGCCTGCCTACGCTGCTGGCGCGGGCAGGCTACCGCAGCGCGCATTTCCAGACGGCGTCCGCGACCTTCGAGAGCCGTGGCCAGTTGCTGCGCAACATGGGCTTCGATGACTTCACCACCCAGGAGAGCTTTGCAGGTGAAAACTGGCCAACACTCGGCTACCTGGGCATCGACGATCGCGCGTTGATCCGGCCTGCAGCACAGTGGATGGTGCGCCAACACCGCGCCGGCACGCCTTTCTTCGCCTCGGTGCTCACCTTGGCAACGCATCACCCTTACGTGTCGCCCGGGAACCCGACGCCGCCCGAAACACCCGCGGAAGCTTATGCGTCCTATCTCGAAGGGCTGCGCTACACCGACCGTGTCATCGCAGACCTTTTTGCCGAACTGGACAAGAACGGCGTGCTCGACAACACCCTCGTCATCATCACCGGCGACCACGGCGAGGGGTTCGCCGAGCACGGTCAGATCGCGCACAACGGCACGGCGTACGAAGAGGGGATGCGCGTACCGCTGATCATCCGTTCACCCGTTGCGCCGGCCTCGACCGAGCCGATACGCGGCTTGCGTCAGCACATCGACGTGATGCCGACCGTCCTCGAGGCCGCAGGGCTCACGACTGCCGGACGGCTCCCGGGCCGGAGCCTGCTTACCGACGCCAATGGGCATGCTTCCCTGATCACGAGCTGCTTCTACAAGGACTATTGCCTCACGCACCTCGACGACGCAGGGCGCAAGCTGATCTACCTCTATAGTAGGCGCGCGCTCGAACATTACGACCTGAACGCAGATCCGCATGAGCGCGCGAACCTCTTCGTGCCTGACGCGCCTCAGGAAGCCGCGGCCGAGGAGCAGTTGCTGAGCGCGGTGCGTCTGCGCAATTCCTATGCGTCGGTGTGGGAGTAGGTGCCCAAAGCCGGGGTCTGGATGTCAGAAGTGGACAATCTCTTGTCCGCATCTGTCATTACCCGAGGCGAACCATCGGCGGATGGACTGAGATTCACCGTAAGTACAGGCATCGGCGTGTTGGCACGGATCCTGCTCAAATGAATCCGAGCGCCGCAATACCCCGCAGGCGTCCGGTTAATCCAGTCGGAGACTTGAAATGATGAAGAAATTGCAGAAGGGCTTCACCCTGATCGAGCTGATGATCGTCGTTGCGATCATCGGCATCCTGGCGGCCATCGCGATTCCGCAGTTCAGCGAGTACACGAAGAAGGGCGAGGACAAGGCGGCTCAGTCCGATGCGCGGAACTTCCTGACCACCGCAACGGCGAACTCGGTTAAGTAATTGCATCCCGGTCATTGGGAATCTGGAGATTGATATGAACAAGAAGTTGATTTTTGGTCTGGTTGCTAGTCTTGTTGCCGCCCCGAGCTTCGCGACAGCCCTGTGTGCTGGCGATGGCAAGGACGTTCCTGTCAAGACGGCAACTAAATTTATTGCTACCGATTTTTCACAGAAATGTTCGGCCAATGTGATTTCGGCCTATGACGAAGACAATGTCGGTGCGTGGATTGTGTCTGCATCGAAAAAAGGCAAGAACTATTTCATGGGGCATACGAACGGCGGGGCTGCGGTTCCGGTCAAAGATGCATCGGTTACGCCCGGCACCGATCCGACGCCTGCTACTCACCTAGACGCGGCGAAGGCTCTTGGTGGCGGCTCCTGAATTTTTGAGCTTCCCTTAAGCGCACCATCTTTGATGGTGCGCTTTTTCATTTATTTCGTGCGCTAATCGAGAATGCTAGAGTTCGCCTGGTCTGTGGTCCGATCCGGTTTCAGAAGCCGCTCTTTCCAATCGGTCATGGTGGTGGGCTTGTTTCTCGTTGGCGTTGCCTTTCTGGCGGCGTCATTTTCTCCGCGTAGCCCCAAGACCGTTGCGCTGGATGTCGGTCTTTCCGGTATTCGATTCGCGCTCGTGCTCTTTGCCTTGTTCTGGGTGCAGGATTTCGTCTCACGCGAAATCGACCGCAAGACGATCTTTCATTCGCTTAGCTACCCTGTTTCGCGTTTGGCGTACCTGTGCGGCAGGCTGACGGGCATCGTGATGCTGCTGGCCATCGTCGTGGTGGGCCTGGGTTTCCTGCTCCAGATCGCCGTACTCGCGGCGGGCGGGCGATACGAGCAGGAATGGGCGCCCCAACTCGGCGTTCCATACTGGACTGCCCTTCTTGGCTTATGGCTTTCGGTCGCTGTGGTGACGGCCGTTTCCTTCTTCGTTGCATCGCTGTCGACCATCAGTGGGCTCCCCTTTGTCGTTGGCGCTGCGTTTGCCATTGCCTCGCAAAGCATTGGCCCGGTGGCGGACTATCTGACCAGCGGTGCGGACGGGCAGGAAGAACTGGTACATCGGTATGGGCCGATCATTCAATTCATACGTTGGGTCTTGCCTGATCTGTCGCGCCTCGATTGGCGAGTCTGGCCTATGTATGGCGTGCAGCCGGTTGCGCAAGAGATGATGTATGCGTGCATGCTCGCACTTGCCTATTTCACAGTCGTTTTCTTTGGTGCCGTGCTGATGTTCAGGCGGCGTGACTTCCTGTAAGCCCTTCTAGTAGCGGAAGTCACTCCATGGACACCTTGCTGCTACGTCGCCTTGGAGCGTTTGGCGTCCTTGCCCTCGCGATTGCGGCATTTGCTTTTGCCAACGTGCAGCTGCAACGTATTCCCGCAAAGCGCGTGAGTCTTGAGTTGCAGGTTGCGCTTCCCTGGTTTCTGCAGGTCATGATGGCAGGCGGAGACCGCTACCTGGCGGCTGAGTTGGCCGCCGTGCGTGCTCTGGTCTCCTCGGTAGAGGCGTTGGATCCGGACCGCGTCAAGGTGCTTGCTCAGGTGCAATCGGATGTGGCCTTTCTCAATCCGGCACATGAAGACAACTACTACACCGCAACGGCCATCCTCCCTTGGGAGGGGCAGGTCGACGCTGCGCAGAATATCTTGTTGAAGGCGATGCAGGCCCGGCCCTTTGATGAATTGCCTGCCTATTACTATGCCTTCAATGTGTACCACTTCCACAAGAATCCCGATGAGGGCGCGCAATGGTTGCTGAAAGCCGCTGACCGCGCCCGGAGTGTCGACAACCGGATCGCGCTGCAGAATATGGCTGCACGCTGGTTCGAGGCCGGTAACGAGCCGACCGTGGCGATCGGCATTATCGAAGCGATGGCGGAGAGCGTGAAGCATTCCGCGTTCCGTGATTACCTGCTGCAGCGCGTGGCGCGATTGAGGGCATTGGAGGCGCTGACCCAGGCGACCAGGCGGTTCATTACGGACCTAGGGCGCAAGCCTGCCACGCTGAGTGAGCTCGTAGCGCATCGGTATATCGAGGCCATCCCGGAGGACCCGTTCGGCTTCGGTTTTGAGCTGGGCGCAGATGGAGAGCCAGTGCTTTTGAACAGGCCAAAGGGGAAGCGGCAGTGAGCCACGCCATCGAACTCATCGGAGTGGGCAAGACCTACAGGAAGTCAGCCTTTGGTTCGGCCTTTCACGCGCTCGATAATGTGTCGCTTGCGATTGCACAGGGCGAATCCTTCGGCTTCATCGGGCCAAACGGGGCCGGGAAGAGCACCACGATCAAGATCCTGACAGGCGGCCTTCAACCAACCTCCGGCGAGGCGATGCTGTTCGGCACGCCGGCGTCGGACCACCGCGCCCGTGCTGGGCTGGGCTACGTTCCAGAGAATCCCTCGCTGCCGGACTACATGACGCCGCTTGAAATCCTGTTGATGGGTGCAAAGCTGCATCGACTGGACGTGGCTGATTTGCGTGCCCATTGCATGGGCTGGCTGTCACGCTTCGAACTTGCTCATGTGGCCAACAAAGTGATCCGCGGGTTCTCCAAAGGGATGGTGCAGCGCACGGCGCTGGCGCATGCGCTTGCCATAAAGCCGAAGTTGTTGATCCTTGACGAGCCGCTTTCCGGCCTGGACCCCATCGGGCGCAGGGATGTGGTCGATATCCTTGCCGAGTACCGCAGCGGCGGGGGTACGCTATTTTTTTCGTCGCATGTGCTACACGACGTTGAACGTCTCGCCGATCGCTATGGATTGATCCATCAGGGGTGTTTGCGGGCAGTAAGTTCGCCTGCCGAACTCGTCGGGCAGGATGACCAGCTAACGGTTCGCAGTCTTGGAGGCAAGAAAGTCGAGGGCCAGATTGCCGAGCCGGGCGAACGTTGGGTTTGGGAACTCTCTCAATCTGACCTTTGGCGGGCACTGGCTGAAATCCGCTCGGCTGGCCAGGAGTTGCTGGAGGTCCGGCCCCGACTTTCGCTTGAGTCGGCGTTCATGCGGGTGATCGAGCAGACGAAGAGCACGGATGTTCGCGGGAACTGAAGGATAACGACATGTCGTGGAGCGACCAATCGACAGCCGTTGGCTTGAGTCCCTCGAGTTGTGAGAACGATGGTGATCCCAGGTTCTTACGGCTTTTCTCCTCAAACTTCCGGTATTTCGCCAGCGGATGCGTGCTATGGGTCGCCATCCTCATTGCGCCGGCACTGACGATCCGGAATCTCACAGTCCATACGAACAGCTACATCGGGTGGCTGCAGTGGGTGTTCGTTGCGCTGATGGCGCCGGAGTTGGCGAGGAGTGTGCGGAGCAGCCTTGCCGACTCCTTGACGTTCCGCGTCCTTGTCATCGGTTTTCTGGTTTGCATGGTGGGCTGGCTCACTCAGGGCCTGCCACTCGAGATGATCGACCGCACCTGGTTCTACGCAGTACAGCCATTATTCGTCCTCGCTGCGGTTGCGTGGTTCCGGTGGGCAGGCGATAGGGGGCTGCGGTCCCTCTACTGGGCCAAACTGGCGGCGACGGCAGGCGCCGTTTTCTACCTTTTCGTGATGTTGTCGCTTTCGAACGTATCCGATCTCGACCTACGCAATGTCAGACCGTTACCGATCTACCGTCATATCCGTCATCTCGGCTACGACCTGGCGGTTGTCGCGTCGCTGGGGGCGGTGTTCTGGGGTGCGAAGCCGAATGCACACCGGCTTTGGAACTGGATGCTGTTCATGGCGCTCGGTTACGTCAGCCTTCGAACTGGCGGGCGCGGGCAGATGATGAACTTCTTTGCTTTCGTCCTGATTGCGGCGTGTCTCCTGCGCCGCGTAGAGGGGAGAATCGTCCTGCTTCAGGCGCTGATCGCATTTGCGCTTGGGGCCGTGATGCTATATCTGACCCAGCCCGAGGCGGTTGCCTGGTTCTTCGGCAAGGCGGTTGGCGGCTCTGCTGCTGGCGTGACGTCGGGGAGGACCGAGATCTGGATCAAGGTCTTGAATTTGGTGAGTTCGGACTGGCTGAGTCTGCTCGTCGGGCTGGGGCCGGAGGGATTTGCCCGGGAGCGAGTCGTTCCGGGCCTCGTGCAGGCACACAACGCGGGTGTTCAGATCCTGCTCGAGTTCGGGCTGGTCGGCGTTGGGGCGATCATCATTGCCTTGCTGGACCTTGGCCGCAAGATCTGGCCAATGCCTCACGAGGGCCGCAGTTCCGACGTGCTCAATGGCGCCGTGGCCGCGCTCCTGGCCTTGCTGCTCTACAGCCTCGTCGATGGGATCTTTTACCACGCATCCCCTTTCCTTGCTGCCATGCTGTTGATTGCTTTCGTTCTGTCGAAGCGAGTCGCAAATGGTTCGATGCCCGGCGGATGATCGGAAGGTGTCTCCCGATGCGGATGAGAGAGGCGTACTGCCGCTGATCGTATGAGCGCGAGGCCATGATCACGCCCGAACCGATGCGGCAGATGCTTGGCCTCGCGCTGCGTGGGGCGACGCTTGTGAGCAGATTCCTGCTCATTTTCGCGTTGGCGAAACTGCTCGAGCCTGCCGAGGTGGGGGTATTTGGCCTGCTGACCGTGACGATCAGCTATGCGCTGCTGGTGCTGGGTTTCGATTTTCACATGCACGCGGTGCGCAACCTGGTTGCATCCGACCGGGCGAACTGGAGCGCATTGCTGCGCGATCAGTGCGTTTTCTACGGTCTTGCCTACCTTGTGCTGATGCCGTTCGGGCTGCTGCTCTTTTCGATGGAGTTGCTTCCCTGGACGCTCGCCCTCTGGTTCTTTCCGCTTCTGGTCCTTGAGCACATTGCCCAGGAGTTCCACCGCGTGCTGATCGGAATTTCGGAGCCGCTGTGGGCGAGCGTCGTCCTCTTCCTGAGGTGGGGGATCTGGGCGTTGGTCGCGGTGCCATGGATGTGGCTCGACCCTGCGCAGCGCCGGCTGGACTTCGTCCTGCTTGCCTGGCTTGTGGGTGCCGCGGGCGCCTGCGTGCTCGCTGCGTCGAGGCTGCATGGGCTGAACCGCACGGCACTGGCGCGTGCGGTGGACTGGACGTGGATCTGGCGCGGTGCCCGGGTCGCCATTCCCTTTCTGGTCGGGTCGTTGTCGCTTCGAGCGATCAACACCATCGATCGATACTGGATCGAAGGGCTCGGCGGGCTGGAGGTGTTGGCTGCGTATGTCCTGTTTGGTGGCATGGGAAACGCTGTCACGAGTCTGCTCGAGGCCACAGTATTTTCTTTCATCGGCCCAGCATTGATGGGTGCGGCGAACAGGGGGGACCGACAAGCCTTCGACGAGCTCATGCGGCGGCTCGCCCGGCAAACGCTCGTCGTTACTGTGGTGCTTGCCTGCGTCGTGTTGGTGATCGCCCCGCCATTGCTCGGCTGGCTGCAGCATCCCGTCTATGTCGAGCATCTTCCGCTTCTGTACTGGACGATGTTGGCCGTCGCGCTGTCGGCACTTGGCGTCATTCCGCAATATGGGCTGTATGTCCGGGGAATGGACAGGCCCCTCATTCTCGGTCATCTCTTTGCGCTGCCGGTATTTGCGGGCGCAGCGTGGTGCCTGGAGGGTAGGCTTCGCGAGGCGGCGATCCCTGCTGCGATGGCATTTGCGTTTCTCTTCCTCCTGCTTGTCAAATGGGGTGCCCTGCGCCGCTGCGGCCCGCTGCCGACAGTGCGCGAGCCGGACTCCATCGCATCCGCCTGAGCGCACCCCGCGATATGCCTGTAGAGAAACTGATCATCTGGCTGCTTTCTACGCCACTCCACGAACTGATAATGCGCAGCTATCGGGCGCAGGTTGGCGTGAGGCTCATTCCAGTCGAATTGAACCGAAGCGGGAGTCGGCTATCGACGGACGCACGCCTTATCGATTGCCGCTACGATTCCTGCTTTCCGTTTAATCAGTTCAGGTTGTGGCGGTCCGTGCGCTGTGGTGTCGAATCGCTTGTGGGCGAACTCGGGCGGGATCCCGTCGGCCCGGTCCGGATATATCTTCCCAACGATGTTTCCCTCGAATATCGGTTGGCGCTCGGTATGCTCTTGCGCAGATATTCTGCCGCCCGTGTGGTGATGTACGAGGATGGCGCTGGCTCCATTGTGGACCGGGCGTGGCACCGTGATCGGGCAGGCGTGCTGCATGGGCTGAAGGAATTTGCGTATTCGGTGTTGATCCCGTCCTATAAGACCAACTTTGCCGGGTTTCGTGGTCGGCTCTACGACGAATACGTCAGCCTTCACCCGAAGAGCTTTGCCGATGAGCGCGCCGCGGGGGCTCATGTCGAAACGCTTCAGCCGCTCGGTGTCGGACATGCGTTGCCCCAGATCTGCGAGTCAGCCGACATCATGCGGATTTTCCTGATGGAGTTGCTGGTGGAGGAGTGTGGGGTTCCGCTCCGGCATTGGCTTAAGTATGTCGATGCGATTGCTCGAACGCTTGACGGGCGATCGCTCCTAGTAAAACCACATCCGCGTACCTCTCGAGAGGTGCTTGCACTTACCGTTCAAGCCTTGGCGGTGCATGTAGAGGAAGTGGTGGTACTCGATGCGGGTATGAGTTGTGAAAAGTATGTCTGCGCGAACCCTCAAGTCGTCCATCATCTGTTCGGCCTGATCTCGAGTGCGATGATTTATTCGCCGCTGTTTGCGCCAGCGACGCGTGTGTCCAGCTGTGTACGCCATCTGCCGCATGAACTGGTGGGCCACCGCGTGTTTGCGCTCGCCAAGGGGATGGAGAAGCTGATTGACGAGGATCGGGCCGCGGTATCGAGGATCACTCAATGAGCCCTGAAGCCGAGACATGCGTTGTGATACCGCATTACGGCGAAACGTCGGAACTGCTTGTTTCGCTGCAAAGCATCATGGAGGAGCGAGCCGTTGCAGTCGTCGTCGTGGATGACGGAAGCCCGTCTGCGCCGCAACTTGCCGAGCTGGAACGGGTCTGCCACCCGAAAACCCGTTTGTCGTTGATTCTCCTCGGTGCTAATCATGGAATCGAGACAGCGTTGAATCATGGACTTCGTTTTGTGCTGGACAGGGGATATGGCTTCATCGGACGGTTGGACTCAGGCGATACCGTAGCGCCGAACCGCTTCGCGAAGCAGCAGCAGTACATGGACGCCCAAGCGCTGGACATATGTGGAACGTGGGTCGACTTCGTCAGCGACTCAGGAGAGCGACTGTTCACCCTGCGGCACCCTGTCGATCACGCGGAAATTCTTCGTTCGATAAAGATGTACAACCCGTTCGTACATCCATCAGTCATGATGCGGAGGGACTATGTCTTGCGGAACGGTTTCTACCCAGCTGACTATCCGGCGCTCGAGGATTGGGCCTACTTCATGCGGGGGCGGATGATCGGAAGAATGGGAAACATGCCGGAGGTGCTGACCTCCTACGTGGTCAGCCCGAACAGTATTTCCAGTCGCAGGCGTCTGCGGCAATCCGTGAGCAAACTGAAATTGCAGCTTGCCTATTTCGAAATCAATCGCGAATCGGTTCTGGGGCTGGCGCGCAGCCTGTTGGTGTTGCTGTTTCCGCGCAATCTGCTGACCGCATTGAAGGGCCGCATTCATGGGCCTCGATAAGCGGATTGTTACCCCGCCATCGATTCTGACCGTTGCCGATTTCGATGGCACCCTGATTTCGGGAAACAGTTTTCCGCTGTGGATCCGGTTTGTCGCCGTTCGCTCGCTCACGACATTCAGGTTCAGGTTGTTTGTGGCAATCACTGCTGCTGTACTGAAGCGAAAGATCTTCTGCGCGACGCAGCATGGCGAGTTCAAGCGCAAGGTCGACAGCCTGTCCTATCCGGATGGTTGGGCAGCGGATTTTGTAAATGAACTACGCTCCCGGTTGCATGCCGATGTGCTTGGAAAAATGGCATCGGTGGCACGAGGGCCGGTGCTGATCGCGACGGCAGCGCCTTCCTGCTACGCAAGGGCTGTCCCAGCCATCCTGCCGTTGCCAGTGTGCGGCGTCGTGTGCAGCCAGCAGGAAGGGGCGGACTACATCGACAACACTGGCGCGACTAAGCGTGATCGTATTTGTGCAGGGTTGTCGAGAGCGGGCAGCGATCGCGGCAACTTCATTCTCTTCACCGACCACGAGGATGATCTACCGACGGCGATCGCGGCGGTGAAAACCTACTTGTGCCATCCATCCGCCGCGGCGCTCCAGGCGTTCAAGCCGCTCGGCGGTCGTGTCGAAGTGTTGGGGTGAGCGTTTGTGCGCATCGTAGACTGCAGTTCCAAGTCCGCATTCGAGGGTGCCTGTGCATCCTTGAGTGCAATGGTCGCCGTCGAATTTCTACCGGATGTCGTCATCGGTGTCGCCACTGGAGGACAACTTGTGGCGGATGCAATGAACTTTCCCGGAGACTGTCAGCAACTGACGGTGCGGCGCCAGCGCCAGGTGACCCGTGTCAAAGCTGCCGTGGGGCTGCGGCGGATGCTGCCGATTCTGCCCACACAGGTGAATGACTTCCTGCGCCGGATCGAGATGGTGGCGCGCAAGACGTTGTTCCGGCTCCGTAATCACAAGGCCGAGTCGTCCGAAGTGGTGGTGATCGGCGGAAGTGTCGATGCGATTCTGGCTCGCCCTGTGAGGGTGCTGGTCGTCGACGACGCAGTTGATTCGGGCGGCACGTTGAGGGATGTCATCGGCTTTGTCAGGTCGCACAACGCCGCTGCCGAGATCCGTTCCGCGGTGATCGTCGTGACCTTCGAGCGTCCGCTCGTGCAGCCGGATTTCATGCTGTGGCGGCAGACCATCGTGCGCTTTCCGTGGTCGTCCGATGTGAGGAGCGGGAGTTGAAGCAGTTCTTCGACAGTGCTGGGTTGCGCGGCGCGGCCGGTGGTCTGGCGCGTCTGGCCGACCTCGGCTGCATTGTCATCGCGGGCTGGTTGGCCTTCTGGCTGCGCTTTGGTACCCCGGTCATCTCCCCGGGGCACTATGAGGTCGCGATCATTATCGGTGCCTTGCTGGTGCTCATCGTGTTGCCGGGTTTCGGCATATATCGTTCGTGGCGCGGCCGGGTCAGGCTGTTACTGATTGCGAAACTCGTGATGGCCTACCTGCTCGTTGGCGCAGTGGCGACCGTCCTGCTGTTCTTTGCGAAGGTGGGGGCGCAGTACTCGCGTTTGTGGGTCGGCTACTGGATCTGCGGTGCGACGTTGCTGTCTGTAGCGGTGCGCATGCTGGCCTACCCGGTTCTGAATCGCTTGCGGCTTCAGGGGCGTAATCGCCGAAGCGTGCTGTTGGTGGGCAACGCTGGCGCCTGCGGTACCGTGGTCGAGCGCCTCCGGCGTACGCCGATTGCGGGGTTCGATGTCGGGCGGGTGATCGTTCATGGCGAAGCTGACACTGCCGAACTTTATGGCGTGGCACATGAGAACTTCGTTCGTGGCGTGCCGATCGATCACGAAGAGGATGAAGTGTGGATATGTCTCCCCCTGTCGATGGGTGAGGACGTGAAGGAGATTCAGTCGGCATTGAGTCTGACGACCGCGAATGTGCGCTACATGCCGGATCCGCGCGACTTCTGGCTCATGAATCACCGCATTTCGAACGTTGCCGGCCTTAGGCTGCTCGAGTTGAGCTGCTCACCGATGTCTGGTCTCAGTCTGCTTGCGAAGGCGATCGAGGACCGCGCCATTGCCAGTCTTGTCCTTGTGTTGATTAGCCCGTTGATGCTGGCGCTTGCGATCGGTGTGCGTTTGAGTTCGCCAGGGCCGGTCTTCTATCGGCAGGAGCGAGTGAGCTGGAATGGCAAGCCCTTCATGATGTACAAGTTTCGTTCGATGCCGGTCGGCGTCGAAAGCGATGGCGTGCAATGGGGGCGTGCGCGGGACAAGCAGACGACCCGGTTCGGGGCATTCATGCGCCGTACCAGCCTGGATGAGCTGCCGCAGTTGTTCAACGTGCTGAACGGGGAGATGTCGATTGTCGGTCCGCGGCCAGAGCGGACCGTGTTCGTCGATCGCTTCAAGCATGAGATTCCAGGTTACATGCAGAAGCACATGGTCAAGGCGGGTATTACGGGGTGGGCCCAGGTCAATGGCTGGAGGGGGGACACCGACCTTCACAAGCGCATCGAATGCGACCTCTGGTACATCGAGAATTGGTCCGTATGGCTCGATCTGAAGATCATGTTGCTGACCATCATCAAGGGCTTTGTTAGCCCCAACGCGTATTGACGAACGCGAAAATTGTCACCAGCCGGATTCTCAAAGTGCTCGACGCGCATCCGGTGATTCTGGGGGTTGTGCTCTACGGCTCGCGCGATGGACAACCATCGGATTTGGGCGGGGTGTGGCTTTGTGTGTTGGCGGTTTGCCTCCGCTGAGCGGGGCAACGGATACAGCAAGTTCGCGAGCTATATCTATGTGCGGCGCAGCCCGTCTCGGCACGTATGTCAGTTTGATCCTCGGGCTGCGCGCAACGCGTCGCGCAGCTGTCGCAGGCGTTGCCGGTCGGGGATGTCTGTTTCTCGCGTCGTCTGTTTGGTCATCAGCAGGCCGTCTACATCAAGTGTGGCGATGGGAATGCCATCGAAAACCACTGTTTGAATGTGAGGGCGGAGATCGTCGACGGCGTGATCGCTCAAAGTTTCTGCCAAGCGCCTTATGTCGGTGGTGTCAGGTGCTCTTTTCACGGGGCTTGAGCTCAGTGGCGGATCTCTTCAATGCCAGTCGGACCGCGCGATCGAGTTCCTGTTTCTGGTCGTAGGCTTGCTTCTCGGCCGGGGTCTTGAAGCATCGCGCCGTCGGTCGAAAGGATTCTCCGTCGGCGCTGAAGATGCTGCTCGCCAAGGCTTGCAGTGGGGGGAGTGAGCGCTCGAGCCAGGCGCTGAAATCAGCAGCATCCATCGCCTGAACGCGCAGAGCCTCGTCGAGTTCTCTGGCGCTCTGATGGCGGGACATTGCTTCGAGGTCTGAGAAAACTTGGGCGCTCATTCCGACTCTCATAGAAGCACGATGTGGGAAGTCTAGGGAGACTGCGCGACGAGTTCAACCGTAGTTCGTCGCCGACACCAAGCCACAGCGCTTGCCAAAGCGATGAATCTGGCGTTTGATCGTTCTGAACAGCACCTTGGAGCCTGAGACCCGATGGCAATGCAGGATATCCGCTGGCAACAGCGTTTCGCGAACTTCGAGCGCGCGCTGTCGCGGCTTTCGGCTGCGGTCGAGCTTTCGCAGCAAAGACCGCTGTCCGATCTTGAAAAGCAGGGCTTGATCCAGGCGTTCGAGTTCACGCACGAACTTGCGTGGAACGTGATGAAGGACTACCTCGTCTGGCAAGGTGCGTCCGACATCACTGGATCGCGCGATGCGACGCGCGAGTCCTTCAGTCGTGGGCTCGTTGCCGATGGCGAAGGATGGATGGAGATGATCAAGAGTCGCAACCAGACTTCGCACACGTACAACGAGAAGGTGGCGGATGAGATCGCGGGCCTGATCGTTGGTGTCTATCACGCGTTGTTCGTGGCGTTCGCCTCGCGGATGAAAGGGCTGCTGCGGTGATTTTGCCTGCGGAGCGGCGGTACGGACTGCCGGATCATGCGATCAGCCGGATTCGCGAGGTGCTCGAAGCGCACCCGGTGATTCTGGGGGTTGTGCTCTACGGCTCGCGCGCGACGGGCAAGCATCGGGCCGGGTCGGATATCGATCTGTGCCTGGATGCGCCCGCGATGAGTCTGTCCGAGTTGCTCAGGATCGAAAACGAGATCGACGACCTGCTGCTGCCGTGGAAGGTGGATCTGACTGTTCGGCAACGGATCGACAATCCCGCGTTGATCGATCATATCGATCGGGTCGGGGTGCCGTTTCGTGTGTCGGCTGATTGCTCTGGCTGAGAAAGCGGAGAGTGTGCGCAGGCGCGGTGAGCGCTTGGTGATCAAGCAATCCGCTCCCACAAACAGGTCTCATCCTCCAGCCTGTCGAGCTCCAGGCCCTTGAAATCCCCACGCGACACGATGCCCACGACGGATTCGCCGTCGACGATGGGCAGGTGGCGGTAGCCGCAGTCGGCCATGCGGCGCAGGGCGTCGATCGCCATCGCTTCGGGGCCGATCGTGTCGGGGTCGGCGGTCATCACGACGGAGAGAGGGGTGTCGGCGGGCGATCGGCCTTCGGCGAGCGTGCGTACCGCGTCACGGCCGGTGAAGATGCCGACGAGCCTGTTTCCTTGGGTGACCAGCACCGCGCCGACGCGGCGCTCCCACATGCGCTGGCAGGCGAGCTGCACGGTCGCGTCCGGGGCCAGGGTGAGCGGGTCCTGGTGCTTGACGATGTAGGCGAGGCAGCGGTTGGTCATGGTGGGCTCCCTTGATTTTGTGGGCGGATCGATGAGGTGTTCTTATCATTTCAATCTAGACCACAGACTGCCTGGCTTGTAGCGCCATCGGGGCCGGTGCGCGCTCCGTTCGAGGCTGCAGAGGATCGAGTCACGTTTGCTTTCAGGGCGGCATGCCATCCCCTGCTGATGTGAATAGAATAAGAACATCTTTCTGCGGCTTCTTGCCTTCTCGCATCACTTCATGGCCACCTACGCAATTGGCGACATCCAGGGCTGCTATCCGGCGCTTGATCGGCTGCTGGAAAAAGTCGCGTTCGATCCGCTGAAGGACCGGCTATGGGTCGTCGGCGATCTGGTGAATCGCGGGCCGCAGTCCTTGCAGGTGCTGCGTTTGCTGCGGGACCTGGGCGGGGCGGCGACGATCGTGCTCGGCAATCACGATCTTTATCTGCTGATGGTGGCGGCGGGTTACTCGCGGCGTGAGGATGACGACACGTTGCATCAGGTGTTCGAGGCCGACGATCGCGACTGCCTGCTGCTGTGGCTGGCGCGCCAGCCGCTGATGCATGTGGAGGGCGATTATGTGCTGGTGCATGCCGGCTTGCTGCCGCAATGGACGGTGGCGCGCGCGCAGGCGCTGGCCGACGAGGTGAGCGCGGTGCTGACCGGGCCGGACTCGAAGGCGTTCTTGCTGGAGCTTGCGGGCAACCAGCCGGAACGGTGGTCCGAAGACCTGAAGGGCTGGGACAGGTTGCGCGTCGTGGTGAATGCGATGACGCGGATGCGCTTCTGCTCCGCCGACGGACGCATGGCGCTGCGCGCCAAGGGCGCGCCCGACAAGGCGCCGCCGGGAACGATGCCTTGGTTCATGGTGCCCGACCGCTACAACCGCACCCACACCATCGTCTGCGGCCACTGGTCGGCGCTGGGTTTCTATCGTGTGCCGGGGTTGATCGCGCTGGATTCCGGTGCGGTGTGGGGCGGCAAGCTGACTGCGGTGCGACTGGAAGATGGCGCGGCGATTCAGGTGCCGGGCTGAGCCCTCAAAGCAGCCCGACAATCGCCTCGCGAGCCGACTTCGCCAGCGTGCGGCGGTCGGTGCCTTCGCCGGTGGGCATGGGCTTTTCGGCTTGCACGCGGGCGATGATTTCACGCTCGGCGATGATGTTGGCGATGCACTGCCCCAGGCTGAGGTCGCCGTCGTAAGCGGCGGCGCGGCTGAAGCTGCCGTCGGCGGCGTGATAGGACAGGGCGACCGGCTGCACCGCATGGCCGGCTGCGATGGCGGGTTGCAGCAGGGCGGCGTGGAAGTTCAGCACGTGGCTGCCGTCGGTGGTGGTGCCTTCGGGGAAGATCGCGACGTTGCGCCCGGCGTCGAGCAGGGCGGCGGTTTCGTCGTTGATGATCTTGGCGTGGCCGCGGCTGCCGCGACGCAGGAAGATGGTGCCGTTCTTCGCCGCGAGCCAGCCGATGATCGGCCAGTTGCGCACTTCCGCTTTCGACACGAAGGATGCGGGCGCGAGCGCGTTGATCACGAAGATGTCCACCCAGGAGATGTGGTTGGCGACCAGCATGCAGCCCGGTTCGATCGGCACGCCCTCGGCCTGCAGGCGGATGCCGAGGAGGCGCAGCAGGCCTTGCGACCAGCGCTGGCGCAGTCGGCGGTGCGTGGGTTCGGCGCTGAAGGGATATACCAGCGCAACGGTGAGCACGCCCCGGATGATGTGCGAGGTGAGGCGCACATAGCGCCAGCCGCGCAGCAGCCTGGGGCTGGCGGCGCGGCGCGGCAGGTCTGCGGCCGCGGCTGCGGCGGTGTTCATCGGCTTCAGTCCTTGCGTCCCATGAAGTGTTTGGCGTAGCGGCCGTCGACCTTGTTCATCGGCATCAGGATGGGCAGGTCGGCGGTGTTGAAGTCGGGATCCCACGCCGGCTCGCCGCAGATCCAGGCGCCGGCGCGCAGGTAGCCCTTGATCAGGGGCGGCGCCTCGGCGGGCGTGTCGTTTGCCAGCGCATCGAGCGGCAGCGGGCAGCGCGGGAAGACGTGGTATTCCAGCGGCGCCATGTGATCTTCACGCAGGCGATTGTACAGGTTGGCCGCGGTGTGGCCGCCGTCGGCCATGCTGATCGAGGCGCAGCCGACGAGGTAGTCGTAGCCGTTTTCCTGCATGTAGTGCGCGAGGCCCGACCACAGCAGCGCGATCACCGCGCCGCTGCGATACTCGGCGTCGATGCACGAGCGGCCGATCTCGACCATCCGGCTGCGCAGGTGTTGCAGGCGGGTGAGGTCGAATTCGTTCTCGGAGTAGTAACCGCCGACCTTGCGCGCCGCCGACGGCGACAGGATGCGATAGGTGCCGACGATGCGCCCGGCGTCTTCGTCGCGCACGATGAGGTGGTCGCAGTACGGATCGTAGATGTCGCGATCGACGCCCGGCGTGCGGGTGTTGAGGCGGGCGCCCATTTCTTCGGCGAAGACCCGGTAGCGCAGCTTCTGCGCTTCGAGGATCTCGGTTTCGCAGGTGGCGAGCCCGACATGAAGGTTGCGGCCCTTGCGTGCTGCGAGTGCCTGACTAGGCTGGCTTTGCTTGAGCATGGCATGTTCTCGTTCTGAGTGGACGAGGCCATTGTCGAAAGCTCGCGTTGCGGTGCGGTGACGTGCTGGTTACGATCCGGTGACGTTGGTCGATATCCAGACGGGAGAAGTAAGGCATGGAAAATTGCGTGTTTTGCCGCATTGCGCGGGGCGAGTTGCCGGCGTCGAAGGTGTACGAGGACGAGCACACGCTGGTGATCATGGACATCCAGTCGGTGAATCCCGGGCACATGCTGGTGCTGGTGAAGCCGCACCGCGAGAACATCTATGCACTGGACGACGAACTCGCCGGCGCGGTCTTCCGCACCGCAGCCCGGATGGCGCGTGCGGCCAAGCAGGTGACCCGCTGCGAGGGCGTGACCCTGTTCCAGGCCAACGAACCGGCCGGCGCCCAGACGGTGTTCCACTTCCACATCCACGTGCTGCCGCGGTGGACGGATGACGGCATGGCGCTGGCGTGGCCGGTGAAGAATCCGCCGCGCGAGGCGCTGGAGGAGATGGCGGCGAAGCTGAGGGCGGCACTGGCGGGCTGACCGGTTCCCCGCAGCGCTTTACGAGGGGCCGCTTATAATGTTCGCTTACCATTCCAGTGCAGGGTTCGACATGTCCATCCTCGTCTGCGGCTCCATGGCCTATGACTCGATCATGGTGTTCAACGATCGCTTCAGGAATCACATCCTGCCCGAGCAGATCCACATCCTGAACGTCTCCTTCCTGGTGCCGGACCTGCGTCGCGAGTTCGGCGGCTGCGCCGGCAACATCGCTTACAACCTGAAGTTGCTGGGCGCCGATCCGCTGATCATGGCCACGGTGGGCGAGGACTCGGACCCCTATCGCCGTCGCCTGGACAAGCTCGGCCTGCGTCAGGATCACGTGCGCGAGGTGCGCGGCACCTTCACCGCGCAGGCCTTCATCACCACCGATCTCGACGACAACCAGATCACCGCCTTCCATCCGGGGGCGATGTTCCACTCGCATCTCAACAACGTGCGTGATGCCGCGGGCGTGAAGCTCGGCATCGTCTCGCCCGATGGCCGCGACGGCATGCTGCGCCACGTGCAGGGCTTTGCCGACGCGGGTGTGCCCTTCGTGTTCGACCCGGGCCAGGCGCTGCCCATCCTCAGTGGAGAAGAGTTACGCAATTGCCTGCAACTGGCCAAGTACTGCACGGTCAATGACTACGAATTGCGCCTCATGATGGAGAAGACCGGTCTGAACGAAGCCGAACTGGCGCGCGAGGTGGATGCGCTGGTGGTAACGCTGGGTGCGGAAGGTTCGCGCATCCATGCCAAGGGCGAAACGATCGAGATTCCGGCGGTCAGGCCGGACGAGATCCTCGACCCCACCGGCTGCGGCGATGCCTACCGCGCCGGTTTGCTGTATGGCGTGGTGAATGGCTGGAACTGGTTGCAGAGCGGGCGCCTGGCGGCAGTGATGGGCGCCATCAAGATTGCCCACCGCGGTGGGCAGAACCACCGCCCGACGCGTGACGACATCGCCACGCGGCATCTGGCGGCTTTCGGGGAGAGTCCGTGGTGAACACGCGAACGGTAAAGGTGCAGGCGGCGCTCGGCGCGCTGCTGGCGGTGATGGTGCTCGGCGGCTGTGCGGCGGGGATGGGCGGGCGAGACTACTCGCGCGACGAGGCGCGGCGCACAATGGTGGTGCAGTTCGGCACCGTGCTCGGCGTGCGTGGCGTGAATCTGGAAGGCACCAAGACGCCGATCGGGACCGTGGCCGGTGCGGCGGTGGGTGGTGTCGCCGGTAGCACGATCGGCAGCGGCAAGGGTTCTGCGGTGGGTGCGGTGCTCGGTGCGGTGGTCGGCGGCATGACCGGCGCGGCGGTGGAAGAGGGGGCGACCCGTCAGGTGGGTGTGGAAGTGACGGTGCGGCTCGACGACGGCCAGACGCTCGCCGTGGTACAGGCCGACCAGGGCGAAGGCTTTCGCGTCGGCGAGCGTGTGCGCGTGCTGCGCGATGCCGGCGTGACCCGCGTCGCTCGCTGAGCGCGCGCGGCCCCTTCAGGGGAAGAAGATGTAGACCCGGTAGCCGGTGGGCGAGGCGCCCGCGAGGTCGAAAGGCAGCCGCACCGGTATCGTCGTCCGAGCTCCGAAGTTGGGCCCGAGTTGAGCGGATGGCACCCATTCCGAGGGGGGCAGCGTGCGGCGCGAGACCGGGGTTTCGGTCGCGTCGGTGAGGGTGAGTTCCAGGTGCGGCCAGGCCTGCGGATAGTCGGCCCGGTTCCTCACCGAGCTGTGCAGCACGTAGCGGCCCGGGTGTCCCGGCTCGGACTGCAGGTCCGAGGTTTCGATGCCGATGAGCGCGATGTCCCTCGGCAGCGGAACCTCGCAATGGACACTCGCGCAGGCCGCTTCGAGCGCCGGGCGCAGGCCGGGAAGTTCGCGGGCGATCTCGGTGCGGAACAGATAGATCGACTGCACCGCCAGCGTGCCGGTCAGCAGCCCGACCGCCATGCCGCCCAGGGTGCGGAGCAGGGGGCTGGACTTGCGCCGCGGGCGGCCGTAGGTTGCATCGAGATGGTCCAGGTTGACATGCCGGGCTTCCGCGCTCTTGGCTTCCGGCGAGCCAGCCGAGCCAGCTGAATCGGCCGCGTTGGCCCATAGGGCGGGGATCGCTTCGTCCGCGGGCTCCGCCGCTGACGGCGTCTCCGGGGCCGTGGTGACCTCTGCGGACTGCGGCTGCTCCGGCGCGCTTGCCGGCTCGGCCTCGGCCTCGTCGGCGTCGAAGCCAGCCCGCCGTCCGCTGCGGATGACTTCCGGCAGTGCGGTCGCTTCTGCCGGTGTTTCCGAGGCGTCGCGCGTGGTCTTGTCGTCGAGGGCTCCGAAGGGCTCCGGCAGCATTTCCTCCCGCGGGGCGGATGCCGCACTCGTGCTGACGAGCCCCTCTGCGGAGGGCCGTGCAGTCACGGTGTTGCGAGTTTCCGCCCCGATGGGCGGGGCCGTTTGCGGCTCGGGCACCGCGTCGAAGGGCGGAAATTCAGGCAACTCGAAATCGAGTGCATCGCTCGCATTCGACGCTGCGGGTGGGTGCAGTGTGGCCGCGGCAACTGCTATCGTCGGCTCACGGAAGATGCCAGCCGGCGGCTGCGGGTGGTGGTCCGCGTCGGTCCGGGCGTCCTCCGGCGTGCCTACCTGGTGCTGCAAGGCATTGAAGGGATTGAAGCAATGGCCGCAGCGCACCTCGCCATTGCGCGCATGGAGCTGATCCGGATGCAGCCGGAAGACCGTCTGGCAGGCGGGGCAGCGCGTGAGCATCATGATGTGGCGCTCTAGCGGCGGCCCTCGAGCCGGACCCAGCCCTCGGATGCCGCGCCGACGTCAAGTGCAAGGTAGGGCGCCCAGGCGTCGATCACCTGCTGTGCCTGGGGCTCGAGCACGCCCGACAACGCAACACGTCCGCCCGGGGCGACGCGCGCGGCGATTGCCGGCGCCAGCACGCACAGCGGGTTCGTCAGGATGTTGGCGACCACTACGTCGAAGGTTTCGCCCAGCGGCACGGCCGAATGCTGCAAGCGCATCGCGACCCGGTTGCGGGTGGCGTTGTCACGCGCCGCTTCGACCGCCTTGTCGTCGATGTCGATGCCCAGCACGTCGCCGGCGCCGAGCAGGCCCGCGGCGATGCCGAGGATGCCCGAGCCGCAGCCGTAGTCGAGCACGCTGCAGCCCGGCTTGACCGCGTCGCACAGCCATTCGAGGCAGAGTCGCGTCGTGGGATGCGAGCCGGTGCCGAAAGCCATGCCGGGATCGAGTTCGATGTTGATCGCCTGCGGATCGGGCGCTTCGTGCCAGGACGGCACGATCCACAGCCGATCGGTGATACGGATCGGGTCGAACTGGCTCTGGGTGAGCTGCACCCAGTTCTGCTCGGCAATCTCTTCGGTGGAGAACGGCGGGACGGCCGCAAGACCCACGTTACCCGCCGCTTCGGCCAGCATCGCGGTGAGCGCCTCGCTGCTGGTGGAGCCGTCGAACAGGGCGATGACCCGGCTGTGGTCCCACAGCGAAGTCGGAAGATGGCCGGGTTCGCCGAACTGCGGCTTTTCCGCGTCGGTGCCGGCGTCCGCGTCCTCGATGGAAACCGACAGCGCGCCGGCTTCCATGAGGGCATCGGAGAGTGCTTCGGCTTTCGCGGCGTCAGCCTGCAGGGTGACCGAGATCCACATCGACGATCAGCTCTTCACTTCGTTGCGGTCGGCGAGCTTGTGCTCGAGATAGTGGATGCTGGTGCCGCCCTCGATGAAGCGCGGGTCCAGCATCAGCGTCTGGTGCAGCGGAATGTTGGTCTTGATGCCCTCGACCATCATCTCGGACAGCGCGATGCGCATGCGGCGGATCGCCTGCTCGCGGGTGTCGCCGTAAGTGATGACCTTGCCGATCATCGAGTCGTAATGCGGCGGCACCGTATAGCCGTTGTAGACGTGGGAATCGACCCGTACGCCCGGACCACCCGGGGTGTGCCAATTGGTGATACGGCCCGGCGAGGGCGTGAACTTGAAGGGATCTTCGGCGTTCACGCGGCATTCGATGGCGTGGCCGCGGAACTCGATGTTGCGTTGCCGGAACCACAGCTTCTCGCCGGCGGCGATGCGCACCTGGGCCTGCACGATGTCGATGCCGGTGATCATCTCGGTGACCGGATGCTCTACCTGCACGCGCGTGTTCATCTCGATGAAGTAGAACTCGCCGTTCTCGTACAGGAACTCGAAGGTGCCGGCGCCGCGGTAGCCGATGGTGCGGCAGGCTTCGGCGCAGCGCTCGCCGATCTTGGCGATCAGCTTGCGATCGATGCCGGGGGCGGGCGCCTCTTCGATCACCTTCTGGTGGCGGCGCTGCATCGAGCAGTCGCGCTCGCCCAGGTACACCGCATTGCCGTGCTGATCGGCCAGCACCTGGATTTCCACATGGCGCGGGTTCTCGAGGAACTTCTCCATGTACACGGTCGGATTGCTGAAGGCGGCCTGCGCCTCGGCCTTGGTGGTAGTCACCGCGTTGAGCAGCGCCGCCTCGGTGTGCACCACGCGCATGCCGCGTCCGCCGCCGCCGCCCGCCGCCTTGATGATCACCGGGTAGCCGACGGCACGGGCGATCTTGACGATTTCCTTCGGATCGTCAGGCAGCGCGCCATCGGATCCCGGCACGCAGGGCACGCCGGCGGCCTTCATCGAATCCTTGGCCGACACCTTGTCGCCCATCAGACGGATGGTTTCGGCACGCGGGCCGATGAAGACGAAGCCGGACTGCTCGACACGCTCGGCGAAATCGGCATTCTCGGACAGGAAGCCGTAGCCGGGGTGGATCGCCTCGGCGTCGGTGACCTCGGCGGCCGAGATGATCGCGGGTACGTTGAGGTAGCTTGCGCTCGACTGCGCGGGGCCGATGCACACCGACTCATCGGCCAGGCGCACATACTTGGCCTCGGTGTCGGCCTCGGAGTGCACTGCGACGGTCTTGATGCCCAGTTCGCGGCAGGCGCGCAGGATGCGCAGGGCGATTTCCCCGCGGTTGGCGATCAGGATTTTTTCGAACATGGCGCGATCAGCCGATCACGAACAGGGGCTGGCCGTATTCGACCGGCTGGCCGTTCTCGACCAGGATGGCCTTCACCGTGCCGCTGAACTCGGATTCGATCTCGTTCATCAGCTTCATCGCCTCGATGATGCACAGGCGGTCGCCTTCTGCGATCGACTGGTTGAGTTCGACCAGCGGCTTCGCGCCCGGCGCCGAGGCACGATAGAACGTGCCCACCATCGGCGACTTGACGACGTTGCCTGCAGGCAGCGCGTCTGCAGCCGGAGCGGCCGGTGCTGCGGCAGCGGCCGGGGCGGGAGCCGCCACCGGTGCCGGCATGGCGGCGGCCATCGGCGCAACATAGGCAGCCGGTGCGCCGCTGGCATGCTTGGCGATGCGGACCTTTTCCTCGCCTTCGGTCACCTCGAGTTCGGAGATGCCCGATTCCTGGACGAGGTCGATCAGTTTCTTGAGTTTGCGCAGATCCATGCTGTTCTCCGTGCTGGGCGGCCGCCGCTCAATGGGCAGCCGCCTTGAATGATGGGTGTTTCGGGCCCCGCTCTGCGGCGAGGTCGAATGAGGGGGTGGGGAATTGCACGCACCGAGGCGCGGGAGCGGCCACGCCGTTGGTGGCGCTGACGCCTGCGCTCTGCGCGAGGGTGCAGGGGATGCGAGACCAGCCTCTCAAATGCGAGCCCTTGCCGGTGTCGATCAAGCTCGCCGGATGGGCCGAGAGCTTGGTCTGGAAGGGTTGAAGGCGGCGTTTTGAACGCATCATGCGAACAAGTTTGCCGTAATTGCCGACATCTTGTCTACGCTGAAGCGGATATTTGCCTGCTGTTACCGAGCGAGCAATGGGCGGATTCTGCCTTCGAGATCGTCGCGCTTCAAGGTGCCGAGCTTGACGTGGCGGACCTTGCCGTCGCGATCGAAGATGACGGTGAAGGGGAGCGCCTGTGCCGCGTTGCCGAAGTCCTTGGCGAGGGCGAGCACCTGCGGTGAGGCGATCAGCAGCGGGTAGGGAACGCCGAGTTCCTTGTCGAAGTCGCGCACCTTGTCGGCGTCGTCGATGCTGAGGCCGACGAACTGCACCGGTTCGCCGGCAAAGACGCGGCTTGCCGCGGCAAAATCGGGGATCTCCTTGCGGCAGGGCGGGCACCAGGTTGCCCAGAAATTGGCCACGACGACCTTGCCGCGCCATTGCGCCAGCGGCTGTACGGTGCCTTCGGTGTCCGGCAGCCTGAGCGCAAACAGCGTGTCGATCGTTTCCTGCGCCACTGCATGGGTAGTGGCGGGCCCGAGGCTGCGACTGGCGAGATAACCGGCTATGGCGGCAATCGCTGCGACGGCCAGCGTGAGGCCGATGCGTGCGGCCCTGTTCATCGTTCGGCGTCCTCGTCATGCGCGGCGGTCGCGTCATGCTCGATCAGCGCCTCGACCTGGGCCAGCCGGGCGCGCTCCTGGCCGCGCCGGCCGTGGCGTTCGGCGCTGGCCGGATAGATCGACAGGCGCACCGGCACGTCGCCCCAGTCGAAGGTGAGGATGGCCTCCGGGGTGTTCGGTGCGGGGCGGCGCGGTTCGCGGTGCTCGTAGCTGACGTCCTGATTCAGGAAGAAGATCTCGACTTCTTTGGCGCTCTCGGGAAACAAATCGATCTCGAGTTCCGAATAGCGCCCGGCGGTGCCGTCCAGCGCGCCACCGGTGAGGTAGGGGCGGAATTCGTCGAGCTGACGCATGATCTCCACCGCTGCGCTGCGCATCTCGAACAGGCGCTGCGGCTGTTCCTCGTCCTGGTAAAGCGCCTGCCAGGCGCGCAGCTCGGCCTCGATCTCGGTGTTGTTGGGCAATACCTCGGAGTCGACCGCCCCGAGCTGGCGCGCGGCCTTGCGTTTGGCGAAGCCGAAGTCGCTGATGCCGTCTTCGGCCATCATGCGGGCCGCAAGTGCAGCGATCTCGCGCCGCAGGGTACCGCTTCGTGAGGCATGGGCATGTGAGGGCATGGCTGCGGACTCGAATGGAAGCGGAATTCTCGGGATCTCGGGCGGCGCCGACAGGCGGGTGCCTGATCTCCGTCGGGTAGAATGCCAGGCCATTTTACACGGGCCGATTGCAATCGGATGACGGCCCCGCGGAGCAATACTCATGCATATCCACATTCTCGGCATCTGCGGCACCTTCATGGGCGGCGTGGCGCTGCTGGCGCGCGCCGCGGGCCACAAGGTCACCGGTTGCGATGCCAATGTCTATCCGCCGATGAGCACTCAGCTCGAGGAGCAGGGCATCGAGCTGACCGAGGGCTACGATGCGGCGCAGATCGACATCGCCCCCGACGTCTTCGTGATCGGCAACGCGGTGTCGCGCGGCAACCCGCTGCTCGAAGCCATCCTCGACCGCGGCTTGCCCTACGTGTCGGGTCCGCAATGGCTGGCGGATCATGTGCTCGCCGGGCGCTGGGTGCTCGCCGTGGCCGGTACGCATGGCAAGACCACGACCACCTCGCTGCTGGCCTGGATGCTGGAGGACGCCGGTCTGAACCCCGGTTTCCTGGTGGGCGGCGTGCCGCAGAACTTCGGCGTGTCGGCGCGGCTGACCGATTCGCCCTTCTTCGTCATCGAGGCCGACGAATACGACACCGCCTTCTGCGACAAGCGCTCGAAGTTCGTGCATTACCGGCCGCGCACCGCGATCCTTAACAATCTCGAGTTCGATCACGCCGATATCTTCTCCGATCTGGCGGCGATCGAGACCCAGTTCCATCATCTCGTGCGCACCATCCCGGGTGGCGGCCGCATCGTCGCCAATGCGCGCGAAGACAGCCTGAAGCGCGTGATCGGGCGCGGCTGCTGGTCGGAACTGGAGTGGTTCAATGATGAGGCGCAGTGGGCGGCGACCACCGGCATCTCGGACGCCGAGGCGGTGTTCAGCCTCGGTGGCGTGGAGCAGGGGCGCGTGCGGATGCCGCTGGCTGGCAGCCACAACCGCGAGAACGCGCTCGCCGCGATTGCCGCCGCACGCCATGTGGGGGTCACGCCGGCGCAGGCCATCGCCAGCCTGGCGCGTTTCGAAGGGATCAAACGCCGGCTTGAGGTGCGCGGCACGGTGCGCGGCGTCACGGTCTACGACGACTTCGCCCATCACCCGACCGCCATCGCCCTCACCGTCGATGGCCTGCGCCGGCGTGAGCCGCGCGGGCGCATCCTCGCCGTGCTGGAGCCGCGCTCGAACACGATGAAGCTGGGGGTGATGAAGGCGCAGCTGCCTGCCAGCCTGGCCGGCGCCGATGCGGTGTTCTGCTACGCCGGGGGGCTGGGCTGGGATGCAGCGGAAGCCTTGGCGCCGCTGGGGGAGAAGGCGCGCGCCTACGAGGAGCTGGACAGGCTGGTAGCCGACGTGGTCGCGATGGCGCAGGCCGGCGACCATGTGTTGGTGATGAGCAATGGCGGCTTCGGTGGCGTGCACCAGAAGTTGCTCGACGCGTTGCGGGACGCCGCCTGAAACCGCGACCGCGCCAACGCAGGGCGGGCTGAAGCCTGCCCTTCGTGACCAGCGCGTCGGCGCACGCCCCGGGCGGCGACCTGCTCAGCGCTTCGCGCCGGTCGGATTGTCGAGTCGGCGGGCTTCCTCGTCGCTGATGTATTCGAAGACCCGCACCACCTTGCGCACGCCTTGGCTGGTGCGCGCCACTTCAGCAGCGGCGTCGGCTTCGGTGCGGGTGACCAGGCCCAGCAGATAGACGACGTTGGCCTCGGTCACGACCTTGACGTTGTGCGCCGGCACGGTCTGCGCATCGACCATGCGCGCCTTCACGTTGGAAGTGATCAGCGTGTCGTTGCCGCGCGCGGTCAGCGCCGAGGTGGGGCCGACGACGAGTTCATTGATCGTGCCCTTCACGTTCGGCACCCCGGCGACGAGGCGTTCCACCTCGGCGCGGGCGTTGTCGTTCGGCACCTCGCCGGTAAGCAGCACGTTGCGGTTGTAAGAGGTGACGTTGACGTGGGTATTGCTGCCGAAGTGCTCGCTGATGCGGCTGCCAGCCTTCCACTCGATGGCCTCGTCCTCGACGTAGGTGCCGCTGGTGCGGCGGTCGGACACCATCGCCGCGCCGGCGCCGACGCCGGTGGCGACGACCGGGAAGCAGCCCTGCAGCAGGGGCAGCGTGGCGGTGGCAAGCAGGCCAAGGAGCAGCGTGCGGCGATGCGCGCGCGGCGCGGTGCGTGCGGAACGGGTCGTCATCAGTCTTCCACTCCCAGTAAGAGACAGTCGATGCCGTCGCACAGGCAATGCAGCACCAGGAGATGGACCTCCTGGATGCGCGCCGTGCGGTCGGACGGAACACAAAGGTGGATGTCAGCGTCGGCGAGCAGGTTGCCGATCTGCCCGCCGCCCTTGCCGGTGAGGGCGACGACCCGCATCTCGCGCTCATGCGCTGCGACGATCGCCTCGGCGACGTTGGGCGAGTTGCCGCTGGTCGAGATCGCAAGAAGGATGTCGCCGGGCTGACCGAGGGCGCGTACCTGCTTGGAAAAGACCTGGGTGAAGTCGTAGTCGTTGGCGATCGAGGTGAGCGTCGAGCTGTCGGTGGTGAGCGCCACCGCGGCCAGCGGCGGGCGCTCGAGCTCGAAGCGATTCACCAGTTCGGCGGCGAAATGCTGTGCGTCGGCTGCCGAGCCGCCGTTGCCGCACGCAAGGATCTTGCCGTTGTTGAGCAGCGAGGTGGTCATGACCTCGACCGCACCGGCGATCGGTGCGGCGAGGTGTTCGATGGCGTCGAGCTTGGTGCGGGCGCTGTCCTCGAACTGGCGGGATACGCGGTCGATGAGATCCATGTCGCGATGGGCAGGGTAGGGACGCGGAAGTCTAGCACGCGGTCCTAGCCGGCATCGAAGGCCGCGGGTAACCAGTTGATGCGGGCGTCGTCCAGGCTGTCGAGCAGCACGGCGTCGAAGCGGCACGGCGCCGCCCCGAAGCGGCGGCCGGCGCCGTTCAGCCACCATTGCGCGGCGATCAGGATGCGCCGGCGCTTCGCGGCGGTGATGCTTTCGGCCGCGCCGCCGAAGCGCGCATTGCTGCGAAGCCGCACTTCGACGAAGACGACGGTGCCGCGATCGAGGCAGATAATGTCGACTTCGCCGCCGCGGCAGCGCACGTTGCGCTCGATGACGCGCAGGCCATGTGCGGACAGATGCTGCGCAGCCAGTTCCTCGGCCTGTTGGCCGCGCGCTTGCGCGGGGGTCGGCAGGCCGTCGACAATGGACGCGCTGCGGCCCGCCTTGCGTGCCTGCGGCTGTGCCGCGGCCTGCCCGCCGCGTCGCATCGTCGTCATTTCTCAACCCTGCTGCCGGCGCATGCCTTCATGAACGATCTCCCGACTGCCGCGGGCTCTCCGCTTTCCAGGACGCCGTCATTGTACGTGGTGGCGACGCCGCTCGGAAATCTGCAGGACATCACGCTGCGCTCGCTCGCCGTGCTGCGCGCGGTAGATGTGATCGCCGCCGAGGACACGCGGCACAGCCAGCGCCTGCTGGATGCCTGCGGGATCCGCACGAAGATGCTCGCGCTGCACGAGCATAACGAGCAGACCGCCGCCGGGCAGCTGATCGACTTGCTGGCGCAGGGCCGCCAGGTCGCCTTGATCAGCGACGCCGGCACGCCAGCGGTGTCCGATCCCGGCGCGCGGGCGGTGGCGCGGGTGCGGGCGGCAGGGCACCCCGTCGTCCCGGTGCCGGGGGCCTGTGCGGCGGTGGCGGCGCTTTCGGTATCGGGCTTCGCGGAGGGGGGCTTTCGCTTCGTCGGCTTCCTGCCGCCAAAGTCGGCAGCGCGGCGTACTGCGCTGGAGAAGCTGGCTGGCGAGCGCGACGCGCTCGTGCTCTACGAAGCGCCCCATCGCATCGCCGAGTGCGTGGCCGATATCGAAGCGGTGTTCGGCGGCGAGCGCGAGATCCTGATCGCGCGCGAACTCACCAAGATGCACGAGGAGATCGCCCGCATGCCGCTGGCCGAGACGGCGCCCTGGTTCGCTGCCGATGCCAACCGCAGTCGCGGCGAGTTCGTGCTGGTCGTGGCCGGAGCACCCGAGGCCGAAGGGCTGGATGTGGAGGCCGAGCGGGTGCTGGCCTTGCTGCTCGCCGATCTGCCGGTGAAGACCGCGGCCCGCCTGGCGGCCGAGATCAGCGGAGCGCCGAAGAATGCGCTGTATGCCAGGGCGCTGGAACTGAAGTCCCTCGGCGATGCATAAGCGAGTGAGCCGCGAGTGAGCAAAATCCCGCAGTGGTGAGGCGCAGCGCCCGCCTATAATTGGCGTTCCGCGAATTGGGATGTGCCTCATGCAATCGATTACCCTCATCCGCCCCGACGACTGGCATCTGCACGTGCGTGACGGCGACGCGCTCGATGCCGTCGTGCCGCACACCGCCGCGCGCTTCGGCCGGGCGCTGATCATGCCAAACCTGAGGCCGCCGGTTACCACGACCGCGCAGGCGCTGGCCTATCGCGAGCGCATCCTGGCTGTGGTCCCGGGTAGTCGTTTCGATCCGCTGATGAGCCTGTACCTGACGGACAATCTGCCGCCCGACGAGATCGATCGTGCCAAGGCGAGCGGCAAGATCATTGCGGTCAAGCTGTACCCGGCCGGCGCGACGACCAATTCCGACGCCGGCGTCACCGCGATCGACAAGGTGTATCCGGTGCTCGAGCGCATGGAGGCGCTCGGCATGGTGCTGTGCGTGCATGGCGAGGCGACCGGCAACGACGTGGATGTGTTCGACCGCGAGCATGTCTTCATCGAGCGCGTGCTGTCGCCGCTGGTGCGCCGCTTCCCGAAGCTGCGTGTGGTGTTCGAGCACATCACCACCGCCGAGGCGGCGCAGTTCGTGCGCGCGGCGGGTGCGCACGTGGCCGCTACGGTGACCGCGCACCACCTTCTGCTCAATCGCAATGCGATCTTCGCCGGCGGCATCCGGCCCCACCATTACTGTCTGCCGGTGCTCAAGCGCGAGACCCATCGCCGCGCGTTGGTCGAGGCGGTGACCTCCGGCAATCCGCGCTTCTTCCTCGGCACCGACTCCGCGCCCCATGCGCGCAGCACCAAGGAAGCGGCCTGTGGCTGTGCAGGCTGCTACACCGCGCATGCCGGCATCGAACTCTATGCCGAGGCCTTCGAGGCCGCAGGCGCGCTCGAGAAGCTCGAGGCTTTCGCCAGCCTGAATGGGCCGGCCTTCTACGGGCTCGCGCCGAATGCTGACAAGATCACGCTGCAGCGCGATAGCTGGACGGTGCCGGAAAGCTACGGTTACCTTGGCGACGATCCTCTGGTGCCGTTGCGCGCCGGCGAGGCGGTGGCGTGGAAACTCGCCGTCTGAGCGCAGACGGTGGCCGCGACCGGGGCAATCCGGACGGGAGGTATGTGACGATGTGGATGCGCAAGGCGGTCGCCGGTCCTCGGCTGGGCATTCTTTTCGCGAGCCTGCTCGCGCCGCTGCTCGTCGCCTGCGAGAACGGCGCGACCGCCTTCATGGTCGAGGGCAAGGACCATGCGCTGATCCTGGTGCGTGAGCAGGCTTATGTATGGGACAGCGAGGTCACGCAGTTCATCGTCGCCTCGCGCATTCCGCATTGTCAGCGGCGGGTGAAGATCCATTCAGGCACCACGACGTTCGCCGACATGGAAGTGTACGACGCCGGCGACCGGCTCTGGGCGCTGCACCAGGGGCGGCGCTGGTATCTTGCCGGTACCGAGAAATGTCTGGTGCAGGACTGGGAGCCGCCCGGCGGGCGGCCGCCCGGCCCGCTGGTCGGCACGTTCCGCCTCAAGGACGGCAGTCCGGCCTTCGTTGCGGCCGAGGGCGCGGCGCAGCGCTGACCGCCCTTGTATCCGTCCGTTGCGCGAGGCCTCAAGGGGTGTGCGCCGGCGTATAATCCGCGCCGGGAAGTTCGCCAGGCAGTCGCTGCGCACCTCGTCGTGCGTGGAGGAAAGTCCGGGCCCCATAGAGCAGGATGCCGGCTAACGGCCGGGCGCCGCGAGGCGACGGAAAGTGCAACAGAGAGCAGACCGCCGATGGCCTTCGCAAGAGGGATCAGGTAAGGGTGAAACGGTGGGGTAAGAGCCCACCGCGGACGTGGTGACACGGACGGCACGGTAAACCCCATCCGGGGCAAGGCCAAATAGGGGAGTAATGGCGTGGCTCGCGTCGCTCCCGGGTAGGCTGCTAGAGCTTCACGGTAACGTGTCGCCCAGAGGAATGACTGCCCGACGGCATCGGCTCGCGCCGGCGTCGTTCGACAGAACCCGGCTTATCGGCGAACTTCCCCACTCGATTTCATGCCGGTGTGGCCATCTCGCCAATCGGCTGTCTTTTCGGCGACGCCGCAGTTGCGCGCAGTCTGTCTGCGCCTCGGCCGCCGTGCCCGTCCACGGTGTTGCGCCGTCTGCTTCCGGGCGCCATTTCCCCTCCCTTCGAAGCGTCTTTTCGATCGCCGTTTCCCACTCTGCCCCACTTGGCCCGGCGGAGGCGCCTCACTTCGCGCGCCAACTCATGATTTTGCGCTATCTGCCTTGATTTTTCAGGCTTTCTCGAGATTCGAGAGTTGCTCATAAGTCATTGTGTAGCAAAGAAAAACAGCGCTGGGAGCGCTTGACCGGCAATAGCCTATGCACTAAAGTGGAAATAAGTGGAAAAAAGTGGGTTGAAGTGTCATTTCGATGCTTCGCCAGTGCCGCCGGGGGGTTGAATGTTCCAGGGAGCCGTCGCGCTCAGTCTCGATGCCAAGGGTCGCCTCGCGATCCCTGCGCGGCATCGTGATGCGCTTGCGGTTCAGGACGGGCAGGTGTTGATCACCGCCCACCCCCATCGCTGCCTCCTCGTATATCCCGTCCCCGCCTGGATTCCGATTCGCGATCAAGTGCTTGCTTTGCCCAGCCTCGATGCGCGCGCGGCGATGCTGAAGCGGCTGCTCGTCGGCTATGCGCAGGACGAGGCGCTGGACGCGTCCGGTCGCGTGCTGATCGCGCCGTCGCTGCGCCAGTTCGCCCAGCTCGAGAAGCAGGTCTGGCTGGTGGGGCAGGGCAGCCATTTCGAGCTGTGGTCCGATGCCCGCTGGCAGGAGCAGCAGGAGCAGATGCTTGCCCTGGCGACCGGAGGCCTGCCGGCCGGTTTCGAGAGCTTGGTCCTGTGAGCGCCGCGCATGAACACGTCAGCGTGCTGCTCGGCGAGGCCGTCGAGGCGCTCTCGATTCGGCCCGCTGGAATCTATGTCGATGGCACGTTTGGCCGCGGTGGTCACAGCCGCGCGGTGCTCGCGCGCCTCGGCGCGGCCGGGCGGCTGATCGCGTTCGACCGCGATCCGGCGGCGATCGCGGCGGGGCAGGCGATCGCCGATCCGCGGCTGACGCTGGTGCACCAGCCATTCAGTGCGCTCGACGAAGAGCTCGAGCGCCTTGGCGTGACGCAGGTGGATGGCGTTCTGCTGGACCTGGGGGTGTCATCCCCCCAGTTGGATGATGCCGCTCGCGGCATGAGTTTTCGATTCGACGCGCCTCTGGACATGCGCATGGACACGAGCCGCGGGCAGACCGTGGCGGCGTGGCTGGCGGAGGCATCCGTTGGTCAGATCAAGAAGGTGCTGAGGGATTATGGGGAAGAACGGTTTGCTCATGCGATTGCAAAGGCGATTGCAACTGCTCGGACAGGGGGGGCTGTTGCAACCACTGGACAGCTTGCCGCGATCGTGGAAAAGGCGGTCCGCACACGCGAGCCGGGGCAGCACCCGGCGACACGCTCCTTCCAGGCTCTACGGATTTTCATCAATCAGGAGCTCGAGGAGCTGAGTCGCGTCCTGCCTGTCTGCGTGCAGCGTCTGCGCGCAGGGGGGCGGTTGGTGGTGATCAGCTTTCACTCGCTGGAAGATCGCATCGTGAAGCGCTTCATGCGTGACGAGTCTAGGCCTCCGGTCCTGCCGGCACGTCTTCCGCTGCGTGCCGCCGACCTGCCTGCGCCGCGCCTGCGGCTCGTGGGCAAGGCGCAGCGTCCGGGCGACCTTGAAGTGGCGGTCAATCCGCGGGCACGCAGCGCGGTGATGCGCGTCGCCGAACGCGCCGGGGAGGCCGCATGATCCGCATCGACGCGATCCTCGTCGCCCTGGTCGTCTCCAGTGCGCTGGGCGTGGTGGCCTCCCAACATCAGGCGCGCAAGCTTTTCTCCCAACTCGAGCGGGAGCAGAACCGCGCGCATGGACTGGAAGTCGAGTGGGGGCAGCTGCTGCTCGAGCAAAGCACCTGGGCGTCGCATGCGCGCGTCGAGAAACTGGCGCACGACAAGCTCGGCATGCGGCCTCCGGTCCCCGCGCAGGTGGTCGTGGTGGAGCCGCAATCATGAAGAATCAGCGTACCGTCACTTTCAACCACAATCCCTTGCTCAAGCGCGACCTGCCGGTCTGGCGCCCGCGCTTCGTGCTGCTCGCCCTGCTGGCCGGCTCGGTCACGCTGGCCGGCCGTGCGTTCTACCTGCAGGGGGTGAATGACGAGTTTCTCCAGGCCAAGGGCGAATCCCGCTACGCGCGCATCCTGGAAGTGCCGGCGACGCGGGGCCGCATCACCGACCGCAACGGCGACATCCTCGCAGTCAGTACGCCGGTGCGCTCGATCTGGGCGATCCCCGGCGACGCCAAGCTGGCGCCGGCCGACGCGCGCAAGCTCGCGGCCTTGCTCGAGATGGACGTGCGCGAGCTCAACGACAAGCTGGCCGGTGCTCGCGATTTCGTCTACCTGAAGCGTCAGCTCGCGCCCGAAGCGGCCCAGCGCGTGGCCGACCTGAAGTTGCCCGGCATCCACCAGCAGCAGGAGTACCGGCGCTACTACCCGGCCGGTGAAGTCATGGCGCACATGCTTGGCTTCACCAACGTCGAAGACAAGGGCCAGGAGGGCATCGAGCTGACCTTCGAGAAGGTGCTCGCCGGCCGCCCGGGGTCGCGCCGCGTCATCCGCGATCGGCGCGGCCAGGTGGTGGAGGACGTCGAGTCCATCCGTCCGCCGCGTGACGGCGAAGATGTCACGCTGGCGATGGACGGCAAGATCCAGTACATCGCCTGGAGTGCGCTGCGCGATGCGATGACGACGCACAAGGCGAAGGCCGGTGCGGCCGTGGTGCTCGACGTGCGCACCGGCGAGGTGCTCGCGCTGGCCAATGCGCCCACCTACAACCCGAACAACCGCGCAAACCTGACCGGTGCGCAGTTGCGCAATCGCGTGTTCACCGACACTTACGAGCCGGGTTCGGTCATGAAGCCCTTCGTCGTGGCGCTGGCTCTCGAGCGCGGCAAGGTAAAGCCGAACACGCCGATCGACACCAGTGCGGGGCGCATGACCATCGGTTCGGCCACGATCTCCGATTCGCATCGCAATGGGGTACTCACCGTTGCCGAGGTGATCCAGAAGTCGTCGAACATCGGTACGGTGAAAATGGCGCAGCAATTCACCCCCGACGAGATGTGGCATCTGTTCGATCAAGTTGGTTTCGGCACGCCGCTGAACATGGGCTTCCCGGGCGAAGCGAGCGGGCGTCTGCGCCCGGCCAAGACCTGGAAGCCGATCGAGCAGGCCACGATGTCCTACGGCCACGGCATTTCGGTCAGCCTGATACAGATGGCGCGCGGCTACCTCGCCTTCGCGCGCGATGGCGAACTGGTGCCGCTCTCGCTCACCAAGCTGGATGCGCCGCCCACGGTGGGGCGCCGCATCTTCTCGCCGCAGACGGCGCGCGACATGCGCATGATGCTCGAAATGGCCTCGTCGCCCGGCGGCACCGCTACCCGAGCGCAAGTGGCGGGCTACCGCGTGGCGGGCAAGACGGGTACCGCCCACAAGCTGGACGGCGGTCGGTACGCGAACCGCTACGTGTCCTCCTATGTCGGCTTCGCCCCGGCGTCGAATCCGCGACTGGTGGTCGCGGTGATGATCGATGAGCCTTCTGCCGGCCAGTATTACGGCGGCCTGGTCGCCGCGCCGGTGTTCTCGCGCATCGTCGAAGGATCGCTGCGCGCCCTGGGCGTGGCGCCCGATGCGCCGCTGACGCCGTTGCAGCTGGCGCGCAAGCCGGGCGATCCGGTGGCGCCGCCGGTGCGGGAGAGCATGTGAACGCTCACGCCGCCGCCCTGCTCGAACAGCTCCGTGCCGCCGGCGTGAGCGCGCGCGGCATCACCGCGGATTCGCGCAAGATTGTCGCGGGGCACGTCTTCGCCGCCTGGCCGGGCTACAAGACAGACGGGCGCCGCTTTCTCGGTGCGGCGGTCGAGCGCGGCGCAGCGGCGGTGCTTTGGGAAAGCTGCGACGGCTTCCGCGCCGATCCGCTGCCGCTGCCCTCCTTCCCGGTGCAGGGGCTGCGCGATGCCGCTGGCCACGTTGCCCACCAGATCTACGGCCGTCCCTCCGAAAACCTGTGGCTCGCGGGTGTCACCGGTACCAACGGCAAGACCACCGTCAGCCAGTGGCTCGCGGTGCTGCTCGAACGGCTCGGAACGCGCTGCGGCGTGATCGGCACGCTGGGCTGCGGCTTTCCCGGCGAACTTGCGGCCAGTCTGAACACCACGCCCGACGCGCTCGAACTGCACGGTGTGCTGGCCTCCTTCGTCGCCGCGGGCGCGGGGGCGGCGGCGATGGAAGTGTCGTCGATCGGTCTCGACCAGGGGCGGGTCAACGGCGCGCAGTTCGACGTGGCGATCTTCACCAACCTGAGCCGCGACCATCTCGACTATCACGGCACGATGGAGGCCTATGCGGCGGCCAAGGAAAAGCTGTTCGCGCTGCCGGGTCTGCGCTGTTGCGTCATCAACCTCGACGACGGCTTCGGCCTGATCCAGGCGCGGCTGCTCGCCGCGGCTGGCCGCGAGGTCATCGGCTATACCCTGGTGCCCGCCAGCGCGCCGGTAGTGCCCGGCATCCGCGTGTTGCTGGCCGAGCATCTGCGTGCCACGACATCGGGTCTCCAGTTCACCCTGCAGTGGGAAGGCCGCCGCAGCGAGGTGGCGCTGCGCATGGTGGCACCGTTCAACGTTTCCAACCTGCTGGCTGCGCTTGGCGCATTGCTCGCGCGCGGCGTGCCGCTCGATGAATTGCTGCCGCTGGTGCCGCGACTCGCGCCGCCCGAGGGCCGCATGCAACTGGTTGGTGGCGTTGGCGAGCCGCTGGTGGTCGTCGATTACGCGCATTCCCCCGATGCGCTGGCGAAGGTGCTCGAGTCGGTGCGCGCCACCGTCCACAGCCGGCGCGGACGGATGATCTGCGTGTTCGGCTGCGGCGGAGATCGCGACCCTGGCAAGCGTCCGATGATGGGCGAGGTGGCGCGCCAGCTCGCCGATCGCGTTGTCGTCACCAGCGACAATCCGCGCACCGAGGATCCGCTGAAGATCATCGAGGCGGTCGCCGCCGGCGCAGGGGCCGGGGCCGAGTGCATCGTCGATCGTGCCGAGGCCATCGAGCGCGCGGTGGGCGAGGCCGCCGCCGACGACGTGGTGGTGATCGCCGGCAAGGGGCATGAGCCGTATCAGGAGGTCCACGGGGTGCGCCACCCCTTTTCCGATTTCGAACAGGCGCGCGAGGCGCTGAAGCGCTGGAACCAGGGGAGGGCGCGCGCATGATGATGCTCAACGATGCCGTGCGTGCGCTCGGTGCCCATGCGGCGCGTGCGCTCGGCGCCGCGCGATTCGACGCGGTGGGAACGGACAGCCGCGCGCTGACGCCGGGCCAGCTCTTCGTCGCCCTGCGCGGCGAGCGCTTCGATGGTCATGACTTCGTCGCTGCAGCGGCCGAAGCGGGGGCCGCCGCGGCGATGGTGGATGTGCGCTGGGCCGAGGCGCAAGGCGACGCGCTGGACCATCCTCCGTTGCCGCTGCTCGTCGTGGACGACACCCGCCTGGCGCTCGGCAACCTGGCGGCGGCGTGGCGCGCGCGCTTCGCCATCCCGCTGATCGGCATCACCGGCAGCAACGGCAAGACGACGGTGAAGGAAATGTGCGCCGCCATCCTGCGTGCGCAGGCGCATCGCGACGGCTTTGGCGAAGAGACGGTGCTGGCGACGCAGGGCAACCTCAACAACGACATCGGCCTGCCGCTGACGCTGCTGAAACTGCGCGACTTCCATCGCGCGGCGGTGATCGAGATGGGCATGAACCATCCGGGCGAGATCGCCTATCTGACCGCGCTCGCCCGGCCCACCGTCGCGATCGTGACCAACGCCCAGCGCGCGCATCTGCAGGGCATGGGCACGGTCGACGAGGTTGCGCGCGAAAAGGGGGCGATCTACGAAGGCCTGGGCGCGGAGGGCATCGCGATCGTCAACGCCGACGAGACTTACGCGGATTTCTGGCGTGCGCTGAATGCCGGGCGCCCGATTGTGACATTCGGTATCGACGCGCGCGCCGACGTGCATGCGGCGTGTACGCTGCGCGGCTTCGGTGCCCGTCTGGAAGTCGATGCGCCCCAGGGCGCGATCGGATTCGACCTGCAGGTGGCGGGCATGCACAACGCACGCAACGCGGTCGGTGCCGCGGCGGCCTGCCTGGCGGCGGGTGTCTCGATCGACGCGGTGGCCGCAGGGCTGTCGGGTTTCACCGGTGCGCGCGGACGGCTGCAGCGGCGCCAGGGGCCAAAGGGCGCGGTGATCCTCGACGACACCTATAACGCCAATCCGGATTCGGTGCGCGCAGGCATCGACGTTCTCGCCTCGACGCCCGGTCATACCTGGCTGGTGCTGGGCGATATGGGCGAGATCGGCGAGGCGAGCGCGCAACTGCACGACGAGATCGGCGGTTACGCCAAGAGCAAGGGCATCGACGGACTCTTCGCCTTGGGCGAGATGAGCACAGTTGCAGTGCACAATTTCGGCGAGGGTGGCCATCATTTTTCGTCGGTCGAGGCGCTCGTCGCAGCGCTCGTCGGCCGACTGGGTGCGGATAGCGTGGTGCTGGTGAAAGGGTCCCGCTTCATGCGGATGGAAAGGGTGGCGGATGCGCTTGCGGCAGTGCACAATTCGGCCCCCGAGAAGACTACCGGCTCGTAACATGCTGCTTGAACTTGCTCTCTGGCTCGGCCAGGACATCCGTGGTTTCAACGTTATCGGCTACATCACGCTGAGAACGGTGCTGGCCGCCCTTACCGCGCTGCTCATCTCGCTCGTCGCCGGACCTGGCGTGATCCGCTGGCTGGCGGCGAAGAAGATCGGCCAGGCGGTGCGCGACGACGGCCCCAAGTCGCACCTCACCAAGGCGGGCACGCCGACGATGGGTGGGGCGCTGATCCTGATCGCGATCGGTATCACCATCTTGTTGTGGGGCGACCTGAAGAACGCCTACGTCTGGGTCACGCTGCTGGTCACGCTGGGTTTCGGCGCGGTGGGCTGGGTCGATGACTGGCGCAAGGTCGTCAATCGCGACCCCAAAGGCCTCGCCAGCCGCTGGAAATACCTGTGGACCTCGGCAATTGCGCTCGCCGCGGCGATCTTCCTCGGCCTGTCAGCCGATACTCCGGCGCAGACGCAGCTCATCGTGCCCTTCTTCAAGGCGGTGGCCTATCCGCTGGGGATCTTCGGCTTCATCGCCCTGACCTATTTCGTCATCAACGGTACCAGCCACGCGGTGAACCTCACCGACGGCCTTGACGGCCTCGCCATCATGCCCACGGTGATGGTGGCGGCCGCACTGGCGATCTTCGCCTATGTCGCCGGCCACGTCGGCTTCTCCAAGTACCTCGGCGTGCCCTACGTCGCCGGGGCCGGCGAACTCGCGGTGTTCTGCGGTGCGATCTGCGGCGCCGGCCTCGGCTTCCTGTGGTTCAACGCCTATCCGGCCGAAGTCTTCATGGGTGATGTCGGCGCGCTGGCGCTGGGCGCTGCGCTCGGTACCGTCGCGGTCATCGTGCGTCAGGAAATCGTCCTCTTCATCATGGGTGGCTTGTTCGTCGCCGAGACCCTGTCGGTGATGGTGCAGGTGCTGTACTTCAAGGCCACCGGCGGCAAGCGCATCTTCCGCATGGCGCCGCTGCACCACCATTACGAACTGGGTGGCTGGAAGGAGACGCAGGTCGTGGTCCGCTTCTGGATCATCACCATCATGCTGGTGCTGTTCGGATTGTCCACGCTGAAACTGAGATGAGCGCGCTGACCGGAAAACACGTCCTGGTGCTCGGGCTCGGTGAATCGGGCCTGGCGATGGCGCGCTGGTGCGCGTTGCGCGGGGCGCGAGTGCGCGTCGCCGACAGCCGTGTGACGCCACCGGGCGTCGATGCGTTGCGCGAGGACGCGCCGCTGGCCGAGATCATCACCGGCGCCTTTGCGGACGAGGTGCTCGATGGCGTCGACCTGGTCGCCCTCAGCCCCGGCCTGGATCCGCGCGTCGGCGTGGCCGCGGCGGCGCGTGGTCGCGGCCTGCCGGTCACCGGGGAAATGAGCCTGCTGGCGCAGGCGCTCGACGAGCTCGGCGTGCGCGGGCAGAGCCGCATTCTTGCGATCACCGGCACCAACGGCAAGACGACGACGACTGCGCTTACCGCTGCGCTCGCCAGCGCGGCGGGGCTCGACGCGGTGGCCGCCGGCAACATCAGCCCGGCTGCGCTAGACGTGTTGATGGAGCGCCTCGAGTTGGGGCTGGCACTGCCACAATGCTGGGTGCTGGAACTGTCCAGCTTCCAGATCGAGACCATGGCAGGGCTCGATCCCGACGCCGCCACGGTGCTCAACGTCACCGACGATCATCTCGACCGCTATGCCGATCTCGCGGACTACGCCGCGACCAAGGCGGCAATCTTCCAGGGCGAAGGTGTCCAGGTTCTGAACCGCGACGACGCCCGCGTCGAGGCGATGGTGCGCCCCGGCCGGCATGCGATCCGCTTCGGCACCGGCGCACCAACCGGCCAGGGGGACTATGGCCTTGCCGACGCCGAGGGGCGGGCCTGGCTGGTTCGCGGCTCCACCCGCTTGCTGGCGCTGGATGAGCTGCCACTCGCCGGACGCCACAATGCCGCCAATGCGCTCGCGGCGCTGGCGCTGTGCGAAGGCGGGCTGGGCATCGAGCCGCAGGCGCTGATCGACGGCCTGAAGGCCTTCCGCGGGTTGCCGCATCGCGTCGAACTCGTCGCCGAGCGCGCCGACGGCGTGCGCTACTACGACGATTCGAAAGGAACCAACGTCGGCGCCACGGTCGCCGCGCTGGACGGCTTGTCGGATCCGGTCGTGCTGATCGCCGGCGGCGATGGCAAGGGCCAGGATTTCTCGCCCCTTGCCGGCGTGCTGGCGCGGCATGCGCGTGCGGTGGTGCTCATCGGGCGTGACGCCCGCTTGATCGAGGCGGCCGTGACGGGCTGCGGTGTTCGCCTCGAGCATGCTGCGGATCTCGACGCCGCCGTAGCGCGCGCCAATGCGCTCGCGCAGGCGGGCGATGTGGTGCTGCTGTCGCCGGCGTGCGCCAGCCTCGACATGTTCCGCAACTATGCGCATCGCGCCGAAGTCTTCGTGACGGCGGTGCGTCGCCTGCCGGAGGTCAGTCCGCGATGAGCGCTCCCGCCCGATCCGTCAACCGTCTGGCCGCTACGTTCTCGGGGCTGTTTCCGTTCCGTCGCTCCTCCGCGGCAGATGCGGCGCGGGCTGCGGGACGACTTGCGCGCCCCAGCGGGCCGGCGCATGAACTCGACCTCGCGCTGATCTGGTCATCGATCGGCCTGCTGCTGCTCGGGCTCGTGATGGTGTATTCGGCCTCGATCGCGATCGCAGAGGGCAGCCGCTTCACGGGTTATCAGCAGTACTACTTCCTGATCCGCCACGCGATCTTTCTGAGCGTCGGTATCGGCGCAGGCTTGGTGGCGTTCCAGTTGAGCATGGTTCAGTGGCAGCGGCTGGCACCGGCGCTGTTCGTGGCTGGTGTCGTGCTGCTGGTGGTGGTGCTGATCCCCGGGCTGGGCCGCGAAGTGAACGGCGCCCAGCGCTGGCTGGGATTCGGGCCGATCAACCTGCAGCCGTCCGAGCTGATGAAGATCTTCGCCGCGCTCTACGCGGCCGATTACACCGTACGCAAGCTCGACGTGATGGGCAGCTTCCGCCACGGCTTCCTGCCGATGATGGCGGTGATCCTGTTCGTCGGCTTCCTGCTGCTGCGCGAGCCGGACTTCGGCGCCTTCGTCGTCATCACCACGATCGCCTTCGGCGTCCTCTTCCTCGGCGGTGTGAACGTGCGGGTGTTCGCGCTGTTGGCGGTGGTGGCGGTGATCGGCTTCGTCATCCTGATCTGGACCTCGCCTTACCGGCGTGACCGCCTTTTCGGCTTCATGGACCCCTGGCAGGACGCCTTCGGCAAGGGCTACCAGCTGTCGCACGCGCTGATCGCCTTCGGCCGCGGCGAGTGGTTCGGCGTCGGCCTGGGCGCCAGCGTCGAGAAGCTCTTCTACTTGCCCGAGGCCCATACCGACTTCCTGCTCGCGGTGATCGCCGAGGAACTCGGCCTCGTCGGCGTGCTCGTCGTCGTGGCGTTGTTCGCCCTGCTGGTGCAGCGTGCCTTCGTCATCGGCCGCGAAGCGATCAAGCTCGAGCGCTATTTCCCCGGCCTCGTCGCCCAGGGCATCGGGCTTTGGTTCGGCGGCCAGTCCTTCATCAACATGGGCGTGAACATGGGCCTGCTGCCGACGAAGGGGCTGACGCTGCCTTTGATGAGCTTCGGCGGCTCGGGCATCGTCGCCAACTGCGTCGCGCTCGCGATCCTGCTCAGGGTGGACTGGGAAGTGCGCCAGCTGAAGCGCGGAGCGACGCCATGAAGACGCTGATGGTCATGGCCGGTGGAACCGGCGGCCACATCTTCCCTGGCGTCGCCGTGGCGGAAATGCTGCGTGCGAAAGGCTGGCACATCGTGTGGATGGGAAATCCGGACGGGATGGAAGCCCGCATCGTGCCGCAGCGTGGTTACGGCATGGCGTGGGTGCGCTTCGGCGCGCTGCGCGGCAAGGGCTTGCTGCGCAAGCTGATGCTGCCGCTCAACCTGCTCTCGGGCTTCGCCCAGGCTCTGCGCGAACTGCGTCGGGTGAAGCCGGACGTCGTGCTTGGCATGGGCGGCTACATCACCTTTCCCGGCGGCATGATGGCCGCGCTGCTCGGACGTCCGCTGGTGTTGCACGAGCAGAATTCGGTGGCCGGCCTGGCCAACCGCGTGCTGGCGGGCGTCGCCGATCGCGTCCTGTCTGGGTTTCCGGCGGTGCTCAAGGACGCAAACTGGGTGGGCAATCCGGTGCGCGACGAGATTGCCGCGGTGGCGCCGCCGGCTGCGCGTTTTTCCGCGCGCTCGGGTCCGCTGCGACTGCTGGTGGTCGGCGGCAGCCTGGGCGCGGCGGTGCTCAACGAGACGGTGCCGCAGGCGCTGGCGCGACTCCCGGTCGAGTCACGGCCGAGCGTGGTGCACCAGGCCGGCGAGAAGCAGCTCGAGGCCTTGCGCGCCGCCTATGCTGCGGCCGGCGTCGAAGGCGATCTGCGTCCCTTCATCGACGACATGGCACGCGCCTATGCCGAGGCCGATGTCGTCATCTGCCGCGCTGGCGCGCTGACGGTCGCCGAACTCGCGGTGGTAGGGGCCGCCAGCGTGCTGGTCCCCTTTCCTCACGCGGTGGATGACCACCAGACCGGCAACGCCCGCTTTCTTGCCGATCGCGATGCCGCCTGGCTGCTGCCGCAAGACGAACTCAACGCCGAACGACTGGCCGGCATTCTCGCCAGCATGGATCGCCAGCGTCTGCTGCAGGTCGCCGAAAACGCGCGTGCGCAGGCTCGGCCGCGCGCGACCGAGGCGGTCGCGCGCATCTGCGAGGAGCTTGCCGACGGAGGCAAAGCATGAAGCACAAGGTCAAGCACATTCATTTCGTCGGCATCGGCGGCTCGGGCATGAGCGGCATTGCCGAAGTCCTGGTCAACCAGGGCTACACGATCAGCGGCTCCGATCTCGGCGACAGCGCCACGACGCGTCGGCTGCGCGCGATGGGCGCCACGGTGATGCAGGGGCATGACGCTGCCAACATCGCCGGCGCCGACGCCCTGGTGGTTTCAACTGCGGTCAAGAGCGACAACCCGGAAGTGGTCGCGGCGCGCGCACGTCACATCCCGGTCGTGCCGCGCGCGCAGATGCTCGCCGAGCTGATGCGCCTGAAGAGCGGCATCGCGATCGCCGGCACCCACGGCAAGACCACCACCACTTCGCTGGTGGCCAGCATCCTCGCCGAGAGCGGTATCGACCCCACTTTCGTGATCGGCGGCCGGCTGAACGCGGCGGGCGCCAATGCGCGGCTGGGCAAGGGTGATTTCCTCGTCGCCGAGGCGGACGAGTCGGACGCGTCCTTCCTGATGCTGAGCCCGGTGATCTCGGTCGTCACCAACATCGACGCCGACCACATGGACACCTATGGCCATGACTTTGCCAAGCTGAAGCAGGCCTTCGTCGATTTCCTGCAGCGCTTGCCCTTCTACGGCGTTGCGGTGCTGTGCGAGGACGACCCGCACGTGCGCTCGATCATGCCGCTGGTGTCGAAGCAGATCGTGCGCTACGGCCTGTCGGAGACGGCCAACATCCGCGCCGAGAACGTGCGGGCCGAGCAGGGCCGCATGCTCTTCGATGCGGTGCGCGTGAATGGCACGACCACCCGCTTGGCGATCGAGCTCAACCTGCCGGGCATGCATAACGTGCTCAACGCGCTCGCGGCGATCGCGGTGGCGACCGAGCTGCAGGTGCCCGACGCGGCGATCGTGAAGGCGCTGGCCGAGTTCCGCGGCGTGGGGCGCCGCTTCCAGCGCTATGGAGAGGTGCCGCTGAGCGACGCCGAGGGTCGGCCCGCCGGCAGCTTCACGCTGGTCGACGACTACGGGCACCACCCGGTCGAGATGGCGGCCACGCTCGCCGCGGCGCGTGGCGCCTTCCCTGGCCGGCGCCTCCTGCTCGCTTTCCAGCCGCACCGCTACACGCGCACGCGCGACTGCTTCGATGACTTCGTCAAGGTGCTGTCGACGGTGGATGCGTTGCTGCTGGCCGAGGTCTATGCGGCCGGCGAAGCGCCGCTCGTCGCGGCCGACGGTCGCGCGCTGGCGCGGGCGCTGCGCGTCGCGGGCAAGGTGGAGCCGGTGTTCGTCGAGGACATCGCCGACATGCCGGATTCGATCCTGTCGGCAGCGCGCGACGGCGATGTGGTGATCACGATGGGTGCGGGCAGCATCGGCGCAGTGCCGGGCAAGCTCGCCAACTACGAGGAGCAGGTGTGAAGCGGTTCGGCAAGGTTGCAGTCCTCTTTGGCGGCTCGTCCGCCGAGCGCGAGATTTCGCTGATGTCCGGGCGTGCGGTGCTGGCTGCGCTGCAGGAAGCCGGGGTAGATGCGTACGCCTTCGACCCGGCTGAGCGCGACCTGCACGCACTGAAGGACGAAGGCTTCGACCGCGTCTTCATCGCCCTGCACGGGCGCGGCGGCGAGGACGGCACGGTGCAGGGTGCGCTCGAGCTGATGGGCATCCCCTACACGGGCAGCGGGGTGATGGCCTCTGCGCTGGCGATGGACAAGTGGCGCACCAAGATGGTGTGGCTGGCCGCGGGTCTGCCCACACCGCGCTACGCCATCCTCGACGCCGCAACCGACTGGGACGCGGTGGTGCGCGATCTCGGCCTGCCGATCTTCGTCAAGCCGGTGCACGAAGGCTCGAGCATGGGTGCGACCAAGGTGACCGAGGCGGGACAGTTGCGCGCCGCCTGGGAACTGGCCGCGCGCTACGACAGCCTGGTGATTGCCGAGGAGTTCATCTCCGGGGCGGAGTTGACCGCTCCCTTCCTCGAGGACAGGGCCCTGCCGCTGGTGCGCATCGTCGCTCCGGAAGGCAACTACGACTACCAGAACAAGTATTTCAGCGACGACACGCGCTATGACTGTCCCTGCGGTCTGCCCGAGGCGGAAGAGGCGGCCCTGCAGGCCCTGGTGATGAAGAGTGCGCGCGTGCTTGGCTGCCGCGGCTGGGGTCGGGCCGACCTGATCCTCACCGCGGACGGCCGCCCGTATTTGCTGGAATTGAACACCTCGCCGGGCATGACCGGGCATTCGCTGGTGCCGATGTCCGCCCGGGTGGCCGGTCTCGGCTTCGAGGCCCTGTGCATCGAGATTCTTGACGGAGCCCGCCTTGGCTGAGATCCGTGCCCGCGCTGCAGCTCCTGCCGTTGCTCGTACCCGGGCAGGGGGCAATGCGCGTGCGCAGGCGCCCGAGAAAGGTCTGTGGCACCGCCCGGCGCTGCTCAATCTGATCTCCGATCTGCTGATGCTTTTCGCGGCCATCGGGTTGGGCTGGTCGCTGGTGATCTGGTTCGTGTCGCGCCCGCTGTTTCCGGTGCGTGAAGTGGTCGTGTTGACGCCGCCGGCTCAGGTGACCGAGGCGCAGCTCGAATACGTGGCGCGTACCGCGATCCGCGGCAACTTCTTCACGATGGATCTTGACGGCGTGCGCAGTTCCTTCGAGAAGCTGCCGTGGGTGCGGCGCGCCGAGGTGCGGCGGCGCTGGCCGGACGCGGTCGAGCTGCGCCTCGAGGAGCATCAGGCGGTGGCCTACTGGACGGTGTCGGAGAGCGGCGATGCTCGCCTGGTGAACCGCTTCGGAGAGGTCTTCACCGCCGCGAGCAATGCCGAGTTGCCGCAGTTCGACGGTCCGCAGGGCTCGTCGGGTTGGTTGCTGGCACGGCACAAGGAGTTCTCCGAAATGCTCCAGCCCCTGGGCGTGAGACTCGTCGGCCTGGCGCTTTCGGCGCGCGAGTCGTGGCGCCTGACGCTGGACAATGGGCAGGTCATCCTGCTCGGGCGCGAGCAGGAGCGCGCGCCGCTGAAGCACAGGCTTGCGCGCTTCATCGCGGCGTGGCCAAAGGTTCAGGAGCAGGTGGGAGTACAGGTTGCGGTGGCGGATCTCCGCTATCCGAGCGGGTTTGCTTTGACGCCGGTCGCGGGAGCGATGCCGGCGGCGGGTGCTTCAGTCAAGGGCAAGAAATGAGCAAGGATTACAAGGATCTGATCGTCGGTCTGGACATCGGCACGTCCAAGGTCACCTGCATGGTGGCCGAGGTGCGCCCGGACGGCCGCCTGAACGTGATCGGTCTGGGCACGCAGCCGACCAACGGCCTCAAGCGCGGCGTGGTGGTGAACATCGAGGCAACGGTCGATGCGATCTCGCGCGTGATCCAGGAAGTCGAGCTGATGGCCGACTGCAAGATCCACGATGTCTATACCGGCATCGCCGGCAGCCACATCAAGAGCTTCAACTCCAGCGGCACGGTGGCGATCAAGGAGAAGGAGGTGTCGCCGATGGATGTGGAGCGCGTGATCGAGGTTGCGCGCGCGATGCCCATTCCAGCCGAGCAGCAGATCCTGCACATCCTCACCCAGGAGTTCATCATCGACGGCCAGGGCGGCGTGCGCGAGCCGATCGGCATGAGCGGCGTGCGCCTGGAGGTGAAGGTGCACATCGTCACCGGCGCTGTGTCGGCGGCGCAGAACGTGATCAAGTGCGTGCGCCGCTGCGGGCTCGAAGTGATGGATCTGATCCTGCAGCCGCTGGCGTCGAGCTACGCGGTGCTGACCGAGGACGAGAAGGAGCTCGGCGTGTGCCTGGTCGACATCGGTGGCGGCACGACCGACATCGCGGTGTTCACCCAGGGCGCGATCCGCCACACCGCAGTGATCCCGGTCGCGGGCGACCAGATCACCAATGACATCGCGATGGCGCTGCGCACGCCGACGGCCGAGGCCGAGGAGATCAAGATCCACCAGGGCGTGGCGATGCACCAGCTCGCCGAGCCGGAGGACATGATCGAAGTGCCGGGCGTGGGCGACCGCCCGCCGCGCAAGCTGTCGCGCCAGGCGCTGGCCGACGTGATCGAGCCGCGCGTGTCCGAACTCTTCGAACTGGTCCAGGCCGAGCTGCGCCGCAGCGGCTACGAGGAGCTGCTGTCGTCGGGCATCGTGCTCACCGGCGGGTCCGCGGTGATGCCCGGCATGGTCGAGCTGGGCGAGGACGTGTTCCACATGCCGGTCCGGGTGGGTGCGCCGCAATACGACGGCGGCCTGGCCGACGTGGTGTGTCAGCCGCGCTACGCGACGGCAATGGGCCTGGTGATGGAGGGCACAGCGCAACGTCGGCGCGGCATCCAGGCGCGCGAGACGCGTAGCGTGCGGCAGGTTTTCGGGCGCATGAAGTCGTGGTTCGAAAAGAATTTCTGACCGGATTGGAATTGGCCGGTCATTTTGGGTGAGTGCTTGCGTCATGGGCCAGATTTAGTAGTAGACTCACGCGTCAAATACTAGATAAAGCCCGGTCGGCGTTCGGTGGATAGCAGGATCGTTATTCTTGGAGGCGAGGCAAATGTTTGAAATCATTGAAAAAGAACCGACCGGGACGATCATCAAGGTGATCGGCGTGGGTGGTGCCGGCGGCAATGCGGTCGATCACATGATCCGCGAGAGCGTGCAGGGCGTGCAGTTCATCACGGCCAATACCGACGCCCAGGCCCTCAGCCGTTGCCTGGCGCCGCACAAGGTGCAACTCGGGACCACCGGCTTGGGCGCCGGCTCCAAGCCGGAAGCCGGCCGCGCCGCGGCGCAGGAGTCGCGTGAGGCGATTGCGGCCGCGCTGGAAGGTGCGCACATGGTGTTCATCACCGGCGGCATGGGTGGCGGCACCGGTACCGGCGCCGCGCCGGTCGTGGCGGAGATCGCCAAGGAGATGGGCATCCTGACGGTTGCCGTCGTGACCAAGCCGTTCGATTTCGAGAACCGTATCCGCGTCGCGGAGAGCGGGGTCGAAGAGCTGACCCGCCACGTCGATTCGCTGATCGTCGTGCTCAACGACAAGCTGCTCGACGTGTTCGGCGACGACGCCGGTTTCGAGGAGTGCTTCCGCTCCGCCGACAACGTGCTGCGCTCCGCGGTGGGCGGCATCGCCGAGATCATCAATGTGCCGGGTCTGGTCAACGTCGACTTCCAGGACGTGCGCACCGCGATGGCCGAGATGGGCCGCGCGATGATGGGTTCGGCTGAAGCAGCCGGCATGGACCGTGCCCGCATTGCCGCCGAGCAGGCCGCGGTTTCGCCGCTGCTCGAAGGGACCGAGCTGTCGGGCGCGCGCTGCGTGCTGGTGAACATCACCGCCAGCAAGTCGCTGAAGATGGCCGAAGTGCGCGATGCGGTGAAGACGGTGCAGGCCTTCGCCGCGCCGGAAGCCTTCGTCAAGTACGGCACGGTCTTCGACGAGAGCATGGAAGACCGTATCCGCATCACGGTGGTCGCCACCGGTCTGGGCACGCCGCGCGCGGTGCGCCAGCCGGTGATGCAGGTGGTCGCCGGTACGGGTACCTACGGTCCGATGAGCGGCGGTGCTGTCGACGTGAACAACCTCGACTTGCCCGCGGTGATGCGTAACCCCCGTCGCACGACGGTCGAAGCGATGAGCACGAACGGCGTCGGCACCTACGACATTCCTGCCTTCCTGCGCCGTCAGGCCGACTGACACCTCGCCGGGTCCGTCTTCAGACGGGCACTCGTTCAGGACCGCTGCCTCCGGTCCGGGACGAGTGCCCGTTTTGCGTTGCGTGCAAGTTTTTGTTGGTGCATTGCAACAAACTCGATTGCAACAGCCTGTATGCATCGGGCTCATAGCCCGGGCTGCCCGAGGGCGCGTGATAAACTGCTGGTCTGAAAGAGGATTTTCAAGATGATCAGGCAGCGAACCCTCAAGTCCATCGTCAAGGCGACAGGCGTCGGTCTGCACGGCGGCCGCAAGGTCACGCTGGTGTTGCGCCCGGCAGCGGTCGACACCGGCATCGTGTTCCACCGTGTGGATCTCGATCCGCCGCTGGATCTGCCGGCCGATCCCTACGCGGTGTGCGATACGCGGATGTGTTCGGGCCTCGAGCAGGGCGGCGAGAAGGTGGGCACGGTCGAGCACCTGATGTCGGCACTTGCCGGCCTGGGTATCGACAACCTGCATGTGGACGTCGATGCGCCCGAGATCCCCATCCTCGACGGCAGCTCTGGCCCCTTCGTGTTCCTGCTGCAGTCGGCGGGCGTCGAGGAGCAGACCGCACCGAAGAAGTTCCTGCGCGTCAAGAAGGCGGTCGAGTACCGCGAGGGCGACAAGTGGGTCCGCCTCGAGCCCTATGACGGCTTCCGCCTCACTTTTTCCATCGTCTTCAACCACCCGGCGATCGAGAGCACCTCGACTTCGGTGACAGTCGATTTCGCCGAGCAGTCCTACGTCCGCGACGTGGCGCGGGCGCGCACCTTCGGCTTCATGCAGGACGTCGAGTCGATGCGCGCTGTGGGGCTTGCGCTGGGCGGCAGCCTCGACAACGCGATCGTCATGGACGAGTACCGCGTGCTCAATGCCGACGGCCTGCGCTATGCAGACGAGTTCGTGAAGCACAAGGTACTCGATGCGATCGGCGACCTCTATCTGTGCAATCACCCGCTGCTCGCAGCCTATTCGGCTCACAAGGCGGGGCACGCGCTGAATAACCAGATACTGCGCGTGCTGCTGGAGGATCAGGAGGCCTGGGAATTGGTCACCTTCGAGCAGGACGCGGCGACGCCGCCGGCGGTGGCGCACCAATTCGCGCCCCTGGTCTGCGCCGGCGTCTGAGCGCGGCAGGGATCGGGTTCAGGCGCCGGGCGCCGGCCTTTCGGGGAGTGTGGACATGCTCATCATGCGCGTCATCCTGCTGCTTGCCGTGCTCGCCATCGGCGGCTCGCTGCTGCTGTGGCTCGTCACCGGCAACCCACGCTATCGCAGCTGGGCGTGGAAATGCGGCCGGGTTGCGCTCGTGGTGATGTTCGTCCTGCTCGCGCTGTTCGCGCTCGAGCGCGTGCTGGTTCCTGTCGGCTAGAGGTCCTCGACGCGCCAGCGTGCGGAGTCGGCGCGTCAATCCTTGCTGCGCAGGGCGAGTCTTTCCAGGGAAGCGCGCAGCGGCGAATCGGCCGGCAGTGTGGCCGCAAACGCGTTCAGACTGGCCTTGGCGGTGGGCGAGATGTGGCGGTCGGGAGCCGGGCGGCGCCATTGGGTGACCTCGGGTGTCGCCACCTTCACCTTGATCGACTGCACAAGGTGTCCCGCCTGAGCAAAATGCTCCACCAGACTGGGCGTCATCTGCTTCAGTCGCGCCGCGGCGGCGCCTCCACTGGCAGCGATCACCAGCGCGCCATCCTTGAGGTTGGCCACCCGGCACAGCCCGGCGAGCAGCGGCGGCAACCCGCGTTCGAGCACGACCTGCAGCCGGCGCAGGCGCGCGGCGTGGTCCTGAAGGCGGGCGAGGGCATCGCCGCTGCCGAGAAAGCGGTTCAAGAGTTTCGACATGGGGTGTGCGACGGCGCGCGGGACGGGTCATGAGGCGGTCAAGCTCGACATGATAAACTCCGCGTTTTGCCGAATCGACGTCACCCCCCAAACATGATCTCCGGCCTGCTCAAGAAAATCTTCGGTAGTCGAAACGACCGTCTCGTCCGCCAATACTCACAGACCGTGCGCAGGATCAACGCGCTCGAGCCCGAGACCGCCGCGCTGTCCGATGACGCGCTGCGCGGCAAGACCGCCGAGTTCAAGCAGCGCGTGGCCAATGGCGAGGCGCTCGATGCCCTGCTGCCCGAGGCCTTCGCGGTGGTGCGCGAGGCGGGCAAGCGCGTACATGGCATGCGCCACTTCGATGTGCAGCTGATCGGCGGCATGGTGCTGCACGACGGCAAGATCTCCGAAATGCGTACCGGCGAGGGCAAGACCCTGGTCGCGACGCTGCCGGCCTATCTGAACGCGCTGACCGGAAAGGGCGTGCACGTCATCACGGTGAACGACTACCTCGCCAGTCGCGACGCCGAGTGGATGGGCCGCATCTACGGCTTCCTCGGCCTCACCACCGGCTGCAATCTGTCGCGCATGGGGCACGAGGCCAAGCAGGCCGCCTACGCCGCCGACATCACCTACGGCACCAACAACGAGTTCGGCTTCGACTATCTGCGTGACAACATGGTGTACGCGGTGGGCGAGCGCGTGCAGCGCGGCCTGAACTTCGCCATCGTCGACGAGGTGGACTCCATCCTGATCGACGAGGCGCGCACGCCGCTGATCATCTCCGGCCAGGCCGAGGACCACACCGAGCTGTACCTGAAGATGAACCAGGTGGCGCCGATGCTCAAGCGCCAGGAAGGCGGCCTCGACGATAAGGACGAAGTGTCCGAGCCTGGTGACTACACGGTCGACCTGAAGGCGCACCAGGTGCTGCTGACCGAGGCGGGCCACGAGACCGCCGAGCAGATCCTCGTGCGCCTGGGCCTGCTCGCCGAAGGCGCCGGCCTCTACGAGCCGGGCAACATCCTGCTGGTGCACCACCTGTACGCCGCATTGCGCGCGCATGCGCTGTACCACAAGGATCAGCAGTACGTGGTGCAGAACGGCGAAGTCATCATCGTCGACGAGTTCACCGGCCGCCTGATGCCGGGCCGGCGCTGGTCCGACGGCCTGCACCAGGCGGTGGAGGCGAAGGAGGGCGTGCGCATCCAGGCCGAGAACCAGACCCTGGCCTCGATCACCTTCCAGAACTATTTCCGCATGTACGGCAAGCTCGCCGGCATGACCGGCACGGCCGACACCGAGGCCTTCGAGTTCCACTCGATCTACGGCCTCGAGACCGTGGTGATCCCCACCAACAAGCCGACACAGCGCAAGGACGAGAACGACAAGGTCTACCGCACCGCGAACGAGAAGTGGAACGCGGTGATCGAGGACATCCGCGCCTGCGTCGAGCGCGGCCAACCGGTGCTGGTGGGCACGACCTCGATCGAGACCAACGAGCTGCTGTCCGGCATCCTGGGCAAGGCAGGCATCGAACATCAGGTGCTCAACGCCAAGCAGCACGAGAGCGAGGCGCAGATTGTCGCCCAGGCCGGCCGCCCGGGCATGGTGACGATCGCCACCAACATGGCTGGCCGTGGCACCGACATCGTGCTCGGCGGCAACATCGAAAAGCCGATCAACGCCGTGCGCGAGGACGACAGCCTGAGCCCCGAGCAGCGCGAGGCGAAGGTCGCCGAGATGCGCGAGGAGTGGGCGAAGGTGCATGGGCAGGTGCTGGGCGCGGGCGGCCTGCACATCATCGGCACCGAGCGGCACGAGTCGCGCCGCATCGACAACCAGCTGCGCGGGCGCTCCGGCCGCCAGGGCGACCCCGGCTCCAGCCGCTTCTACTTGTCGCTGGAAGATCCGCTGATGAAGATCTTCGCCGGCGAGCGCCTGAACGCGATCATGGTGCGCCTGAAGATGCCCGAAGGCGAGGCGATCGAACACGGCATGGTCACGCGCTCGCTCGAGTCGGCGCAGCGCAAGGTGGAGCAGCGCAACTTCGATATCCGCAAGCAACTGCTCGAATACGACGACGTCGCTAACGACCAGCGCAAGGTGGTCTACCAGCAGCGCAACGAGCTGCTCGAAACCGACGACATCTCCGACACCATCCGCGCCATGCGCCAGGGGGTTCTGCACGATACCTTCCGCCGCTACGTGCCGCTCGACAGCGTCGAGGAGCAATGGGAGATCGGCGGCCTGGAGCAGGCCCTGGCGGCGGACTTCCAGCTCAAGCTGCCGGTCGGCGACTGGATCAAGGCCGAGCCGGGGCTGGACGACGAGGCCATCCTGCAGCGCATCATCGATGCGGCCGAAGAGGCCTACGCCGCCAAGATCGCGCTGGTCGATCTCGCAGCCTGGCACCAGTTCGAGCGTAACGTGATGCTGCAGAGCCTGGACACGCATTGGCGCGAGCACCTGGCCGCGCTCGATCATCTGCGCCAGGGCATCCACCTGCGGGGCTACGCCCAGAAGAACCCGAAACAGGAGTACAAGCGCGAAGCCTTCGAGCTGTTCGAGTCCTTGCTCGATGCGGTGCGTGCCGATGTCACCAAGCTGCTCATCACCGTGCAGATTCGTACCGAGGCGCAGCTCGAGGAGGCCGAGGCGCCGCCCGAGGTCGAGAACGTGCAGTACCACCATGCCGATTACGACGAGGCCCTCGCCGCGGCCAATCCCGACCAGCCGGCCGGTGCCGAACCGCACGTCAATCTCGCGCCCAAGGTCGGGCGCAACGATCCCTGCCCCTGCGGTTCGGGCAAGAAGTACAAGCACTGCCACGGCAAGCTGAGCTGATCCTCCGGAGACCTTCATGGCCGTCAATTTCGCCACGCCCAATCCCGCCGAGCTGTTTCCTGTTGCAGGCGTCCGCCTCGGCGTTGCCGAGGCCGGCATCCGCAAGGCCAATCGCCGCGATCTCACGGTGATCGAACTCGCCACCGGCACCCGCGCCGCCGGCGTGTTCACACGCAACCGCTTCTGCGCCGCGCCGGTGCAGGTGTGTCGCGAGCACCTGGCCACGGGCGGCATCCGCGCGCTCGTGATCAACACCGGTGTGGCCAATGCCGGGACAGGTGATGCGGGGCTGGATAACGCACGCGCAAGCTGCGCAGCGGTCGCCGAGCAGCTTGGCGTGAGCGCGGCGCAGGTGCTGCCGTTTTCCACCGGTGTGATCCTCGAGCCGCTGCCGGTGGACCGGCTGACGGCCGGTCTGCCGCGGGCCATCGCCGACCTGCGCGCCGACGGCTGGTACGACGCTGCCCACGCGATCATGACCACCGATACGCTGGCCAAGGCAGTCTCGCGGCGCGTGCAGATCGGCGGCAGGACGGTGACGCTGACCGGCATCAGCAAGGGCGCCGGAATGATCCGCCCGAACATGGCGACGATGCTCGGCTTTCTCGCCTGCGATGCCGCGGTCGCGCAGCCAGTGCTCGACGCGCTGGTGAAGGAGGCGGCGGACCTGTCCTTCAACAGCATCACGGTCGACGGCGACACCTCGACCAACGACTCCTTCATCCTGATCGCCACCGGTCAGGCGGGCAATGCCGAAATCGCCGACGTGGCGGGCGCGGGCTACAAGACCTTGCGCGAAGCGGTGGTTGAAGTGTCGATCGCGCTGGCGCAGGCCATCGTGCGCGACGGCGAGGGTGCGACCAAGTTCATGAGCATCGTCGTGGAAGGCGGCAAGGACCGCGACGAATGCCGCAAGGTCGCCTACGCGGTGGGCCACTCGCCGCTGGTGAAGACGGCATTCTTCGCCTCCGACCCGAACCTCGGCCGCATCCTCGCCGCGATCGGCTATGCCGGCATCGACGATCTCGATGTCGCGGCGCTGCGCGTGTGGCTTGGGAGCACGGACGAAACCGTGCTGGTTGCCGAGCAGGGCGGGCGCGCGGCGAGCTATCGGGAGGAGGCCGGTGCGCGCATCATGAAGCACGCTGAACTCACGGTGCGCATCGACCTCGGACGTGGCGAGGTGGCAGCTACGGTGTGGACCTGCGACTTCTCCTACGACTACGTCAAGATCAACGCCGACTACCGTAGCTGAGCATTGGCAGTGCCTGACGATCCGCCCCGCAAGCGTCGGGGCGGCTTCGATTTCGACCCAGGTTCAGTGCAGCACGCGTGGCATCGCCAGCATGAAGGGCGGGATCTCCGCATCGAAGGCGTGGCCGTCCTCGGCCACCATCTGGTAGCTGCCGTGCATGGTGCCCACCGGCGTCTCGAGCACGCAGCCACTGGTGTAACTGTAGCTGTCGCCGGGGGCGAGCAGGGGCTGCTCGCCGATCACGCCCTGGCCGTGGACTTCTTGCACCTTGCCGGTGCCGTCGGTGATGACCCAGTGGCGGCTCATGAGCTGGGCCGACTCCTTGCCTGTGTTGCGGATCGTGATGTGGTAGGCGAACACATAGTGTTCGTCCTCGGGCCGGGACTGTGCCGGGACGAATTCGGCCACGGCCTGGACCTCGATGCGGTAGGTGTCCGTTGAACTCACTCAGGCGCCTCTTTCCTGCGGGTTGGGAAGCAAGGCGGTAAAATACCATTTTGTCCGGAACTCCTGTCATGTCTGCAGCCGCACCTTCTCCGCTCACCGCCCTGTCTCCGCTCGATGGCCGCTACCACGGCAAGGTGGCGGGCTTGCGCGAGCACTTCTCCGAGCACGGCCTGATCAGAAACCGCGTGAAGGTCGAAGTCGAGTGGTTGAAGGCGCTGGCCGCCGAGCCGAAGCTGGCCGAGATCGCGCCGTTTTCCGCCGCTACGGTGGCCGAGCTTGACGCGGTGGTGGCGATCTTCTCGACCGAGGACGGCGAGGCGGTGAAGGCGATCGAAGCCACCACCAACCACGACGTCAAGGCGATGGAGTACTGGCTGAAGAAGCGCCTCGGCCACAATCCTGAAGTAATGAAGGTGTCCGAGTTCATCCATTTCGCCTGCACGTCGGAAGACATCAACAACACTTCGCACGCGCTGATGCTGGCCGAAGGCCGCGACCAGGTGCTGCTGCCGGCGCTGGATGCCGTCATCGCACGTTTCCGCGAACTCGCGCACCAGCTCGCCGACCTGCCGATGCTGTCGCGCACCCACGGCCAGCCTGCCAGCCCGACCACGCTGGGCAAGGAGATGGCCAACATCGCCGCGCGCCTGATGCACGCCCGCGCCGCGATCGCAGCCGTTGCCATGTGCGCCAAGTTCAATGGCGCCGTCGGTAACTACAATGCTCACCTCTCGGCCTGGCCGGAATTCGACTGGGAAGGCTTCAACCGGCGCTTCATCGAGTCGCTGGGCCTGACGTTCAACGAATACACGATCCAGATCGAGCCGCACGACGCGATGGCCGAACTCTTCGACGCCATCGCCCGCGGCAACACCATGCTGATCGACGCCTGCCGCGACATCTGGATGTACATCTCGCTCGGCTACTTCAAGCAGAAGCTGAAGGAAGGCGAGGTCGGTTCGTCGACCATGCCGCACAAGGTCAACCCGATCGACTTCGAGAACGCCGAGGGCAACTTCGGTCTCGCCAACGCGGTGCTCAAGCACTTCTCGGAAAAGCTGCCGATCTCGCGCATGCAGCGCGACCTCACCGACTCCACCGTGCTGCGCAACATGGGCGTGGGTTTCGGCCACACCGTGCTCGCACTAGACAGCTGCCTGCGCGGCCTGGGCAAGCTCGAGGCCGACCCGGCGCGCCTGGCCGCCGACCTCGACGAGTGCTGGGAAGTGCTCGCCGAGCCGGTGCAGACGGTGATGCGCCGCTTCGGTATCGAGAACCCGTACGAGCAACTGAAGGTCATGACCCGCGGCAAGGGCATCACCCGCGACGCGCTGCAGGACTTCATCCGCACGCTCGCCATTCCCGCCGAGGCGCGCGACCACCTGCTGGCGATGACGCCGGGCAGCTATGTCGGCAAGGCGGCGGAGCTGGCTCGCCGCATCTGACGTTCTTGTCGCGGTCGAGCCCGCTCCTACACGGCAGCCTTGCGTGTCGGAGCGGGCTGGGTCGCGATTGGCCGTTCCGAACGATGCGTGCTCGCTGCGGACGGAATTGCTCATTCGATTTTTCGGGATTTCACATGGCTTTTTCAGACAACCTCAAGACCCTTCCAGGCGTTTCGCACCTCGCCGCGCTGAACCTGATCGACGCCGCCGATGCCGTCGTCGCCACCATCGAGAACAAGCCCGGCCAGGCGGGCTCGCTCGCCGTCTATAACCACCTCGCCCAGCTCTACGGCGCGATCACGCCCGAGGCGGCGAAGAAAGGCATCGAGCTGTATGCGGAGCACAGCGAGGACGCACGCCTGAACCCCGGCAAGCATCCCAACATCGACCGCCTGATCGGCTTGACCGAGCGCGGCGAGACGCTGCGTGTGAAGCAGGTTTTCGCCGTATAGACGACGCACAGCTCCGTCATTTCGACGGGCGGCGAACGCTGCGCCCGCCCCGCGACCGGACCGAAGGGACGATCAGGCGGGCAGCCGCTCCCCAAAAAGAAAGGCGCCACAAGGGCGCCTTTCGCACATCCGGAAGACCGCGAGGCCTCAGACCACCGCCTCTTCCTTTTCCTTCTTCGGCTTCACGAACTGCTCGCGCGAGGCGCCCAGCCACATCACCAGCGGGCTGGCGACCAGCACCGACGAGTAGATGCCGAAGCAGATGCCGATGGTCAGCGCCATCGCGAAGTAGTGCAGCGTCTCGCCGCCGAACAGCAGCATCGACAGCACCATCACCTGCGTGCTGCCGTGGGTGATGATGGTGCGCGAGATCGTGCTCGTGATCGCGTGATCCAGCACCTGCGGCGTCGCCAGGTTGCGCTTCTTCTTGAAGGTCTCGCGCACGCGGTCGAACACCACCACCGACTCGTTCACCGAATAGCCCAGCACCGCCAGCACCGCCGCCAGCACCGGCAGCGAGAATTCCCACTGGAAGAAGGCGAAGAAGCCCAGGATGATGATCACGTCGTGGAGGTTGGCGATGATCGCCGACACCGCGAAGCGCCATTCGAAGCGAATCGCCAGATACACCACGATGCCGACGATCACCAGCAACAGGGCCATCGCTCCGTCCGACGCGAGTTCCTTGCCCACCTGCGGGCCGACGAACTCGACGCGGCGCAGTTCTGGCGCCGGGCCGGCGACGGCCTTCAGCGTCCCCATCACCTTTTCCGATACGCCGGTGGTGTCGAGGTCGTCCCGGTTCGGCAGGCGCACCAGGAGGTCGCGCGCGCTGCCGAAGTTCTGCACCTGCGCGTCCGGGTAACCCTGGGCGGCCAGCGCCTGGCGGATCGGCTCGAGCTGAGGCGCCTCGGCGTAGGAGACCTCCACCAGCGTGCCACCGGTGAACTCAACCGAAAGATGCAGCCCGCGAGTGGCGAGGAAAAACACGGCCAGCAGGAAGGTGACGAACGATATGACGTTGAACACCAGCGCATGGCGCATGAAGGGGATGTCTTTCTTGATGCGGAAGAATTCCATGATTGCGTTTCCTGTCGTTCCGCTCAGTTGTTGCCCGGCTTCCAGATCTGGCCGATCGCGAGCGACTCGACCTTGCGGCGGCGGCCGTAGATGAAGTTGATCAGCATGCGCGACACCAGGATGGCGCTGAACATCGAGGTCAGAATGCCCAGGCAGTGCACCACCGCGAAGCCGCGCACCGGACCTGAACCGAACACCAGCAGTGCGATGCCGGCGATCAGCGTGGTGATGTTGGAGTCGAGGATGGTGTCGAAGGCGCGGTCGTAGCCGGCGGCAATGGCCGCCTGTGGTGTGGCGCCGTTGCGCAGTTCCTCGCGGATGCGTTCGTTGATCAGCACGTTGGCGTCGATCGCCATGCCCAGCGTCAGCGCCATGGCGGCGATGCCCGGAAGCGTCAGCGTCGCTTGCAGCAGCGACAGCAGCGCCACCAGCAGCAGCAGGTTGGCCGCCAGCGCCACCGACGACACGAAGCCGAACAGCATGTAGTAGGCCGTCATGAAGATCGCGATCGCGACGAAGCCCCACAGCGTGGAGTGGAAGCCCTTCGTGATGTTCTCGGCGCCGAGGCTGGGGCCGACGGTGCGCTCCTCGATGATCTCCATCGGCGCCGCCAGCGAGCCGGCGCGCAGCAGCAGGGCGACGTCGTTGGCTTCGGCGGTGGTCATGCGGCCCGAGATCTGCACGCGGCCGCCGCCGATCTCGCTGCGGATCACCGGTGCGGTGACGACCTCGCCCTTGCCCTTCTCGATCAGCAGGATTGCCATGCGCTTGCCGATGCTCTCGCGCGTCACGTCGCGGAAAATGCGCGCGCCGGCGGCATCCAGCGTCAGGTGCACCGCGGCTTCGTTGGTCTGGCCGTCGAAGCCGGGCTGCGCGTCGGTGAGGCGGTCGCCGGTCAGCACGACCTGCTTCTTCACCAGCAGCGGCGAGCCGCCGCGCTCGTTGTACAACTCGGTGCCGAAGGGCACGTTGCCGGCAATGGCCTGCTCGAGCAGGCCCGGGCTGTCGTCGACCATGCGCACTTCCAGCGTCGCAGTGCGGCCGAGGATGTCTTTTGCCTTGGCCACGTCCTGCACGCCCGGCAGCTGCACCACGATGCGGTCCGCCCCCTGCTGCTGGATCACCGGCTCGGCCACGCCGAGTTCGTTGATGCGGTTGTGCAGGGTGGTGATGTTCTGCTTGATGGCGAAATCGCGCATCGTTTTCTGCGCCTGGGCGGTCAGCGTGGCGATCAGCTTGACGTCGTCTGCGGCGTCATCGCGGTCGGCGAGTTGCAGATCCTGCGTCGAGTCCTGAATGGCCTTTCGACCCGCCTCGCGCTGCGCCGTGTCGCGGAAACGCACCACGACGGTGTTGCCTTCGCGGGTGATGCCTGCATGGCGCACGTTCTTGTCGCGCATCAGGGTGCGCAGGTCGCCTGTGGTGGCGTCCAGGCGCTTGGCGAGCGCGCCCGGCATGTCGACCTGCAGCAGGAAGTGCACCCCGCCGCGCAGGTCGAGGCCGAGGTACATCGGCAGCGCGTGGATCGAAGTCAGCCACGAGGGCGACGCCGACAGCAGGTTGAGGGCGACGACGTAGGACGGATCCTGCGCGTTCGGATTGAAGGCGCGTTCGATCGCGTCCTTCGCCCGCAACTGCAGGTCGGTGGAGGCGAAGCGGGCGCGCACGCTGGTGGCGTCGGCGAAGATGCCGTCATGCTCGATGCCGGCCTGCTTCAACGCGTTTGCCAAGCGATCGGTGACTGTCGTCGGTTCGAGCTTCAAGGTGGCCTTGGCGCTCGAGACCTGAACCGCCGGCACCTCGCCGTAGAAATTCGGCAGCGTGTAGATCAGACCCCAGAGCAGCACGAGGCCGATGAGGAGGTTTTTCCAGAGAGGGTAGCGATTCATGGTCGGGTCGAACGGGATGTGAGGACGGCCACAGCGGGTTGCGGTCCGTCATCGTGACGGCGCGGCGCACGGGTCAGGCTCAGCAGCGCCCGGCCGGTGCGTCGCGTCCGGGGATTACAGCGACTTCAGCGTGCCCTTGGGCAGCACCGTGGCGATGGCCTGCTTCTGTACCAGCACGTTGGTGTTGGGCGCCACTTCGATGTGCAGGAAGTTGTCGCCCAATTCGGCGATGCGACCGGCAATGCCGCCCTGCGTGACCACCTCGTCCCCCTTGGACAGGGCCTCGACCATCGACTTGTGCTCCTTCGCACGCTTCATCTGCGGCCGGATCATCAGGAACCACAGCACGACGAACATCAGGATCAGCGGCAGGATGCCCATCAACCCGCCGGTGGGGTCGGTGGCGCCTGCAGCTTGCGCGTAAGCGTTGGAAATCAGCACGGTAGGAACTCCAGAGATTGCTAAAAGTGTTGGATTATAACAGCAGCGACATGAGCGACTTTTTACGGCTCAGGCCGCGCCGGTCGCACGTTCGTTGCGGAAGCGCTGCACATACACCGGGAAGGCTTGGTCATCGATCGCCTGGCGCAGTTCCGCAGTGAGCGTCTGGTAGTAGCGCAGGTTGTGGATCGTGTTCAGCATGCTGCCGAGTATCTCGCCGGCGCGGTGCAGGTGATGCAGGTAGGCGCGGCTGAAGTTGCGGCAGGTGTAGCAGTCGCAGGACGCATCGAGCGGCCGGGTGTCGGCCTTGTGCGCCGCGTTCTTGATCTTGAGGTCGCCATAGCGGGTGAACAGCCAGCCGTTACGCGCGTTGCGGGTGGGCATCACGCAGTCGAACATGTCGATGCCGGCGGCCACGCCGGCGACGATGTCCTCCGGCGTGCCCACCCCCATCAGGTAGCGCGGCTTGCCTGCCGGCAGGCGCGGCGCAGTGTGGGCGAGGATGCGCTGCATGTCTTCCTTGGGTTCGCCCACCGACAGGCCGCCGATGGCGAAGCCGTGGAAGCCGATGTCCTCGAGCGCGCCGAGCGATGCGTCGCGCAGATCCTCGTACATCCCCCCCTGCACGATGCCGAAGAGCGCATTGCCGTTCTGCAGGCGGTCGAACTCGTCGCGCGAACGCTTTGCCCAGCGCTGCGACAGACGCATGGACTTGGCCGCCTCATCGTGCGTCGCGGGGTAGGGCGTGCATTCGTCGAAGATCATGACGATGTCCGAGTTCAGCACGTGCTGGATCTGCATCGAGATCTCGGGCGTCAGGAAGAGCTTGGCGCCGTCGATCGGGCTGGAGAATTTGACGCCTTCCTCGCTGATCTTGCGCAGCGCGCCGAGGCTGAACACCTGGAAGCCGCCCGAGTCGGTGAGGATGGGCTTGTCCCAGGCCATGAAGCGGTGCAGGCCTTGATGGGCGCCGATGATGTCGAGCCCGGGGCGCAGCCACAGGTGGAAGGTGTTGCCCAGGCAGATCTGCGCGCCGATGTCGGCGAGCATGGCGGGCGTCATCGCCTTCACCGTGCCGTAGGTGCCGACCGGCATGAAGACCGGGGTTTCGACCACGCCGTGGGCGAGCGTCATGCGACCGCGGCGCGCGCCGTCGCTGGTGGCGAGAAGTTCAAACTGCATCGTGTTCGGCGTCGTTCTTGCGGGTCAGGAACATGGCGTCGCCGTAGCTGAAGAATCGGTAGCGTTGGGCAACGGCGTGGGCGTAGGCGCGGCGCATGACCTCCATGCCGGCGAAGGCGGAGACCAGCATCAGCAGCGTGGATTTCGGCAGGTGGAAGTTGGTCACCAGCGCGTCTGCGACCTGGAAACGGAAGCCGGGGAGGATGAAGATCTCGGTTTCGCCGCTGCCCGCCTGCAGCGGGCCGTCCTGGGCTGCAGCCTCGAGGGCGCGCAGGCTGGTGGTGCCGATCGCGATCACGCGTCCGCCCGCAGCCCGGGTGGTGGCGATGGCGTCGGCGGTTTCCTGCGGGATCACGTAGCGCTCGCGGTGCATGCGGTGTTCACCGAGGTCGTCCACCCGCACCGGCTGGAAAGTGCCGGCGCCGACGTGCAGCGTCAGCCAGGCGCAACGTGCACCGCGTGCGGCGATGCGCTCGAGCAGCACTTCGTCGAAGTGCAGGCCGGCGGTGGGGGCGGCGACGGAGCCGGGTTCACGGGCGAACACCGTCTGGTAGCGCGATTCGTCCTCGTCGCCCGCTGTGCGCTGGATGTAGGGCGGTAAGGGAAGCTTGCCGTGGCGTTCGAGCAAACCATGGAGATCTTCGTGATCGGGGAAACGCAGGTGGTAGAACTCGCCGGCGCGGCCGAGCACGGTCACGTCGAAGGCGTCGGCCAGGCGCAGGCGGGAGCCGGCGCGCGGGGGCTTGCTCGCGCGCACCTGGGCGAGCGCTTCATGCGGGCCGATCGCGCGCTCGATCAGGACTTCGACCTGCCCGCCGCTCTCCTTCACGCCATGCAGGCGGGCGTGGATGACGCGCGTGTCGTTGAACACCAGCAGATCGCCGGGGCGGATGAACTCGGGCAGATCGGTGAAGCGACAGTCCTGCAGGTGGCCGTCGTCCACCGCCAGCAGTCGACTGGCGCTGCGCTCGGGCAGCGGCGCCTGCGCGATCAATTCCGGCGGCAGCGGATAATCGAAATCATTCAGCGTGAGTGACATCGGTGTGAAGATGGAGCGTGCGTGAGCGTGATGTTTGCCGCCGGCTTGCCGCCGGCGCGATTGTTCGGAGATAATGCGCGTCCCGTGCCGGGATGGCGGAATCGGTAGACGCAGCGGATTCAAAATCCGCCGCCGCAAGGTGTAAGGGTTCGAGTCCCTTTCCCGGCACCAGTAGTGAAGTCGGCCAGTTGGAAACTGGGTGCTCTCACTGTCTGGACTCAGCAAAAGCTCGCCATTCTAGGGTGTTCGCTGCTGTTTTGCAGCACTGGCTTTCGCCGCCCGCGCCTTCTCCGCGAATGGCGGCGGGTTTCCCCGCTCCAGCCAATCGCGCCCTGCTGATCAGGGGCCCCTCAAGGGCCTGGGTTTCGCGCCTTGGACGACTGTCCCGCGTAGATCGGCGCCGCTTCGCTGATCGCGCGCACAGCCGGGTGCGTCAACCGGCGTTCAACCGAGATGGCGTAATAGGTCTCGGACACCCCTTGTGCTTCGCCGAGGCGTCGCATTACCCCTTGCGCGACGAGTTCGTCGCCGATGAGCTGTGCGGTGGGAAAGATTCCGGCGCCGGCCTCGGCGAAGGCGCGCATCAGCGCGCTGTCGTCGAATTCGCCGACGACGCGTGGCCTCAGTTTGCCGGCTTCCATCCAGCGCAGCAGCGGTCCGCGCACCGCGGCCTCGAGGCCCGGCAGCAACAGCGGCGCACCGTCGAGGCACGCGGGAAAGTCTCCGCGCAGGCTGTCGGCAAGCGGCCCCGACGCATAGAAGCCGATTGTCGATTCACCGAGCGTGTGGCTGTAGCCGCGCACGTCCATGTTGGAGGGGAGCGGGCTGTCCGCGAGGACCACATCGAGCTTGTGGATGGCCAGTTCGCCGAGCAGGCGCTCGAGCTTGCCCTCCCTGCAGATGATGCGCATCGGTTCGGCGAGCTGCATCGATGGTGCCAGCAGCAGATAGGCGATCGCCTTGGGCACGACGTCGGCGACGCCGACCCGGAACGGTGCCATGCGCCCCGCTGCGCGCGTGCGTACGGCCTCCTCGAGTTCGCTTCCCAGGCGGAAGATCTCTTCCGCATAATCCAGCGCCATGCGCCCGGTTTCGGTCAGCACGAGTCGCCGCCCCTGGCGCTGGAACAGCGTTACGCCGAGGTCAGCCTCGAGCGTGGCGATCTGGCCCGACAGGGTCTGCGGCGCAAGGCCGGAGCGCTCGCTGGCGCGGACGATGCCGCCGGCGCGCGCCACCGACCAGAAATGGTGAAGCTGTTTGTAGTTGAGCATGGTCGCCGTTCCTTGCGCCTGGACATCGTCAGCGCGCAGTGTATTTCGAAAAAAACGGATAAAAATTCAGTTGAACCGAGATTTTATCGAAGAGTCAGAGGGGTAGCATCGACAGTGGTTCCCGCGCTGGCGGTGCGTGCCCATTTCAAAGGAGAACCTGTATGCGAATCGATCTGCACTGTGAAAATGTCGAAGCGGCTCCCGGCCTCCACGAGTACGTGGCTAGGCGCATGCGGTTTGCGATCGGGCGCTTCCACGATCACATCCGCTGGGCGCGCGTGAAGGTCGCCGACGTCAACGGGCCTCGCGGTGGTGCGGACAAGCGCTGCGTCGTACAGTTGCGCCTGCGCAACCTGCCCGATGTCGTCTTCGCCATCACCCAACTCGACGTGCGCGCCGCCGTCGATGAAGCGGCGGAGCGCGTATCGCGCGTGCTGGCCCAGCGCCTGAGGCGCCAAAGGAAGCCCGAACGCCTGGCACTCGGCGGTGGCTTGCCGACGCCGGCCTGATTTGTCCGCGTGCTGCCGACCGACTCCCAAAACAACTCAATACACCTGGAGATTGACCCAACATGGAAAACCGCATGACTACGATGACCCGCTCGGAGGCTTCCGTCCTCTCGACGAACAAGGTCATCCGCAACACCTACATGCTGCTGTCGATGACGCTGGCGTTCTCGGCGGTGACCGCCGGGGCGTCGATGGCGCTCGGCCTGCCGCACCCTGGCCTCATCCTGACCCTGGTCGGCTACTTCGGCCTGCTGTTCCTGACGACGAAGTTCCGCAACAGCAGTCTCGGCGTGCTGTTCGTGTTCGCGCTGACCGGCTTCATGGGCTACACGCTCGGTCCGATCGTGTCGAAGTACCTGGCGATGCCCAACGGCACGCAGATCGTGATGCAGGCGATGGCTGGCACGGCGGCGATCTTCCTCGGCTTGTCGGCCTACGCACTGACTACGCGCAAGGACTTCTCCTTCATGGGTGGTTTCCTGTTCGTTGGCGTGCTGGTGGCCTTCCTGGCCGGCCTGGGGGCGATCTTCTTCTCCATCCCGGCGCTGTCGCTGACCGTCTCGGCCGCCGTCGTGCTGCTGATGTCGGGTCTGATCCTGTACGAGACCAGCAACATCATCCACGGCGGTGAGACCAACTACGTGATGGCCACGGTGTCGCTGTTCGTGTCGATCTACAACCTCTTCACCAGCCTGCTGCACCTGCTGGGCTTCATGAACGACGATTGACGGCGTCGGTGCCCGACCAGGGGAGCGGATGCCCGCGAGGGCTCCGCTCCCTTTTTTTGCAGCTCACGACTCTTCCGGCGGGTCGTCGGGCGATTCCCCTTCCATGTCCGGCGGCAGGCGGCCCTTGCGCCTGTCCTCGGCCAGCGCGGCCCGCAGCAGGATCATCGTCGTGATCGGTGCGCTGATGACGATGAGCAGGCCGACCAGCAGTTCGTGCAGCACGGGGCGCTGCTCGATCGCTGACGATGCCAGCAGCGAGGCGATGAGGATGCAGCCCAGTCCGAGCGTGGTGCCCAGCGTTGGCGCATGGACGCGCGAATAGAAGTTGCGCAGGCGCAGCAGGCCGAGCGCGCCGATCGCAGTCAGGATGCCGCCGACGCACAACAGCAACGCCACCGGAACGGCGACCCAGGGCGAGAGTGTCTCGATCAAGGTTCGATGACCTCCCCGCGCAGCAGGAATTTTGCCAGCGCGCTGCTGCCGACGAAGCCGAACAAGGCCATCAGCAGGGCAACGTCGAAATAAACCGACGTGCCCGAGCGCAACGCCATCAGCAGCACCATCATGACGCCGATGATGTACATCGTGTCGAAGGCCAGCACGCGGTCGCGCGCCCCGGGACCGATCGCCAGGCGCACGGTCGCGAACGCCATTGCCAGCGCGAGGCAGACGAAGGTGAACAAGGTGGCGTTGCCGACGATCGCTGTACTCATTCGAAAATCTCCATCAGTAGTCGCTCGTAGCGTTGCTTGATCGTCCGATGCCAGGCCATCTCGTCCGTGAGTTCGAGAATGTGCAAGGTCAGCACGGTGTGGTCGGGCGAGGCTTCCGCCCACACCGTGCCCGGCGTGGCGGTCACGATCATCGACAGGACGGCGAGGCCGTGAGGGTCGCGCAGGTCGAGCGGGATGTGGATGAATCCCGAGCGCTGGCGCCGGTCCTCGGGGCCGAGGATGATGCCGGCGACCGCGATGTTCGAGCGTACGACGTCGATCAGGACACGCATCAGCAGCACCAGGGCGGCGCGCGGGCGACGCATTCGCGCCTGCAGCGGGCGTGCCGACGGCAGGATCGCTGCGACCCCGATCGCCAGGCCGAGTCCAAGCAGCAGCTGCCCGGCGCTGAAGCTGTCGTTGAGCAGCAGCCAGATCGCCAGCAACAGCGGCACGGCGGGCAACAGGGTGCGCAAGGTGGGGCGCTTCATCGCGCACGTTCTCCTGCCGAGCTCATGACCGCGTCGATGTAGCGCGCGGGGGCATGCAGCGCGTCGGCTGTGGCCTGCATGTAATCCAGAGCGGGGCTGGCCGCGACCGACAGCAGCACGCAGAGGCCGATCAGGACGGCTGCTGGCGCTGCCTCGGTGACCAGCAGCTGCGGGGTGGTGCGTGCCTCGCCGCTCCAGAAGATGCGCATGCCGAGGCGCGACAGGGTGATGATGCCGGCAAGCCCTGAGCCCAGCATCGCCGCCATCAGCACCCACACCGGAAGCGCCACGCCGATGTCCGCCGATGCGTCGAACGCGGCGATCAGCAAGGCGAACTTGGCGACGAAGCTCGACAGCGGTGGCAACCCGGCGATCATCACCGTGCACGCGACGAAGGCCATGCCGATGAAGGCCATTGCGCCGGGAATGGCGAAGCCGACCACGTCCTCGCTCATCGCCTGCTCCTCCGCACGCTCCATGCCGAAGGCCTCGATCGTCACCGCGAGCAGGTCGGCGCCGTAGGGCTTGCTGCGCTCGGTCATCTCGATGAGCAGGTAGAACGCCGCCATCACCAGAATGGAGCTCGTCAGATAGTAGAGCAGCGGGGCGGTGATCGCGGTCATCCCCAGCCCGAAGGCCGCGAGCAGGGTTCCCGACGAGGCGATGATGCTGTAGCCGGCGACCCGGTCCAGTTTCTGCACGCCGAGTACGCCAAGGGCGCTGAAGGCCAGCGTCAGGATGCCGATGACGAAGATGGCGTCGGTCAGCGGCGCCATGATGCCGGCGGGTTCGAGTGCCGAGCCGATGCGCAGCAGCGCATACACGCCGACCTTGGTCATGATGGAAAACATCGCCGCCACCGGCGCGCTCGCTGCGCTGTAGGTGGAAGGCAGCCAGAAGTTCAACGGCCAGGCCGCCGCCTTCACCAGGAAGACGAGCGCAAGCAGCGCGATTCCGGCCGAGAACAGCGCGCGGTCGCCCGCTGCCAGAGCGGGTACGCGATGGGCCAGATCGGCGATATTGAGCGTGCCGGTAATGCCGTAGATGAGCGCGGCGCCGATCAGGAACAGCAGGGACGCGGCGAGATTGACCGCGATGTATGCGAGGCCGGAGCGCACGCGCGCGGCGCCCGAGCCGTGCAGCGCGAGGCCATAGGACGCGGCCAGCAGGATTTCGAAGAAGACGAACAGATTGAAGATATCGCCGGTGAGGAAGGCGCCGTTCAGCCCCATCAGCAGGAACTGGAACAGAGGGTGGAAATGCACGCCCGCGCGGTCCCAGCGTGCCAGCGCGTAGATGAGCGAAGCCAGGCCGAGCACCGCGCACAGGCTCAGCATCAACGCCGACAGGCGGTCCACGACCAGCACGATGCCGAACGGCGCGCTCCAGCCGCCCAGCCGATAGACCTCGATGCCCGTAGAGGCCTCACGGCTCACCGTGTCCATCAGGGTCACGGCGACCGCGAGCTGCAAGCCGGTCGCGATCAGGGCGAGGACGGCGCGACCGCGACGGTGCGCATCGTCGACCAGCAGCAGGCCCGCGCCGGCCAGCAGCGGGATCACGATAGGCAGGATGGGGAGATGCTGCAGCAGGCCGTTCAAGACTCGCCTCCATCCTCGACGCCGTCGACGTGGTCGGTCCCGGTCAGGCCGCGCGAAGCGAGCAGGACGACGAGGAACAGGGCGGTGGTGGCGAAGCCGATGACGATGGCCGTAAGCACCAGCGCCTGCGGGACCGGATCCGCATACAGGGCAGGGTCGATCGGCCGCGTCGGGTCGATGATCGGTGCACGGTCGAGGTTCAGACTGCCCATGCTGAAGATGAACAGATTCACCGAGTAGGACAGCAGGGTCAGGCCCATGATGACCTGAAAGGTACGGGGCCGAAGCAGCAGCCAGGTGCCCGATCCGGCGAGCACGCCGATCGCCAGCGCGTAGACGATTTCCATTACGAAGTCCCCTTGGGTGCCTGGCGCCGCGATGCCTCGGCCGCTGCGGGGCGCGATTGCAGATGCTGGCTGCGCAACGACTGGTGGGCGAGCGCGACGAGGATCAGCGCGGTGGCGCCCACGACCAGCATGTAGACACCGAGGTCGAAGGCCAGCACGGTCGAAATGTGAAGTTCTCCGATCAACGGCAGGATGCCGTGCCAGGAGAGGGCAGACAGGAAGGGCTGCGCCGCCAGCCAGGCGCCGGCGCCGGTCAGCCCGGCGGCGAGCAGGCCGAAGGCGATCCATTGCTGTGGCAGGACGCGCAGGCGCGCTTCGGTCCAGACCACGCCGCTGAACATGTACTGCAGCAGAAAAGCGGTGGCCAGGACGAGTCCGCCGACGAAGCCGCCGCCTGGCGCGTTGTGGCCGCGAAGCAGGAAGAAGATCGATGCGAGGACGGCCACTGGAAGCATCAGCCGCACCAGGACCGCCGGCAGCAACAGGTAGTCGCCGGGCAGCGGGCGACGCGGGTCAGGCGCCTCGGGCATCGGCTGCGCGCGCTGCTGTAGCGGTGGCGCCACGCTCTCCGCGGCAGGGCGGAAGCGGCGCAGCAGCGCGTATACGGTGAGCGCGACGATGCCGACCACGGTGATTTCACCCAGCGTGTCGAAGCCGCGGAAATCCACGAGGATCACATTCACGACGTTCAGCCCGGCACCTTGCGGCAGCGACTGGGTCAGGAAGAAGGGCGCGAGTCCCTCCGCCACTGGCCGCGTCAGCATCACGTAGGACAGCAGTGCCATGCCTCCACCGACGGCGCTGGCAACGGCAAGGTCGCGCAGGCGCCGAAGGCGGACGCGCACGCTCGCATGCTCAGCCGGCAGGCCCTGTTCCTGCGCCTGGATGCGGCGCGGCAGCCAGCGCAGGCCGAGCAGCAGCAGCAGGGTGGTGACCACCTCGACCATGGCCTGAGTGAGCGCCAGATCGGGCGCCGAGAACCAGGCGAAGGTCAGGACGGTCGCCAGCCCGGCGCCGCCGACCAGGATCAGTGCGACGAGGCGGTGGTACTTGGCCTGATAGGCCGCGCCCAGCGCGCACACGGCGCCGATCAGCCACAGCAGGGCGAAGTTCGGATCCAGCGGCAGTCGACCGAGGCTGCCCCAGGGAACGCCGGTTGGCCACAGCGGCAGCAGCACGGCGGCGATGGCGAACGCCACCAGCACCAGCAGCTGGATCTGCAGCCGGCGCGAGGCGATGTGCTCCACCAGCCATCCTGCGTAAGCCGACAGCCGCGCCAGGCTCCATTCGAACGCGCGCTTGCCGTCGAGGCGGAACGCGAACAGAACCCCGTCCGCCTGGCGTCGCTGCAGGAGGTGATAGAGCGAGGCGCCGCCGACAAGCGCGAGGGCGCTCATCATCAGCGGCAGGTTGAGGCCGTGCCACACGGCGAGGCTGTAGGTCGGTGCGCTGGTGCCGAGAACGGAGCTCACGGCCATCGACAGGGGGCCGCCTACCGCCAGATTGGGCAGGGTCCCCACGATCAGGCAGGCCAGCACCAGCAGCGCGCTCGGCAGTAGCATCCACAGCGGTGGTTCATGCGGCTTGCGGGGAAGATCGGTCGCTGGCGGGCCGAAGAACACCTGGATCATGAAACGCAGCGAATAGGCCACGCTGAAGGTGCTCGATGCCACTGCGATCATCGGCAGCAGGACGTGGGACGGGTCTGCCCGGTCGAGGAAGACGGTCTCGGCGAAGAACATCTCCTTGGACAAGAAGCCGTTGAGCAGCGGCACGCCCGCCATCGCTGCCGCCGACACCAGCGCCAGCGCCGCGGTCAAGGGCATTGCGTGGCGCAGTCCGCCCAGGCGATTCATGTCGCGGGTGCCGGTCTCGTGGTCGACGATGCCGGTGGCCATGAAAAGCGAGGCCTTGAAAGTGGCGTGATTGACGATGTGGAAGAGGGCGGCAACCAGGGCGAGCGGACTGTTGAGGCCGAGAAGAAGGGTGATGAGGCCGAGATGGCTGATCGTCGAGTAGGCGAGGACGCCTTTCATGTCGCGCTGGAAGGTCGCTGCATAGGCGCCCAGCATCAGCGAGCACAGGCCGGCGCCGCCGATGATCCAGAACCACGCCTCGGTGCCGGCCAGGGCCGGCCACAGGCGCGCCAGCAGGAACACGCCGGCCTTCACCATGGTGGCCGAATGCAGGTAAGCCGACACTGGTGTCGGCGCCGCCATGGCATGCGGCAGCCAGAAGTGGAAGGGGAACTGCGCGCTCTTGGTCAATGCGCCCAGCGCGATCAGGAACAGCATTGCCGGATACCAGGGATGCGCGCGCACGGTGGCGCCGGCGGCGATGACGTGGTCGAGGTCGTAGCTGCCGGCCATCTGCCCGAGCATCAGCATGCCCGCGAGCATGCACAAGCCGCCGGTGCCGGTGACGATCAAGGCCATGCGTGCGCCACGGCGGGCGTCGATGCGGTGGTTCCAGTAGGCGATCAGCAAGAAGGAGACGAGGCTCGTCAGTTCCCAGAAGAAGACCAACTGGATGAGGTTGCCAGACAGCACCACGCCCAGCATCGCGCCCATGAAGGCGAGGAAGAATGAGAAGAAGCGCGGCACCGGGTCGGCCGGCGACATGTAGTAGTGGGCGTAGAGCACGACGAGCGCCCCCATCGCCGACACCAGCGTGGCAAACAGCCAGGCGAGGCCGTCCATGCGCACGGAGAATTCCAGCCCCATCACCCAGGGCGCGGCGGCCCGCACGACGCCGTTCTCCGCCACGTCTGCGTAGAGGGAAGCGACCATCGCGGTGCACGCGAGCGCGACCAGGCCCGCCAGCACGGCGCCGGCCCGCCGCGCATGGGCGGGCAGAAAGGATGCCAGCAGGCTGCCGCCGAACGGCAGGAGGATGATCAGGGCCAGCTTCATTGCAGGACACCCCTGGGGTTCTTGGTGCGCACTGGGGGGTAGGTCTCGTTGATTGCAGGCCTTGAAATACCACAAGGTCCGCAAAAGGTTCCATTGCCCCGTCCAGCCGGTTGCGGCCGGCACCAGCGCAGGGGGCGCTCGCGTCCGCGTTAGCGGATGCCGCGACCCGCCGGGGCGGGCGTGCCGGCCGGATGGCCGGCGCCGGATTCGATCAGCTGTCCGGGTGTTCCGTCGGCACGTTGCCGGCCTCGGCCTCGAGCGCGGGCGGAATGCGGCTGGCAAGCACCTTGTCGATGCGTTTGCCGTCGAGGTCGACCACTTCCAGTCGCCATTCCTCCCACACCGTCACGTCGCCGGTGTGCGGCAGGCGTCCCAGCAGCCACATCACCATGCCCGACAAGGTGTGATAGCGGCCGCGTTCTTCTTCCGGCACGCTCTTCAGTTCGAGCCGGTCCTTGAGTTCCGGCACCGGAATCAGGCCGTCGAGCAGCCACGAACCGTCCTCCCGCTGCACCGCCCACGCCTCGTCGAGGCTGTGAGGCTGGAATTCGCCGGTAACCGCCTCGAGCACGTCCTGCAGCGTGACCATGCCCTGAACCTCGCCATACTCGTCGATGACGAAGACGGTGTGGGTGCTGGAGGCGCGGAACTGCTCGAGCAATTCCATGCCGGTGAGCGATTCCGGCACGAAAACCGGTGGCTGCAACTGATGCGTCAGGTCGGGCTTGCCACCCTTGAGCGTCTGGTTGAAGAGCTGCTTGGACGCGATGATTCCTAGGATCTCGTCCAGGCCGCCGCGGCAGACGGGGAAGCGCGAGTGGTCCGACTCGGCCATGCGCGCGAGGTTCTCGTCGAGTGGGCGGGTCACGTCCAGCCACACGATGTCCGAGCGCGGCACCATCAGCGAGCCGATCTGGCGATCGTCGAGTCGGAACACGTTGCGCACCATGGTGTGCTCGCTCTTCTCGATGATCCCGGCTTCCGAGCCCTCTTCGAGCAGGGCATGGATCTCTTCTTCGGTGACGCTCGGCGCACCTTCGTCGCGCTTGCCCAGCACGCGCAGCAGCAGCGAGGTCGATGCCATGAGGAGGCGCACGAAGGGGCGCGACGCGATGGCCAGCGCGTTCATCGGCTTGGCCACCAGGCGGGCGATGCCTTCGGGGTTGATCTGGCCGATGCGCTTGGGCACCAGTTCACCGACGACGATGGAAACGTAGGTGATCACCACCACGACCAAGACCGTGGCGAGGAAGCTGCTGCTGTCTGCCTCCATGCCGAAACGCTGCAGCCAGCCAGCGAGCGGTTTGGCGAGCGCGGCCTCGCCGACGATGCCGTTGAGGATGCCGATCGAGGTGATGCCGATCTGGATGGTCGAGAGAAAACGCGTCGGCTCCTCGCCGAGCTTGATCGCCACTTCTGCGGCGCTGTCGCCTTCCTCGGCGAGGCGCGCGAGGCGCGCCCGGCGCGCGGTGACGAGGGCGATTTCGGACATCGCGAATGCGCCGTTCAAGACGATCAGCACTATCAGGACAAGTATTTCCATGGCGCGGCGCCGACTGGGCCCCGCTACTCCTTCTTTTTGTTTCGACAGCAGAAATCATGCCCGAGCCGGGGGCGGCTGTCATCCGCATTTGTGCGCAGATTTCTCTCCGACGGTCCCGTTCGTGCGTCGATGCGACGGCTTTTCGAGCGCAGGGGTTACAATGGCAGCCATTTTTTTCTGAGAACGGCTGGATGAAAACCACCTTTCTGGATTTCGAACAGGCGATCGCCGAGCTCGATGCCAAGATCGAGCAGCTGCGCTTCGTTCAGGACGACTCGGCGGTCGATATCTCTGAGGAAATCTCGCGCCTCGAGGCCAAGAGCCAGTCGCTGACGAAGGATATCTACGGCAAGCTGACACCCTGGCAGATCGCGCAGGTGGCGCGCCACGCGCAGCGCCCCTACACGCTGGATTACGTCCAGCACATGTTCACCGACTTCGAGGAATTGCACGGCGACCGCAACTACGCCGACGACAAGGCCATCGTCGGCGGGCTGGCGCGCTTCAACGGCCAGAGCTGCGTGGTGATCGGCCACCAGAAGGGGCGCGACACCAAGGAGAAGATCGCGCGCAACTTCGGCATGCCGCGCCCCGAAGGCTATCGCAAGGCGATGCGGCTGATGAAGCTCGCGGAGAAGTTCGGCCTGCCGGTATTCACCTTCGTCGACACGCCGGGTGCCTATCCGGGCATCGGCGCCGAGGAGCGCGGCCAGTCCGAGGCCATCGGCCACAGCCTGTACCTGATGGCCGAACTCAAGGTGCCGCTGATCTGCACCATCATCGGTGAAGGCGGTTCGGGCGGTGCGCTGGCGATCGCGGTCGGCGACCAGGTGCTGATGCTGCAGTACTCCACCTATTCGGTGATTTCGCCCGAAGGCTGCGCGTCCATTCTGTGGAAGAGCGCGGACAAGGCCTCCGAGGCTGCCGAGACGATGGGGATCACCGCGACGCGGCTGAAGTCGCTCGGGCTGGTGGACAAGATCGTCAACGAGCCGGTGGGTGGGGCGCACCGAGATCACCGGGCGATGGCCGCGTCGCTCAAGCGCGCGCTGGCCGAAGCCCTGCGCCAGGTCGATTCGCTATCGGCGTCCGAGCTCGTGGCGCAGCGCATCGACAAGCTGATGAGCTACGGCCGCTTCAAGGAGCAGGCTGCCTGACATGCTGGACGCGGTTGCCAGCGTGCTGGCCGAGGCTGGCGTAGCGTCCGGCAGCCGCTTGTGTTGCTGCCTTTCGGGCGGTGTCGATTCGATCGTGCTGCTGCAGGCGCTGTGCGATCTGCAGCCCAGGATCGGCTTCGAACTGGTGGCTGCGCACGTGCATCACGGCCTCAGTCAGCGAGCGAACGAATGGCTCGCATTCTGTCGCGAGCAATGCGCGCAGCGCGGCGTCGTCTTCCTTTCCTTCCATGTTTCCGTGCGACGCGACGATCCTCAGGGGCTCGAAGCAGCGGCTCGTGCTGCGCGCCATTCGGCGCTGGCGAGCATCGACTGCGACTGGCTCGTCTTCGGTCACCATCAGGACGACCAGGCTGAGACGCTGCTGTTTCGCCTGTTTCGCGGAGCGGGGGTGCGTGGCGCCGCAGCGATGGCATCGATCGAGCGTCCGGCTCCCGATAGCGCGCGTGGACGCTTGAGACCCCTGCTCGGCATGCGCCGGGCACAGATCGAAGCCTGTGCCGCGGCGCGCACGCTTGTCTGGGTGGACGACGAGAGCAACGCCGATCTGCGCTTTGCGCGCAATGACATCCGGCACCGCGTGCTGCCAGCGATCGAACAGGGTTTTCCCGCAGCGGTGCCCGCGCTGGCCCGTGCGGCGGCGCATTTCCGCGAGGCGAGCGACCTGCTCGACGAACTGGCAGAGATCGACGAAGCGGGCTGTGGCGGTGCAGTGCTGGCGCGCGACGCCTTGTTGCGGCTCAGCGATGCACGCATCGCCAACCTGTTGCGCTGGCAGGCACGCCGGCGTGGCGTTCAGGCGCCGACGCGTGCCCTGCTTGGCGAGACGGTGCGCCAGTTGCGCGAGGCGGGCCCTTCGAAGCCGCTGCGGATGTCGCTTGCGGATCTGGCCTGCTGCGTTTACCGCGGGCGGGTGTGGCTCGAGCCCGCATTGTCGGCGCTTGCCACGCCGGGGAGCTGGCACGGCGAAGCCGCCCTCCCGTGGGCGGGCGGGCGGGTCGAGTTCTGCAACGTGACCGGCGCGGGGTTGTCCCGTGAAAAGCTGGAACGCGCTGCCAGCGTGCGGCTGGCGGGCCGTTCCGCCGGCCTGCGCTTGCGTTTGGGGGCAGGGCGGCCAAGCCGCAGTTTCAAGAACCTGTGTCAGGAGGCCGGGGTGCCGGCATGGTTGCGCGAACGCCTTCCGGTGCTGGAAGTCGATGGGGTCGCAGCCTGGGTGGGCGGGATCGGCGTCGCCGCGGAGTTCGCCTGCGCGGACGACGAGGCAGGCATCGAGCCGCAGTGGTCGCCGCTCGGCTGACGCGCTGGCAAGTAGCTGCGCGTCGCTGCTTCAGCCGCGCAGCAGGGTGAGCTGCTGCGCGAGTTCCACGGCGGATCGCACCCGCATCTTCTCGAAGATCTTCGATCGGTGCGCTTCCACGGTGCGCATAGAAATCGACAGCCTGTCGGCGATGACCTTGTTGTAGTGCCCCTCCAGGATCAGCTCCATGACCTCGCGTTCGCGCGCGGTCAGGGTCGCCAGCCGGGCCTCGATCGTGTCGCGGTCGGCGGCCGCGCGTTGGCGGTCGGCATCGAAGGCGATGGCTTTTTCCACCCGGTCGACGAGGTCGAGGTCGTTGAAGGGTTTTTCGAGAAAGTCGAAGGCGCCCTTCTTCAGGGCCGAGACCGCCATCGGCACATCGCCGTGGCCGGTGATGAAGACCACCGGCAGCGCGCAGCCGCGCGCGTTCAGCGCGTCGAAGCATTCGAGTCCGCTCATGCCCGCCATGCGGATGTCGAGCACGATGCAGCCGCGCCAGTCTTCCTGCCAGGCGGCGAGGAAGTCTTCGCCGCTCGACCACTCGCGGCAGGGCACGTTGCGCGTCTTCAGCAGCCACTGTAGCGCGTCGCGGATGGCCTCGTCGTCGTCGATGATGTGGGCGCAGGCTGGGTTCATGCGTGTTCTGCCGGAAGCGTTAGGGTGAAGATGGTACCGCCTTCCGGATTGGGCTCGAAGCTCAGGCGACCATGGTGCAGTTCGGCGATCGAGCGGCAGATGTTGAGGCCCATTCCCATGCCTTCGGCCTTTGTCGTGTAGAAGGGCTGGAACAGCCGTGCGGCCGCGTCCGGCGGAATGCCCGCGCCGCGGTCGGAGACACGTATCGTCACGTGGCTGCCTTCGGTGGCGGTGCGGATGCGGACGGTGCGCGCATCGGCCGGCGTTTCCTGCATCGCATCCATGCCATTGCGCACCAGATTCACCACGACCTGCTCGATCATCACCGCGTCGGCGTCGACCCGCGGCAGTGCGGGCTGGAGTTCGGTCACCAGCTGCATGCCGCGCTTGCGCACATCGGCTTCCAGCAGCCCGACGGCATCGCGGATGATCGCGTTGAGGTCGAGCCGCTCGCGCTTCGGCTCGGCACGGCGCACGAAATCATGCACCCGGCGGATGATCTCCCCCGCGCGGTAGGCCTGGCGGCCGATCTTGTCGTGAATCGCGATCAACTCCTCGCGGTCCGCGTCTGGCGACCGGAGGCGGTTGATGCAGCCGCTGTTGTAGGTGGCGATGGCGGCCAGCGGCTGATTCAGCTCGTGAGCCAGCGTGGAGGCCATCTCGCCCATCGTCACCAGGCGCGAGGTGGCTTGCAGGCGCTCTTCCTGCTGCCGCGCGAGTTCGCGTGCGCGCTTGCGCTCGGTGATGTCGAGCACCGAGCCCATCCAGCCGGTGTGGCGGCCCTGGGCGTCGATCAGCGGCGCCTCGAACACCAGCACGTCGAGCACCTCGCCGTTCTTGCGCCGCAATTGGACCTCGGTTCCGCCGGGCGCCGAGCCAGCGGCGAGAATCTGCTTGTGCAGGGCCAGCGTCTGCTCGAAGTGATCCGGGTCCCAGTAGGGCATGGGGGCCTTGTGCCCGAGCAGCTCATCCGCGTCGTAGCCCGTCATCTGACAAAAGGCCGCATTCACATAGGTCAGGCGGCCTTCGCGGTCGCGTGCGCGCATGCCGGTGATCATCGAGTCTTCCATCGCCTTGCGGTAGGCCGATTCTTCGCGCAGCGCGGCTTCGGCGGCCTGGCGCCGGCCGAGTTCGCGGCGCAGCTGCCACACGCTCCAGACGATGACCGCGCCGAACAGCACGATCGAGCCGCCAAGCAGCACCGCCACCCAGCGCGTTTCCGCCTTGTAGGCGGTGATCTGCAGGGTCAGACCGTGTCCGGGTGGATCGAGCGGCGTGGTGTAGCTGTGCTGCGCCGCGAGGGGCGCGATCTTGGATCGGGCGGCGATCTCGCGGCCGTCTGTGTCGAGCACCGCCACGCGGTAGCGCTCCGCGAACCACCAGGGTAGCTCGCGCACGACGAGATCCGACAGGGAATAGACGCCGACGATCACGCCGCGCAGACCCTTGTCGGTCCAGACCGGGACGTGAACCTCGAAGCGTTGATCGCCGCCGGTGGAGGCGTACGGCGCGCCGTAGACCGCCCGGTCGCCGCTCATCGCCAGCGCCGAGCGCAGCTGGGACGCCTCGCCGGAGGCGGCCGCGTCTGCGCTGCTCTCCGTGTGAGGGGGCATGGCGCCGGTAATGTCCTGTGCAGGCGTCCGCCAGCGGATCTGCACCAGGCCGCGCTCGGCCCCCAGCAGATGGCGAAGCTGCGCCTCGGTTTGCGGTGAGAGTGTGGAGGCCGCGAGCAATTCCGGGCCGATCTGCTGCAGGCTGGCCTCGTTGCGATCGAGCTGGAAGCGCAGGTTCTGTTCCATCCACAGCACGTCGGTGACGAGCGAGGCCTGCTGCTCGTCGGCGTCATACTGACGCGTCAGCCAGACAAGCACGGCGATCGCGCCGAGGAACAGGGCCAGGGCGACGTAGGGCAATCGCCCCAGCCAGCGCGTGCGCGTGGGCCAGGTCGAAACATCATTTGCGGGCGTCATCACAAGCTCGCTCCCGGTCCGGACGCGACTCCGTCGTTGCGCTCGCCGAGCGAGCGTTTGCGGACTTCCACAATAGCGGCGCCGATGACGGTTTGAACATACTGCGCCCATCCCGGGATGAAGGGGCACCCGTTCCGGACCGCCGGTCGCGCAGCAGCCATCAGGCAGATGCCCGGCCGGACATTATCGATGCGCAAAGATATTCACCCGGAGGAGATGGAGTCATGAAAATTCGCGCACTGCTGGTTGGTCTGGTCGCCGTCGGTCTTTCCGCTGCCGCGGTCGCTGCCGAGCCGATCGTGATCAAGTTCAGCCACGTCGTCGCCAACGATACGCCCAAGGGCAAGGGCGCTGAGAAATTCAAGGAGCTGGCGGAAAAATACACCGCTGGCGCAGTGAAGGTCGAGGTCTATCCGAACAGCACCCTGTACAAGGACAAGGAGGAAATGGAGGCGCTGCAGCTCGGCGCCGTCCAGCTCCTGGCGCCGTCGCTGGCCAAATTCGGCCCGCTGGGCGTGAAGGAATTCGAGGTCTTCGACCTGCCCTACATCTTCGATGGCTACGACGACCTGCACAAGGTGACCTACGGCGCGGTGGGCAAGCAGCTATTCACCAAGCTCGAAGGCAAGGGCATCAAGGGACTTGCCTACTGGGACAATGGCTTCAAGTCCTTCTCCGCCAACACCCCGATCAAGACGCCCGAGGATCTGAAGGGCAAGAAAATGCGCATCCAGTCGTCCAAGGTGCTCGAGGAGCAGATGCGCGAGCTGAAGGCGTTGCCGCAGGTGATGGCCTTCTCCGAGGTGTACCAGGCGCTGCAGACGGGCGTGGTGGATGGCACCGAGAACCCGATCTCCAACCTCTACACGCAGAAGATGCATGAGGTGCAGAAGTACCTGGCGCTGACCGACCACGGCTATCTGGGCTACGCGGTGATCACCAACAAGAAGTTCTGGGATGGGCTGCCGGCCAACGTTCGCACGCAGCTCGACAAGGCGATGGTGGAGTCCACCGAGTACGCGAACAAGATCGCCAAGGAAGAGAACGACAAGTCGCTGGAGGCCGTGCGTGCGTCGGGCAAGACCCAGATCGCGAAGCTGACCGATGCCGAGCGGCTGGCGTTCAAGAAGGCGCTGGTGCCGGTGCACAAGAAGATGGAGTCGCGCATCGGCGCCGAGCTGATCCAGTCCATTTACAAGGAAACCGGTTTCGATCCGAACAAGCTGTAATCCACGCTTCGTTTCCATCCGACGCCCGCAACTCGCAATCGCGCCCGCGGGCGTTCTTTCTTCGCAGGAGGCTTTCATGCTGAAAGTTCTCGATCACCTCGAGGAATGGCTCATCACCTTCCTCATGGGGGCGGCGACGCTGATCATCTTCGCCTCGGTCGTGCACCGCTATGGCTCCGGGCTGGACATTCCGGGCGTCCAGGACTGGCTGCTGGGCCTGAATCTGGGCTGGGCGCAGGAGCTGACCATCATCATGTTCGTCTGGATGGCCAAGTTCGGCGCCGCCTACGGCGTGCGCACCGGCATCCACGTCGGTGTCGACGTGCTGATCAACCGCCTGTCGGATGCCAATCGTTCGAGATTCATCGTCATCGGCCTGGCTGCGGGCGCGCTGTTCACCGGCATCGTCGGCACGCTCGGTGCGACCTTCGTGCTCGAGAATGGCGCGCACTACCAGATCCTGACCTGGCTCGGCATGGACACCGGCGAGCTGTACGAAGGCCCGACCACGCCCGACCTCGAGTGGCCGACCTGGATGGTGTACGCCGCGATCCCTTTCGGCTCCTACCTGATGTGCTTCCGCTTCCTGCAGGTGATGACCGCCTTCATCCGCACCGGCGAGCTGCCGCACCACGACCACGGTCACGTCGATGGCATCGACGAAGAGCACCTGCCGGTCGACGCCAACCCCTACGACATGGGCGACAACCTGCACCCGCACGACCTCAGGCACCCGCAGATGGGCGAGGGCGGTGACGACCGCGAAGGAGATCGCAAATGAGCGCCGCCATCATTTTCGTCCTGCTGCTGGTGCTGATGCTCACCGGCATGCCGATCTCGATCTCGCTCGGCCTCACCGTGCTGACCTTCCTGTTCACAATGACGCAGGTGCCGATCGAGTCCGTCGCGCTGAAGCTGTTCACCGGCATCGAGAAGTTCGAGATCATGGCGATACCGTTCTTCATCCTGGCGGGCAACTTCCTCACCCACGGCGGCGTGGCGCGGCGCATGATCAACTTCGCCACCGCCATGGTCGGGCACTGGCATGGCGGCCTCGGCCTGGGCGGGGTGCTTGCCTGCGCGCTGTTCGCCGCGGTGTCCGGGTCGAGCCCGGCCACGGTGGTGGCGATCGGGGCGATCCTGCTGCCGGCGATGGTGAAGCAGGGCTTCCCGAACAGGTTCGGCGCGGGCGTCATCACCACCTCGGGCGCGCTCGGCATCCTGATTCCGCCGTCGATCGTGATGGTGATGTACTCGGTGTCGACCAACACCTCGGTCGGTGCCCTGTTCATGGCCGGCGTGGTGCCGGGCATCCTGCTGGCGTTGTTCCTCGGCTTCACCACCTGGAACCGTGCGCGCAAGTTCAACTACCCGCGCCTGCCGAAGGCGAGCTGGGTGCAGCGCGCCAAGGCGTTCAAGGACTCGGCCTGGGGGCTGTTCCTGATCGTGGTGGTGATGGGCGGCATCTACACCGGCATCTTCACGCCGACCGAGGCGGCGGCGATGAGTGCGGTGTATGCGTTCTTCGTCGCGGTGTTCGTTTATAGAGACCTGAGCCTGAGGGACGTGCCCAAGGTACTGCTGAACTCGGCGAACATGAGTGCGATGCTGCTCTACATCATCACCAACGCGGTGCTGTTCTCCTTCCTGCTGACGCACGAGAACATCCCGCAGCAGATGGCGGACTTCATGATCGGCACCGGCGTGGGCGTGATCGGTTTCCTGATCATGGCCAACATCCTGATGTTGATCGCGGGCAACTTCATGGAGCCGTCGTCCATCGTGCTGATCCTGGCGCCGATCCTGTTCCCGATCGCGATCAAGCTCGGCATCGATCCGGTGCATTTCGGCATCATCATGGTGGTGAACATGGAAGTGGGCATGTGCCATCCGCCAGTGGGCCTGAACCTATACGTGGCGAGCGGCATCACCAAGATGGGCATCACCGAGCTCACGGTGGCAGTGTGGCCGTGGCTGGTTTCGATGCTGGTGTTCCTCGTGCTGGTCACCTATGTGCCCACGATCTCGCTGTGGCTGCCGCGCACGCTGGGCATGATGTAGGAGCGCGCATCCCTTGCGCTGTCTGACGAAGCCCGGCCCCGAGCCGGGTTTCGCTTTCCGAAGGGGCGGGGCGCCGTGTTTCATCGTGTATCCCGTCCTGCGGCGGCGCAGCACGTCGGGTAGAATCGCGCGACTTCCCGCTTCGGATGCTTCATGGAATACATTGCCTTTCTGATCGACCTCGTCCTGCATGTCGACCGCCATCTGGCCGAACTCCTTGCCGCCTACGGCGCCTGGATCTACGCCATCCTGTTCCTGATCGTGTTCTGCGAGACCGGTCTCGTCGTCACGCCCTTCCTGCCCGGCGACTCGCTGCTGTTCGTCGCCGGTGCGCTTGCCGCCGGCGGCGGCATGGACCCGGCGATCCTGATCGGCGTGCTGTTCGTCGCTGCGGTGCTTGGCGACTCGGTGAATTACGCCATCGGCCGGCGCTTCGGCGGGCGAATCTCGCAGTGGCCCGACAGCCGCTTCTTCAACCGCCGTGCTCTCGAGAAGACGCACGAGTTCTATGAGCGCCATGGCGGCAAGACGATCATCATCGCGCGCTTCATGCCCATCATCCGCACCTTCGCGCCCTTCGTCGCCGGCATGGCGACGATGGATTACCGCCGCTTCCTGTCATTCAATGTGCTGGGCGGCGCGCTGTGGGTAGGGCCGCTGATCATGGCGGGGTACTGGTTCGGCAATCTGCCCATCGTCAAGAACAATCTGAGCCTGGTGATCCTGGGCATCATCGTTCTGTCCATGATGCCGCTGTTCATTGGCTGGCTTCGCCATCGCGCGGAGGCGGGGCGCGCCCGGGCCTGACGGGCGCGGGCCTGTCGCAGCGCATGACGGTCACCGTCGCGTCAACGGGCCGACGCTAAAACCTGTTAAAATCCAACGTTTTCCCAAACCCTGTCCGGAGTTTTTCCATGGCCATCGAACGCACCCTGTCCATCATCAAGCCCGACGCCGTCGCCAAGAACGTGATCGGCCAGATCTACTCGCGCTTTGAAGGCGCTGGCCTGAAGGTCATCGCCGCCAAGATGGTGCATCTGTCCGAGCAGGAAGCCGGCCAGTTCTACGCGGTGCACAAGGAGCGTCCGTTCTACAAGGACCTGGTGTCGTTCATGACCTCCGGCCCGGTGATGATCCAGTGCCTCGAGGGTGAGAACGCCATCGCCAAGAACCGCGAGCTGATGGGCGCCACCGACCCGAAGAAGGCCGACAAGGGCACCATCCGCGCCGACTTCGCCGACAGCATCGACGCCAACGCGGTGCATGGCTCCGATGCGCCGGAAACGGCCGCCGTGGAAGTGGCTTTCTTCTTCCCGGGCATGAACGTTTATTCGCGCTGAACGGTCAATTCGGGCGGCCCGTCGCGTGCGTCTCGCGGTGCCCAGGCGCCGCGGGCGGCGCGTACGGGCCGTTTGCATTCAGAATCTGCCGTTCCAGGCATTGAAGTTTCAGGCATGAGCACATCCAATCCGGTCAATCTGCTCGATTTCGACGTCGACGGTCTCGTCGCCTGGTTTGCCGGGCTGGGCGAGAAGCCGTTTCGCGCGCGCCAGGTGATGCGCTGGATGCATCACGAAGGCTGTGCCGACTTCGACGCGATGACCGACGTCGCCAAGTCGCTGCGCGCGAAGCTGAAGGAGATCGCGGTGGTCCGTCCTCCGGTGCCGGTGCGCGACTCGATTTCCGCCGACGGCACGCGCAAGTGGTTGCTCGACGTGGGCAACGCCAACGCGGTCGAAACCGTGTTCATCCCTGAAACCAACCGCGGCACGCTGTGCGTGTCCTCGCAGGCCGGGTGCGCACTCGATTGCGCGTTCTGTTCGACCGGCAAGCAGGGCTTCAATCGCAACCTGTCGGCGGCCGAGATCATCGGTCAGCTGTGGCTGGCGAACAATCTGCTCGGCGCCGCACGTGATCAGGCGGCCGACCTCGAGGCGGGCGAGAGGGACAACGGCCGCATCATCAGCAACGTGGTGATGATGGGCATGGGCGAGCCGCTGGCGAACTTCGACAACGTCGTCACCGCGCTGCGGCTGATGCTCGACGACCACGCCTATGGCCTGTCGCGCCGCCGGGTGACGGTGTCGACCTCGGGCATCGTGCCGGCAATGGACCGCCTGCGCGACGAATGCCCGGTGGCGCTGGCGGTGTCCTTGCATGCGTCGAACGACGCGCTGCGCGACCGCCTGGTGCCGATCAACCAGAAATATCCGCTGCGCGAGCTGATGGCCGCCTGCCAGCGCTACCTCGAGCGCGCGCCGCGCGATTTCGTCACTTTCGAGTACGTCATGCTCGATGGCGTGAACGACAGCGACACCCACGCGCGCGAACTCGTCGCGCTGGTGCGCGACGTGCCGTGCAAGTTCAACCTGATCCCGTTCAATCCCTTCCCCGATTCCGGCTTCCTGCGCTCGCCGGCGGAGCGGATCAGGCGGTTTGCCAGTATCCTGATTGACGCTGGCATCGTCACCACCACGCGCAAGACGCGCGGCGACGACGTCGATGCGGCCTGCGGCCAGCTCGCGGGCCAGGTCCAGGACAAGACGCGGCGCACGGTGCGCCTGAAGCAGGAAAGGGAGATTCGTTCATGATGCGCAAGGCTGGCACCCTGGTGGTGACACTCGCGATCACGCTCGCCGGCGGATGTGCGACGGTGCCCGGGGCGCCCGGGTCCGAGCCGCGCTCGGTGGCGCGCCCGCTGGCGGATGCATCGCCGGCCGCCGGCCCGGAGACAAGTGCGCGCACCCATGTGGATCTCGGCATGGCTTACTTCGAGCTGGGGCGGTTCGATGTGGCGCTCGACGAGGCGCGCGTGGCGCTCGACAGCGCCTCCGGGTACGCGCCGGCCTATCACCTGATGGGGCTCGTCTACATGATGCTGGGCGAGGTCGCAGCGGCGCGCGGCAGCTTCGAGCAGGCTTTGAGCGCCGCGCCCGGCGATCCGGATTTCAACAACAGCTACGGCTGGTTCCTGTGCACCCAGGGGCAGGCGCAGGAAGGCCTGGCGCGGCTCGCGGCGGCTGCGCGCAATCCCTACTACCGCTATGCGTCGCGGCCACTGACGAATGCCGGGCTGTGCCATCGCCGACTCGGCGACGACGCCGCTGCCGAGCAGCAATTCCTGCGCGCGCTCGAACTCGAGCCGCAGAATGCGCAGGCCTTGTACCAGCTCGCGGACATCGCCTATCGCCGGGGCAGCAACGAGGCCGCGCGGACCTGGCTCGTTCGGCTGCACCAGCAAAGCGGTCCTTCGGCGGCATCGGTGTGGCTGGGCTTGCGGACCGAACGCAGGCTCGGCAACCGCGACGCCGCTGCCAGTTACGAGGCGCAGCTGCGCAGCCGCTTCGCCGACTCCCCCGAGTTCCAACAGTTGTTGCAAGGTAAGTACGAGTGAGCAGCATGCAGTCCGAGTCAGCGGTCGAATCGATCGTGGAGTCCGGCCGGTCATCGGCCGGTGCGCAGTTGCGCCGCGCGCGCGAGATGCGCGGCGAGACCATCGGCGAGGTGTCTTCGGTACTCAAGCTGGCGCCCCGCCAGCTCGAGGCCCTGGAGTCAGGTCACTATGACCTGTTGCCTGGCCATGCCTTCGTGCGCGGTTTCATGCGCAACTATGCCCGCCACCTGGGGCTGGATCCTTCGCCGCTGCTGGCCGACGTCGAGGCGGTGCTCGGCGGCGCCGAGGTCGATCTGTCGCCCGTCTCCAACGCAACCGGCGATCTGCCCAACGGCGGGGCAAGGCGGGCGAGTACGGTGCCGGCGGGCGCCGTTGCCGCCGGGCTGCTGGCGATCGTGCTGGGTGGCTGGTATTTCGACTGGTTCAACACCGAGTCGATGCCGCCGGCCGTCGAGCAGCTTGCGCCGCCTGCCGTTGAGCCGGCGTCGGCGCCGAACCCGGTTTCGGCCGGCGCGGGCGTGGCCCCGCTCGTGGCGACGCCGGCGGTGGTTGCGCCGTCGCCGCCCGAGCCGCAGTCGAGCCCGGCGCAGCCGGCCGCGCCCGTCCCGGCGGTGGCCGAGGCGCAAGCCCCAGGCCCTGCGGTGGCTCCTGCAATCACGGCGACCGAGTCCGTTGGCGATCAGCTCGCCTTCCGCTTTGCCGGACAGTCCTGGATCGAAGTGAAGGATGGCAGCGGCGCGATCATCTATTCGGGCACCAGTTCGGCCGGAAGCACGCGCACCGTGCAGGGCAAGCCGCCGTTCTCGCTCATCGTCGGCAATGCGGCGCAGGTCAGCCTGCAGCGTGGCAGCGAGACCGTCGACCTGGCGCCGCATACCAAGGGCTCCGTTGCCCGCCTGACATTGCAATGACGGACATGGACAAGATGAACGATATGCCTTCCGCGGGGCCGAGGCCGCGTCACCTGACGCGCCAGGTGCGCATCGGCCGCGTGCGCGTCGGCGGCGGCGCTCCGGTCGTGGTGCAGTCGATGACCAACACCGATACCGCGGACGTGCTCGGTACCGCGATGCAGGTCGCCGAACTCGCGCGCGCCGGCTCGGAGCTGGTGCGCATCACCGTCAATAACGACGATGCCGCGCGCGCCGTGCCACACATCCGGGACCGCCTGCTGGCGCTCAACATGGACGTGCCTTTGGTCGGCGATTTCCACTACAACGGCCATACGCTGCTGACGAAATACCCGGCCTGCGCCGAGGCGCTGGCGAAGTTGCGCATCAATCCCGGCAATGTCGGCGCCGGCAGCAAGCGCGATCCACAGTTCGCCGAGATCGTGGAGATCGCCTGCAAGTACGACAAGCCGGTGCGCATCGGGGTGAACTGGGGCAGCCTCGACCAGTCGGTGCTGGCCCGCATCATGGATGCCAACGCCAGGCTCGCCGAACCGCGCGACGCCGGGGCGGTGATGCGCGAGGCCCTCGTGGTGTCGGCGCTGGAATCCGCAGCAAAGGCCGAGGAGTATGGCCTGCAGGGCGATCGCATCATCCTGTCGGCCAAGGTGTCGAGCGTGCAGGATCTGATCGCGGTATATCGCGACCTGGCGCAGCGCTGCGACTATTCGCTGCACCTCGGCCTGACCGAGGCCGGCATGGGCAGCAAGGGCATCGTCGCCTCGACTGCGGCCCTTGCGGTGCTGCTGCAGGAAGGCATTGGCGACACCATCCGCATCTCGCTCACCCCCGAGCCGGGCGGCAGCCGCACACAGGAGGTGGTGGTGGCGCAGGAAATCCTGCAGACCATGGGGCTGCGGGCGTTCACTCCGATGGTGACGGCCTGCCCGGGTTGCGGGCGCACCACCAGTACCTATTTCCAGGAGCTCGCCTCCGGCATCCAGGACTACGTGCGCGCGCAGATGCCGGTGTGGCGCGAGCAATACGACGGCGTCGAGAACATGACGCTTGCGGTGATGGGGTGCATCGTCAATGGGCCCGGCGAAAGCAAGCACGCCAACATCGGCATCTCGCTGCCGGGCACCGGAGAAACGCCGGCGGCGCCGGTGTTCGTCGATGGGGTGAAGACCGTCACCTTGCGCGGCGACAACATCGGTGCGGAGTTCAAGGCCATCGTGGACGACTACGTGGCGACGAAGTACGTGAAGAAAGCGGGCTGAGCCCGTCCAAAACCAAGCAAGACAACGATAAAAGACGTTTCACCGATGAGTCAGACATTGCAGGCCGTGCGCGGGATGAACGACATCCTGCCCGATGAGGCCGAGATCTGGGAGCACTTCGAGGATATCGTGCGCGACTGGCTGCGCAGCTACGGCTACCGCCCGATCCGCATGCCCATCGTCGAGCCGACGCCGCTGTTCAAGCGCGCGATCGGCGAAGTTACCGACATCGTCGAGAAGGAGATGTACTCCTTCGAGGACGCGCTCAACGGTGAGCACCTGACGCTGCGCCCCGAGGGCACCGCATCCTGCGTGCGTGCCGCCATCCAGCATAATCTGGTGGCAGGCCACGGACCGCAGCGCCTCTACTATCAGGGGCCGATGTTCCGCCACGAGCGCCCGCAGAAGGGCCGCTACCGCCAGTTCCACCAGATCGGCGTGGAGGCGCTCGGTTTCGCCGGGCCCGACATCGACGCCGAGCACATCCTGATGTGCGCGCGGCTGTGGCAGGATCTCGGCCTGGAAGACGTCGCGCTGGAGCTCAATTCGCTGGGCTCGTCCGAAGAGCGCGCCACGCACCGTGCGGCGCTGATCGCGTATCTCGAGGAGCACGCCGACAAGCTCGACGAGGACGGCAAACGCCGGTTGTACACCAACCCGCTGCGCATCCTCGACACCAAGAACCCGGATTTGCAGGCCATCGTCGAAGCAGCGCCGCGTCTTGCTGACTACCTCGGTGATGAGTCGCGCGCGCATTTTGCGGCGGTGCAGACCTTTCTCAAGGACGCGGGCGTTCCTTACCGCATCAACCATCGCCTGGTGCGCGGGCTCGATTACTACAATCGCACCGTCTTCGAGTGGGTGACGACGCGACTCGGCGCCCAGGGCACGGTGTGCGCGGGTGGCCGCTACGACGGGCTGGTCGCCCAGCTCGGCGGCAAGCCGCAGCCGGCGGCCGGTTTCGCGATGGGTGTGGAGCGGCTGCTCGCGCTTTGGCGCGAAAGCGGCGGAGAGGCCGAGCGCGCGACGCCGGACGTGTACGTGGTGCACCTGGGCGATGCAGCCCAGCGCCTGGCCTTCCGTTCGGCCGAGGCCCTGCGCGAGCATGGCTTCGATGCGGTCCTGCATTGTGGTGGCGGCAGTTTCAAGTCGCAGATGAAGAAGGCTGATGGCAGCGGCGCAGCCGTTGCCGTGGTGATCGGCGAGGATGAGGCCGCCGCCGGCGAGGTGGGCATCAAGCCCTTGCGCGGACCCGGTGCGCAGCAGCGCGTCGCCCTCGACGCGCTCCCGGACGTGGTGGCAGCGCTGATGTTCAGCGAAGAAGACGAGAGCGGTGAATTCCGCGAGCAAGGGGCAGGCAATGGCGGTGTATGACCTCGAGGAGCAGGAACAGATCTCCGAACTGAAGGCCTGGTGGGCGCAGTACGGCAACCTGTTGACGACGCTGGCGACCGTCGCGGCGGTGGTGGCTGTTGGCTGGCAGGGCTGGCAGTGGTATCAGAGCCGCAACGCAGTCGAAGCGAGCACGATGTATTTCGCCGTCCAGCAGGCTGTCGAGGCGCAGGACGCGCAGAAGGCGCGCGATGCCGCCGGCCAATTGATCGGTCAGCAGGGCGGTACCGTGTATGCGCAACTGGGCGCGCTGCTCTCCGCCGGACTCCAGTTCGACAAGGGCGAGTTGGACAACGCGGTGGGGCAGCTCGAATGGGCGGCGAAGGACGGCAAGGATCCCGCCCTGCGTGATCTCGCACGCCTGCGCCTGGCGGCCGTGCTGCTGCAGAAGGGCGATGCCGCCGGCGCACTGGCGCGCCTCGAGGCGGCGCCGACCGAGGCCTACAAGGCGCGCTTTGCCGATTTGCGTGGCGATGCGCTGGCGGCGCAGGGCAAGCATGCCGATGCACGCGTCGCCTATCAGGCGGCGATCGATGCGTTTGCCGGCGATGATGGACAGGCGGCGACCCTGCGTGAAGTGGTGCGTTTGAAACTCGAATCCCTGGAAGGCTGAACGATGAAATCGACTTCGCTGCGAGTGGTTCCGCTGGTGGCTGCGCTCCTGCTGGCGACGGGCTGCTCCTCCATCAATCTGTCGTCCCTGAATCCGTTTGCGAGCAGCGGTCCGAAACCTGCGCCGCTCGTCGACTTCAAGCCCACTGCGCAGATCGTGCCGGTATGGGAAGCGAGCATCGGCAAGGCCGGCGGTTATGTGTTTCAGCCGGCGGTGCTCGGCAACAGCGTCATCGCCGCCGGCCGCGGCGGCAGCGTAGCGCGTTTCGAGAATGGCCGCGCGCTGTGGCGTGCCGAGACGAAGGCTGATCTGTCCGCGGGTGTCGGTGCGGACGACAAGCTGGCCGTCGTCGTGACGGCCGACGGCAAGGCGATTGCCTACGACGCGCAGGACGGCAGCGAGCGCTGGCGCAGTGCGATCGGTGCCGAGGTGCTCGCGCCGCCCGCGGTGAGCGGTGATGTCGTCGTCGTGCGCACCTCCGACCATCGGCTGATCGCACTCAACGCGCGTGACGGCAGCCGGCGCTGGGTCTATGCCCGCAGCAATCCGCCGCTCGCGCTGCGCAGCTATGCGGGCGTCGTGATCGAGGGCGCGGTGGCGCTGGCCGGCTTCCCGGGTGGCAAGCTGGGCGTCATCAATCTCGCCAACGGCGGGGCGATCACCGAGCTGACAGTCTCGGCGCCGCGCGGGGCGACCGAGCTCGAGCGCGTCGCCGACGTGGCCGGCACGCCGGTGACCACCCGGCGCGAAGTGTGCGCGGTGAGCTACCAGGGGCGCGCGGCCTGCTTCGACGCCAGCAACGGCAATGCGCTTTGGGCGCGCGATTTCTCGAGCAGCGTCGGCATGGATCGCGACACGCGCTTTGCCGTGATCACCGATGACCGCGATGCAGTGAATGCGCTCGATGTATATAGCGGCGCCAGCGTGTGGAAGCAGGACGGTCTCGCCCGACGCGGAGTGTCGCGCCCGCTGCTGGTGGGCGACAACGTCGTGGTCGCCGATGCGCAGGGCTTCGTCCATGTGCTGGCACGCGATACCGGGGCATTCTCCGCACGCGACCGTGCCGACGACAGCCCGATCGCTGCCGCGCCGCGTCCCTATGGCAGCGGCTTCGTGGTGCAGAGCCAGGGCGGCCGGATTACCACTTATGAATTGCGCTGAGGCGAAGACTCCGTCGTGAAACCCACCATCGTTCTGGTCGGCCGCCCCAATGTCGGGAAGTCGACCCTGTTCAACCGCCTGACGCGCACGCGCGACGCGCTGGTTGCCGACCAGCCCGGCCTCACGCGCGATCGCCACTACGGCATCGGACGTGTCGGTGACCGTGATTACCTCGTCGTGGACACGGCAGGTTTCGATCCCGTCGCCAAGGACGGCATCATGCACGAGATGGCGCGACAGGCCGAACAGGCGATCGCCGAGGCCGATGTACTGCTGTTCCTCGTCGACGGTCGTGCCGGCCGCACGCCGCACGACGAGCAGATTGCCATCCGCCTGCGCCGTGCCGGGCGGCCGGTGCACGTGGTGGTCAACAAGGCCGAAGGCCTGGACCGCGCCATGGTGGGCGCCGATTTTCATGCGCTGGGCCTGGGCGAGCCGCTGGCGGTGTCGGCTGCCCACGGCGATGGCGTCAAGCAGCTGGTCGAGCTGGTGCTGGCACCTTTCCCGCTCGATGACGAGAAGGAGGCCGCTGAAGACGAGGGCCCCAAAGTCGCGATCGTGGGGCGCCCGAACGTCGGCAAATCGACCCTGGTCAATACGCTGCTCGGCGAGGAGCGGGTGATCGCCTTCGACATGCCGGGCACCACCCGGGATGCGATCTCGATCCCGTTCGAGCGCGGCGGCAAGCGCTACACGCTGATCGACACCGCCGGCCTCCGGCGTCGCGGCAAGGTGTTCGAGGCGATCGAGAAGTTCTCGGTGATCAAGACCTTGCAGGCGATCCAGGAGGCCAACGTCGTCGTGCTCGTCCTCGATGCGGCGCAGGACATCTCGGAGCAGGACGCGCACATCGCCGGCTTCGTCCTCGAGGCGGGGCGCGCGCTCGTGGTGGCGATCAACAAGTGGGACGCGGTCGACGACTATCGGCGCGAACGCCTCAAGCTCGATGTGTCGCGCAAGCTGGCTTTCCTGTCGTTCGCGCGTTTCCACGAGATCTCCGCATTGAAGTCGGCGGGTATCGGCGGCCTGCTCAAGTCGGTGGATGCCGCCTATGCCGCGGCGACCGCGAACCTTGCGACACCGCGGCTGACGCGGACGCTGCAGCAGGCGGTGGCGCGCCAGGCACCGCCGCGGTCCGGGCTGGCACGGCCCAAGTTGCGCTATGCCCACCAGGGCGGCATGAATCCGCCGATCATCGTCATCCATGGCAATGCGCTCGACGACATGCCGTCGGCCTATGTGCGATACCTTGAGCGTAGCTTCATGGAAGCGTTCAAGCTGCAGGGAACGCCCTTGCGGATCCAGTTCCGCACCACGCACAATCCTTTCGCGGCCCGCGACTGATCACCGGATCGCAAAATGCTGGACTCCACACCCGGATTTCGTTGCATACTGCAGATGTTGCGGCGCAACAATAAGTCCGTTAGATTCATATAAACATAATTACAGAGGTTCGATGATGAGCAACAAGGGGCAACTTCTACAAGACCCGTTCCTGAACACCCTGCGCCGCGAGCACATTCCGGTGTCGATCTACCTCGTCAACGGAATCAAGCTGCAGGGCCAGGTCGAGTCCTTCGACCAGTACGTCGTGCTGCTCAAGAACACCGTCACGCAGATGGTCTACAAGCATGCGATTTCGACGGTGGTGCCTGCACGGCCGGTCGTGATCCAGCAGGACGGCGGCGAGGGCGGCAACTGATCCCCCAGTCGAAAGCGGCCCGCCGCTTGCGGTCGGCCGGGCGCACACGCCATGTTTGAACGTCCGGCAAGCGGTGAGCGGGCCGTACTCGTTCAGCTCGATCTCGGCCAGGATGCGATTCAGGAGCGTCTGTCCGAGTTGAAGCTGCTGGTGGCCAGTGCGGGCGCCAGCGTCGAGGCGGTGGTGCAGGGGCGCAGGTCGGCACCCGACCCCAAGCTTTTTGCCGGCAGCGGCAAGGTGCAGGAGATCGGTGAGGCCTTGCGCGCGCACGAGGCCGATATCGTCGTCTTCAATCACGCCCTGTCGCCGGGCCAGCAGCGCAACCTCGAGCGCGAGCTGCAGTGCATGGTCATCGACCGCACCGCGCTCATTCTCGACATTTTCGCCCAGCGTGCCCGCAGCCACGAAGGCAAGCTGCAGGTCGAGCTCGCCCAGTTGCAGCACCTTTCGACGCGTCTGGTGCGCGGCTGGACTCACCTCGAGCGGCAGAAGGGCGGTATCGGTCTGCGCGGCCCCGGCGAGAAGCAGCTCGAGACGGACCGGCGTCTGCTCGGCATCCGCGTCAAGATGCTGAAGTCGCGTCTCGCGCAGATGGAGAAGCAGCGCAAGGTTCGGCGCCGCGCGCGGGAACGTCGCGCCGTTCTGTCGGTCTCTCTCGTCGGTTACACCAATGCGGGGAAGTCGACGCTCTTCAATGCCCTGACCAAGGCCGGAACCTACGCTGCCGACCAGCTCTTCGCGACGCTGGACACGACGTCGCGCCGGTTGTTCGTGGATGGCGAGAACGTGGTGCTGTCCGACACCGTCGGCTTCATTCGCGATCTGCCGCACGCTCTGGTCGCCGCCTTCAAGGCAACGCTCGAAGAGACCGCCGAGGCCGATCTGCTGCTGCATGTGGTGGATTCGGCGAGCGATGACCGCGATGCGCAGATCGATGCGGTAAATGAGGTGCTGGCCGAGATCGGCGCTGCCGATGTGCCCCAGATTCTGGTGTGGAACAAGATCGACTTGACCCATGCCGAGGCCGCGGTGGAGCGGGGCGACTGTGATAAGATCAGGCGCGTTTTTTTGAGCGCCAGAACGGGCGAAGGCCTTGATTTGCTTCGTTTGGCGCTGGCCGAGATCTCTCGGCAATCCAGCGCTGACGATGCCGGGCGGATGACTGCCCCGACCGATGACGGAATTTCAGTTCAATCGTGATTACAGGCGTTTTCATGTCACTTAACGATCCACGCTGGGGCGGCCAGGGCGATGGCAATGGCGGCTCGGGTGACAATGGCCGCCGCGACTCCAATCGCGGCGGGAATCAGGGTCCTCCCGATCTGGAGGAGGTCTGGCGCGACTTCAATCAGCGCCTTTCCGGCATGTTCGGCGGCAAGCGGCAGGGGCGCAGCGGGGGCTCGGGCGGCGGTGATGGGGGCGGTGGCCCGCAGTTGCCCAATTTCTCCTTCAAGCAGTTCGGCGGCGGTATTGGCGCGTTGGTCGCCCTGGTCGCGGTGATCTGGCTCGCGAGCGGCTTCTACACTGTCGACGCGAACCAGCGCGGCGTGGTGCTGCGGCTTGGAAAGTTCATGGAAACGACCGAGCCGGGTCTGCGCTGGCGTCTGCCGTATCCCTTCGAATCGCACGAGATCGTCGACCTGACGGGCGTGCGGACCGTCGAGGTCGGCTACCGCGGTTCGGAGCGGAACAAGGTGCTCCGCGAATCGCTGATGCTGACCGACGACGAGAACATCATCAACATCCAGTTTGCGGTGCAGTACGTGTTGAACAGCCCCGAGAACTACGTGTTCAACAACCGCTTCCCCGATGAGGCGGTGGCGCAGGCCGCGGAAACCGCGATGCGCGAGATCGTGGGCAAGAGCAAGATGGACTTCGTGCTCTACGAGGGGCGCGAAGAGATCGCGACCACCGCGCTGGAACTGATGCAGCGCATCCTCGACCGCTACCAGACCGGCATCCAGATCAGCCGTGTGACGATGCAGAACGCGCAGCCGCCCGAGCAGGTGCAGGCTTCGTTCGACGACGCGGTGAAGGCCGGCCAGGATCGCGAGCGGCAGAAGAACGAGGGCGAGGCCTATGCCAACGACGTGATCCCTCGCGCACGCGGCACCGCATCGCGCCTGATCGAGGAGGCGAACGCCTACAGCGCGCGCGTTGTAGCCAATGCCGAGGGCGAGGCGAGCCGCTTCAACCAGGTGCTCGCCGAATACCGTCGCGCGCCCGATGTGACGCGTGAGCGCATGTACATCGAAACGATGCAGGAAATGATGTCGAGAACATCGAAGGTGATGATCGACGCCAAGGGCAACGGCAACCTGCTGATGTTGCCGCTCGACAAGCTGATGCAGCAGGCGGGTGCCGGCAAGCCGGTCGTGCAGGCGCCCGACCCGCAATCGGCGGCCGGGCTGGGCGCGAATGCGCCGGTTGGAAACGCCGAGTCGCGCAATCGCGACCTCATGCGCAGCCGTGAAAGGGGAGAGCGTTGATGCGTGACAAGATGTCCATCGTGGGTGGCGCGCTGCTGCTGCTCGTAGCGATCGCGTCCATGTCCCTGTTCACGGTCGATCAGCGGCAGTACGCGATCGTGTTTCAGTTGGGCCAGGTGAAGGAAGTCATCGATCAGCCCGGACTGAACTTCAAGTTTCCGATGATCCAGAACGTGCGCTACTTCGAGAAGCGCATCCTGACCATGGACACGCCCGAGCCGGAGCGCTTCATCACTTCCGAGAAGAAGAACGTGCTGGTCGATCACTTCGTCAAGTGGCGCATCGTCGATCCGCGCCTGTACTACGAGTCGGTGGCCGGCGACGAGGCGCGTGCGCGCACTCGACTCACGCAGACGGTGAATGCCGGGCTGCGCGAGGAGTTCGGCAAGCGTACGGTGCACGATGTGGTTTCCGGCGCACGCGACCAGATCATGGAAGACATGCGCGCCAAGGCCGACCAGGATGCGCGCAAGATCGGTGCGCAGATCATCGACGTGCGTCTGAAGCGGGTCGACCTGCCTTCCGAAGTGTCGGAATCGGTCTATCGGCGTATGGAGGCTGAGCGCAAGCGCGTGGCGAACGAGCTGCGTTCGCAGGGCGCAGCCGAGGCTGAGCGGATCCGCGCGGATGCCGACCGCCAGCGTGAAGTCATCATCGCCGAGGCCTATCGCTCGGCACAGAAGTCCAAAGGCGAAGGCGATGCGAAGGCGACCGCGATCTACGCCGAAGCCTATGGCCAGAACCCGGACTTCTACGCCTTCTATCGCAGCCTCGAGGCCTACCGCGCCAGCTTCTCCGGCAAGGAAGACCTGATGGTGGTGGATCCGAGTTCCGAGTTCTTCCGTTTCATGAAGGGGCCGCAAGGCACGCGGAAGAATTGAGCCTTCGGAACTGATCGCCCATGGCCGCGTCGTTGATGACGGCCTTCGCATTGATGCTGATCATCGAAGGCATACTCCCGTTCGTCGCGCCAGCCGCCTGGCGCGAAACCTTTTTGCGCCTCGCCAGCATGGCCGACGGGCAGATCCGTTTCATCGGTCTGACCTCGATGCTGGCCGGCGTCGTGCTCCTGTTCATTTTCAACTGAAGCCATTCATGCGCTGGGTATTGCCCGATCACATCCAGGACGCCCTGCCGTCCGAAGCCGACCAGCTAGAGGGCTTGCGCCGCCGGCTGCTGGACGCGTTCCGCGTCCGTGGTTACCAGCTCGTCATGCCGCCGCTGCTCGAGTACCTCGACTCACTCACCACCGGGGCGGGGCAGGACCTGACGCTGCGTACCTTCAAGCTGGTCGATCAGCTGTCCGGCCGCACGATGGGGGTGCGCGCGGACATGACACCGCAGGTCACGCGCATCGATGCCCATCTGCTCAATCGCCGCGGTGTGTCGCGGCTTTGCTATTGCGGCAGCGTGCTGCATACCTTGCCGTCAACCCTGACGGCAACGCGCGAGCCGCTGCAACTCGGGGCGGAGCTTTACGGCCATGGCGGCATCGAGGCCGATGTCGAGGTGCTGCGCCTGCTCGCCGAAGTGCTGCGCCTGGCCGAAGTGCCGGCCAGCCGCATCGACATCGGGCATGTCGGTCTGTTTCACGCGCTGGCTGCGCGAGCCGGACTGGTGCCGGGGCGCGAGGAGGAGCTGTTCGACCTGCTGCAGGCGAAGGATCTGCCCGAGCTGCGGGTGCGGCTGGCAGATGTGGCCGAGCCGGTGCGCAGTGCGCTGCTGGCCTTGCCCGAACTCTATGGCGGGCCGGAAGTGCTGGATGAGGCGGCGGCGCGCCTGCCGCAGGACGCCGATATCGCCGCCGCGCTGAACGAACTGCGCGTGCTCGCACGCGCGCTGAGCGATCTGCCGATCAGCTTCGATCTCGCCGATCTGCGCGGCTATCACTATCACAGCGGCGTCGTGTTCGCCGCGTACGGCGGCGGCTCGCCGGCAGCGCTGGCGCTTGGCGGCCGCTACGATCGGGTTGGCGAGGCGTTCGGACGCGCGCGGCCTGCCACTGGATTCAGTCTGGATCTGCGCGAACTCGTGTGGCGTCTCCCGCAGGTGGGCGGGAAAGGGGCGATCCTCGCGCCGCTCGCGAACGACACCGCACTGGATGCCGAGGTCGCAGCGCTGCGCCTGCGCGGTGAGATCGTCGTCGCTGCGCTGCCGGGGCATGATGGAACTTGGAACGAGGCCGGCTGTGACCGGCAGCTTGTGATGCGGGACGGCCAGTGGCTGGTCGAGCCGCTAGAGGGAGTTTAAGAGCATGTCAAAGAACGTCGTGGTCGTCGGGACCCAGTGGGGCGACGAAGGCAAGGGCAAGATCGTCGATTGGCTGACCGATCACGCCAAGGGGGTGGTGCGCTTCCAGGGCGGCCACAATGCGGGGCATACGCTGGTTGTCGGTCAGACCGAATACAAGCTCAACCTGGTGCCGTCGGGCATCGTGCGCGAGGGCGTGGCGTGTTTCATCGGCAATGGCGTGGTGCTCGATGCGCATCACCTGCTCGCCGAGATCCGCACGTTGGAAGCCGGTGGCATCAAGGTCCGAGATCGCCTGCGCATCAGCCCGGGTTGCCCGCTGATCCTCGGTTATCACAGCGCGCTGGATCGCGCGCGCGAGGATGCGAAGGCCGCCTGTGACAAGATCGGCACCACCGGCAAGGGCATCGGCCCCACCTATGAAGACAAGGTGGCGCGACGCGCGCTGCGTGTGTACGACCTTTTCGATCGCGAACGCTTCGCCGAGAAGCTGAAAGCCAATCTCGAGTATCACAACTTCGTGCTGACGCAGCACCTGGGTGCCGAACCGGTGGAATTCCAGCCGGTGTTCGACCAGGCGATGGCCGATGCCGAAGAACTGCTGCCCATGGTCGCCGACGTCTCCGCAGAGCTCTATGCGATCAACAAGGCGGGCGGTTCGCTGCTTTTCGAAGGTGCGCAGGGCACCCTGCTCGACATCGATCACGGCACCTACCCCTTCGTCACCTCGAGCAACTGCGTTGCCGGTCAGGCGGCCGCGGGTTCGGGCGTGGGCCCGGGGCGTTTGCACTATGTGCTCGGCATCACCAAGGCGTACTGCACGCGTGTGGGTGGCGGTCCGTTCCCGACCGAACTCGACATCGAGACCAAGGGGACGCCGGGTGAGCAGATGTCGACCAAGGGGCGCGAGTTCGGCACGGTGACCGGACGCAAGCGCCGTTGCGGCTGGCTCGACCTCGCAGCCTTGAAGCGCTCGATCATCATCAACGGCGTGACCGGGCTGTGCATCACAAAACTCGACGTGCTCGACGGCATCGACGAACTCAGGCTGTGCACCGGCTACATGCTCGATGGCAAGCGCATCGACCTGCTGCCGATGGGCTCGGAGGAGGTCGCAGCGTGTGAGCCGATTTATGAAACGATGGCGGGCTGGAGCGGAACGACCTTCGGCGCGCAAAGCTGGGATGCGCTGCCGCCCGAGGCCCGCGCCTACCTGCATCGCATCGAGGAAATCTGCGAGATACCGATCGACGTGATCTCGACCGGGCCGGAGCGCGACGAAACGATCCTGCGTCGCCATCCGTTCGGGGTTTGAGTCTGAAAACGAAAGAGCCGGTCGCGAGACCGGCTCTTTGCTTCAGTCGAGGCCGCCGCGTCGGGTCGGTCCTCGCCGCGGGCGCGGCGGAGCGAATCGCGGTGGCCGGGACGCAAAAAAGCCGACACGTGGTCGGCTTTTGCTTGAAACTGGTGCCCAGAAGAGGACTCGAACCTCCACGCCTCGCAGCGCTAGTACCTGAAACTAGTGCGTCTACCAATTCCGCCATCTGGGCAAGGACGCGCATAATAGCAAAGGGCTTCGGGCTTGCCAAGAGAGGTGCGCAGTTTCCTCGTGTGAGCGGCTTGCGCGGCGCGAACATCGAGGCAGCAGGGGCTGAGATCAGGACAGAGTGGCGTGGCGGTGAACGAAAAAAGCCGACCATCGGTCGGCTTTTCCGTGAAACTGGTGCCCAGAAGAGGACTCGAACCTCCACGCCTCGCAGCGCTAGTACCTGAAACTAGTGCGTCTACCAATTCCGCCATCTGGGCAAGAGCCGCGCATTATAAGCACACTTTGAAGATTGTCAATGACACGAAAAACAAAAATGAAGCAAACCTCCACCTCAACGACTGAAGGGGCGGAAAAGCCCTCGGCCAAAGGTGGCACGCCGCGCGCCAGCGCCATTCGCCAGGCTGATCCGCATTTCGAGCGCGAGTCGCAGAAGTATGAGCACCCGCTGCCGAGTCGCGAGTATGTGGAGCAGATCCTCGCCGAGCGCGGCGTACCGATGACTTTTTCGGCGCTCGTCGAGGCGCTCGACATCCATACGCGGGAGCTTGAGCACTTCGAGCGCCGACTGCGCGCCATGGAGCGCGACGGCCAGCTCGTGCGCAACCGGCGCGACGCCTATCTGCTGCCGGACAAGGCCGATCTCATCAAGGGGCGTATCGAAGGCCACCCCGAGGGCTACGGTTTCGTCAGGCGTGACGACGGCCAGCCGGACATCTTCATCGGAGCCCGCGACATGCGGGAGGTGCTGCACGGTGACCGCGTTATTGTGCGCATCTCCGGCGTCGACCGCCGCGGCCGGCCCGAAGGGCGCATCGTCGAAGTGCTCGAACGTGCCAATACCCGCGTCGTTGGCCGCGTGCTGAATGAGCACGGTGTCATGATCGTGGTGCCGGAGAACCGCCGTCTGGCGCAGGACATCCTGATCGCCCCGGGCGGCAAGAAGCCGCAGGCCGGGCAGGTCGTTACCGTCGAGCTGGTCGAGCAGCCCACCAAGTACGCGCAACCGATCGGCCGCATCGTCGAGGTGCTCGGCAACTATGCCGATCCCGGGATGGAAATCGAGATCGCGCTGCGCAAGCATGACCTGCCGTTCGAGTTTTCCGCTGAGGCGAAGGCCGAGACGCGCAAGCTGCCCCTCAAAGTGCGCAAGAAGGATTGGGCGGGCCGCGAGGACCTCACCAAGCTGCCGCTCGTCACCATCGATGGCGAGACCGCCAAGGACTTCGACGATGCGGTGTATTGCGAGCGCCAGGGCAAGGGCTTTCGCCTGATCGTCGCCATCGCCGACGTGTCGCACTATGTGGAGGCGGGCGGAGGCCTGGATCAGGACGCCTACGACCGCGGCAACTCGGTGTATTTCCCGCGCCGCGTCATCCCGATGCTGCCCGAGAAGCTGTCCAATGGCTTGTGTTCGCTGAACCCGCAGGTCGAGCGCCTGGCGATGGTCGCCGACATGAGCATCTCGCAGACAGGCGAGATCAAGGCCTATCGCTTCTACCCGGCGGTGATCTGGTCGCATGCGCGCCTGACGTACACCAAGGTAGCCGCCGCGCTGTACGAACAGGACATTGCCACCCGCAATGAGCTGGCCGATCTGATCCCGCATCTCGAGAATCTCGACAAGCTCTTCCGCGTGTTGCTGAAAGCGCGTGCCAAGCGTGGCGCGATCGACTTCGAGACTACCGAGACGCGCATGATCTTCGACGATAACGGCAAGATCGCGCAGATCGTGCCCGAGGTGCGCAATGACGCGCACCGCCTGATCGAGGAATGCATGCTCGCCGCCAACGTGTGCGCGTCGGATTTCCTCGCCACGCGCGAGCATCCGGCGCTCTACCGCATCCACGAGTCGCCGGCGCAGGAAAAGCTCGTCAAGCTGCGCGATTTCCTGAAGGAGTTCGGTCTCGGCCTGACCGGCGGCGACGAACCGCGCGCCGGCGACTATGCGAAGCTGCTTGCGCAGGTGAAGGACCGCCCCGATGCGCAGTTGCTGCAGACGGTGATGCTGCGCTCGCTCAAGCAAGCGATGTACAGCCCCGACAACGTCGGCCACTTCGGCCTCGCCTATGAGGCCTACACCCATTTCACCTCGCCCATCCGCCGCTACCCCGACCTGCTGGTGCATCGCGGCATCAAGGCGGTGCTGGCGGGCGAGCAGTATCGCCCCGGCAGCTGGGAGGATATCGGCCTGCACTGCTCGATGACCGAGCGTCGCGCCGACGATGCCACCCGCGACGTCGTCGCTTTCCTGAAGTGCTACTTCATGCAGGACCGCGTTGGGGAGGAGTTCACCGGCAGCGTGTCGGCGGTGGTGCCGTTCGGCTTGTTCGTGGCGCTCGACGACATCTTCATCGAGGGCCTGCTGCACATCTCGGACCTGGGCACGGACTATTTCCACTACGACGAGACGCGCCACGCCATGATGGGCGAGCGCACCGGCAAGCAGTTCCGCCTGTCCGACCGCCTGAAAGTGCAGCTGGTGCGGGTGGACATGGAGACCAACAAGATCGACTTCCGCCTCGTCGAAGGCCCCTTGCCGGCGATGCGGGTGGAGCCCGCAGAGGCGCCAGGCGCTGCGCCCGCCGCGGCGAAGGCAACCCGGACGGGCCGGAGGAAGGCGGCCGCTGCCGAGCCACCCGCGCCAATGGCCGAGCAGCGTGCAAAGCCGGCCTCCCGGTCGCGCGCGAGCCGCAAGGCGGCGGCCGCCGCGGTGACTGTCTCCGAGCCTGTCGACGTGGCGGCACCGCCGAGTGCGATCGACGAGATCTGGCAACTGGTGTCGGAAGAGGAAGTGCCGGCTAAGGCACGTGGCGCCAAGTCGCCGGCTGGCAGCACGCGCAAGAAGACGGCAGAGAAGGGCGCGGCGAAGGGGGCAGACAAGGCCGGCAAGGCGGTGCCGAAGTCCGCTTCGGGAACGAAAACTGCGTCGAAGTCTGCCCCGAAAGCTGCTCCGAAGGCACCGCGCAAGCCCGCGACGGCGGCCAAGCCGGTAGAATCGCGCGCCTCGAAACCGGCCGCTCGTTCTGGCGGCAAGACTTCCGCAAAGGGCACCCGCCGTGGCTAAAGCACCCGAATCTCCCGCTTCCTCTCCCTCTCGGCTCATCTACGGCTTTCATGCCGTATCGGCCAAGCTGCGCCAGGCGCCGGAATCGGTGTTCGAGGTGTATCTGTCGGGCGACCGCAAGGACGTGCGGGTGAAGAAGTTCGCCGCGCTCGCCGAGGCCGCCGGCGTGCGCCTCATCCCGAGCGAGGGCGAGCGTCTCGATGCGATGGTCGGCACGCGCCGCCATCAGGGCGTGGTCGCCCGCGTCGACGCCACCCGGCGCGAGCTGAAGCTCGCCGACGTGCTCGACAGCCTGGACGAGAACGCGCTCATCCTCGTGCTCGACGGCGTGCAGGATCCGCACAACCTCGGCGCCTGCCTGCGCGTGGCCGACGCCGCCGGGGCGCATGCGGTGGTGGCGCCCAAGGATCGCGCGGTGGGACTCAACGCTACCGCGGTAAAGGTCGCCAGCGGTGCTGCCGACACCGTGCCCTACATCACCGTCACCAACCTCGCTCGCGCGCTGCGCGAGATGCAGGACGCCGGCATCTGGGTGGTCGGCGCCGCCGGCGAGGCGGAAAAATCGCTCTACGACATCGACCAGAAGGTGCCGGTGGCCTGGGTGCTCGGTGCCGAAGGCGACGGCCTGCGCCGGCTCACCCGCGAGACCTGCGACGAACTCGCGCAGATCCCGATGCACGGCAGCGTGGAAAGCCTCAACGTGTCGGTGGCGAGCGGTATCTGCCTGTTCGAGGCGCGGCGCCAGCGTCGCTGACTGGGGAAGGGTCGGCCGCCAGGGCCCTGAGCGCGCAGTGTCGCCCTGGTTGCACGGCTTTTGCTTGCCTGATGTCGCTGGCCATCCGGCCATCGACATCGGCAGGAGCAGGCAGGGCCCACATGAAATCGACGCTCGCTTTTCTCGTCGCAGCCAGACGCTGCGAAATCCGCGACCTCGAACACCTCGCGCTCAACTGTGATCTCGTCCAGGCGCTGAGCAGGCTCGTCCATCTGCTGCAGCGAGAGCGGGGCACAACGAACCTTTTCCTGGCTGCGGTCGACCCGCGCTTCGACACGCAGCGCGCAGAGCACATCGCCGCCGCGCGGTGCGCCGAGGACGACGTGCGTGCGCGGCTCGATCGACTGCTGCCCGATACCGGCGCGGACTCGTGCAGCGACGCTCGGCTGTTCACCCGGATCGCGATGGCGCTCGACGCCTTGAACACCTTGCCGGCCCTGCGCCAGCAGGCGGGGGCGAGGCAGTGCGGGGCAGTCGAGGCCACGCAGCGCTATAGCCGCATCGTCGGCGCGATGCTTGCGCTGGTGTTCGAGTCTGCGGACATCGCCGCCGACCCCGCAGTGTCGCGGCTGCTCGTCTCGATGTTCAACCTGATGCAGGGCAAGGAGTTCGCGGGGCAGGAGCGCGCCGCCGGTGCGGCGGCCTTTGCGGCAGGCCGGATCGATGCCGGTCGCGAACAGTCGCTGGCACACCTGATCGAGGCGCAGGAGCAGTGCTTGCATTGCTTCGAGGACTTCAGCTCGGAGAACGCCCTCCGGCAATGGCGGGCGCTGCAGGCGCTCATGCCGTTGCCGGAGATCGAGCGCATGCGGCGCATCCTGCTGTCTTCGCTCGCCGGCGGGCTGGACCGCAGGCTCACGGACGCCTGGTTCGATTGCTGCTCGCAGCGACTCGACCTGATGCACCGCGCCGAGATCCATCTCGCCACCAGTCTGCGCGACGAATGCGCCCGACGGATCGCCGCGACTCGCGCGGAACTGGAGGACCAGCAGAGCTTGCTCGCGGCCTTCTCGGCGGAGGGGGCGCAGGCCGATCCGGGCATGCGGTCGGTGGCTCTCGACGACATCGGCGATCAGCATCAGCGGCGTGGCGCTGCGGAAGCCGCACTGGGGCCGCGGCTTTCCCGCTCCATCGTCGACATCATGCAGGCGCAGTCGCTCCGGCTGCAGCAGATGAGCGACGAACTTGCCGCGGTTCGCGCAGCGCTCGACGAACGCAAGCTCGTCGAGCGCGCCAAGGGCCTGCTGATGGCGCATCACGGCGTTGGCGAGGACGAGGCTTACCGCGTGCTGCGCCAGACGTCGATGAACCAGGGGCGCCGCATGGTGGACGTGGCCCGCAACCTGATCGACATGGCCAATCTGCTGCCGCCCGGGCCCTGAGCCAGGGCGCCGACGCGTCGCACCAGGGCTGTGCGGAGCCCGAGGTCCGTCGCACTGTCGCAGTGCCCGATACGGCGCGTCAGCGCCGCACCTCCGTGATCTCCTGCGCCTGCCGCTCCTGGTCGCCTGGCACGGTTGATGCGTTCGTCACGATCGAGACGGGCCATCGGCGGTCCTTCCAATGGCGGGTAACGGCCCGACGGCATCGCGGTCCTGGACAACGGCGTCCATTCCGGTAAGGCAGGCAATGGCCTGCCCGGCGGGGATGGACGCCGTTGCCGTTTCACCGCCTGACCCACCACATGCGTTGAGAGAGGAGACAGCAGCATGAAGAAGATCGTGCGCATGGAAAACGTAAGTGAAGCGGTAGCGCGCCCGGGGCACAGGCAGCACGGCAGGCGCGGCCTGTTGTGCGACATCACGCTCGACATTGACCGGGGTGAGCGCATCGGGCTGATCGGCGCCCCCGGCGCCGGAAAGTCTGCGCTGCTGAATCTGATCGCAGGCCACGTCCGGCCCGCCGCCGGTCTGATCCTGTGCAACGACCGGCGGGTGACCGGCCCGGGGCCGGATCGTGCCGTAGTGTTCCCGAACCATGCGCTGCTGCCTTGGCTGACTTGCTTCGACAACGTCTATCTCGCGGTGGAGCGGGTGTTCGGCGCCAAGGAGGGTAAGGCAAAGCTCAAGCAGCGCACGCATGATGCACTCGCCCGCTTGGCGTTGACCCAGGCCGAGGCATGGTTTCCGCACGAGATTCCGATCGACATGAAGCAACGTGTCGGCCTCGCGCGTGCGCTGGCGATGCAGCCCCTCATCCTGCTGCTCGACGATCCCTTTGCGATGCTCGACGCGCCGGCGCGCGCCCGCCTGCAGGACGAACTGGCGACGATTCTTGGCGAAACCGGGATGACACTGGTGCTGGCGACACGTGACGCCGACGAGGCCTTGCTGCTGTGCGACCGTGTCGTGCTGCTGTCCGGCGGTCGGACGCTGGCGAGCGACATCCTCGACGTGAAACTCGAACGCCCCCGTGATCGCCAGATGCTTGCCACTGCCCCGGCATTTGTAGCGGCGCGGGCGGCGATCACCTCCTTTGTACTCAGGGACGAGCGCAGGCACGCCGCCTGACGAGCCGCGTCGAGCGGCCCATCCGGGCAGCCGGCCGCACAGGCGGCGGGTTGCCCGGTTGAGTTTTCAGCGGTAGCCATCGCGCCCATCCGGCATGTGTGATGTTGTGGTGCAGCATGAGCCGTGATGCACCGGGCTGGTGCGAGGACGCGGGCGGCGAGGCTCGGTCGGTCCGAAAAAATAATATAAAACGTTTTATATTCAATGTGGTGCGGGTTTTTGGTGGGGCTGGCATCGATCCTGCTTTAGAGAGGGTGAAGGCTGGAGCAACGAAGTTCCGGCGCAGTGCTTGTTGCGGAGCATGCGGACAACGGCGTCCGTCATCGCGCGGGGTGAAGTGATTTCCCGTGGATGGCGCGACGCCGTTTTTTATTGCCTCTTGTGGAGTGAAGCCGCCATGAAGAAACAGAAACTCGTCCTCGTCGGCAACGGCATGGCCGGAGTGCGTACCGTCGAGGAGCTGCTGAAACTCGCCCCCGATCTGTACGACGTCACCGTGTTCGGCGCCGAGCCGCATGGAAACTACAACCGCATCCTGTTGTCGCCGGTGCTGGCGGGCGAGATGACGCTGCCGGAGATCATGCTCAACGATCTCGACTGGTACCGCGACAACGGCATCACCCTGCATGCCGGCAAGACGGTCACCAAGATCGACCGCGTGAAGCGCAAGGTGATCGCCGAGGCCGAGGACGGCAGCGTGACCGAGGCCGAATACGACCGCCTGCTGCTCGCCACCGGCTCCGTTCCCTTCATGCCGCCGATCCCCGGCAAGGAGCTGTCCGGTGTGCTGGGCTACCGCGACATCGCCGACACCGAGGCGATGATCGCCGCGGCCGGATGCCACACGCACGCGGTGGTGATCGGCGCCGGCCTGCTCGGGCTGGAGGCGGCCAATGGACTGATGCTGCGCGGCATGGACGTGACCGTGGTGCATCTGGCCGAATGGATCATGGAGCGCCAGCTCGACAAGGCCGCCGCCGACATGCTGCAGGCCTCGCTCGAGGCGAAGGGCATGAAGTTCCTGCTGGCGCGCCAGACCGAGGCCTTGCTGGAGGGCGAGGCGGAAAGGGTGGGGGCGGTGCGCTTCAAGGACGGCACCCAGATCCCGGCGGACCTGGTGGTGGTTGCCGCCGGCATCCGGCCCAACTACGCGCTGGCCGAGGCCGCCGGCCTCTACTGCGGCAGCGGCCGGGTGCGCGGTATCCATGTGTCCGACACGCTGCAGACCGTGACCGACCCGCGGATCTACGCGGTGGGCGAGTGTGTCGCGCATCGCGGCACGGTGTATGGCCTGGTCGCGCCGCTGTTCGAGCAGGGCAAGGTGTGCGCCAACCATCTCGCCAACTTCGGCATCGGCCGCTACCAGGGGTCGGTGACGTCCACCAAGCTCAAGGTGACCGGCATCGACGTGTTCTCCGCGGGCGACTTCTCGGGCGGGCCGGACACCGAGGACATCGTGCTGCACGACCGCCAGGGCGGCGTGTACAAGCGCATCGTGATCAAGCACAACCGCATCGTCGGCTCGGTGCTGTATGGCGACACCGCGGACGGCGCCTGGTACTTCCAGTTGATGAAGGATCAGCAGGACATCCACGAGATCCGCGATCACCTGATGTTTGGCCAGAATCATCTGGGCGACGCCGGCCACAAGGGCGAGAACAAGGCGGCGGCGATGCCCGACACCGCCGAGGTGTGCGGCTGCAACGGCGTGTGCAAGGGCACCATCGTCAAGGCGATCAAGGAGAGGGGGCTGTTCTCGCTCGACGAGGTGAAGAAGCACACCAAGGCGGCGTCGTCCTGCGGCTCCTGTACCGGCCTGGTGGAACAGATCCTCGCCTCCACCGTGGGCGGTGCCTACCAGGCGGTCAGCGCATTCGACAAGCCTGTGTGCGCCTGCACCGACCTGTCGCACGGCGACGTGCGCAAGGCGGTCCGCCAGCACAAGCTGCTGACGATTCCCGACGCCATGGCCTTCATGGACTGGAAGACGCCCAACGGCTGCGCGACCTGCCGCCCGGCGCTGAACTACTACCTGATCTCGACCTGGCCGCACGAGGCGCAGGACGACCCGCAGAGCCGCTTCATCAACGAGCGCTCGCACGCCAACATCCAGAAGGACGGCACCTATTCGGTGGTGCCGCGCATGCTCGGCGGCATCACCACGCCGGACGAGCTGCGCCGCATCGCCGACGTCGCCGACAAATACGCGATCCCGACGGTGAAGGTGACCGGCGGCCAGCGCATCGACCTGCTCGGCATCAAGCGCGAGGACCTGCCCAAGGTGTGGAAGGACCTCGGCATGGCCTCCGGCCACGCCTACGGCAAGAGCATCCGCACGGTGAAGACCTGCGTCGGCTCCGAGCACTGCCGCTTCGGCACCCAGCGCTCGATGGCGATGGGCGTCGATCTGGAGAAGATGCTGTTCGGCATGTGGAGCCCGCACAAGGTCAAGCTCGCGGTGTCCGGTTGCCCGCGCAACTGCGCCGAATCCGGCATCAAGGACGTCGGCGTGATCGGCGTCGATTCCGGCTGGGAGCTCTACGTCGCCGGCAACGGCGGCATCAAGACCGAGGTCGCGCAGTTCCTGTGCAAGGTCTCGACCAGCGAGGAGGTCAGGGAGTACTCCGCCGCCTTCCTGCAGCTCTACCGCGAGGAGGGCTTCTATCTCGAGCGCACGGTGCACTACGTGCATCGGGTGGGCCTCGAACATGTGAAGAAGCTCGTCGTCGATGACGCGGAGAACCGCAAGGCCCTGTACGCCCGCCTGCTGTTCGCGGTGCAGGACTACAAGGACCCGTGGGCCGAGCGTGCCGCCGTCGATGCCGCCGCGCCGCTGCGCCGCCAGTTCGAAACCCTGGAAGCCTGAGAATGATGATGACCGAACTCGACAAGCTGACGGCGGCGGTGAATGCCGCCGACTGGAAGACGATCTGCGCGCTGCAGGACATCCCGGTGCTGGGCGCGCGCGTGGTGCATTCCGCGCACGGCGACATCGCCGTGTTCCGCAACGCCGAAGACGAGGTGTTCGCGCTGCAGGACCGCTGCGCGCACAAAGCCGGCCCGCTGTCGCAGGGCATCGTCCATGGCCGTCAGGTCACCTGCCCGCTGCACGGCTGGAAGTTCGAACTCGCCAGCGGCGAGGCGGTGGCGCCCGACATCGGCTGCACGCGCGCCTTCGACGTCACCGTGGCCGAGGGCCAGGTCCGGCTGAAGGTCTGAGCACCAGAAAAAGCTTTCCCCCATCCCCTACAGGAGCTTTCCCCATGGACAAGAAATCCTTCCTTCAGGCCGGCCATACGCCCACGCTGCTAGCCGCCTTCCTTTATTTCGACCTCGCGTTCATGGTGTGGGTGCTGCTCGGCCCCCTTGCCGTGGGCATCGCCAGCGACCTTGGCCTCTCGCACGCGCAGAAGGGCCTCATGGTGGCGACGCCAGTGCTCGCCGGTGCGCTGCTGCGCCTGGTAATGGGCGTGCTCGTCGACCGACTGTCGCCGAAGAAGGCCGCGATCATCGGCCAGGTGATCGTCATCGCCGCGCTGGCCTACGCCTGGGCGGCGGGGGTGCATTCTTTCAGCGAGGTGCTGGTGCTGGGCGTGTTCCTCGGCGTGGCCGGCGCGTCCTTCGCCGCCGCGCTTCCGCTCGCTTCGCGCTGGTATCCGGCCGAACACCAGGGCACCGCGATGGGCATCGCCGGCGCAGGGAACTCGGGCACCGCACTGGCCGCGCTGTTCGCGCCCGGCCTGGCGATGGCCTTCGGCTGGAACAACGTGTTCGGCCTCGCGCTGATCCCGCTGGTGATCGTCCTCGTCGCCTTCTGCTTCATGGCCAAGGACGCACCCGACGCGCCGCCGCCGAAGACGGTCGGCGAGTACCTGAAAGTGCTGAAGGACAAGGACGCCTGGTGGTTCATGTTCTTCTATGCGGTAACCTTTGGCGGCTTCGTTGGCCTGGCGTCCTCGCTGGTGATCTACTTCAATACCCAATACGGGCTCGATCCGAAGACGGCGGGCTTCTTCACCGCCGGCTGCGTGTTTGCCGGTTCGCTGGTGCGCCCGATCGGCGGCAACGTGGCCGACCGCGTCGGTGGCGTGAAGTCGCTGACCCTGATGTACGTCCTCGCCGCGGTGTTCCTGGCGATCGTCAGCTTCGGCCTGCCCGAGGCCTGGATGGCGCTGGTCGTCTTCGTCGGCGCCATGCTGGCGCTCGGCATGGGCAACGGCGCGGTGTTCCAGCTCGTGCCGCAGCGCTTCAGGAAGGAGATCGGCGTCATGACGGGGCTGGTCGGCATGGCCGGCGGCGTTGGCGGCTTCTACCTCGCCTCCTCGCTGGGCTATTCGAAGCAGATGACCGGCAGCTACCAGGCGGGCTTCCTGATCTTCGCCGCGCTGGCGCTGATCGCGCTGATCGGCCTGACTGCGGTGAAGACGCGCTGGCGTACCACCTGGGGCGCCGCGCACCTGACCGCGGCGAAGATCTGAAGGGTCGGCGACGGCAGGCGCGAGAGGAGAGGCCGTGGGCACGATGATCGAGATCCCCGCTGCGACACCGCCGGCGGCGGCTGCGGGTGGCGCGCCGCGCACCGACGCCTCGCTGCAGGTCAGCCTCGGCCATGCCAGCCAGCAGGGGCCGCGGCCGCGCAACGAGGACTTCGTCGGCGCGGCCACCCCCGAGGGGGCGGAACTCGCGGCGAAAGGCATGCTGCTGGCGGTAGCCGACGGCGTCGGCGGGCATGCCCACGGCCGCGAGGCCGCCGAGCAGACGGTGCGCAGCCTGCTCGCCGACTATTTCTCGACGCCGCACACCTGGGGCGTCGAGAAATCCATCGATACCGTGCTCGGCGCCGTCAACCGCTGGCTGCTCGGCCAGTCGGCGAAGGCGCGCGAGTACGCCGGGATGGCCACCACGCTCACCGCGCTGGTGCTGCGCGGGCGGCGCTATTACGTCGCCCACGTCGGCGACTCGCGCGCCTACCGCTGGCGCGGCGGCGAGCTGCTGCGCCTGACCGAGGATCACACCTGGGAGCACCCGGAGCTGAACAATGTGCTGCGCCGCGCGATCGGACTCGAGGCGCGGCTGCTGGTCGATTACGACGACGCCGAACTGGTGGCGGGCGATCGCTTCGTGCTCGCCACCGACGGCGTGTGGAACGCACTCGGCGACGGAGGCATCGCCGAAGTGCTCGCGGCTCACGCCGATGCGCAGGCGGCCGCGGAGGCGCTGGCGCTCGAGGCGCTGCGGCGCGGCGCCTCCGACAACAGCACCGCGCTGGTGGCCAATGTCGACGCGCTGCCAGCGGACAATCTGCGCGACCGCCTCGCCGACGGCCGGCGCCTGCCGCTGCCGCCACGGCTGAAGGCGGGCGAGGTGCTCGACGGCTTGTGCGTGGAGGAACTGCTGCACGAATCGCGCGTCACGCTGCTTTACCGCGTCACCCGCCTCGCCACCCAGGAGGCGCTCGTGCTGAAGACCTTGCTGCCGGACGCGGGCGACGACGAGGCGGTGAGCGCCTTGTTGCGAGAGGAATGGCTCGCGCGCCGCGTGCCGGGGCAGGGCTTCCCGCAAGTGTGCGACCACCCGCAGCGCGCGCACCTGTACTACCTGATGAGCTGGCACGAGGGCGAGACGCTGAAGGCGAGCCTCGCGCGCGGCCATCGTTACCCGCCGCACGAGCTGGTGGTGATCGGCCGCGCGCTGTTGCGCCGCGTTGCCACGCTGCACCGGCTCGGCATCGTCCATCGCGACGTGAAGCCCGACAACGTGCATATCGACCGCAGCGGCCAGTTGCGCCTGCTCGACCTCGGCGTGGCCGCCTCCGACGCCGAGGATCTGGCCGAGATCAACAACCCGGGCACGCCGTCCTACATGGCACCCGAGCTGTTCGCCGGGGGCGCCGCCACCGAGTCGTCCGACCTCTACGCCTGCGGCGTCACACTGTACGAACTGCTGACGCGCAAGTACCCCTATGGCGAGGTCGAGCCCTTCCAGCGGCCGAACTTCGGCGAACCGGTGCCGCCCACCCGCTACCGCCCCGACACGCCCGAATGGCTGGAGAGCGTTCTGGTTAAGGCCTGCGCGCGCGAACCGAAGGACCGCTTCGAGACTGCCGAGGAGTTCCTCCTTGCGCTCGAGCGTGGCGCCGCGCGCCCGCTCGCAACGCGCCGTCGCATGCCGCTGGTCGAGCGTAATCCGCGCCTCGCGCTGAAGATCGTCGCCGGCGCCTCGCTGCTGCTCAATGTCGTCCTGATCTACCTGCTGAGCCGCCACTAGAAAGAGCCCAAGCCATGATCCCGATCGTGCAACCCAAGATGGAAACGAAGGCGACCTGTCCGTATTGCGGCGTCGGCTGCGGCGTGCTGATCGAGCATGATGCCGAGCGCATCAGCGGCGTGCGCGGCGATCCCGGGCATCCGGCCAACTTCGGCCGCCTGTGCACCAAGGGTGCGACGCTGCATCTCACCGCGCTGCCCGAGACCCGCCTGCTCTACCCGGAGCTGCGCGGCGCGCGTGGCGAGGCGCGCAGGCGCGTGGGCTGGAACGAGGCAATCGAAACCGCAGCGCAGCGCTTCGCCGCCGTGATCAACGAACACGGCCCGGATGCGGTGGCCTTCTACATCTCCGGCCAGTTGCTGACCGAGGACTACTACGTCTTCAACAAGGCGATGAAGGGCCTGATCGGCAGCAATAACGTCGACACCAACTCGCGCCTGTGCATGTCGAGCGCGGTCGCCGCCTACAAGCAGACCCTGGGCGCCGACGCGCCGCCCTGCGCCTACGAGGATTTCGCCCACGCCGACTGCATCCTGATCGCCGGTGCCAACCCGGCTTATGCGCATCCGGTGGCCTTCCGCCGCATCGAGGATGCGAAGAAGGCTCGGCCCGACATGAAGATCATCGTCGTCGATCCGCGCCGCACCGACACCGCCTCGGCTGCCGACCTGCACCTGGCGATCCTGCCCGGCACCGACATCTGGCTGTACAACGCGATGCTGCACGTGCTGCTGTGGGAGGGCATGGTCGATCAAGCCTTCATCGCCGCCCACACCCAAGGCTTCGATGCGCTGCGCGACCATGTGCGCGACGTGACGCCGGCGGTGGCGGCGCAGGTGTGCGGCGTGAAGGCGGAGGACATCGTCACCGCCGCGCGTTGGTGGGGAAGCTCGCCGGCGGCAATGTCGCTGTGGTGCCAGGGCCTGAACCAGTCCGCGCACGGCACGCACAACGGCGCGGCGCTGATCGCGCTGTCGCTCGCCACCGGCAAGATCGGCAAGCCGGGCTGCGGCCCGTTCTCGCTCACCGGCCAGCCCAATGCGATGGGCGGGCGCGAGGTGGGCGGCCTCTCCAATCTGATCTCGGCGCACCGCGACATGGCCAACCCCGCGCACCGCGCGGAAGTCGCCCGGCTGTGGGGTGTCGACAGCGTGCCCGACACCCCCGGCCTGACCGCGGTCGAGCTGTTCCGCGCGGCGAGCGAGGGCAAGGTGAAGGCGCTGTGGATCGCCTGCACCAACCCGGCGCAGTCGCTGCCCGAGCTGGAGCTGGTCCGCGAGGCGCTGCAGCGCTGCGACTTCGTCGTGCTGCAGGAGGCCTATCGCAGCACCGAGACCGCGTCTTTCGCCGACCTGATGCTGCCGGCGGCGACCTGGGGCGAAAAGGAGGGCACCGTCACCAACTCCGAGCGCCGCATCACCCATGTGCACCGCGCGCTGCCGCCGCCCGGCGAGGCGCGGCCGGACTGGCGCATCGTGTGCGATTTCGCGCGCGCGCTCGGACCGCTGATCGGCAAACCGCAGGCCGCCACGATGTTCGGCTACGACGATGTGGAGGCGGTCTTCGCCGAGCATGTGGCTAGCACCGCCGGTCGCGACCTCGACATCACCGGCCTCGACTACGCGCTGCTCGATGCCGTCGGTCCGCAGCAGTGGCCGTATCCCGCCGGCACGGACGTCGCCGACATGGCCGGTCGCGTGCGCTTGTACGCCGACGGCCGTTTCCCGACCGCGGATGGTCGCGCGCGCTTCGTCGTGCCGGTGCAGTCGACCACGGTGGAGAAGGTCGATGCGCGCTATCCGATCCACCTCAACACCGGCCGGTTGCGCGACCAGTGGCACGGCATGAGCCGCACCGGCAAGGTGGCGCGGCTGTACAGCCATGTGGACGAGGCGCGCATCGAACTCAACGCCGACGACATGGCGGTGCGCGGCGTGAAGAGTGGCGAGCTGGTGAAGGTGAAAAGCCGGCGTGGCGAGATCGTGCTGCGTGCGGTCGCCGCCGACGAGGTGCGCAAGGGCCAAGCCTTCGTCGCCATGCACTGGGGGCGCAACGTGCTCAACTCGGCCGGCATCAATGTGCTGATGGCGGGCGATTTCGATCCGTATTCGAAGCAGCCGGAACTCAAGCATGCGGCGATCCGCATCGACAAGGTCGAGCTGCCGCAGCAGATGTTGCTGATGCGCGCCGAAACGAGCGCGCGCGCCGCCACCGAGTATGCGGAGGCTCTGGTGCCCTGGCTGGAACGCTTCGCCTACGCGTCGCTGGTGCTGGCCGGCCGCGACAATGCCGCGGTGGTGATGCGCATTGCGCACGACCAGCCGATCCCGGAGACCTGGCTGGAGGAGCTCGACGCGCTGGTCGGTCTCGATACCCAGGATGCACTGTCCTACAGCGACACCCGGCGCGGCATCAGCAAGCGTGCGTTGATCGTCGACGACCGCTTGGTGGGCTTGCGTCTGGCGGGGGAAACCGTGGCGGGCGCCTGGCTGCGTGATGTGATGGTGGAGCAGCAATCGACGGCGGAGCTGCGCCGCTGGCTGCTGGCGCCGCTGTCCGCACCGCCGGCGGCGGCGAAGGGCAGGGGGCGGGTGATCTGCAACTGTTTGAACGTATCCGAAACCGATATCGCGGCGGCGATCGCCGGCGGGGACAATTTCGATGCGCTTCAGGAGAAGCTCAAGTGCGGCACGTCGTGCGGCTCGTGCGTGCCGGAGATCAGGCGGATGGTGGCGGCGGGGAGGAGCGCGGCCTGATGGCCAAGTCCGGAAGACCAGGTTCGCTTTGCTGGGGCATTGACGTTCTGATCTTGCCGCTGATCCGGTCCTGACCGCGCCGAGTGTTTGCTCCGAGGGCTGCGGAACTCGCCCTTTGGGCTCAGACAGTCCTCGCCCTCTCCACAAACACCCGACACGGCCAGGACCTCGCATCGTGCGTGCTCATTGAGGGCGAAACGATAAGTGAGAGAGCGTCTGCGCCTCAGACGGGCTATGTCAAGGTCGCAGAATTGCTGCGTCGGCAGGCCGGAGACGCGCTGGGTGTTTGCAGAGCAGGCGAGGACTGTCTGAGCCGAGCGCAGCGACGGCGAGTTCCGCAGCCTGCGGAGCAAATTCCCGGCGTGGCTCCGGCCGGGGATCTCGCGATGAACTCCCCGGCCGGGAAGGGCAAGGTGGTGAGTCATGGCAAGAGAATGCCATGAACATTCACCGCCCCGAGCAATGCCCCCCACTGGCCGCCTGCCCGCTGCCGAGGGCGATCGGCGGCGGTTCGACACGCGAGCCGGTGCTGCTGGCGGTGTCCAGAGCGATCAGCGCTACAACCAGCACCCAGAACAGGTTGGAGATCAGGCTGAAGAGTCGTCTTCCGTTCATGTCCGGGTCTCCATCACGCGCTCACGCGCTGGCGCAGGCGTACGCCCACCATCGAGCCGGCGAAGGCCAGCGCGAACCACACCCAGCCGTGCATGCTGGCCGAGGCGATGCCGCCCAGGAAGGCGCCCACGTTGCAGCCGAAGGCCATGCGGGCGCTGTAGCCCATCACCAGGCCGGCCACCGCGCCCGCGATCAGGCGCTTTGCCGTCGGTGCGCGGAAATCGGCCGGGCCGTTCCAGCGCGAGGCAGCCAGTGCCCCATAGATCAGGCCGAAGTTGGTCACCGAGGTCACGTCTGCGAGGACCGGCTCCGCAAGGCGCACCGCGTGCGGATCAACGCCCCAGAAGGCGTCACCAACCGGACTCCAGCCCAAGGCAGCGACCAGCTTTGCACCCCACAGGCCGATGCCGTAGACGATGCCCCAAGGCTGGCCGGCGACGACCAGATGCAGGGCGTAGAGTGCGGCAAGCAGCAGCGCGCCGATCCACCACCGCCTCGACCAGCCCGGTCCAGCGACCGTGGAGGAGTTAGCGGAAGGATTGGCCGCACGGTGCTTTTTCGCGCCGCGCGCCGCGAACCATGACACCAGACCGCAGCCAACGACGGTGATGCCCAGCGCCACCGGCCAGCCGTAGCGCAGCAGATCCACCGGCGGCAGGCCGCCGAGGCCGATCCACGCCGGCTGGTGCGAGGCGCCGAGGAAGCTTCCGATGGCGAAGGTGGGCAGCACGGCGAACGAGATCGGCGCACCGCCGCCGGCCTTGTACAGGGTGCCGGAGCCGCAGCCGTCGGCCAGTTGCATCGCCGCGCCGAACAGGAAAGCGCCCAGCACCAGGCTGATCGTCAACGGCGCGACGGCGCCGACGAGCTCGCCCGGATGGCTCGCGATCAGCGGCAGCGTGAACGCCGCGGCGAGCACCAGCAGCAGCATCTGCGCCCACAGGCCCTGCGGATCGCGGCGTTCGATGTAGTCGCGCCAGCCGGTGGTGAAACCGAAGCGCGCGCCCTGCAGCACGGCGCCGAAGCCGATGCCGAGCAGGGCGAGCAGGCCCTGGCGCAGGCCGCCTGCCAGGGTGACGGCAAAAACGCCGGCCAGACCGCCTGCGACGAGCAGGAGGCGAATCAGGAAACACATGTCGGGAACCCGTGCCGCTTACTTCGCCAGGGAACGCTTGGCGTCCTGAAGCAGCGCGGTCACGCGCGAGGGCTCGTTGTCCATCGGCAGGTCGCTCTTGCTCCACTCGACCACCGACTCGGGGTAGAGCTTCACGTTCTTGTTGCCGGCGATTTCCGACAGAACGAACCAGTTGGTCGCCGCCCAGTGGCCGGTATTGCAGAAGGACACGGTCGGTGCCGAATCGACGCCGGCCTGCTGGACGAGCGTGCGCAGCTCGGCGTCGGGCTTGAGCGTGACCTGGCCCTTGGCGAAGAAGCCCGCGTTGTCGAGCGCCCGGGCGCCCGGCAGCGTGCCGTAGCGGGCCGAAGCGTCGGCGCGCTGCTCGCCCTTGAAGAAGCTCGCCGGGCGGGCGTCGAGCAGCACCGGGGCCTTGCCTGCCTGCACCGCAGCGGCGATCTCGTCCTTGGTGGCGATCATCGACTTGTCGTAGCGGTAGCTGAACTGGCTGGGCGCCACGTTGGGTGCTGCGGTTTCCAGTGCGCCGCCGGCAGCCTTCCATGCCGCGGTGCCGCCGTCGGCGATCGACAGACGGGTAAGGCCGCCCGCCTTCAGCGTCCAGTAGACACGGGCTGCGGCGCCGAAATCGGTGTGGTCGCTGCCGGCATGGACGACGACGACGCGGCTGTTGGCATCAAGGCCGGCCTTGCGCAGCACTTCGGTCAGTTTGGCTTCGGACTGAAGCGCACCCGGGTTGTCCTGCGGTCCGCGGTAGAGGGCGTAGGGCGTATTGATCGCGCCGGGGATGTGGCCGGCGGCATAGTCCTTCTCCGCGCGGATGTCGAGGATGCGGACATCCGGCTGGCCGAGCACTGCCTTCAGGTCCTGGGGCTTGAGCAGGGCGGATGTTGCGGCCGGAACGGCGGCAGCCGGCGTATTGGCGAGGGCTGCCGTCGGAACGAGGGCGGGGAGGGTGCCGACGACGAGTGCGGCGGCAAGGGAGATTTTTTTCAGCATGGCGATTTCTGCAAACGGGCACCCGGACTTTCGGGCAGGGGTGCAAGCTTAACCGCCGACTTTAGATTGAAGAAGCAGTATAAAATGATTTGCTTATGAATTGCAGTCATTAAGCCGGGCGAATGTTGTCGCCGTCACCGGCAGCATCCGCCCGGCTCCGGAGGGACGCTATTTCAGCACGAAGCCTCGGTTGTGCAGCGCTTCCGTCAGGCGATCGCGGCCCGAGAGCGTCTCCGGGCCGGCGACGCGCTTGGCCGAGTGCACGGCCCACGTGCCGTGCACGTTCATCTTCTGCGTTTCATAGAAACGTGCCATTGCCCGGTTGTAGGCCTCGATGCCGACATCCTGCATTTCGAGCGGGGTGTAGCGTTCGTGGTGCAGCACCACGGACTGAGGCGGGCGCGGTTTGACTGCCGACGGCCGGGCCGGGTCCGGCGTGCCGACGCACATGCCGAACACCGCCACCACCTTGGGCGGCAGGTCGAGCAGGGCGGCAACCTCTTCCGGTTTGTTGCGCATGCCGCCGATGTACACCGTGCCCAGGCCGAGCGACTCTGCTGCCGCCACCGCGTTCTGAGCGGCGAGTGCCGCATCGATGACGCCGACGACGAACATCTCGAGATAGTCGAGCGCGGCCGAAGCCCGTCCGTCCTGGTGTGCGATGTGTTCAAGGCGCGCGAGGTCGGCAAGCCAGACGAGTTGCAGTGGCGCATCGCGCACATGCGCCTGATCGCCGGCCAGTTCGGCGAGTGCTGCACGCGTTGCCGGGTTGCGCACCGCGATCACGCTCCATGCCTGCAGGTTGGACGAGCTGGCCGCCGACTGCGCGGCGGCGACGATGGCGGTGAGCTGATCGTCGCTCACCGGGTCGGCGAGAAAGGCGCGATCCGAGCTGTGGCCGAGCAGATGTTCGATGATCGGCGACCAGGCGCCGGGGGCCGGCAGGCTGTCGTCGCCGTAGCGTTCGCGGAAAAGTTGCTGGGCAGCGTGGGACATGGGAGCTCCATCGGGGTGTCACGTTTCTTAACGAGGCGAAGGATACCTCTCCGCAGCAGCGAGGTTGCGTTGCGCAGCCCGACGGAGCGCATCCAGGTCCGCGTGGCCGGATTGGGGACTTCGCATCCGCCGATGAATTCCCCGTGCGCCACCGCGTCATCGCGGCTACAATGCTGGCCGTGGCGGGTCTCCCCGCATTGCAGCGCGGTGAACCTGGTCAGGGCCGGAAGGCAGCAGCCACAGCCGTTCCCTGCAAGTGCCGGGGGTCGGGCTCGCCACCCAAACAACATGAACGGGCTCCCGGCTTGCCGCGAGCCCGTTCTCCTTTTGAGCCTTGCCGGGCTCAGGCGAGCAGGCCGTCCATCAGCATCATGCCGACGAAGCCGGCCATCAGGCCTGCTGTCGCCAGCGTCTCGTGGCCGCGGCGGTGGGATTCGGGAATGATCTCGTGGCTCACCACGAAGAGCATCGCGCCGGCTGCGCCCGCCAGCCCCCAGGGCAGCAAGGCGCTCGAGACGGACACCGCCATCGAGCCTGCGACCGCCGCGATCGGCTCCATCAGGCCCGACGCCGCGGCCACCCCAAGGCCGAACAGGCGGCTGTAGCCCGCTGTGACGAGAGCGAGTGCGACGATCAGGCCTTCGGGCACGTTCTGCAGCGAGATGCCCGTCGCGACGGTGCCGCCGCCTGCGCCGCCATCGATGCCCGAGGCGACGCCGATGGCGAGCCCCTCGGGAATGTTGTGAACCGCGATCGCGAACACGAACAGCCAGACGGCGGTGCCGGTGCGCCCCGCGCCGGGTGCGTGCTCGTGGGGCAAGGCCCGGTCCATCGCGAGCAGTGCTGCGGCACCGACGGCGACGCCGGTTGCGATCAGCAGCGTTGCCGCACTCGGGGAAAGGCCCTGGGCGTGGGCGGCATCGAAGGCGGGCAGCAGCAGCGAGAACACGCTCGCAGCGAGCATCACGCCGGCGCCAAGCCCAAGCAGCATGCCCTGCATGCCTGCACTGATGCGTCGCATCACCAGGAGCGGCACGGCGCCAAGCGCGGTCGCGGCCGCCGACATCGCGCCACCGGCGAGCGCGCTGGACAGGGGCGCGGCAAAACCGTCGATGTTGCGCACCGCGTCGGCCATCAGCACGGCAAGGCCGGCAAGGACGATGAGCCAGCCGCTGATGGCGCGCAATGCGCCGGCCGGCGTGGCAGGCTGGAAATGCAGGCGGGCGACTTTCGCGACCATGATCGGACTCCGGGTGAGACGGGGATGCAGGTGATCCCGATGACTCGATGATGGCGTCCGGTGGTCGATAGTGCAAATTTAACGATTTAAAAATCGCGATAGTTTATTCGACTCTCTACGCCGGCCGGCGGTAGCCTCCGCGCACCCCGAGCGGCGACAGCACGATCTGCCAAAGCTGGTTGGTGCGCGCGCGGAAGGTGCCTGCGCAGGCCAGCAGGTAGTAGCGCCACGTGCGGCGGAAGCGTTCGCCGTAGCGCTCGGCGAAATCCGGCCAGGCAGCCTCGAAGCGCGCGTGCCAGGCCATCAGCGTACGGTCGTAGTCGGCGCCGAAGTTGTGCACATCCTCGATGATGAAATCGTCTTCGCAGGCGTCGGCGATCTGGCCGAGCGAGGGCAGGTCGCCGTTGGGAAAGATGTAGCGGTCGATCCAGGGATCGGTCGGCGTGCGCCGCAGGTTCTTGCCTATCGTGTGCAGCAGGAAGAGCCCGTCGTCGTTCAGGCTGCGGCGGGCCATGGCGAAGAAGGCGCGGTGGTTCTTGTGGCCGACGTGTTCGAACATGCCGACCGAGGCGACGCGGTCGAAACGCTCGCTGCCGCCGCGGTTGAACTGCCGGTAGTCCTGCAGGCGAAAGGCGACCGGCAGGCCGGCGCAGCGCGCCTGCCCATGCTCGGCCTGCTCGCGCGAGATGGTGAGGCCGACGCATTCGACCCCGTAATGTTCCGCCGCGAACTTCATCAGGCTGCCCCAACCGCAGCCGATGTCGAGCAGGCGCATGCCGCGCTCGAGGCCGAGCTTGCGGCAGATGAGGTCGAGCTTGGCGGCCTGGGCATCGTCCAGATTGTCCGCCCGTGCCCAGTAGCCGCAGGTGTAGGCGAGACGGCCATCGAGCATGGCCTCGAAAAAGTCGTTGCCGAGGTCGTAGTGCGCCTCGCCCACATGCCAGGTCCGGCGCAGGTTCTGCAGGTTGAACAGGCGGGCGCGGATGCCCTGCAGCATCAGCGCGCGGGTTGCAACCTTCTCGTCGAGGCGGGCGAACAGGATGCGCGCGATGAATTCGTCGAGCCGGGCGCAGTCCCACCAGCCGTCCATATAGCTCTCGCCCAGCCCGAGACTGCCGCGTGCAAGGATGCGCTCGGCCGTCTGCGGGTGGTGGATGAGCATGTCCCACGGACGTTCGCCGGCGATTCCGACGCCCGCCACAGCAAGCAGATCTGCCAGCGTGCTCGTCGCCGGCGCGTCCACGCTCGTGCCCTGCGCCGGCGACGCGGCGGGCGCAGGAGATGTCGCGATGTCGGATCGGGGCTGCTGCATCCGCGCCTCCATGCCGTTTCGCCGAGGGGCATGATGAAGTGCGGGCGGCGCGTACCGCCCGCTCACCAACTGATTAAAGCATCGGACACGCCAGTTGCCATGCCGGGCCGCACCATCTGGTGTCGGCCCGACAATGCGAGAGCTGGCAGGAGGCTCAGACGCTGAGAGCGAAGGCGGCACAGACTTCGCACAGCAGATCGAAGACCTGTTCGAAGCTCGAAGTGGGTGTTTGCATGGTCTGGTTCTCCTCTTGGTGCCGGAAATTTCCTGGCGACGCTTTCACGATAGAGCTTGGTAAGAGATAGCCCCAATGAATCGACCAAATTTTGGTCGTTTGAAAAAGCTATCGAGGCGCGATGCGCGATCCGCTCGGGAAGAGGAAGGGGGCTCTGCTAGAATCGCCCGCCATGAGCTATCAGGTTCTCGCGCGCAAATGGCGGCCGAAGTCCTTCGGCACGCTGGTCGGTCAGGAGCACGTGGTCCGGGCGCTGTCGCACGCGCTCTCCACCGGCAGGCTGCATCACGCCTGGCTGTTCACCGGCACGCGCGGCGTGGGCAAGACGACGATCAGCCGCATCCTGGCGAAGGCGCTGAACTGTGAAACCGGCGTCACCGCCGAGCCCTGCGGGGCGTGTGACGCCTGTCGCGCGATCGATGCCGACCGCTTTCCCGACTATGTCGAGATGGACGCCGCGTCGAACCGCGGCGTCGACGACATGGCGGCGCTGCTCGACAAGGCGGTGTATGCGCCGGTGCAGGGGCGCTACAAGGTCTACATGATCGACGAAGTGCACATGCTGACCGGTCACGCCTTCAATGCGATGCTGAAGACGCTGGAAGAGCCGCCCGAGCACGTCAAGTTCATCCTCGCCACCACCGATCCGCAGAAGATCCCGGTCACGGTGCTGTCGCGCTGCCTGCAGTTCAATCTCAAGCAGATGCCGCAGGGCCATATCGTCGAGCACCTGACGCGCATCCTCGACGCCGAGGCGGTGCCCTTCGAGGCGGGCGCGCTGCGCCACCTGGCCAAGGCGGCCAGCGGCTCGATGCGCGATGCGCTGTCGCTGCTCGATCAGGCGATCGCGCACGGCGCCGGCAAGGTCGACGAGGAACAGGTCACCCACATGCTCGGCACGGTGGGTGACGATCATCTCTATGCGGTGCTCGACGCGCTGGCCGCGGCTGACGTGCCGGCATTGCTCGCGGTCGCCGATGCCATGGAGACGCGCAGCCTGTCCTTCGACGCAGCGCTGCAGGCCCTGGCGACGCTGCTGCACCGGATCGCGCTCGCCCAGTTCGCGCCGACGGCGATCGCCGACGAGGCCGAGCGGGCGCGCATTCTTCCCTATGTGGAAGTCTTCGACGCCGAGTACCTGCAACTCGCCTACCAGATTGCGATCCACGGTCGCGACGAGCTGTCCCTGGCGCCGGACGAATACACCGGCTTCACGATGACGCTGTTGCGGCTGCACGCCTTTCGTCCCGATCAGCCCGCGCCGCTGGGTGCGCCCCAGGGGGTGGATCAGGGTGGCGCGGGCAGGGCCAGCCCGCAGCCCAGGCCGGCGCCGCGCGCGCCCCTTGCGGCGGTGGCTCCGCCGGCTGCGCGGCAGCTCGCGCCCGACCGCGCGGCGGCCGGGGTTCCGCCAGCGCGGCCGGCCTCGGCGGCTGATGGGAGCGCGTCGCAGCGTCCGCCTGCCCCCGCACCCATCGCGGCGACGCCCGCGATCGTGCAGGCGCCCGGGGTAAGCCCGGTGCAAACGGCACCCACGCGCGACATTCCGCCTTGGGAAGACCTGCCGGCCGAGGCATTTTCCGCACAGGACCGCAACGACGGCGGGGCCGAGCCGCCAGCGTGGCCCGAGGAGGAGGCCGCGCGCGGCGAGTCCGTGCGCGCGGCGCCTGCGACGAGCCCTGCCGCCGCGCCGGTCCGGGCTGCCAGGGCGCCCGCACCGGTTGCGGTGCCCGAGGAGCGCCAGGCTTCGGCGCCTGAACCGGCGCTGGAGCAGGCGTCGGGGCCGAGCGCAGCGACTGGCGACCTCGCCGCGTTGATGGCTGCCGCCGACTGGCGTGGCGTGATCCGCGCGCTCGGTCTGGGCGGGCTGGTGCGCGAGCTTGCGCAGCACTGCGAGTGGATCGGTCATGCCGATGGCCAGTTGCGGCTGCGCCTTTCGACCGCACATCGCCACTTGCTGGACATGAACCGCTCGGCGCCCGAGCGAGTGCAGGACGAACTCGGCGCCGCACTCGGGCGACCGCTGAAGATATCCATCGAGGTCGGCGACATCGCTGGCGAGACGCCGGCCCAGCGCGACGAGGCAGAGCGCCGTGTGCGGCACGCCGATGCCGTCGCCGCGCTTGAGCGTGACCCCTTCGTGCGCGAGCTGATCGAGCGCTTCGACGCAACGCTGGTCGAAACCTCGGTGAAACCGATCTGACCGCCGCGCCCGGCGCGGCCCATTCCCTCACCCTCAATCCGTTCAGGAGCTTCACCATGATGAAAGGCGGCATTGCCGGCCTGATGAAACAGGCCCAGCAGATGCAGGAAAACATGAAGAAGATGCAGGACCAGCTCGCGACCGTCGAGGTCGAGGGGCAGTCCGGCGCCGGCATGGTCAAGGTGCAGATGACCTGCAAGTACGACGTGCGCCGCGTCACCATCGACGATTCGGTGATGGATGACAAGGAAATGCTCGAGGATCTCGTCGCCGCCGCGGTCAACGACGCGGTGCGCAAGGTCGAGTCCACCACGCAGGAGAAGATGGCCGGTTTCACCTCCGGACTGAACCTGCCGCCCGGCATGAAGCTGCCGTTCTGAGCGTCCCCGGCGCATGAGTCCGTCCAGCCTCGACGAGTTGATCGAGGCGCTGCGCTGCCTGCCCGGCGTCGGGCCGAAATCGGCCCAGCGCATGGCTTATCACCTGCTGCAGCGCGATCAGCGCGGCGCCGGCAGGCTGGCGCATGCGCTGTCCCACGCCTTGGGCGTGCTGCGTCACTGCGAGCGCTGCAACACCTTCACCGAAAGCGAGATCTGCGAGCGTTGCGCGAATCCGCGCCGCGACGCCTCGCTGCTGTGCGTGGTCGAGATGCCAGCCGATCTGGCGATGATCGAGCAGACGCAGTCCTATTCGGGTCTCTATTACGTGCTCATGGGGCGGTTGTCTCCGCTCGACGGCCTCGGTCCGCGCGAACTCAAGCTCGACAAGCTCATCGCCCGGGCTGCCGACCCTGCGGTGCGCGAAGTCATCCTTGCCACCAACTTCACCAACGAGGGCGAGGCGACTGCGCACACGATCGCCACGCTGCTTGCTGCGCGCGGCATCAAGGTCAGCCGCCTGTCCCGCGGCGTGCCGGTCGGGGGGGAGCTCGAACACACCGACAGCGGCACGATCGCCCAGGCGCTGGTCGAGCGCCGATCGTTGTGAGCGTCATGCTGCATTGCCGCATATAGAGCCTTTCCAGGGGGGGCTGCAACTGCGAGTGGTTCGCGCAAAGCCTTGTCCCGTCTGGATGTTTGGCTTGCGTGCTTTCTCTGTTGCAGCGAATTCGATATAATCCGGCGGTTTTTTGTATCCAGGTCTTTCGTTTTCCTTTTTGGGAAGAGGGTCATGAGCGTTGATCAAGAGATGGACAGCGGTCGCCGCACCTTGCTGCTGGCGACGTCGGCTGTCGGCGGCGTTGCCGCCGTGGCGACGGCAGTGCCGTTTGTCGCCAGTCTGACGCCTTCAGAGCGTGCCAAGGCGGCCGGCGCGCCGGTTGAAGCCGATGTCGGCAAACTCGCTCCGGGCGAGATGATGACGGTGGAATGGCGCGGCAAGCCGGTGTGGATCCTGCGACGCACCCCGGAAATGCTGGCGTCGCTGGACAAGACCGACGACAAGGTCAGCGATCCGGCCTCCAACAAGCCGATGCAGCCGGAGTACGCCAAGAACAAGCACCGCTCGATCAAGCCGGAGTACCTGGTGACGGTCGGCATCTGTACCCACCTGGGCTGTTCGCCGTCCGAGAAGTTCAAGGTCGGAGCGGAGGGCGGCATGGGTGCGGACTGGCCCGGTGGCTTCCTGTGCCCCTGCCATGGCTCGCAGTTTGACCTCGCTGGTCGCGTCTACAAGAGCATGCCGGCGCCGGACAACCTCGAGATCCCGCCGCACAAATACCTCGCGGACACGACCATCCTCGTCGGTGACGACGGAAAGGCTTAAGCGATGACGACCAAATCTCAGGCTGTGCTGAACTGGATCGACGAGCGCTTTCCGCTCACGTCCTCCATCAAGGGTCACCTGACCGAGTACTACGCGCCGAAGAACTTCAACTTCTGGTACTTCTTCGGTTCGCTGGCGCTGCTGGTGCTGGTGATCCAGATCGTGACCGGCATCTTCCTGGTCATGCACTACAAGCCCGATGCCTCGCTGAACGCGGCCGGCGTGCCGGTGGCGTTTGCCAGCGTCGAGTACATCATGCGCGACGTGCCGGGCGGCTGGCTGATCCGCTACCTGCACTCCACCGGCGCATCGGCGTTCTTCATCGTCGTGTATCTGCACATGTTCCGCGGTCTGCTCTACGGCTCGTATCGCAAGCCGCGCGAGCTGATCTGGATCTTCGGTACGCTGATCTTCCTTGCGCTGATGGCGGAAGCCTTCATGGGCTACCTGCTGCCGTGGGGCCAGATGTCGTTCTGGGGCGCCCAGGTGATCGTGAACCTGTTCTCGGCGATTCCGATCATCGGGCCGGACCTGTCGCTGGTCATTCGCGGTGACTATGTGGTGTCCGACGCCACCCTGAACCGCTTCTTCTCCTTCCACGTCATCGCGGTGCCGCTGGTGCTGATCGGCCTCGTCGCTGCCCACATCGTGGCGCTGCACGAAGTCGGCTCCAACAACCCGGACGGCGTCGAGATCAAGAAGAAGAAGGATTCGAGCGGCAAGCCGCTGGACGGCATCCCCTTCCACCCGTACTACACGGTGAAGGACATCGTCGGTGTCGTGGCCTTCCTGTTCGTCTTCAGCGCGGTGGTGTTCTTCGCGCCCGAGGGCGGTGGCTACTTCCTCGAGTTCAACAACTTCCTGCCGGCAGACCCGCTGACGACGCCGCCGCACATCGCGCCGGTGTGGTACTTCACGCCGTTCTATTCCATCCTGCGCGCGGTGACCTACCCGCTGTTCGGGCTGGATGCGAAGTTCTGGGGCGTGGTGGCGATGGGCGCGTCGGTGGTGATCATCGCCTTCCTGCCGTGGCTGGATCGCAGCCCGGTGAAGTCGATCCGCTACAAGGGACCGGTCTTCAAGGCTGCGCTGGTTATCTTCATCATCTGCTTCTTCATCCTCGGCTACCTCGGCGTGCTGCCCCCGACCCCGGGCCGTACCCTGGTGTCGCAGATCTGCTCGGTGCTGTATTTCGGCTTCTTCCTGCTGATGCCGTGGTACAGCCAGCTCGACAAGTGCAAACCGGAACCGGAAAGGGTGAACTTCAAATGAAATCGCGTCTCCTGAGTTTCATCAAGCGCGCCGCCGCCGTTGCCCTGTTCGCGCCGGCGCTGGCGATGGCCGCGGGCGCGGCGCTGCATCTCGACAAGGCGCCGGTCAGCACGGACCCGGCGGCGTTGCAGCATGGCGCCAAGGTGTTCGTGAACTACTGCCTGAACTGTCACGGTGCCTCCTTCATCCGCTACAACCGGCTGCAGGACATCGGCCTGTCGGAGCAGATGATCCGTGACAACCTGTTGTTCACCGGCGAAAAAACGGGCGATCTGATGAAGATCGCGATGCAGCGCGACGACGCCAAGGTCTGGTTTGGCAAGGCGCCCCCGGATCTCACCGTCGTTGCCCGTGCGCGCGCCTCCGAGTTCGGTAGCGGTGCCGACTGGTTGTACACCTATCTGCGCCAGTTCTACCGTGACCCGGCCCGTCCGACCGGCTGGAACAATGCGATCTTCGCCAACGTCGGCATGCCGCACGTGCTGTACGAACTGCAGGGTGAGCAGGCTGCCAAGATCACCCAGAACGCCGATGGCACGACTCATACGGCGCTCGAGTTGGTGAAGCCGGGCAAACTGTCGGTTGCCGAGTACGACAAGACCATCGCCGACCTGGTCTCCTTCCTGGTGTGGATGGGCGAGCCGGTGGCCGAGAAGCGCAAGAGTATCGGCACGATCGTGCTGCTGTTCCTGGCCGGCCTGTTCGTGCTGTCGTATGCGCTGAAGAAGAACTACTGGAAGGACATTCATTGATTGAATGTGCGGTGATCCGCGCGCCGCTGCGCGTGGTTCATTGAAGCTGTTCGTTCCCAGACGCACCACGCGAAGCCGCGTGGTGCGCTTTTGCTTTTTGTATCCCGGAGTGGCAACACCATGATGAACCTGTATTCCGGCACGACTGATCCGTTCAGCCACCGCTGCCGGATCGTCCTGTTCGAGAAGGGCATGGATTTCGAAGTCATCGACGTCGATCTCTACAACAAGCCCGAAGACATTGCCGTCATCAACCCCTACAACCAGGTGCCGGTGCTGGTCGACCGCGACCTCGTGCTGTACGAGTCGAACATCATCAACGAGTACATCGACGAGCGCTTTCCGCATCCGCAGCTGATGCCGCCCGACCCGATCATGCGCGCCCGTGCGCGCCAGCTGCTGCATACCTTCGAGCAAGAGCTGTTTTCGCACATCCCGGCGCTCGAGGCGAACCAGAAAGGGGTCGACAAGACCCGCGCCCACGTGCGCGATCATCTGACGCAGCTGGCACCGATCTTCAACAAGCAGAAGTTCATGCTCGGCGAGGAGTTTTCGATGCTGGACGTCGCCATCGCACCGCTGCTGTGGCGCCTCGAGCACTACGGCATCGAGCTGCCCAAGGCTGCGGCGCCGCTCATGAAGTACGCGGAACGCATCTTCAGCCGCCAGGGTTTCATCGATGCACTGACGCCCTCCGAGAAGGTGATGCGCCGTTGAGGCGGACTAGTCGGGATGCGGGCGAGCGCATTGCGTCTGCCTGCCTCCGCACGGGATTTTCATGAGTACAGTTTCCACCAAGCCCTACCTGATCCGCGCCATCTGGGAGTGGTGCGTGGACCAGGGGTACACGCCTTACCTGGCGACCCTCGTCGATTCCCGCACGCGCGTCCCTCCGGGTTATGCGAAGGACGGCCAGATCGTGCTCAACCTCGGCCCCGATGCCACGCATCAGCTGTCGATGGAGAACGAGTTCATCAGCTTCCAGGCGCGCTTCAACGGCGCGCCGCACTCGCTGCTGGTTCCGGTCGCCAACGTCGTCGCCATCTATGCGCGCGAGAACGGCCAGGGCATGGCCTTCGAGCCGGAAGCGGGCAGCGAGGACGATGCGCTCGAGCAGGGCAGCGACGCGCCGGACGAGGACGCTGCGCCCGGAGAAGGCGAGGCCGGCGTGCCGCGGGCCCAGCCCGAGCCCGTGCCGGAGCGGCCGCGCGGCAGCCATCTGAAAGTCGTCAAATAGGAGCGCAGCGATGACCGTCCTGTTATGGACCAAACAGCTCGAGAACGGACTCGAGCGCATGGACGCGACGCACCGCGAGTTCGTCGAGCATTACAACCTCGTCGCCGCGGCGCTCATGGAAGGTGCCGAGGCTTTCCTGCCCGCCTACGACGCCTTCGTCGCGCACACCGAGGCCCACTTCGCGCAGGAAAACCGCTGGATGGAAGCGGTCGACTTTCCCGCCTGCCATCGCGGCGAACACGAACGGGTCCTGGCGGTGCTGCGCGACATCCGCAAGCGTGTGGCGAACGGCGACCTGTTCTTGGCGCGCCGGCTCGTCGAGGAACTGCCGCAGTGGTTCGATGGCCACACCAACGGCATGGACGCCGCGCTCGCTTTTCACCTGCAGAGCGTGGGTTACGACGTCGAGACGGGCGAGTTCAAGCCCAAGGCCGAAGGGGGGGCGTGTTCCGACTCGCCCGCCGGTTGCGCTTGCGCGACCCTGACGGCCACGCCCGAGCCTGCGGAGCAGAGCTGAATCGTCGCGACTGACCACCGCAATGGCGCGTGGTCAGGCCGCAACGCGAAACGGGAAGTGAGGCGCGGGGCGGCGGCCGAGCATCAGTTCGGCCAGCGCCGCCGCCGAACCGCAGGCCAGGGTCCAGCCCAGCGTGCCGTGCCCGGTGTTGAGCCACAGGTTTTCGCAGGGGCCCTTGCCGATGATCGGCAGGTTGCCCGGCGTGGCCGGCCGCAAGCCCGCCCATGGGGTGCCTTGCGCCGGATCGATCGCCCCCGGAAAGCGCGTCTGCACCCAGTCGAGAATCGTGCGTATCCGTTCGGGACGCACATGGGTCTCGAAACCGCCGAGCTCCGCCGTGCCGGCGATCCGCAGGCGGTCTCCCAGGCGCGAGCAGACGATGCGGCGGGATTCGTCGGTCAGGCTCACTTCGGGCGCCCGTGCTGGATCGGCGACGGGGGCCGTGACCGAATAGCCCTTCACCGGATAGATCGGCAGACGTTCGCCGAGCGGCGCCACCATTTGCGCGCTGAAGCTGCCCATGCAGACGACGTAGGCCTTGGCGGCCAGCATGCCTCGCCGCCCTTCGGCGTCGAGCACTTCCACGCCATGGATGCGCCCGTTCGCCGCGGCCAGCCCGTCGATGCGCGTGTCGTAGTGAAACCGCACACCTTCCTCGCGCAGGCGGGCCGCCAGCGCTTGGGTAAAGCGGAAGGCGTCACCCGACTCGTCGCCCGGGGCATACAGGCCGCCGGCCAAGGCGCCACGCTGGCTCGCCAGGGCAGGCTCGAGCGCGATGCATTCGTCCGCATTGCACACCCGGGCGGCAATGCCGAAGCGTTCGAGCAACGCGGCCCGTTCCGGCGCGTGACGGAACTCGTCGGGAGTAAAGAACAGATGCAGGATGCCGCCTTCGCGGTGATCGTAGGCGATGCCGGTTTCCGCGCGCAGAGCTCGCAGGCGTTCTCCGCTGAAGGTCGCTAGCGCGGCGATCGCCTCGGTGTTGCGGCGCGAGCGCCACGGCAGGCACTCGTGCAGGAAACGCAAAGCCCACAGCCATTGATCGGAGTTGGCCCGCGGGTGGAACTGCAGCGGTGCGTCGGGCTTGCCCAGCCAGCGCAGCGCGAGGAAGGGGGTGGCCGGATTCGACCACGGTTCCGGATGGCTGATCGAGATCTGGCCGCCGTTTGCGAAACTCGTCTCGCGCCCGGCCTCGGGCTGGCGGTCGACGACGCTGACTTCAAAACCGGCCCGGTGCAGATACCAGGCGGTGCTGACGCCGGCGAGACCGGCGCCCAATACCAAGACGTGCATAGAGCGGGAAACTGAACCTTTGGAGGCAGGCCTGCGGTTTCGGTCGAAACCCCGAAGGACATGCTGGTTGCGATGATATACGTTCGAGACTTCGAGGCGAAGGCGAGGTTCCCGAGACCTGCGGCCACTGCCCTACGGCGCAAGTCCGTGCGCGGCGGGCGCGGAAGCGGGATAATCGCGGCCGTCGAAACTTTCACGCCATTCAGGGAGCGAATTCATGCGTCGCGTCACACTCACCCAGTTCCTCATCGAGCAGCAGCGTGCCGGCCGCGTCACCGCCGATCTGCGCCTGCTGCTCGAAGTCGTCGCCCGCGCGGTCAAGGCGATCGCCGTCAATGTGTCCAAGGGCGCCCTGGCCGGTGTGCTCGGCGAGGCGGGCACCGACAACGTGCAGGGCGAGGCGCAGAAGAAGCTCGACGTGATTGCCAACGAGATCCTGGTCCAGGCCAACGAATGGGGCGGCCACCTTGCCGCGATGGCTTCGGAAGAGGTGGAAACGGTCTGCCGCATTCCCTTCGATTATCCGAAGGGCGGCTATCTGCTGCTGTTCGATCCGCTCGACGGCTCGTCCAACATCGACGTCAATATTTCGGTCGGCACGATCTTCTCGGTGCTGCGCAATCCGCCCGACAACGAAGAACCCGAGGAAGCCGACTTCCTGCAGGCCGGCAATCAGCAGGTCGCCGCGGGCTACGCGGTCTATGGCCCGTCGACGCAGCTGGTGCTGACGGTGGGTAACGGGGTGCATGGGTTCACGCTCGATCGAGAGATGGGCAGCTTCATGTACACCCAACCCTTCATGACCATCCCGGAAGACACCCGGGAGTATGCGATCAACGCCTCCAATGCGCGCTTCTGGGAGGCTCCGGTCAAGCGCTACATCGACGAGCTGCAGCAGGGCAAGACCGGGCCGCGCGGCATCGACTTCAACATGCGCTGGGTGGCCTCGATGGTGGCCGACGTGCACCGCGTGCTCACGCGGGGCGGCGTGTTCATGTACCCGCTCGACGACAAGACCCGCGACAAGGGCGGCAAGCTGCGCCTGATGTACGAAGCCAACCCGATGGCGATGCTGGTCGAACAGGCCGGCGGTGCGGCCTCCACCGGCCGCGAACGCATCCTCGACGTGGTGCCGACCGGGCTGCACCAGCGCGTGCCGGTGATCCTCGGTTCGAAGAACGAGGTCGAGCGCGTGGTGGCCTACCACACCGAGGGCTGAGGCCCTTTCGTGGCGGGAGCGACGGGCTTGCGCGCGGCATCGAGGAGGCCCGTGCCGCGCGCGTGCGCCGTCGGCCTCTTGCAGCTTCTCCCGCTGGCGCTCGGCCTCGCCTGGGCGCCGCCCGCGCTTGCGCAGGGGACGGTCGCGGTCAGCCTCGAGGCGCCACAGGAGGTGCGCGCCGTGCTCGAGCGCCACGTCCGCTTGCTCGGTAGCGAAGCGGTCGCCCTGCCGGAGACCGGGCCCGACCGCCTGGCACTGGTGCGCCGGGCGCGGCGCGAGATCGCCGACCTGCTCGCCACCGAAGGCTATTTCACGCCGCAGATCCGTTTCGATCGCAGCGAGGGCGAGGCGTGGCAGGTCGTGGTCGAGCCGGGCGAGCGTGCGAAGATCACCGCCGTCGACCTGGATTTCGCCGGCGCGCTCGTGACCGAGCCGGAACGCGAGCGCGACGACACGAGCGCTGTCGAAGCACTGCGCAAGGCCTGGAGTCTGCGGGTCGGCGAGCCGTTCCGTCAGGCGTCATGGGACGCCGCGAAGCAGCAGCTGCTCGACACCGTGAGCGCGCGTCGCTATGCCGCCGCGCGCATCGTCCAGAGCCGCGCCGAGGTTGACCCGGAGACGGCGACGGTGAGGCTGTCGCTGACGCTGGACAGCGGCCCCGCGTTCTACCTCGGCGAATTGGAAGTGAGCGGGCTCGCCGACCTGCCGGAAGACCTGGTGCGGCGCTACAGCACGCTGAAGCCGGGTGCGCCCTACGATCGCGACGCCTTGCTCGCCTTCCAGAGCGGATTGCAGAACACGCCGCACTTCGCCTCGGTGATCGTCGACATCGATCGCGATCCTGCGCTTGCCGCTGCCGTGCCGGTGCGGGTTCAGGTCTCGGAGGCGAAGCCCAAGACCGTGGGCTTCGGTGCCGGCTTCTCGAGCAACACCGGCTATCGCGTCGAGGCCAGCTACCGCGACGTCAATCTGCTGGGGCGTGCATGGGAGCTCAATACCGGCCTGCGCCTCGAGCAGCGCCGCCAGTCCCTGTTTGCCGATGTGTTCCTGCCGCCGCAGGAGCGCCACCGCGACAGCTTCGGCGCCCTGGTCGACCGCAGCAACGTGGAAGGTTTGAAGGTGGCGTCCGAGGCGGTGGGCGTGGCGCGCAAGACGGTGCGCGGCGACATCGAGACCCAGATTGCGCTGCGCCTGCAGCGCGAGCGCGTGCAGCCCGATGGCGCCGCGTCGTCGGAACACAACACCCTGACTGCCAACTGGACCTGGATCCGGCGCGCGGTGGACGATCTGCTCGATCCGCGCAGCGGCAACGTTTTCGAGTTCCAGGTCGGGGGCGGCAGCAGCATCGCGCTGTCGGACCAGAACTTCCTGCGCCTGTACGGCCGGGTGGTGCACTACCGCCAGGTGGCCGAGCGCGACGTGCTCATCCTGCGCGCGGAAGGCGGCGCCACCCTGGCGCCCAGTCGCAACGGCATCCCGCAGGATTTCCTCTTCCGCACCGGCGGTGCGCAGACGGTGCGCGGCTATGCCTACCAGAGCCTGGGCGTGCGCGAAGGCGACGCCACCGTGGGCGGGCGCTACATGGGCGTGATGAGTGCCGAATACGTGCACTGGTTCCGCCCCGACTGGGGCAGCGCGGTGTTCATCGACGCCGGCGACGCCACCGACGACCGCCGCAATTTCGACCTGCGCACCGGCTACGGCGTGGGCGCGCGCTGGCGCAGTCCGGCCGGGCCGCTGGCCGTCGATCTGGCCTGGGGGCAGGAGGAGCAGAGGTTGAGGCTGCATTTCGGCGTGGCGATCGCGTTCTGAGCCGTTTGCTCTCCCGACGGCGAAACGGTGGGCCAGGATTCGCCAGGGGGCAGTCGCGCTCACGCGCGCTCCCACGGCCCCCCACCACGCAGGAGCGCGCGTGAGCGCGACCGGTCTGTCAGAGCGCAGCGGATCAAGGAGTTCGCGTGCCGCGACCGGTCTGTTCCGGCGTGTCAGTGCGCCTGGGCGTCGAGTTCGTGTGCGAGCGCCCGAAGCCGCACCGAAATGCGTACCGGGTAGGGCTCGGCAGGCGGCGCGGGATCGAATGTGCGCAGCGCATCGGGCAGCCGCGCGAGTTCGGCGGCGGCATGGGCGCGCAGGTCGGCAAGCGGTTCGGGCGGCGCGAGGCGCTTGCCGCCGCGCATCACCGGCTGCAGCAGCGGCAATGCGCCGGCGTGCGGCGGCGGCTCGTCGGCCAGTGCTACGACGTCGTGTGCCAGCCGACCCTCGGCATCCAGGCAGCGCCACACCTGCTTCGCGCCCGGCCACGTCGCCTTGCCTTCCGAGCGCTTGCGCCGCGCGCGGCCGGCGTAGGCCTGGAGCTTGTACGCCGAGTCCAGCGTCGGCGCATCGGCCGAGGTGGTGAGCTGGGTGCCGATGCCGAAGCCGTCGATGGGCGCGCCTGCGGCCAGCAGGGCGGCGATGCGGTGTTCGTCGAGGTTGCCGCTGGCGAAGATGCGCACCTCGCCCAGGCCACCGCCATTGAGGATGGCCCGCACCTTGCGCGCATGGTCGCCAAGGTCGCCGCTGTCCAGCCGCACCGACACCAGGTTCACACCGCGCGCCTGCAGCGCCGGCGCCAGCGCCACCACCCTGGCGGCGGCGGCTTCGGTGTCGTAGGTGTCGATCAGCAGGGTCACGTTGGCTGGCTGCGACAGCGAGAAACGGGTGAAGGCGTCGGTCTCGAGCTCATGCGCCTCGATGTAGGAGTGCGCCATGGTGCCGAACACTGGCACGCCGTAGCGCTGGCCGGCGAGCACGGTGGCCGTGCCGGCAAAGCCTGCGAGGTAGCTTGCGCGCGCGGCGAGCAGGCCGGCCTCCCCGGCGTGCGCGCGGCGCAGGCCGAAATCGACCAGCAGCTTGTCCGGTGCGGCGAGCACACAGCGCGCCGCCTTGGCCGCGATCATCGACGAGAAGTTCACCAGGTTGATCAGGCGGCTCTCGACGAACTGCGCTTCGCCGATCGGCGCCTCGATGCGCAGCACCGGCTCGTCGCCGAAGAACACCGTGCCTTCGCGCATCGCATGCACATCGCCGGTGAAGCGGAAGTCGCGCAGCGCGTCGATGAAGGCCGGGCGGAAGCGTCCGGTGCTGCGCAGCCAGTCGAGCTCCGCCGGCGTGAAGCGCAGGTTCTCGAGGTAATCCAGCGCCTGCTCGAGGCCGGCTGCCATCAGGAAACGCCGCTGCGGCGGCAGTGCGCGCACGAAAAGCTCGAATACCGCGCGCTCGTGCAGACCTTCGTCGTGATAGGCCTGCAGCATCGTCAGCTCGTACAGGTCGGTCAGCAGGGCACTGGCGTTCATGCGGACGCTCCCGCCACTTCATCGACCGAGGCGAGTACGGCACCGGCCGCGACCATTGCGCCCTGCGCACGCTCGCCGTCGCCCGGCTGCACATCCACCGCGCGCATGGCGTCGCGCAGCGCGACGACGTCGAAGCCTTGGTTGCGGGCGTCGCGCACCGTGGCAAGCACGCAATAGTCGGTCGCAAGCCCGCCGATGAAAAGTCGCCGGCAGCCACGGTCGCGCAGCCAGTCGGCGAGGCCGGTGTGCTGGAAGCCAGAATACGCGTCGGCATCCGAGCGCGTTGCCTTCGACACGATGTGGGCGTCGTCGGCCACGACGAGACCCGGAGCAAAGCCGGCCCCCGCGCTGTCGGCGACGCAGTGCGGCGGCCACGGCCCGCCCTGCGCGTAGAACGAGCAGTGATCGGCCGGATGCCAGTCGCGGGTGAGCACGATGGGCAGATGCAACTGCTCGAACAGCGCGCTGCAGCGGTTCAGTGGCGCGACGACGCGGTCGCCCTCGGGCACGCCGAGTGCGCCTCCGGGCAGAAAGTCGCGCTGCACGTCGACCACCACAAGGGCGTCCCCCGGGCACGGTTCGAGGCGGGTCCCGGCCAACTCGGGCCAGGCAGTGGGCGTTGCGGACATGTCATCCTCCTCGCAGTCGGTGCCGTCCTCGCCGGCATGCTCCCGCCTGATCGGCCGCGCATGGCAACGGATGGCCAACCGCAGCCAAACAGGAGTAAATTTTGAGTGAGCTCGCCGGCCCACTGCCCTTCAGTCTATCCCCATCCGCCGGCGCCCTGAACCGCGACATATCCACCGCGCGAGGACAGCATGGATCGACCCCCCGGCGTTCGCACCTGTCTTCATGACACCGTCCGATCGAGTGCAATCCTCGACGACATGGCCTGCCGGCTGGTCGGGCTGCTGCCCCGCGACGAAGCCGCGGTGGTCATCGGCGTCCTGCGCCGCGGCGCGCCGCTGGCCGACCAGCTCGCCGAGCGCCTGCAGCAGCGGCACGGCCTGCCCGCGCCGCTGCGGGTCGACCTGAAGGTCAAGCGCTACGCGGACGACCTTACCCTGCTGCACCCGGAGACCCAGCTGAGCGAGGCGGAAGGCCAGCCACTGCCGGCCCTCGCGGGGCGCACGCTGCTGGTGGTCGATGACGTGCTCTACACCGGCCACTCGCTGCTGCGTGTCGTCGGCCATCTGGTGCGGCAGCAGCCGGCACGGATCCTGGTGGCGACTCTGGTCGACCGCGGCGTCGCACGCCTGCCGGTGCATGCCGACGTCGTCGGGGTGCGGATGGACATCGCGCCGAGCGACATCATCGAATGCAATGTGCCGCCCTACGAGCCCGTGTTCCGCATCGAGCTGCTGCAGCCGCAGCGAGACGGCACATGATCTTCATCGACCGCCTCGATGCCGCGCGCAAGCTGGCTGCCGCGCTGCAGTCCTACCGCGGCGCCAACCCGCTGGTGCTGGCCATTCCGCGCGGCGCGGTGCCGATGGGCGCGGCGCTCGCCGAGGCGCTCGAGGGCGAACTCGATGTGGTGCTGGTGCACAAGCTCAGCTCGCGCTGGAGCCCGGAATATGCGATCGGTGCCATCGACGAGAGCGGCTGGTCCTTCGTCTCCGACCCGTCCGAGGCCGACGAGGCCTGGTTGCGGGAGGAAAAGGCGCGACGCATGGAAGGCCTGCGCCAGCGCCGTGTCCTGTACTCGCCCGAGCGGCCGCCGATCGACCCGCGTGGCAGGGTGGTGATCATCGTCGATGACGGCCTCGCTACGGGCGCGACCATGATCGCCGCACTGCACGCGGTGCGGGCGCAGGCGCCGCAGAGGCTGATCTGCGCGGTGCCGGTGGGCGCCCCCGACAGCCTGCAGAAGGTCGAGCCGCTCGCCGACGAGCTCGTCTGCCTGCATGCGCCATGGGACTTTCGCGCGGTGGGGCAGTTCTACAGCCAGTTCCGGCAGGTAGAGGACGAGGAGGTGATCGCCTGCCTGCGCGAACGCCGGCAGCGTGCTGCGGCTCGCGCCGCGGGGGCGGTTCCGAACCGTCCGCACAGGGTTGATGGCAATGTGAGCTGGCGCCGGCCATGACGTCGAGCGTCTTACGTCGAGCGTCTGACGTCGAGCGTCTGACGTCGGGCGTTTGACTTCGAGCGCTTGGGCGTCGGGGGCGCCGATGCGAAACGGGGAGGAGAGAACCACGATGACCGCCAAACAACTGCTGTTTCGCGATGACGCACGCCACCGCATCCTGCGCGGCGTGTCGCTGCTGGCCGATGCGGTGAAAGAGACCCTGGGCCCGCGCGCCCGCACCGTGCTGCTGCAGCGCCCCTTTGGCCCGCCGGTCGTGATCAACTCTGGCGTGATTGTCGCGCGCGAGATCGAGCTTCCCGACCCGTTCGAGAACATGGGCGCGCAGATGGTGCGCGAGGTCGCGGCGCGAACCTCGGAAGTGGCCGGCGACGGCACCACCACCGCGACCCTGCTCGCCGCGGCGATCGTGCGCGAGGGCATGAAGCATGTCGCCGCCGGCATGAACGCGATGGATCTCAAGCGCGGCGTGGACAAGGCGGTCGAAGCGCTTGTTGCCGCGCTGAAATCGATGGCGCGGCCCTGCGCGTCGAACACCGAGATCGCCCAGGTGGCGAGCATCTCGGCCAACAACGACGCCGCCATCGGCGCCCTGATCGCCGAGGCGATGGAGCGCGTCGGCAAGGAGGGCGTCATCAGCGTCGAGGAAGGTTCGGGGCTCGCCAGCACGTTGGAAGTGGTCGAGGGCATGCAGTTCGATCGTGGCTATCTGTCGCCGTACTTCATCAACGCCGAGGACGGGCGCGCATTGCTCGAGGACGCGGCGATCCTTGTCTGCGACCGCAAGATCGGCGCCGTAGCGGAGCTGCTGCCGGTGCTCGATGGCGTGGCGCGCAGCGGCCGGCCGCTGCTGCTCATTGCCGAGGACGTCGAGGGCGAGGCGCTGGCGCTGCTGGTGGTGAACAGCGTGCGCGGCACGCTGAAGTCCTGCGCGGTGAAGGCGCCGGAATTTGGCGAGCGCCGGCGCGCGATGCTCGAGGACATCGCCGTGCTGACCGGCGCCACACTCGTCAGCGGCGAAACCGGAATCACGCTGGAGCGCGCGACCGAGGCCGAGTTGGGCAGCGCGCGGCGTATCGAGGTGGACAAGGACAGTTGCACCCTGGTCGGTGGCGCGGGCGCTCACGAGCGCATCGCGGAACGCATCGCTCGCATCCGCGCGGAGATGAAGGAAACACGATCGGACTATGAGCGCGAGGGGCTCGAGAAGCGCATCGCGCGCCTGGCGGGCGGTGTCGCGGTGGTCAAGGTGGGGGGCGCCACCGAATCCGAGATGAAGGAGCGCCGCGCCCGCGTCGAAGATGCGCTGCATGCGACGCGCGCCGCGGTGGCCGAGGGCATCCGCCGGGCGGCGGCGTGGCGCTGCTGCGCGCGCGCGACGCGCTGGCGGCGCTGCAGGGCGCCAACCACGACGAGGGCTGCGGCATCCAGATCGTGCTGCGCGCGGTGGAGGAGCCGCTGCGCCAGCTCGTCGCCAACGGCGGCCTCGAGCCCTCGGTGGTGCTCGACCGCGTCGCCGCCGGCAGCGGCGCATTCGGCTTCAACGCCGCCACGGAGGAGTACGGCGACCTCATGGCGATGGGCGTGCTCGACCCGTGCAAGGTCACGCGCAGCGCGCTGCAGAATGCCGCCTCGGTGGCCGGGCTGATCCTGGCCACCGACTGCATGGTGGCCGACCTGCCCGAGACGGGTGCCGGCCTGCGGGCAGGCGAAGAGAGGTAAGCCCGGATCGCCGAGATGGGCTGGCAGACTTTCGCCCACGAGGCCGATGTCGGCGTGCGCGGCACGGGTACGACGCTGGGTGAGGCTTTTGCCGGTGCCGCCACTGCGATGACGGCAGCGATCTGCGATCCGGCGACGGTGGACGCGCGCGAGGCGGTGGCAGTCGAGTGCGTCGCGCCCGAGGCCGAGTTGTTGCTGGTGGACTGGCTCAACGCGCTGGTGTTCGAGATGGCCACGCGGCGCATGCTGTTCTCGCGCTTCGATGTCGACATCGAAGCGGCGGACGCGGGCCTGCGCCTGCATGCGACGGCCCGGGGCGAGGCGGTCGAGGTCGCGCGCCACCAGCCCGCAGCGGAGGTGAAAGGGGCTTCGTTCTGCGAGCTGAAGGTTGCGCAGCAGGCCGACGGCCAGTGGCTGGCGCAGTGTGTGGTCGATGTGTGACATGGGTGGCAAGACCGACGGGGACGAATGATGGACACCTCCAGACTGAGACGCCGCGGCCCCTGCGAGTGGGAATTGCCTGCCAGCGGGCGCATGCGCGTGCCGGGCGTGATCTTCGCGTCGAAGGAGCTGGTGCAGGCGATGGACGACAAGGTGGCCGAGCAGGTGGCCAACGTCGCTAGCCTGCCCGGTATCGTCGATGCCTCGTACGCCATGCCTGACGCGCACTGGGGCTATGGTTTCCCGATCGGCGGCGTGGCGGCCTTCGATGCCGACGAGGGCGGCGTGGTGTCGGCGGGCGGCGTCGGCTTCGACATCTCCTGAGGCGTGCGCACGCTGCACACCGGCCTGAAGGCGGCCGACGTGGAAGGCGTCAAGAAGCAGCTTGCCGACCTGCTGTTCGCGCGCATTCCGGCCGGCGTCGGCAGCACCGGCGCGCTGCGCCTGTCCGGGCCGGAGACGGACGCAATGCTGCGTGGCGGCGCGCGCTGGGCGGTGAACGAGGGCTATGGCGGCGACACCGACCTGCTGCGCATCGAGGAGCACGGCTGCGCGGCCGGCGCCGACCCGGCGGCGGTGTCGGAGATGGCGAAGAAGCGCCAGCGCGACGAGATGGGCACGCTGGGCTCGGGCAACCACTACCTGGAAGTGCAGGTCGTCGATCAGGTGTTCGATGCCGCGGTGGCGCAGGCCTACGGCCTGGCGGAGGGCGACGTGGTGGTCAGCATCCACTGCGGCTCGCGCGGCCTGGGGCACCAGATCGGCACCGAGTTCCTGCGCGAGATGGTGGTGGCCGCCTCGCAGGCCGGCATCGTCCTGCCCGATCGCGAGCTCGCCTGCGCGCCGATCAAGTCCGCGCTCGGCCAGCGCTACCTCGGCGCCATGCGCGCCGCGATCAACTGCGCGCTGGCCAACCGCCAGATCCTGACCCAACTCGCTCGCGACGCCTTCGCCGCGGTACTGCCCGGCGCACGCCTGCCGCTGCTGTACGACGTGTCGCACAACACCTGCAAGGAGGAGACGCACGTATCGGCCGACGGCCGCAAGCGTCGCCTGTTCGTGCATCGCAAGGGCGCCACCCGCGCCTTCGGACCCGGCCACGCCGAACTGCCCGCCGAATACCGCGAGGCCGGCCAGCCGGTGCTGATCGGCGGCAGCATGGGCACCGCGTCGTGGATCCTCGCCGGCGCGGCCGGCACCGGGGAGCGCGCCTTCGGCTCCGCCTGCCACGGCGCCGGCCGTGCGATGAGCCGCAACGAGGCGCTGCGCCGCTGGCACGGGCGCAACGTGGTCGACGAGCTGGCGGCGAAAGGCATCCTGATCCGCAGCCCGAGTTTTCGCGGTGTGGCCGAGGAGGCGCCGCTGGCCTACAAGGATGTGGGGGAAGTGGTCGAAGCGGCAGACCACGCCGGCCTCGCGGGCAAGGTGGCGCGGCTGCGGCCGCTGATCTGCGTCAAGGGTTGACCGGGGGCATACCGTGTAGGAGCGGGTTTGACCGCGATAACTGTGCAGGAATCCAGCCCATGAAACAGACGATCAGCTTCATCACCCTCGGTGTGCGCGATCTCGCGCGCAGCCGGCGCTTTTACCGCACTCTCGGCTGGCGCGAGTCCTCGTCCAGCCAGGCCGAGGTGGCTTTCTTCCAGGCTGGCAGCGTGGCCTTCGCCCTGTTCGGCCGCGAGGCGCTTGCCGACGACGCAAGCGTGGAGGCAGCCGGCACGGGGTTTCCGGGCTTCACGCTGGCGCACAACGTCGGTTCCGAGGGCGAGGTGGCGTCGACCCTGCAGGAGGCGGTTGCGGCGGGCGGCAGGCTGGTTCTGCCTGGGCAAAAGGCGCCGTGGGGCGGCTTCCGCGGCTACTTCGCCGACCCTGACGGCTTCCTGTGGGAGGTCTGCTTCAATCCTTTTGTCCCGCTCGATGCGGAGGGCGGAGTGCAGTTGCCGCAATGAGGCGCGGCGGCGGGCAAGCGCTGCGCGCAACGCCCTTCAGCCGTCGTCGCGCTGTGCGTCGGTGGCCGGCGGCCGGGCCTGCTTTTCGTCGCGGCCGAACGCCTTGCGCAGGTCGGCAAGCCGCCGAAGCCCTCCGGCCACACGCGCGTTGATCGAACCTTCGGGCATCGCGCCCTGCTCATCGGGGGTGCCGGCCGGTAGGCCGGTGAGGAGTTCCAGCGCCTCGTCGACGCAGGTGACGGCCCATACCTTGAAGCGGCCGGCGCGCACCGCGTCGACCACCTCGCGCTTGAGCATCAGGTGGCAGACATTGGCTTGCGGGATCAGCACGCCCTGGTCGCCGGTGAGGCCGCGCGCGGCGCAGAGGTCGAAGAAGCCCTCGATCTTCTCATTGATGCCGCCCACCGGCTGCACCACGCCGAACTGGTTCACCGAGCCGGTCACCGCGAGCGACTGCCGGATCGGCACGCCCGACAGCGCTGACAGCAGCGCGGCGAGTTCGGCCAGGGAGGCACTGTCGCCTTCGACGCCACCGTAGGACTGTTCGAACACCAGGCTGGCCTTCAGCGACAGCGGCATCGTCAGGCCGTAGCGCGAGGCCATGAAGGATGACAGGATCAGCACGCCCTTGGAGTGGATCGGACCGCCGAGCTTGGCCTCGCGCTCGATGTCGATCACCTCGCCGTCGCCCACCCGCGCGGTGGCGGTGATGCGTACCGGGTGGGCAAAGCTGCTTTCGCCGAGCGACACGACGGCGAGGCCGTTGATCTGGCCCACGTGCTCGCCGGCGGTGTCGACCAGCAACTGCCCGCGCACGATGCCTTCGAGATGGCGTTCGCGGATGCGTTCGTTGCGGCGCCGGTGGGCGTCGAGCGCAGCCTCGACATGTTCGCGCGCGGTGGCCTCGGCCAAGCCGGCGAAATGGTCGGCTTCGCGCAGCAGGTCGTCGAGCGCCTGGGTCTGCGTGGTCAGACGCTGGGCGTCGCTCGCAAGCCGGGAGGCGTGTTCCACGATGCGTGCTACGGCATCGGCCGTCAGCGGCCGGAGGCCGTTGCGCCGTGCCAGCGTGGCGATCAGGCGGGCGTAAGCTGTGATGTTGCCGACGCTGCGCTCGATCTCGCTTTCCATGTCGGCGTTGATCTTGAACAGCGCGGGGAACTCGGGATCGTACTGGCACAGCAGGTAATAGATCAGGCGTTCGCCGATCAGCACCACCTTGAGATCGAGCGGCATCGGCTCGGGTTCGAGCTGGACGGTGCTGCTGAGGCCGATCAGGTCGGACAGCGACTCGATGCGGATCCTTCCCGCCTTCAGGCAGCGCTTGAGCCCTTCCCAGGCGTAGGGCTGCGCCAGCACTTTGGTGGCGTCGAGCACCAGGAAACCGCCGTTGGCCCGCTGAAGCGCGCCGGCACGGATCAGCGTGAAGTTGCTCATCAGCGTGCCCATGTGCACCACGTGCTCGATGCGGCCGACGAGGTTCTGCAGCGTGGGGTGGTCTTCGTAGACGACCGGACGGCCTTCCCCGGCCGGATTCTCGACGAGCAGATTCACCAGATAGCGCTGGACGGAGAGCGTGCCGGAGTAGGTGGTGGTCTCGGTGTCGCCTTCGCTCTGCGAGCTCTCGCGCAGCGACTCGCCTGTTTCGATGATGTCCTGCAGCACCGCGTCGAGGTAGGCGCCCACTTCGGGCAGGTCGGCATAGGGCGGCCGCAGGTCGTCCACCAGGTGGGTCACGGTCACTCGCAGCGCCTCGCTGCCGGCGGCCTTGATGCGGTTCTGCATCTCGCGGCGCCAGCGCGGGAACTCGTTCATCAGCTTGTGCATGCGCTCATGCATGTTCTTGATGTGGCCGGCGAGTTCGCGTTGCCGCTCCTCTGGAAGCTGTTCGAACTCCTCCTGCGACAGCGTCGCGTCCTCGCCCTTCATCGGCACGAAGGCGAAGCCGTGCGGCGTGCGCAGCAGGGCAACGCCGAGCTGGGCCGAGTCGTGGCCGAGGGCGCCGAGGGCGGCCTCCTCGCGCCGCTTCTCCTCTTCCTGCATGGCGTCGATACGGCTGCGGTACTCGTCACTCTGGAACACCGCGGCGATCGCGGGCAGCAGCTCGCTGATGAAGTGCTGCATGTCGTCGCGCAGGCGCGCGCCGCGGCCGCAAGGCAGGCGCAGCAGGTCGGGGCGCGCGGCATCGGCGAAGTTGTAGACGTAGCACCAGTCGGCAGGTGGCTCGCCGCTGTGCCGCTCGGTATCGAGCAGCTGCTCGACGATGGCGTGGCGGCCGCTGCCGCTGTCGCCGAGCAGGAAGAGGTTGTAGCCCGCGTGGCGGATGTCGAGCCCGAGGTGGAGCGCTTCGATGGCCCGCGGGTGCACCAGGGCGGCATCGACGTCGGGTAGCTCCGCAGTGGTGTGGAACTCAAGGCTGGCTGCGTCGCAGGTGGTGTAGAGCGCCTGCGGCAGGAGCGCTGCGGATGGGGGCATCGGGCTCGTCTCGTGTGGTTTTTCTGCAAAGCATAATCGCGCATGGCTGTCGCGTCCAAAGGGAAAGGAGCACCATGAGGCAGATCCGTCCCGCAGTCGCCAACGTCTGCCGGAGGCCGCGGGAGCGCAACGTCGCCGATGTTTCAGCCCGGTGTGCAGTATTGCCGCGAATCCTGGCGCGATGCGCAGAGAATATGTTTCGAGACCGCAAGGGCTTGGCGCGCGATGGCATTGCATCGCTTGTGCCGAACCCCCCGCAGTTAAGTGCAGGAGGACATCATGTTGTCACCCAAGATCATTTCCCGATACCAGAGCGGAACGCTCACCAATCTCAGGAGCCTGGGCATGCTTACCCTCGGGGTGATGCAGCAGGTTCATGGCATGTCCCTGCGTGCCGTGCAGGGGGGCGCCGGCCATTCGGTGGCGAGCGCATTCTCCCCGGCGGGGGCGATCGATGCAGCGAGCAGTCGCGTCGACGGTGCGCGCGAGCTCTACAACGACTCGATGCATCTGGTCTCCGGCTATCTGATCGACTTGGTGAAGGTCGCAGAGTCGCAGTGGGCACTGTCACACCGCTGCGTGCATGCCAGCTTGCAGGAGGCGCATCACTGGGCGCCCAGGGAGATGGATATCTTCGTCTCGGCGCTCGATCTGGCGCTCGATGCGGCCGAAAGCACCACCGAGAACCTGGCCGATGCGGCCGTGCTGGTCGCCAAGCGTCTGGGCGACGAAGCCGACGTTCTGAGCGCGCCAGTGAAGCAAGTCGCGGCGCCGCATTCAGCCCACGGTTGAACGCCGGCCCTGGCAGGCGAGCGCTCAGTGCGCGACGCCGAGCGCAGCGCTCGTGGCGTGGCCGCTGGGCGGTGACGCGAACCAGGTCGCTTCGGGCGGGCGAAGGGGTCCTTCGAACTGCGCGAGGATGTAGTTGCCGTAGCGGCGGTCGTGGGTGACTTCATCGCCGATCCAGTGCGGCAGGAGGATGGGCGTGTGTTCGCTCTTCAGCTCGATCTCGGCGATGACCAGGCCGGCGTGGCGGCCTTCGAACACGTCGACCTCGAAGGCCTGCGCAGCGAAATCCACCACGTAGCGTGTCTTCTGGATGATGCGGTTGCCGCAATACTGCTCGAGCAACTGCAGCGCATCGGCGACCGGGATGGCGTATTCGAACTCGTCGCGCGAAATCCCTTCGCGCGGACCCTTCAGTGTGAGATAGGCGCGCTCGCCGCGGATGCGGACGCGCGTCGACATGGCACCCGGCTCCTTGGCGACATAGCCCTGCACGATGCGTTCGCCCTTGCGCCCGTCGAGGAAGGCCGTTTCGCGGACGAGGAACTTGCGTTCGATTTCTGTCGCCATGTGAGTCTGCCCGGACACGCGGAAATCGAATTGTAGCAAAGTATTTTCAGCGTGTTGTTGCGTCGCAGCGTGGTGGCAGTCGGCAAAGGATCCATGTCGTTTGCCGTTCCCGTCGGCTAAGCTTCGGGCAGATGCGGTTGCGGGGCGTGCGCTCGTCGCCTTCGTCAGCAACCGGATGAGCCTGAATGAAACGAATGTGAGGGAATGGATGATGCAGGTGGCGGATGTGATGACGCTGGCGGCCAGCACAGGCTGGATGTCGGCGCAGATGGGCGAGGGCTGGACCCCCGCGATGGTGCTCGACCGGCTGCTGGCGCAGGGCGCGTCTCATGTTTGGGTGCAGTTGCCGCCGGGCTGGGCGGTGCTGCGGCAGGGCAGCGAGGAATCGACCTCGTTGCCGCGCCGGATGATGCTGCGGGTCGTGGACGGAGATGGCCTGCTCGAGCAGTGCGCCATGTTCGGCGACCTGTCCATCGCTGTCGGCGTGCCCGATGAACTGGTGGATGAGGAAGGCGGCGCGCGTTACCGTTCCGTCGCCCCCATTCCGGTCGCCATGCTGCGTCTGGCGGTCGAGGATCTGAACCGCTTGGCTACACGGGCGGGCGGCAAGCCGGTGCCTACTTTCCTGCGCCGCGCCGCGTCCTTGCGCCAGGCTGCCGCCGCGCGACCCTCGTCCTCGCCGTCCGACCCCGACGCACGCGGCGAGTGATCACCTCCGCTCGACGCGAGCGTGCCTGACCCGCACGGGTCGTGCGCCCGCCGCGTCGCCAGAACGCGGCGGGTGCGCAGCCCTCATTCCGGCTGACCGCGCAGGGCGTCGCACAGTTGCTTGAGGCGTGTCTTCAGTTCAGCGACACGTTTGTCTTCCCCTCCTTTTTGCCGGGTCGGCAGGCGGCCAAGGAACTCGAGCAGCGTCTGCTGCGCGCTCTGCACCGAACTGCGCTCGCGCCGCGAACTGCGGTCGAGCCCCTTCAGGTAGCTTTCCTGAACCCGGTCGAAATCCGCCTTCGTCGCCGCCGAGCGGCTGCCATTCCAGGCCGCGTGCAGCAGGATCTCGATCAGATCGAGGTCGACGGGTGCGATCCTGTCCCACAGGCAGACGGGCTTGAAACCGGCGCCGGTGACTTCGTCGCGTACCGCCGCGATGCGGTCGCGCGCCGCCTTGCGGTCCGCATCCGTCAGGGTGCCGAGCAGTTCGCGCAGCAGGGTGACGTGCAGCACGTTGAGCGCCGGGTAGTAGAGCCGCTGGGGGCCTGCACCGACGAGTGCCTCGGCGTTCTGATAGGCCTCTGCAACCTTTTGCAGCGCCGCGTCCAGCGCGCCGTCGTCGATCAGCGGCAGGCGGCGCTTGAGCGCGCTGCCCAGCAGGCTGTAGCGCTCGGCCGTAGGGCCGATGGCGAGCAGTTTCTGGATGAGCGCCTCGGCTTCGTCCAGCAATTCGCCTGCGCGCGTCCGATTCGCCTTGACGTCCGTCGCGTCAGCCGTCCTGGCGACGCGCGTGCGCAGGAGTGCATCCGCCTTGCGCGCGAGCATGTTGACCAGTTGCTCGGCGCCTTTCAGCGTGGCGTTGCCGTCCTGTGCGGATTGCGCGGCGCGATAGCAATCGATGGCGCGGTCGAGGTTGCCGAATTCGCCCCAGTAACGGCCGAACGCTTCCTGGATGTCGCCACGCGCCAGCCAGCCGTGGCCCGCGCACAGGCGGGCCAGCGTGTCGAGCGGTTCCTCCCGGCGCTTGCGCTCGGCCGGCGAATCAGCTCCGCGGTAGCGGCTTTGCTGGGTGAGCGACTCGAGTTCGGCGAGCACCTCGCGCGGCGAGATGAAGTCGTATTGCTTCGGGGCCGCCTGCGTGGCGGCGCGCCCCGGGCGGCTGAGCACCAGGCCGGGGTCGCCGTAACACTGGTAGGCGCCCCAGGTGTTGCTGCGCGGGAAGCGTTCGTAAACGGCTTTTCGTGCGTTGAGCACTGCCTCGCCGAAGCTCAGGCCGTCGAGGAAGGTCTCGTAGAAGCTCTTCGCGAACAGCTCGGCGGCATCGTCCAGCACCCGCCAGCCGGCGGCGATGACGCCGCGCACGCCCATCTCGATCAGTTGCGTCGCGAGGTTGGCGGCCAGCATCGGATTTCCCGGCCGGCTGCCCGCCGGCGCCTGACCTTCGTCCTCGATCCGCCCGAGCGAACAGCAATTGATGAACACGAAGTCCGGCACTGCTCGCATCTGCTCGATGTGCGCCGTCGTCAGCAGGCTGTTGTCGCCAATCAGCATCCCGGTGGCTTTGGCCTTTCCGCTCGGCAGGGTTTCCTCGTAAACGCCGTGACCCGAAAGATGCAGCACCCGCCAGTCCTGCTTGTAGAGGGCGATCTGGATCTGTTCCGCATTGCTGCGGATCAGCAGGGACGGGTCATCGTAACCGCCTTTGGCAAGGGTTTCGGCCACGCAGCTTGCCTCGGTCTGCGCGCCGCCGAGCGAGGGATAGTAGCGGTGCATCTCGCCGAGGTCGGGGTCGCCGATGACCAGGGCATGGTAGCCGTCCGCCCGCCGCACCTGCTGGCGGAAGCGGCCGGTGACAAGCTGGCGCACGAGCCCGCTGCGTACCGACAGCGGCGCGTCGGCCCGGTCGTGGCGATCGCCCTGCCGATCGCGCAGCAGTTCCCACGGGATGCCCGCGGCCGCCTTGTCCAGCACCAGCTGCGCGCGCCTGCGGTCGGGTGCCTGGTCCTTCAGCCAGCGCGGCAGCAGCAGTTCGAACAGCGTGCGGCCGACTTCCTCGTCGTCGTTCTCGGTGTCGATCAGCCGGCGGGTGAACTGCTCGATGCTGTCGAGCGCAATGCCGTTGTAAAGGCGCTCGGTGCGGGCGAGGGGGCTGAAGGTGTCGAACAGGAGCTGAGTGCCGCTGCCGTCGGCGATTGGCACGGCGTTGATTGCGATGCGGGTCCAGGCATCGTCCTCGAGTTCGGCGTAGGCACGTCGCCGACCGCCGTCGCGCGTGGACAGGGCGTCGTCGACATTGAAGCGGCCGCGCAGTTCGCCATCCAGGGTCACCGCGTCGCGCGCGGCCTTCAGCGCCTGGATCGCCCTGTCCTCGAGCAGTTCGACGAAATCGAGTTCGCCGAGCCGGACACGGGTGTCGAGGCCGGCCTCGATCAGCCGGGCGCGTGCGCCAAGATGGCCGCGCAGGATGGCGGCGACTGAATCGCGCAGGCTCATCTCGCCCACCGACGCGCCGATCAGCAGCGCGCAAACCGGAAGCGCGAGCGGTTCGCCGTCGTCGGCGCCCTCTGCGGCGCGTGTGCGCTCGCGCTCCTCGGCCTGCGAGATGGCGTAGGCGACGAGGGCGCGCGTCACACCGTCGGCCAGGCTGCCGGGGGACAACTCGCCGATGCGACCGATGCCGATGACGATGGCGCCGACCGCGAATTCCTCGCCCGGTTGCGGCGGGAACAGCGCGTAGGTGCCGAGCGCGCCGGCATAGATGCCGGCGTCGAGGCGGCGCTGCATGCGGCCGTTGAGCGCACGGTTCAGGACGTACTCCGCCTGGGCGAGACTGTTGACGCCCTGGGTGTGCCCGACCATCACCGGACGGTCGAGGAAGATCAGGTCGCCGTGGATCACGCCCACGCGGGCCCGGTCCGCCGCCTCGGCGGCGCGCCGGGGCTGCTGCAGCGTGGCGCCGGTCGCGGCGGCGAGCAGGTCGGAGCGGGTCGGGTAGTGGCCGGCGTCGGCCATGTCGAGCGGCGCGTACTCACCCTGCTCGGCGACGGCGCCGCGCGCCTGGACCGGTACCGGCTTGCGCGACAGCCCCGGGTGATCGGTCGAGCCCTTGAGCAGCAGTTCGATCAGGGCCGGGTGGGCGAGCTCGTGGGCTGGCATGTCGCCGTGCGCCGCATTCATGTAATACAGCCTGCGGCCTTCGCGGCAGGCTCCTGGAATGCCGCTCGCCCAAGTGACGCGGCCGTCGCCCTCGGGTGTCTTGCGCAAGCTGAAGCGGCCAGCTTCGGTCTCGACTCGCAGCGGCGTTTCCTTTGCGGTGCCGGCGATGTAGATGAGCCGCTCGTGTCCGAGCAGCGGGTCGTCGGTGAGCAGCTTGCGCCAGACTTCGCCCGACTTCGCCAGTTCGACTTCCGGCGGCGCGGACCAGCGGCTACCGTCGGCGTCCGCGTAGCCTTGCCATGTCTCGGCCACGCGAATCTCGGCGCCGTTCTCGCCCTTGTTGTCTGGGCTAGGCAGCAGCTCGAGCACGCCGGGGAAGCGCTGCGCCGTCTTCAAGAGCTCTGTCTCGGAGTTGTGCAGGTCGAGCAGCGCGAGCTTGCCGAAGAAGGCGTCGCGGCGGGTCAGCAGCAGGGTGACCGCATGCGAGCCCCGGTTGGGGGTGCCGAGCATGATCACGCGCGCCTGTGGGTGTTCGAGCCAGCGCTTCCAAAGGGCCGCCTCCTGCTTGAAGGTGGCGCGGATCAGTACGCCTCCCATCGAGTGCACGACGGCGTGCACCGGCAGCTTGCCGGGGACGGCATCCTTCAGTGCCGAATCGAGGGTTGTGGCCAGGCCTTCGATCGAGTCGAAGATCGACTTGCGCCAGTCGTAGCCGTGCATGCGCACCACATAGCCGCTGCGGCGCAGGGCGTTGGCCAGCGACACGTAGCTGCCGGCGAGGGGCTCGCCCGGCTCGACGGCGGTGTTGTCGATTCCCAGGGCCTTGCGGAAACCCCCGCTGGCCAGCGCCAGGACGCTCGCCCATATCTCGCGGCCCGCAACCTTGAGCTCGGAGCCGCACAAGCCCGGTACCAGCACGACGATGCCGAGCGCGCCCTGCAGCGGAGGGTCGGCGACCGCGCGCGGCGCGAAAAGGCCGCGGGTGGAGTCGGCGGGCAGGGGCCATTCGCCGTCGTAGCTGCGGAAAAGCTTGTCGGCCTGCGGTGCATCGGTGAGCGCATCGGCGATGGCGGAGGCGCTGTCCTCGTTGCTGAAGTAGTTGAAGTGGTTGACCAGCGGGCTGCTGCGGAACAGCAGCTTGCGCGTCGGCCGTGCTGGGCCCTCGAGCATGGCGCGGGTGTCGACGACGAGGTCATGGTCGTGCTCGAAATAGCGGTCGATGAGGCCGAAGCGCAGTTCGGCGAGCCAGTCCTGCTCGGCCGGTGCGGCGTCTCCCGCGACGATGTAGAGCTCCCCGCGCCCCGGATTGCCATTCAGGATGCGCACCAGCGGCGAGTGCGGCATCTGTGCCTCGAGGCCCGGCAGCTGGTCGGGCTGCTTGCGGCTGCCGATCACCGCGGCGGCGAGTTCGGCCAGGGTGTCCAGTCCGGCGCGGGCGAGGCTGGCGACTCCGCTGGCGATCATGCCGCGGCTGTTGCTGCGCCGCATCTCGTCGGCGATGGCGGCGAGCACGAGCAGTGAGAACCACTGATCGAGCTTGCCACCCGCAAGCGAGGTGCCGAGCACCGGGCAGGCGACGCGCACGAAACGGTCGATGACGAGTTCCGGGCGCGACTCGAGCTCGTTCAGCAGCTCGAAGAACTGCGCTTTCTGACGTGCGCGCGCGGCGGTGGCCGTGGCGTCCTGCGCCGCCGCGTCGAGGACCGCGGAGGCGCCCGCCCGGTCGACCTCGGCCGGATCGAGGCAGAGCAGCTCTCCGACCAGGCCGCCACGTGAATGCGACAGCAGGCGTACCGAGCCCTTGCGTGGCAGCAGACGGGCGAGGTTGAGCGCATTCTCGATCGGGCTGCGGGTGAGGGTGCAGTGATCGAGCGCGTAGATGTGCTGGCCGTAGAAGTCGCGCAGCCGTGCCCACTCCTTGGGCTGGCGCCGCCACAGCTTGCCGAAGCTGCCCTGCGTGCTGGAGGCGGTGCCGTGCAGCAGGATGAGGGCGCGGGCACCGTCGGGAATCGGCGCGCCGAGCGGCTCGCCCCGGATGCCGTCGTCCCCTACCAGAAACAGGCCCTCGCGCGGCACCGAGCGTGTCTCGGCCAGTTCGATGAGCTTGCCCAGGCTCGCTTTCACCGGATCGAACCCGACCCAGCGCAGCGCCTTGATCGTCAGCTTGCCCACCATGCCGCGAGTGCTCGCGGCCAGGGGCGGGATGCTGACGGGCAGATCCCACGCGCCGTTGTCCGCTGCCGCGGCACCTCGGGCGGGCTCCGCGGAGCCGGCCTGCAGGCGCTCGCGCAGATCGGCACCTGCGGTCCAGAAGCGCAGGCCGCTCTCGAACTCGATTTCCACCAGGGCGTTGTCGGGAATGCCCTCCGTCGTCCATTCGTCGCTTGCGCCACGGCTGGCGGCGCCGCTCAGGCGGAACGAGCGCGCTGGCATCCGCTCCGATACCAGCGCCGAGTCGGCGCCGATCTGGCTGATCAGCCACAGTGGCTCGTCGGCCTGCAGGCGGCCCGGGATGCGGACGGTGGTCGTTCCGGTTTCCTTGTTCATGTCTTCGCTCCCTGTGTCGTCGTTCGGACGTTCCGATCTGCCGTGCCGTGCAGCCTTGCCAGCTTCAATGTTAGTTGGGTAGTGCGCGCATGCAAGCCGATCGCGCGGCCCCGATTCCCTGCCGGGCGCACGTGCGTTCACGCAGGGGACTGACATCGGCTCGCAACGAAGGCGTGCGATGGTGCCGGTGTCCGGAGGAGGAGTTTTGTGCGCTGCACAAAAAGTTGTTGACTTCTTTTTTTGAGGCGATATAGTGGCGACATTGCTGCGGTGCAACATCACTGTCAAAACGACGGAGTGGCACCGCCGGCCTGAACACAACCCTGATTTCGTTGCATTTACCTAAGGAAGATCGTCATGACCCAGTTCAACACCCCCGAGCAGTTCGCCGCCATCAACAAGGCCAACCTGGAGCAGCTGGTTGCCATCGCCAACAGCACGGTCGCTCGTGCCGAGCGCCTGGCCGCCCTGAACCTGAACACCGCCCGCGCCATGCTGGAAGACGGCGTTGCCACGACCAAGACCCTGATGTCCGCCAAGGACGCGCAGGAACTCGCCGGTCTGCAGGCCAAGGTTGCCCAGCCGATGGTCGACAAGGCCGTTGCTTACGCTCGCAGCGTCTATGAAATCGCCGCCGAAGGCCAGCAGGAATTCGCCAAGCTGTTCGAAGGCCAGATCGCCGAAATGAACAAGACCTTCAACGCCGCCCTCGAGCAGGCTGCCAAGGCCGCGCCGGCTGGTTCGGAAGGTGTGTTCGCCGCGATCAAGTCGTCGGTCGAGACCGCCAACAGCCTGTACGACAACGCCGCCAAGGCCGCCAAGCAGGCCGCCGAAACTGCCGAAGCCAACATCGCTTCGCTGACCACCACGGTCAAGGCTGCTTCGGGCAAGAAGGCTGCGTAATGCTGCCGCACGCGATGGACTGAAGCTTGGTCCCTGCGTGTGAAGCGAGGCCGTCCGGTTCATCCGGACGGCCTCGCGCCGTTTACGCGTTCGGTTTCATACGGGGCGTCCTCGACAAATGTTCAAGTTGAACTGCGGACGAAAAAATCTGCACACATCCGCTCTTGAAATCCCTCTACCTCGACCCTATTATTAGCACTCGTTGGCAGTGAGTGCTAACAGCCCCGGGCGATCCCCGTGCGGCGAAAGCGAATTTCCACGGGCTGGTCCCGTTTTAGTCGAAACCTGGTAGGAGAGAACCTGATGAAGATTCGTCCCTTGCATGATCGCGTGATCGTCAAGCGCCTTGAAGCCGAACGCAAGACCGCCAGCGGCATCGTGATCCCCGACAGCGCCGGCGAGAAGCCCGATCAGGGTGAAGTGCTGGCCGTCGGCAACGGCAAGATCCTGGACGACGGCAAGGTCCGTCCGATGGCCGTCAAGGTGGGCGACAAGGTGCTGTTCGGCAAGTACGCCGGCCAGTCCGTGAAGGTCGAAGGCGAAGAGCTCCTCGTCATGCGCGAGGAAGACATCATGGGCGTGGTCGAGGCCTGAGCCTCCCGCGTTTCCGTGATCCGCTAACCGAAAAAATCTGGAGTTCGTAAATGGCAGCTAAAGAAGTCAAGTTTGGTGATTCCGCTCGCGAGCGCATGGTCGCCGGCGTCAACATCCTGGCCAACGCGGTCAAGGTGACCCTGGGCCCGAAGGGCCGCAACGTCGTGCTCGAGCGCTCGTTCGGCGCCCCGACGGTGACCAAGGACGGCGTGTCCGTCGCCAAGGAAATCGAACTGAAGGACAAGTTCGAGAACATGGGCGCGCAGATGGTCAAGGAAGTCGCTTCCAAGACCTCCGACATCGCCGGTGACGGCACCACCACCGCCACCGTGCTGGCGCAGTCGATCGTGCGCGAAGGCATGAAGTTCGTCGCCGCCGGCATGAACCCGATGGACCTCAAGCGCGGCATCGACAAGGCTGTCGTCGCCACCATCGAAGAGCTGAAGAAGCTGTCGAAGCCCTGCTCGACGAACAAGGAAATCGCCCAGGTCGGCTCGATCTCGGCCAACTCCGACAGCGACATCGGCGACATCATCGCCCGTGCCATGGACAAGGTCGGTAAGGAAGGCGTGATCACCGTCGAAGACGGCAAGTCGCTGCAGAACGAGCTCGACGTCGTCGAGGGCATGCAGTTCGACCGCGGCTATCTGTCGCCGTACTTCATCAACAACCCGGACAAGCAGGTTGCCATCCTCGACAACCCCTTCGTCCTGCTGTTCGACAAGAAGATCTCGAACATCCGCGACCTGCTGCCGGTGCTGGAGCAAGTCGCCAAGGCCGGTCGTCCGCTGCTGATCATCGCCGAAGACGTCGAAGGCGAAGCGCTCGCCACCCTGGTGGTGAACAACATTCGTGGCATCCTGAAGACTTGCGCCGTCAAGGCGCCGGGCTTCGGTGACCGTCGCAAGGCCATGCTGGAAGACATCGCCATCCTGACCGGCGGCCAGGTCATCGCCGAGGAAGTCGGCCTGACGCTGGAGAAGGCTACGCTGAACGACCTCGGCCAGGCCAAGCGCATCGAGATCGGCAAGGAAAACACCATCATCATCGACGGCGCCGGCGAAGCCGACCGCATCGAAGCGCGCGTCAAGCAGATCCGCGTGCAGATCGAGGAAGCCACCTCCGACTACGACCGCGAGAAGCTGCAGGAACGCGTGGCCAAGCTGGCCGGCGGCGTTGCCGTGATCAAGGTCGGTGCCGCGACCGAAGTCGAGATGAAGGAAAAGAAGGCCCGCGTCGAGGACGCGCTGCACGCCACCCGCGCTGCGGTGGAAGAGGGCATCGTCCCGGGCGGCGGCGTCGCGCTGCTGCGTGCCCGCGCCAACCTGGCCGGCCTGAAGGGCGACAACCACGACCAGGACGCCGGCATCAAGATCGTGCTGCGCGCGATGGAGCAGCCGCTGCGTGAAATCGTCGCCAACGCCGGTGACGAAGCTTCGGTGGTGGTGAACAAGGTCGTCGAGGGTTCGGGCAACTACGGCTTCAACGCCGCCACCGGCGAGTACGGCGACATGGTCGAGATGGGCGTGCTGGACCCGACCAAGGTCACCCGCACCGCGCTGCAGAACGCCGCTTCTGTCGCCAGCCTGATGCTCACCACCGACTGCATGGTCGGCGAGCTGGCCGAAGACAAGCCCGCCATGCCCCCGATGGGCGGCATGGGTGGCATGGGCGACATGGGCATGGGCATGTAATTGCTCGCGCCTGCAGCCCCGGAGCAACGGGGCTGCGTCGTTGCGGCACTCAGGGCAGACGGCCCCGCATCGCGCGGGGCCGTCTGCCGTTTACACGGACGAGGATGCGCAGTGCCGCCCACAGGGCTGCGCGAAGCATGTGATAATTCGAGCGTCTGGAAGAAAAAAATCGGCGGGGAGCGACCGAAGATCGCCCCCCGGAATGCGTCCAGGGGCGGACGGCATTCCCCAAGACCGAGCAAAAGGAGAACAGCGGGCCTGAATCTATCGGCGCCCGCTTACATGCAACTTACATCCGGAATCTCATGCGTATCCTGCTTGCAGAAGATGATCCGGTCATCGCCGACGGCATCGGGCGGGCGTTGCGTAAGGGCGGCTATGCGGTCGACCACGTCGCCGACGGTGCCGAGGCGGATACCGCGCTGGCGTCCCAACCTTACGACCTGCTGATCCTCGACCTCGGCCTGCCGCGGCTGCCTGGCATCGAGGTGCTGAAGCGCCTGCGCGGGCGCAAGTCCGCCCTGCCGGTGTTGATCCTGACCGCGCAGGACGGCGTCGACGACCGTGTGCGGGGGCTCGACGCCGGCGCCGACGATTACCTCACCAAGCCTTTCGCTCTGCCCGAACTCGAGGCGCGCGCGCGCGCGCTGACACGGCGTGGAACGGGCCAGGCGCGCTGCATCGAGGTGGGGCGGCTGAGCTATGACCAGGCCGACAAGGTGGTGAAGATCTCGGGCCAGGTGGTCGATCTGTCCGCGCGCGAGATCGGTCTGCTCGAGGTCTTCCTGCTGCGCGTCGGGCGGCTGGTGAGCAAGGATCAGCTGGTCGACCATCTCTGCGGTTGGGGGGAGGAGGTCTCGAGCAACGCCATCGAGGTCTACGTCCACCGGCTGCGCAAGAAGCTCGAGGACAGCGGCGTGCGCATCGTCACCGTGCGCGGCCTTGGCTACTGCCTGGAAAATCCGGATGCTGCCGCGGCGGCGAAAGGCTGAGAACGCTTCCGGCGGTGGCCGCGCGAGCGGTCAGCCGAACTCGCTGTTCGGCGAGATCCTCGACTGGATGCTCGCGCCGCTGCTGTTCCTGTGGCCCATCTCCATCATCGTCACCCACAACGTGGCGGACAACATCGCGAGCCAGCCCTACGATCGCGCGCTCGCCGACGGTGCGCGCACGCTGGCACGCTTCGTCACCCTCGAGAACGGCCATCCGGTGATGAGCTTTCCTGCGCCGCCGCGCGCCTTGTTTCGCGCCGATCAGGACGACGTCCTGTACTACCAGGTGACGAACGAGTTCGGCGAGATGCTGAGCGGCGACGTCGACATTCCGCCTGCGCCCCGTCCGCCCACGCCCATCGTCGGCGAGGTGCTGTTTCGCGACGAGGTGATCCAGGGTGAGGAGGTGCGGGTCGCCTACCAGTTCGTGCAGGTGCGCGGCGGTGCTGCCTCGCCGCTGGTCGTCGTGCAGGTCGCCGAGACGCGCAACAAGCGCACCGATCTGGCCTCTCGCGTGGTGACCGGCGTCTTGCTGCCCCAGTTCGCGATCATCCCGCTGGCGGTGGTGCTGGTGTGGGTGGGGCTGACGCGCGGCATCGCGCCGCTCAACCGTCTGCAAAGTCTGATCCGCAGGCGCCGGCCGACCGACCTGTCACCGGTGGTGCCGGCCAGCGTGCCGGAGGAGGTGCGCCCGCTGATCGTGGCCTACAACGGCATGATGGCGCGCCTGGAGGAAAACCTGCAGGCGCAGCAGCGCTTCATCGCCGACGCCGCGCACCAAATGCGCACGCCGCTGACCGGGCTGAAGATGCAGACCGATCTTGCGCTGCACGAGACCGACCCGGACCAGTTGCGCCGCTCGCTCGCGCAGATTGCCGAAAGCACCGACCGCGCCGCCCACCTGATCAACCAGCTGCTGTCGCTGGCACGCGCCGAGGCAAGCTTCGAGAAGCTTTATGTGGTCGAGCCGCTCGATCTCGAAGCGGTGGTGCGCGAGGTCGCGCAGGACCTTTTCCCGCGCGCGTTGGCCAAGGATATCGACCTTGGCGTCGAGGGCACGGGGCAGGGGCTGCAGATCGAGGGCAACCCCGTGCTGCTGCGTGAAATGATCAAGAATCTTGTCGACAACGCGATCAAGTACACCCCGCGCGGCGGCAGCGTCACCGCGCGCACGCGGCATGCGGGCGCACCCATCCTCGAGGTGGAAGACAGCGGCGTCGGCATTCCCGAGGCGGATCGCGAGCGCGTCTTCGAGCGCTTCTACCGGGTCCTCGGCAGCGGTGTGGATGGCTCCGGTCTTGGTCTGCCCATCGTGCGCGAGATCGCCGAGCTGCACCGCGCGACAGTCGCGCTGAACCCCAATCCCTCCGGTCACGGCACTGTGGCGCAGGTCGTCTTTCCTCGCAGCCAGCGTCAGCCCCCGCCGCCGGTGCAAGGTGACTTCTATCCGCTGGGCTGAGACCCGCGGCGGCTGACGATGCGCCGCGTCGGGCGATGCGCCGCGTCGGGCGATTCAAGCGTCTTCTGCGCGGATAAGGTTTTGTTGGATTTCGTAAGCCGATCGTAAGTCTCCGCGGCTAACTTGTCAGTGTCCGGGCGGGAGTCCGGCCATCCAATGTACGAGTGGAGGGAGACATGGAAGACGATCTGGTGAAAAAAATCACCGCCAATCCGAAGTATCAGAAGCTGGTGGGGACGCGCACGTCCTACGGCTGGATGCTCACCATCATCATGCTGATCGTCTATTACGGCTACATCGCCGTGATCGCCTTCAGCAAAGAAACGCTCGCTGCGAAGCTCGGTGCCGGCGTCATGACCGTGGGCATTCCCATCGGTCTGGGCGTGATCCTGTTCACGATCATCATCACCGGCATCTACGTGCGCCGCGCGAACTCGGAGTTCGATGCGCTGACCCAGGACATCGTCAAGGAGTGCGGCAAATGAGCGGACGCTTCGTCAAACTGTCTGCCGGCGTCGCGCTGGCAGCGCTGTCGGCGGCGGCGCTGGCCGCGGGCGGTGACCTCGGCCAGGCCGAGAAGCAGGCCACCAACTGGACCGCGATCCTCATGTTCGGGGCTTTCGTCGTCTTCACGCTGTTCATCACCAAGTGGGCGGCGTCCAAGACCAAGTCGGCGGCCGACTTCTACACTGCCGGCGGTGGCATCACCGGTTTCCAGAACGGCCTGGCGATCGCCGGCGACTACATGTCGGCCGCGTCCTTCCTCGGTATCTCGGCAGCGGTGATGACCAGCGGCTACGATGGCCTGATCTACTCGATCGGCTTCCTCGTCGGCTGGCCGGTGATCACCTTCCTGATGGCCGAGAAGCTGCGCAACCTTGGCAAGTTCACCTTCGCCGACGTCGCCGCCTACCGCTTCAAGCAGACCCCGATCCGCGCCTTCGCGGCCTCGGGCACGCTGGTGGTGGTGGCGTTCTACCTGATCGCGCAGATGGTCGGCGCCGGCCAGCTCATCAAGCTGCTGTTCGGCCTCGAGTACTGGATGGCGGTGGTCATCGTCGGCGCGCTGATGATGGTCTACGTGCTGTTCGGCGGCATGACGGCGACCACCTGGGTGCAGATCATCAAGGCGATCCTGCTGCTCGCCGGCGCGTCCTTCATGGCCTTCATGGTATTGCTGCACTACGGTTTCTCGCCCGAAGCGCTGTTCGCCGACGCCGTCCGCGTCAAGGCGGGTGTCGCGACCGCGGCCGGCAAAACGCCGGAAGAGGCGGGTGTGATCGGTCAGGCGATCATGGGGCCGGGCTCCTTCATCAAGGATCCGATCTCGGCGATCTCCTTCGGCATGGCGCTGATGTTCGGTACCGCCGGCCTGCCGCACATCCTGATGCGCTTCTTCACCGTGCCGGATGCCAAGGAAGCTCGCAAGTCGGTGTTCTGGGCCACCACCTGGATCGGCTACTTCTACATCCTGACCTTCATCATCGGCTTCGGCGCCATCGTGCTGGTGTCCACCAACCCGCAGTTCCTCGATGCCAAGGGCGGTCTGATCGGCGGCGGCAACATGGCGGCCATCCACCTCGCCAATGCGGTCGGCGGCAACGTCTTCCTCGGCTTCATCTCCGCGGTCGCGTTCGCCACGATTCTGGCGGTGGTGGCGGGCCTGACGCTGTCGGGTGCCTCCGCGGTGTCGCACGACCTCTACGCCACGGTGTTCAAGCACGGCAACGCGGATTCGGCCTCCGAACTGCGCGTGTCGCGCATGACCACCATCGCGCTGGGTGTCATCGCAGTGATCCTGGGCATCGCCTTCGAGAAGCAGAACATCGCCTTCATGGTGTCGCTGGCCTTCGCGATCGCAGCCTCGGCCAACTTCCCGGTGCTGTTCATGTCGGTGCTGTGGAAGGACTGCACGACCCGCGGTGCGACGCTCGGCGGGTTCCTCGGTCTGATCACCGCCGTTGTGCTGACCGTGGTGTCGCCGTCGGTGTGGGAAGCCACGCTCGGCAATCCGAAGGGTTCGGCGCTGTTCCCCTACACTTCGCCCGCGCTGTTCTCGATGGCCGCCGGCTTTATCGGCATCTGGCTGTTCTCGATCCTCGACAACAGCCAGCGCGCGAAGGAAGACCGCGCCGGTTACCTGGCTCAGCGCGTCCGTTCCGAAACCGGTATCGGCGCAGCAGGGGCTTCGGGCCACTAAGCGGCCAGTGACGTCCGGCCTCCGGGGTGGAGGCCGGCGCTGCAAGCACAGCGCGCGATCCTCGCCATAAGGGGCGTCGATCGCGCGTTCTCACTGGCGCCTAAGGGATGCCACGCCCCACAGAATGAAAAAGATTCAGAACGCGTTTGACAGCGGAGCAGAGTCCGCTATAATGCGCGCTCTGTTGGCCAGTTAGCTCAGTTGGTAGAGCAGCGGATTGAAAATCCGCGTGTCCGTGGTTCGATTCCGCGACTGGCCACCAAAATTCAACGCCCAACTGTTCTCAGTTGGGCGTTTTCATTTGTGCTTCCCGCTTGAGGTGCTCTGCGTTTTCCGCCTACCGGCCGGTCGTCCTCATGCTGCCATTTCTTGCTGAGCCTGTCGTTCGATCCCGTTCTGCAGGAACGTGGTCGGGGGCGGGTATTCCAAGGTGGAGTGGCGGCGGCTCCGGTTGCAGAACACGGCGATGTATTGGAACAGACCGCTCGTCGCCTCGTTGCGAGTCGCGTAGCTCACGCCATGAACCCGCTCATTCTTGTGGCTGTTGAAGAAGCTCTCGGTCGGGGCGTTGTCCCAGCAGTTGCCCTTGCGCGACATTGATCCGCGCATCCCGTATGTGGCCAGGCGGGCCTGGTAAGCATGACTGGCGTATTGGCTTCCTCGATCGGAATGGAACAGCACCCCGGGTCCCGGCCGACGGCGGAACCACGCCATCGACAGCGCATCGAGTACCAAGTCGGTCGTCATCCGCGGCTTGATCGACCAGCCGATCACTGTTCCGTATTCTCCCCATCACCGTAAATTTGCCGAAAAAATGGAACACGGTGATGTGGCGGAGAGGCCGCACGAATCCTTGTCATGCGGAGATTGCTACTCCTATTTGCTGAAAAAGGCGCGGAGAATAAATTGCCATTGCGGCGAATCGGGTGTTTAATCTCCGCATGGAAAGCGGAGAAAAGCTCTACATTTGGCAGGCCGACGACTGGCCAGATTGGCGCTACGACCTATCTATTCTTGCGGGACCGCTCGCCGATGTGAGCCGTACGCAGGGCTTACTACTCGGTCGCCTGGCGGACGTAGGGATGGCGCTGCGCGATCAGGCCAGCCTCGCGGCCTTGACCGAGGACGTGGTCAAGACCAGCGAAATCGAGGACGAAGTGCTGAACGTGGAATCCGTGCGTTCATCCATCGCCCGAAGGCTGGGCATGGACATCGGTGGGGTCGCCCCAGTAGATCGGCATGTGGACGGTGTCGTTGAGATGGTGCTCGACGCCACTTCGCGCAGCGCCGAACCTCTGGCCGCCGAGCGCTTGTTTGGCTGGCACGCGGCGCTGTTCCCGACTGGGTACTCGGGCATGAGTCGGATCGCCGTAGGCCAGTGGCGTGGCGATGCCGACGGACCCATGCAGGTGGTTTCGGGGCCGATGGGGCAGCGCAGGATTCATTTCCAGGCCCCGCCAGCGGATGCGTTGGCTGCCGAGGCGGCGCGCTTTCTGGCATGGGCGAATGCGGAAACCGGCGAACTTGCCCTCGTCAAGGCCGGGCTGGCGCACCTGTGGTTCGTGACGCTGCACCCCTTCGACGACGGCAACGGGCGCATCGCCCGCGCCTTGGGCGATCTGTTCCTGGCGCGTGCCGATGGCAGTCCGCAGCGCTTCTACAGCCTGTCGGCGCAGATCCAGCGGGAGCGCAGGGACTATTACGATGTGCTGGAGCGCACGCAGAAAGGAACGCTCGACGTCACAGGCTGGCTGATGTGGTTCCTCGGCACGCTCGGACGTGCTGTTACGAGCGCACAGGCCATGCTGGATGCTGTGCTGGTTAAAAAACGCTTCTGGCAGCGCTGGGCAGGTACCTCACTGAACGAGCGGCAGGTCAAATTGCTCAACCGCCTGCTCGATGGTTTCGAGGGTAAGCTCACCAGCAGCAAGTGGGCCGCCATCGCCAAATGCTCCCCCGACACCGCGCTGCGTGACATCACACAGTTGCTGGACTTGGGTGTGCTCAAAAAGTCCCTCGGCGGCGGACGAAGCACCGGTTACGAATTGGCGGATCAATAGCCGGGGCCAGACGCATCAGTCAAAACGGCAGCGATGCAAGTCCCTCGCTCCTTGCGCATTTGAGGCGCGAAAAAGAAAAAGCCCGAGCTTGTGGCCCGGGCTGAATCCACACCTTAGGAGGAGGGTGGAGGAGACAGGCTCAAGACTACCTGCCGATTTTCTGCGGCGCAACATTAATCTCAATGAATGTTTTTATTGCTGCATAGCGATTCCTGTTCAAGTGGAGCGTTGGTCCGCATCCGCATCCGCATCCGCATCGGCCGGTTGCCTGTGCCGTGTATTGAAAGTCCTTCAGTCCCTCGGCCTCGTGTGAAACGCCTCGTGGAACGGTGGCGGCGGCCTCGGGGGCGCTGCTATACTCAACATGCCTGTCGTATCGCGCCGGCCGAGCGGTCGGCGCCTTGCGTTTACGCCGGGTAGAAGCGCGTGCTGGTCGGCAGGCTGGCATGGCATTCGCAAGCTTTCAGGAGTGCCTTGTGCGCCACATCCTTCTCGTCCCTTTGCTTGCCTTCGGTGCCAGCGGCTGTGCGGTCGTTGCGGTGGCCGACGCTGCCGTGACCGTTGCAGCGACCACCGTCAGCGTGGGCGCCACGGTGATCGGAGCGACCGTCGACGTCGCTGCGGCGGGTGTGGACGTCCTGGTGGGGGACGACGAGGATGAGAACGGCGCCGACTGAGCCTTGTCGGAGTGTGGTGCCGGATGGAGCGTCGAGGTCGGCATGGCCCAAGTTAGCGCGTCCCTGGTGGACGTCGATCGCCTGGAAACATGGACGCGATACCGTAAGGGTCTGTGTAACGACTGTGCGGCCAACTGCTGCACCATGCCCGTCGAGGTCAGGCTGCCGGACCTGGTGAGGCTGAAATGGGTCGATGCTTTCGAAGCCGAGCACGAGCCCCCTAAGCAGATTGCGAAACGCCTCGACAAGGCAGGCCTGATCGAGCATTTCAACTTCAGAAACAGCATCTTCACGCTGGCTCGGCGCTCGAGCGGGGATTGTGGCCTGCTGGACCCTGTCACCCGCCGCTGCACCGTGTACGAGCAGCGCCCCGACACCTGCCGCAAACACCCGCAGGTCGGTCCGCGACCAGGTTACTGTCCCTATGGTGCGCGAGCCCGGGCAGGTTGAACGTGTCGTGCCGATGCCCGGTCTCAAGGGGCGAGTGTCCCCAGCAGCCGATTTCAATTTTTCCGCTTCAGGTCCATGTACAAAGCCACCAGAGCATTCATCAACGACAGGCAGAAGTTCGCGAAGTTTTCCGTCAAACAGGTGACGGTCAAGCAGGTCGGCGGCGAGGCCGAGGAAAGTGACGCCCTGAGTGGCTACTCGAACGCGCACCGGCAGATCGACCGCGAGCGCAACATCAAGATCGTATCGGGCTGGCTGGTGATGCCCTATAACAGGATGCTGAAGAAGACCGAGATCCGGCAGCACTGGTGGAACATCGACGCCAATTCCAGAACCTATTTCGATGTGTCGCCCGGCGTGAGCAAGGAGTGCGAGTACGTGCTCGACATGGACATGGCGGAGTACGGGATCACGCACTTCGACGATCCAGCGGCCAACGTCTGTCACGCGGTGTATCTGAGCGATGACGGGTACACCATGGTCGACCGCATCTTCGGCGAGCTGTTCTACAAACCGATCGATGCACTGGAGACGGCTGCGCTGTTCAAGAAAGTGATCTGAGCGGCCGTGGTCTTGGGCGGCGGCGGCTCGATCTCGCCGCGATTCGCCCCCGATTCTTTCCCCGAATCGCGCGCAAGCTTCGGACGAGCGCGTTAGTTGATTTAGAAGTGACTGATTTAACTCAATTTTTCTGCGCGACTCGGGGTGTTATAATGCGCGGCCTTTCCGATTTGCCCATCAATCCATGCAGCTCTATGCACTCGGCCTGAACCACCACACCGCACCGCTCGCGATCCGCGAGCGCGTGGCGTTTCAGCCCGAGCACATGCGTCGCGCGCTCACCGATCTGGCGCGGACGGATTCGGTGCGCGAGGCGGCCATCGTCTCGACCTGCAACCGTACCGAGCTCTACTTTGCAGCGGAGCAGCCGCAGCACGCCGCGGACTGGCTGGCGCGCTTTCATCAGCTATCGCTCAACGAAATGGCGCCCTACCTTTACGCCTATCCGCAGCGCGATGCGGTGCGCCACATGTTCCGGGTGGCGAGCGGGCTGGATTCCATGGTGCTGGGCGAGCCGCAGATCCTCGGCCAGGTCAAGGAGGCTGCGCGGCGCGCCGAAGAGGCGGGCACGGTGGGCACGCTGCTGCACAAGCTTTTCCAGAACACCTTCGCGGTGGCCAAGGAAGTGCGTTCGACGACCGCGATCGGCGCCAACATCGTGTCGATGGCCGCGGCGGCGGTGCATCTCACCGAGCGGATCTTCGAACGCGTGGCCGACCAGCACGTGCTGTTCATCGGCGCGGGCGAGATGATCGAGCTCTGCGCGGCGCATTTCGCCGGCGCCCGGCCGAAATCCATGGCGGTCGCCAACCGTACCGAAGAGCGGGCGGCGGTGGTGGCGTCGCGTTTCGGTGCGAGCACGATGCGCATCGACCAGATCGGCGACATGCTGCCGCGCTTCGATGTCGTCGTGTCCTGCACGGCCGCGCCCCTGCCCATCGTCGGCCTCGGCATGGCCGAGCGCGCGGTGAAGGCGCGCCGGCATCGCCCGATGGTGATGGTCGATCTGGCGGTGCCGCGCGACATCGAGCCCGAGATCGGCGCACTCGACGACGTCTTCCTCTACACCGTGGATGATCTGGCCCAGGTGGTTGATGCCGGCATGGAGTCCCGCCAGCAGGCGGTGATCGAGGCCGAGCAGATCATCAGCACGCGGGTGGACGGCTTCCTGCACTGGCTGGAAGCACGCGACGCAGTGCCGACCATCAAGGCCTTGCGCGAGCATGCGGAGCATCTGCGCCAGGCCGAAGTCGAGCGCGCCCTGCGGCTGCTCGCCAAGGGCGAGGATCCGCAGCGCGTGCTCGATGCCTTGTCGCACGGGCTGACCAACAAGCTCATGCATGGTCCTACCCGTTTCCTGAATCAGGCCGAGGGCGAGGCGCAGGCGGACGCCGGTCGCCTGGTCCAGCAGCTGTTCAATCTTTCCCGTCCCGGCTAGCCGCAAGCTGCGGCGATCATGGCTGCCTGCTTGACGGGTCGCCGCGCCTATTCGAGCCGACTTCATGAAGCAGAGCATTCGCGACAAACTCGAACACCTCGCCAGCCGCCTGGAGGAGCTCGATCGCTCCCTCGCGGCCGAGACCGCCGCGCGCGACATGAACGCCTTCCGCGATCTGTCGCGCGAGCGCGCCGACATCGAGCCGGTGGTGCAGCTGTATCGCGCCTTTCGCCAGTCCGAGGCCGATTGCGACACCGCGCGTGAATTGCTGGACGACCCCGACATGCGCGATCTGGGCGAGTCCGAGCTGCAGGCCGGACAGACGCGCATTGCGGCACTGGAGGGCGAGTTGCAGCGTGCGCTGCTGCCGCGCGACCCCAACGACGAACGCAACCTCTTCCTCGAGATCCGCGCCGGCACCGGCGGCGACGAGGCGGCGCTCTTCGCCGGCGATCTGCTGCGCATGTATGCACGCTACGCGGAGCGCCAGCGCTGGAAGCTGGAGATCGTGTCGGCGAGCGAATCCGACCTTGGCGGCTACAAGGAAGTCATTGCCCGCGTGGTGGGAAGTGGCGCCTATTCCAGGCTGAAGTTCGAATCCGGCGGACATCGCGTGCAGCGTGTGCCGGTCACCGAAACGCAGGGCCGGATCCACACCTCGGCGTGCACCGTGGCGGTGCTGCCCGAGGCCGACGAGGTCGCCGCGGTTGAAATCAATCCGGCCGATCTGCGCATCGACACTTTCCGCGCCTCGGGCGCCGGTGGTCAGCACATCAACAAGACCGACTCCGCGGTGCGCATCACGCACATCCCGACCGGGATCGTCGTCGAGTGCCAGGACGACCGCTCGCAGCACCGCAACAAGGCGCAGGCGATGTCGGTGCTCGCCGCGCGGCTCTACGACGCCAAGCTGCGGGCGCAGCAGAGCGCAGAGGCGGCTGCGCGCAAGAGCCTCGTCGGCAGCGGCGATCGTTCCGAGCGCATCCGCACCTACAACTTCCCGCAGGGGCGGGTGACCGATCACCGCATCAACCTCACCCTCTACAAGCTCGACGCGGTCATGACCGGCGAGCTCGACGAGTTGATCGATGCGCTGACGCTCGAGCATCAGGCCGATCTGCTCGCGGCCCTGGCCGACGAATGAGCGGGCCCGCCAACGGTGCAGGGTATGAGGACCTGCCGGACGATCTGCCCGACATCGCCCGCGCATTGACCTGGGCGCGTCAGCGCATCGAGGTCATGGATGCACGCATGCTGCTGCGCCACGTCCTGCAATGCCCGGCATCCCGCCTCGCCGCCTGGCCTGAACAGCGCCTCGATGCCAACGACTGGCTTCAGTTCCGCGACCTGGTGGAGCGCCGCGTGGCGGGCGAGCCGGTCGCCTACCTGACCGGCGAGCGCGAGTTCTTTGGCCGCAACTTCATGGTCACGCCCTCGGTGCTGATCCCGCGGCCGGACACCGAGCTGCTGGTCGAGCTCGCGCTGGCGCATTGTGGAGACCTGCGCCAGCTGCGCCTGCTCGACATGGGGACGGGCAGCGGCGCGCTGGCGATCACGCTGGCGCTCGAACTCGGGCAGGCGGAGGTGACTGCGCTCGATCGCTCGCGCGAAGCGCTGTGGGTGGCGATGGCCAACGCGGCGCGGCTCGGCGCCAGCGTCTCCTTCGTGCAGAGCGACTGGTTTTCAGCGCTTGGCGACGAGCGCTTTCAGCTCATCGTCTCCAATCCGCCTTACATTGCGGCGGCGGACCCCCATCTCGACGAGGGCGACCTGCGCTTCGAGCCGCGCTCGGCGCTCGCCGCCGGCACCGCCGGCCTCGACGATCTGGCCGAAATCGTCGCCGGTGCCGCAAGGCATCTTGAGCCGGCTGGCTGGCTGTTCCTCGAGCATGGCTGGGATCAGGCTTTCGCGGTGCGCGGACTCCTTGCCGATGCGGGTTTCGCATCCATCGCATCGTGGAAGGACCTCGCCGGCATCGAGCGGGTGTCGGGCGGGCGCTGGCTGGGGCGCGAGCGCTGAGCGGCGGAGCGTACAAGCGGTATTGACGCTGGCGCCCCCGGTCCCTAAAATTTCCCGACTATTTCACTCAGCTTTTCAGAGGCATCAAATGAGCATTCAGGACGTCATTCGCGATCAAGTCACTTCCAACGACGTGGTCCTCTACATGAAGGGCACGCCGCAGTTCCCGCAGTGCGGCTTCTCCTCGACCGCCGTGCAGATCCTGAAGGCCTGCGGGGTACCCGATGTGCTGGCGGTGAACGTGCTCGCCGACGACGAAATCCGCCAGGGCATCAAGGAGTTCTCCAGCTGGCCGACCATCCCGCAGCTCTACGTCAAGGGCGAGTTCGTCGGCGGTAGCGATATCCTGCGCGAGATGTACCAGAGCGGCGAGCTGCAGCAGATGCTGCAGGACGCGGGTATCGTCTGATCACCCCGTGCGGCGGCCGGACACCCGCCGTCAGCGGGTCTCGGCCGCAGGCGTCGCCGCCTTGCGGCGCATGAAGGCCTTGCGCGTCAGGTGACGCAACAGCAAGGGTAGCGGCATGCGCAGCGCGTGGGCGCGGACGTAGAGGGCGAAGTTCGCTGCAGCAGTGGCCGCCGACGATCTGCCTTCGCCGTCGGGGCGGATCGCGTGCCGGTAAGCGCGCTCGAGCAGTCGGGCGGAAAGGCCGGTTCGGCGGTCACTAGCCAAGGCGTCGAACACCGAGGCGGGTATCGACGTGGCGAAGAAGCGCTGTACCAGGCGCAGGCCGAAGCCCACCGGCTGCGCAAGTTGATGCTCTCTGGCGTAAACCGGCAGGCGTTCCCAGAAACCTGATGTTGCGCCGAAGTCGCGCAACAGCGTGTCGATGTCACTCAGGTCGCGCAGGCCATTGTGCAGTTCCCCTTCGTGCATCAGGTGGGTGATGCTGTGGATCACGAGGTCTTCCGGGCACGGGATTCGCAGCGCTGGAAGGTCGGCCAGCGCGGTGGAGCGCGCGATGATGCGCTCGGCGTCCGGCGTGTGCGCGGAGGTGAGCGGCAGGATGGTGTGATGGACGTCGATCACCGTGCCCCGCCTGAGGTTCATCATCGGCGGGATCTCGTGCATCCACTGCCGGTAGTACATCTGATCGTAGGCATCGGTCTTGGCGCTGACCCAGCCGGCGACCATCAGCCGCACCTCCACGTCGCCGAGCGCGGCACGCGGCACGAGGATGTCGATGTCGCCGAACAGCCGCCCGCGGCTCACCGGCAGCCCCGCCAGCACGTAGGCGGCACCCTTCAGCAGGACGACCGGCACCTTCAGTTCCTGCAGCGCACGCTGCAGGCAGTGCGCCTCCCAGACCACCGAGTGGTGTTGTCGCTCACTGAGCTGTCGTGCGCCGTCGAGGTGCCGCGCCGCCGCGGCGGGATAGGCGACGCCCGCCGCGTGCAGCCGTTCGGCAAGTCGGCCGAGCAGGTTCGCCGCGCGCGCGGTCGCGATCAGGTCGGACCACTCGCGCGCATCAAGACGGGCGGTCTGCGCCGGCTGCAGCAGGGCGGAGATGAGGCGGGCGCTGGGTCCGTGCATGCTCAGTTTCCGCAGATGTCCCCGATCAGGCGCAGCCCGTCGGCGGTCGAGCCGTATTCGATGTGGTAACAGCGCGCGCCGTCGAGCATCGCGCACAGCGCCACGAATCCCGTCTCGCCCATGCGCTCCTTGTTGAAGGACTGCTCGGATATCAGCGCAAACGCCTCTGCGCGCGGAATCTCCTCCATGAAGGGTTCGCAGCCTGCCTCGAAACGCGGAAAGACCACCCAGCGGCATCGGGCGGAGCGTTCGGCGGCCTGTTGCGACGCCGGCGGAACCACCGCATGCGAGATGGTGCCCTTGCGCGTGTCCAGATAGCGCGTTCCGAGCCTTACGCCGTCGAAGCGGCCGACGATGTCGATCGACTCGTTCTTGAGGCTGATCGGGCGCGGATGCGGGATGAGCTGGCCGGTGGCCGGGTCGAGGATCGCCAGTTCGTCCGACAGGAGCTGCCAGTCCTCGAGGAAGGTGAGCGAGGCGCACAGCGTGCTCTTGCCCGCGCCGGGAAAGCCAGGCATCACCACGGCCTTGCCGTCTCGTGCCAGCACCGCGGCGTGCATGACGAGGTAACCCAGCGCCCGGCTGGCAATGCTCCAGTTCAGACCCCACTCTAACAGCGGCGCCGCCTGGTCCGCCGGCAAGGGCAGGAAGGGCTCGACGCCATCGAGCTCGAGTCGAGCCTGCGGATGCCACCATCTGCGCAGGCCGGAGGCAGGCAGGATGCGGAGGTCGAAGTCGACGAAAGAGCGTGCGCCATCGATGCGCGCATCGGCATAGAAGGTCTGCAGATGCCGCGCGACTGAATCGAAGGGAGAGCGGATCCGCACGTTGAACGGCGGAATGCGGAGAAGGGCGTCGAGCAAGGCGTTCCGGGGGCTACAGGCGAGGACTCAGCGTGCGCGCTCTTCCAGAATGTAAGCAGCGCAAAGGCTTTGAATCGTACGCGCGACGACATCCGATGACAAATCTGCCGCCATGATCTCCACGAGGCCGGCTTCGTGGAGTTCGCCGCGGGACTGTATTGCCTCTACGATCGCTCTGGCCTCGGGTGCCAACACCCAGTAATCGCCAGAGTTGCGGTCCATGGCAACACTGGGTTCGTCACCGTCGGGGGCGAGGCCGAAGATCAACTCTCGCCCGCGAACGATACGGAGCACTTCGCTCCGAGCGGACGGCGAGGCAGGCTCCGCCACAGTCTAGAAGGGCCTGTTACTTGAGCTTGCAGAGATCGGGGTCGGGCGCCACGTCCGCGTTGATGTCGTACATGTTCGAGATGTAGCTGATCACGTCCGCCGCGCCCATGCCCATGTAGGTGCCGCCGCCGCTGGTCGCTGCCCACATCTCGGCGATCTGCTGCTTGGTGATCGGGTAGCTCGGGAAATAGTTCGCGTTCAACCAGGCGGCAATGAGATGGCGCATCAGTTGACCGCCGTTGAACTCGGTCGGAAACGCCAGAACGGCCCACATGCCCCAGAAGCCTTCCGGCGGGGCGATCAGCGGGCCAGTGGGCGACGCCCCGGGCAAGGCGAGGCTCACCGGGGAGCCTTGCGTGACGATGTCCGACAGTTTGAGGCCCTGCATGCCTGACGTACAGATCGACACGCCGGCTTCGGGCCTGAATGTTGCCGGCACCGCGATGGTGTCCCAATAGTTGAACTTTTGAGGCACTTTCCAGAACCCCGGCGACCGTCCGCCCGAGCAAGGTGGCGGGTTGGGGTGCGGGCTGGCGTTGCCACTGACCATGGCCGACGGGCTCTGGCACACGGTGGTACCCAGGGCCGTCTTGGCCTGTACGGCCAGCAACACGCCGACGCCGCCGGTCATCCCGGTCACGAGTCTGCGGCGCGATCGGCTGGGCGCGGTCTGTGCGGCGAACTGGGGGCTTTCGGTCGGCTTGCCGTCCGCGCGGGTGTTGTCAGGGTCGTTCAGCATGATGGACTTCCAGATACGTTGATGCGTTTGGCGCCATGGGCGCGAGCAATTGATTCTGTAAAAGCAAGATTCGTGCACATAAAAGAAAACCGTCTAGCGCATTGAATCATAAGCAAATCAGTCTGCGTGCAATCGGGCTGGTGTAAAAAATACCGACGCTTTCAGCTGGGCTCAGCGGCGCAGGATCGGCTTGTATCAGCCGCGCCATCGTGTTCAGGTTAGCAGCCAACGGCGTGCATCGGTTCGCATTTCCCGACAGGTGTGACCTAAGTCGCGCCGAGCCAGTGTGGCCGGAGCGCATTACAGGTTCGCGATCCGCGCGCTCGCCATCGACAGCCGGGTGGCCAGCACCTCGAGGAAGGCCTTGTAGAAGTGCATGCGGCAGGTGTTGGACGCGCGTTGCAGGCTGCGGGCGCGGATGTTGATGATCTCGACTTCGGTCTCCGCCTCTACCGAGGCCGAGCGTACGCCGCTGGCTGCGGAAAAGAGCGCGACTTCGCCAAAGCACTCGCCGGTCGTCAGCACGTTCAGCAGCCGGCCGCGCTTCTTCACCCGGGCCTCGCCGCTGGCGAGGAAGCAGACATGGTCGCCGGCCTCGCCTTCCTTCATCAGCACCGTTCCCGGCTGCGCACGACTCCACTGCGACAGGCCGATCACCTCCCACAGCTCGGCATCGGCGAAGTCGCGGAAGAAGGGCATGCCGCGCAGGGTCTCGAACTTCTCGGTGTCGGGAATGCGCTGGCGATCGAGGCCGACGCTGCGGTTGCGAAAGGCGAGCGCGAGATCATGCGAGAACTCGGTCCAGCTCTGGTAGCGGCGGTCCAGATCTCTTTCCATCGCGCGCCGAACGATCGTGTCGAGCGCTTCGGGAACGTCGGCGCGCAGCTCGGACGGCAGCGGCGGCCGCTCGTTGGCGATACGGTAGAGCAGGCTGTAGTTGTTGTCGGACTCGAAGGGCAGGCGCCCGGTCAGAAGTTGGAACATCACCACGCCGAGCGAGTAGATGTCGGTGCGGTGGTCGAGCGGCATTTCGCGCACCTGCTGCGGCGACATGTAGGCGGGGGAACCGACGCCCGAGACTTGGGTGGTGTCGCTGGCGGTGTGCAGCGCCGCGCCAAAGTCGGTGATCCGGATGTCGGTGCCGTCGGCCGTGGCGAGCAGGATGTTGGCCGGCTTGATGTCGCGGTGGGTGACGCCCTGATGAAAGGCGTAATCCAGCGCGCGCGTGCATTTGAAGATGATCTCGATCAGGCGCTCGAAGGCGGGCAGCCGGTCGGCACGCACGAGGTCGGCCAGCGTGCCGCCGGCAACGTATTCCATCACCACGTAGGCGTCATCGTCGCCGACAACCGCATCGTGGATCTGCACGATATGCGGATGGTTCAGCTTGCCGGCGAAGGCGGCCTCGTTCTGCAGCAGGTGGCGGTACAGTCGGCCGCTTTCGCGGTCGCGCAGCACCTCGGGGTGCAGCTGCTTGACTGCCACCTCGCGCTGGTTGAAGGGGTCCCAGGCCAGGTAGACGGCGCTGGTGGCCCCTTCGCCGATGAGCCGGCGAACCTCGTACTTGCCGATCCGCTTCGGCGTCACCGGAGCTCAGCCAAGGTGCGCGCGTGCGCGCGCGACGGCGGCGCGAACCTGCTCCGGCGCCGTGCCGCCGATGTGCTTGCGCGACGCAAGCGAGCCGTCGACGGTCAGAACCGCGAACACATCGTGGCCCAGCCGCTCGGCCGCGCCGGGCACGTGGGCCATGGCGATGCGCAGCTCATCAAGGGTGAATTGCGGCAGGTCGCAGCCTTTCACGTCGGCGGCGCGCACGGCCAGGGCGACCGCTTCGTGTGCGTCGCGGAAGGGCAGGCCCTTCTTGACCAGGTAGTCGGCCAGATCGGTGGCGGTGGCATAGCCCTGGCTGAGCGCGCCTCGCATGGCGTCGGCCTTCACCTTGATGCCGGTGATCATGTCGGCGTAGATGCGCAGCGTGTCGATGACCGTGTCTGCGGTGTCGAACAGCGGCTCCTTGTCTTCCTGGTTGTCCTTGTTGTAGGCCAGCGGCTGGCCCTTCATCAGCGTCAGCAGGGCGATCAGGCTGCCGTTGACGCGGCCGGTCTTGCCGCGCACCAGTTCGGGTACGTCGGGGTTCTTCTTCTGCGGCATGATCGAAGAGCCGGTGCAGAAGCGGTCGGCGAGGTCGATGAAGCCGACGCGCGGGCTCATCCACAGGATCAGCTCTTCGGAGAAGCGTGACAGATGCGTCATCAGCAGCGCGCTGGCGGCGCAAAACTCGATGGCGAAGTCGCGGTCGCTTACGGCGTCGAGAGAGTTGTAGCAGACCTCGTCGAAACCGAGTTCGGCCGCGACGAACTCGCGGTCGATCGGGTAGCTGGTGCCGGCCAGGGCCGCCGAGCCGAGCGGCAGGCGGTTGACGCGCTTGCGGCAGTCGGCGAAGCGCTCGGCGTCACGCCGGCTCATCTCGTAGTAGGCCATCAGGTGGTGGCCGAAGGTCACCGGCTGGGCGACCTGAAGGTGGGTGAAGCCGGGCATCGGCGTGGCGGCGTGGGTTTCGGCGACATCGAGCAGCTTGCGCTGGAAGTCGGCGATGAGCGCCAGGATCTGGTCGATCGCATCGCGCAGCCACAGGCGGATGTCGGTCGCGACCTGGTCGTTGCGGCTGCGCCCGGTGTGCAGGCGCTTGCCGGCATCGCCCACCAGCGCGGTGAGGCGCTTTTCGATGTTGAGGTGGACGTCCTCGTCGTCGAGGTTCCAGGCGAACTCGCCGCGTTCGATCTCGCCCAGAATCTGCGTCATGCCGCGCTCGATGTCGGCCAGGTCGGCCGCAGCGATGATGCCCTGGCGGGCCAGCATCTTCGCGTGCGCGAGCGAGCCGCGGATATCCTGCTGCGCCATGCGCTTGTCGAAGAACACGGAGGCGGTGTAGCGCTTGACGAGGTCCGACACGGGTTCGGTGAAGCGGCCGGACCAGGCCTTGGCGGAAGCGCCGGCATCGGCGGCGGACGGGGTGGTGTCTGTCATAATGGGAAGCACGAGGAATGAGCTGCCTGTCGCAGATGCGCTGCCGGCCAGGCATGAATTTGCAGGCGCCCGGGCGCCCGGATGAACGATGGAAAGTATAAAGCAAAAGGCTTCCACGCTTGCTCCGCCGGGGGTGCCGGACTTTCGCAACCTCGGCGTGATGCTGAGGCTGCTGCTGGTGGTCAACCTGCTGGGGCTGGTGACCGTCCTGTTCCGCGTTGATACCCCTGCCATGCTGGTCCCCGAACTCGTGCTGATGGCGGGCCGGCTGGAGTTGCCCTTGCTGCTTGCGGTGCTGATGTTGTACCTCGCGTCGCCGCGCCTCGCCGGGCTCGGGCCGCGGGCAGCACTCGCTGCGCTGTTTGGCATCGTGGTGCTGGTGGTCATCTTCAGCTTCCCGCTGGTGGAAGGCGCGGAGCCGGGCGCGGATGCGAGTCTCGGGCGTCGTCTGGCGTGGGCTGCGGGGGCGGCCGCGGTCTGCCTGCTGTATTTCGACTATCGCAACCGGCTGTATTCGCCCGCCCTCACCGAAGCCCGCCTGCTCGCGCTGACGGCCCGCATCCGGCCGCATTTCTTCTTCAACAGCCTCAACGGGGTGCTCGGGGTGATCCGCTCCGATCCGCGGCGGGCCGAGCGTGCGCTGGAAGAACTCGCCGACCTGTTTCGCGCGCTGATGCAGGACAACCGCGATCTGGTTGCGCTCGGCGACGAAGTGGCGTTGTGCGAGCGCTATGTCGATCTCGAGCGCCTGCGCCTGGGCGAGCGCCTGGCAGTGCGCTGGGAATTCACTGACGACCTCGATGGCGGCGTGCGCCCGATGGATGCGCAGCAGGCCGCGCTGATGCGGGCGAAAGTCCCACCGCTGCTGCTGCAGCCACTGCTCGAGAACGCGGTCTACCATGGTGTCGAGCCTTCGAGCGCGCCGGGTGAGATCGTCGTCCGCGTCGCCCGCCAGGGCGGCATGCTGCTGCTCGAAGTGGACAATCCCGTTTGCGATGCGGCCCGACATCAGGTCGGCAATCGCATGGCGCTCGACAACATCCGCGAGCGGCTGATGCTGTTCTTCGATCTCGAGGCTGCACTCGATATCGACTGCAGCGAGCAGCGTTATCGTGTTCGCATCCGCATGCCGTTCAGGAGCCAGGCCGCATGAGCGAGTGCCCCCTGCGTGTCATCGTTGCCGACGACGAGGCGCCCGCGCGCAGCCGCCTGCGCGACCTGCTGGGCGACATTGAAGCGGTGCAGCCGACCGTGCTGGTCGGCATGGCGGCCAGCGGCGTCGAGGCGCTGCGACTGCTCGAGGCGGAAGGAGCCGATGTGGTGCTGGCCGACATCCGCATGCCGGCCATGGATGGCGTCGAGTTCGCGCGCCGGGTCGCCGCTCTGCCGTCGCCGCCCGAGGTGGTGTTCGTCACCGCCTTCGATGGCTATGCGGTGGAGGCTTTCGAGCTGACCGCGGTCGATTACCTGCTCAAGCCGGTGCGCGCCGAGCGCCTGGCCGCCGCGCTGGCCAAGGTCCGGGCGCGGCGGCGCATCGTCGTCGCTGCGCCAGCGGGGGCGACAATCGCCAGGCAGCATTTCGCGGTGAATGAGCGCAACCGCCTGCTGCTGCTGCCGGTGGCCGACGTGCTCTACCTGCGCGCCGAGCTCAAGTACGTGACGGCGCGGACCGCGGAACGTGACTATCTGCTCGACGAGTCGCTGGTGCGCCTCGAGGACGAGTTCGGTGACGCCTTCCTGCGCATCCATCGCAACTGCCTGGTGGCGCGTGCCGCGGTCACCGGGGTGGAGCGCGTCGGCGAGGAGGAGGGCGACGCGCACTGGGAAATCCTGCTCAAGGGCTGCGCCGAGCGCTTGCCGGTCAGTCGCCGGCAGTGGCCGACGGTGAAACAGGCGCTCGGGCTGTGAGCGGCGGCCCCCAGGCGATCATCCGCTGTTGCGCAGCCCCGCGGCGATGCCGTTGATCGACATGTAGATGCCCAGCCGGATGCGCTCGTCGTCGCTGTCCTCACGGTGGCGGCTCAGCAGTTCGACCTGGACGTGATTGAGCGGGTCGAGATAGGGGAAGCGGTTGCGGATCGAGCGCTTGAGCAGCGGGTTGCCGTCGAGCAGTTCCTGCTGCCCGGTGATCGCCAGCAGCGCCTCCACGGTATCGTGCCATTCGCCGCGGATGCGGCCGAAGATCGCATCACGCAGCGTTACGTCCTTCACCAATTGGGCATAGCGCGAGGCGATGGCCAGATCGCTCTTGGCCAGCACCATGTCCATGTTGGACAGCAGGGTGGCGAAGAACGACCACTCGCGGAACATGCGCTGCAACAGCGCAATCCCGTCGTCGGGGCGGGTGGCCAGAAAACGCTTCACCGCGCTGCCGAAGCCGAACCAGCCCGGCAGCATCAGGCGGCATTGCGCCCACGAGAACACCCAGGGGATGGCGCGCAGATCCTCGATGCGCGTGCCCTTCTTGCGCGAGGCCGGGCGCGAGCCGATGTTGAGGCCGGCGATCTCCGAGATCACCGTCGACTCCCAGAAGTACTCCTCGAAGCCCGGGGTCTCGTAGACCAGGCCGCGGTACGCGGCGAAGGCTTCGTCCGACAGCGCCTGCATCGCCGCGAGGAAGGCCGGCGGCGTCGGGCCGGCGCCGGCAGGGCGCAGGCTGGTCTCCAGCGTGGCGGCGACCAGCACCTCGAGGTTGCGCCGGCCCACCTCCGGGTTGCCGTACTTGGCGCCGATGACTTCGCCCTGCTCGGTGAGGCGGATCTGGCCCTGCACCGCGCCTTCCGGTTGCGCGAGGATGGCCTGGTAGCTCGGGCCGCCGCCGCGGCCGACCGAGCCGCCGCGGCCGTGAAACAGCCGCAGGCGCACGCCGTGGCGGGCGAAGGTGTCGACCAGCTCGCCTTCGGCCTTGTAAAGCGCCCAGCCCGAGGTCATGAAGCCTCCGTCCTTGTTGCTGTCCGAGTAGCCCAGCATCACCTCGTGGGCGTCGCCGCGCGCGTTCGAAAGCAGCTCGCGGTAGGCTGGCAACGAGAACAGGCGGTCCATGACGGCGGCAGCGTTCTCCAGATCGCCGATGGTCTCGAACAGCGGCACGATGTTGACGTCGAGCGCCTTCTCCACTGGCCGCAGCAGCCCGGCTTCCTTCAGCAGCACTGCCAGTTCGAGCAGGTCGGAGACGTCGTCGGTCTTGGAGATGATGCACTGGCGGATCGCCCCGCTGCCGTAGCGCAGGTGTGCCTGGCGGGCGGCGCGGAAGATCGCGAGCTCGCCTTCGGTCTCGTCGCTGTAGCGCACGTGCGGTGAGGCCAGCGGGCGGGCGGTGGCGAGTTCGTCGAGGAGCAGCGCGCAGCGGCCGGTCTCGTCCTGGGCGCGATAGTCGGTGCCGGGGCGCGCAATCTCGAGCAGCTCGGCCACCACGCGCTCGTGCACGTCGGAATTCTGGCGCAGGTCGATCGGCGCCAGGTGGAAGCCGAACACCCTGATTGCACGGCGCAGATGACGCAGACGGCCGCGGGCGAGCGCGGCCGAACCGTTGGCGACCAGCGAGCGGTGCAGGACGTCGAGATCCTCGCTCAGCGCTTCGGCGTTGGGATAGGGGGCGGCCTCGGCGACCGGGTGGCGCGCGGGGGCGTGGCCGAGCAGTTCGCGGTAGGTGGCCGCCAGGCGCGCATAGACTCCGGAGATCGCGCGGCGATAGGGCTCGTCGCTGCGGTGCGGCGACTGGTCGGGCGAGCGCTCGGCCAGGGCCAGCAACGCATCGGACGCGCTCACCAGACCGAGGGCGAGCGAGAGCTGCGAGCCGAGGATGTGCAGCTCGTCCAGGTAGTAGCCGAGCGCGACCGTGGCCTGCATTGCCAGCGCGCGTTCGAGCACCTCGGCGGTGACGTAAGGGTTGCCGTCGCGGTCGCCGCCGATCCAGCTGCCGACCTGCAGGAATGCGGGCAATTCGGTGGGAGCGCCCGCCGCGTTCGCGGTCGCGAGGCGGTCCTCGAGGCTCGCGTACAGCCGCGGCAGCTCGCGCAGGAAGGTGGTCTCGAAGTAGGAGAGTCCGTTATTGACCTCGTCGATCACCGACAGGCGGGCAGAGCGCAGCATGCGCGTCTGCCACAGGGTCAGGATCGCGCGGCGCAGGGCCTCGAGGTTGGCGTCCGACTCCTCGGGAGTGAGCTGCATGCGGTCGCGCTCGTCCAGCAGCCGCGCGAGCACCGTCTCGCAGTTCAGGATGCTTTTGCGCTGCACCTCGGTCGGATGCGCGGTGAGCACCGGCGATACCAGCGCGGTCTCGAAGAAGGCCTGCAGGCTGGCGGCGGTTGCCGTGCCTGCGTCGAAGGCGCGCTCGATCGCGTGGGCGAGGCTGCCTTCACGCGGCGCCGAGCCGGCGATCAGGTGCGCCCGGCTGCGGCGGATGTGGTGCTGGTCTTCGGCGATGTTCGCAAGGTGCGAGAAATAGCTGAAGGCGCGCACGACCTGGATCGTCTGCTCGCGCGAGAGGGCGTCGAGGATCTCCTCCAGTTCGCGGCGCGCGGAGATGTCGTCGTCGCGGCGGAAACGGACCGAATTCTGGCGGATGCGCTCGATCAGATCGAAAACGGCAGCACCCTGCTGGTCGCGCACGGTGTCGCCGAGCAGGCGGCCGAGCAGGCGGATGTCTTCGCGCAGGGGCGCGTCCTTGTCCTGGGTCATGGGCGTAAGGCTTGGCTAGAGGAGAGAATGACAGGAGACCTTCGTCTCGTATCGCGGAGAACCGGTCGCGCCATCCGGCGCGGGTGGCGGCTCCAGCGGCAGGTCGCATCGCCCTGCATGCTAGAATCCGCGGGCAAAAGCCTACCATTGGTAGGAACCCTGATGCTGCAGTGCGGTGAAAAGTTCGGTTCGGCGGAGGGCCCGACCTCGTCGGCTCATTCCTGCTGCCGATTCACACCTGAATATCGTCCCAAGCCCATTTCGAGTGATCTGCCGTGAGCCCAGCGACCCCCGAACGCATCGTCATCGCCACCCGTGAAAGCCGCCTCGCCCTCTGGCAGGCCGAGCACGTCAAGGCGCGCCTCGAGTCGCTGTATCCGGGCTGTCGGGTCGAACTGCTGGGCATGACCACGCGTGGGGACCAGATCCTCGATCGTCCGCTGGCCAAGGTCGGCGGCAAGGGCCTGTTCGTCAAGGAGCTCGAGACCGCGCTGCTCGATGGCCGCGCCGACATCGCGGTGCATTCGATGAAGGACGTGCCGATGCAGATGGGCGAGGAGTTCACCCTGGCCTGCATCTCCGAGCGCGAACTGCCGCTCGATGCCTTCGTCTCCAACCGCTACGACAGCCTGGCCGACATGCCGCCCGGCACAATCGTGGGGACCTCCTCGCTGCGGCGCGAATCGCAGCTTCACGCGCAATACCCCTTCCTCGGCGTGACCAGCCTGCGCGGCAACCTCGACACCCGCCTGCGCAAGCTCGACGAGGGCCAGTACGACGCGATCATTCTCGCCGCGGCCGGGCTGACCCGGCTGGGGCTCAAGGACCGCATCCGCTCGGTGTTGCCCTCGGAGGTTTCCCTTCCGGCGGCGGGCCAGGGCGCGCTCGGCATCGAATGTCTGGCCTCGCGCGGCGACCTCGTCGCCTGGCTGCAGCCGCTCAACGATCACGACACGGCCGCATGCGTGCTGGCCGAGCGCGCGGTGGCGCGCGCACTGGCCGGAAGCTGCGAGGTGCCGCTCGGCGCCTACGCCGAAATGCGCGCCGGCCGCGTGTGGCTGCGCGGTTTTGTCGCACGCCCCGACGGCAGCGAGATCGTCCGCGCCGAGCGCGAGGGCGCACCCGCCAGCGCGGAGGCGCTCGGGCATGCGCTGGCCGATGACCTGCGGGCGCAGGGCGCGGAGGCCATCCTCTCCACGCTTGGCTGACCGGCGCGAGCGATCGCCCGATGGCGACGGACGCGGCAGCGGCGGCGAAGGGCAGTCCGGAGCGTTCGCTTGGCGGACGCTGCATCGTCGTGACGCGGCCTGCCGAGCAGGCCGAGAGCCTGTGTCGTGCGATCCAGCGGGCGGGCGGCGAGCCGCTGCGCTTTCCCGTCCTCGCCATCGGACCGGCAACCGATTCCGCACCGCTGAACGAAATTGCAGACCAGCTCGATACGTTCGACCTCGCCTTTTTCGTCAGCCCCAACGCAGTGCGCTACGCGCTCGACAGCATGCTCGCACGGCGTCCCTGGCCGTCCGGGCTGCGAGTGGCGACGGTGGGGAAGGGCAGCGAGCGCGAGCTGATGCGATTCGGTTTCAAGCAGGTGATCGCCCCGCAGTCGGGCTTCGACAGCGAGTCGGTGCTCGCGCTGCCCGAGTTTGCCGCGCAGGCGGTGCGCGGTCGGCGCGTGCTCATCTTGCGCGGTGATGGCGGGCGCGATCTGCTGGGCGATACGCTCACCGAGCGTGGCGCCCACGTCGTTTTCGTGACCTGCTACCGGCGCTACCGACCGGATCTCGACCCATCGCCGATGCTCGATCGCGCGCGCGCCGGCGCGCTCGGCGCTGTGCTGCTGACGAGCAGTGAGGGCGTCGATAATCTGGTGATTATGGTCGGCGCTGCGGGCATCACGGCGCTGCGTGAGGTCCCCGTGTTTGCGCCCCATCCGCGCATCGCCGAGCGCGCGCGCGCGGCGGGTTTCCAGGCCGTCGTCGAGACCGCCGCCGGCGAAGACGGCATGGTGCAGGCGCTCCTCAGCCACTTTGGTTAAACTCTCGCCATGAACGAAGAAAACGCCGCACTTACCCGCAGTTCGCCGGAGGCGGAGCGCTCGTCGACCGAGGCGCAGGCCGGTTCCGCGACCCCCTCCCGCAGCATGTCAAATCCGCCCCCAGTTTCGCCTCAGGCGCGCTCCGGTCTCGCCGGCTGGGCGCTGCTAGTCGCGCTGATCGGCTGCGGCGCAGCCGGCTGGGCTGGCTGGCAGGCCTGGGAGATGCGTTTCCAGTCGGCCGAGTTGCGCGAGGAACTGGCGCGGCGTCTGGGTGAAGGCGAAACGATCGCGACCGAGGCCCGCGGGATTTCCCGGCAGCAGCAGGAAACGATCGCCGCGCTGCAGGGCAAGATGGGCGCGCTGGAGGCCAAGGTCGAGGCGACCGAGGGCCAGGCCGCCGCGCTCGAGGCGCTGTACCAGGCGTTCTCCCGCACCCGTGAAGACGAAGTCATCGCCGAAGTGGAGCAGACCATTGCGGCAGCGGCGCAGCATCTGCAGCTGGCGGGCAACGTCCATGCGGCGCTGATCGTCCTGCAGGCGGCCGAGCAGCGCCTGGCACTGCACGACAAGGGCCAACTGGCGCCTCTGCGGCGTGCGCTGGCGAAAGACATCGAGACGCTGAAGCTGATGCCGGCCACCGACATCCCCGGCCTCGGCCTGCGTCTGGAGCGCCTGCTCGAGCGCGCCGATGCGATGCCGCTGGCCTTCGAGGGCCAGCTGCCGGCCGCGGCGGTCGCCGACAAGCCCGGGTCGGTCGCGGTGGAGGAGTCCGACATCGTCGGCCGGATGAAGGCCTACGCCGGAGAACTGGCATATGACATCTGGCGCGAACTGCGCGCGCTCGTGCGCGTCGAGCGCCTCGACCAGCCCGCGCCGGTGTTGCTGGCGCCCGCGCAGAGCACCTTCCTGCGCGAGAACCTCAAGATTCGCCTGTTGACGGCCCGCCTCGCCTTGCTCGCGCGCGACGGCCGCACTTACGGGGCTGATCTTGCCCAGGCTCGTTCCTGGATCGAGCGCTTTTTCGACCTGCGCGACGAGCGGGTTCGCGCCGCGCTGGACGAACTGAAGGAGCTCGAGGGCGTGGTGCTGTCGTCCGATGTTCCGACCCTGACCGAGAGCTTTGCGGCCTTGCGCCAGCTCCAGGCCAGAGGGCGCGAGTCGGCACCTCCGGTGCCTGCAACGAGGCCGGCACCCGTGCCCCAGCCGCCGGGAGCCGCTGCGTCCGTGCCCGCGGCACCGCGCTGAGGATCCGCCATGCGAGCCTTGATCTGGTTGGTGGGGATTTTCGCGCTGGCGGCCGGCCTGGCGATGGTCGCAGGCATCAACGAGGGCTACGTCCTTCTCGTGCTGCCGCCCTGGCGGGCGCAGCTGTCGCTGAATCTTTTCATCGTGATGCTGATTGCGGCCTTCATCGTCGGCTACGTCTTGCTCAGATTGGTCCGGCGCACCCTGGGGCTGCCCGCCCAGGTCGCGCAGTGGCGCGAGCGGCGGCGGCGTGAAAAGGCCGGGCTCGCCTTGCGCGAGGCCTTGCGGGCGCAGTTCGAGGGGCGCTTTGCGCAGGCGCTCAAGTTCGCCTCATCGGCCTTTGCGTCGGGTGAAAGTCCGGCCATGGCGGCGTTGGTCGCGGCACGGGCCGCGCATGCGATGCGCGACGACACGCGCTACCGGATCTGGCTGGGGCATGCGGCCGAACAGGGAGAGGAGGCGCGCGTCGCGCGCCTGATGACCGAGGCCGAGCTCGCCATCGAAGGGCGTCGCTTCGACGAGGCGGCCGAACGGCTCGAGACCTTGCGCCTTGCCGGGCATCGTCACATCGCGGTGCTGCGCATGTCGCTGACGGTGGCGTCGGCGCTCGGCCAGTGGGACGAACTGCTGCGCAGCACGCGCCAGCTGCTGAAGCACAAGGCGCTGTCCGTGGCCCAGGCGGAGCCCTTGCTGCGCCGCGCGCATCTCGAACGCCTGCGCGAGCTGCGAAGCGATCCGGCGGCGCTGGCCGCCTACTGGAAGGCGCTGCCGGCCGACGAACTGGTCGACCGGCGCTTCGTCGAGCGGGCTGTGCCCTTGCTTGCAGCCGCCGGACATGGGGCGCTGGCGCGTCGCACGCTCGAGCGCCTGCTCGATCAGGAATGGGATGGCGCGCTGGCGCGGCTTTATGCGCACTGTGGCGACGGCGAAGGCGATGCGGTCGCCTGTCTCGCCAAGGCCGAAGCGTGGTTGCAGCGCCACCCCAACGATGGTGGCCTGTTGTTTGCGCTGGGGCGGCTATGCATGGGCGCGCAGCTGTGGGGGAAGGCCCAGAGCTACCTGGAAGCTTCTCTCGGCCGTGCGCCGACCGTGGAGGCGCAGCTTGCGCTCGCCGAGTTGCTGGAAAAGCTCGGGCGCCCGGAAGAGGCGCAGAAGCGTTACCGTGCCGCGGCCGAGATGGTTGCGCGCGGGAGCGCCGCCTGATCGGGCTCCGACACGTTCGATTCGTGATGCCGGATACTGGCCGCAGTGTCCGGCGCGAGCGCCCGGTTCAGGGGACGTGACGCATCCCCGCTTTCTGGCCCGGTTTCACGCCCAGTCGCGCGGCTGCAGGAACACTTCGTACAGGCGCGCTTCCTCGGAGCCGGCTTCGGGGGTCCAGTCGTAGCGCCACTTCACCACCGGCGGCATCGACATCAGGATGGATTCGGTGCGCCCGCCCGACTGCAGGCCGAACAGCGTGCCGCGATCGAAGACGAGGTTGAATTCCACGTAACGGCCGCGGCGATAAGCCTGGAAATCGCGCTCGCGCTCGCCGTAGGGCGTCTCGCGGCGGCGCTCTGCGATCGGCAGGTAGGCATCGAGAAAGGCGTCGCCTACCGAGCGGGTGAGACCGAAGGCCTGCTCGAAGTCGGTGTTGCCGTCCGCGCCCAGATCGTCGAAGAACAAGCCGCCGACACCACGCGGCTCGTTGCGGTGCTTCAGGTGGAAGTAGCGGTCGCACCAGTCCTTCAGCCGCCGATGTTCGGCCGCGCCGCCGAAGGGCAGCACCGCGGACTTGCAGATGGAGTGGAAGTGGCGCACATCGTCCTCGAAGCCGTAGTACGGCGTCAGGTCCATGCCGCCGCCAAACCACCACACTGGCGGCTTGTCGTCCGCCAGGGCGATGAAGAAGCGCACGTTCATGTGCACCGTCGGGCAGTAGGGGTTGCGCGGATGCAGCACGAGCGACACGCCCATCGCCTCGAAACGCCGGCCGGCGAGTTCCGGGCGGTGTGCCGTCGCGGAGGCGGGCATGGCGCTGCCCATCACGTGCGAAAAATTGACGCCACCGCGTTCGAGGAAATCGCCTTCCTCGAGGACTCGCGTGATTCCGCCACCTCCGGCAGGACGCTCCCAGGCGTCGGTGCGGAAAGCGTTGCCGTCGAAGGCCTCGAGGCGCGCAACGATGCGCTGCTGCAGGCCCACCAAGTAGGCCTTGACGACGAGTGCGTCCATGACTCAGTTCTTGCGCGCGAGCGCGCGATGGCCGATGTCGCGGCGGTATTGGCGGCCATCGAAGTGGATCGCGTCGACGACCTCGTAGGCGCGCTTCTGCGCCAGCTTCACGTTGTCGCCCAGGGCTGTCACGCACAGCACGCGCCCCCCCGAGGTGACGATCTGGCCGTCCAGCTCCGCCGTGCCGGCGTGGAAGACATGGGCGTCGTCCGCACTGCCGGCAGGGAGGCCGCTGATGACATCGCCTTTGCGCGGGCTGTCGGGATAGCCGTCGGCGGCCAGCACCACGCCGAGCGCGAAGCGGCGATCCCATTCGGCCTCGATCCTGTCCAGGCGGCCGGCGATGGCGGCCTCGACCAGGTCGGCGAGGTCGGTCTTCAGGCGCATCATGATCGGCTGGGTTTCGGGGTCGCCCATGCGGCAGTTGAACTCGACGACCCGGGCCTTGCCGGCGCCGTCGATCATCAGTCCGGCGTAGAGGAAGCCGGTGTAGGGCAGGCCGTCGGCGCTCATGCCGGCCAGCGTCGGATGAATGATCTCGCGCATCACTCGCGCATGCACTTCGGGCGTGACCACCGGGGCGGGCGAATACGCGCCCATGCCGCCGGTGTTGGGGCCCTCGTCTCCATCGCGCAGCCGCTTGTGATCCTGGCTGGTGGCGAGCGGCAGCGCATGCTTGCCGTCGGCCATGACGATGAAGCTGGCTTCCTCGCCCTCCATGAACTCCTCGATGACGACGCGTGCGCCTGCCGCGGCGTACTGCACGCCCAGGCGGTTGTCGACCAGCATCATGTCGATCGCGGCGTGCGCCTCGGCCGCCGTCATCGCCACCACCACGCCCTTGCCGGCCGCAAGGCCGTCGGCCTTGATCACGATGGGCGCGCCCTGGGCGTCGACGTAGGCATGCGCCACCGCCGCGTCGGAGAAGGTGCGGTACTTGGCCGTCGGGATGTTGTGGCGAACGAGGAATTGCTTGGCGAAGTCCTTTGAGCTCTCGAGTTGCGCCGCAGCCTTCGTCGGGCCGAAGATCGGCAGCCCCGCGGCGCGGAAGGCATCGACCACCCCGGCGGCAAGCGGCGCCTCGGGGCCGACGACGGTGAAGCCGACCTGCTCGCTTCGCGCCAGCTCGACCAGCTCGGGTACCGCGGTGATGGCGACGTTCGTCAGCTTGGGCTCGCGCGCGGTGCCCGGGTTGCCCGGAGCGACGAGCACACGGGTGACCTTGGGCGACTGGGCGAGCTTCCAGGCCAGCGCGTGTTCGCGGCCGCCGGAACCGATGACGAGGACTTTCATGCCTTGCTCCGAATCGGGAACGACTTAGTGACGGAAATGACGGAAGCCAGTGAACACCATGGCGATGTTCTGCTCGTCGGCCGCGGCGATCACTTCCGCATCGCGCATCGAGCCGCCCGGCTGAATCACCGCAGTGGCGCCGGCCTGGGCCAGCACGTCGAGACCGTCGCGGAACGGGAAGAAGGCATCGGACGCCACCACGCATCCGGCGATCTGCAGGCCGGCGTTCTCCGCCTTGATCCTGGCGATACGGGCCGAGTCGACGCGGCTCATCTGCCCTGCGCCCACGCCCACCGTCATGCCGTCCCTGCAATAGACGATGGCGTTGGACTTCACGTACTTGGCCACGCGCCACGCGAACAGCATGTCGCGCATTTCGGCCTCGGTGGGCGCGCGCTTGGTCACCACCTTGAGGTCGGCGATCTGGATGCGCGCTTCGTCGGCGCTCTGCACCAGCAGGCCGCCGCCGACACGCTTGTAGTCGAAGGCGCCTGCGGGCTGGCCGAGCGCGCAGGTGAGCACACGCACGTTCTGCTTCGCGCGCAGCAGCTCCAGCGCGTCGGCCGTGTAGGACGGCGCGATCAGCACTTCGAGGAACTGGGCCGAAACCGCTTCGGCGGCAGCGCGGTCAACCTCGCCGTTGAAGGCGATGATGCCGCCGAAAGCCGAAGTCGGATCGGTGGAGAAAGCCTTCTTGTAGGCTTCCAGCGCGCTGGCGCCGAGCGCCACGCCGCAGGGATTGGCGTGCTTGACGATGACGCAGGCCGCGGCCGCGCTGTCGAAAGCCTTCACGCACTCCCACGCGGCGTCCGCATCGGCAATGTTGTTGTACGACAGCTCCTTGCCCTGCAACTGGGTGTAGCCGGCGATGCCGCCCTCGGCAGCGCCCGGCTGACGGTAGAAGGCCGCGCTCTGGTGTGGGTTTTCGCCGTAGCGCAGGTCCTGCACCTTGTCGAAGGCCAGTTGCAGGCGCTCCGGGTAGGTCTGCAGCGACACGTCGCCGGTTTCGTTGGTCACCAGTGCGGTGAGGTAGTTCGAGATGGCCGAATCGTAGCGCGCGGTGTGGGTGAAGGCCTTCACCGCCAGGGCGAAGCGCGTCTTGTAGCCGAGCTTGCCGCCGTTCGCCTTGAGCTCGGCGACGATGCCCGCGTAATCCTCGGGATCGGTGACGACGCCGACGCCGCCCTGTTCGTTGCCGTGGTTCTTCGCCGCGGCGCGCACCATGGCCGGGCCGCCGATGTCGATGTTCTCGATGGCGTCGTCCAGTGAGCAGTCGGGCTTGGCGACCGTTTGCTGGAAGGGGTAGAGGTTGACCACGACGAGGTCGATGCGGCCGATGTCGTGCGCTGCGATCGTGTCCATGTGCTCGGGCAGGTCACGGCGCGCAAGGATGCCGCCATGGACCTTGGGATGGAGCGTCTTGACGCGGCCGTCGAGCATCTCGGGAAAACCGGTGTGCTCGGACACGTCCATGACGTCGAGGCCGGCTTCGCGCAGCAGGCTGGCGGTGCCGCCGGTCGACAGCAGCTTGATGCCGAGGCCGGCGAGTTCGCGTGCGAAGTCGAGCACGCCGCGTTTGTCGGAGACGCTGATCAGGGCTTGGGTGACGTTCATCGTGGGTCCGGTAGCAAAACGGGGAAACAGGAAAACGGGGTCGCGGTCGCGTCCGCCGCGGCGCGCAGGCGCCTCCGGGGCGCCGGACTAAAGCAGGTCGTAGTCGGTCAGCTTGCGGCGCAGCGTGTTGCGGTTGATGCCGAGCATCTCGGCGGCCATGGTCTGGTTGCCCTTGGCCTGCTGCAGCACGAACTCGAGCATCGGCCGCTCGACGTTGCGGATCACCATGTCGTAGATCGCGGCCGGCTTCTCGCCGTCCAGGTCGCGGAAATACTGGTCCAGCGTGCGGAACACGGAATCCGCGATCTCGTTGCTGCGGCTCATGCTGCGAGCTCCTGGGGAGGTTCGGCTTCGTAGCGCAGGCGCGTGTCGGCCTCGGCAAGCTTGCCGAAGAATTCATCGACCGCGGCAAGCTGCGCCGGAATGTCGGGGATCTGGTTCATCGCGTAGCGGAAGGCGGCGGAGCCGACCAGGCCCTTGGTGTACCAGGAGATGTGCTTGCGGGCGATCTTCACGCCCTTGTCCTCGCCGTAGAAGTCGTACAGGTCGTCGAGGTGTTCGCGGCAGACCTGATGGATCTCGGTTACCAGCGGCGGCGGCAGTTCCTTGCCGGTGGCGAGGAAGTGTTCGATCTCGCGGAAGATCCACGGCCGGCCCTGCGCGGCGCGACCGATCATGACGCCGTCGGCGCCGGTGTAGTCGAGGACGTGTTTCGCTTTCTGCGGCGTGGTGATGTCGCCGTTGGCGATCACCGGGATGCCGACGCGCGACTTCACATGAGCGATGGTGTCGTATTCCGCGTCGCCCATGTACTGATCTGCACGGGTGCGGCCGTGGATCGCGATCGCGCGGATGCCGGATTCCTCGGCGATGCGGGCGATGGTCGGGGCGTTCTTGTTGGCGCGGTTCCAGCCGGTGCGGAATTTCAGCGTCACCGGGGTGTCGGGCACGGCGTTCACGACCGCCTCGAGGATGCGCGCGACGAGCGGCTCGTCCTGCATCAGCGCCGAGCCGGCCATCACGTTGCACACCTTCTTCGCCGGGCAGCCCATGTTGATGTCGATGATCTGCGCGCCTCGATCGGCGTTGTGGCGCGCAGCCTCGGCCATCATCGCCGGGTCGGCGCCGGCGATCTGCACCGAGATCGGCTCGACCTCGCCATCGTGGTTGGCGCGACGCTGGGTCTTCGCGCTGCCGTACAGCAACGAGTTGGAAGTGACCATCTCGGACACGGCCAAGCCGGCCCCCATCTTCTTGCACAACTGGCGGAAGGGGCGGTCGGTGACACCGGCCATGGGGGCGACGATGAGGTTGTTGCGCAGCGTGAATCCGGCGAACTGCATGGGCGTGAGGCGTTTGCGAAAACGCGTATTTTACCCCATGGCGGATAGGGGCGGGCGAGTGTGGCGTCGGCGCAGCGTGGCGCAGGTCTCGCCCCCCAGCTTTCGCAGGTCTCGCGCGGGCCTCGTTCAGGCCCTGATCAGGGCCAGGCGCGGGCGCCGAACATCATGCGCTTGGCGACGAAATGTCGCAGCGGCGGAAAAAGGTCGAGGGCGACCAGGCCGGCGCCACGCGCGTGGCGCAAGGGCGCGAGATCGTTGCTGAAAAGTCTCACCAGGGTGTCGGTGAAGCGGATCGTGCCGAAGCGGTCAAGGCTGCGGCCGCCGTCGTAGGCGGCCAGCGTGGCCGGATCGCCGGGGTCGCCGCCGCGCTCGATCAGCGTCGAGGCCAATGCCCAGACGTCGCGCAAGGCGAGGTTGAAGCCTTGCCCTGCGACGGGGTGCAGCGTCTGCGCTGCGTTGCCCAGCCAGACGGTGCGCGCGCCCACCGGCTTGCGCCGGTAGCGCAGGCGCAGCGGATAGCGCAGGCGGTCGCGCACTGCGGTGAGGCGCACGCGGCCGCCCAGACGGGACTGCACTTCGGCCAGGTAGTGTGCGTCGTCCAGCGCCAGCAGCGTGTCGGCGCGCTCGGGCGCGACGACATGCACCAGCGCGTAGCCGTCTCCGCAGGGGAGCAGCGCCACGGGGCCGTCGGCGGTGAAGCGCTCGAAGGCGGTGCAGCGGTGGCCGCCGTCGACGCCGACATGGGCGATGAGTGCGTGCTGGCGGTAGTCGTGCTCGACGATGTCGGGGGCGTCGGCGCGCATGCTGCCTTCCGCACAGGCGGAGAGGCGCACGGTCAGGGCGGCCGGCGTGTCCGCCCGCTGGGTGCGCGGCGAAAGGCGGGCGGTGAGGGCGTTCCTGTCGGCGTCGAGCGCGGTGACCTCGGTCTCGTCCAGCACCGTGATCCCCGCCGCGTCCACTGCGCGCCGCAGCGCGCCGGCAAGGGCGCCGGCGGACAGCACATAGCCCAGCGCAGGCGTGTCGTAGTCGGCGGCGTGCAGCAGGGTGCGGCCGAGGCCGCCCTGCTGCGACACATGGATGGTCTCGATCGGCGTTGCGGGCAGGCCTTGCCACACGTCAAGACGCTGCAGCGTGAGCCGCGTGCCATACGCCAGCGCGAGCACGCGCGGATCATGGGCGACGGCGTCGCGGGGGCGGGCGTCGGCGAGTACGATGTGGAGCCCCGAATCCTTGAGGGCGAGTGCCAGCGCCATGCCCACCGGGCCGGCGCCGACGATGAGCAGGTCAGCCTCGTGCATGCACCGCATCCCGCATCAGCGCCTCGATGTCGGCAATCTCGCGCGGCACGCCGTCGGTCAGATAGTCGCACCCCCCGGCGGTCAACACCGCGTCGTCCTCGATGCGCACCCCGATGTTCCAGAACGCCTGCGGCACGTCGGCAGCAGGTCGGATGTAGCAGCCCGGCTCGACGGTCAGCACCATGCCTTCTTCCAGCGCTCGCCAGTCGCCGCCGACCTTGTACTCGCCGGCATCATGTACGTCCATGCCCAGCCAATGACCGGTGCGGTGCATGTAGAAGCGACGGTAGTCGCCCTTCTCCAGTACGTCGTCGAGCCGGCCCTTGAGCAGGCCGAGGTCGATCAGGCCCTGCGCCAGCACCTTCACTGCCGCCTCGTGCGGCTGGTTCCAGTGCGCCCCGGGGCGGATCTCGGCGCGCGCGGCATGCTGCGCGTCGAGCACGAGCTGGTAGACGTCGCGCTGTGGGCCGACGAAGCGGCCATTGACCGGGAAGGTGCGCGTGATGTCGGAAGCGTAGCCGTCGAGCTCGCAGCCGGCGTCGATCAGCAGCAGGTCGCCGTCGACAAGGGGACTGTCGTTCTCCACATAGTGCAGCACGCACGCGTTGGCGCCGCCGGCGACGATCGAGGTGTAGGCCGGGTACTGGCTGCCCGCGGCGCGGAAGGCGTGCAGCAGCTCGGCCTCGATCTCGTACTCGAAACGACCGGGGCGCGTGGCACGCATCGCCCGGCAGTGAGCTTCGGCGGAGATCCGGCCGGCGCGGCGCATCGTCGCCAGCTCGCTGCCATCCTTGACCAGGCGCATTTCGTCCAGGTCGGCGCGCAGGTCGCGCACCGAGTGCGGCGGCGTGACGCCGCTGCGGGCGTTGGCGCGCACGGTGTTGAGCGCCGCCATGACCTTCGCGTCCCACTCGTTGTCGTAGCCCAGGCCGCACCACAGCACCGGCTGGTTGGCGAGGAAATCCGGCAGGCGCCGTTCGAGGTCGCCGATGGTCCACGCCTCGTCGAAACCGAACTTGTCGCAGGCGGCATCCGGCCCGTGTCGGAAACCGTCCCAGATCTCGCGCTCCTCGTCCTTCTGGCGGCAGAACAGGATCTGCTTCGGCTCCTCGCCCGCGACCAGCACCACCACCGCTTCCGGCTCGCGGAAGGCGGTCAGGTAATAGAAGTAGCTGTCGTGGCGATACGGGTACTGCGTGTCGCGGTTGCGCGCGCGCTCGGGTGCGGTCGGCAGGATCGCGACGCCGCCGCCGGCTGCGGCCATGCGCGCGAGCAGGCGCTCGCGGCGGGCGCGGAAGGGGGCGATGTCGAGCTGGATGGGTTCGGTCGGTGCGTTCATGGTCCGATTATGTCATTCAGGGCGGCTGGCATGCCCTTCTTCGACGCGCAGGCGGCGGTCCAGTTCGGTGAGGCGCGCGGGGGTGCCGACGTCGATCCACACGCCGTCGTGGCGTCTGCCGCCGACGCGGCCGGCGGCAATCGCCGCGCGCAGCAGTGGCGCCAGCTTGGCCGTGGCGCCCGGCTCGATCGTGGCGAAGAGCTCCGGGTGATAGACGCCGATACCCGAGAAGGTGAGCTTGCTTGCCGCCGTGGCGTCCGCGACGAGGCGATCCCGGCGCAGCGCGAAGTCGCCCTCGGGGTGATGCTCCGGGTTCGGCACCAGCAGCAGTTCGGCCAGATCGCCCGGTGCCAGCTTCAGCGTGCTGAAATCCGCATCGCAGAACACGTCGCCATTGACGACGAGGAAGGGGGCGTCGCCGAGCAGGGGGAGCGCCTGGCGGATGCCGCCGGCGGTCTCGAGCGCCTCGCGCTCGGCCGACCAGTGGATGCGGACGCCGAAGCGGCTGCCGTCGCCGAGCGCCTGCTCGAGCAGGTGACCGAGATGGGCGTGGTTGATCACCAGTTCGGTGAAGCCGGCAGCGCGCAGGCGCTCGATGTGCCACACGATCAGCGGCTTGCCCCCGGCCTCGAGCAGGGGCTTGGGGCAGTGGTCGGTGAGCGGGCGCATGCGTTCGCCGCGGCCCGCGGCCAGGATCATCGCCTTCATGGTCAGAAGGTGTAGCCGACCTGCACGTCCTCGGGTTCGAGGCGGTCGAGCAGTTTCAGCAGCGGGCCGAGGTCGCGGTAGCGCTTGCAGGCGCGGCGCAGGTAGTCCATCACCAGCGGCATGTCCGCCAGGTAGCCGTCCTTGCCGTCGCGGTGGTAGAGCCTGGCAAAGATGCCGAGCACCTTGATGTGGCGCTGCACCCCCATCCATTCGAAGTCGCGATGGAAGTCGGCGAAGTCGTCGCGCACCGGCAGGCCGAGCTTCTTCGCCGTTTCCCAGTAGCGCACCAGCAGGTCGAGCACGAACTCCTCGTCCCAGCGGATGTAGGCGTCCTTGAACAGCGACACCAGGTCGTAGGTGATCGGCCCGTAGACCGCGTCCTGAAAGTCGATCACCCCCGGGTTGGCGCCACGGCCGTCGGCGGGCTGGAGCAGCATCAGATTGCGGGAATGGAAATCGCGATGAACGAAGACCTTCGGTTCGGCCAGGTTCACAGCAAGAATGCGTTCGAAAGTGGCCTGCAGTGCGGTGCTTTCCTTGTCGCTCAGGGTCGCATCCTTGTGGCGCGCGATGTACCACTCGGGGAACAGCATCATCTCGCGCAACAGCAAGGCGCGGTCGTACTCGGGCAGTTCGCCGGGACGGCTGGCGACCTGGATTGCGGCGAGCGAACCGAGGGCGTCGGCGTAGAGCCTGGTGGCGCGCTGGGGGTCATCCTGCGCCTTGAGTGCCGACAGGTAGGTCGTCGAGCCGAGGTCCGACAGCAGCAGGAAGCCCTGTTCGAGGTCGTGCGCGAGCACATCGGGAACATGGGCGCCCGCGCCGCGAAAGAGCTCGGCGACATGCAGCCACGGGCGGCAGTCTTCGTGGGCAGGCGGGGCGTCCATGACGATGCGCGATGGCGAACCGTCGTCGAAGCTCACGCGGAAGTAACGGCGGAAGCTGGCGTCGGCCGAGGCCGGGGCGAGCGTGCAGGCTTGCCCGTGCAGGACGGTGGCCAGCCAGGCGTGGAGTTGTTCGATGCGATGCAAACGGGTTCTCCCCGGGTGTTCGTGTACAATCCGCGAGTTTATCAATACGGTCGTTCCGGTGGGCGGCCTGCCACCGTGAATGTCGGGGAACACTGTGTCTGAGAAGGGTTTGAACACGAGGCTGCGCACCATTCCACTGCTGTTGTGCTGCATGTCGGGCACCGCGATCGCGGCCGACATGCCGGCGCTCGTAGTGTCGCCGGACCTCGTCCGGCCGGGGGCGGTGCAGCGCCCCGCGAAGCCGCAGGCCGCGGTGACGAGCACGCCGCCGGCTCGCCGCGACAGCTCCGCGAACGGCAGCGCGGCCGCTGCGCCAAGCGGGCGCGTTACGTCGTCGTTCGCGAAGCCGTCCGCGACCGCTGCGG
>JAFLDS010000049.1 GCA_017302295.1 Thauera sp. | reverse complement strand
GCCCGCCTCGGACGCGAGGCGCTGCGCCGCCTCGGCGGCCTGGTCGCGCCGGATCAGCCCGGACCGGCGCCGTCCGCCAACGCCGAGCCGTGGGCCACACCCACGCTCGCCGCGCTGGGCGATCTCTGTCGCCGCTGCGGCCTGCTACCCCTTGTTGGCGAGGCGGTCGCTCCCCCCATGGACGGCGTGCAGGAGCTCAGCTGCGCGCTGTTCGACGCGGGGCGCAGCGGCAGCGTCGTGGCCAACCTGCGCATGGTGCTGCGCCTGGCGGCGCAGCTGCGCGACCGCCTTTCGCCCGACAGCTGGCGCATTTACAACCGGCTGACCGAGTTTGCCGAGCCGGCCGAGGGCGTGCCGGCGCTGGGCGAGGCGATGCATCGGCTCGACGAATCATTGCTTTCGCTGGTCACCCTGTCCGGCTTCGTCATCGAGAGCATGCCGCGCGATGTGGGCTGGCGCTTCCTGTCCATTGGCCGGCGGATCGAGCGCCTGCAGTTCCTTGCCGCTGCGCTGGCGGCGCTGCTGGCCGTACCGCATCGGGGCGCGCTCGAAGCGCTGCTCGCGGTCACCGACGGCGAGATCCGCTACCGCAGCCGCAACACGCGCGGTCTCGCGGCGCGACCGGTGGCCGAGCTGGTGCTGTTCGACGGCGACAATCCGCGCGCCTTGCGCTACCAGCTCGACTCCCTGGTCGAGCATGTCGCCCGCCTGCCCGATGGTGCCGGACTGGGCGCGCCGTTGCAGGGGCTGATCGAAGAGCTCGAAGCCGCCGGCGCGTGCGACTGCCTGGGCGCGTTCGGTGTCGAATGCGCGTCGCCGGGCGCTGGTGCCGACTGCGAGACGATCGCAGCGCTCCTCGCACGCACCTGGAGCGCCGGCAACCTGCTGGCCGACGCGATCTCCCAGCGCTATTTCACTCACCTCGACGCGCGCAGCCGCGCAACCGCGTCGCGCTGAGTGAGGGATGGATTCCTCCCCCGTCATGCAGTACTACGATCTCGTCCACGACACCATCTACCGCTACACCGGTCCGGTTCTGCTTTCGCAGCAGGTGGCCCATCTGCGGCCGCGCGAGCGGCTGCGTCAGCGTCTGCTGTCACACCGCCTGCAGATCGGGCCACGGCCCTCACTGCAGCGTGAGCGGACCGACTTTTTCGGTAATCCGGTGAGCTTCTTCAGCATCGACAGGCGTCATGACTCACTGGCCGTGCAGGCCGTGAGCCGCGTCGGAGTGCTGGCGCCGGCCTGGCCCGATGCTGCGGCCAGCCTGCCGTGGGAGGCGGCGCGCGACCACTTGCGCGACGCACTGTCCGGTCATGCGCCCCTGCAGGACGAGGCGCGCGAGGCCGGGCAGTACCGCTTCGGCTCGCCTTTCGTCGCGATCGGCCCGCAGACGCTGCGCTACGCCGACTACGCCATGCAGTGCTTCCTGCCGGGCCGGCCGCTGCTGGAAGCCGCCGCCGCCCTGTCGTCGCGCATCCACGCCGAGTTCCACTTCGATCCTGCAGCCACCAGCGTGGCCACGCCGGTGGCGCAGGTTTTCGCCGAGCGGCGCGGCGTGTGCCAGGACTTCTCGCACCTGATGATCGCCTGCCTGCGGGCGCTCGGGTTGGCGGCGCGCTACGTTTCCGGCTACCTGCTCACCGCGCCGCCGCCGGGCCAGCCCCGACTGGTCGGTGCCGACGCCTCGCATGCGTGGGTGGCGGTGTGGTGTCCGGACGCGGGTTGGGTGGAGTTCGACCCCACGAACGACATGCAGCCGGCCGACGAGCACATCACGCTGGCCTGGGGACGCGATTACGGCGACGTATGTCCGCTGCGCGGCGTGATTCTCGGCGGCGCAAGCCATGCGGCCGAGGTGGCGGTGACGGTGACGCCGGTGGCGGGACGGGATGCACCGGTTTGAGGCATCCGCGGCCGGAATGGTGCGCACTTGCGCGGTGCGCAGGGGCCAAACACGCCCTTTCCCGTCGGTTGGCGATTGGCATGCTTCCTGCTGAGAAGCAGTGAGGGAGGCTACACATGTCAATCACGACGAAGCCCGGGTCCAGGCCCTTTGACGAAATGTACGACGCCAGCGGCGCCATCCGTCCGCATTACCAGCCCTATGCGGCATGGCTCGAGGGCACGCCGCGCCAGCTGATCGACCGCAAGCGCAGCGAGGCCGACATTGCCTTCCACCGCGTCGGCATCACTTTCAACGTTTATGGCGCGGAGGGCGGCAAGGAGCGGCTGATTCCCTTCGACCTGCTGCCGCGCATCATCCCCGGCGAGGAGTGGCGTGCGCTCGAGCGCGGTCTCGCGCAGCGCGTGCGTGCGCTCAACGCCTTCCTCGGCGACATCTACCACGGCCAGGAGATCCTGCGTGCCGGCCGCATCCCGGCCGATCAGATCCTGAACAACGCCCAGTTCCGCGCCGAGATGAAGGGCGTGGACGTGCCCGGCGGCCTGTACTCGATGATCGCGGGCATCGACCTGGTGCGCGCGGCCGGCGCCGACGGCAAGGGCGAGTTCTTCGTCCTCGAGGACAACCTGCGGGTGCCCTCGGGCGTGTCCTACATGCTCGAGAACCGCAAGATGATGATGCGGCTGTTCCCCGACCTGTTTTCGCGCTACGAGGTGCAGCCGGTGGACCACTACCCCGACCTGCTGCTCGAGACGCTGCGCGCGGTGGCGCCCACCGGAGTGCTCGACCCGACGGTGGTGGTGCTGACGCCGGGCGCCTACAACAGCGCCTACTTCGAGCACAGCTTCCTCGCCCAGCAGATGGGCGTCGAGCTGGTCGAAGGCCAGGACCTGTTCGTGCAGGACGAGATGCTCTACATGCGCACCACGCAGGGCCCGCGCCGCGTGGATGTGATCTACCGCCGGCTCGACGATGACTTCCTCGACCCGCTCGCGTTCCGCGCCGACTCGATGCTCGGCGTGCCCGGCCTGATGCGCGCCTACCGCGCCGGCCACGTCACGCTGGCCAATGCGGTGGGCACCGGTGTGGCCGACGACAAGTCGATCTACCCCTACGTGCCCGAGATGGTGCGCTTCTACCTCGGTGAGGAGCCCATCCTCAACAACGTGCCGACCTGGATGCTGCGCGAGGCGGACGATCTCGCCTATGTGCTCGAGCATCTGCCCGAACTGGTGGTGAAGGAAGTGCATGGCGCCGGTGGCTACGGAATGCTGGTCGGTCCCGCGTCGACGAAAGCCGAGATCGAGGATTTCCGCCTGCGCATCCTGGCCGCGCCCGAGAAATACATCGCGCAGCCCACGCTATCGCTGTCGACCTGTCCCACCTTCGTCGAGGCCGGCATCGCGCCGCGCCACATCGATCTGCGCCCCTTCGTGCTGTCGGGCGGCAAGGAGATCCGCATGGTGCCCGGCGGCCTGACGCGGGTGGCATTGAAGGAGGGATCGCTGGTGGTCAATTCGTCGCAGGGCGGTGGCACCAAGGACACCTGGGTGGTCGATTGAGCGCGCACGGCGTTCGACTGACTGCAACCAAACGCTGAACCGGAGGAAACGATCATGCTGAGCCGCACCGCCGACCACCTGTACTGGATGGCCCGCTACACCGAACGCGCCGAGAACACAGTGCGCATGCTCGACGTCTCCTACCGCATGTCGCTGCTGCCGCATGCCAACGGCGACGACCACGGCAACTGGCGCGCGATCCTCGACATCAGCGAGCTGACCGAGGCCTACGCGCGCACCGGCCGGCCGCTGAGCGCGCGCGACGTCATCGAGTTCGTGCTCCTGGACCGCGGCAATCTGTCGAGCGTGTGGAACTGCCTGCGCGCGGCGCGCGAGAATGCGCACGCAGTGCGCGGCAAGCTCACCGGCGAGATGTGGGAGACGACCAACGCCACCTGGCTGAAGATCCGCGACCTGACGCCGGAAGGGCTGCAGGATATGGATCTCGGCGGTTTCTTCGAGTGGGTGAAGTTCCGCTCACACCTGCTGCGAGGGGTCACGGTGGGCACCATGTTCCACGACGACGCCTTCCAGTTCGCGCGTCTGGGCACCTTCCTCGAGCGTGCCGACAACACCGCGCGCCTGCTCGACGTCAAGTTCCATGCATTGATGCCGGCCGGCGAGGATACCCAGGGTGCCACCGACTACTACCGGTGGGGTTCGCTGCTGCGCTCGGTGTCGGCGTTCGAGACCTATCGCCAGGTCTATCGGGACGTCATCACGCCGTACAAGGTGGCCGAGCTGCTGATGCTCAACGACGCCATGCCGCGCTCGCTGCACGCCTGCCTGGACGAGATCGTCGACATCCTCGGCCAGGTCGCCAATTCGCGTTCGTGCGAGACGATCCGCACGGCCGGCGCGCTGCATGCCAGCTTGCACTATGGCAGCATGGACGACATATTCGCCGTCGGCCTGCACCCGTCGCTGGAGAAGTTCCTCGCCTGCATCAACACGCTCGGGGACCGCATCAGCAATGATTTCCTGATGCCGGTGGCGCACGCCTGAAAAGGCCTGCATGCTTGCTCCGAGTCCGGTCATGCGGAGGGGGATGCGCTCCACGTTCAGCGCAACTCGACCTCGCTTCGCTCGGGACTCGGACAGTGCTCGTCCGCTGCGCACGTCCCCCTCCGCATGACCTGCTGCATCGCGTCCCGCAACGCTGCAGGTACGCGCCGATCAACCATGTGACGATCGATTCATGACCTACTGCGTCGCCATGTGCCTCGACGAAGGCATCGTCTGTCTGTCCGACTCCCGCACCAATGCCGGGGTCGATCACATCAACACCTTCCGCAAGATGACGCTCTTCGAGCGCCCCGGCGACCGCGTCGTGGTGCTGATGGGCGCGGGCAACCTCGCGATCACGCAGGCGGTGGTCAACCTGCTGCGCGAGCATGCCGGCGCGCAGGACCATGAAAGCGTGTGGAGCGCGGCGACGATGTTCGAGTGCGCGCGCATGGTCGGCGACACCGTGCGCAAGGTGTATCAGCGCGACGCCGGGGCGTTGAAGGAGTTCGGCATCGATTTCAACGCCTCCTTCATCCTCTGCGGCCAGATCGACAGCGAACCGCCACGGCTGTTCCAGATCTACGCTGCGGGTAACTTCATCGAAGCGAGCGAGGACACGCCCTATTTCCAGATCGGCGAGTCGAAGTACGGCAAACCGATCATCGACCGTGTCGTCCGCAGCGGCACCTCGCTCGACGAGGCGGCGAAATGTGCCCTGATCTCGATGGACTCCACCATCCGTTCCAACCTTTCGGTGGGGCTGCCGCTGGATCTGCTGATCTACCGTCGCGATGCGCTCAAGGTGGCGCGCCACCTCAGCATCGACTGGGACAGCCCGTACTTCGACATGATCCACAAGCAATGGGGCGCCAGCCTGCGGCGCGTGTTCGCCGAACTGCCGGACCCCGACTGGGACGCCTGGCCCGCGGGAACGACGGAGCCTGCGCCCGGCGCGGGTGGCTGAGCGGCGGCAAGCGGCGGACCTCCGCAGGGGGGTAAGAAAAAATTCACAAGATCCTCTTGCAATTGGTTTTGTTGCAGTGCAACATTGCGTCGTACACAAGTTTTCTGCACTGAAATCAATCCAAGGAGATCCACCATGAACATGTCCCCCGAGAAGTTCGTCGCCGCCGGCAAGGCCAACATCGAAACCGGTCTGCAGGCCGCCAGCGCCGCCAGCGCCAGCCTGTTTTCCGCCGTCGAGCGCCTGTCCAGCCTGAACCTGGCTGCCGCCCGCGCGCTGTTCGACGACAGCATCGCGCTGAGCAAGTCGGTTGCCGAAGCCAAGGACCCGAAGGCCCTGGCCTCGCTGCAACTCGGCCTGATCACCCCGGTGCTGGAAAAGAACGTCGCCTACCTCGGCAACGTCGCCAGCATCGCCGCTCAGGCCCAGGGCGAGCTGAGCAAGCTGTACGAAGCCGAAGCTTCCCAGCTGGTGCAGAACCTGAACGCCGCGGTGGATAACTTCACCAAGAACGCGCCCAAGGGTTCGGAAACCGCCGTCGCTGCGCTGAAGACCGCGATCGCCAACGCCACCGCCGCCTACGAAGGCGCGACCCAAGCCGCCAAGCAGGTTTCGCAGGTCGCTCAGGCCAATGTCGAAAGCGCCACTGCCGCTGCCGTGGAAACCGTCGCCAAGACGACCCAGGCTGCCGCCTCGGTGCTGAAGTCCGCCTAAGGATTTCTCGCCTCGCGAGGGCGGCGGTCGCCGCCCTGCAGCACTGTGCGAATGGGCCCGGAAGGGCCCATTCGCGTTTCCGCGTCTGCGCGCGCATCCTGCCGTGACGCGCGGAGCGCAGCCCTTTTCGGCGCCGCCCGGCGCCGCTAACATCGCGGCGATGCCCGCTCCTGCACACCAACCCGCCGATCTCGACGTCTTCACCTGCCCGCTCGACGGCATCCGCCTCGTCGAGGCCTCGGCCGGCACCGGCAAGACGTGGAACATCTGCGGGCTCTACCTGCGCCTGCTGCTCGAGCGCGACATCCCGGTCGACGGGCTGCTCGTGGTCACCTTCACCAAGGCGGCAACCGCCGAGCTGTCCAGCCGCATCCGTGCCCGCATCGTAGACTCGCTGCGGGTGCTCGATGGCGGCGCGGCCGATGGCGATCCTTTCGTGCCGGAGCTGATAAGGACCGTAACGGGCCGGGGCGTGAGCGCCGATGTCATGGCGACGCGACTGCGCCATGCGCTGCAGACTTTCGACGAAGCGGCGATCTTCACCATCCACGGCTTCTGCCAGCGCGCGCTGGCGGACACCCCTTTCGCGGCCGGCCTGCCTTATGCGCTGGAACTGCTCGAGGACGACCGCGCGCTGCGGCTCGAGGCGACGCAGGATTTCTGGCGGCGTGAAATCGCCGGCGGCGCGCTGGCGCCGGCGCTGGCCGAGCAACTGCTGCAGCAGGGCGACAGCCCGGACGGTTGGGCGGAGATCCTCGGCCGGGATATGGCGCGGCCGCTGGCCGAGCGGCGCTGGGACGAGGCCGAGGTGAGTGCCGGTGACATCGAAGCCGCATGGCAGCGTGCCGCAGCGGCCTACGACATGGCACGCCGGCACTGGCAGGTTGATGGCGAGCCCGCCTGGGCGGCCCTGGTCGCCGCGCTCGACGGCCTGCACAAGGGCACTTACAAACCGGAAGCGGTGGAGAAAGCGCGTGCGCAGTGGACCGCGTGGCTGGATGCGGGCGATGCCGCGCATCCGCTGCCTGGCGAGAAGGACAGCAAGCTGCATCTGCTCGCTGCGTCGACGCTCGCCGACAAGACCACCAAGGAGGGTGCGAAGAAGGGCATCGCCCCGCCGCGCCATGGCTTTTTCGAGGCGCTGGACGAAGTGCTCGCTGCGCGCGCCGCGGCCGAGCAGTGCCTAGAGGCGGCGCGGCTGGCGCTGCTGCGCCGCTTCGTCGCCGAGACCTCGGCCGAGCTGCGGCGGCGCAAGCGCGAGCAGCGCCAGATCGCCTTCGACGACATCCTGTGGAACGCCCACGATGCGCTCACCTCGGGCCGCCAGCCCTGGCTCGCGACGGCGCTGCATGCGCGCTTTCCGGCGGCGCTGATCGACGAGTTCCAGGACACCGACCCCTTGCAGTTCGCGATCTTCGACCGCGTCTACAACGACGAGGGTCGCCACGGCAGCCTGTTCCTGGTGGGGGATCCCAAGCAGGCCATTTACAGCTTCCGCAGCGCCGACCTGCACACTTATCTGGCGGCGCGCGACCGTGCCGACGCGCGCTACACCCTGCGCCGCAACCAGCGTTCGAGCCGGCCGCTGATCGAAGCCTGCAACCGGCTGTTCGGGGCCAACCCGGCGGTGTTCATGCTGCAGGGGCTGGACTACGCGCGCGTCGAGGCCGGCGAGCGGCAACGCGCGGTATTTGAAGACGACACCGAGAGCGGCACGAGCCCGGCGGCCCTGCACCTGTGGCGCATTCCGCGCGACGAGGCGCTGGAGGCGGATGAGGGCGAGGGCGGCGGCAATCGCCTGCCGCGTGCGCAGGCGCTGCAGCGCGCCGCGCTGGCGCGGGCGGCCGAGATCGTATTTCTTTCCAGCGAACCCTACCCCTTTCGTGCCCAGCATCTGCGTCAGTTGACAGAACGACTGCCGGGCATCCGCGCGGCGCTGATCGACGGCGAAATGGT
>JAFLDS010000048.1 GCA_017302295.1 Thauera sp. | reverse complement strand
ATCTACCAGGTAGGTGCGCCCCAGCGTTTCCAGCAGCTTGTCGGCCACTACGCGCGCCTGCTTGGCGTCGTGCTGCTCCGGCAGCAGCACGACGAACTCGTCACCGCCCAGCCGGCTCACCGTGTCGGCATCCCGCACGCAACCCCGCAGGCGTTGCGCGACCTGTCGCAGGACCTGATCGCCGACGCTGTGACCGAGGGAGTCGTTGACGTTCTTGAAACGGTCGAGGTCGATGAAGAGCAGGGCAAGGCCGCCGCCATGGCGGTCGGCGGCGGCCATCGCCTGCTTGAGGCGGTCGTGGAACAGCAGCCTGTTGGGCAGCCCGGTCAGCACGTCGCGCTCGGCAAGCTGACGGATACGTTCCTCGCCCGCCTTGCGCTCGGTGATGTCGACAAAGGCCAGTACGTAGTGCGACAGGGCGCCGGCGTCGTCGCGGTCGATGCTGATCGCCAGCCAGCTCGGGAAGTCGTCGGCGCCGTGGTCGGGGTGCGGCCGGATCCAGACTTCACCGGACCATTTCCCTGTTTCCGCCACACTCGACCACATGGCGTCGATGAAGGCGGCGTCGTGGCGGGCGGCGGACCACAACAACCGGGGCTGGCTGCCGATCACGGCGTCGGCGGAATAGCCGGTGATCGTACTGAAGCTGCGGTTTGCCGCGATGATGCGGTGATCGGGATTGATGATCAGGACCGCCTCGCTGCCGCTTTCGAATACCGTTGCGGCGAGCGCGAGCTGGCGCGTCTGTGCGTGCATGGTGTCGTTGTAGCGCTGGAACAGGCGGCCGTGCCAGCGCGCGAAGCCGAGCGAGGTGCCGACCGCGAGCGCGCCGGCGAGCATCGTCGCGAGGAACAGTCGCAGCCGCTGCCGCTGCTGGTCGACGAGCGCCTTCTCGCGCTCGATCGCGATCGAGGACTGCATCTCTCCGGCCGTCATTCCTGCGGCGATGACCCAGCCCCAGACCGGATCGAAGCCGACGAAGGCCACCTTGCGCACCACGCCTCCGCCGTCCAGGCGCGGCAGTTCGTACTCGACGAAGGCGTCGGGGCGGGTCGTGGCATCGAGCAGCAAGCGCCCGATTTCGCCGTAGCGAGGCGGCAGTTCGGCCAGCGGATGCCCCTCCAGCGCGGGTGCATCGGGCGACAGCAGGATGCGGCCGTCGCGGTCGTTGACGGTGAGGTAACCGGTCTGGCCGAAGCGCAGGCTGCGCAAGCGCTCCAGGGTTTCCTGCCGCTGCAGTTCCTCCCATTTGGCTTCGATGATGCGTTGCTTGATCTCCTCTGGCGGCAGCGGTGCCCAGCTCGCGTCGCGATCGTCTCGGGCGGACGTTGTCCCCGTGGCAGAAAACGGCCGCACCACCTCGCGCAGTACGGCAGCGGTGCGTGAACGCGTGAAGGCGATGTAATTGAGCGCGGTCTGGACTTCCGCGCGCAGCCGTTCGCGCTGCTGCGCCGCGAGATCGTGCTCGAGGCGTTGCATCGTGTCCTGGCGATCGTGTTCCGACTGATAGATGAAGTAACTGCCGATCCCCAGCGACAGGGCGACCGTCAGCACGACAGTACCGATCAGGTGAAGGCGACGCAGCGAGCGCTCATCAACGGCGACGTTCATGTCCTGATGTGGTCCGAGGAATATGGAAGGCTAGCGCAAGCGCGGCGCTATGCCAATTGACATGAATCAGCGGCCGGCTGCGCGCTCGCGCTTGACACGTACTTCCTCGAGCTGACCGCACAGGCGCTCGGCGCCATCGAGCAGGCGCGGGGTGTGGCGCTGGATCAGATCGGGCGGGATGAAGAAGAGGTTGCCGGCGGCCGTGGCCGTCAGCTTGGGCCAGCGCTTCCATTGATCCAGCCACTCGGGCCGGGAGTCGGCCATGCCGCTGGCGACGATCACCTCGGGGTCGGCGGCGAGCACTGCCTCGGTGCTGATGGTCGGTGCGAGCTGCTTGAGGCCGCCGAAGACGTTCACGCCGCCACACAATCGGATGGCGTCGGAGATGACCTGTTCGTCGTTGATCGTCATCAGCGGCGAGTTCCATATCTGGTAGAACAGGCGCACCGGCGGGCGCTCGCGGTAGCGTGCGGCGAGCGTGGCCTGGCGCTGGCGGAAGCTGGCGGCCGCGGCGCTGGCCGCGCCGTCGGTGCCGGCCAGCCGGCCGAACTGCTCCAGGCTCTGCGCCACGGCTTCGAGGCTGCGCGGCTCATTGACATACACCGGGATGCCGAGCGCGGTGAAGCGGTCCAGATGCGCGTCGCGGTTGCCGCTCTTCCAGGCGACGATCAGGTCGGGCTTGAGGGCGGCCACCGCCTCCAGGTCGATGCGGGTATGGGGCCCAACCTGAGGCAGTCTGGTGGCGGCGGGCGGGTAGTCGCTGTGTGCCACGACGCCGACGACCTTGCTGCCCGCGCCTGCGGCAAACAGGAGTTCGGTGACATGCGGCGCGAGGCTGACGATGCGCTGCGCGGGTCGCTCCAGGCGCACGGTGTGGCCGGCGTCGTCGGTGACGGTCACCTCAGCGTGTGCCCACGCTGCGGACAGGGCGGCGAGCAGGGCTGGCAAGGCGCGGAGGCGGCGATGACGTGTCATGGTGGAAGGAGGTGCCGACGCGGTTCGCGGTACGCAGTGTCAAAGCGCGGATCTTACCCGATCGATGGCTGCGCTTCGGCGTCGGCCTCCGTCTTGCGCAGCCCGCTGCGCGCCTGCCAAACTTGACGCGCTTCTCCATGAGAATGATGACTGCCATGTCCTTGCCCGAACTCGCCCATTTCCGCCCCGGTCCGCTGCCCGGGCATGTGTATCTCGTGGGCGCCGGCCCGGGCGACCCGGAGCTGTTCACGCTGCGCGGCGCCCGGCTGGTCGGGGGCGCGGACGTGGTGGTGTATGACAACCTTGTCGCTCCCGCCATCGTCGAGCTGGCGCCGGCCGGCGCCGAGCGCATCTACGTCGGCAAGAAGGCCTCCGACCACACCCTGCCGCAGGACGAGATCAACGCGCTGCTGGTGCGGCTGGCAACGGCGGGCAAGCGGGTGGTGCGGCTGAAGGGGGGCGATCCCTTCATCTTCGGCCGTGGCGGGGAAGAGATGGAAACCCTGGTCGAGGCGGGTATCACCGTCGAGGTCGTGCCCGGGGTCACTGCGGCGTCGGGCATCTCCGCCTATGCCGGCATCCCGCTCACCCATCGCGACCACGCCCAGTCGGTGGTGTTCACCACAGGCTTTCTGAAGGATGGCCGGCTCGATCTGGACTGGCCGATGCTGGCCCGCCGCGGCCAGACGCTGGTGATCTACATGGGCATCTCGCGCCTGGCCGAGATCTGCGCGCAGCTGGTCGCCCACGGCCTGCCGGCGAAGACGCCCGCCGCAGTCATCGAGCGTGGCACGACGCATGCGCAGCGGGTGGTCGCGGCCGATCTGGCGACCCTCGACGCGAAGGTGCGCGAGGCGGGCGTGCGACCGCCGGCGCTCACCGTGGTGGGTGATGTCGTCGGCCTGTATCCGCGCCTGTCGTGGTTCTCCACCGCAGCGCCGACCGGGGCGCAGCCGGTGCCCCACGCCGGTTGCAGCGGCGTGCATCCGGACAAGCCGGCCGCCTAAGCCTGTGCGGGGCCGCCCTCGGACGCGGGCGGCTGCGCCGGGCGGTCGAGGCCGGCGCGGAACAGCGCCGCGACGAGGTCGGACTGGGTGAGCATGCCGACCACCGCATGTGCCGCGTCGACCACCGGAAGATGGTGCAGCCCGGCGTCGGAGAAGAGCGGCACGGTGTCCACGATGGGCTGTTCCGGCCGCACGGTGACGACGTCGGCGGACATCAGGTCGGCCACGACCTGCGGGTGCGCGTCCACATGAGCGCCCTCGGCCGTGCTCGGCGAGCTGCGCGACACCAGGAAGTCGTGCAGCGACAGGATGCCGACCAGCCTGTGCCCCTCCACAACGGGCAAGGCCTTGATGCGGTGGCGCACGAGCAGTTCCCAGGCCTCACCCAGCGGCAGCGCGGGCGTCACCGTCAGCAGGTCGCGCGACATCATGTCGCCGCACCGCACTTCGCCGAAGCGGCGGCGGTAGGCGCGACGCTCGACGGCCAGCAGCAACTCCTCGAGGTCATCGACACCGATGTCCAGCTGCTCGCCATGCGCCTTCAGCACCGCGTCGAAGTCCTCGTGGGTGATGCCGATGCGTTCGCTCGGTGGGCGGTCGGCGGTGCCGTGCGACTGCGGCGGCACCGGCGGCAGGTGGGGGTAGTGGCGGCGCGACAGGTTGTTGAAGGCCAGCGCGACGAGCAGCATGCACATCGAGTTGATCGCGACCGGCCACACCGCGAAGCCGTAGCCCATCGCCTGCACCGCCGGGCCCCCCAGCACACAGGTCAGCGCGACGGCGCCGCCCGGCGGATGCAGGCAGCGCAGGGCGAACATCACGCCAGTGGCGAGCGACACCGCGATGGCACCGGAGACGCCGGAATGCCCGAACCACTGCGCGCAGGTGATGCCGATCAGCGCAGACACGAAGTTGCCGCCGATGATGGACCAGGGCTGGGCGAGCGGGCTGGCCGGCACGGCGAACAGCAGCACCGCGGACGCACCCATCGGTGCGACGAACCAGGGGTTGGATTCGCCCAGCGCGAGATGGCTGAGCGATTCGCTGGCCAGCAGGCCGAACAGCGCGCCGAGGCAGCCGAGCACCCGCTCGCGGCGACCGGCGTTGAGCGGCGCCGGCCAGAAGCGGCGCAGCCAGGGAACAAGGCGCGTCATCGGATGCCTCGTGCGTCAGCTTCGGAAGCCATGGTGATGCGACGGGAAGGTTGGGGGAGGGCGATGGTGCCGTGTAGGAGGCCTCGTGCGCATTGTGCCCGATCAAGTTTTGCCGGTTCGAACGCGGCGCGGGGAGCGCGGCGGCAACCGCTATAATCCTTCGCTTCTGCCGTTTCCGGATTACATCGTGTCCGATCGCCTTGCCGTTCTGCCTCAGTACCTGCTGCCCAAACAGGCGCTCACCGTCCTTGCCGGAAAGCTGGCGGGCGCGCGAGCGGGCGGGCTGACCACTGCCGTGATCCGCTGGTTCGTCGGCCGTTACGGGGTCAACATGGACGAGGCGGCGAATCCTGACGTTGCCAGCTACCCGACTTTCAACGACTTCTTTACCCGTCCGCTGCGAGCGGGCGCGCGCCCGCTCGCCGACGCCGACCTGATCTGCCCGGTCGACGGCGCGATCAGCCAGTTCGGCGCGATCGAGCGCGAGCAGATCTTCCAGGCCAAGGGCCATGCCTACTCGACGACCGCCCTGGTCGGCGGCGATGCCGAACTGGGCGCGCGTTTCGCGAACGGCGCCTTTGCCACGCTGTATCTCAGCCCGCGCGATTACCACCGTATCCACATGCCGTGCGCCGGACGGCTGCGCCGCATGATCTACGTGCCGGGCGAGCTGTTCTCGGTGAATCCGACCACGGCGCGCGGTGTGCCGGGGCTGTTCGCACGCAATGAGCGTGTCGTGTGCGTGTTCGAGTCGGACGTCGGCCCCTTCGTGCTGGTGCTGGTGGGGGCGACCATCGTCGGCAGCATGGCCACGGTGTGGCATGGCGTGGTCAATCCGCCGCGCACGCCCAACGTGCGCGACTGGGTCTACGAGGATGGTCAGGTTGTGCTGAAGAAGGGCGACGAGATGGGCCGCTTCCTGCTCGGCTCGACGGTGGTGATGCTGTTTCCGCAGGGGCGGCTGCGCTTCAATCGCGATTGGGCCCCGGCGCGCGCCATCCGCATGGGTGAGGCGATGGGTTCGGCGCTTGCCTGACGGCGCTGCGTCACTGTGCCTGGTGCCCGGATGGCACCAGGGTTGTGCGTGAAGTGTTTTCATGCACGCAGACGGGGCCCAGTCGATGCGCTGCGAGGACGCGATCAGGGGGATGAAGCGGCTGCGGATTCAGTGATTGGCTAATCAGATCAATGATTTGGCGGGCGATCTGCGCATGGTGTCGATGATCGGGTCGGGCTGGCATGATTGAAGCTTGCATAAGCTTGTCCCGTCGCGAGGCGGGCCGGACTTTTCGCAGGCAATTCGACAACCATCAGGAGACAGATCATGCCCAGCCGTCCGATTCATCAGGTCATCGCCCATCAGTCCTTCATCTGCGTGCCGATCGACATGTCGGTACGCTCCGTTGCCCAGCTCATGCAGGACCGGCGGCAGAGCGCGGCGCTGGTCACCGAGCATGGCGTGCTCACCGGCATCTTCACCGAGCGCGACGCGACTTTCCGCGTGCTCGCGGCGGGGCTCGATCCGGATGCCACGCCGGTCGGCGCGGTGCTCACCCACCGGCCGCAGACGATCACCGACGACAAGCCTTTCGGCCATGCGCTGCACCTGATGTACGACGGAGGTTTCCGCCACCTGCCGGTGGTGGATCCAAGCGGACGGCCGATCGGCCTCATTTCCGCGCGTGACGCCCTCGCGCTGGATGCCGAAGCCTTCGGCCAGGAACTGGTGCGCCGCGAGGAGATCGCCGTCATCCTTTGACCCCGCGCAGGGGGCACCACCCGGGTGCCCCCCGCTGACCCTCTCAGAGCAGGTTCATCTTCCTCGCCGCGTCGCGCAGTTCGCCACGGAAGTCGGGATGGGCGATGCCGATCAGCGCCTCGGCGCGTTGCTTGGCCGTCTTGCCGCGCAGCTGGGCGACGCCGAATTCGGTGACGACGTAGTTGACGTCGTTCTTGCTCGTCGTCACATGCGTGCCCGGCGACAGCACCGGCGCGATGCGCGATACGGTGTCGTCCTTCGCGGTGGAAGGCAGCACGATGAAGGCCTTGCCGCCGTTGGAGCGGTTGGCCGCGCGCACGAAGTCCACCTGGCCGCCGGTGCCGGAATAGGCGATGCAGCCGAGGCTTTCCGAACCGCACTGGCCGAGCAGGTCGACCTGCAGCGAGGCGTTGATCGCGCACAGCTTGTCGTTGCGCGCGGCGATGTAGGGGTCGTTGGTCAGATCGACCGGATGCATCTCCAGCGCCGGGTTGCGGTGCAGGTGGCGGTAGAGCTTGTGCGAGCCGAGCGCGAAGGTCGCCACCGTCTTGCCCTTCATGAAGGTCTTGCGGCTGTTGGTGACCGCACCGCTGTCGATCAGCGACAGGATGCCGTCGCCGATCATCTCGGTGTGGATGCCGAGGTCGCGCTTGTGCTGCAGCTGCATCACCACCGCGTCGGGGATGCCGCCGTAGCCGATCTGCAGCGTCGAGCCGTCCTCGATGAGGTCGGCAACGTACTTGCCGATGGCTTCCTGCACCGGGCCGATCTTCGGCAGGCCGACTTCGAACAGCGGCTCGTCGCTCTCCACCAGGCCGCTGACCTGCGAGATGTGCACATGGCAGTCGCCGAAGGCGAAGGGCACGTTGGGATTGACCTCGAGCAGGATCACCCGCGCGCGGCGCACCGCCGCCATCGTGTAATCCGGCGCCAGAGACAGCGCGAAGTAGCCGTGCTCGTCCATCGGCGAGGCCATCGACACCACGACGTCGGCAGGCGTCAGGCCGCGGTCGATGAGCATCGGCAGTTCCGAAAAATACGCCGGCAGGAAGTCGATCCAGCCCGCCTGGCCGCCGGGACGCGTGGCGCCACCGTAGAAGTAGGCATCGTGGCGCACGTTGTGGCGCGTGTCGGCATCGATGTAGCCGTACTTGCGCAGGGGCAGGATCTGGCTCACCGCCACGTCGCGCAGGCTGTGGCGACGCTCGGACAGCGCGGTGAGCAGCGCCGGCGGCTCGCCGACGCCGGTCGGCACGACGATGGTCTCGCCGTCATGGATCATCGCCACCGCATCGGCGGCGCTCATGCGTTTCTGGGTGTACAGGGCTTGCGCGTTCATCTTCGGTCCTCTCCCGTTCGTCTGGTCTTTTGTGTTGCGAACCGCGCGATTATACGGATTTCCATACTGCTGCGTATGGTCTCGCGCATTGGTCCGCCGCGCCCTCCGAACCGGTGACCGCAGATGGCAAAAGACCACCGCAGGCGGTGGTCTTTTCAGGCGGGCCGTCGCGGTGCGCGACGGCCGAATCGCAAGCCGGTCGATCAGCGGTTGCCGTCGCCGCCGCCGCGAGGCGAGAACAGGGCGGCGCGCGGTCCCGGCCGCCGGCCCTGCCCCTGGCGGTCGTCGCGCTTCGGCGCCGCACGGTTTCCGTCCACATCGGGGCGCCGTTGGGTGGCAATGCGGTTGCCGTCGACTTCGGGACGGGCCGCCGGCATGCGGTTGCCGTCGACTTCCGGGCGGCCGCCC
>JAFLDS010000047.1 GCA_017302295.1 Thauera sp. | reverse complement strand
CGCCTCGCCCCGCAGCGCGACGCCAGCTTCACCACGCATGCGATGTCGCCGGAGGCGGTGTTGCAGGTCTATGCCGACACGCAGGAGGGTGAAGCCCCCTCGGCTTGGCTGCTGGGTATTCGGGGTGAGCAGTGGGCGCTGGGTGAAGCGCCGACGCGCGGCGCATTGCGCAATCTTGAAGCGGCCGTCAGTTGGACCCGAGCGTGGTTGGCCTCGGGCTGATGCAGCGGCGGTACGCCGCGGCGCGGCAAACCGCACGCCGGCCCCGAGTCACTTGGCCTTGTTGCGCTCTTTCCAGTTCTCGAGCGACACCATCATGCGGTCGAGCATGCCGTGCAGCGCTTCCCACTCCTGCTCGCCGAAGTCTCGGAACAGGTCGGCCTCGAGGCCGCGTCCGATGCGCTCCGCCTCTGACCACACGCGGTTGCCTTCGTCGGTCAGGGTCAGGCACTGCTGGCGGTTGTCCTGGGTGTTGGCGCAACGCGTGATGAGGCCGCGACCCTCGAGGAAGGAGATGTTCTTGGACAGCAGCGTCTTGTCGAGGACCAGCCGGCCGCCGAGGTCGGTCGCGGTGATGCCCGGGTAGTCGTGCACCAGCCGCAGCACCCTCAGTTCGCGTACCCCGAGGTCGAACGCCTGCTTGTAATGCGTGTTCCCGACCTTCATCAGAACGGTCTTGATCAGGTCGAGCTTGTAGGTCAGGTAGGGCGCTTCGTTTGGTCTCATTGTGTTCTGAAGGCGCTCCGGCGAGGGAGCGGTTCGACGCGCGGGTAATCGAAGGTTGAATTATGCACCAATCCTCGGCGGATGAACCTTCGGGTAAGCCCTGTCTGGGGCGCCATGGCCGGAAACCACCGGCGCGCCGGTGAGGGCCGGACCGAGGTCGCGCGCAGCGCGGAATCAGGAACCGGAGGCGGGTTTCGGGCCCCAGGGCATCACCGGCACGGTGGAGATGGCATTGGCCGGCGCGCCTTCGATGATGCGGCGGCTGATCGCCAGATACACCAGCGTTCGGTTGGCCTCGTCCCACATGCGCACGATGCGTGTTTCCTTGAACAGCAGCGAGGTGTCCTCGGAAAACACCACTTCGTCCTTCGGCAGCTTCGCCGGCAGCGTGATCGGCCCTGTCTGGCGGCAGGCGAGCGAGAACTGCGACGGATCCTGCGCCAGGCCGAAGCTGCCCTTCACGCCGCCAGTGCGCGCCTGGCTCACATGGCAGGTGATGCCCGGCACCTTGGGGTCGTGGAAGGCCTCGACGCAGACCTTGTGATTGGCGCCGATCAGCTTCCAGGCGGTGGTGACGCAGCCGATCTCGTCGGCAGCGGCGGTGAACGGGGCTAACAGCAGGGCGAGCACACCCGGGAAGAATCGCTTCATGGCCGATCGAGTTTCCAGCGTTGCGGAACCGTGATGTTAGCCGCTCGGCGTTCGGAGGTGGGCACCGGACGCGAGGGGGCGGGAGGCGGTGCAGCTGCAGCCGTCTTGCAAATGAGGCGCGCTGTGCTAGACCGGATTCATCGGCTGCGATCGTCATTGGTCATATGACGGAGCGCGCGCTGCGGTGACGGTCTCCAAGGGGCAAGCAGAATGAGCAGCGCAACGGTGCGGTCGAGCCGGTCTTGCTCCGCGGTGGCGATGAGCGCAGCGATGCTTGCGCTCGTCGGCTGTACAACCGTCCGCATCGAATCCGCCCTCGACCCGGCTGCGGTGAGGGTCTTCCGCCATTGGGGCGTGGTCGTCGTGGAAGTGCCGGGCGCGATGCCGTCCTATGTTGCGGACGTCAGCGCGGTCGGACTTGCGCGCAACCCCTTCGGCTGGACGCTGGGCTATGCGCGACAAGGCTGGGCGGCGCTGGGAGAGGATTGCCGGCTGGTCGTGTGGGTTGCCACCCGAGAGCATCTCGAGGCGGCGCGCGAGCTGGCCGATACGCATGCCGGTGTGTGCACCGTTGCGGTGCCTTGAGGCGAACAGGAGATCGATGCGATGTGTCCTCTTGTCAGAATGTCCGGATGGGCCGCGCCGCTCATCCTGTGTGCTTGCAGCACGGCACCGGCACCACCGCTGTTCTTCGGCGAGCAGGTAACGGTGGGCATCAATATCGGTACCGTTGCGGGCACGCAGGGGGTGGATTTCACCCTCGGCTACAAGGACCAGGACGTGGCCGTGGTGCCGGTCGGCGCGGTCAGTGGTGGGCAAGGGCAGGCGGTGACCGCCCACACGCGCGACGGTGCCGACACCGACACCCCAGCGGACGTGGACGCGCTGTCGGTATTCGGCCAGTTCGAAGGGCAGGGCGCCCAGCCTGCCGGCGGCGGCCCGACCACCCGCAAGGTGGCGCTCGGGCGCTTCTTCGCCACCGGCCTCGCAGCGTCGAATCTGGCCGAGGGCTACCGCGACGGTTGGGTGAGCCGGTCAGAAGGCGCGATGGCGGCACCGGTGCGCAGTGCCGCCGGGTCAAAGCCCGCCGCCACGCCGCCCGCCGCCACTCCGCCAGGCAAGACGCAGTCCGGTGATCAGCAGCCCGCCGTCTCGCAGGCGGACGCCAAGGACCTGATATCCGTTCCGCCACTCGTGTTCGCCCAGACCAATACGCTGGGCATCGGCATGTCGACTTCGGTGGCCGAGCAGGGCGTGCAGTTCAGCCTTGGCTACACCGGGCGGGACATCGCCTTCGTACCGGTCATGATCCGTTCCGCCGACGGCTCCGTCCGCCGGCTGGGTGGCCGCCATGGCGCACAGGGCCCGGCGCTCCCGTACGAAGACGATGCGCTGTCGGTGTTCGGCCAGTTCAGGGTCGATACCGCGACCGAGGCGGTGCAGTTCGGCCTGCGGCGCTTCTTCACCACCGGCATGGCGGCACGCCGGCTCAGCGAAGGATTCAAGGGCGTCATCGCGCGCGAACTCCAGGCCGAGCAGGCCGCTGGGGCGGGCAGCCGCTGACGGATGCGGGCGGGTGCCGAGCTGCAGGACAGCGGGCGTTGAGCGACGTCGGGCGCGCCAGCGCGGCGCCGCCGGACAGGCATGACACGAGGAGGCAAAATGGCGACGAAATCCCGCGGCCGGGCCAAAGCGACCGGCGAGACAACAGGTGGCGGAGCGCAGGCCAGTCCGCCGCCGCCGACCGACACAGGATTTGCCGACGACATGCCCTTCGCGCCCGACATGCCGTTTGCGGACGACATGGCGTTTGCCCCCGCGACCGTGCGCGGCGGAGCAGGGACGAGCGCCCTGCTCGCGCCCATCGTGCGCCGCGGCGGGCGTGAAGTCACCGGCGATGACGTGCTCGCCCTCGCGCGGCGCCATATCGGCGAGGTCTACAAGCTCGGCGCGCGCGCGCCGATGGCCAACGCCGGCTGGACGGGGCCGTGGGACTGCGCCGAGTTCGTGTCGTGGTGCGTGTTCCAGGCGTCGGGCATCCTGTTCGGCACGCAGCCGCGTAACGACCCGGTGCGCGCCGATGCCTTCACCGGCTTCTGGGCCGAGCAGGCGCGCGCGGCCGGGTGCACGGTGCGTGTCGCGGAAGCGGCGGTGATTCCGGGCGCCATCCTGTTACGCTTTCCGCGCCAGGGGGCGATCGGTCACATCGTGTTCTGCGACGGGCGTGGCGGCACGGTGGAAGCGCACAGCAGCAAGACCGGCGTCATCGCCCATACGATCAGCGCGCGGCGCTGGGACACCGGCGTGCTCGTGCCGGGCATCCGCTATTTCCGCACCGGTGATCCGGTGCAGGTGGCCGCGCCGGCCGGCATCATCCGGCTCACCGAGCCGATGACAAAGACGGATCTGGTCGAGAAGGTCCAGCGTCGCCTGGCCAAACTCGGTTTTGCGCCTGGGTCGGCGGACGGTGTCTATGGCCCGCAGACGGCGCACGCGGTCAAGCAGTTCCAGGCTGATCGTGGTCTGGTGGTGGACGGCGAGGTCGGTCCGACCACGTTAGAGGCACTCGGCCTTTCCTGATGCGGGTGCAATGGAAAGGGAAAACGTTTCGGCAGGGTAGGCGGCAGCGGCGAAGCGCCGTCCCGATCCGCGCCGCGCGTACCATGGCAGGCATGCCGCGGCCACGCTCAATCGCATTGCGGAGATCGACAACATGCGCACACTTGAACTGATTTTTGACGGCGAGCTGATGCAGGGCGACGACGTCAGGGCCCTGCAGCAGGCCCTGGCTGACAAGGGCTTCTCACCCGGCAGCATCGATGGCGTCTTCGGCACGGGGACCGATGCGGCGGTGCGCGCCTTCCAGCTCAGCGAGGGCGACCTGCTGGTCGATGGACAGGCCGGACCGCGCACCCAAGCGCGGCTGGGCCTCGCCCAGGATGCGGCGCTGCCCTCGGTGATGGACAAGGTCACGCCGCTGGTCGTGTCACGCATGCTGCCGGGCGCGCCGATCGACAACATCAAGGCCAACCTCGGGCCGGTCCTCGATGGTCTGCGCCACTTCGGCCTGACCGACAAGATCATGGTGCTGATGGCGCTGGCCACGGTGGCCGCGGAATCGGCGGGCTTCAAGCCGCTCGACGAGTTCCTCTCGCGCTTCAACACCTCCCCCGGCGGCCATCCCTTCAACCTGTACGACAACCGTCGCGACCTCGGCAACCGCGGCGCACCGGACGGTGCCCGCTACAAGGGCCGCGGCTTCATCCAGCTCACCGGGCGCAGCAACTACCGGGTGTATGGGCAGAAGATCGGCGTCGATCTGGAGAACCATCCGGACAAGGCCAACGAGCCGGGTGTCGCCGGGCTGATCCTCGCCTGTTTCCTGAAGGACAAGGAGCTGAAGATCAAGTCGGCCATCCTCGAACGCAACTTCGCCCGCGCCCGGCGCCAGGTGAATGGCGGAACCCACGGTCTCAGCAATTTCCAGACGGCCTATCTGCGCGGGGAAAAGCTGATTTGAAGCCGCGCGCGACCTGTACCGCCGCCGTCGCGCTGGCCGTGCTGCTGGCGCTGCCGGCCTGCTCGGCGGATACCCCAGTTCCCGCACCGGCGCACACCACGGCGGCACGTGCCGTAGCCCCAAGTGAGCCGGCAACCGCCACCGGGAATGCGGCAGCAAGTGCGGCAATCGAGGCAAGTTCGGCCGGTTGCGCAGAAGGGGAGCGCACCGTGTTTGCGTGCCGCAGCGGGGCCAAGCACATCGCCTTGTGCGAGGGCCCCGCGGGCGGCGAGCGCCCCACCGCGCTGCAATACCGCATCGGCAAGCCGGGAGCACCGACGGAGATGGTGTATCCCGCGCCGGGCGAAAGCTCGCCCGCCTTCGCGACTGGCGTCGTGACGCTTGCCGGTGGCAGCGGTGCATGGGTGGAGTTCACCCGTCCGCCGTACCGTTACGTGGTGTTCTCGTTCTGGCTGCAGGGCCGGGGCGAGACGGCCGGCGTCGCGGTCGAGCAAGGCGGCAAGCGGCTTGCGACCCTGCATTGCGACGCGTCAGCGCGATCCGAGCTCGGTCCGGACTATTTCGGCGCCGCACGCCTGCCGGCGTCGAACGCCGATTTTCTGCCCTGACGGCATGGGCCGTCCTTCCGCGGCGACGTGGACGGCATGCCGCCCGATCCGTTCCGCATAGACGCGATTGCGCTTGCGTTACCCGGGCTCGAGCAGCTGGACCAGCCGCAGCACGGCCTGGTGCGTCGGCACCGGCTGGCCCTGGCGCGCTGCCATCTCCAGCAGCACGCCAGTGATCGCATCGATCTCGGTGCGCCGCCCGGCGAGCACGTCCTGCAGCATGCTGGCACGGTTGGCTCCGGTAGCGGTGGCCACGGCGACGACGCGGTCGCGCGCAGCGGCCTCGTCCAGCATCAGCCCTTCGGCCCGCAACACCGGCCAGGCTTCGCGCACCAGCGCATCGAGGTAAACGCGATACGGCGGCTCGAGCAAGCTGCCGTTGGACACGCGGAAGATTGCCGCGAGCGGGTTGATCGCCACGTTCACCAGCAGCTTCGCCAGTCGCGCTGCCACGATGTCGGGTTCCACCCGGGCGCGAAAGCCAGCGCGCAGCAGCAGCTCGACGACCGGCTCGAAACCGGGCGGCACCAGCGTTTCGCCCGCGCCGGACGGGGTGACGCCGCTGGCATCGCGGAACGCGCCCTCGGTCGTGATGCCCTGCGCGACGCGCCGTTGCGCCGACGGCTCACCCACCCCCGCGCGCAGCATCGCCTCGGTGAGTCCGTTCTGCAGCGACAGCACGCCGCGCGGACGCATGGCGGCCGCGATGCGTCCGGCCCCGATCGTGTCACCCGCCTTGACCAGCACGATCACCCAGTCGGCCGCGGGCGCGCGCGCTGAAGCGAAGGCGTCGGCGCGGTAGAGCGCGTCGCCGACGCGGATGCCTGTGCGCAGGGCGTCGGCATGGTTCCCGTCGCGGGCGATGAGCGCGATCGGACCGCTGCGCGACAAGCGGGCGGCGAAGTGGAGGCCAAGCGCGCCGGCGCCGATGATGGCGAGTGGGTAGCGCATGCCGGTCGCGCCGGGGGAGGATGACGAGTGATTCATTTGTATCAAGATTTGTCCCCCTGAGGCTAAGCTTTTAATATTACGCATTAAGACAGGGTCGCGACGACACGTTTCCTCGCGGCCCTTTTTGCTTTTGAGCCTTCTGATTTTCCCGATCCGCCAATGCCCGATTCTGCCTTGCCGCCCCTCAGCCTCGACAATGCGACCGCGCTCTTCGGTCGTCCCGCGGAGCTGAAGTTGAGCGAGATCGTGCGGCCCGACATCGTCGAGTGCCCGCCCGAGCTGTCCTTGCGGGACGCTGCGGCACGCATGAGCGAGGCGCGGGTCAGCTCCATCCTCGTCGTGAACGGCGGCGAGGTGCTGGGTATCTGGACCGAGCGCGACGCGCTGCGTGTCGACTTCGCCGATCCGGCGAGCTTCGACCGACCGATCCGCGAAGCGATGAGCGCGCCGGTGCGCACGGTGCCGAGTTCTCTGACGCTGCACGAACTCACCGTGCGCTTTCGCGAGGAGCACTTGCGCCACTACCTGGTGGTGGACGAGCAGGGCCGCCGCTGCGGGGTGGTGTCGCAGACCGACGTGGTGATGAACCAGGGCGTCGAGCACTACCTGAAGCTGCGCAAGCTCACCTCGTTGCTGAAAGGCCGGCTGACACCCCTGTCGCAGGAGGCCGCCTTGTCGGAGGCGACGCGGCACATGCGAGAAGGCGGCGCCGACGCGGTGGTGGTCGCCTATGCCGACGGCGGCTACGGCATCCTGACCGAGCGCGACGTCACCCGTCTCGTTGCGGCCGGTACCGCCGATCTTGCGGTGGGCGAACTGGCCAGCCGGCCGCTGATCACCGTGCAGGCCGACACCAGCCTGTATCGCGTGCGTGCGCAGCTCACCGAGCGTCGCATGCGCCACATCGGCGTGCTCGACGAGAAGGGGGGGCTGATCGACCTCATCAGTTTCAGCGACATCCTGACCGGCATGGAGCTCGTCTATGTGCACGAGCTGCAGCATGCCCTGAGCGAGCGCGACCGGGCGCTGAATGCTTCGCAGCGCAACCTCTACCTGGCTGAAAAGGTCATCGAGAGCTCGCTCGAGGGCATCCTGGTGACCGACGCCGATGCACGCATCATTTCCGTCAATCCGGCCTTCACCCGGCTGACGGGCTACAGCGCGGAGGAGGTGATCGGGCGCAATCCGCGCGTGCTCGGCTCGGGCCGCCAGAGCCGCGCCTTCTACACCCGGATGTGGGAGTCGATCAACGCCGACGGCCACTGGCAGGGCGAGGTGTGGAACCGGCGCAAGAACGGCGAGATCTTCCCCGAACTGCTGACGATCAACGCCATTCGCGATCACCAGGGCCGCCTCACCAACTATGCGGCGCTGTTCAGCGACATTTCCGAGGTCAAGGAGAACCAGCAGCGCATCCGCGACCTGGCCTACTACGACCCGCTTACTGGCCTGCCCAACCGCCGCCTGCTCGACGATCGCCTGCAGGTGGAACTGGCGCACGCCAGCCGCCATCAGCGCAAGGTGGCGGTGATCTTCGTCGACCTCGACCGCTTCAAGCGCATCAACGACAGCCTGGGCCACGAGGTGGGTGATCAGCTGCTGGTCGAGGTGGCAAGCCGGCTGCGGCACTGCCTGCGTGATGACGACACGGTGGCGCGGATGGGGGGCGACGAGTTCGTCGTCGTCATGAGCGATCTCGACGGCCCGGACGGTGCGCTGCACGCGGCCAGCCGCATGACGGCGGCGTTGCGCAGCCCGATCACCGTCGATGGGCGCGAACTCGTCGTCACCTGCAGCATCGGCATCAGTCTGTACCCCGACGACGGCAAGGACTCGTCGACGCTGATCAAGAACGCCGACGTCGCGATGTACCGCGCCAAGGCCGAGGGGCGCAACGCGTTCCAGCTCTATCAGCCGGCGATGAACGCACGTTCGCTCGAGCACCTCGCGCTGGAAGCTGCGCTGCACCATGCGCTGCCGGCGGGTGAGCTGTTCCTGCATTACCAGCCCGTCATCAGCGTGGACGATCGTCGCATCGTTGCCGCCGAGGCGTTGCTGCGCTGGCGCCATCCGAACCTGGGCGTGGTGTCGCCGGCCGATTTCATTCCCATCGCCGAGGAAACCGGCCTCATCGTGCCGATCGGCGAGTGGGTGTTGCGCACCGCCTGCACCCAGCATCGAATCTGGCGCGAGTCCGGACGTGTGCCGATCCGCATGATGGTCAATATCTCGGCGCGCCAGTTCCGCGACGAGGGCTTCGTCGACATGGTGCGCTGCGTACTGCACGAGACCGCCATGGCGCCGCACCTGCTGACGCTGGAGCTGACCGAAAGCATCCTGATGGACGACACCCAGCAGGCCATCTCGCTGCTCGAAGAGCTGCGCATGCTCGGCCTGCGCGTCGCGCTCGACGACTTCGGCACCGGCTATTCCTCGCTCGGTTACCTGAAGCGCTTTCCGATCGACGAGCTCAAGATCGATCGCCTGTTCGTGCGCGACATCGATCGCAACCCGCGCGACGCGGCGCTCGCCGCAGCGATCATCTCCATCGGCCACAGCCTCGGTTTGCGCGTGGTCGGCGAGGGTGTGGAAACCGCCTCCCAGTTCGACATGCTGACCACTCACGGCTGCGACCTGGTGCAGGGCTATCACTTCAGCCTGCCGGTGGCGGCCGAGGCATTTCCCGAATAATCCGTCCGCGGCTGGGTCAGCGGATGCCGGAATCGAGATACGCGTCGCGTACCGCGTCGACCCCGTAGCGCCGCTCCAGCCGGCGGAGGGTGAAGTGGCCCCGGCTCACCGACTGGAAGTGGTTCATGAACATCAGGTTGATCGAGGCGCCGGCGGCCGCACCGATGCCGGGCACCAGCATGCCGGCGGTCTTCTGCGTGAGCTGCACCTTGTAACGCGCGGCCACCATGGCGATCAGCCGCACCAGCGCCGGCGCGCCTTCCTGCGTCAAGCCCTGTTGCGCGAGGTGGCGTGCAGCCTCGCTGACGGCACCGGCCAGCGCCGCGCGCATCGCGTAGTAGCCGGATTCCGCGGCGTCGTCGGCGTCGGCACGGCCACCGAGCGCGAACACCTCCAGTGCCGCCAGCCGCGTTGCGGGGTCGGCCAGCACCTCGCCTTCGGCACGCGCGATGTCGAGGATGGAACGCATGATCAGCACGGTGGATACCGGCACTTCCACCGTCAGCCCCGCCAGCCCGAAGGCGCCGCCCACGCCGCCGCTGAGCGTGCCGAGCGCCTTGTGCAGGCGCGGCGAGGGGGCGCGCGGGGTCTCGTCGAGCGTCTTCGCCGCGGCGTCCACGATTCGGCGCGGGCAGTTGGAAGAGTCCGAGCGACAACGTCGCCATTCGCAGTTCGCCGCAGCCGAACGCGAGGGGTAGCGACTCGGGCCTTCTCAACGTTGCATTGCAGGCTCGGTCGTG
>JAFLDS010000046.1 GCA_017302295.1 Thauera sp. | reverse complement strand
CCGGCATGGCGGCGCTGCTGGCGACGCTGCACCCTGAGCGCTTCCGCGCGGTGGTGATGCATTCCGGCGTCGCGCCGGGCGCGGCGCATTCGGCAGCGTCTGCGCTGGCGGCCATGGGCGGGCGGCGCGAGCCCGAACTGCCGACGATGGCCGCCGCGCTGCCGCCGCTGCTGGTGGTGCAGGGCGACCGTGATCTCCTCGTCGCGCCGGCCAATGGCATGGCGGCGGCGCAGTCGTGGGCGAGTGGCGGCGGGGCCGTCGCGACCGAGCCGAGGTCGGTGCGGCGCGGCAAGCGTTATCCGGCGACCGTGATCGACTTCAAGGTGAAACGCAGGATCCTTGCCAGCCTGTGCCTGGTGGAGGGCCTGGGGCACGCCTGGAGCGGGGGCGATGCGCGCCAGCCCTTCAGCGACGCGAAGGGCCCGGACGCATCGAAGATGGCCTGGGCCTTCGTCGCTCGCCAGCTGGCGCGCTGACGGTCCGCGCCGGCGTTGCCGTCGGCTTCAGCCCAGCAGCAGCGCGTCGTCGTCGATCTGCTCGCCGCGCACGCGCTCGAACATCGTCAGCAAGTCCTTCACCGTCATGCCTTTGCGCTCGTCGCCGGAAACGTCGAGCACCACCTTGCCCTGATGCAGCATCACCGTGCGCTCCCCGACGTCGAGGGCCTGGCGCATGCTGTGCGTCACCATCATCGTCGTCAGCTTGTGCTCGGCGACGATGCGCACTGTCAGCTGCAGCACGAAGTCGGCGGTGCGCGGGTCGAGCGCCGCGGTGTGCTCATCGAGCAGCAGCAGGCGCGACGGCCGCAGCGCCGCCATCAGCAGGCTGACCGCCTGACGCTGGCCGCCGGACAACAGGCCGATGCGGTCCGAGAGGCGATTTTCCAGGCCCAGGCCGAGCGTGGAGAGCTGCGCGCGGAACTCCTCGCGCAGCGCCGGTTTCACCGCCCAGCCCAGGCCGCGGCGCTGGCCGCGCAAGGTGGCGAGCGCCATGTTCTCCTCGATGGTGAGGTCCTCGCAGGTGCCGGCCATCGGATCCTGGAACACGCGCGCGACGTGGCGGGCGCGTTCCCACACCGGCTGGCGCGTCATGTCGATGCCGTCGATCTCGATGCGGCCGCTGTCGACCTTCATCTCGCCCGACACCGCGTTGAGGAAGGTGGATTTGCCGGCGCCGTTGGAGCCGATCACGGTGACGAACTGACCGGACGGAATGTCGAGCGACATGCCGCGCAGCGCACGCGTCTCGATCGGCGTGCCGGGGTTGAACGTGATGTGCAGATCTTGCGCTCTCAACATTTCAGTTCAACTTCTTGCCGGACCAGTGCTGGCGCAGCTTCGGCACCACCAAGGCGATCGTCACCAGCAACGCGGTGACCAGGTTCAGGTCCTGCGCCTGCAGGCCGATGAAGTCGCTGTTGAGCGCCAGCGCGATGAAGAAGCGATAGACGATGGCGCCGACGATGACGGCGATGGTTGCCAGATAGAGTCGCCGCGAGGGCAGCAGGCTTTCGCCGACGATCACCGCGGCGAGGCCGATGACGATGGTCCCCACGCCCATCGAGATGTCGGCGCCGCCCTGGGTCTGCGCGAACAGCGCGCCGGCCAGTCCGACCAGCGCGTTCGACAGCGCCATGCCGCCCAGGACCATGAGCCCGGTATGCACGCCCTGAGCGCGCGCCATGCGGGCGTTCGAGCCGGTGGCGCGCATCGCCAGGCCGGTCTGTGTCGAAAAGAACCAGTCGAGCACCAGTTTGGCCGCCAGCACGACCACGATCAGCAGCAGCGGGCGTAACACGTAGTCGGACATCGCCTCGGGCTGCAGCGCGGTGAACACGGTGGGCTCGTTGATCAGTGGCACATTGGGCTTGCCCATGATGCGCAGGTTGATCGAATACAGCGCGATCATCATCAGGATGCTCGCGAGCAGGTCCATGATCTTGAGGCGGATGTTGAGCCAGCCGGTGATCACGCCCGCGACCGCGCCGGCGATGGTCGCCACGATGGTGGAGACGAAGGGATCGGTGCCGTTGGAGATCAGCGTGGCGGCGACCGCGCCACCCAGCGGAAAGCTGCCGTCCACGGTGAGGTCTGGAAAGCGCAGCAGACGGAACGAGATATACACGCCCAACGCGACCAGGCTGAAGATCAGCCCGATCTCGAGCGCCCCGAGCAGGGTATAGAGAGACATGAAGACTTACCGGTGAGGGAAGGGCGGGGGCGCCCAAGCGGGCGCCCCCGCCCGACACCGACCGGCACGGGGGCCGGTCGGGAAGGCGGGCTGGCTTACTTGACGATCTGCGCCGCGGACTTCAGCAGCGCGTCGGACAGCTTCACGCCCTGCTTCTCGGCGGCGCCCGGGTTCACGAACAGCTCGAGGGTGCTGCTCGTCTCGGACGGGATCGCGCCCGGCTTCTCGCCCTTGAGGATGCGCGCGACGATGTTGCCGGTCTGCACGCCGAGCTTGCGGTAATCGATACCGATCGCCGCGATCGCGCCGCGCTTCACGCTGTCGGTGTCGGCGGCGATCATCGGGATCTTGGCGTCGTTGCCCACCTTCACCAGCGACTCGTATGCCGAGACGACGTTGTTGTCGGTACTGGTGTAGAACAGGTCGACCTTGCCGATCAGGCTGCGCGCAGCGGCGCCCACGTCCACCGTGCGCGGTGCGGCCGCCTCGACCAGGCTCATGCCCTGCTTGGGCAGTGCCTCGCGCAGCGCCTTCACCACCACCACCGAGTTCGCCTCGCCCGGGTTGAACACCACCCCCACGCGCTTGGCGTTGGGGACGACCTGCTTCATCAGCGCAATCTGCTTGTCGAGCTCGAGCACGTCGGACACGCCGGTGACGTTGGTGCCAGAAGCCGCCATCGACGGCACGAGCTGGGCCGCCATCGGGTCGGTCACCGCCGAATACACCAGCGGGATCTCCTTGGTGGCCGCGGCCACGGCCTGCGCCGAGGGCGTGGCGATGGCGACGATCACGTCGGCCTTGTCGCCGACGAACTTGCGCGCGATCTGCGCAGCCGTGCCGGTGTTGCCCTGCGCGCTCTGGTACTGCCACTTCAGATTCTTGCCTTCCTCGAAGCCGGCTGCGGCCAGCCCTGCCTTGACGCCGTCGCGCACCGAATCGAGTGCCGGATGCTCGACGATCGCGGTGACGGCGACCGATTTCTGTTGCGCGGCCGCCGGCGCGGCGATCGCGAAGGACAGCATCAGGGCGCTCAGCAGGGTGGTGCAGGGCTTGGCGAAGGACATGAAAGACTCCTCTAGGGGGAAGGCCGGGCACAAGAAACGGCGTGGATGGCAATGGAAGCCCGCGCATGCGCGCCCTTGAAGCGCTGTCGTGGCGGGCTACGCGCCATAGTCTACCCGTCTGGTGGCCAAGGCGGCAAAGCCGGCTGCATCGGCCCGGGATCGCAGGCTGGCCGCGCGCCCGACAGCTGCGGCGAACCCGGCCCGTGAGCGGCGGTCGCCCTTGGTCCGATTGGGCTGCTCCGCGCTTTACAACAGGCGCTGTTCGACACGATCATGCTCGGGTGGCATACGGATCGAACAGCTGCCCCCTGTCCAGTCGAGCGAACGGAATGCATCGCCTGACGGTCGGGATCAACCAAACAGAGTCATGACCCAGACGATAGTCCGCGTCTCAAGCCGGGAATTGAAGGTCGGAATGTTCGTCGCGAACCTCGATCGTCCCTGGCTGGAAACGCCGTTTCCGCTGCAGGGCTTCCTGATCGAGGACACGCAGCAGCTTTCCCATCTCGCTGCCTTGTGCAAGACGGTGGAGATCGATCGTTCGAAGTCGGTCGGTGACGCCTTCGTTGCGGTGGAGCATGGCCGGGACAAGCCGTTGCAGGGTTTGGCTGCGGCAAAGCGGCGCCGGCATCCGGATTTTCTCGAGGTGGCCCGGCGCGTGCGCGCTGGCGCTGGCGAGCGCCCGGCACGCACGCCGCGCGTGCGCTCGCGCGACGAACGCAGCCTGCTCGAGGAGGAACTGCTCTTTTCTGCGCCCCTCATCGAGGACGTGCAGGCCAGCCTGCGGGCGCTGACGAGCTGCGTGCGCGCCGACGAGCCGCTCGATCTCACCGAGGTGTCGAAGAACGTCGCCAAGGTCGCCGCCGGCGTGGCGCGCAACCCCGAGGCCGTGCTGTGGCTGACAAGACTCAAGAGCACCGACGAATACAGCTACGACCACGCGCTCGACGTATCGGTGCATCTGATGGTCTTTGCGCGTTTCCTCGGCTTGCCCACGGAGCAGGTGGAGTGCGTGGGGGTGGCAGGTCTGGTGCAGGATCTGGGCAAGACGCAGCTGCCCAAGGAGATCCTCGCCAAGCCGGGGCCGCTGACGGCCGAAGAGCTGGAGCAGGCGCGCTATCACGTCGTGAATTCGCTGCGCATCGTCGCCAACAAGCCGGGCATGCTCCCGGAGATGCTCGAGATCATCGGTCGTCATCACGAGCGCATCGACGGCAGCGGCTATCCGCTCAAGCTCAGGGGCGAGGCGATCGGCGTGCTCGCCGAACTGGCCGGGCTGATGGACACCTATTGCGCGATGATCCGCGAGCGTTCCTACAGCCAGCCGCTGTCGAGCCAGCAGGCCATCGGCGAGCTGATGAAGCGGCGCGGACGCAAGTTCCGCGATACGCTGGTCGACCAGTTCGTGCAGTGCATGGGACTGTATCCGATCGGCTCGCTGGTGGAACTCAGTTCGGGCGAGGTCGCCGTCGTGCTGCAGCAGAACCAGGTGCGTCGCCTGCAGCCCAAGGTGATGATCCTGTTGGCGCCTGACAAGTCGGTGGAGCGCTACCCGCGCACGCTCGATCTGATCCTCAACCCTCTCGATTCGACGGGCGCGCCTTACCGCATCCTCGGCGCGCTGCCCGACAACGCCTACGGGCTCGACCCGGCGGAGTTCTATCTTGCCTGATTCCCCGGTGGCCGAGAGCGAATTGCCCGTCGCGCTGCCACGCCTGCGTCAGGCGCTCGCCGATCTTGCCCGGAGCGCGCAAGAGGTCGATCCGGCTCGCTGCCAGGGTCTGATCGTGTTTGGCCTGGCGCGCGAGGCGGCGCTGCTGCGGCTGGCGCCGGAAGCGGTCGCGCGGCTGAGCATGCAGATCACCGAGCGCCTGCGCGCGGCGCTGCGGCCGGCCGACCGGCTGTACGCGCTTGGCGAGTGGGAGTGGCTGATCGTGCTGCCCAACCTGCCGAGCAGCGCACCGGTTCATCTGGCGATGCTCAAGTTCCGGCGTGTGTTCTACCAGCCGCCATTGGCGATCGGTGGCGTCGAAGTGGGCCTCAACGCGGTCTGTGGGGCCTCCCTGAGCCCCGAGCACGGCGACGACCCCCTGCATCTGGTGCAGTCCGCTCGCATCGCCGCGCTGACGGCCTGCCGCAGCGGCGACTGGGTGGCGGTGTACGACCCGGCCATGGAGCAGGACAGCGTTCAGCAGAGCAGCTTGATCGCCGAGTTGCAGCGCGACCTCGCGGAGAACGCGCTGGCCTTGTACCTGCAGCCGCAGGTGGACGTGGCGACGGGCCGCTGCACACATGCCGAGGCCCTGCTGCGCTGGCGGCGGCACAATGGCGACTGGGTGCAGCCGCCGCTGACGATCGCCACCATCGAGCGTGGCGGCTTGCGTCACGCCTTCAATCGCTGGCTGTTCCAGGCCGCGGCGGTCACGCTGGCCCAGCTCCGGGACGCAGGAGTGGAGACGGGACTGTCGATCAACATCACCGCCAACGACCTGCTCGACCCCGAGATGCCCGATCTCGTCGCCCAGGCGCTTGCCCTGTGGCACCTGCCGGCGGAGCGCCTGTGCCTGGAGATCACCGAAACGGTCGCGGTGGAAGAATCGCAGGAGGTTGCCGACGTGCTGCATCGCCTGCGCAGCCAGGGCGTGCGCCTGGCGATCGACGATTTCGGCACCGGCTATGCGGGCATGAGCTACCTGCAGCAACTGCCCGTCCAGGAAGTGAAGATCGACCGGCGCTTCGTTACACCGATCGCGGACTCCATGCGTGAGCGCGAGATCATCCGCTCGATCACCAGTCTCGCGCACAGCATGGGCCTGCGCATCGTTGCCGAGGGCGTGGAGACCCAGGCGGTGATGGACTGGCTTGGCGAACTCGGCTGCACCGCCGCCCAGGGCTATCTGCACAGCCGGGCCTTGCCCTTGCCCGAGTTCATCGCCTGGTGGGAGGCGCGCGAGGCGGCGCCGGGCTGAGAGCGGGCATCCTCGGTCGGGCCATCGCGGCGCCGCCTTGGTAAGATCGCGTCCCATGTGCGCGTCCCGTTCCGTCTTGCCCACCCCATGCTGCCCGCTGCAGCCCCTCACCACGGCTTCGAGCGGGGCCGAGGCGTGACGGCCCAGCTCGCCCTCGGCCTGCGCGACGTCGCCGCGCTCGGCCAGATCTTCACGCCCGAGCCGGTGGTGCGCGCCATGCTGGCGCTGCGGCGCAACGCGGGTCGCGTGCTCGAGCCCTCCTGCGGCGACGGCGCCTTTCTGCGCCATCTGCCCGGTGCCGTGGGCCTGGAACTGGACCCCGACCACTGCCCGCCCGGCGCGCGCGCCATGGACTTCTTCGCCTACCCCGAGCGCGAGCAGTTCGACACCATCATCGGCAATCCGCCCTATGTGCGCTTCCAGGACATCGCCGCGTCCACGCGCGCGCTGATTGCCGGCGCGCCGCAGGCGTCGCGGCTGGACGGGCGCGCCAACCTGTATCTGTTCTTCATCGAGAAATGCTTGCGCCACCTGCGGCCGGGCGGGGAGCTGATCTTCATCACGCCGCGGGACTTCCTCAAGGCGACGTCGGCCGTCAGGCTCAACCATCTGCTGTTCGAAGCCGGCACCGTCACCGATGCGATTGAGCTCGGCGACGCGAGGGTGTTTCCCGATGCGGTGCCGAACTGCCTGATCTGGCGTTTCCAGAGGGGCCGCTTCGAGCGCACTCTGCGGTACGCCGCAATCGGCGCCGGCGACGACCTCGCGGCAGGGCTCGCCGCGCCGCGCTGGGAAACCCGCCATCTCATCGAGTGCGCCGGCCACCTGATGTTCGCGCACGGCGACTACCCGCTGCGCCTGTCCGACGTGGCTTTTGTCAAGGTCGGCGCCGTGTCGGGCGCGGACGAGCTCTACACCGACATCCTGCAGGGCAACCGCGAGTTCGTCTGCTCGTCTACCGTCAGCACCGGCCGCACGCGGCGCATGATCTGGACCGAGCCGGGCCGCCCGCCGCCCGCTGCGCTGCTGCCTCACAAGGCTCGCCTGCTGCAGCGCAAGGTCACGCGCTTCGACGAGTCCAACTGGTGGATGTGGGGGCGCATGCACTTTCGCAGCGAGCGTGCCCGGGTGTACGTCAATGGCAAGACGCGGGTCGAGCGGCCCTTCTTCGTGCATGACTGCAAGGACTACGACGGCGCGGTGATGGCGGTCTTCCCGCATCGAGAGGACGTCGACATCGCCTCGTTCCGAGATGCGCTGAACGCGGTCGATTGGGCCGACCTCGGTTTCGTGTGCGACGGCCGCTTTCTATTCACCCAGCGCAGCCTGGAGAACGCGCCGCTGCCGGCGCAGTTCGCCGCCTTCCTGCCCGGCACCGGTTGAGCAACGCCGTGGGCGGACACCGGCCGGTTCGCCCGCGGCGGCAATCAGTTCGATGCGGCGCCCGACGGGGGGGCGAATTCGGCGATGCGGTTGCGGCCGTCCGCCTTCGCCCGGTACAGGGCCTTGTCGGCACGACTCAGGAGCGCGTCGAAATCGAGCGCCGGATCGTCGAAGGCGGCAAGCCCGATGCTCACCGTGAACGGCACCACCGCGCCATCGTCGTCGAGCGCGCTGGCACAGGCCTCGGCGCCGGCACGCAGGCGATCGGCCAGCACCCGGGCGCCGTCGCGCGCGGTCTGCGGCAGCACGAAAAGGAACTCCTCGCCGCCCAGCCGCCCGAAAATGTCGGTCCGGCGCAGCGTGCCGCCGGCGACACCGGCGAGCGCCTTCAGCACGCGGTCGCCGGTGGCATGGCCGTAGCGGTCATTGACGCGTTTGAAATGGTCGATGTCCAGCATCGCGAGAACCAGCGGAGTGCCGTAGCGTCGTGCGCGGGCGACTTCGCGCGTGGCGCGCTCGACCACATCGCGCCGGTTCGCCACCCCGGTGAGGACGTCGGTCGTCGCCAGCCGCTGCAGTGCGTCGCGCTGGCGGAACACCACGGTCATGATGCCGGCGAACACCAGCGCGACCAGGTTCAGGAAGGCCGCCGCGGCGGTGATCGGCCGCATCGCCGCGCTCGTCGTCTGCTCCAGCGTGCGCGTCGAGAAGCCGGTGACGACGGCCAGCGGCAGGGATTCGATGCGGCGATAGACATAATGCCGATCGATGCCGTCGACGCTGCTCACGCCGCGGTAAGTGCCGCTCGGCGCGCGGCTCAGGGCCTGCCACAGGCCTGAGGCGATGGGCTTTTCCCACACTTCGGCGGCCGGGGCGGGGCGGCGCGCGCGCAAGCGTTGATCCTCGGTGCCGATCAGGTTGGTGACGCTCCCATCGTCCCGCGTCAGGCGCTGGTAGTAATCCGACAGCGCATCCGGCGCCAGCGTCGTCAGGACGACGCCGCCGAACGAGCCGTCGGGCAGGGTGACGCGCCGCGTGATGCGGAACAGGTATTGGCGCGTGACGCGCCCGAGCTCCACCGGGGCGATGTAGAGCCGGTCGTCCGCGTGCTCGGCGTGGAAGCGGAAATAGCCCCTGTCACGGACGCTGACGCCGTGGGTGCCGTCGTCGTGCGTCAATGCGAGGAGCCCCTCGCGGTCGACGAGGAAGACGTCGTCGAGCAGCGAGTTCTTCAGCGTCAGCGCGTCGATGTAGCGTCGGGTCTCGGCCAGCGATCCGGTCTGCAGCCAGTGTTCCCGCACGCCGCGCAACACGGTGTCGGCGAGATTGATGACCTGCACGGTCTGCTCGGCGAAGGCATCGTTGGCGATTTCCGCCTCGCGGGTCGCCTTCGCGAGTTCGGCGGTCCGCACCGACTGTTCCTGCCAGAACCAGCCGACGACGTTGACCACGCTCAGCAGCGCCACCGTCAGCCAGAGTGCCAGTACCGGCCGGGAGTAGGGGATTCGCACGATGGGGGACGGGAATCGGCAGGATTTGCTGAGAAGGGCAGGAGCGGGATCATAGCGTGCGCCTGTCGGGGCGAACAGTGCATGCTCCGCGACATGCGAAGCGCCTGGGGCATCGTTGCCGTGTGATGTCTGGGCGACGATGATGCTGGCACATCAGCCCGGTCGCACGTGCCATACTTTGAAGCCTGGGGTGAGAGGGACGCGCGGGCACCGAAGCCGGCTTCTATCCCGCTTCGTCCAGGCCCGTTTCGGACGACGAGGATCGATGCTTCCCGTCATCGTGTCGCAGACGTCCACGCCTGACCCAGCGGGCAGACCACCAGGAGCGAGCTTACAGATGGCACTGGATGTCTTCATCAGCTACGCACACATCGACAACCAGCCCCTGCTCGCCGACACGAAGGGCTGGGTCACGGTGTTCCACGATGCGCTGCAGCAGCTGCTCAGCCGCTTCAAGGGCAGCAATGCGCTGATCTGGCGCGATCCCAAGCTCGCCGGCAATGACGTGCTGTGGCGGGAGATCGAGGCGCGCATCGCCGAGGCCGCGGTGCTGGTGACGGTATTGAGCCCGCGCTATGTCAGTTCGCCGTCGTGCTCGGAGGAGATCCAGAGCTTCTGCCGTAGCGCGGAGCGCACCGGCGGGCTGGTGATCGATCACAGCGCGCGCGTGTTCAAGGTCATCAAGACGCCGGTCGAGGGTGCGCAAGGCCTGCCGCCCATCGTCGGCGACCTGCTCGGCTACGAGTTCTTCCGCCTCGATGTCGACAAGACGCCGCAGGAACTGGACCCGCTGTTTGGCGAGGACGCGCGCGAGGAGTTTCTGCGCAAGGTGAACAAGGTGGCGTGGGACATCAAGCGCCTGCTCGACCAGCTCCGGCAGGCGGCGCCGGCAGCCGAGACCGGGGCGGCGGTGACGGGGGCGGCGAAACCGGTGGTGTATCTGGCCGAATGCAGCCGCGACCGCCGCGACGCGCGCGACAACATCGAGGCCGAACTCAAACGCCTCGGCTACACGGTGCTGCCCGACCGCCAGTTGCCCACCGACGAGGTCGAGTATGTGGCTGCGGTCGATGCCCTGCTCGCGCGCTGTGCGTACTCGATCCACCTCATTGGCGCTGGCTACGGCCTGGTGCCCGACGGCGCCGGTCAGAAGTCCGTCGTCGTGCTGCAGAACGAGCGCGCGGCGGCGCGCTTCGGTGCAAACGCCGGCAGCGCTGCCGCGGCAGGCATGCGGCGGGCAATCTGGCTGCCGGCCGACACGCGGGCCGAGCATCCGCTGCAACAGGCCTTCATCGAGGCACTGCACACCGATGCGCAGGCGCAGGCCGGCGCCGACCTGCTCACCGGCGACATCGAGGCCTTCAAGACCGCCATCCGCGCCCAGCTCAAGCGTATCGAGCAGCCGCCGCCGGCGGCCCCGCCCTCGCGCGGCAGCG
>JAFLDS010000045.1 GCA_017302295.1 Thauera sp. | reverse complement strand
CGGCTGGCGGTGGTGTCCACCAGCAGCCAGCCCAGCAGGGCGAGGCCGGCAAGGATCAGCGCCTGCCAGGCGATGCGGCGGCGGGTCATTGTTCAGCGCAGGGGCGCCCGGCGCGTCAGCCGCTATCCGCCCATGCCCTGCTGGCTCAGCCAGGCGAGCGTCGCGGCGGCACCCACAAAGGTGCCCAGGTGGAAGACCGACCACAGGCGGTAGCGGCGCGCGATGCGCGCCGGCTCATGATCCGAGATCAGGTAAAGGCGTCCGTCGGCGGGGCGGCGCATGACATGCGCCTCGGCGGTCGTCTGCGCTGCGTCGCGCTGGCGGCGGACTTCGCGCCGGGCCTGGGCGCGCGCGAGTTCCCATTCGTGCAGGTCGATCTCGCCATTGCCGTCCAGGTCGAAGCGTGCGAGCAGCTGGCTGCGGTCGGTTTTCCACTCGGCAAGCAGATCGCGCACCTGGGAGGCCGCGCCGAATTCGGGCGTCACGCTGCCCAGTGTGTGGAACTCGCCAAGCACGTAAAGCGGGTCATGTTTGAGCAAGGCCCACTGGGTAAAGCGCTGGTCGCCGCGCACGGTGACGTCGCGGCGCCCGACGAGCATTTCTGCACCTTCCGGATCGACGGCACACTCGCCGCTTTCATCGACGAGCAGGAAGGAGGCATCGCTTTCCAGCGTGCGTTCGTGCCGCCACTTCCCCTCGGGATCGCGACGCTCGGTGCGCAGCCGGTACCACAGCAGCGGCAGGCCATTGAGTGGCGAGAGCAGCGGCGTGCCCTGCAGCGGCTGTCCGCGCCCCTGCAATTCGGCGTAGCCCTGCGCGGCCGAGGCGATGCGCGCGGTCGGCGTGTCGGCGATCAGGCGGGCATGGCGCAGCGAGCGCAACCAGCCGTAGAGCGCGCTGACCAGCAGCAGGGCGACCGCAAGGCGGGCGGGCCAACCGGTGCGATCGCGCAGCACGATGAGGGCCAGCACCACCTGCACGACCGGCAGCGCAGCCCCAAGGTAGTCACGATGCAGGCGGACGAGCATGCGGCGACGAGTGCGGGGCTGGGTGCGATCAGTCGCGGAACAGGGCTTTCAGATCGACGTCGGCCTTCTCTGCGCTGGAGAACTCGAGCAGCGGCAGCACGTTGAACTGGAACAGGCGGGCGAGGATCAGGTCGGGGAACTGCTCGACGCGCACGTTGTGCACGTTGACCGACTCGTTGTAGAGCTCGCGGCGATCGGCGATCCCGTTCTCCAGCGCGGTGATGCGGCTCTGCAACTGCATGAAGTGCTCGTTCGCCTTCAGCTCGGGATAGGCTTCGGCCACGGCAAAGATCTGGCCCAGGCCGGCGCGCAGCAGGCTTTCGGCGGCGCCCAGCGCGGGCACGTCATGGTTCTCGCGCGCGGCAGCGACCCTTGCGCGGGCTTCGGTCACGCGTGCGAGCGTGGCCTGCTCGAACTGCTTGTACTGGCGGCACACTTCGACGAGCTTGGGCAACTCATCGTGGCGCTGCTTGAGCAGCACGTCGATGTTGGCCCATGCGCGCGCAACGTTGTGCTTGAGCTGTACCAGGCCGTTGTAGGCGACGATGGCGTAGATCAGCAACAGGACGATGAGGGCGAGAAGGACGGCGGACGAGATGCTCATGTCGGTGAGGTTCCGTTTGTGCAATGCGGCGTAGAGCGGATCATATAATTGTGATGTGTCGGCGTCCGTTGCGAACCGCACACCGCATCGACATCGTCATGTTCGAACGCAGGAGAGTCGCGATCAAACCTTCCGCCTTGCTCGCTCTGTCGCTGGCTGCCGTGGCCGTCGTGCTCGCGGCGATCTTTTTCGCATATCGCCAGCCCGCGCTGCTGCTGAATTTCGGCAATCTGATGTCTTGCGGCTGAGGATTCAGCGCGCGTCGGCGTCGCCGAAGCGGCTGCGGAACTCCTCGGGCACGCCAAGGCGCTGCAGCAACGCCTCCCGCGGCAGGTGCAGCAGCTTGCCGATGGCGGCGATGTCGTCCGGCAGTGCCGCATCGTCCCAGCCACGGGCGAGATGACGGGCGAAGTCGGCCGCGAGCCTGACCGTGCGGACACGCGCGTTCTCGTGCTGGGTTTCGTCGAGCAACTGCACGAGCAGCTCGGGCAGGCACCAAGCACGGATCAGGCCGAGCTGGATCGCGTTCGCCGTCGTGCCGAATACCGCCTTTTGCGCGAATGCGCTGCGCAGCCCGGGGTCCGCACTCTGCATGTTGTAGACGCGCTGCGTGAGTTCGGGCGCGAAGACCCAGCACACGATTTCGGTGGCTTCGCGCAGCAGTGCCGCGACGGTAATCTCGTTGGGATCGAGGTCGTGGCGCACGACCGCCCAGTCGCGCGCGAAGTCCGCCGCTCGCCGCGCGTTGGCGATCACCCGGATCACGCCGATGAGGGCCTTCGGGTGCGCATGCAGGGTGTCTTCGACCGTCGTCAGCTTGTCGAACGTGGCGAAGAAAGGCTCCACCCCCATCATCATGATCGCGCGATCGATGGTGGTGATGTCGTGGTTCTGCGATCGGCCGCGGTGCTTTTCCAGATGGGTGAGCAGGCGCATCGTCATGAGCGGATCGCCGAGCACGACCGCCGCAACCCGCTTGCCGCTCACCGAGTCGGCCGACGCGCGCAGTGCGTCGAGCTCACGTGCGGTGCGGCGCAGGACCGGAAGCTCCTGGCCGGAGAAGTGACGCACGTAAGCATCGACCGAGGGGAGCGGGGTAGCAAGCAGTGTCATGGTGCGCTTCGCAGGAGTCGGCGGGTGGTGCCGGATTATCGGCCCCATTGGCGATGAACTGAAGCCGGGCCCCGCGTCCGCGTGAAGGAATCGACACCCTTGTGGCTATAATCTGTGCACCGTTCGGGTTCCGCGCTTTTGAGGAGATCTGCCGCATGACCGCATTCAAGGCCTTCGTGATCGATCAGGATGAGAACAGGAAGGTCGTCGGCAAGCTGGCGACGATGCAGCCCGAGCAACTCGATGCCGGCGAAGTCCTGATCCGGGTGGGCTACTCGAGCATCAACTACAAGGACGCGCTCGCCGCGACCGGCGCGGGCAAGATCATCCGGCGTTTCCCCTGTGTGGGTGGGATCGACCTGTCCGGGGTGGTCGTCGACAGTTCGGATGCCCGCTTCAAGGCGGGCGACAAGGTCATCGCCACCAGCTTCGACATCGGCGTCGCGCACCACGGCGGCTATGCCGAGTTTGCGCGCGTGCCGGCGGACTGGGTGGTGGCCCTGCCGGCCGGGCTCGATCCCTTCGAGGCGATGGCGCTGGGTACGGCCGGTTTCACCGCTGCGCTGGGCATCGTGCGCATGGAGGACAACGGCCTGGCACCGGGCAATGGCCCGGTCATTGTCACCGGCGCGACCGGCGGGGTCGGGGGCTTGGCGATCGACATGCTGGCCCGCCTCGGTTACCACGTCGTGGCGCTCACCGGCAAGGAGAGCGAGAGCGACTATCTGAAGATGCTCGGTGCGGCCGAGATCAAGCTGCGCTCATCGATCGATCTCGACAAGGTCCGCCCGCTCGAGGCGGCGCAATGGGCCGGCGCGGTCGACAATGTCGGCGGGCAGATCCTGCATTGGGTCCTGGCGACGATGAAGCAGGCCGGCACGGTGGCGAGCATCGGCAACGCCGCCAGCTTCAACATCAGCACGACGGTGTTCCCCTTCATCCTGCGCGGCGTCAGCCTGCTCGGCATCGACTCGGGCTACATGGGCTTTCCGACGCGCCAGCGCGTCTGGGAGCGCCTCGCGACCGACCTCAAGCCTCGGCACCTTGCCGAGGTGACGCGCACCATCGAACTCGAAGCGCTGCCCGGGGCGTTCGGCGACTTCATCGCTGGCAAGGTCAAGGGTCGCACGGTCGTGCGCGTCGGCGGCGACTGAGCGCCGCCGCCGGGAACCCAGGCCGGATCATGAGCGAAGACAAGAAACTCCCCCGGGTGCTGGTCGTCGACGACTCGCGCATGGTGCGCGCGACGATCGTGAAGCACATCCGCGGGCATTTCGACATCCGCGAGGAGAACGACGGCGAGGCGGGTTGGGAGGCCTTGCTGGTCGACCCGGCGATCAGTCTGGTGCTCACCGACATCGGCATGCCGCGCCTTGACGGTTACGGACTGCTTGAACGCATACGCGCATCCAAGGTCGGCCGCGTGCGCGGACTGCCGGTGGTGATCATCTCCGGAGACGAGGACGAGAAGGCCCGCGAGCGGGCGCTCTCCCTGGGCGCCAATGGCTTCATCACCAAGGGCAGCGGCAGCGTCGAACTGCTGGCAACGCTGCACTCGATGGTGCGCCTCGCGCGCACGCAGAACGAACTCGAGGAGAGCCGCGCCGCGCTTGCACGCCAGAGTCCGGTGGAGCCGGCCACGGGGCTCGCCACGCCAGGCTACGTGCAGCAGCGCGCCACCCAGGACATCGCGCGCGCGCGCCGCACTCATTCCGACATCGCCGTGCTGGCGATCGAGCTCGACCACGTCACGCCGCTGCTCGCGCGCTACGGCGAGCACGTCGTCGACCTCATCGGCCGCAAGCTGACGAAGATGTTGATGGGCCGCATCCGCGCGGAAGACAGCCTCTCGCAACGCTCGGCCGGCCAGTTCGTGCTGCTCGCGCCAGGCACGGACCTGGTTGCCGGCTGTGCATTTGCGTTACGCCTCAAGCAGCGGCTCGAGACCTTGGTAATGACTTACCGCGAGGAACGTATCCGAGTCAGCGTGTCGATCGGCGTTGCGAGCACCCGCGCCGACCACATCGAGGTCGTGGGCGAACTCGTCGCCCTGGCAAGCCGGCGTGCGGCGGCGGGGTTCGCCGCGGGCGGCAACCGCGTCATCGCCAACAAGGGGGAAGTCGATCAGGCGTTGCTCGAGCAACAGATCGCACCGATGTTCAGCATCGATGCGGCCTTGCGCCAATTGCGCCTCGGGCAGCCGGAGGACGCGGCGACGCATCTGCCCGACTTGCTGAACACCTTGCTGCCGCTGCTTGAACTGATGGAATCGCGCCTTCACTGCGGCCTGCCGATCGAGCGACTCAGGGACGCGTGCAGACAGACGGGTACGGGGGATGACGATTCGCTGATGACGCGAACCCATATCTGAGCGCCAGTATCACCCGGAGAAGCGCCTGCCCGATGCGAGCCCGGCCTGGTGGCCGACAGACGCGCCGGACTGTCCGTTCCGATGGGGAAGGACCGTGAGAACCGACGACGGCAGCGCGCAAGACGCGCCGCAGGGGACCACGGCTTATTGCGTTGAGGGAGTTTACGAGGGAGAGGATGCAAATGACGACATACAAGGAGTTTCACCGCCGTTCCATCGACAAGCGCGACGAGTTCTGGGCCGAACAGGCTCAGCTCGTGCACTGGAACAAACCCGCCGAGCAGATCTGCGATTTCTCGCGACCGCCTTTCGTCAAGTGGTTCAAGGGCGGCGAGACCAACCTCTGCTACAACGCGGTCGACCGGCATGCGCAGAAGCGGCCGAACGACCGTGCGCTGGTCTACATCTCCACCGAGACCAACGAGGAGAAGGTCTACTCTTTCGCCGAACTGCAGCGGGAGGTCGAGCGCATGGCGGCGATCTATCTGGAGCTCGGTGTCAAGCGCGGCGATCGCGTGCTGATCTACATGCCGATGATCGCCGAAGCGGCCTTCGCCATGCTGGCCTGCGCCCGCATTGGCGCCATCCACTCGGTGGTGTTCGGCGGTTTCGCGGCAGGCTCGCTCGCCACCCGCATCGACGACGCCAAGCCGGTGCTGATGGTGAGCTCGGATGCCGGCATGCGCAACGGCAAGCCGGTGCCCTACAAGCACCTGGTCGACGAGGCGTGCAAGCTCGCCGACAGCCCGCCGGCCAAGGTGCTGATCGTTGACCGCGGGCTCGACAAGGGCTTCCCGAGGGTCGAGGGCCGCGACGTCGATTACGCCGAGCTGCGCGCCCGGCACGTGGACGCCACCGTGCCGGTCACCTGGCTCGAGTCGTCCGAGCCGAGCTACATCCTCTATACCTCGGGCACCACCGGCAAGCCTAAGGGCGTGCAGCGCGACACCGGCGGCTACGCGGTGGCGCTGGCCGCGTCGATGAAGCACATCTTCACCGGTGGCGAGGGCGAGACGATGTTCTCCACCTCCGACATCGGCTGGGTCGTCGGCCACAGCTACATCATCTACGGCCCGCTGCTCGCCGGCATGGCCACGGTCATGTACGAAGGTACGCCGCTGCGCCCGGACGCCGGCATCTGGTGGGAGATCGTCGCCCGGTACAAGGTTTCCGTGATGTTCTCGGCCCCCACCGCGGTGCGTGTGCTGAAGAAGCAGGACCCCGCCTTCCTCAAGAAACACGACCTGTCCTCGCTCAAGCACCTGTTCCTGGCCGGCGAGCCGCTGGATGAGACTTCGCACCAGTGGATCATGGAAGAGCTCGGCATCCCGGTCATCGACAACTACTGGCAGACCGAAACCGGGTGGCCCATGCTCGCCATCTGCCGCGGCGTCGAACAGAGCCCGATCAAGCTCGGCTCGCCCGCCTTCCCGGTGTATGGCTACGACCTGCGCATCTTCCGCGAGGACGGCAGCGAGTGTGGCGCCAACGAGAAGGGTATCGTCGGCATCGTGCCGCCGCTGCCGCCCGGCTGCCTGTCAACCGTCTGGGGCCAGGACGACCGTTTCGTGTCGACCTACTTCAGCCTGTTCACCCATCCGGTGGTGTATTCGTCATCCGACTGGGGCATCAAGGACGAAAACGGCTACCACACCATCCTCGGCCGCATGGACGACGTGATCAACGTCGCCGGCCACCGCCTGGGTACGCGCGAGATCGAGGAAGCGGTGCAGACCCACCCGGCGATCGCCGAGGTGGCGGTCGTCGGCGTGCATGACGAGCTCAAGGGCCAGATGCCGATGGCCTTTGCGGTGGTGAAGGACGGCAGCACCGTCGACAGCGCGGAAAAGCGCGCAGCCCTCGAGAAGGAAGTCATGAAGAAGGTCGACGAGAGCCTGGGCGCGATCGCACGTCCCGCCCGCGTGCACTTCATCGGCGGCCTGCCCAAGACCCGTTCGGGCAAAATGCTGCGGCGCTCGATCCAGGCGCTGGCGGAAGGGCGGGATCCGGGCGATCTGACGACGATCGACGATCCGACCACGCTCGAGCAGATCCGGGCGGCGCTGAAGGGCTGAGCGGTCAGCAGCGGGGGCGGGCTCGACCGCGATTGCGGGCTTGGTCGCCCCTGGATATGGGGGGTCAGCTGCGTGGTTGCCGGGGCCGTTGTCCTGCCTCTTCGAACCCCCTGCCGATCTCCTCGCGCACGATCGTCCACAGCGGCCGCAGGATGCGGCGCATGTTGCGGATGATCTCGTCCACCTGCATCACTGAAGGGATGCGGAGGCCACGGTGGAAGATCGGGGCGCCGATCTGCGTCACCTCGACGCCCAGGCGCGCAAAGTGAGTGGCGAGGCGGGGTTCGGTGAGTACGAACACGGTTTCGATCCCCTTGTATTCTGCCATCGCGACCGCTCCCAGCAGCAGGCTCGCGGGTATGAAGGGAAAGCGCGGCTGCGTGCCATTTTGAGCGAAGTCGTTGGCGTCGAGGCCAAGCTGGGTGTTTCCTTCGCCTTTGCGCCGGCGGTAACGGTCGCCTACCGCCAGCCGTGAAATCTCGGCGATGCGGTCGCGTGGAAGGCGCGAGGGATCGATAAGCGAGTGGTCGAGACGGCCGGCGCAGGTTCGTTCGAACGGCAGCGGCTGGTTGGGGTCATCCGGATTCGCCAGGATGATTCGGGTGCAGCCGACGGACTCATGAGGCGACGCCGCTGTGCGCAGCAGGCAATGGACGCTGTGTGCGTCAAAATCGTCGAACTCGCGCCGATTTGGCCTCTCCGGCTCGAATTTCAGATTTTCGCAATAGACTTCGTGCCGCACACGAAAGACTTCGTCCAGGAGCGAGGCGTTCAGCGCGGCGTCGATGCGGAAATATCGGCTGAATCCACTGCCGAGATTGAGGTCGTCGAGTTTATGCATTCTTTTTGTTCGGAAATGTCGAACGAGTGATCGAGCCAACGTCCGGGGCTCGAATCCCGCTCGTCCTCCTTCACGAATTAGCCCCCCGTCATGTTCGCACAAATCCGCAGCACGATGGGGGCGTGCGGGGCTCGGGCACGATCCAGAAAACCGCCGCACGCGAGGCCGGCAAGCCGTTCGCGAAAATGCCTGAAATCCGGCTGTGACGCGGATTTGCGCGTGCATTGCGGGGATTACTGGATCAAAATAACCACAATACGGTGGATGTTACCAAACCGGTTCCGAGCCGGCTCCGAACTGGTCTGAGGCGTGCCAAGACCACAGTGTCGCTCGGCCGCTCGGGCCGCAAAGAAGGGCAGGATGGGTGTGCTCACACATGGGCCACGTTACGTGATGAATTGGAAGCGACCGACGATGGGAGTGGAACCATGCCGAGCGGATCATATGACTTCGATCGCCTGAACGACACGTCGTATCAGACAGATCGGCTGATGCAGCAGGCGAGGGCAATTCGCGGCATGGAGGCAGCGATCCTGCGGCAGGCCGGCATTCAGGGGGCGCACGACGTGCTCGAGATTGGCTGCGGCCCCGGATTCGTCACCGATCTGCTGGCGGAACTTGCGCCCAATGGCAGCGTTCATGCCGTCGAGCCGAGCGCGACGCTGCTGAGCCAGGTTGAGGGCAACGTGAAGAGCAGGCCGGAACGCGGCCTGCATCTGCATCAGGCTTTCGGCAACGCCTTGCCGCTCGCCGATGCGGCGATCGATTTCTCCTACGCCCGTTTCGTGCTCCAGCACGTGCCGGACCCTCTATCCGTGGTCGCCGAGACCTTCCGGGTGACGCGTCCGGGCGGGCGCTTTTGCGCAGTGGATTCCGACGATGGTCTGGTCATCGTTCATCCCGAGGAGCCGCGCGTTGCAGCCATCCTGCAACAGGCGCAGGCCATCCAGGCGTCGCAGGGAGGAGATCGTTTCATCGGTCGGAAGTTGCAAGGGATGATGGTCGCGGCCGGCTTTTCGAACGTCAGGACGCGCGTGCTGGCCATGACGAGCAGCGAACTGCCGTTCGGCGTGCTCTTCAACATTCTTCTTGGATACAAGGCGTCGCTGCTCGGCGACGCCGTCGATAGCCGCAAGCTTTACGAGGAGCTCGCCGCCGACGTGGCGGCCGGGCGTCGCCTGCTGGCGGCGGGCGTGTTCGTCGTAACCGGAGAGCGGGCATAAGCGGCAGCGGCACTGCTGGATTGCACAGGGATACAGAGATGGAAACAAGCTACTTTCGATTCGACGAGGTCAAGCCGGGCACGCCCGAGTACGAGGTCTACCTCGAGGCGCGCTATCAGGTCTTCGTCTCTGAACTGCATCGTGTCGAGGACGCCTGCGCGACTTCGAGCAAGGGTCTCCCCATCGAGACCGACCGCTACGATGCCACCAGCCGGCATTTCATCGCGACCCACAAGCCGACGGGCAGCGTGGCGGGTTTCGTGCGGGTGATCCTGCCGAGCGAGGTCGGCCTCAATGTCACTCCGCGCTATGCCATCGACCGCCCGCTACCGTATCCGGACGCGACCGATGCCAACATCGGCGAGATCTCGCGCATGGCGATCGCGCCGCATTACCGGCGGCGTCACGAAGATCAGGGCAAGCCTTACCAGGGCGATCCCGAGGGCGAGATGTCGGGCAAGGCCGACGGCTTCCGCCGCCACCAGCCGGAGCTGGTGCTCGGCCTGTACCGCGAGGTCTATCGGCTGTGCCGCGAGGTCGGCATCGATTACTGCGTAGCCGCGATGGACAACCGCTTCAGCCGCGTCCTGATCGGTCTTGGCTTCCCGTTCGTCGCGGTCAGTCCGGTGAATGAGAACGTTCAGCCGCCACGGCGCGTGTACCTCATCAGCGCAGCCGAAATGGAGCGCAGTTTTGCTACGCGCATAGCAGATGTCATGCGGTTCATGCAAGGGCGCGGTGCCGAGATGGTGGGTGAAAAGGCCTCATGATTTTTGTTGGACCGTGAAATTTGTCACAAAGACATTTACACTTACGTCGAAGCGAAAAGTTCCCGCCTGCGGTATGTTTGCGGCAATGAACGCCGGGCCCAGGGTCCGGCCGGACAATCGGGCGCGCCGAGGCGCGGCGGAGAAAATGTCGATGCTGTTGAAGGAATACGAGTACCTGGTGGTCGTCCCCGGGACCGATGCCTATCGTGACTATCTGGCCTTGCGGCACGAAGTGTTCTGCGAGGAGTTGCGACGGGTTCCGTCCAAGGGCAAGCGAGCCGGCGGGGTGGCGGTCGAGAGCGACGAGTACGACGTACACAGCGTGCACCTGCTGTGCCGCTCGGTCGCCACGAAGGAGGTGCTCGGCTGCTCGCGTCTGATCCTTCCTGGGCCGCACGGGCTCAACGTCAGTTCGCGCTACCGTCTCTCCGCGCTCGACGGCATTCCACCGAACGAGATCGGCGAGATCGGTCGAATGACCCTGTCGCCGAGCTTGCGCCGTTCGCGCAGCAGCACCGCGGTCGTCGGTGGCGACGGTTACGCAGGGAGCGGCAGCCGGCGCGTGAAGCGCGATGGTTCAATGGTGGCGTTCGGTATTTACCGCGAAATTTTCCGCGTCGCCGGGCAATATGGCATCACTCACTGCTTCGCGGCGATGGAGCCCTCACTGGCCCGGTTGCTGAATCGCCTGGGCTTTCCGTTTGCCGAGGCGGGGCCGATCAATACCGATGTGAAGCCTGCCCGACAGCCCTTCATCATCGGCGCGCATGCCATCAGGGCGGGTCTTGCCAGTCGCAATGCCAGCCTGTACGACTTCATGATGGGGCCGGGTGAAGTGGCGTCGGTGGCTGTGTCTGAGGGTGTGCGGCAGGGGGCGGAAGTCCTGATCGAGACGCAGCACGACCTCCCGCGCCTGTCTGCCTGAGTAGTCGCTGGACGCTTAGACGCGTGAGCGGTTCTCCGCGAGTTTAAGTGCTGCGCGCCCCTGTTGCTAAACGAGGGCCGGTCCCGAGACGACGGGCTCTTTCTACAGCGACTCCCTGTTTCTTTCTCTAATTTGTGACACAAGAAAGAAAAAAGCCGCACGGTTACCCCGTGCGGCTTTTTTGCGCTGCGCTGCGTGCTTGCTTACGCGCGCTGCTTCTTCACGCGGCGACCGACACCCATGCCCACCAGGCCGATGCCGAGCAGAGCGAGAACGCTGGGCTCGGGAACACGGTTGAACTGCACGCTGCCATCAAGCGTCGAGGTGCGCGTAAAGCGAGCGTTGCCATCGGCGTCGGGGGCGATCGGAGTCGGAAGCAGCGGGTCGAGGTTGAAGTCGACACGGGCGTTGATCGCCACGGTCAGGCCGGACCAGTCGGTCGCGGGGGGGAAGAAGAAACTGCCCGGGTCAACAAAGCCGACAGTCGCGAACAGAATCAGGTTGCCGATCGTGCCCGTGCTGTTGAAAACGTCCAGGCGCAACACTTCTTTTTCGCCCGCGTCGGTCGTATCGCCGTCGGTGTTGTTATCGTTGCGGATGCTGATGGTGCCGCTCGTGTAGTGAGCCAGGATGCCACCTGCGCCGTCGTTCAGCACCACGGTGCCGGCGAGGTCGTTGTAGCTGAAGCGCAACTGGTGCGTGACGCCGACGCCTTCGTTGTTCTCGCCGCCGCTGATGGCGTTTGCGGTGCTATCCAGATACGAGCTGACCGTGCCGAAGCCGGAGTCGAGCACCGAGTCACCGAATTCGATGCCAGCGCCCGGGGTGTCATCGGTGAAGACCGATGTCGCGTTCCAGTTGACGCCCAGTTGGTAAATGAGTGCCGTCAGGCCATTCGTTGCACCCAGCGGGCTGTCGTCGAAGTTGTTGACGTCCATATAGAACGGTTCAGCCATCGCAGCGCCAGACGCAAAGATCGTGGAAGCGGCGAGCAGCCCGGCAAGTTTCTTCATTTTCATGTTTCGTGCTCCTAGTCGAGGGTTGTCTGACCACTGCGGTTATACACCCTGGCATTTCCTAAGCATGTGGTGTGCCAGGTTAAAAAAAAGTAATAAAAACAGGGGTGTATTAATCTGCGTTGATGGATGATTGTTCTGAGTGTAAAAAAATCCGACAGTTTCTGTCGTGGTGGTCAGGGGCTGCGATGGAGGGCGTTGCCGGCGGCGGTGGCCCGAGACTCTTGCCACGCGTGCTGGCGTGCGAAAAGATGCCGGTATCGAAGCGACGCCGGAGACCCTTTTGACTGCCTTTGACTACAACCAAGCCTTCAACCGCAACCTGGGTGTCGTGAGCCCCGACGAGCATCAGCGCCTGCGCAACGCCACCGTCGCCATTGCCGGCATGGG
>JAFLDS010000044.1 GCA_017302295.1 Thauera sp. | reverse complement strand
CCTTCGTCGCCGACGTGCAACAGGTTGACCGCAAGAATCAGACGGTCACCTTGCGTGGCGCGACCAGGACCGTTCGCCTGAAGATCAAGGATCCGGAACAGCTCAAGCTGATCAAGAAGGGTGATCAGGTTGAGGGCGTTTATGCGGAAGCCGTGGCCGTTTCCGTCGTGCCAGCACCCGCCAAAGGCAAGAAATAAGAGTGCCGTCTTCCTCGGGTAGACGGCTTGGCATCGCCAGGCCGTTTCCGGGATTGACGCTGCAAGTTGCGCCGCGTAGAATCCGTGCGGCTTTGGGGGCATAGCTCAGCTGGGAGAGCGTCTGGTTCGCAATCAGAAGGTCGGCAGTTCGATCCTGCCTGTCTCCACCAAGGAAAGCACGCATTCGGCCAGGCCCACAAGGCCTGGCCTCTTTGTTTTCTGCTTGCCTGTGATCGCCTTGCCGCCACGTCCAAGAAATCCAGAGTAAGGTGACGAACGGTGCGGGCGTGAGGCGTGACGGACCGGCATGGCGTTCTGTCCGGCGGCCAACTGCACCTCGTGGCGGGGACGCCCGAAGCTTGGCGCCGTCGGCGGAGAAGGGTGATAATTCCCGCCTCGTGGGGTGTCTGGCGTTGCCCCGCGCCATGTCAACCAGCACGGAGCCTACACCATGAGCGACGTCAATAGCGAAGGCCACTCCGGCGATGCAGTGGCTGAGAGATTGGCAAAGTACGTCGTCGACGCTTTGCCGATTCCGATGTTCGCCATCGACGCTGAGCACCGGGTTGTCTTCTGGAATGCTTCCTGCGAGCGGATCACCGGGATTCCAGGCAAGTTCATGCTGCGCAAGGCCGGCGCCTGGTCCGCCTTCTATCCAAGCCGGCGGCCGGTCATGGCCGATCTGGTCCTGACCGGCTGCCGCCACGAGGACCTCGAACGCTATTACGAGGGCAAGTACCGGCCCTCGGTTTTGGTCGAGGGGGGCTGGGAGTGTGAGGATTTCTTCCCGCAGCTACCGGCTGGCGGCAAGTGGCTGGCCTTCACGGCGGCGCCGCTGCGCGACGGCGAAGGCCGTGTCATCGGCGCCGTTGAAACTTTCCGCGACATAACGGCACAGCGCGAAGCGGAACGGGCAGCACGCGATGGGGCAGTCCTCCTATCGGAAATCGTCCAGGGCTGCCCGGTGCCGATGTTCGTGATCGACGCCGAGCACCGGGTAACGCATTGGAATCGCGCTTGCGAGTCGATGGCTGGCGTGCCGGCTGAGCAGATGATCGGCTCCCGGCAGCACTGGTGGCCGTTCTATCCGGAGCCGCGACCGGTGATGGCCGACCTCGTTCTCGATGCGGCGATCGGCGAAGTGGAGAAGTTCTATGCCGGCAAGTACCAACCCTCGCGGTTGATAGCCGGCGCCTGGGAGGCCAAGGATCACTTCCCGCAGTTCCCGGGTGGCGGGCGCTGGTTGTATTTCACGGCCGCGCCCTTGCATGGCGCCGACGGCCGGGTGATCGGCGCCGTCGAAACGCTGCAGGACATCAGCGAGCAGAAGCGTTACGAGGCCCAGCTGGAAGACCAGGCACGGCAGGATCTGCTGACCGGACTGGCCAACCGCCGGGTCCTCGAAGAGCGCCTGAAGCAGGCGCTGGCGCAAGCCGCGCGCGACGGACGCGTGGTCGCGGTCGCCTTCATCGACCTCGATCACTTCAAGCCGATCAACGACGAAATGGGGCATGCGGCGGGTGACGCCCTGCTGCGCGAACTCGCCACGCGTCTCACGTCCATGGTGCGCGACGTGGATACAGTGGCGCGGGTTGGCGGCGACGAGTTTGTCGTCGTGCTCTCCGCACCCGAGTCGGCGGAAGCCGTCGAGGGCGTGATTCGTCGCATCATCGATGCAGTTGGCCGCCCGGTCACCATCGCCGGACGTGAGGTGCAAGTGGGTTGCAGCGTCGGCATTGCCCTGTATCCGGACCACGGCACGGATCAAGCCGGTCTGCTGCGCGACGCCGATACCGCCATGTACATCGCCAAGGCTGCGGGGCGCAACGGCTACCATGTTCATTGCCAGTCGGCAGACGTGCCACCCCCGCTCGGTGACTCTCCGGCGCCGTGAACGTCGGCTCGCTCCTTGTCGGAACTTCGCTGCGACTCGCTCCTCAAACGCCTTGGTGGTAACAGGAGAATCGATATGCAGCGACCGCCCCACTTTCACGGCCTGGTGGCCGGCAGCGTCCTGCTCGCCCTCGCCAGTGTTGCCGACGCTCAGGCCTTGTTTCTGGCCCGGCGGGCGATCGGACGCATCGAGCAGATGGCGCAGTCGTCGCCCACCACCGGCGCCGCCTACGATGTGGCGACGGTGATCGTCGAGGTGACGGCGGACAAGGTTTTCGAAACCGTAAAGCGCCTGCTGGCCCAGAACACGCAACTCCGAGTGACGCGCAGCGACGACGCCAAGCGCTCGATCGAATTCACCGACGGCACACAGATCGGCGGCATTCAGGTCAACCCGCTGAACGACAGCCTCTCGCAAATGATGGTATCGACTGCGCACCCGGGCATCGCTAGCTCGACCACGTCGACGATCGTCGCGCGCACACTCGCCATGTGCCGGGAGTTGAACGTCGTCTGTGAGCAGGGACAGTCCTGAGGGCCGCGCGTTGTAAACGGGAAGGGCGCGATCAAAGCGGGAAGTGCAACTCGCACACGGTCGTGCCACGCTCCGAACGGATGACGGCGTCCCCATATTCATTTCGACGAGCAAGGCCACATCGGCGGCCATGTACTTGCGTGCGAAAGGCTGCGCCAGTGCCCGGTAGCGCATGGCCAGCGCGAGGGCGGCCAGACGCTTGCCTCGCCAGCGGGCTACCAAGTGGGTGACTTGCGCCCGACTGTACCTGCTGGTGTTCTGCAGGTAGCGCCGCAACACACCCCGATCACGCTGCCTTCGGCCAGACTTGACCAAAGGGCGTGCGACGACCACTATTGCAAAGTGCGCTGTGCAACTTCGCAGCTTGGAGGGCGAACCCCAAGGATCGCGAGAGGAGCAGTGTCGAGCACGAGATCTGTGCGCCTCGTCGCCGTAGTCGCCCTGGTATTTGTCTGTATTGCGACCAATGGAGCCATTGTCGACAATGATCGGGTTCAAATGCCGGTGCCGAGCCAGTCGACAGAGAACCAGCCAACAATCGCGAACGCTGGCATCGACGCTGACTGCGCCCTGGGTGTGGCGGCCGCGTCCGATCCATGGTGACTTTGCCGATCCGGAAGCGCTACGGGCGTCAATTGCGCGACCGGCCACTCGGGCACCACTTCCTTGGCTGGCGCTCGAGCGTCCTACGCCATATCGAAACCGCTTGACATCCCAATGATCGAACGCCCCGCCAGCGGTCGCCCCAAGGGTGAACCCCATCCGCTACGAGTGCGCTTTGACCGATTCGAGCTCGACGAGGCCAACGCGCGCTTGCTGCGCGACGGAACGGCTGTCGCGCTCGCGCCGAGGCCATTCGCCGTCCTGTGCGCACTCGTGCGGCACGCCGGATCCCTGCTCACCACGAACGCTTTGCTCGATGAGGTTTGGGGCCACCAGTTCGTGACCGACTCGGTGTTGAGAACCGCCATCAGCGAGCTCCGGACGGTGCTCGACGACGATGCCCGCAAACCGCGTTACATCGAAACGGTGTCGCGGCGCGGGTATCGCTTCGTTGCCGCTCCCAGTGCGCTCGCCGCTGCGCCTGGCGTCCAGCCAAGCGTTTCGGGCTTTACCGCCGCGCACGTGCCCTACTTCATCGGTCGCGCCGAACCACTATCACGACTACGCCGCACCTGGGACACTGCGTGCAGCGGCAAGCGCGCGGTGGGCTGGATTGTTGGCGAGCCGGGTATCGGCAAGACGACGCTGATCGAACAGTTCATTGCGCGCCTCGGCAACGTCGCGTGCGCGCGCGGCCAATGCGTCGACCACTATGGCACGGCTGAGTCCTATCTTCCCGTTTTGGAAGCGCTGGATGAGTTGTGCCGCAGCGACAGCGAGGTGCCGTCCTTGCTGCGCGCCGTGGCGCCGACCTGGCTGCTGCAACTGCCGTGGCTCAGCACGACGGACGAGCGAGAAGCACTACGACGAGAGCTCGCCGGCGTCAGCCCGGATCGCATGTTGCGCGAGATGGGCCAGTTCCTTGATCGCTACACCGAGCGTCGCCCACTGTTGCTGGTGACCGAGGACCTGCACTGGAGCGACCGCGCGACGATCCAGCTCATCGACTACATCGCGCGGCGCCGCGGCAGCGCGCGGATCATGTGGCTTGCAAGCTTCCGTCTTGCCGAGGTCGTGGCCCTCGACCATCCGCTCAACCCGTTGCGGCACGAGCTCCGTCTGCATGACTTGTGCGAGGAGATCGTGCTCGATCCGTTCTCCGAAAGCGAGGTGGCCGACTACGTGGCGGCACGATCGCCAGCGATCGCCACCGACGAAGCGTTCGTGCGCGCTTTGCACGAGCGCACCGACGGCGTAGCGCTGTTCGTCGCGTCGGTGATGACGGAAGTGATCACGCGCGCCGAACATGCCGGTGACAACGCTTCCGCCGGGTCGCAGCTCGCGAAAATCGCGGTTGCGGAGCATCTCGCGGCGATCATCGATCATTACATCGCCAAGCTCACAGGCGATCAGCGCCTGGTGCTCTCGGCCGCCGCCGTTTGCGGCATCGAGTTCGGTATCCCTACGATCTCGGGAGCACTCGAGCGGGACGCTTTTTGGGTCGGCCAGACGTGCGACGAGCTCGCGCGCGCGCAGTTGTGGCTCGTCGCCCCGCGTCCCCAGGGAGGTAACAATGCAGCAGAGTTGCCGTATTCGTTCAGGCATGCGCTTTTTCGCCAGGTGCTCTACGAGCACACGAACCCATCGATTCGGTCACAGCTCCACCGCAAGGTCGGCACCACGCTCGAACGCGAGCGTGCGGCAGGCGCCTCGGTCGCCGCGGCGGAACTCGCCATGCACTTCGAGCTTGGCCGCGAGCCGATGGCCGCGCTGCGCCACTACGTTGCGGCTGCCGAAGCGGCGCTCGCGCGCCTGAGCCCGCGCGAGTGCATGAACCTCACTGAGCATGCGTTGACCCTTCTTGGCCAGGCGCCGGAGGGCACCCAACGCAACGCGCTGGAGATCGCGCTCGCCACGTTTCATGGAGTAGCGGCCACCCACGTACATGGTATCAGTCATCCCGAAGCGAAAATCGCGTTCCAGCGTGCGTACGCGCTTCTCGCCGACATCCCCGATCATTCGATGCGCGGACGGCTGCTGCACGGGTTCGCGTTCGTTCTCAGCCTGCGGGCGGACTATGCCGAGGCGCTGGCGGTGGCGGAACGAGCCGAGGCGCTCTCGTCTGCACCCAACGATCCGGTGCTTGTGCTCGTCACGTGTATCGTGCACGGATACGTGGCTCAGCTTCAGGGCCGACTGCGCGCGGCTGGCACATGGATCGAGCGCGGGCTCGTGGCCGCGGAGCTTCTCGAACTGGCGCCGGTCGAAATCTTCGTGGCCGATCCACAGGTCACGCTGCTGGGCCTGCAGGGCATCCACCTTCTTCATTCCGGGTTCGTCGAACAGGCGCGCGCGCGGTTGGAGCGCGCGCACGCGCGCGCGCTCCTCCTGGGATGGCCGAACACGCGGCTGGCGGCACTCTGGTACGCTGCGCTGTTTGAGGTCCGACTCGGCAACGCAGAACGTGTCGCGGCTCTGGCCGACGAAATGCGTGCACTTGTCGACGAATCCAAGGTCGCGCAAGGTCGGACGGCGTGCCGGTGGTTTCGCGGCTGGGCGGATGCCCGGATGGGACGACCGCGCGACGGCTATCGCCGCATTCGAGAAGCGTACGAAGACAATACCCAGCTCGGGATGCTGGCGGGAGGCAGTGAGGTCCTTGGGTATGCTACGGAGGCCTTGGTGCTTGCCGGCGACTGGGATGGCGCGCAACACGAACTCGAGGACGCGCTGCAAGTGGCGAACACGCTCGGTGAGCGCGTGTATCTGCCGCAGTTGTTCGTGATGCAGGCTGTCATCGGGCGCGCGCGTGGCGACCGCGCGGCCGCCGACGCCGCCATTCGGCGCGCCATCGTGGAGGCCAGAGCGCAGGAGGCGCCGTGGCTGGAGTTGATGGCACTGATCGAACTGTGCGAGCGCCACAGTGCAACGGCCGAAGACCGACGCGCGCTTGCCGAACTCGTCGATCAGCTTCCCGAAGCGCTCGACACACCCGCGGCCGCGAGGGCGCGAGCACTGCTCGCCAAAGCGAAGTCTGGGTAGACCACGTCGGTTTACCCGAATCCGGACGACTTGGCGACGTTACGCTGACAACTCGCCGTACAAGAACTCTTAGGCTAGCCTCGATGACTCACTATCGACAACTGAGATGACTTTCAACACTGACTGCAAGTACCCTACTCGACGCGCCTACGTGGTGAAGGTGCGCGGTGATGCAAAACCCGATGCGCTCGCCGGCCGTCTCGAGAACCTCGTTACCGGCCGGCAATGTGAATTTGTATCCGGTCGCGAGTTGCTCGAGTCCCTTGCCAGCGACCTGGATGCGACCCCCCACGAGCAGCCGTCCAATGCGCAAAGCGAGTGATCGATACCGTTCAGCGTCGGCAATCGTGATGATTCACACGGTGGAGCGAATCCGTGACTGAACCACATGATCATGGGCAGATCGCCTGGTGGGCGGAGAACATCGACGAGCTCGACCGCGAGATTGCCAGGTTGTGCTTGCTATGTCAGGTACGCATCCTCGATCCCGGCATCATCGAGCGTGTGCTCGAGAAAGACGCTTCCGTGTGCGGAACCCCCAATCCCGTCGCTTTCGCAAAGCTTCGCGACATGCTCATGTTTTATTTCGTGATCCGCGAAAAGTCGGTCGACGCCGTCGGGGAGCTGCAAACGGAGCAGATCGAGGCGCATGTCATCGAGCAGATCAGGAATCGCTTCGGCGATTTGCTGGGAAAGTGGCCGCCCGCGTGAAGGAGCGAACGCATGGATAGTGCGATCATCAGCGCCATGGCAGGCGTGCTCGGCTCGCTTGTTGGCGGCTCGGCTGCCTTTGCGACCGCCTGGATTACCCAGAAGACGGTCAGCCAGCGCGAGCTGATTCAGGGGGACATGCGCAAGCGTGAGACGCTCTACGGCGAATTCATCGGCGAATGCGCGAAGCTTCTCATCGACGCGTTCGTCCACACGCTCGACGATCCGGAGAAGCTGCTCCCACTCTACGCACTCACGAATCGCATTCGCCTCACCGCCTCGCAGCCGGTGCTCGCCGAAGCCGAACGTCTGTTGAGCCACATCACCGACCAGTACTTCTCGCGCAACCTGACGGTACAGGAGATGGGCCAACTTGCCCGCTCCGTAGGCGCCGATCCGTTGAAGGCGTTCGGCGAAGCCTGCCGCGCGGAACTCAAGTTGATACGCGCCCGCCTGTGAATCCGCGTCGCACCTTCCGACAAAATCCCGACAGAACGTCGACGCTTCGCTGACGACGCGCAGCAACCATTCCCTTACGCTCACTGCCATGTCGAACCCAGCCAACCCCAGTATCCCATTCCGCCATTTCCGTGTACTCGCCGCGTCGGTCGCGCTCGCCTTGGCGGGGTGTACCACACCCGTGCTGAAGCCCTCGCTCGATGTGCCGGACCGATTCGGGGCAGCAACGGCCCCCGTGGACGAGCCCGAGGTGGCGTGGTGGGAAGGCTTCAAGGACCCCGTGCTTGCCGACCTCATCCGCCGCGCCGCGCAGGAGAACCGCGATGTCAAGATCGCGGCCGAGCGGCTACGCGCCGCGCGCGCCGGAGAGACGATCAGCCGTTCGTGGCTGTTTCCGGCCGTTGGCCTCGCCGGCGATGCCTTCGATCACAAGACGAACTACGACTCGGTTCTCAAAAGCGTCGTTCCGGAAGCAGCGAACACGAAGGCGGCGCAGATCGGCGTCGGCGTGACCTGGGAAGTCGACCTCTTCGGTCGCCTGCGCGCTGGCGCCGCTGCGGCCGCGGCCGACACGCTGGCCGTCGAAAACGGCGCGCGCGGCGTGCGTCTTTTGGTGTTGAGCGACGTCGCAACCAACTACTTCAAACTCACCGGCGCATTGCGCCAGCTCGAAACGGTACGTGCGATAGCGGCCGCGCAAGACGAAACGTTGCGCCTCGTCACGGCGCGCCAACGGGTCGGTCTCGCGACGGCTTTCGATGTGGAACGTGCCCAGACGGAAGCCTCGCGGGCACGCGCAGCCATCCCGCCGCTCGAAACACTTGCCGCCGTCTCCCGGCATCGCATCGCCGTGCTCATTGGCGGTCAGGCGTTCCGCGCCGCAAGCATCACGCCGTCTACCGTCGAAGCCACTGTTCCGCCGGCGCGTCCGGGGCAACCCGCCGCGCTGTTGCAACGCAGGCCGGACCTGCTCGCGGCGAGCGCGCAGCTCGACGCCGCCAACGCGCGCCGGCAGCAGGCGATGGCGGAGTGGTTCCCGCGGCTCGTTCTCGGTGCCGTGTTCGGTCGCGAGAGCATCGAGCTCAATGGTTCGGACCTCGGCCCGGCGCGCTTCACCAACGTTGCGGCGATGTTGGCGATGCCGATCTTCAACGCCGGACGCACGCAGGCGATCAACGACATCGCGGAGAGTGGACAACGCGAAGCCGTCCTGCGCTACGAGGACGCGATCGCGCGCGCATTGGAAGACGTCGAGAACACGCTCGTGGCGCTCGCCGATGAACGGCAACGCGCGCAGGCGCTGAACAGCGCTGCGGCGTCGGCCGACGCGGCGCTGGGTCGCGCGCAATCGCTGTACGATCGCGGCCAGATCGACCTCTTGCCACTCCTTGACGCGCAACGCGTGCGATTGTCCGTGCGCGTCGGAGCCAACGACGCCAACACGCAATTGCTGCTTGACAGCGTGCAACTATACAAGGCGCTCGGCGGTGGCTGGCAGGCGTTCGAGCCCGTCGCCGGTCCCGCTGCGTCCGCCAACCCGAATTCGCCTACATCATCAAACTCCGTCGCTCGATACAAGGATCCGTCGTGAATCCGTCTCCCTCCCCCACATTAGTCATCGTCGCGATGATCGCCGTCGCGGGCCTGTCCGCGTGTACATCGAAGCCACCCGCAGAAGCCCTTCGTGCCGTGCGCACCGCGCAGATCCGCTACGACAGGACGCAGGAAATGAACCGCTACGTCGGCACGGTGCAGTCGCGCCACGAAGTCAACGAGGCCTTTCGCGTTGGCGGCAAGGTCGTGCAGCGCAAGGTCGATGTCGGCCAGAACGTGCGCGAGGGCGACGTGCTGACGGTGCTCGACGACACCGATTACCGGCTGGCCGAGGGCGCCGCGCGGCAGCAGCTCGTCGCCGCCACCGCGCAGGCGAAGCAGGCCGAGTCGGACCGCAAACGGCTAGACGCGTTGAAGACCGACGGCTCGGTCAGCGTGTCGGACAACGAGAAGGCACGGACGGCGCACGAAACGGCGTCGGCGTCGGCGGAGGCCGCGGCCCGGCAGCTCGAGTTGGCGCGCAATCGGTTCAAGTACACGGTGCTGCGCGCGTCGCGCAGCGGCGTCGTCACCGCCGTGCGCTTCGAGGTCGGGCAAGTCGTGGCCGAGGGCCAACCGGTCGTCTCGATAGCCAACGACGGCGAGCCCGAGATCGTGGCCGACGTGCCCGAGGATCACCTCGCCGTATTCAAGACGTCGCGTTACAAGGCGTGGCTGGCCAGCGCGCCCGAGCAAACGTTCGAGGTCGCGCTGCGAGAACTGTCGCCCCAGGCGGCGGCGCAAACGCGAACCTTTCGCGCTCGCTTGAAGCCGGTCACGCCGCGGCCGCTGCCGCTGGGCGCGACCGCCACGCTCGTCGTCGAACGGCAGGTCGGCGAAGCGCCGGCAGCAGTAATTCCCGCCTCGGCGATCACGCAGAACAACGGCCAGCCAGCGGTCTGGGTGGTTCATCCCGCGGGGTCCGAATCGGCCGCGACCGTCGACTTGATCAACGTCTCGGTGCACGGGTATCGCAATGACGAGGTGCTTGTGTCCGGGCCGCCGGCCGGCGAACTCGTCGTCACCGCCGGCGTGCAGAAGATGGCGCCGGGCTTGCGGGTCGCGCTTCCCGAGGCCGCGCGCAACGCTGAAACGAAGCAGGTCGCCCGATGAAATCGTTCAACCTCACCGAATGGGCGCTGAACCACCGCGCCGTCGTTCTGTTCCTGATCCTCGCGATCGCCATCGGCGGCGTGCTCGGCTTCACGAAGCTCGGCCAGCTCGAAGACCCGAACTTCTCCGTGCCGTCGATGACGGTGATCGTCATCTGGCCCGGCGCGACGGCGCAGCAGATCCAGGACGAGGTGCTCAACCGCATGGAGAAGAAGTTCGAGCAGATCGACCACTTCGACAAGGTCAAGACCTACGCGCGCCAAGGCTACGGCGGCATGACGCTGTCGGTCGTCGGCGGCACCTCGCATGCGGACCAGCGCGAGGCGTGGTACCAAGCGCGCAAGAAGTTCAGCGACGTCAAGCTCGAGCTGCCCGATGGCGTCATCGGCCCCATCTTCAACGACGAATACGGTGACGTGACCGGGCTGCTTTACGCCGTCAAGGGCGACGGCATCAGCCACGCCGAGCTCTCCGACACGGCGGAAGACATCAAGCGCCGGTTGCTGAAGGTGCCGATGGTGAAGAAGGTCGACATCTATGGCAAGCAGGCGAAGAAGGTCTACGTCGAGTTCTCGCACCAGCGTCTCGCCGCGCTCGGCATCACCCCGCTCGCGATTGCCGAGAGCCTGCGCAGCCAGAACAGTGTACTGGCAAGTGGCTCGATCGACACGCACGGCGACCGCGTGCTCGTTCGTGTGAGCGGCCAGTTCACGAGCCTCGATGACATCCGCAATGTTCCCATTGCTGCGGGTGGACGGCTGATCAAGCTCGGCGATTTCACGACGATCACGCGCGGATACGAAGATCCGCCCATGTACACGGTGCGCCACAACGGGCAGCAGGTGCTGATGCTCGGCATCACGATGACCAACGACGGCAACATCGTCGAGTTTGGCCACGCGATCGCGAAGGCGGTCGCCAACGTGCAGGCGGAATTGCCCCATGGCATCGAGCTCGAACGCGTCGCCGATCAGCCCACCGTCGTCAGTGAATCCATCTGGGAATTCGAACGCTCGCTGATGGAAGCGCTGGCGATCGTGCTCGCGGTCAGCCTGATCAGTCTCGGCTGGCGCATCGGCATCGTCGTCGGGCTCTCGGTCCCGCTCGTGCTCGGCGTCGTCGCGCTGGTGATGCTTGCGATGGGCTGGAACCTCGAGCGCGTCTCGCTCGGGTCTCTGATCATCGCGCTCGGCCTGCTGGTGGATGACGGTATCATCGCGGTCGAGATGATGGTCGTGAAGATGGAAGAGGGCTGGGATCGCCTGAAAGCGGCCGCCTACTCGTACTCCGCGACCGCGATGCCGCGGCTGACCGGTGCGCTCATCACCGTCGCCGCCTTCATGCCGATCGGTTTCTCCAGATCGACCACCGGCGAATACGCTGGCGGCATTTTCTGGATTGTCGGTACGGCCGTGTTGTTCTCGTGGGTCGTCTCCGGGATCATCACGCCCTACCTCGCCGTCAACATGCTGCCCAAGGACTTCGGAACGCACCACCACGGCGCCGACCCGTACGACACGCCCTCTTATCGCAGGCTACGCGGGTGGATCGACCTCGCCATCGCGCGGCGCTGGTGGGTCATCGCCACCACCGTCGTCGCACTGGCCGTCGCGGTTGTCGGAAGCAGGTTCGTGCCGCAACAGTTCTTCCCTAACAGTTCGCGACCCGAGCTCGTCGTCGAACTGCGACTGAAGGAAGGCGCCTCGTTCGCCGCGACGACCGAGCAGGTAAAGAAGATGGAGGCGGTGCTGAAGAAGGACGAGGACGTTCGCTTCTTCACCGCGTACACGGGCGCCGGCCAGCCGCGCTTCTATCTCTCGCTCAATCCGGAGCTGCCGAACCCGGGCTACGCCGCCTTCATCGTCATGACGCGCGACATGGAGGCGCGTGAACGCGTGCGGTCGCGCCTGATGACGAGCGTCAATGAGGAGTTCCCGGAGGTTTGGGTCCGCGTCACGCGCCTCGAACTCGGCCCGCCGGTCGGCTTCCCAGTCCAGTTCCGTGTCGTCGGTCCGGATACGCAGAGGGTTCGTTCGATCGCGCGTGAGGTCGAAGCGGCGGTCGCTTCGAGTCCGAAAGTTCGCGATGTGCAGCTCGACTGGAATGACCCGGTGCGCACGCTGAGAGTCGACCTCGACCAGGACAAGGCGCGTGCGCTCGGCTTGGCGCCAGCCGACGTCGCCTTCGTGACCCAGACCGTAATGAACGGCGCAACGGTGTCGCAACTGCGCGAGCACGAAGACCTGATCGACATCGTCGCCCGTGCGGTTCCGTCTGAGCGTCTCGACGTCGACACGCTGAAGGACGTCAATCTCTATACCCGAGAGGGGACTGTCGTGCCGCTGTCGCAAGTCGCGCGCGTGCGGTACGAGCTTGAAGAGCCGGTGCTGTGGCGACGCAATCGCGACATGGCGATCACCGTGCGCGCGGACGTCAAGGACGGCGAACAGGGCGTGTCGGTGACTCAGGAGATCCGTCCGATGCTGAAGGAGATCGAAGCGCAGCTGCCTTTCGGCTATCGCATCGACGTCGGCGGCGCCGTCGAAGAAAGCGACATCGCCAACCGCGCGCTGATGGCGGTCTTCCCGGTCATGCTGGTCACGATCCTGACGATCCTGATGCTGCAGCTGCAGAGCTTCTCGCGCATGTTCATGGTGTTCCTGACGGCACCGCTCGGACTCATCGGTGTCGTCGCCGCGCTGCTCATCTTCCAGGCGCCGCTCGGCTTCGTCGCGATCCTCGGCATCACCGCATTGTGCGGGATGATCATGCGCAACGCGGTGATCCTTGTCGACCAGGTGCAGGCCGAAATGGCCGAGGGCCGCGATCCCTGGAATGCCGTGCTTGAAGCAGCCGTGCACCGGACTCGTCCGGTGGCGCTGACCGCGGCGGCCACCGTGCTCGCGATGATTCCGCTGACGCGCAGCGTGTTCTGGGGTCCTATGGCGATCGCCATCATGGGCGGTCTCACCGTCGCCACGTTGCTGACGATTTTCTTCGTGCCGGCTCTTTACGCCGCGTGGTTCAAGGTCGAGCGGGCTTCTGCTGCAAATCCTGAGATGCCGCCGGCGGCGGCCCCGGCATGAAGCACCGATGAACGAGGCCAACGGTCAATTGGAACGCCGCATGTGCCTGTAGACCAACGCGCCGTGACAGGCGCTCGATGAGAGCGATCGATGGGCAACTCGATGAAAGCAGCCGTCGTACACGAGCTCGGAAAGCCACTCGGACTCGAGGAGGTACCTGTTCCGCAGCCGAACGAGAACCAAGTCCTCGTTCGCATCGCGGCGACCGGGATCTGCCACACGGACCTCCACGCCGCGAAGGGCGATTGTCCCGTCAAGCCGCAGACGCCCTTTATCCCCGGCCACGAAGGCGTGGGAACGGTGGCTGCGGTCGGCCGTGCCGCCCGCGGCGTCAAGGAGGGCGATCGGGTGGGAATTCCGTGGCTGCATACGGCCCGCGGGCACTGCCCACACAGCCGGACCGGGTGGGAGACGTTGTCCGGCGCCCACGGCGCGCTCGTCACGGCCGAATCACCGAAGGCATTCGAACAGGCCTTCGACAGGCTGCGGTCGCGTGGCACGATGGCGCTGGTCGGTCTGCCACCCCGCAAGATGTCGCCGCCGATCTTCGACATGGTTCTCAAGCGCATAACCTCGCGCGGCTCCATCTTCGGAACGCGTCAGGATCTGGACGAGGCGCTGGCCTTCGCCGGCAGCGGATCCGTTTCTGCCCACTTCTCCTGGAACAGTCTGGAAAGCCTCAACGACATCTTCGCGCGCATGGAGGACGGCAAGATCGACGGCCGCATCGTTGCGAACCTGCAATGACGGGCCGAATTGTGAGCGGACTCTGACGGACCTTCCCGGAGTCCTCAAGGTAAGTCTCTGATTAATTGCAATAAATCAGAAAATCGGCAAAACATGTAGGCATGTATATGCAATAATAGTGCTTGACAAACAATGCGCTATTAGGCTTTATTGTCGGCATGTACATCGCCCGCATCCCCAACCGAAAATCCAGGCCCGCCATCCTGCTCCGCGAGTCCTATCGTGAGGGCGGCAAAGTCTGCACGCGGACCATTGCCAACCTGACGAACTGGGCACCGGAGCGAATCGTCGCCATGGAACG
>JAFLDS010000043.1 GCA_017302295.1 Thauera sp. | reverse complement strand
CCCCTGCCCCGCCGCGGCTGGCCGCGTCAGCCCGCCGCGCGCGACTCCAGTTCCTCCCAGCGCAGCATCGCCGCCTCGATCTCGCCCTCGAGCGCCTCGAGCCGGGCCTTGAGCTGTGCGACCTCGCGTGGCGCCTGCTGATACAGCGCCGGATCGGCCAGGCGCGCGTGCAGCGCGGCCTGCTCCGCCTCCATCGTGGAGATGCGGTCGGGCAGCGCCTCCAGCTCGCGCTTGTCATTGAACGACATCTTCGCCGGACGCCCGGCCGGCTTGGGCTCGGCCGCCTTTCGCGGCGCCGGCGCGGCCCGCTTCTGCGCGCTGCGCTCGGCCTCCTGCGCGACGGCACGTGCTGCCTGCACGCGCTGCCAGTCGCCGTAGCCGCCGGCATATTCACCCCAGCGGCCATCGCCTTCAGACGCGATGACCTGGGTGACGACGTTGTCGAGGAAGGCGCGGTCGTGGCTGACCAGGAACAAGGTGCCATCGTAGCCGGCGAGCAGTTCCTCGAGCAGATCCAGGGTCTCGATGTCGAGATCGTTGGTCGGCTCGTCCAGCACCATCACGTTCGCCGGCCGCGCAAACAGGCGGGCGAGCAGCAGGCGGTTGCGCTCGCCGCCCGACAGCGACTTCACCGGCGAGCGCGCGCGCTGCGGCGCGAACAGGAAGTCGCCGAGGTAGCCGATGACGTGCTTCTTCTCGCCGCCGATCTCGACGAAATCCGAACCCGGGCTGATCACCTCGGTCAGCGGCAGCTCGGGGTCGAGCTGGGCGCGCAACTGGTCGAAATAGGCCACCGCCTGCCGCGTGCCGCGGCGCACCGAGCCCTCGTCGGGCTCGATGTCGCCGAGGATGAGCTTGAGGAGCGTCGTCTTGCCCGCGCCGTTGGGGCCGATGAAGCCGATGCGGTCACCGCGCATGATGCGGGTGGAGAAGTCGCGCACCACGGTGCGATCGCCGTAGCGCTTGGTGACGTGGGTCAGCTCGGCCACCATCTGGCCGCTCTTCTCGCCGCGATCGACGGCCAGATTGACGTTGCCGAGGCGATCGCGGCGCGCGGCGCGCTCCACCCGCAGCGCCTCCAGGCGACGCACGCGGCCTTCGTTGCGGGTGCGCCGCGCCTCGACGCCCTTGCGGATCCACACCTCCTCCTGGGCGAGGAACTTGTCGAAACGCGCGGCGGCCTTGGCCTCGGATTCGAGCTCCTCCGCCTTGCGCCGCTGGTAGTCGGAGAAACGGCCCGGGTAGCTGGCGAGCTTGCCGCGGTCGAGCTCGATGATGCGGGTCGAGATGTTGTCGAGAAACACACGATCGTGGGTGATCACCACTACCGCGCCGCGAAAGTCGCGAATCAGCTCCTCCAGCCACAGGATGCCGTCGAGGTCGAGGTGGTTGGTCGGCTCGTCGAGCAAGAGCAGGTCAGGCTCGGCGACCAGCGCACGCGCCAGCGCCACACGCTTGACGCCGCCGCCGGAGAGGCTGGAAACCGTCGCATCGGCCGCCAGTCCGAGGCGGGCCAGCATGTGCTCAACGCGCTGGTTCAGGCGCCAGCCCTCGGCCGCCTCGACGGCATGCTGCAGGGCATCGAGCCGCGCCAGCGCCTCCGGGGACGCGGCTTCGACGACGGCGACCAGTGCCGCGTGGTAGTCGACGAGCAAGCGGGCTGCGACGCCCAAGCCATCGGCAACGGTGGCGAAGACGTCGCGTTCGAGATCGAACTCGGCCTCCTGCGGCACGTAGGCGGTCACCAGCCCGGATTGCCGCCATACGGAACCGTCGTCGAGTGTCGCCTGGCCGGCCACCGCACGCAGCAGGCTCGACTTGCCCGAGCCATTACGCCCGATCAAGGCGACGCGCTCGCCCGGATCGAGCTGGAAGCTGACGTGATCGAGCAGATCCACGTGACCGAAGGCGAGACAGGCGTTTTCAACTGAAAGCAGAGGCATGGGGCGAGGCCGGCAGGCGGACCGGCGCATAGAGAATCGAAACCGGATTTTAGCCGCCAGACCGTGCTGGGGTCGGCATAACGCATAATGCAGTGCAACAATTCCTGCAAAGTTGGCAGGACAATCATCAGGAGCCACGGCGAATGGAAGAAACCCTCGCACGATTCGGCTTGCCCGAACAGGATCACATCGCCCTCTGGGCGGCCTTGGTCGACCACCTGCGTCCGTCACGCGCCACTCAGTCCCATCGGGCGGAGGAGGCCCTGCGCGTCCTCACCCATCTGCTAGCACGTCGCCCCGACCTGCGTGAACCGCTGCGCGACTCTTTCGCGAGCCTGTTCCGCGAGCGCAAGCAAGTGTCGCTCTACGTCTCGTCCGGCCTGCTGCCGTCCACCGGGTTCTTCTCGGAAACCTTCCGCCGCATCTCCGGACGGCTGCTGCCGGAGGTGATCGATACCGCCTACATGAAGGACGCGCTGTCGGTGATTTTTTACCCTCGCGACGATGATGTTTGGGTGCATGCCATCCGTGACGAGCTGTGGCTCGAGTTTCTCGCCACCTTGCTCAACGAGTCGACGCCGCAGGGTGAATACGCCGCAGGCGAGCTTCCGCCCGCGGTGATCGAGATCCTCGAAGCCCTGCGGGTCCTGTCCTACCACGTGTCGGCGATCGGACTGGACCCGGAGCTGGTCCGCATCGATCCCAATCTGGAGGAATACGAATCCCCCTTCCTGGCGCAAAACGCCGAACTGCTTCGCTACATCGATCATTACACGACGTGGTGGAGTTCGCCCGGAACGCTCGCCGAGGACGAAAAGCATCTGTCCGTGATGCTGGGCCAATGCAACGAAGTGCTGCAGCGGATACGCAAACGGGCCACCCGCATCGGCACCAGCCTCACCCTGACCTTCAAGCTGGAGCGACTGCGCCAGCATCTCGAGCGCATTGTCGAGTTGCTCGCGATCCTCGACGGCCTGCGCGCTCGGCGCGTGGTGCACGACATCGCGCCGCAGCTCGTGAGGCTGTTCAAGTCGCTGGTGCGCGCCGAATGCCGCAAGAACCACCTGTTCGATTACTGGGGCCAGAACGTCGAACTGCTCTCGCTGCGGATGACCGAAAGCGCCAGCCGGACCGGCGAGCATTACATCACCAGCACCCGCGGCGAGTATTTCCGCATGTGGCGCTCGGCGGCGCTGGGCGGCTTCGTCATTGCACTGATGTCGGCGCTGAAGATCGTGCTCGGCAGCCAGGGCATGGCCCCGCTCAACGAGGCCCTGGCCTTCTGCCTGAATTACGGCATCGGCTTCGTGCTGATCCACATCCTCGGCGGCACCGTCGCCACCAAGCAGCCGGCGATGACCGCCAATGCCATTGCAGCCTCGATCGGCGAGGCGAGCGGCAAGACGCGAGACCTCGAGGCGCTTGCCGAGCTGATCGCACGCACGGTGCGAAGCCAGATCGCCGCCATCCTGGGCAACATCGGCGTGGCGATTCCCGTCGCGATCGCAGTCAGCCTCGCCATCCACGCTTTCAGCGGCGCACACTTCGTCAGTGCCGAGAAGGCCTACAAGCTGCTTGGCGAGATCGATCCGCGCAGCGGTGCGCCGCTGTTCGCAGCCATTGCCGGGGTGTGCCTGTTCCTTTCGGGTCTCATTTCCGGCTACTACGACAATCTCGCGGCCTACAACCGGATTCCGCAGCGCTTGCGGCAGCTGCACTGGCCACGACGTCTCATCGGCGAGCGGCGGATGCAGCGAGTTGCCGCCTACGTCGAGAACAACCTGGGCGCACTGGCGGGAAACTTCTTCTTCGGCTTCCTGCTTGGGGGCACCACCGCCCTGGGCGATCTGTTCGGCCTGCCCCTCGACATCCGCCACATCGCCTTTTCCTCGGCCTACGTTGGCTATTCGGTTGCGGGGCTGGACTTCGCCCTGCCGCTGGGCGCGGTCGCAATGGGCCTCGCCGGAGTACTGCTGATCGGTCTGGTGAATCTTGCGGTGAGCTTTTCGCTGACGCTGACGGTGGCCATGCGCGCCCGACGCATCAGCTTCGCACAGGGTCGCAGCCTCGTGCGCATGCTGCTGCAGCGCTTCCTGAAACACCCGCAGGAATTCCTGCTGCCGCCGCTGCGCGCGGCCCGGCCCGAGCAGAAGGCAGTCAACGGCGACCGTGCCGCATCCCTGACGACGCCTGCGCCAACGCAACCGCCTCAAACCCTTGGTCCGGACGCGCCGAACCGCTAGAATGCCGGCCTCGTCTCGCCATAGTTCAATGGATAGAACGGGCGCCTCCTAAGCGCCAGATCTGGGTTCGATTCCCGGTGGCGGGACTCATTGTTGCGGAACTTGCGTCAGAAGCTTGCGCAGGTATTCGATGGGGATCGCGTAGCTGATGCCGGACGGATCGGTGAGGACGCTTTCCTTGGTCGACTTTACGAACACCATGTTCATCACGCCGATGACGGCGCCGGTTTCGGGGTCGAACAGCGGGCTGCCGCTGTTGCCCGGATATGCGGTGGCGTCGAGCTGATAGACGCGGAAGACCTCGCCCGACAGGCGGCGCACGAGGCCGGTGTTCAGATCGCGCGAATTGGCCTGCGGAATGCCGATCGGCGTGACGGCGGCGACGATGCCGCGGTGGGTGACCGGCGTCATCCCGAGCACGTTGCCGATCGGAAATCCGGTGAAGGCGACGGACTGCCCCTCCTGCACCCGCTCGTCGCCGCCCAGTTCCAGCGGCGGCAACGGCGGACCGCCCTGCAGCCGCAGCAGAGCAAGATCGTGGCTGCGGTCGGTGGCAACGCGCATGACCTGCCGCACCGTGCCCGTCTGCTCGCCGCCGGGGGAGACGACCACCAGCATCTCCATCTGTTCCGACGCAACCGTCTCGGGTACGACGTGCGAATTGGTCGCGACGAGCCGCCCATCGCCAACGGCGAAGCCAGTGCCGAGAAAGCGAAACGCAGGGCTGCGTGTGCGCTGATACGTGCCGACGGCAACCACCGACGGCTTGATCTGCGGCACCAGTCGCACCAGATCGGCTAACACCACTCCCGGTGCGCCGAGACAGGCGGCCGCCGCGCTCAGCGCCATCAGCAGACGACGTCGGGACGGCTCAGACCGTACCGCACCGCATCTCACGACTTGCCGCCCGCATCGCTGATCGCCCGCAGACCCGAGATCGCCGTGCTCGGCGATACGACACGTTCGTCGTAAGGGTGGTGGCGACTGCGCACGAAGGCAAGCACGCGTTCCACGTAACCCTGCGTTTCACGATACGGCGGAACGCCTCGATAACGGTCGACCGCGCCTTCGCCAGCGTTGTAGCCCGCGGCGGCGAGCGCGACGTCCCCACGGAAATAGGCCAGCAGCCAGCGCAGGTAGGCGAGACCGCCGCGGATGTTCTGTTCCGGGTCGTAGGGGTTCCTGACGTTGAAGCGCTCGGCTGTCTCCGGGATCAACTGCATGACGCCCATGGCGCTCTTGGGCGAGACGGCACCAGGGTTCAGATTCGACTCGGTGATGCCGATGGCAAGCGCGAACTGGGGCTGGATGCCGTACTGCGGCGCCAGCCGGACGAGGAGTTGGGCCACCTCACGGCGAGCAGGCGCCATCGCCGCCAGCACTGAATCGGCTGGCCAGTGATCGAGAACGGTCTCGGGCGGTGTGTGCATGCAATCGGGCACGGCGCCGGTGTACTCGCCGGTGAAACGCAGCATCCGTTCCGCATGCGCATTGCCAAGTCGAGCGGCCATCGCGAACAGCGTGCCCGCATAGGCATCGTTGCGCTCCACGCCACGACCGTTGGCATACATCCAGCCCAGCGCATACATGCCTTCGGCGTCGCCCAGGCGCGCGGACTCGCAGTACAGACGCGCAGCGTGCGCCTGGTCGCGCGGGACGCCCTCCCCGTGCTCGTAACCCAGCGCCTGCTGAGCAAGATAGCGGGCCTGCTGTGCGAAGGCCGCCTTGACCGCATCGGCCTCAACGTCGGCAAGCGCCACCGGAGACAGCAGCGCGAAGGCGAGACCGAGCACATGCCGGCCGACCCTCACCCGCCTGATCTTCATTGACGGCAATCTTCGACGCATTATCCGGCCTCGCACATAGGTCACTTAAAGCCGCCAGACATTGACCCCAGCGGAGCACAATGCCTGCTGATCATAGGCCGACTTGACATCGGCGAACACCCCGCCCGGAACCATCTTGCCCACTAGCGTGGCGAGCGGCATGTCGAGGTATTCCTGGTGCGACACCGCGGCGACAACGGCATCCGCCACCGGGAGCTCGTCCCAGGGCGTGAGGCTCACACCGTACTCGTGCTCTGCCTCGGGCGAAGACGCGACCGGATCATGGACATGCACGCGACACCCATAGCTCTGAAGTTCATGGATGACGTCGATGACCTTGCTGTTGCGAAGATCCGGACAGTTCTCCTTGAACGTCAAACCAAGCACGATGACGTTGGCGCCCTTGATGCTTGAGCCATTGCCGATCATCTGCTTGACGGTCTGTTCGGCGACGTACTTGCCCATGCTGTCGTTGATGCGGCGCCCGGCGAGAATCACTTGCGGGTGGTAGCCCAGCATGTCCGCCTTGTGCGTCAGGTAGTAGGGATCGACGCCGATGCAGTGGCCGCCGACGAGACCCGGACGGAAGGGCAGGAAGTTCCACTTCGTGCCCGCCGCCTTCAGCACCTCGAGCGTATCGATGCCGATCTTGTGGAAGATGACCGCAAGTTCGTTCATCAAGGCGATGTTCAAATCACGCTGCGTGTTCTCGATGACCTTCGCCGCCTCTGCCACCTTGATGGAGCTCGCCGGGTACACGCCGGCCGTGATCACCTCGCCGTAGATGCGTTCGACCGTCGCCAGCGTCTCGGGCGTGTCGCCCGACACGACCTTGACGATGCGGGTGACGGTGCGCTCCTTGTCGCCCGGATTGATCCGCTCCGGCGAATAGCCGACGAAGAAGTCCTGTTTCCACTTCAGCCCCGATTCACGCTCGAGGATCGGGATGCAGACCTCTTCGGTCGCGCCCGGATACACGGTGGACTCGTACACCACGATGGCACCACGCTTCAGGTGGCGTCCGACGGTGGTCGAGGACTTCACCAGCGGCGTGAAGTCGGGCTGGTGCGCTTCATCGACAGGGGTCGGTACGGCGACGATGACGAAATCAGCCTCGCGCAGCACCGAAGGATCGGTATGGCAGCTCAGATGCACCGCGGCGCGAAGATCGTCGGATGCGACCTCCCCGGTCGGGTCGACGAAATCACGATAGGCGGCGACCTTTTCGGCGGACAGATCGAAGCCGAGCGTCTTGTATTTCTTTCCGAACTCGACGGCGAGCGGCAGACCGACGTAGCCGAGGCCAATTACGGCGATAGTGGTCATACAGGTGTTTCCTTTTGCGTTTCCGTTAAAGCGTTTTCAGCAATGCCGATGCCTCGGAGTGGATAGCGGTCCCCTCCTTGAGCTTGGGCATCATGGTTTGAAGTTCCTTGCGCGCTTCGGCAACCTTGCCGGCTTTCGCATAGGCTTTGGCAAGATTCAGGCGCAAAGGCTGAGCGTCGGGCGCGAGCGAGGTGGCGCGCACCAGGTTCGCCAAACCCTTGTCGACCTGCCCGTTGTCAACCTGGATCATGCCGAGCGTATCGAGGATCGCCGGGTTGTCCGCCGCGACAGCCAGCGCCGCCTCTGCGTGCGCCAGCGCCTTGGGGTCCTTGAGCTGATGCTCGGCCCAGGCAAGATTGTTGAGCACCAGTGCATTATTGGGCGAAAGTTCGTTCATCGTCCGGAATAGCTGGACGGCATCGCCGAAGCGCTTCTCGGCCAGGGCGCGCTCGGCAATGTAGCCACGCACCGCGATGTCCTTTGAATTCTCGCGCAACCAGTCGGCGGCAAGCTTGTCCCCGTCAGCCTTGCGCTCGGCACGCATGAGCGCCGCGTGCAGCTTGATGAGGTTCTGGGCTTCCTTCCCCTTCTCGAAGCCCCGCCGATAAGCAACGGCAGCTTCAGCCCATTTTCCGCCGGCAGACTGAATGTCGCCCTCCAGCATGTGGCCGACCGCGGCATTCGGTTGCTGTTTCTGCACCGACTTCGCCACCTGGAGCGCGCCATCGCGCTCACCGCGCTCGAGCAACACCGCAGCCAGGCGCGCCTGGACATCCACCGCGTCGGCACGCAGGCCGAGCGCCTTGCGCAGCGCGTTCTCGGCCGCAGCGAGGTCCTTGTTCGACCGGTACACGTCGGACAGCATGACGAGCGGCGCACTGGAGCGGGGCATCACCGTCACCAGCTTGTTCAGCGAAGCGATCGCCTGCTGGGTGTCGCCGGCCGCAAGCTGGGCGCGGGCGACGGTTTCAAGCGCGCGTGGATCGTTCGGATGCGCGGCGACGGCCTGCTGGGCAACCGCCAGGGCTGCCTTGGTGTCGCGGGTACGCAGATGATGCTGCACGATGGCCAGCTTCGGCACGAGGGCCGACGGCGCGGCCTTCTCGGCGCGTTCGAGTGTCGCGAGCACCGCCGCCGGCTCCGCCTTCGTGGCCAGTTGCAGCTGCGCATAAGCCAGTTGCGCCTCGGTGTTCTTCGGGTCGCGATCGGCAATCGCCTTCAGGCGCGCCAGACCAGCATCGGGGCGCTTGTCTGCGATGTCCATGCGCGCGAGGTTGACGGCAGCGGCCAGATAGTCCGCTTTCAACGACAGGGCCTTCTCGAACGCGGCCCTTGCACCGGCCGGATCCTTTTTCGCCAGCATCAACCCGCCGCGTACGTTGTAGACCAGCGGATTGTCCGGCTGCTTGCGCTCGGCCTCTGTCAGCGCCTTCGCAGCCTGTTCGAGTTCGCCACGCCGCATGTGTCCCGCGACCAGGGCCAGATCCGCGCGAATGCCCTTGTCGTCCATGTCCGAGGCCGTTTCGAGTTCATCGAACGCCCCTTCCACATCACCTGCCGCCATCTTTGCCACGCCGACCTGCATGCGCGCCCGGGCGTCTTCGGGCGCGGCCTTCGCCGAACGCTCGAAATAGGCCTCGGCCTTTTCGTAGTCGCCATTGGCCAGGAACACCTGACCCGCGATGCCCAGCAGCCGAGGGTCACTCATGGGTTGATCCAGCATCGGCTGCAGCACCTCGAGCGCGCGCTGCGACTCGCCCAGCGCCAGGTGCGACGCGACGAGCATCGTGCGCGCCATGGTCTGCCCGGGCGCGCGCGCAAGCACCTTGCCCAGATGGATCTGCGCTTGAACCTGTTCGTTCAGGCGGACGAGGACCGTTCCCGCAAGCAGGTGCGCCGGCAGGAACTCAGGCGCGTACTTCAGCGCCAGAAGCACGCCATCCCGAGCCTCGGCGAATCGATTGTTGCGGAAGTCGACATAGGCCTGAAGATAGATGGTCGCCGGATCCTTGGGGGCAATCTTCTTCATCGCCTCGAGACGGGTGAGCGCCTCGTCCTGCCGGTTCAGCTGCAGCAGCATGGAAATCAGCGTGTAATGGCTGGCGACGTTGGAAGGCTTGAGCCGGACGACCTGCTCGAGCGCCTTGATCGCCTCCTCGGGTTGCTTCTGGATCGCGCCAAGCTCTGCGAGCGCGGCATGGACCTCGACGACATCCGCGTTGTTCTCGACCATCGCACGCAGGTCGACGGCCGCCCCCGCAGGGTCTCCCCCGTGCAGCTTGACCCGCGCCAGGCCCACGCGTGCAATGACCGCGTCGCCGGCGGCGAGCGACTTCTCGTAGCTTGCGCGCGCCTTGGCGACATCGCGCTTGGCAAAATAGGCATCCCCGACCGACGCCATAAGGCTGGCCTGCGCTGCAGGGTCGTCGAGCGACTGATCGCCGAAATCCTTGAGAACGCGATCGAACTCCCCCGTGAGCACCAGCGCGCGCGCCAGCAGGGGCGCAACTTCGTTACGGGAATAGCCGAGTTCAAGCGCTCGCTGGAATTCCTTCACCGCGCCCGGCAGATTGTCCTGCGCAAGATTGACCTTCCCTAGCAAGAAACGCGCGTCGCTGAGATTGGCATTCTCCTGCAGCGCGTTCTTCAGCTGAATGCCCGCGGCATTGAAATCCTTCTTCTCGATGTATCCGCGCGCCGAGCTGACCATCGCTTCAGGGCTGTCGGTGCACGCCGTGAGCAGGACTGCGGCCATGACCGCGACAGCCATCCGTCCGCGTCGGCCCAGCCGCCGCGCCGGGGGCAGGTTCTTGTGCGTCTTGCTCACCATCAGTTCTCCTTCTTCAAGCCAAAACGATTGATCAGGTCATACAGCGAGGGGCGACTGACCCCGAGCACCTCGGCCGCTCGCGCAACGTTGCCATTGGTCCGCGCCATCACGCGGAGAACCGCCCTGCGCTCCGCCTCGTCTCGCACCTGACGCAGGTTGAGCATCTCGAGATCGTCCTCGACGGGATCCAGGCCAAGGTCGTCAGCGGTGATTCTGTTGCCATCGGCCATGATTACAGCACGCTTCAGACAATTCTCCAGTTCCCTGACATTGCCAGGCCAGCGATGCGCTTCGATCGCGGCAATCGCGTCGTCAGCAAGCGCCAAGCCGGCGCGTCCGTTCTCTCGCCCGAAGCGCTGGACGAACGCGTGAGCCAGCAGCACGGCATCGCCTTCGCGATCCCGCAGCGGGGGAATCTCGACGACGATCTCGGCCAGTCGATAGTAAAGATCCTCGCGGAAATGTCCTTCCCGAATCCGTGCCTTGAGGTCACGGTGCGTGGCACACACAATCCGGACGTCGACCGGGATCTCTTCGCGCCCGCCGATGCGCTCGATCACCCGCTCCTGCAGGAAGCGCAACAACTTCGCCTGCAGCGGCATCGGCAGGTCGCCAATCTCGTCGAGGAACAGAGTGCCACGGTGAGCCGTCTCGATCTTTCCCAGCGTCTGCTTCACCGCCCCGGTGAAAGCACCTTTCTCGTAACCGAACAACTCGCTCTCGAGCAAGGCGTCCGGAATGGCTGCACAATTGATCGCAACGAAGCGCTCACGCGCACGCGACGACAGTCCATGAATGCCGCGCGCCAGGACCTCCTTGCCCGTGCCGCTTTCACCCAGCAGCGCAACGGTCACCGAAGCCGACGCCAGCTTCTCGATGGTGCGGCAGATCTTCAGCATGCCCGGATCCCGGGTCACAAGGCCAGCCAGCGGACTGGCCTGCATGGCCACAAGACGCGCATTCTCGGCCTGCAGATCATGCATGCGAAATGCACGATCAATGGTGAGGCCCAGCATGTCAGGTTCGAACGGTTTGGCGAAGAAATCGTACGCCCCCAAGCCGACGGCCTTCACTGCATTCTCCCGGTCGTGCTGCCCGGTGAGCACGATCACCTTGGTATCGGGCGCAAGCGCGAGCATCTCGGTCAGTAAACGAAAGCCCTCGGTAACGTCATCGGGAGCGGGCGGCAGGCCCAAGTCCATCGTCACGACCGCCGGCTCATGGCGGCGCAACTGATTGATCGCACTTTCGCGGTCCGCCGCGACGACCGTCTCGAATGCATCGAAGGCCCACCGCATCTGCTTCTGGAGCGCGGGGTCGTCCTCGACGATCAACAGGGTACGTTGCTTGTCAGCCATTCATCGTTTCCATATCGGGCGCTTGCACTGGCCCGCCTCGACCGCCGACAGGCAGTTCTATCGTCACGGTCGTGCCCCGCCCCAACTCGCTGTCGAATCGAAGCACGCCGCCAATCTCATTGACATACTGACGGGTCTCGAAAACACCGATTCCCATACCGCTCGCCTTGGTGGTCTGAAACGGGCGCGAGAGTCGCTCGCGCAAAAATTCGGGGGTCATGCCGCAGCCCGTATCCTCGACGGTCAGGCGAATCCGCCCCGAACCGACGCCTGCGAGTCGCACGGACACCTTACCATCCTCATTCGTCGCATCCAGGGCATTTTGCACGACATGACCAATGATTCTCTCGAGGCGCTCGGGATGCGCCAGAACCTCCACCGGGCCTGCGGTATCGTCGGCGAGCGCGACCTCAGGTCGCTGCCCTCGCTTGGACGCGCAAACGTTGCGCGCAATACGCACGAGGTCGATGAGCCGCGGCGGATCGATGGATCGCTTCTCCTGCAGCTGACTCATCAAGCCTCGCATGCGCGATTCCACATGGGCCACGGTCTCGAGCATGTCCTGCTGAAACTCGGGGTTGTCCTTGTGCCGCTCGGCGTTTTTCAACATCAGCGATAGCTGCGCCACAAGGTTCTTGAGGTCGTGAACGACGAACGCAGACATGCGATTGAAGGAGTCGAACTTGCGCGCCTCAAGTAGCGCCTCGGCCACCTGCATCCGCTCCAGATATCCTGCTGCCTGCCGCTGCGCCGTCTTGAGCAGGTCAAGCACTTCCCAATCGACCTCGAACGGCACGCGCGGCGCGCTCAGGACCACGAAGCCGATCAACGTATCCGATATCTGCAGTGGGACAACCAGCCAGGCGCCTTCCATCGCAGACAACCATTCCGGCAAGCGCAGCTCGCCGTACTGCGCCGGGCGCAAGCGGTACTCCTCGAGATTCACGATCCAGCCGTACCGCTCGAGAAAGCAACAAAGGGGCGAGTCTGCGGACTCGACAACGTCGATTGGCGCCTGATTGACCCGAGCATGCATGGCAAAGCGGCCATCCGCCTCTCGCAACCAGAGGCCGCCACCGGGGCTCTCGACCAGATCGCCGAGCGCCTTGATCACCGAATGCCCCAGGTCGAGCCCGCGACTCGCCGACGACAGGGCCTGCGTGAATCGCAGCCATTCGTTGCGGTAATCGTATCGATAGGGAAACAGATGCTTGCTGACGAACACGCGCAGGCGCGCGCGCTGGGCCCCGGAAAAAAGCAGGATGCCGAGAAGCACCAGCCCGGCGAACAGCAAGGTGAGTTGCAGGGCGCGCCCCCAGTCGCCACCGAAGAAGCGCACATAGTAGGCAGCGGCCGAGATGACCAGCAGATACAAGCCCGACACCGCGAGGGCCGTCGAGTGAAATACGAGTTCTCGCGACATCGAAATGCGAAGCGTCCAGGACGGATTTCGCGCCCCCGACATCGCAACGAGCGGCAGCATGAGCGCGTGAGCAAGTCCGCGCATCGCCCAGACGTCCGCGTCCAGCCGTCCAAACAGGGAGCCGTCGGCAAAAAGGTAGAGGTCGAACATGTACCCAGCGCCGAGCGCGATGCAAAGCGGTTTGATTCCCCACCTCGACGCGGCTGGGAGACCACGGTACAGCTGCTCGACCAGCATCAGACCGAACACCGCCTGACCCAGCCAGACGCCCAGCACTGGCCGCAACGCCAGGTCGGTGCCCAGCCCCGACGCCTCCAGCGCAAGACTGATGACCTGGGCCGATACGACAAGCACCGCGATGAGCGCAGGCCAGCGCGCGGGGCGCTCGGAAAGCGTGCGAAGAAGAATGATCAGGAATGCGTACCAAGCGCCAGTGCGGAGCGCATCCGCAAGGCCTGACAGCTCAAGCGGGAATTGATCCGGCGCGCGGGCTGACAGCGCAGCCGAAAGAGCCCAGAGACACGAGGCCGCAATGGCCCCCAGCAGCGCATACCCCGAAGCCCCCCCCCGCCATGCCAGGAGCGCGTAGAGCCCAAAGATCAGATAGGCCGCCGCCGCCGCGCCGTACGCCGAAAACGCTACTTCCTGCAAATTGCGCCCCTCGCGCCCATCGCGGCGCATGATTTGCGCACGCCACCTGACTACACGCTACATCCCACAAGACCCGGACCCGAAGCAGGGCTCGTCAATGCGCCCCTTCACCCGTCAGGACGACGCGAACGGTCTCGAACAAAACAAGTACATCGAGCACAAGCGTATGATTTTTAACGTAGTACAGATCGTACTGAAGTTTTTGCACAGCGTCGTCCACCGAGGCTCCGTACTGGTACCTGACCTGAGCCCATCCAGTAACCCCTGGCTTCACGCAGTGGCGGACCGCATAGAAAGGAATCTCTCGCGCGAGTTGATCGACGAAATACGGACGCTCCGGACGCGGCCCGACGAGACTCATTTCACCCACAAGCACATTGAAGAGTTGCGGCAGCTCGTCGATTCTCAGCTTGCGGATGACCCGGCCAACCCGGGTCGCCCGGTCGTCGTTTGACGTTGCCCACCGCGGTCTTCCGTCCTTCTCTGCGTCACGTCGCATGCTGCGGAACTTGATCACGCGGAACACCCGTCCGCCCAGCCCGACCCGCTCCTGTCGATAAAAGACCGGGGCGCCGTCCTCCAGGAGGATCAGAAACGCAGTGAGGATCATCATCGGTGACGCTAACAGCAAGAGCAGCATGGCGGCCGTGAGGTCAAAGCAACGCTTCATCAAGGTCCGGGCAAAACCTTGGCGAAAGCCGTCACCGTAAATCAGCCAGCTCGCACGCAGCGAGTCCACCCTCACCTGCCCCTGGACACGCTCGAAGAACGAAGAAAGGTCGAGGACGCGCACGCCTGCCAGCTTGCAGTCGAGAAGTTCGCGCAGCGGTAGCGCGCCTCCCCGGCGCTCGCGCACTGCAACAATGATCTCATTCACGCGCCGCTTGCGAACAAGGGCGACCAGACCATCGGACGGAAGAATCTGGTGGGGATCGACCTCCGTGACATCCTCTCCGCCCGATCGATAGAAGCCGACGATGTCGACACTACGTCGAAGCGGCTGGGTGAGATCGCGGTAAACCGCTAGCGCGTCATGCCCCGTTCCGATGATCAATACCCGCGGCGCGAACAGGACCGCAGCCTGGCGCTGATTCACCACCCCGCGACCGAGCAGCAGAAAGCCAAGCGCCAGCACAACCGACCACTGTGCCCCTTCGCCCGCCTCGGTCGCCCAAGGCAGGAACCCGAACGTGACGTAAGCGACCGGGACGCTCACCAGGACAGACAACGCGACACTGGTGAGGGCCTGTCGGTTGGATCGACGTCGCACAGGCCTGTACAGCCCCATTGCGGAGTTCAGACCAACCATCGTCACCGCGAAGATCGAGGCGGAGGGCGTGATCGTCGGCCAGAGCTGCGCGTCGGGCCAGGACTGAAGCCAGACCACCCCTACTACGAGGACGAAGAGAAGCGCAGCATCGAACAGCACCTGCTGCAATGTATGCGACGGAAAGTAATGGCTGAATACTTTCAGCATGTTGATCCTCAGCATCCCTGCGCCCGTGGACTTGGCGCGATCACCGGGGTGCAACCCTGCACCTCTCGAGGGGACAACCCTAACGCAGGAATGACGACCGGCCTGTTAAACAGGTCACGCCTTATTCCAAACGAGCAAATGGACAATCTACACGAATTTCAATATCCTGATTTTTAGATCGTTTATCGCATTTTTTGAAGTAATAGGCCCAAAATACTACCACATGCGCGCCCCACCCCTTTCGGGTGCGATACACTTCTGAGGTTGCCTGCACAGGCACGAATCGGCCGACTGCAACTGTGTCGTGTTGCCAGCGCACTGCTGTGGCAGCGCGACTGCCGAAGGGAAGCGGCCACTTCCCCAAATCCATCACCACTAGGATCGACCATGACGCAAACCACCCGGGATTTTTCTGAGCTTTATGGCTATCGCTTCGAGGACCTGAAGCCGGAGATGAGTGCTTCGTTATCGAAAACCGTGTCCGAGGCCGACATCCTGCTGTTTGCCGGCGTTTCAGGCGACACGAATCCGGTGCACCTCGATGCTGAGTTTGCCGCCAGCACCATGTTCGGTGGTCGCATCGCTCATGGCATGCTTTCAGCAGCACTGATCTCTGCCGTTTTCGGGACCCGTCTCCCCGGCCCGGGATGCATTTATCTCAGCCAGACGCTGAAGTTCAAGGCACCAGTAAAGATTGGTGACACCGTCGTCGCCCGGGTCACCGTCAAGGAACTGAAGACGGAAAAGCGTCGCGCCGTGTTTTCGACCGTTTGTACGGTGCGCGACACGGTAGTCCTTGACGGCGAAGCCGAGATCATGATCCCCGCAAGGAGCTGATCGAAGTCTGGCAGATGGCGCCGCAAGCAAGTTGCAGCGCCATCTGCATTGCCCCGCAAAAAGCGCAAACGCCCGGACACGTTTTATCGTATTCGGGCGTTTGTGGTGTAGTTAGTCTGACGATGACCTACTTTCACGAGGGCGGACCTCACTATCATCGGCGCGGTCTTGTTTCACGGTCCTGTTCGGGATGGGAAGGGGTGGTACCAAGACGCTATGGTCGTCAGACTGTGA
>JAFLDS010000042.1 GCA_017302295.1 Thauera sp. | reverse complement strand
CTGCAAGGCCACCGCGTACAGCACCGCCGCCGGCACGTCTGCACGATGCGCCGCCAGTTGATAGGCCGGCGGCGGCACTTCCCGCGCCAGGGCGGCCAATGCCCAGCCGCCGGTGGTGAGCAGCAGCGCGGCGCTGACGAAGCGGAGGGCGACGCCGGATAGCCGGAGCTCCCGACCGAAGGTCCCTATTGCCGCAGCCATTCGCCGTTCGCCTCACGCACCACGGCCGGCAGATCGCCAGGCAGGCCGAGCGACAGCCAGCGCCCCGCATCATGGTTGAGCGTGATCGTGCGGGCATGCACCCTGGCCGGGTCGATGCCCGCCTGGGTAGCCCACTGCTGGATGCGCGCATTGTCCTGACGGCTGCCGACCATGTAGAGGTCGAAGGGCGTACCGGCCGCCTGCAATTGCTGCACGCGCTGCGCGCACGGTGCGCAGTCGTCCTTGACGAACACCGCGAGGCGCCCGGAGCCGGTGTTGCCGGCCCCCTGCGCTTTTGCGCCGGGCAGGCTAACGCGCAGCTGGCCGGGAAAAAGGCGTTGCCATGCCTCATCGTAGGCCCGCTGGTAGGCCAGCGTCTTGCCGACGCGCCGGGCCTCGGCCTGCACCTGCAACTCTGCGTAGTGCCTGCGCTCCTCCTCGCTGCGGGCCTCGATGCCCAGCGCCGTGAGCGGATCGAGCTCAGGCGAATAGACCCCGAGCGGCCCCTGCATCAGCTCCCGGTAGCGTGCCCAGTCCTCGGCAGTCAGCCCCCAGTCGCGGGCCAACAGCTCGTCGCTCCGGACAGTCGTCATGGGCCGCTCGCGGCCGGGGACGGTGGTCGACGTGGCGGTGTGCTGGGCAACCGCGACCGGGATCGAGCTGGTCAGAAGCGCGACGGTCAAGAGGGTGGCGGTCCTGTGCTGCGTCACCTGCCCCTCCTATCGCTCGGGTACCGTCAGGCGGCGGACGTCGTTGCCGTGTCGGAAGACGGCGGCGCCCTCCTCGATCACCTCGAGCCTCCAGCCGCCCTCGGCTTCACCCGCTCGCAGCAGACGGGCCTGGGCCAGCGCAGCCACATCGGCAGGCAGAATCGACAGGAAGCGTTCGCCCGCTCGCAGCTCGACGCCGATCACCCGAAATGCGGGCTCAATGGGCCGGGGCTTTGCGGGTGCGCGTACGGGGGGACGGGAAGCAGCCGTCGGTGCCGACCGGACGGTGGCAAGGCCTACTTCCAGCCGGTCGATGCGGGTCTGCAAGGACTGCAGATCGGGGGTTTGCCGCTCGTCGAGTGCCTGTTCGAGCGCTGCTATCCGTTGATCCAGCGCCACCCGCTCGGATTCGTAGCGTACCAAGGGCAGTGCAACCGGTCCTTGCCGTTGCTGCTCAAGGTCGCGAGCGAGTTCGGCCAGTCGCGCTTCCAATACGGTGACCTGCATGCCAGGCACGGCGTCTTCGGCCTCGTCGGCTCGTGTCGACAGGCTTACGTGGTCGATCACCACCGCAGCACTGATGAGCACCAGCCAGGTGGCCGCGGCCACGCGCAACACGGTGGTGCGATGCGACCGTTCGGTGTGAGACGTCGTCATCATGGATGCACCTCCTCCGCAAGCGGGAAGGTCTCGGCAGGGTTATCGGCATTTCCGACGGGAGAAGGCAGTGACCCGGCCGGCTCGGCAGGGATCGTGGCCGACGTGAAGCACACCACGCGAGCCCCCTCCTCTACGTGCAAGCTCCAGGCCGGACCGGCGAGGGTCAACAGTGCATCTCGCAACGCCATTGGCCCGATCCGGTAGTGCGCCGCCGGCAGCGGGAGGGCGTCCAGGGCATTGGTTTCGGGGCCGCTGCAGAGCCGGTAGCCGGAGCGCCGAAGCACATGGTTCAGCGCGCCACCCACCGTCGCTTGCACGGTGTCGGGCAGGCTCACCTCGATCACCTGCAGCAGCAAATCCCGCTGGACCTTCGTCGGCTCGAGTTCGACCAGGGTGTAGCGGCCGTAGCGGGCAACCGGGATGTATTGCGGTGGGGAGATTGCAGGTTCGACTGCACGGGATGAATCGGCTGACTGAGAGGACGGCGCGGTCGTCGCGCAGCCGGCCACCAGGTAGGCGGCCAGCGCCAGGCAACCGCAGGCTGTCCGGCAATTCGGGCGGGTTGATGGCATGGATCGGCTCTGTGCGATACGGAGCCGACACCATCGCCATCCTGGGATGACGCATCAGCAAACAAAGGGAATCGCCGCCTTGCCGATTCCTGGCGAAACGGACTGCCTGCTGATCAAGAAAGCGTCACGGCCTCCAGGTGCCTGAGCGCCGGGCGGTGACCGAGTTATGGAGAGGTTTATCCACAGATTCTGTGGATAAACGAACTGCCCTGCTCCGCGCAGCCGGGCAGTCGCACTGCCCCGCGTCGTCAGCCTGGCGCGCTACCGATGCCGACAGTCCCGCTCATGCGGCTTTCCTGCGGACAGCTACCGGCACCGGGGCAACATCCACTCGGTCTCGCAACTCCTTGCCCGACTTGAAATGCGGCACGTATTTCCCGGGGACATGCACCGATTCGCCGGACTTCGGGTTGCGGCCCATGCGCGGCGGCCGGTAGTTCAGCGAAAAGCTGCCGAAGCCGCGTATCTCGATTCGGCCGCCATGAGTGAGCGCATCGGTCATCGCGCCGAGGATCACCTTCACCGCCTCTTCCGCATCCCGTGCGACAAGCTGGGGGAAGCGCTGTGCGAGACGGTCGATGAGTTCTGATTTCGTCATCCGCCGATTATATCAATCGAAACAGTAACTTCACGCTCGAGCAACACCCCGTGCGTGGTCCAGACCCTGAGCATGTAGGGGATTGGCCATGGCTCCTTCCTCACGATGGGGCAAATATGAACTGGTACAGGAGAAAAAATTCGGCGACCCACTGGGCCGCCGGCAAGTATCAGAGCATCAAGCCGCAACCAGTTGCCTGGCGAGCGCTACTTCGACGGAGTCACCGTCCTGGTTGAGTACATCCAGCCCCGACTCGGGCACGTCGCCCGACGTGCTTTGCGAGACCATGATCTTCCGAGCCATCAGGCCCAGGCAGGTCATCTGCGAGGAGTTGGCGTAGCCGAGGTAGATCACCCTCACCGGCTGCTTCTGGCCGATTCGCCATGAGCGCCGCGCCGCCTGCTGCAACGAATACACGTTGTAGCCCGACTGCAGGAACACGATCGTCGGAAACTCCAGCAGGTCCAGGCCGGTTTTGACCAGCTCCGGGTTGGTGATGAGCACGTCGATGCCACGGTCCAACTGCTCGGCGATCCAGTCCTCGCGGCGGGCGGCATCCACGCTTGCGCGCAGCACCGCCACCTTGAAGCCTTCCTGCTCCAGCAGCACCTTCAGGCGCGACGTGGTGTCGCGCGTGCCGGTGTAGACCGAATAGACCAGGGTCTTGCGCCCTTCCCTCTTCTCTTGCTTGCAGATCTCGATCAGTTCGCGCTCCTTGGGCATCACTTCCAGCTCGTTGAATTGAGCGGGGACGAAGGCCAGGGTGTTGCGCGTGCGCGGGTGCACCACGGTTTCCGACCGGAAGCAGCAATCCGGCCAGGCCAGCAGCACGTTGAGGACCACACCGAGCAGCGTCGTGTCACGCCTCGCCAGTGCCTGCTTCAGCGCCTGGGTCAGGCGCCCCGCCAAGTCACTGTAGGCCGCGGCCTGCGCCGCATCCATCGCGACCTCGCGGAACTCCTCGTCGTAGGGCGGCAGCACGTTGCCGCCAATATCCTTCAACTTGAGGAAAACCGTGAACGGCAGGACGCAACGCAGCACACCCTTCGGGCCGAAGCCCGGCGCCTTGACCGTGCGCACCGATACCTTGGTGCCCTTGGCCGTCTTGTGCGCCGTGCCGGTGCTCTCGGAATAGATATCCTTCAACACGCCGTGATCGCGCATGAACGCCATCGCGGCCGACGTCATGCTGCCGCTCTTGGTCGGCCGGTAGCCGTCTTCGATCATCCGCCCCGGCAGGGCTCGGAACAGCAGGTGGAACAGGTCGTCGCCGTAGCCGCCCATCAGCGTGCCGGTGAGCAGCAGCGTCTTGCGCGCCTTGGCCGCCAACACCCCCATGGCCTGGCCCTGGGCGGAGCCGCCGTTCTTGTACTCGTGCGCCTCGTCGGCGATGAGCAGGTCGAACGTGCCCTGGGGAAGCTGCCTCTTGATGAACTCGGACGCCTGATAGCGGCCCTCGCCGAAGCCGAACTCCATGTTGGCCATCGCGCGTTCCATCCGGTGAGCTTGCCGATCCGAGAAGACCAGCTCGCCGCGGTCGTCCATCAGGTTGATGAACTCGTGAATGTTGTCCCCGAGCATCGACGCGAGGAAGGCGTCACCGAACTTCTGCATCAGCTTCTGCGCGGTGACCTCCCCGATCGTCGGAATGCGCTTCAGTGCCTTGAGGACGGCGGAGGACTGATCGCTGGCGGACAGACCTCTGGGACGGATCAACGACCATAGCGGTGCACGGCAGTGGCTGCACTTGCGGCGGCACTCCTCGGCTTCGAGTTCCACCGGGTTGATCGGCTCGCCGTCGAGGTCGGCGATGATGTGACCGCAATCCGGGCACGCCGCCACGTCGCCGTGAAGCGTGCGCCGGCGAGTGAAGACGGGTCTCCAGTGGAACCCCATCCGCATCCGCACGCGCCCCAGAACGAAGAACTCCTGGCCCTGCGCCGGCACGCCCAACTGCTCGCGCAGCTTCAGCAGCTTGACCAGCGTGTCCGGGCCATTGAGCACCCAGACCTTGGCGCCGGCGACCGTCTCCTGGATTTCGCGCCGCCACTTGTAGACCAGGTGGGGTGGCGAGAGCACAAGGGTGCGGCGGTAGCCTTCGGCGTTGAGCACGGCGGCCGTAGCGATGCCGACGGTCGTCTTGCCGCAGCCCATCTCGCCGTTGACGATCGCGGCACGCTCGCCGCGGTCGAGGAGCAATTCGGTGACGGCATGGACCACATCGGCCTGCGCGGGGAAGAGCTTGCGCTTGAGGCCCGCGAGGACGATCTGTCGTTGCGCCCTCGGCTGCCCGGTGTAGACCGGCGGATTGGCGCGGTTGAGCGAGTCGAGCAGCTCGTCGCCGAACTCCGATACGAAGTCCTGCAGGCTGAGCGTGAGGGGAGAAGCGGCCGCTTCAAGCAGGTCGCCCTGCACAGCGGTTTCGGGACCGGTTTCAAGATCGAGGGACATGGTGATGCTCCAGAGCAATGGGGCATGCACCTCCCCCACGGGACGATGACATGCCCCGGGGGTGGGAAGAACGGAACTGCGCAGGGCCGTCGAAGTGGATCAATACTCGCTGGGCAGCAGCAGCGTGGTGACGCTGCGATCCCATTCGGTGATGATCCAGAGCTTCAGGTTCGGCGTGACCTGGTAGGACGAGAACAGACGATCCTCGCCGGACTTCAGCGCAGCGTCGTTCAGTTGCCGATCGTCGTCGCTAAGGTCGCCCCAGTCGCCATGGAGATGGCGGCGCAGGAAAGGTGCTGGGTTAAGCCGGCCCTGTCGGACCAGATCGTCGACGCCGATGGTCATGACCAACTGCCCCGGGGAAAAGCGTGCTTGCGACGCGAGGTTGATGACTGCGAGTGCCATGGTGGTTTCTCCTTTCGGAAAAGCGGGCCACGGCACCCCTTTGGGGCGACATGACCCCGGTGGGTGAAAAGGCATGACGGCGAGCCGTCGGGAAACAAGAATCAGCGGATGGTCAGCACCTCGCCCCGTGTCGGGGAGCCCGGCGTCATGTCCCAGGCGCGGATGACCGGCACGAACTTGTCGGTGAGGATGCGCGTCTCGGCCACGGAGCCGTCGTCGCGTTCGGTGTATTCCGTCTGGAGCGTCTTCTCCTTGTGGGTATCACCTTTGACGACAAGCACGCGCCCAGTCCTGGAAGTCACCGCGCCGGAGATCGCGCCCGCAGCCAAGGCCAGGGCGAGATGCCAGTGGGACAGGGCCCGCGCAGGTGGCCGCAGCGACTGCTGTGCGGCGGCCAGGTGCGTATCGAGCGCCGGCCAGAGTCCCTCCAGCCGGCCGACTTCATCGGCGAACTGCTCGGGCTCCATCGTCACGCGATAGAAGTGCTCCGGCTCGGCCGGGCTGACGGGGACGGTGTAAGGCAGGAACGGCCATTCGAGCGGCAATTCCTCGGCCTGCGTCTCGCCTTGCCCGATCTGCAGCAGCAGACCACGCGCGGACTTGGCCGACTCCGACGCCTGGTCGCGCTGGCGAACCCGGCGACCGAAGACCACCACCTGCCTGAACTGCGTCTCCACCGCACGGTAGATGCGCAGATCGGCGAAGTGGCGCGTCAGCCATCCGACCAGCTCGGCGTCGAGCACGTAGGACGGCACGATGAAGATCAGCACGCCGCCATACTGCAGCAGCGGCAGCGCGCGCTGGTAGAAGAGCTTCTCCAGCCGCGCACGGCCCTGGCCCTGATAGCCGATGTTGCCGTTCACGTCCTTGCTCAGGTCGCCATAGGGCGGGTTGAGCCACAGCAGCCCGAAGGACTGGCGCGAGATCAGGGTGTCCATCAGGTCGCCGTGGATGCAGCGATCGACCAGTTGCCGTGCGTGGCGGGCACGTTCGGCGTCGTACTCGACGGCGAAGGCCTGAACCTGCTCACGCCCGAGGGCGTGGGCGGCTTCGGCGATCGCCACGCCTTCGCCGGCGCAGGGATCGAGGATGCATAGCGGGCCGTTGGCGGGGGCCAGTGCGGCGAGCGCTCTTTCGAGCGTGTATTCATCGGTGGGGAAGTACCCGTTCTTCACGAAATTACGGGCGAGCCGCGGGAACATGAGTGCCATGGGAATCTCCTGGGCATGTCGATGGAGGGAAGCGGACATGCGTATGGGCATGTCCGGTGCGGAGACTTCAGGCCACCGCTTCCAGCGGCAGGTCGCAGGTGATCGGGTACCCGAAGGCCTCCGTGATGAGCACGTTGCTGCGGATCAATCCGCCCAGCGCCTGGGTCAGCGCCGGTACGTCGATGGCGAGCCGATGGCCTTCCAGTGGCCCGAGGGCAAACGGAAGACGGGTCAGCATCGACCGCGCCTGCAAAAGGTCCAGCACGATGTCGCGCCAGTGATCGAGCAGCGGCAGCGGGCAGGTGTCGCGCACCAGCGACCACAGCCGGTCGACCCGCTGTGCAGACTCGCGCGGGAGAAGCGCCAGCGCGCTGGCGTTTGCCTTGTCCGGCTTCACGGCGCGACGGTCGAACAGCCACACGTTGGTCAGCGACCCGAACAGCGTGCGGCGGTACGCGCGGGTGATGCGCTTCTCCAGGTTCTCGACGTTGCCGACGAAGAGCGGGACACGTGCACCCTGGTCGGTGATGACATGGAACTGGTCCAGCCCCTGCGCATCGCGCCCCAGAGTCAGGCGAGCCAGGAACTCCTGGACAGCGGTGTCGCGCGCCCAGATGGACAGGAAGACCAGATTGCCATGTTCGTCACCCACGCAGCCGTCGGCCATGAGGTCGGGGCACTCGTCGATGCGGTACAGCGTCCTGGAAGGATGGGTCGCAGGCATGGTGTTGTCCTCGAAGGAATCGGGGACAGCACGGCCCGCCGGGGCAGTTGCTGCCCCAGGGGTGGACGAAAGCGCCGCAAGCGGCATGGCGAAGAGAAGGATCTGTGCGTCGCAACGCACCATAGCCTTGAAGATCCTGGCTACCTGGGCATGTTGTCGGCATCGCCGACGGACATGGGAGCAGATTGCTTCAGGCGATCAATGGGCCGAAGCGAAAAACCGCCGCGCGGTGTGCCCTTGTTTGGCTGCCTGGCGCCAATGCCCTGAGGAGCGAGTCGGCCATCAATACCGTCGCCCCAGTTCGCTGTAGCGAGGTTCGACAGCCTGGGCGAGACCTTTCGGCTGCAAGAAATGGGCGGGTGCGAATGTCAGACAAGCGATCGGGAACCAGTCGGTCGACGGTTATGACCATGGGTCAAGTCGTCGGCCAGTTCGGTCCTTCGATTCTGCTTGGCTGCATGCGAAGGGGATGACCGTCTGCTGGGATTTCCAATTCACCCTAACGACCCAATCCAGCCGTCGGGCACTTCGTGGCTCGAACGGCAAGTAACCGATTGAAGCCGCCACCTCGCATGACATACTGGGGACGCGAAGTTGGTGCTTCGTTGAATCAATGTGAGTGCCGGTGGTGGATGTCCGGAAAGTGCGGGTGTTTGTGGAGCAGCGCCTCGTGGCGGTGCCAGTGCTCATGCGGCTGGTCGCCATCCCACTCGAAATCATGTTCGTGCTGGTGATGCTCGTCGTGCGTGTGCCGATGGCCATGCTCCATCGGCTCATGCACGTGCTCGTGCTCGTGATGCTCGGTGAGGTGTAACCACACCCCCCAGCCCATCAGGGCTGCCGCAATCCAGAATGAGATCGAGGTCGACTCCCCCAGCAGGAACAGCGACACCGCCGCGCCAATGAACGGCGCGGTCGAGAAGTAGGCGCCGGTGCGCGCCGTCCCCAATCCACGTAGCGCAAGCACGAACAGCACTAGGCTGATGCCGTAGCCGAGCAGGCCGACAACCATGGTCCCGAGCAGGACCGGACCGCCCGGCAGGCTCGCACCGAGCGCGAACGCCAGCGCAACATTGACCGTGCCCGCCACCGCACCTTTCGTGGCCGCGATGAAGAGCGCATCCGAGGCCGACACGCGCCGCGTCAGGTTGTTGTCGATTGCCCAGCACAGACAGCCGGCGGCGATGGCGAGCGGGCCGATCCAATCGTTCGCTCCGCCTTCGCCACCCGACCACGACAACACGACCCCGCCGGCGACGATCGCGAGCATGCCGAGCACGATGCGGCGGTCGGCGTTCTCCCTGAACACTACCCAGGCGATCACGGCGGTCAGCACCGCTTCGAGGTTGAGCAGCAGCGACGCGGTCGCGCCGCTGGTGCGCGTGAGGCCGAACATCAGCGCGAGCGGGCCGAGCACGCCGCCGAAGAAGATCGCCCCCAGCAGCCACGGCCATTCACCCCTGGCCAGGCCGGACGGCGTCCAGCCACGATCGCGGATCAGGCGCGCCGCAGCCAGCCCGAGCCCGCTGCCAAGGTAGAGCAGGCCAGCCAGCAGCCAGGGCGACATCTCGCCGACCAGCAGCTTGGCGAACGGGGTGCTCGCGCCGAACAGGGCGGCTGCGAGCAGCGCATGGATCACGTAGATGTTGTTCATTGCCCTTGCTCGGACGGAGTGGCAGCCATCCGATGGAAACGATAGCGGGAAACGCCCCCACCCCGGCGGGATGGGGGGCTGCGCTTACAGCACGCGCTCGATCCTGGCGTACTCGCCCTGGGTCTTGAGCGTGACGGTGACGTCGTAGCCGGAGCGGTTGCGCCAGAACCAGCCGTGCTTGCCGTCGAACGCGGCGACCAGTTCGCCCTTGCTGCCGAGCTCGTTACGTCCCTTGCCGTAGCCGTGATAGAAGTCCTTCGGCGCGTCGTAGGGGTCGCCATGGGTGTCGAAGTTCACCGGGCCGCCGGCGCTCGCCCACTCATAACGAACGCGGTGGTCCTTGTTCATCGTCAGTTTGACTTCGGCGCCCTGACCGGGCTTGAGCGTCACGGTCACCGTGTCCTGTCGTGCGGCGGCGGGCGTGGGCGCGACCGCTGCGGGCGGCAGTGTGGCGACCGCGACCGGCGCAGGTGCCGGTGCCGGGACAGGCGCCGCTTCGGCACGAACCGTAGGCGCGACGGCTACGGGCTGTGCGGGCGCCGTTTCTGTGGCAACGCGCTCGTCGGCGCGGGCCTCGGCCGCGAGCGAGATCTTGATCTCGCCCATCGGCGTGAGGCCCAGGGCGCGGCCGATCCCGGTGGGGTCGATGCCGTACTCGGCCGGCAGTACGGTTGTGACGAGGAGCCCGCCGGCGATCAGGGCAGCGAGGGCGGTCGAGCGCAGCAGCTTGCCGGTGGTCGGCAGGTCGGCGCGTTTGGGAAGGTCGGTGTTGTACATGGTGGATGACTCCAGGAATCTCAGGATACGAACAGGCCGGTGAGCTGATAGCCGATCAGCATGAACCCGGCGCACATCATGGCGACGTTGGCGGTATAGGCGTGCTGGAAGAAGCCGGCGGTACGACGCCAGAAGCCCATCGCGATCAGGATTGCGCCGAGCGCGAGCAACTGGCCGATCTCCACCCCGACGTTGAACGCCAGCAGGTTGGGCAATAGGCCATCGCGGGCGATCTCGAACTCCTGGATCTTGGCCGCCAGGCCAAAGCCGTGGAACAGGCCGAAGACCAGCGTCGCCGCCTTGGTGTTGGGCTGTACGCCGAACCAGCGCTGGAAGGCGCCCAGGTTGTCGAGCGCCTTGTAGACGACCGACAGGCCGATGATCGCGTCGATCAGGTAGGCATTGACGTTCACCCCGGCGTAGACGCCGTACAGCATGGTGACCGAGTGCCCGATCGCGAACAGGCTGACGTAGAGCGCGATGTCCTTGAGCTTGTAGAGGAAGAAGATCACCCCGGCGAGGAACAGCAGATGGTCGTAACCGGTGACCATGTGCTTGGCGCCAAGGTAGGTGAAGGGCAGCAGGTGCGTGCCCGAGATCTCCTGGATGTAGCCCTTGTCGCCCTCGGCCACGCCGTGGGCGTGCGCGAAAGCGGTCAGGAGCAGGTAGAGCAGTACGCCTGTGAAAGCGTACAGCAGCGGCCCGGAGCGTGGCAGCACGGCTGCCCGCCCCCGGCTGGGGAAGGAATGCGTCATGAGAGTCTTCCGATGAAGTTTGCTGGGTGAGTCCGGCGCTTCACGCGCGCGGAACTCGACAGGTCAAACGATCAGGAGACGTTTTGGCGGGCGCTCGAGCAGGGCGCAGGGCGCAGGATAGGCGGGTCGACGCTCGTCGGCGAGCCACTGATCGGACAACGGTGGGATACCCATCGCGTGCGTGGGGCTTGTCGTGACTGTGATCGGCCGGGTTGTGCCCGTGTTGGTGGGGGCCGCCCTCGTCCTCGAAATCATCATGGCGATGGCCATGATCGTCCTGACCTGTGTCTGCATCGGCAAACGCATGCGCGTGCGTGCTTGCACGCAAGGGGTCGTGAGACAGCGAGATCGCGCTCGAGAACGCGAACAGCGCATGCGAGAGCATCAGCAGCCCGATCACCCCCCTCACCAGCATGCGGGCGATCTTTCGCGAGAAGACGGACGAGGAGGCAAACACGGTCATGTCGGGTCGGTTTCGCGAGGGCTGGGCGCCTTCGGCGATCCGTCGGCCGTTTTATACAGGAGTCCGGATTGTTGCGGGAAATTCGCAACAAACGGAAACGTCAGGGCCGTGGCGAGAATCGACCCGCCCACGTGTGGGCGCAACTCCGTTGCCGGCACCAAGGTTGGAGATGACGCAACGAGTGCAGCGGGCGGGAGTGTGGTCCGGATGGCCGTTATCCCGATGCGGTTTGCGCGGTCGCCGAGGAGGGATGAGCCGCAGAGATGGGTAATAGCTTGAACAGAACGTTGTGGTTCAAACATCAAACAACACCCATCAGCTTGGGAGGTTTGGTCTTGAGCTATCTCGTCCGTCTTGTGAGCCTTCCCAAGTCATCAACCGGCTGCATGCGCGTCTGCCGTTCGGTCAAGGCCTGGGGCTGACGAACCCTGGCTCGCCAACCCTGACCGTACCCTTGCATTCTTATGACCTAAACGTAATTACCCGGTCACTGCCCTGTCAGTGGTCGGCTCCTATGATCGAGTCCATGGTTACTCAAGCACGAGCAGCCAATCTGGACAACTGGACAAGGAGCCACCATGAAAAAGTCGATCATCGCCGTTCTCGCCGTCTCGGCCATCAGCACCCTTGGATCTTCCGCTGCGTTCGCACACGAAGACTATTCCGAGGGCGGTGCGCTGCACTGGCTCGAGCATGTCCAGGCACGCGCTTCGAGCCCGACTGAGCGAGAGCTGGCCACATATGGCTACGCGAGCAACGCCACGCCCTCCCGCACCGTGATCGTCAATGCGGACACGCGCTACATCAACGTCACGCGGCTCGAGACGGTTGCCCTGAAGGTCGGTGACAAGACGGTCAACTGGACCTTCGACACCCTCGGCACAAACAGCTTTCCGCTTTCGAAGGTGGTCCAAGGGGGCGACAAGGTGACTGTCTATCTCGAAGAAAGCCCCCTTTACCGCAGCGGCTCCTGATCACACCAAGGTTCCCCAGGAACCGAGGCGGGTAAGGCATCGGGCAAACTCCTAACGGCGACGCCCGATGGGATTTTCAGTGGTTCATTCAAGGAGACGAAAATGTTGAAGAAGGCACTAATGGTCGCGGCGCTGGGTATTGCCACGACATCCGCCTTCGCGGTCGATGTCGATCAGGTCGAGAAATCCATCCCGATGAAGGATGGTTCGACGGTCTACATCTTCAAGGATGGAAAAATGGGCATGGAGGACAAGATGGGCCGTGCGGTGAGGATGAAACACGGCGAAGTGATGGAGACCAAGGATGGGCAGAAGATCATGATGCACGGCGACGAGGTCATGCGTCTCGACAGCATCCTCCGCCACGACTCCCGTAGCTGATTCGCGCGTTTCAGGATGAACTTGCCCCCGGTGTCGATCCCGGGGGCTTTTTCTGTCTACCTTTCTCAGGATCGGCGGGTGTGATTGATCAAACTTACTCTGCCCTGCACGCATGCGTGGAGCACCAAACTCAAAGGCGCCTTGCTTGCAGACAATGAGCAATCTGCGCGACGGCATCCCCTTCTAGGGGTCAGCTCACGAAACGGGAAAAATCGTACGCTAAGGTCCGAAGGTGCCCTTTAAGGGGTCGTCTCAGAAAACGGAAAAAAACGTACGTTAAGGGGTAGCCGCCTCTCGGCTACCGACATTGCAAGGTTCTTTCTCCCCTTGCAGCGACGCAATCAGCGGGCAAGACACGTTCCCCTTCCGTGCATGGCAGGCACACACAAGCTCGGACAAGACGATTTCCATGCGAGCCAGGTCGGCCAGCTTGGCGCGCACGTCCTGGAGCTTGTGCTCGGCCAGGCGGCTGGCTTCGTCGCAGTGGGTGCCATCCTCCAGCCGCAGCAGCTCGGCGATCTCATCCAGGCTGAACCCCAACCGCTGGGCTGATTTCACGAACTTCACCCGTGCTACATCCGCCCTGCCGTAGCGGCGGATGCTGCCATAGGGCCGCGCCGGCTCGGGCAGCAAGCCCTTGTGCTGATAGAACCGGATCGTCTCCACATTGACCCCGGCCGCCTTGCCGAAGGCGCCGATGGTCAGATTCTCCAGATCGTTCTCCATACCGCTTGACTCCGTAGTTGACTACGGCAGTAACGTTACAACATCAAGCAAAGACCCGGAAGGAGAAGCTTTATGTCGGAACCCAAGAACGGTCGTGGCGCGCTGGCCACCAGCGGTGTCGCGGCCATCCTCGCCTCGACCTGCTGCCTCGGCCCCCTCGTGTTGGTCGCGCTCGGCTTTTCCGGCGCCTGGATCGGCAACCTGACTGTGCTGGAGCCATACCGCCCGATCTTCATCGGCGCGGCGCTGGTGGCGCTGTTCTTTGCTTACCGGCGCATCTTCCGCCCGGTGCAAGCCTGCAAGCCGGGGGAGGTGTGCGCGATTCCACAGGTGCGGGGCAGCTACAAGCTCATGTTCTGGATCGTGGTCGCGCTGGTTCTGGTCGCGCTCGCCTTTCCCTTCGTCGTGCCATTTTTCTACTGATCAGGAGTTCGCCATGAAAAAGCTGTTTGCCTCCCTCGTCCTCGTCGCCGTTGCTGCCCCGGTGTGGGCCGCCACGCAGACTGTCACGCTGTCGGTGCCCGGCATGACTTGCGCCGCCTGCCCGATCACGGTCAAGAAAGCGCTCTCCAAGGTCGAAGGCGTGAGCAAGACCGCGGTGAGCTTCGAGAAGCTCGAGGCCGTCGTCACCTTCGACGATACGAAGACCAACGTCCAAGCTCTCACCAAGGCCACCGCCGACGCCGGCTATCCCTCCGGCCTCAAGAAGTAAGTCATGGATAACCGGACCTTGCTCAAGACCGGTATCGCCGGTTCGGTGATCGCCGCAGTGTGCTGCGCGACGCCCGTTCTCGTGATTTTGCTCGGCGTCCTGGGTCTGTCCGCCTGGGTTGGGTGGCTTGATTACGTGCTGATCCCGGCCCTCGTCATTTTTGTTGGTATCACGATCTACGCCTGGCGTCGCCGGCGGGCGGAAGCGGTCTGCTGCGAAGTTGAAATCGGACTGAACCAGAAGAAGGGGGTATGAAATGAATGGCCGTGTTCTGCACGTCACCGGGATGACTTGCGATTCCTGCGCAAACCACGTCGAGAAGGTGCTTCTCACCGTGCCCGGTGTTCATAAGGCGGAGGTGTCGTACCCTGACGCCTTGGCCCGTGTGAGCGGGGAGCCGGCGCTTGATCCGACGATGCTCGTCTCGGCAGTCGCAGCAGCTGGCTACCGGGCCGCGCTCGCCGATGCGCCGCCCGCCGCGATGGGCAGCGGGTTGCTCGGCAAGATGCGCGAGTGGCTGGGCAGTGGCGACAAGGCGGGGGGCGATGGGGGTGGTTTACATATCGCTGTCATCGGCAGCGGCGGTGCCGCGATGGCGGCGGCGCTGAAGGCCATCGAGCAAGGCGCGCGGGTCACGTTGATCGAGCGCGGCACCATCGGCGGCACCTGCGTCAATGTCGGCTGCGTGCCGTCCAAGATCATGATCCGCGCCGCCCACATCGCCCATTTGCGCCGGGAAAGCCCGTTCGATGGCGGCATCAAAGCCGCCCCGCCGGCGATCCTGCGCGAGCGATTGTTGGCCCAGCAGCAGGCGCGCGTCGATGAACTGCGCCACGCCAAGTACGAGAGCATCCTGGACGGCAATCCTTCCATCACCGTGCTGCGCGGAGAGGCCAGTTTCAAGAACGAACACACCCTGACCGTGCGCCTGGTCGAAGGTGGCGAGCGCGTGGTGGCGTTCGACCGCTGCCTGGTCGCCACCGGCGCCAGTGCGGCCGTGCCGCCGATCCCCGGGCTGAAGGACACGCCGTACTGGACATCAACGGAGGCACTGGTGAGCGACAGCATCCCCGAGCGGCTCGCCGTGATCGGCTCGTCGGTGGTGGCCGTCGAACTGGCACAGGCCTTCGCCCGGCTGGGCAGCCAGGTCACGATCCTGGCGCGCAACACGCTGTTCTTCCGCGAAGACCCGGCCATCGGCGAGGCCGTCACCGCCGCCTTCCGTGCCGAGGGCATCGAGGTGCTGGAGCATACCCAGGCGAGCCACGTCGCTTATGCGGACAGGGAATTCGTACTGACCACCGGGCACGGCATCATTGCCGCCGACAAGCTGCTGGTCGCCACCGGCCGCGCACCGAACACACGCGGCCTGAACCTCGAAGCGGCAGGCGTCACCTTCAATGCGCAGGGCGCCATCGTCATCGACAAGGGCATGCGCACGAGTAACCCGCACATTTACGCCGCCGGCGACTGCACCGACCAGCCGCAGTTCGTCTATGTGGCGGCCGCGGCGGGCACCCGTGCCGCGATCAACATGACTGGCGGTGACGCGGCCCTCGACCTGACCGCGATGCCAGCCGTGGTGTTCACCGACCCGCAAGTGGCGACGGTGGGCTACAGCGAGGCGGAGGCGCACCACGACGGCATCGAGACCGACAGCCGCCTGCTCACCCTCGACAACGTGCCGCGCGCGCTCGCCAACTTCGACACGCGCGGCTTCATCAAGCTGGTCATCGAGGAAGGTAGCGGACGGCTCATCGGTGTACAGGCGGTGGCGCCGGAAGCGGGCGAACTGATCCAGACCGCAGTGCTCGCCATCCGCAATCGCATGACGGTACAGGAACTGGCCGAGCAGTTGTTCCCGTACCTGACGATGGTTGAAGGGTTGAAGCTCGCGGCGCAGACGTTCAACAAGGACGTGAAGCAGCTGTCCTGCTGCGCCGGGTGAGGAACAGGAGGTGTTCGATGAACGCCTACACGGTGTCCCGACTGGCTGATGACGCAGGGGTGAGCGTGCATGTCGTGCGGGATTACATGGTGCGTGGATTGTTGCGGCCGGTGGCGCGCACCGCCGGCGGCTATGGCTTGTTCGATGCGGAGGCCTTGCAGCGGTTGTGCTTCGTGCGGGCCGCCCTGGAGGCAGGCATCGGCCTCGACCTGCTGACGCGGTTGTGCCGGGCGCTGGACGCCGCTGACGGCGATGAGGCGTCGGCGCGTCTGGCCGACCTGTGCCAGCAGGTCGAGCGCCGACGCCAGGCGCTGGCGAAGCTCGACGCGCAGTTCGGGTCGTCTCAGAAAACGGAAAAAATCGTACGCTAAGCCGTTCCTCAGCCCCACGATGCAAACAGCCCGCGCGAAGGCGGGCTGTCGATGATGCCGGTGAAAGCTGGGCGCTACCCGCAACAC
>JAFLDS010000041.1 GCA_017302295.1 Thauera sp. | reverse complement strand
GGCGCGATCTGCCCTGGCACTGCGACCACCCCGCGTCGCGCTGCGGCCGCCCCCCCTCGCGCGGCGGTCGCGCTTGGGCCGTCGAGCGCCCAGACGTCCTTGCTGCCGCCACCGTGCTGCATCGAAACGACGCGCATGTCCGTTTCGGGTGCGACCCGCACCAGGCCGCCGGGCATCACCCGAAAGCCCTCCGGTCCGGCCGCGGCGAACACCCGCAGGCCGATGTTGCGCGCCAGCAGGGCGCCGGCTGCGCCGTCCTCGCCGGCCAGCACCGGCGCCTGGGAGATGTTCACCATTTCCTGCGCGACGAACTCGAAGGGCCGCGCGGCAATGCTCGCGGCCAGCGCCTCGAGTGCGGCGGGCGGCAGGTCGCGGCAGAAGATCGGCGCGCTGCCGCCAGCGCCGGGATAGGCCGGCTTCACCACCAGTTCGCGCAGATGCGCCAGCGCATATGCGCAGGCGGCGCCCTCTCCACACCACCAGGTGGCGACCGAGGGCAGCTTCAGCTTCTGTCCGAGCAGGTGCTCGGACAGTCGCGGCAGATAGCCGAGCAACGCGCCCGTCTCGAGGATGCCGCTGCCCAGCGCGTTGGCCACCGCCACCTGCCCGGCACGCACCGCCGCAACCAGGCCTGCGACCCCCAGCGCCGAGTCGTCGCGCAGCTCGAGGGGATCGCACCAGACGTCGTCGACGCGGCGCAGGATGACGTGCACGCGACGCAGCCCTTCCAGCGTGCGCAGATAAACCTTTTCCTTGCGCACGGTGAGATCCTGCCCCTCGACGAGCGGAAAGCCCAACTCGCGGGCAAGAAAGGCATGCTCGAAGTAGGTCTCGTTGTAAGGCCCCGGGGTCAGCACGACGATCAGGGGATCGTCGCCCGCGCCCTTCCCCGCGGCTGGCGCCAGCGCGGCAAGACCTTCACGGAAGGACTCGAAGAAGGGAACGAGGGGCTGCACGCCGGCAGCGCGATAAAGCTCCGGCAGCGCTCGCGCGACCACGCCGCGGTTCTCGAGTGCGTAGCCGGCCCCCGACGGCGCCTGGGTGCGGTCCGTTACCACCCACCAGCGGCCGTCGGGCGAGCGCGCCAGGTCCACCGCATACAGGTGCAGGAACAGGCCGCGCGGCGGCTTCGCGCCCACCAGCGGCCGCAGGAAACCGCTGTGACCATAGATCAGCGCCGGTGGAATCAGGCCTTGCTGCAGCAGCGACTGCTCGCCGTAGAGATCGGCAAGGATGCGGTTGAACAGGGTCGCGCGCTGGATCACCGCCGCCTCGATCTGCGCCCACTCGACCGCCGGCAGGATGTAGGGCAGGAGGTCGAGCTCCCAGGGCCGCTCGAATCCGCGCGGATCGGCATACACGTTGTAGGTGATGCCGTTCTCGTGAATCTGCCGCCGCAGCGCCGCGCGCCGGGCAGCCGTCTCCTCCGCCGGCATTGCCGCCAGGCCACGGAAGAAATCGCGCCAGTGCGGCCGCAGCACCGCCACGCTGCCAATGCGCTGGGCCAGCTCGTCGTAGCGGTCGGGCCGCGCCGCATAGGCGGCGAGCAAGGCGGGCGGGCTGTCCGGATGGACCTGCATCGGGCATCACCCCTGGCGGCGAAGATCGAGGGTGAACGGGAAATCGGCATTACGCGCCGACACGGGCACGACGATGCGACCGGGCGTGTGGCCGGTGGTGGTGAAGCGCGCCAGGCGGCGGCCTTCGGCCTCGTAGGGATTGACCGGGTAGGTCTCGTGGTTGCGCCCGCCCGGGTGGGCCACGTGATACACGCAACCGCCCATCGAGCGCTGCATCCAGCCATCGACCAGGTCGAACACCAGCGGCGCATGCACGCCGATGGTCGGATGCAGGCAGGACGGCGGCTGCCACGCGCGATAGCGCACGCCGGCGACGAACTCGCCGACCACGCCGGTCGGCTGCAGCGGCATGGCGCGGCCGTTGCAGGTCAGCACGTGACGGTCGTCGTTGAGTCCGCTCACCTTCACCTGCACGCGCTCCACCGAGGAATCGACATAGCGCACGGTACCACCGGGCGCGCCCTCCTCGCCCATCACGTGCCAGGGCTCGAGCGCCATGCGCAGTTCGACCTGCACGCCGCGCGCAGCGAATTCGCCGTACTTCGGGAAACGGAACTCGAAGTGCGGCGCAAACCAGTCGAACTCGACCGCGTAGCCGAATTCGCGCAACTCGGTGACGACATCGCGGAAGTCCTCCGCCACCCAGTGCGGCAGCAGGAAGCGGTCGTGCAGCTCGGTGCCCCAGCGCCGCAGACGGCCGGGCGCGTAGGGCTGACGCCAGAAGCGTGCGATCAGCGCGCGCAGCAGCAGTTGCTGGGCGAGGCTCATGCGCGCGTGCGGCGGCATCTCGAAGGCACGCAGCTCGAGAAGGCCAAGCCGGCCGGTGGCGCTGTCCGGGCTGTAGAGCTTGTCGATGCAGAACTCGGAACGGTGGGTGTTGCCGCTGGCGTCGATGAGCAGGTTGCGCAGCAGGCGGTCGATGAGCCAGGGCGGGACCGCCTTGCCGACCTCGGGGAATTGCTGGAAGGCGACTTCCAGCTCGTGCACCGAGTCGTGGCGCGCCTCGTCCACCCGCGGCGCCTGCGAGGTGGGACCGATGAAGAGCCCCGAGAACAGATAGGACAGGCTGGGGTGGTTGTGCCAGTAGCTCACCAGGCTGCGCAGCAGGTCGGGCCGGCGAAGGAACGGCGAATCGCCCGGCGTGGCGCCGCCGAGCACGAAGTGGTTGCCACCGCCAGTGCCGGTGTGGCGACCGTCGAGCATGAACTTCTCGGTCGACAGGCGCGACTGCCGGGCCTCGTCGTACAGCGTGGTGGTGCGCTCGACGAGTTCGTCCCAGTTGCCCGCGGGGTGGATGTTGACCTCGATCACGCCCGGGTCGGGAGTGATGCGGAAGTGCGCCAGGCGCGGGTCGGACGGCGGCTCGTAGCCTTCGAGCACCACCGGCAGCGCGAACTCGGCGGCGGTGTCCTCGATCGCGGTGACGATCTCGAGGTAGTCCTCCAGCGCCACCGTCGGCGGCATGAAGAGGTAGAGCAGGCCGCCACGCGGCTCGGCGCACAACGCGCTGCGAGTGATCCAGGCGGCGGATTCGTGCAGGCGTGGCGGGCGGGCGGGGTCGCCGCGCTCGTCGCGGCTCGCGAGCGCGGCCTCGGCGGCACCGGGGAGCGGCACGGCATCCTCGCCCTGCGCAGCATGGAAGCCCGCATGTTCGGCGCGACCGGGCGTCCATCCGCCACCGTGGGCGGTGAAGCCGAGGCCGCTGTCTGCACCGATGGTCGCGCCCGCGGTCACCCCGGCCGATCGCAGTTGCTGGCGCAACTCGGCGTGGGCCGGCAGCGACGCAAAGGTCTGACTCGGGTCGGGATGGTGGAGCCACGGGTAATCGCCCTTGCCCACCCAAGGCTGTGAATCGAGCGGCAGGCGGTAGCCCAGCGGCGAATCGCCAGGCATCAGGTACAGCCGCTCGGGGCGCAGGAACCACGGCCCGCTCTGCCAGCGCGCCGCGCCCGCATGGCCGCGTACGATCGGCAGCACGTGGCCGATGACCTGCTTCAGCCCCTGGTCGAAAACCTTCGTCAGGCGGGCGCGCTCCAGCGGGTCATCGAGCCGCGAGTCGTGCGGATCGACGTTTGCCGGCAGGCGGCGCTCGCGCCACAGGTAGTACCAGGCGTCTTCATACGCCGGCATCATCCACTTCGCATCCACGCCGAGGCGCTCGCCGACGCGGGCGAGGAAGCGCCCCGCAGTGGCCGCGTCGGCCGCGGTGCCCGACAGCTCGCGCGCGAGCAGGTCCGGGTCGCGCCAGATGGGCTGGCCGTCGCGGCGCCAGAAGCAATTCAGCGACCAGCGCGGTAGCTGCTCGCCCGGGTACCACTTTCCCTGGCCGAAGTGCAGCAGACCCTGCGGCGCGTAGTGATCCTTCAGGCGGAACATCAGGTTCTCGGCCAGCGTGCGCTTGCTCGGCATGCCCACGTCACGATTCGGCGGGTCGAGCGCGTCGCCGTTCCACGCCGCGCCATCGCGGTCGTCGAGCGACACGAAGGTAGGCTCGCCGCCCTGGGTGAGGCGAACGTCGTGCGCGGCGAGGTCGCCGTCGATGTGGTGGCCGAGCGCCTCGATCGCCGCCCACTGCTCGTCCGTGTAGGGTTTGGTCACGCGCGGTGCCTCCCACACGCGCTCGACCGTCATGCGGTGCTCGAACTCGCACTCGCACTCGTCGGTGTAGCCGGTGATCGGCGCCGCCGAGGACGGCTCGGGCGAGCAGGCGAGCGGAATGTGGCCCTCGCCGGCAAACAGGCCCGAGGTCGGGTCCAGCCCCACCCAGCCCGCCCCGGGCAGGAAGACCTCGCACCAGGCGTGCAGGTCGGTGAAGTCGACTTCGGTGCCGGACGGCCCGTCCAGCGACTTGACGTCGGGCGTGAGCTGGATCAGGTAGCCGGACACGAAGCGCGCCGCCAGGCCGAGGTGGCGCAGCAGCTGCACGAGCAGCCAGGCGGAGTCGCGGCAGGAACCGCTCGCCAGCGTCAAGGTTTCCTCTGGCGTCTGCACACCCGGTTCGAGACGCACCAGGTAGTCGATGTCCTGCTGCAGGCGCAGATTCAGGTCGACCAGGAAATCAACGCTGGCCCGGGACTCGCGCGGAATGGCGCCCAGATAGTCGCGGAAACGCGGGCCGATGTCTTCGAGCGGGATCCTGTCCAGGTAGGGCGCCAGCTCCACGAGCTGTCCATCCTCATAGGCAAACGGAATCGTCTCGGCGTACGGCTCGAGGAAGAAGTCGAACGGGTTGATGACCGACATCTCGGCCACCAGGTCGACCTCGATCTTGAGCTCGCGCGCCTTCTCCGGGAAGACGAGGCGCGCGAGGTAATTCGACTGCGGATCCTGCTGCCAGTTCACGAAGTGGCCGGCCGGATCGACCGTCAGCGAATAGGCGTGGATCGGCGTGCGGCAGTGCGGCGCAGGACGCAGGCGCACGACCTGCGGCGACATCCCGACTGCGCGGTCGTAGCGGTAATGGGTGACGTGGTTCAGCTTGACGTGTATCGACACGGAGCGCCTCTTGCTGTGCTTGATGAGCGGACAACGCTCCTTCGCAAGAAGCGTGCTACCCATGCGAACCCGCCCTTTCCCGGCATACGGTGCCTGCGGTCATGCACCAGCGGACCGAGTTGGCACCAATGCGGTGCATGCAGTGACCTCGACGCATCGTCATGGCGCCCGCCCGGCGGCGCAGCCGTTACACTTGCGCCTCCCGCAAGCCCGCCTGCCGCATGCCTCCGACGCCGCACCCCGTCTCATCCCTGCCGCGCAATCTCGCCATAGCCTACGCGCTCCTGGTGGCCTACGCCTGCCTGCACCCCCTGGCCGGCTGGAAGGCGAGCGGCCTGCCGCTGTTCGACTTCCTCGTCGCGCCGTGGCCCAAGTACTTCATCCTCGCCGACCTCGTGTTCAACGTGCTCGGCTACCTGCCCCTCGGCCTGCTGCTGGCCGCGGCCCTGCCCGCACAGTGGACGGCCGCGCGCACGGTGGCGACGGCGACACTGATCGCCGCGCTGGTCAGCCTCGGCCTCGAGACCGCACAGAACTTCCTGCCTTCGCGCATCGCCAGCAACGTCGACCTCGGCGGAAATGTGCTTGGCGGCTTTCTCGGCGCCCTGCCCGGCGCGCGCTGGGGGCGTGCACTGTTCGGCCGCGATGGCCGCGCCCGCCAGTGGCGCGCGCGCCACGTCATCGGCGGCCATACCGGCGACGCGGGTCTGGTGTTGCTCGGCCTGTGGCTGCTGAGCCAGCTCACCGCCACCGATCTGCTGTTCGCCAGCGGCGACGTGCGCAGCCTGCTCGGCATCGCCGCGCCGCTGCCCTTCCGCCCGGAACGCTTCATGGCCTTCGAGACGGCGCTCACTGCGCTGTCGGTGCTGGCGGTCGGCCTGTTCGCGCGCTGCATGCTGCGCCACGCGACCGCATGGCCCATCGTGCTGCTGCTGTTGCTCGGCATCGGTGCGAAGACGATCGCCAGCGCCACCTTCTTCGTTCCCGGCGCCCCGCTCGCCTGGCTGACCCCCGGGGCAACGCGTGGACTGCTGTTCGGCGGCCTATTGCTGAGCGGCACCCTGCTGCTGCCGCGCGTGCTGCAGCACGCCCTGGCAGGCATGACGCTGCTGGCGAGCACCGCGCTGGTGAACCTGATGCCGGAAAACCCCTATCTGCTCTACAACCAGCGCCTGACGAGCTTCAGCAACTTCCTCAACTTCCATGGCCTGACCCAGCTGACCGACAGCCTGTGGCCCTTCCTCGCGCTCGCCTTCCTGTCCGCGCTCGGCCTGTGGCGCGGCGAGCACCTCAGCGGCGCGGCGAACCACCCCGGCCGCCACCTATAATCGAGGCATTCGCGCTGCTCTGGAGCGCAGCGCACGCCACACGACATGCAATGAACCCGGACGAGAGCCCCGCGATGAGCTATTTCAAACACCACGTCTTCTTCTGCTGCAACCAGCGCCAGAACGGCGACAGCTGCTGCAACGACCATGGCGCCAGCGCGCTGCAGACCTATGCCAAGGAGCGCACCGCCGAACTGGGCCTGAAGGGCAAGGGGAGCGTGCGCATCAACAAGGCGGGCTGCCTGGGCCGCTGCGACGATGGCCCGGTGCTGGTCGTGTACCCGGACAACGTGTGGTACACCTTCGTCGACAAGGACGATATCGACGAGATCATCGACAGCCACCTGGCGCAAGGTCGCATCGTCGAGCGCCTGCGCCTGCCGGAGAACGCCGCATGAGCCGCCCGCTGCCCACCGAATCCGCCCTGTTGCGCGGCCACGCCGGCAGCATCGAGGTGTTGATCGACGCCCCGGAAGCCGTGCGCGGCGTGGCGCTGGTATGCCACCCGCACCCGCTGTTCGGCGGAGCCAACACCAACAAGGTCGCGCACACGCTGGCGCGCAGCTTCCGTGATCTGGGCTATGCCGCGATCCGCCCGAACTTTCGCGGCGTGGGCCAGAGCGAAGGCGTGCACGACCAAGGGGAAGGCGAAACCGAGGACATGCTGTCGGTGATCAGCTGGGCGCAGTCGCGCTGGGGCGTGTCGCCGCTGGCGCTGGGCGGCTTCTCCTTCGGCGGCTTTGTGCAAACGCGGGTGGCGAACCGGCTCGCCGACGGCATCGCGCCGCCACGCCAGCTCGTACTCGTCGGCATGGCGGCCGGCACCGCGGCCGACGGAGCGCGTCACTACGACACTCCGCCGGTGCCGAAGAGCATCCCGACGCTGGTGATCCACGGCGAAAACGACGACACCGTCGCGCTCGCCAACGTGCTCGACTGGGCACGGCCGCAGGATCTGCCGGTGACGGTGGTCCCCGGCGCCGACCATTTCTTCCACGCCCGCCTGCACGTGATCCGCGAACTCATCGCGCGCAACGTCCCGCCTGCGGCCTGACCCCCGAGGAGCCGCGCCCGGGCTCGCCTTCCAGGAGAACGCTTCGTGTTCGAATCCATGATGCACGCCAGCTTCTGGCTATCGGTGCTGCAGATCATCGCCATCGACATCCTGCTCGGTGGCGACAACGCAGTGGTGATCGCGCTCGCCTGCCGCAAACTTCCCGAGCACCAGCGCAACAAGGGCATCGCCTGGGGCGTGCTGGGCGCGATCGCGCTGCGCGTGGTGCTGATCTTCTTCGCCCTGCAACTGCTGGCGCTGCCCTTCCTGAAGGTGGTCGGCGCGCTGCTGCTGCTGTGGATCGGCATCAAACTGCTGCAGCCCGAGCACGAGGACGAGCACGGCAACATCGAAGGCAGCACCCACCTGCTGGGAGCGATCAAGACCATCGTCGTCGCCGATGCGGTGATGAGCCTGGACAACGTGATCGCGGTCGCCGGCGCGGCGAAGGGCGACCTCGGCCTGGTGGTGTTCGGTATCGTCGTCAGCATCCCGATCATCGTCTGGGGCAGCAAGTTCGTGCTGAAGCTGATGGATCGCTTCCCCCTGGTGATCACGCTCGGCGCCGCGCTGCTGGGCTGGATCGCCGGCGGCATGTTCGTCGGTGACGTGGCGCTCAGGCCCTGGATCGAAGGCACGCCGTCCTGGCTGCACTACCTGACCTCGGTGATCGGCGCCGCCTTCGTCGTGTTGCTCGGAACCTGGCTCGCACGGCGGCGCGAGCCCGAGATGGCGCCGATCGTCGAACTGGACTTGGGCGAAGCCGCGCGGCAGCCGATGGGTGACAACAGGTAAGGAGGCGCACATGCACAAGCTGCTTATCCCGGTCGACGGCTCCGCCAACGCCGATCGTGCCATCGCCGAGACACTGAGATTGCGGCAGGCGACGCCGGACCTGGAGATCCACCTGCTCAGCGTGCAGTTCCCGATCGACGGCCACGCGCGCAGCTTCGTCAGCCAGGAGGAGGTCGACGACTACCACCGCGAGGAAGGGCTGGCCGCGCTGGCGAACGCGCGCCGGCTGCTCGACACGGCAGGCGTGCCCTACTCGCACCACATCGCCGTCGGCCATGTGGCCGACACGATCGTACGCTATGCCGAAGAGCGCGGCTTCGATCGCATCGTGATGGGCTCACACGGCCGCAGCGGCCTGATGAACCTGCTGATGGGCTCGGTGGCCAGCGAAGTGTCGCGGCGCTCACGGGTCCCGGTGACCCTGGTCGGGCCCGTGCAGGACGTCGCCTGAGCCTCCAGGCTCCCATCCGATTGTGAAACGAGGCCCTGCGGGGCCTCGTTCCTTATAGGGCTGACCGCACGCCGCTCGCCGCGCGTCGGCCGGGCAGCCGCGTGAAATTCGTCACGCCCGACCTGCGATACCTGCGGCAATGACGCACAAAATGTTTCCGGTCGTTGCTTTTTTCAACCATTTAGCTATGCTGCGATGCAACAACCGGCTACACCGGCGCACGACGCGTCAGGCTGGCCGCGTCATGGAGAACATCGTCATGAACATCGGAAAACTGCTGCACACCATCACCCGCGGTCGCGGGAAAACCCAACCGACGGCGCGTGAGCTCGCCCTGCTTGCCGCCGAGAACAGGATGCTGCGGAACGCCGTCGCGGAAGCGAACGCGGCCCTCGCCGACGCACCGCTGTGGCACATGCAGCACCGCGTTGCCCGCAACATCCTCGCCGACGCGGCGGACGAGGTCGTACAGTTCGAGGAGGCCGTGGCCCAGCAGCGGCGCCTGGCGGTTCGCGCCGCGCGCGTGTCGAAAACGGCCGTACCGGCATTCAACCGGACCGTCGGCGCGGACTGCTGAGCGTCGGCAGACTGGCGCAACCGGGGCTCCGATCTCGCGCAACCGTCATGTTGCGCGATTCTGCCGGTCGACTAGAGTGTAACGAGCCGGCCCCGAGGGGCAGCCTGCGGCAGTCACCCGCAACCCACGACGCCGGCCTTACCCACAGGGAAGGAGAACGTCATGGCAGAGATCGACAAGGAAGCCGTCGTCGCAGTGCTGAACCGCATCTTGGAAGCGGAACTCGCAGGCGTGGTGCGCTACACGCATTACTCCTTCCTCGTGTTTGGTTTCGGCCGCATCCCCATCGTGTCCTGGCTCAATGCGCAGGCGGACGAATCGCTGCTCCACGCGCGCCAGGCGGGGGAATGGATCACGACGCTGGGCGCCTATCCATCGCTGGGCATCGGCCCGCTGCTCGACTCCCACCAACACGACGTCGGCGCCATCCTGCGGGAGTCTCTGGAGGCCGAAGGCAAGGCGCTGGGCCTTTACCGCGAACTGCTTGCGCAGGTCGAAGGCCGCTCGGTGGCGCTGGAAGAGTTTTCACGCCAGATGATTCACGCCGAAGAACTGCATCTGGCCGAGGTCGACAAGATGCTGCGCAAGCCCGGCGACCTGCAGGCCTTCGCGCCACGGCCGATCTAGCGCCGCGGCGTCAATTTCAGGCGGGAGGCCGCCGCCCGGTCAGTTCGCGTGCGAGCGCGCGGTCGCGGGCTGGACGGCCCGCAACGCCCCGTGCGGACTGCGCTCGACCGAGGGGATGATCATCATCTTTCCCAGCTCCCGATGACCGGGGGGCTTGCAACGCGCATGCACTGACGGATCCGGCCGGAGATTTCTATCCGGCGGCGGCCCCCGGCCTTGATCGACGACAGGGCGCAAGCTCGCCCCGTCGTCGATAATGCGGGGCCCTGCCTTGCGGAGACGGACATGACGGCATCGCCCGGCAACACGACGCTGATCGTGCTCACCAATCTACCCGACGAAGCCGCTGCGCGTGCGCTCGCCGAGCGGCTCATCGCGGAACGACTCGCAGCTTGTGTGAACCTGCTGGCAGCATGCACCTCGGTCTATCGCTGGCGGGGCGCGGTCGAGTCTGCACGCGAAGTGCCGTTGCTGATCAAGACCACAACGGAGCGTTACGCCGCATTGCAGGCGGCGATCCTCGACGCCCACCCCTACGAACTTCCGGAAATCGTCGCGGTCCCTGTACAGCAGGTCTTCGCCCCTTTCGCCAAATGGGTGGCGGACGAGACCCGGCCTCTGCCGCCGGGACCTGACGATTCCGCACCCTGAACCTCACTCTGAGCGTCGCCCCTTTTCCTGCCCCTTCATCCGATGATGCACCGCCTGCTGATCCTGCTCGCCCTGCTGGCGAACCTGCTGTCCTTCACCGCGCCGTCCGCCCTCGCCGCAGATCCGATCGAACCGGAAAAGGCCTTCGCCATGCGCGCCCACGCCCTCGACGCGCAGACGATAGAGGTCGTCTTCAAGGTGGCGAAGGACTACTACCTGTATGGCAACAAGTTCCGCTACGAAGTGGATCACCCCGGCGTCACGCTGGGCGCGCCGGAGAAGCCGGCGGGCAAGCTCAAACAGGACGAGTTCTTCGGCGAAGTCGAGACGCACCGCGGCGAGCTGCGCATCCTGCTGCCGGTGAACGCGCCGGCCGAAGCCACGCGCTTCGAACTGCTCGTCACCAGCCAGGGTTGCTGGGACGGCGGCATCTGCTACCCGCCCACGCAGCAGAAGGCCGCCATCGACCTCGCTGCTCCGCCACCAAAAGCAGGCGGCCTGCTCGACAAGGTGCTCGCCGGCAGCTCGAGCATGCCTGCTCAACGTGCCGCCCCCGACGCTGCAGCGACCGGCCCCGAGGGCGCAGACGGCGACGAGAGCGGGCGCATCGCCGGCCTGCTGAAGGACGCCAGCGCGCCGCTGGTTCTGCTCAGCTTCTTCGGCTTCGGCCTGCTGCTGGCCTTCACGCCGTGCACCTTCCCGATGATCCCCATCCTGTCGGGCATCATCGTCGGCCAGGGGCACAAGGTCTCGCACACCCGCGCTTTCATGCTGTCGCTCGCCTACGTGCTGGGCATGGCGGTCACCTACGCGCTGGCGGGTGTTGCCGCCGGCGTGACCGGCACGCTGCTGTCGGCGGCGCTGCAGAATGTCTGGGTGCTGTCGGCCTTCGCGCTGGTGTTCGTGCTGCTGTCGCTGTCGATGTTCGGCTTCTACGAGCTGCAGCTGCCGAGCGCGCTGCAGAGCCGGCTCGCCACCACCGCCAGCCACGAGAAGGGCGGCCACCTCGGCGGCGTCGCGGTGATGGGCGTGCTGTCGGCGCTGATCGTCGGCCCCTGCGTGGCGGCGCCGCTGGCCGGCGCGCTGCTCTACATCGCGCAGACCGGGGACGCGGTACTCGGCGGCTGGGCGCTGTTCGCCATGGGGCTGGGCATGGGCGCGCCGCTGCTGGCGGTGGGCGTCGCCTCGCGCTCGCTGCTGCCCAAGGTCGGGCCGTGGATGGAAGGCGTCAAGAAGGCCTTCGGCGTGCTGCTGCTGGCGGTGGCGCTGTGGATGCTGAGCCCGGTGATCCCGCCGCTGGCGACAATGCTGGGCTGGACGGCGCTGCTGATGTTCTCCGGCATCTTCCTGCATGCGATCGATCCGCTGCCGCCGCAGGCGAAAGGCTGGCAGCGATTCTGGAAAGGGGTGGGAGTCGTGCTGCTGATCTGCGGCGCGGCGATGCTGGTGGGCTCGCTCGCTGGCTCGCGCGATCCGCTGCAGCCGCTCGCGGTTTTGCGCGCCGAAGCCTCGGCACCGGTCGCCACACCCCGGTTCGAGAAGGTCGGCTCCGTCGCCGAACTCGACGCGCGGTTGGCCAGTACCGACCGCCCGGTCATGCTGGACTTTTATGCCGACTGGTGCGTGTCGTGCAAGGAAATGGAGCGCTATACGTTCAGCGACCCGCAGGTGGCCGAGCGCATGGGACGCATGCTGCTGCTGAAGGCCGACGTCACCGCCAACGACGACGAGCACAAGGCCCTGCTCAAGCGCTTCGGCCTGTTCGGCCCGCCGGGGATCATCTTCTTCGACCCCGCAGGCCAGGAACGCGAAGGCCTGCGCGTGGTGGGCTACATGAAGGCCGAGGCGTTCGCGGCAGTGCTGGATCGGGCGCTGTGACCTAGACTTGGATTTTGCTGACAGGGAAGGCCATGGACACACTGACACGCGACCTCGCAGACAAGGCCCGCAAGCTGAAGCCGGATGAGCGCTTCGCGCTGGTCGAAGAAATCCTGAGCAGCCTCGACCGCCCTGATCCCGAAATCGATCGACTGTGGCGGGAAGAGGCCGCTCGCCGCCTCGCGGCCTATCGGACAGGCACCATCGAGGGCATCCCGGCCGAAGACGTACTCGGACCGTTTTGATGCGCGTGCTGTTCTCGCCGGAAGCCCAGCAGGAATTCAACGACGCATTCGCGTATTACGAGAGGCAGCAGCAAGGCCTGGGGCAAGGCCTCAAACACGACGCAAGGCAGGCGCTGCAGCGCATCCGCCTGTGGCCTTTCTCGTGCACGGTGGAAACGGACGGTATCCGCCGCTTGCTGCTCACACGTTTCCCCTACAAGCTCCTGTATTCGGTGGAGAACGATTGCCTGTATGTGATCGCGTTCGCGCACCAGCACCGCGCACCGGAATACTGGACAGATCGCCTCGAGTGACCCGCGTCCAGGTCCAAGCCCCGCTTTTTCCCCTACAATCCCGCCTTTCTCCTTACAGTTCAAACCCTTCATGTTCTCCGGCATCGTCGCGGCCGTCGGCCGCATCGAACACATCGAGCCGCTCACAGACGGCATTCGCCTCACCGTCGACACCAACGGACTCGACCTGTCCGACGTCATCGTCGGCGACAGCATCGCGCACAGCGGGGTGTGCCTGACCGTCATCGAAATGAACGGCGGCAGGCTCAAGTACGACGTCTCGCGCGAGACGCTGAACTGCACGGTGGGGCTGGATGCCGTGGGCAACGAGCTCAACCTGGAAAAGGCGCTGCGCCTGGCCGACCGCCTCGGCGGCCACCTCGTCACCGGCCATGTGGATGGCGTGGGCGAAGTGCAGAAGTTCGAACCCTTGGGCGAAAGCCATGAACTGGTGATCCGCGCCCCTGCCGCCATCGCCGGCTACATCGCGAAGAAGGGCTCCATCACCGTGAATGGCGTCAGCCTGACGGTGAACCGCGTCGAGGGGCGCGACTTCTGGATCAACCTGATCCCCCACACGGTGGCGATGACCAACCTGAAGCACCTCGCACCCCGCAGCAAGGTCAATCTCGAGATCGACCTCATCGCCCGCTACGTCGAGCGCATGCTCGCCTGGCGCAGCGAGGAAGCCGCCGCGCAAGGCTGAACCACGCACAACGCCGCATCGTCAGAACGCCAGCAAGCACAGCAGACAAGGAAACCGCATGAGCGCACTCGCGCCGATTACCGACATCATCGCCGACATCAAGGCGGGCAGAATGGTCATCCTGGTGGACGAGGAAGACCGCGAGAACGAGGGCGACCTCGTGATGGCGGCCGAATTCGTCACGCCCGAGGCGATCAACTTCATGGCCAAGCATGGCCGCGGCCTGATCTGCCTGACGCTCACCGACGAGCGCTGCCGCCAGCTCGGCCTGCAGCAGATGGTTCGCGACAACCGCACACCGCACGGCACCGCCTTCACCGTGTCGATCGAGGCCGCCACGGGCGTCACCACCGGCATCTCGGCGCACGACCGCGCCCGCACCGTGCAGGTTGCCGTGGCCCGCCACGCCAGGCCGGAAGACATCGTGATGCCCGGCCACATCTTCCCGCTCACCGCGCAGAAGGGCGGCGTGCTGATCCGCGCCGGCCACACCGAAGCCGGCTGCGATCTCGCCCATCTCGCCGGCCTCGAGCCTGCCTCGGTGATCTGCGAGATCCTGAAGGACGACGGCACGATGGCGCGCCTGCCCGACCTGATCGAGTTCGGCAAGGAGCATGGACTGAAGATCGGCGCGATCCGCGACCTGATCGAATACCGCGCCGCGACCGAGCACCTGATCGAGAAAGTCATCGAAAAGGACGTCGACACCCCGTACGGCGCCTTTCGGCTCACCGCCTTCGAGGACAAGACCTCGGGCGACGTGCACTTCGCCCTCAGCCGCGGCGACATCCAGCCGGGCCGTGAAACGCTGGTGCGGGTGCACGAGCCGATCTCGGTGGTCGATTTCCTCGACCCCGAAAGCGGTCGCCACAGTTTCCCGGTCAATGAGTCCCTGGCCACGCTGGCGAAGGGCGAGGCTGGCGTCATCGTGCTGCTGTACCGCCCGCAGTCCGGTCGCGAGTTGCTCGCCAATCTGAACGGCACCCGAGATCACCCGGTGAAGTGGGACGCCCGCCTGTTCGGCGTCGGCGCCCAGATCCTGCGTGCCCTCAACGTCGGCAAGATGCGCCTGCTCGCCAGCCCGCGCAAGATCCCGAGCATGGCCGGCTTCGGCCTCGAGATCACCGGCTTCGTAGACAAGAACTGAGCAAGAACCGAGAACCTCCATGCAACGCACCCAAGCTGAAAACGCCCGCAAGACGGCGCGCTACGACGGCATCGTCGAACTCGAACCCGACTTCGCCGGCGCCGGCCTGCGCGTCGGCGTCGTCATGGCGCGCTTCAACCTCGACATCTGCGAAGGCCTGCTGTCGGCCTGCACCGACGAGCTGCTCAAGCTCGGCGTCGCTCGCAGCGACATCCGCATCGTCACCGTTCCCGGCGCGCTCGAGATCCCGCTCGTGCTGCAGACCATGGGCAACAGCGGCCGGTTCGACGCGCTGGTCGCGCTGGGCGCGGTGATCCGCGGCGAAACCTACCACTTCGAGCTGGTATCGAACGAAATGGGCGCTGGCGTCACCCGCGTCACGCTGGACACCGGCGTGCCGGTCGCCAACGGCGTATTGACCACCGAGGACGAAGACCAGGCCGTCGCCCGCATGAGCGAGAAGGGCGCCGACTGCGCACGCGCGGCGGTCGAGATGGCGAACCTGCTGAAGGCATTGAAATGAGCGACCCGATGCACTCCTCCGACAACGCCGAGCCCGCTGGCACGCCCAACCCGACGAGCAAGATGGCGCGTCGCCGCGCGCGCGAGCTCGCGCTGCAGGGCGTCTATCAGTGGCTGCTGTCGGGTAACTCGATGACTTCGGTGCAGCGCCACCTCGAGGCCGAAACCGAGAACCTCGACAAGGTCGACCGCGAACTCTTCGTCAGCCTGCTGCGCGGGGTACTGGAAAACGCCGAAGACCTGCGCACGAGCTTTTCCAAGCTGATCCACCGCCCGGTGGGCGAACTGTCGCCGATCGAGCACGCGATCCTGCTGCTTGGAGCGCACGAACTGCGCCACAACATCGAAACCCCCTATCGCGTGGTCATCAACGAGGCGATCGAACTGGCGAAGGGCTACGGCGGCACCGAAGGCCATCGCTTCGTGAATGGCGTACTCGACAAGCTCGCCGCCAACCTGCGGCCGGAAGAAGTCGAGGCTGCGCGCAAGGCGAAGGGCTGAGCCGCGGCCCGAGCTTCTCGCGCGCAACGAAGCGCCCGGACAAGACGCAGGCTCAGAACACGCGCCGTATCGTCATCGCACCACGAATCTGACCGAGGCTGTAACCCGTCGCCTTGTCGGCGGGATACAGCTCTGCCAGCCTGGCCTTCACGAGCGGCGCAATGTCGCCAGCGCCCCCGTGGCAACTCAGGCATAGCTGCTGGCTGGGCAGGGCCTTCATGTAGCGATACGTGTAAACGCCTCCCTCGCTGACCATTTCCCCGTGTTCGAGCTGCTTCGGATCCTCCCCGCCCGCAGCACGGCGGTCGAAATCCTTCAACACCGCAGTCTCCCAGGCATCCGGGACGGCTTGGGGGTTGCGGTTCTTGAGACTCACCCGGCGGATCTGCCAGCCTGTCTTCTCGGAGGACTCCTTCGCCATCTGCGGCGCCTTGTCCCGGCACACGCCGATCGCGCCATCGACGCCGCCCTTCTCGATCTCCTGCTGCAGCACCGTCAGCAGCCGGGGGGGAATGCTCCCCGCCACGGCGCGCGCATCCGTCAACAAGCCAAACTCCTCGGCTGCGGCTGGTGCAGCCATGACGGACATCAGCGACAGCAGCGAGATCGGGGCGAGGCGCTTCATGGTCTTCCTCCGTGCTTGGGAAAATAAGTAAAACGTGATGTGCTCAGTAAAGCACATCCGATCACTCAGCGCAGCACGAAAAAAATCCCGCACAAGGCGGGATTCGTCAGATCAGGGGCTTGCCTGGCTCAACCGCGGGAACCGCGATCACGCCGATCGCCGTGACTGCGCTCGCTGCGCGTCGGATGCCCGTCACGACTGTAGCCACCGGCGTTGCGGCGACTGTCGCCACCCGGGCGGCCGTAACCGCCACCGTTACCGAAACGACGTCCGCCATTGCCCGCACCCGCCGGACGCGGACCGGAGGGCTTGCGCGGTGACGGTTCCATGCCAGCGATGGTATGCACCGCGAGGCGGTCGCCGGTGAAACGTTCGATCGCGCGGATCAGTCCGGTTTCGCGCGGGCCCGACAAGGTGATCGCGATGCCGTCACGGCCTGCACGGCCGGTGCGGCCGATGCGGTGAACATAGTCCTCGGCCTGGCGCGGCGGGTCGAAGTTGATCACGTGGCTGATCCCGGCCACGTCGATGCCGCGCGCGGCAACGTCGGTCGCCACCAGCACGCCGATGCGCCCCTGGCGCAGGCGATCGAGGGTGCGGTTGCGCTGGGTCTGGTGCATGTCGCCGTGCAGAGCCGCGGCGGCAATGCCCTTTTCCTGCAGGGACAGCGACAGTTCGTCGGCGCTCTTCTTGGTGGCGGTGAACACCACGGCCTGGTTCATTCCATCTTCGCCGAGCAGGGCGTGGAGCAGGCGGCTCTTGTGGCCAAGGTCGTCTGCAAACATCAGGCGCTGCTCGATCTGGCCGCGATCCTGCTGTGCGACTTCGATTTCGATGCGCTGCGGATTGCGCGTCATGCGTGCCGCCATGTTGCCGACCACGCCGTCGAGCGTGGCCGAGAACAGCAGCGTCTGGCGCTTGGCCGGGGTGGCTGCGACGATCGCATCGATGTCCTCGGCAAAACCCATGTCCAGCATGCGATCGGCCTCGTCGAGGATCAGCACTTCGACATCGGAGAGCTTGATCTTGCGACGGTTGAGGTGGTCCAGCAGGCGGCCCGGCGTAGCGACGACGACGTCGCACTGGCGCTGCAGCTGCTTGACCTGAGCGAACATCGGCGCTCCGCCGACGAGGCACGCGGTATTGAGCCAGCGCAGCGCCTTGCCGTAGGTCTGCACGGCCTTCTCCACCTGCTGGGCGAGTTCGCGCGTCGGCGTCAGCACGAGCACGCGCGGACCGGCACCCGGCGCCGGGCGGCGATCGATGATCTTGTGCAGCGAGGGGAGCGTAAAGGCGGCCGTCTTGCCGCTGCCGGTGTGGCTCGACACGAGCAGGTCAGACCCGGCGATCGCGGCCGGAATCGCCTGCTGCTGCACCGGGGTCGGCGTGGTGTAGCCGGTCTGTTCGATGGCTTTGAGAAGTTCGTCGGCGAGGCCGAGGCTCTGGAACGTCATGGTTCTTCCTGTGTTTCGGCCGGCTTGTGGCCGGCAGGTTCGGGCCCTAGATGGGCCTCTATGGCATCGCGCCGCACCGGAACTGCGGATGGGCAGGCCGGTACATGAGTTCGCAAAGGCGACAAACGCGCGATGGGCGTGGCCGGTCGAACTGACGAGGTCAGCAAGACCCCGGCAGAAAGACCGCGCATCGGCACCAACCGGTTGTCACGATGCCAGACGATCGGAAGAACGAATGGAGTTCGGCGGGAGGTCGGGGGCGATGGGGCTGTGGTTACAGTCCCTCGGGCCGGGTCGGCGGACATCCTGTTCCGCGCAAAAAACCGCTATGGCCCTGCTGCTGCATTGCACAACGAAAGGCAGTATAGCGGCTTTATTCTCCCCTGTCGCCGAAAAATTTCACCAAAGTGCTTGAACACAAAGAAAAAGCGGGCCGGCACCCTAGGTGCGGACCCGCCTCGGCGGACAGGACACTGCCGCGAATTACTTGTTCACTGCGGCTTTCAGCGTGGCGCCAGCGGTGAATTTGGGCACGCTGGACGCGGCGATCTCGATCGTGGCGCCGGTCTGCGGGTTGCGGCCGGTGCGCGCGGCGCGCTCGGACACCTCGAACGAACCGAAACCGGTAAAGGCCACCTTCTCCCCCTTGCCAAGCTGTTCGGCGATGATGTCGAGCACGGCGGACAGAGCACGGTCGGCTTGAGCGCGGGAAAGATCCAGACGATCAGCCAGGGCTTCGACGAATTCACCTTTATTCATGCTTTTCCTCGATTGGTGTGTAAGTGATACGAATCTTGGTCTACCCGCCGGATTCTAGCACCGTCGCAGCCCGCAAGGCGTGTCGCGACAAGCGCTGACCATGAATGTCATACGGTCCGCCGGACGGCGGCTCCGGCCCGGTGTCATGCCATGGAAGCGGGGGTACCTCGCCGCGACGGGCCAAGCCAAACCCGCCCCTCACACCCCCTTGTACGGCCCCGCCCCCAGCCCGATCGGCGCCGGCGCCGCTTCCACCAGCTTCGAGAAGATGCGCGTGAAGTCCTCCTCGCCCGCCTTGGCCCGCGTGCCGCGCAGCGGGTCGTCGGCGAGGAAGCCCGCGTCGGCCCGCGCCCAGTCCTCTTCGGTGAAGTGCTGCAGGATCAGCGGCAGCACCTCGCGCTCCTCGAGCAGCATGTGCTCGCGGTAGAACGCCGCGTAGGCTTCGAAGGCGTCCCTGAAGCCCTCGA
>JAFLDS010000040.1 GCA_017302295.1 Thauera sp. | reverse complement strand
TGCGCGGCTGGTCGTTGAAGATGCGGCGCAGGCCGAACGAACTCGAGCGCCGGCCCGCCGTCGGCTGCTGCAGGCGCAGCGTGGCCGGCGCCGCCTCGCTGCGAGTGGCCGCCACCTCGGCCAGGTGGGCGCGCTCGCGCTCGTAGCGCGCCAGATCCTCGGCCGACAGATCCACCTTGCCCGGCGCCACCTTCAGGCGCTGCTCCGCATAACGCACCGGCTCGACGACGAAGGAGCGCCGCTCGTCGGCCACCCCCTCGCGGCGCACGACGAGTTCGCGCGCCCCGGTCGGGCTGTCGAGCGCCAGGCCGACCACCGCCATCCACCTGTCCCTGCCCTTGTCCTCATCGGCGACGACGAGGACAGGCTGATCATCCAGCGTGACGCTCGGCCGCGCGCTCGCCGCGCCCAGTTCGACCAACAGCACCCCGCCGGGCACACTGCGCGCCCGCGGCAGATCGATGGCCACGGCAGGCACGGCCACCACGCCGGCCGCGCAAACGAAGAAGGACGAAAGGAGGGTGCGGCGCAGGCGCACCCGCAAGCGGGCAGGCTTCATGAACGGTTCCAGAGGTCGAATCGCGAGGGGAGCCCAAGCCCCCCTCGGCGCAAACCCTGATTCTCTTACGCCAGACTGCTTCCTGCACGCGCCGGACGCTGGCGCGCGCGGCGCCCGTCAGACGGGCTGTGGACGATGAAGGCTCGAACCCGCCCGAGCACGCCGTGCCAAACCGATACCCAGCGCCGCCGCCGCAAGGCAGGCGAGCGTTCCGGGCTCCGGAACACTCGCCGGGGCTACCGCCTGAGCGACGACCGTGAAGCTGAAGGTCGAGGGAAAGAAGCTGCCCGCGTAATCGGTACCGGTCATCGACAGCGTGCCGCCATCGGTGCGACCGGCGTAGGCCCCGAAAGGCCCCATGGAGAAGCAGCTGCCGGACGACGGAAACCAGGTGCAGGCATCCTCGTTCCCGGCGAAGTCCTGCCCTGAAAGGACCGCAAAGTAAGCCGGAAACGTGAATCCGAGAGCTGCGGCACCACCGCTGTCGATGTCGATCGAGTCGAACTGGATCTGATCGCGCTCAAATCCATCAAGCGGAAAGAAGGACGTGGTGATGAACACCCGCTCCTGTCGGACGTTGAAACTTCCCGACAGCGTGAAGGTTTGCGGATCGGGCAGCGTGCCGCAATTGCCGAAAGGATCACAAAGAGCAAAACCTCCAGGCGTGTAGGTGACTGAACTCTGGCTCGAATCGATGGCAAAGACGGCCGCGCAGGCGCTGCCGCTTGCGCCGCTCAGCGCCACGGTGGCCAGGAGGGGAGCGGCGAGAGCGCCGCAGGTGCGAAGAAGGGATTTCATGTCGGAAAGGTCGCCTGACGGAAAGGAAGCGCTTCGCCGACACGGGACGTCGGCGCGCGGTAACACCGCGCGCCGGAATCAAGCAAGAAGAAAGCCAAACGTCATTATGCAATAAGAATCAAGGCGCTGCCGGTATTTGTCCTGATCTCGCGCGGCGAGAGGGATGACATGTGTAAGATTTTCCGACGCCCGAGCCGCATCCAGGCACGCGCCATGCACCGCCCTGCCCTGTCCTCGCACAATCAGCGCGCCGCCGCCTGGCGGTTGAAGTTCAGTCCGCGCGCCAGCAGCAGGCCGATCACCGAGGTGGCGCCGGTGGCCACCCAGGTCCAGTGCCAGCCGCCCGCCTCGGCGGCGAGCCAGGCGACCGCCGGGGGGCCGAAGAACTGTCCGGTGGACGAGCACTGCTGCATCCAGCCCACCGTCGTCGACACCGTGCGTTCGCTCGGCGCCGCATGTACCGCAAGCGAGAAAAGCGCGCCGGGAATCAGCCCGCCGATCGCCGAGAACATCACCACCGCCAGGTAGCGCAGCACCGGCGCATCGCTGGTCCATTGCGCGTAGGCGAGGAAGGTCGCCAGCGCCATGCTCAGATAGCCGACGTAGAGCAGGTGCCGCGCGCAGAAGCCGCGGTGCAGCAGGCGCCCGGCGGCGATGCTGCCGGCGACGTTGACGAAGCACGCCAGCGCGGTGAGTGCCCCCGCGGTGCTGCCGCTGAAGCCGGCCTGCTCGTAGATGGCGGGCAGAAAGCCGATCACCGCCAGCCACTGGCTCGAATACATCGAAAACGCCACCGCCACGCGCCACGGTTCGCGGCTGGTGAGCGTGAGCCGCAGCCGTTGCCACCAGCGCTCCCCGCCCGCCGGCACGGCGACCGTTGCCGAGGCAGCACCGGCGCGCTGTGCATCGGACGGAACGGCAAGCCGCACCCACAGCGCGACCCCGAGCGAGAACGCGGCGAGCAGGATCCACAATCCCTTCCAGCCGACGAACGTCATCACCGCCGGCGCGCACAGCAGCGCGATCGACGCGCCGGTGGCCATGTAGGTGCCCCACAGGCCGAGGTAGCGGGCGAGCTGACTCATCGGCACCAGCTGCCGGATCAGGCCCGGCGCCGGCAGCACCGACAGCAGGAAGCCGACGCCTTCTAGACCGCGCAGCAACAGCAGGCTTCCGGGCTGCTCCACCCACAGGCTGCCGACGCTGGCGAGCCCGAGAATCGCCTGCCCGGTGATGACGCTGCGGCGCAGCCCCAGGCTGTCGGTCGCAGTGCCGACGAACACCGCCACGCACATGCCGGCGAGCTGCACGGTGGCGAGCAGGAAACCGGCCTCGACCAGGGTCACGCCCAGCGCATCGCGCAGCACCGGAATCGCCACCGGCATCTTCCCGATATGCAGCGCAGCAACGATCCCCGACAGAATCACCAGCAAAGCCGGTTCGATACGCATCACAGCCACTCTCCGCCCCATCTTGTATTACCGCGGATTATGACTATTCAGCTGGCGACGATAAACACGCAAAAACGAATAGCACTTATCAGGAAAACGAAACAAACCCATGGCGCAGGACACCTCGCCCGATGCCGGCGAGGCCTATCGATACACCAGCACCGGGATGCTCGAGTGGGTCAGCACCTTCTGCGTCTCGCTGCCGAGCAACAGCGCCTTGATGCCGCGCCGGCCGTGCGAGGCCATGAAGATGAGGTCGCACCCTGCCTCCTCGGCCGCGGCGATGATCGCCTCGTAAGGCTCGTCGCTGGCGAGCGCGCGCGTGCTGCACTCCACGCCCGCCTGCATGGCAAGTTCCTCGCAGGCGCGCAGGATGTCGTGCGCCACCGCGTCTTCGGCCGCGTGAAAGTGCGCGGGCGCTTGCGCGTCGAAGATCGCCCCCGTGCCCACATACATGGTCGGGAACGCCTTCTCGGCGCAGAAGAAAGTGATACGCGCACCGGTCTCGCGTGCGAACGCGACCGCACGCGCGGCCGTATCCCGGGAGAGTTGCGAGCCGTCGGTGGGCACCAGCAGATGTCTGAACACGATGAAAGCTCCTGTCAATGGCCGCCGGCGCCGGGCTCGACGACGCGGCCGGGTCGGGGTGCCAGCCAGATCACCGATGCGGCGAGGATGAAGGCGATTCCGATCGCCCACATCATCTCGTTGGTCGCCAGCATCACGGCCTGGCCGGTGATCAGATAGTCGATCGCCTGGTTGACCGCGTCGGGCGCCATGCCGGACTGCCCCAGCATCGTGCGAACGCTCTGGTCGGCATCGGCCAGGCCCACCAGTTCGGCGTGGTTGCGGGTGATCTCGTTGTCCCAGGCGGTGGTGACCAATGAAGTGGCAAACGCGCCGGAGAGGGTGCGCAGGAAGTTCATCAGGCCCGCGGCGGAGTCCATTTCGGCTTCATCCACGCTCGCCAGCGCCAGCCCGGTGGTCGGGATGAAGAAGAACGGCAACGCGAAGCCCATGACGAGCAGCGGCAGCGCGATGTCCCAGAAGCCCATGTCGGTGGTGGCCACCGTGCGCCACAGCGTCACCAGCCCCATCCAGATCACGCCCGCGAACACCAGCTTGCGCGGGTCGCCACGGGTGGCGGCCTGCGCCACCATCGGCGCGACGAAGAACGCCGTCACGCCCGTCCAAGCCGTCGCCAGCCCGGCCTGGGTGGCGGTGTAGCCCATGAAGTTCTGCAGCCACAGCGGCGTCAGCACGTTCACGCCGAAGAAGGCGGCAAAGGCCAGGCTGATGGTGAGCACGCTGACGGTGAAGCCGCGGTGGCGGAACACCCTGAGATCGACCACCGGATGCTCCTCGTGCCACTCCCAGATGATGAAGGCCGCGAAACCCACCACCGCGGTGATCGCCAGGCCGACGATGAAGCTCGACGAGAACCAGTCGAGGTTCTTGCCTTCGTCGAGCATCAGCTGCAGCGAGCCGACCCAGATGATGAGCAGGCACAGGCCGACCACGTCGATGCCGTTCCGAGACAAGTTGTCGCGATAGCGCTTGAGCAGGTTCCAGGCGAAGAAGGCGCACACCAGCGCGATCGGCGTGTTGAGCAGGAAGACCCAGGACCAGCTGTATTCGTCGCACAGCCAGCCGCCGAGGATGGGGCCGACGACCGGCGCGACCAGCGTCGTCATCGACCACAGGCCGATCGCCGCCGCCACCTTCTCCTTGGGGAAGATGCGCATCAGCAGCGTCTGCGACAAGGGCATCAGCGGCCCACCGACGAAGCCCTGGAACACGCGCGCCACCACCAGCACGCCGATCGAGGTCGCCAGGCCGCAGACGATGGAGAACACGCCGAACAGCACCATCGAGCCGACGAATACGCGCACCGCGCCGAAGCGCGACGACAACCAGCCTGTCAGCGGTACGGTGATCGCCTCGCCCACCGCATAGGCGGTGATGACCCAGGTGCCCTGGCTGGTCGCCGCCCCCAGTGCGCCGGCGATGTTGGGCACGGCGACGTTGGCGATGGTCATGTTGAGCACCGCGATGAAGTTGGCCGCCGCCAGCATGATGGCGGCAAACCACAACTTGCCTCCGCTCAGCGGGGCGTCGAGGCGAAACTCGCCCGCGTCGGGCGCGGTCTGCGCTTGGCTCATGTCACGCCCCGATCAGTTCTGACGGGTGTCGATTTCGACATGCATCGACAGGCCCACCTTGAGCGGATGCTGCTCCAGCTCTTGCGGATTCAGCTTGATGCGCACCGGCAGGCGCTGCACCACCTTGATCCAGTTGCCGGTGGCGTTCTGCGCCGGGATCGCGGAGAAGGCCGCGCCCGAGCCACCGGAGAAGCCCTCGACCGTGCCGCTGTAAGTCACCGAGCTGCCGTAGATGTCGGCACGCACCTTGACCGGCTGGCCGACGCGCACCTTCTCCAGTTGCACTTCCTTGAAGTTCGCATCCACGTGCATGTCCTGCACCGGCACCACCGCCAACAACGGCGTGCCCGCCTGCACGCGCTGGCCGAGCTGCACCTGGCGCTTGGCGACGATGCCATCGACCGGCGCGCGGACCACGGTGCGCTCCAGATCGACCGCCGCCTGGTCGCGACGCGCGCGCGCCAGCGCCACCTCGGGGTTGGCGTCCTCTGTGGTGCCGGCGATCAGCACCGCATTGCTTTCGCGCGTGCCGAGCGCGGTGGCGCGATTCGCCCGCGCCTGCGCAGCGGCGGCCCGCGCGGCGTTGAGGTTGGCCTGCGCCGCGGCGAAGGCGTTCTGCGCGCGGGTCAGCTCGTCGCCCGACACCGAGCCCGAAGCCGCCAGCGCCTCGCGCCGGCGCAGGTCGATCTTCGCCCGCTCGAAGTCGGCCTCGGCGGCCTTCAGCTGCGCCGCGGCGCGCTGCTCGTCGGCCTCGCGCGCCGTGATCTGCGCCGCCAGGCTGCTGTCGTTGGCCACGAAACCTCGAACACGCCGCACGGCGCGGCCAAGGTCAGCCTCGGCCTGGGCGAGCGCGAGTTTCGCGTCGGTGGGGTCGATGCGGACGAGCACGTCACCCTGCTTCACCGCCTGGGTGTCGGTCACCAGGACCTCGCCGACAGTGCCGCCCACCGAAGGCGTGACCTGGGCGATCTCCACCGCCGCGTAGGCGTTGTCGGTGGAGACGAAGTGCGAAGCATGCAGTACCCACCAGGCGGTCGATGCCAGCGCAGCCAGGCCGACGACGCCTGCCAGGCCGATGAGCTGCTTCTTGCGCCGTTGTTCCTTGTTGGTGACGAGAGTGGTTTCGGACATGGGACGATCCTTGTCGATCAAGCGTTGGAGTTCTGGTAGCCGCCACCCAGGGCGCGCTTGAGCGCGACATCCAGGGCAAAGGCGCGGGATTGCAGGATGGCGAGGTTGCGCTGGCTGCCGAGCAGCGCGTCTTCGGCGAACAGCACCTCGATGTAATTGGCCAGCCCGCCCTCGTAGCGGTTGCGGGCAACGCGATGCGCCTCCGCGGCGGCGGCGACCGCCTCCCGGCCCTTCACCAGCTGTGCCGCGAGCGCCTGCTGGCTGAGTCCGGCGCTGGCCACGTCCTGCAGCGCCTGCGTCACCGTGCGGTTGTAGTTGGCCACCGCTTCCTCGTAGCTGGCTGCGGCGCCGCGCAACTCGCCCTGCAGGCGACCGGCGCTGAAAACCGGCAGCGAGATGGCGGGGCCGATGCTGCCGATCGACGAACCACCGCGCGTCAGCAGGTCGAGGCCCAGCGCCTGCACGCCGATGAAGGCGGACAGGTTCACATTGGGGTAGAACTCGGCCTTCTTCTGCTCGATGCGGCTGGCTTGGGCCTCGGCCATCAGGCGGGCGGCGACCACGTCGGGGCGCCGGCCCAGCAGGTTGGCCGCCAGTTCGGCGGGCAGCCCGAACTCGCCCGACAATTGCACCGCCGGTCGCGCGATCGCCAGGCCGCGGTCGGGCCCGGCGCCGAGCAGCGCAGCGAGGCGGTTGCGCTGCAGGCCGATCTGCTCGTCCATCGCCAGCAGTTCGCCTTCGGCCGCTGCGAGCCTGGCCCTGGCGTCATTCACGCCGCCGCGGGTCTCGAGGCCGTTGTGGAAGCGCTCGTTGAACAGCTCGGCCGTCTTGCCGCGGATTTGCACCGAACGCGCCACCGTATCGCGCACCGCATGCAGTTGGGCCAGCTCGGCATAGTTCGCCGCAACGGCGGCGGCGAGATTGAGCCGCACCTGGGCCTGCTCGGCACGGCTCGCCTCGATCTGCGATGTGGCCGCGGCCAGCGCGGCGCGGTTCCGGCCCCAGAAGTCGAGCTCCCAGTTGAGGTCGAGCGACAGCCGGCCGTAATCGTTCCAGCCCTGCGGCGTCATCGCGCGCGGGGTCAGGTGGTTGTAGCTCAGCTTCTGCTCGCTCGCCGCGGCGTTGGCGTCCACACGCGGCAGCAGCGCCGCCCCGGCGACCTGGCCGAAGGCCTCGGCGCGGCGCACCCGCGCCACCGCGGCCTGCATGTCGGGCGAGTCGCGCAGCGCCTCGTCGACCAGCGCATCGAGTTGCGCATCGCCGTAGGACGACCACCAGCGCTCGACGGGCCAGGCGCCGGAGGGGGCGGCGAACGCCGTCGCGGTCTGGTACTCCCCGGCCGGCTTCAACCGCGACGCGCCGGAAAGGGAAGGAAGCTGCGCACATCCAGCCAGACCGAGCACGACGGCCAGCATCAGCGCGCCGGGTCTGGTGCTCGGCCGGGCCGCGGCGAGAATGACAGGACGAAACATATGGGGACCTCTCGGCTATGCTTTAACTGTACCAATCAGTACATTTGACGTAGTGTAGCAGAGGAAATCAAAATTGAACCAGTGGGTTCAGTTAAAAAAGGAGGTCATCCATGAAGACGAAGACGGAAACCAAGCGCCAGGCGATCCTCGACGAGGCCGCGCGCGCGTTCCGCGAACTGGGGTACGAGGGGGCATCGATGTCGGAGATCCGCGCCCGGGTCGGCGGATCGAAAGCGACGCTGTACAACTACTTCGCGTCGAAGGACGAGCTTTTCTTCGAGGTGATGACAGCATCGTGCGAGGCCGAATTCCAGGCCGCCCACGCATCCATGGACCCCACGACCGGCGACATCGAGCAGTCGCTGCGCCACTTCGGCGAGCGCTTCTTGAGCTTTCTCTATTCGCCCGAGGTCCAGGCCAATCGCCACCTGTCGATCGCGGAATCGGGCCGGACCAAGCTCGGGCAGCTGCTGTACGAACGCGGCGTGCTGCGCAGCCAGCGGCTCGTCGCCGAGTCCATCCGCGAGGCGATGGCGCAGGGCAAGCTGCGCACGGCCGACCCGATGCTGGCAACGCAGCATCTCTACGCGCTGCTCGAAGCCGAGCTGATCGACCGCTTCCTGCTGCAGCTGCTCGGCGAAGTCAGCAAAGCGGAGATCGAGGCCATCACGGCGCGCGCCCTCGCCGTGTTCATGGCGGCCTATGGTCCGGCGAGCGACCAAGCCGCGGCGAAAAGTCGGTAAGGCGCCGGATCAATCGACGACAGAGCAGCCCCGACCGCGCGGCGGATCACCGAATGTCCCTTGAATATCGCAAGCATGCAGCTACCCTGAAAGCATGGCCAGATCGGCTTTCGCCGGGCCATCTTCAGTGAGTTCTCGATGCATGACATCGTTGACGACAACAGCGTAAGCCCATGCACTGCGAACGTTCAGCGGCCGAGCGAGGCAAGCACCTCAGGTGTCGATTGCGACGTGCGATGAAAGCGACAAACCTGGCCCCCTGCGCCTTGATTCTTCTTGCGGCCTTGCTGGTTGCAGGCTGCGCCACCTTCTCCACCAAGGACAGATGCGGAGGCAAATGCGACGGCGATCCACTTTGCGTAGCGGATTGCAGAGACGCCGAGGAGTGCAGATCCGAGTGTCCCGATGACGATGGAGTCTGTGTAGCCCACTGTCAGGAAGACCTGACGTGCATCAGCCGGTTCTACCTCCCGTATGCAATTCTTGCGGCCGACGTGTACAGCACGCGAGGCAGCTCTGCGGAACGATTTCAGTTGATCGCCGACGAGCAGGTGCTTAAGGCGATAACGAAAGAGAAGGACATCACTCGGGAAAGCGTTCACAAGCTCTATGAAGAGGCGAGGAACGCTTACAGAAACAATAAGCCTTTGCCGCAGGCGAAAGTCGAGGAGATTCTGGGTTCCGGCAACGAGCAGTTCGTGGATGAGATTCCCCTCGAACCCGGCCAATGTGTCGAAGATGCGAAGCGCACGCAGCCGTCCGTCCGCGTGCCGATCTTCCATGGAACGAGGCGGTTCGGATGGGAACGGGTCAAGGAAATGGAGAAGTATTCCGTTACCCGCTCGTGGCTGATGTTCGTCCCCGAACTTGCGATCGAGGTCTGGCGACGCTATCCCCTTGGCCAGAATCAGGACATCAGGTCGAGTTCGCCTCACGAGTACGCCATCGTTTTTCGCGGCACGACCGGCGTGGGTGGCTGGTTCTCCAACTTCAGGGCGGTCACCGCGCTGCTTCCGATTTTCTGGGACCAGTACAGGCAGGCGGAAGCGAGCGCTCAGCGGATCGTCGAACAGATCTTCATGACCGAATTTCTACGCGCCTATCGACACAGCCCCGACGACCCACGGAAGACGCTCCGTTTGCCGTTGATCACCCTGGTCGGACACTCTCTCGGGGCCGGCCTGGCAAAGTACGTCTATTTCAAGCTGCCTGAGACGACGCGCGTGGTCGCCTTCAATCCCTCACCAATCGATGGCGGACGTACGCTCGTTTCCCTCGACGAACGTGCAAGCATGATGCGAGGAAAACAGCAAAACCCGCAGGGCCACGGATCGGACGCGTCTCGGCGGATCTACGAGGAGTTGCCGAGTTGCGTCTCGAAGCAGGCCGAGCGCCTTGGCCTGGCCGACCCAACGATGTTCATCCTCCACGAGCGGGGAGAAGTCCTGAGCAGTGTTTCGCGTTGCGCGTCGGGTAGCGAATGGGGCGACGAGGGTGGCCCCGTCAGCTTGTGCCAAGAAGTCGACTTGAACCGGGGGAATCCGATCTACCAGCACAAGATGACGATCCTGGCCTGCAAGATGGCCCTGAAATATTTCGAACAGCCGCCGCGCTAGTTTCTGAATTCGTCGATGGCCATGGCCTGACGGCTCGGGCGATCCAAGGGGAATACGATGAAACGATTTCTTGCCGCCATGATTGGCCTCATCCTCGCCTTGCCAGCATCAGCCTCGGATGCTGGATCGCGCCCCTTCACGCGATCTCTCGCCAACGATCTTGTGCTGTACGCCCTGATGTCGTCGAACGCATACGCCGACGATGACGAAAAAATCTATTTCCCGCTGGAAGAGCTCGGATGGAAAAAAGTTGACCTCAAGGGCGAGCCTGTTCCAGCACAGGCGAATTCATATCGACCAAAGACATTCGTTGGCGATTTCTTCTCGAACCTGCAGTTCGACATCTGGGAAGACATGCATTCGAACAGAACCGTGATCGCATTCAAGGGAACCAAGGAGCGCATCGACTGGGTGACAGGGAACCTGATGATCGGGATATCGATCCCCTACAAAAGCGCGAAGAAGCATGTCCGGGCGTACATGAACACCCATCCGGAAAGAACGGTGATGGTGACGGGACATTCGCTCGGCGGAGGCTTAGCCTTGTCCGTCTCGGCCTGGGAGGGTGTCGACGCGATCGTATTCAACACCTCTCCGCGGATATTCGATGGCGCACGGAACATGAACAAACCGGCGCAGCGCCTCGCAGTGTTCCAGGAACACGACATCCTGCAGAAGATCCGGCGGTGGTATCCGAAGTTTCTCGCCACGATCAAGCCGTCGGACATTGTCGAAACACGCTTCGATTATGCCGGCAGGAATACGCACCGAATCGACCTGCTGGCTCAGGGCTTGTTGTCCTGCAGTACCGATCCTCACCTGCGAGCTGTCGCAGGAGAGTTGAAGCCGTCCGTTCCTTGCTACCTTCCCTCCAGCGAGTGACGGTCTGTCGAAGACCGGCAACACAGTATCCGTGGCGTGTATCGGGCGCCGTCGTTCACCTGGAGGGAATCATGAAGAACCCGGTTGGAACCGTGGCCGCAAGGAGCGTTCTCCCCTCAGCTGATCGCCGTGTTGATGGCGGCCTATGGCCCGGAACGCGGCGACACCTGGCACGACGGCGGAGACTTACGCGCAGCCGCGTCTGAAGGGCTATTGGGTGGCCCCAGCCCGCCCGAGCAGTTCCAGCGCACGCAGGTTGTCGAAATCGCGCACCGCCCTGGCGATCGCGTTGAAGTGTTCGCCGAGCGCCAGGCGCAGCACGACCTCGTTGTCGTCGAAGAAGGCCACGCTGGAATAATCGTCCTGCTTCAGCCGGTCCGAAAGCTGTATGCAGATCTCACGCGACACAGCGCCATCCATTTCGCGACCTGGCGAGCACTCACCGTCCTGCGGGTCTGGGTGCAGGCAGGTGGCGATCGCGCCGGCCAGCACCCGCAGGGAGGCATCCACATCCTGCACCGCAGCTTTCAGCGCATCGTCGCCCGCGCGGGCTCGGATCGAGGTTTCGAGCGCCGCGGCCATGCGCTGAATGCGATACGCCCCGACCTGCGCAGCCACCCCTTTCAGCGAATGCGCCTCCCGCTCCGCACCTGCCCAGTCCTCGGCGGCAAGCGCCGCCGCTACCCGCTGCGGCGCGTCAGCGTGAGCATCGACGAAAGAGCGCAGCAGCCTGCGATAGAGTGCAGCGTTGCCGCCGGCCTGGCGCAGCCCCTGCGCCACATCGAGTCCGTCGATCCGCCGCAGCTGATCGAAGCCGGGCTCGGCGGGCGGACTCACGCCAGCGGACATGCCGCCGGGCATGCGCTCCGTCTGCGCCAGCGTCGGCTTCACCCAGCGCACCAGCTTCGCAAAAAGATCCTCCGGGTCGATCGGCTTGGCGATGTGATCGTTCATCCCCGCCTCGACGCAGCGCTCGCGATCACCCGTCATCGCGCTCGCCGTCATCGCCAGGATGGGCAATTGTTCCAGCCCCGGAATCTGCCGGATCAGGCGCGCCGCGGTGAGGCCATCCATGACCGGCATCTGGATGTCCATCAGCACCACGTCATAGGCAGCGTAGCGGACCTTGTCGACGGCGATGGCGCCATTGGCCGCGACCTCGACGCTCAGCCCCGCCTCCGCCAGCATGGCGCACGCGACCTCCTGATTGAGCTCGATGTCCTCGACCAGCAGCACCCGCGCGCCAGCGATCGCGGCGAGTGCCGGGTGTTCGCGTGGCCGCTCGCCGCCGCCATTGAGGCGCAGCATCGCGTCGCGTCCGAGCGCACGCGTCGCGGCATCGAGCAAACCCGACGGCGTCACCGGTTTGGCCATAACGTCGGTGATCCCCGCAGCACGGGCATCGGTCTCCACCGCATCGCGCCCGTAGGCCGTCAGCATCAGCAGCGGCAAGGGCCGGGGCAGGCTCATCCGCCGAATCCGGGTCGCCAGTTCGATGCCGTCCATGTCGGGCATCCGCCAGTCGAGGAAGGCCAGGTCAAAGGACTCGCCCGCAAGCGCGGCGAGCCTGATCGTCTCCAGCGCGGCAACGCCGGACTCCACTGCGGTCACCTGGAAGGTCATCGCGCGCAGCATGTGGCTGACGACTTCACGCGCGGTATCGTTGTCGTCGACCACGAGGATGCGCTTGCCCGACAGCTCCACCGCCGGCAGCAGGATCTGGCGCGCGACCAGGCTGCGCCCGAACCTGGCGGTGAACCAGAAGGTCGAGCCGACGCCTTTCGTGCTCTCGGCGCCCACCATCCCCCCCATCAGCGTGACCAGCCGCTTCGCGATGACCAGCCCGAGGCCGGTGCCGCCATACTTGCGCGTCGTCGAGCCATCGGCCTGCTGAAAACTCTGGAACAAGGTCGCGAGTTGCTCGCGCGTGAGGCCGATGCCGGTGTCGCGCACGACGAAGCGCAACACCACCTCGTCGTCGGTCTGGCTCTCGAGATGAACGGCCACGGAGACCTCGCCCTCTTCGGTGAACTTGACCGCATTGTTGGCAAAGTTGAGCAGCACTTGCTGGACCCGTGTCGGGTCGCCGAGCAGGGCGCACGGCACGTCGTCGTCGACATCGATCACGAGTTCCAGCCCCTTCTCGGCGGCGCGCTCAGCCAGCACGACGGCCAGCGCGTTGAGCAGGTGCTCGAGGTCGAAGTCGACCGTCTCGAGCTCGAGCTTGTCCGCCTCTATCTTCGAGAAGTCCAGGATGTCGTTGAGGATGTCGAGCAGATGATGGCTGGCGGCCTGGATCCTGAGCAGGAAGTCGCGCTGCTTGGGCGCAGGATCGGCGCGCAGCGCGAGATAGGTCATGCCGAGCACCGCGTTCATCGGCGTGCGGATCTCGTGGCTCATGTTGGCGAGGAAGCTGCTCTTGGCCCGGGTGGCGGCCTCGGCGGCCTCCTTCGCCTGCGTCAGTTCCAGTTCGAGCTGCTTGCGGCTCGTCAGATCGACATGGGTGCCGATCGCCCGCAGCGGCTTGCCCGCCGCATCACGCTTGACCACCTTGCCGCGACTCAGGATCCACTTGTAGGTGCCGTCCTTGCACCGCAGACGAAACTCGACCTCGTAGCTGCCGACCGTCTGCAGTTGCGACTGCACGAACTCAAGCACCCGGGCACGCTCGTCCGGATGCAGCAGCGCGATGAAGTGGTCATCGACCTGGTCGCCAAGGCTACCCGCCTCGTAGCCCAGCATCCGCGAATAGGCCGGGTTCGTGTACGTGATGCCGCTGCACAGATCCCAGTCCCACACCCCGTCGCTGACGGCATCGAAGGCAAACTCAAGCCGCTCCTCGTTGAGCCGCAGGCGCTGGTTGGCCTCGGTCAACGCCCGGGTGCGGGCGTCGACGAGTTCCTGCAGGTGGTCGCGGTGCCGGTCGAGCTCGATCTGCGCGCGCCTGAGTTCGGAAATGTCGGTGGAAATACCGCACAGCGCCTCGATCTGACCGGAGGCATCGCGGAATGGAACCTTCACCGACAGAAAATACGCGGTGCGCCTGCCGTCCGCCGTCGTGACGACCTCTTCGGTCGACACCCGCCGCCCCGTCTCCAGCACCTGACGGTCATCGATCACCACCCTGGCCGCCGTCTCCGGGCTCAGGAAATCAGCGTCCAAGCATCCTACGACGTCGGCTGGCGGCCTGCCGAACAGTTCACACACCTGTCGGTTCGCGTAGGCGTAACGACCGTCCAGCCCCTTGATGTAAACATAGGCTTCGATGCTGTCCAGTATCGTCTGCAGCTTGTTCTCGCTCTCGCGCAACCGCAACTGCTCGCGTTCGAGCGCAGCGGTCTGCCGCCTGACGGCACGCCGCAGCACCCGGACCCAGACCAGCAGGATCAGGGCGCCGGCCAGCAGCACGGCCGATACCGCGGCGAGGACCTTCATATCCACCACAGGCGCGTCGGGTCTTCTCAGCCACTTCCGTTCGACGGCGGCACGCTCGCTCGGGCTGATCCGGGCCATCCCCTCCTCGACGAGCGCCAGCGTCGCCGCGTCGCCCTTGCGCACTGCGCGGCGGGCTTCGCCCCGGAAGACCTCGAAGGCCTTCGGGAAGTCATTGCCGAGGTTCATGCGGGCGAGAAAGTAATGGGCCGCGTACTCATCCATGCAGAAGAGCTTGACCTGGCCCGCCGCGACCGCGGCGACGATGTCCTTGTAGTTCCTGAACCGCGTCATCGTCGTCACCCCGCCAGCGACAAGGTGGTCGACGCAGGCATTGCCGTCCATGACCGCGACCTGGAAACCCTGCAGGGAGGCCATGTCGGGGATGCCGCGAATACGCTCGTGGGCGAAGATCGACACCGGCAGCGTGTCGTAGGTCGAGGAGAAATCGTAGAGCAGCTCGCGCTCCTTCGTCCGATAGACGGTCTCGAGCACGTCTCCTTCTCCGGCGAGGAAGCGCACCTGCGCCTCGCGCCAGTTCAGGGTGCGAAATTCAACCTTGCGCCCGGTCTTCTGCTCCCACAGCCGCCAGACGTCGATGACGTAGCCCTGCAGCGCGCCATCCGGCCCCCGCAAAACGTAGGGGGGAAAACTGTCGTCGCTGAAGATGATGAGGGTCCGGCCTGCGGGCGCTGCGGCTGGAGGGACATCGGCCCGCACGGACACCGCCGTCCAGGCCAGCAATAGGCAGACCAGGCAGCCGAGGCAACGCTGCAATCGGTGGACACTGAAACGCGCGTTACTCGGGGCTCTCAGCATGGTGCGATCATTCGAGGGCTGCCAACGGTGCGCTGGCTCTAGAAGTTTAGCCGAGCTACTCGACATGAATGCGCTCAATTTGGGGTGCGCTCCCACCTCGCGCTCCGCGTGGGTCACATCCCCCCGGCGGATGACGGTGCAGCCCTTCCACGCCACGCCGAACTTAGCGTGAATCAAGTCGCCGCAGGCTGCGCGAGATCAGAATGCGGCATTACGCGTCTGCCCGATTGCAGGCAGGCGCGCACAGTCACGCCATCGAACAGGAGGTGACGAGGGTGATCGCCGACACAATCGGCCTGCCCACGGGCTCCGCCCCTGCCACCGCAGGGCGCATCCCCGGCAACAAGGGCATCTGGGTGGGGATCTGCTGCGAGTTCGTCGAATTCCTCGTGCTGTTCGCCGTCTACTTCGTCGCCCGCGCGCACTTCCCCGAGGCCTTCCACACCGGGTCGGCGCGGCTGTCGCAGACGGCCGGCGTGGCGATCACCTTGCTGATGGTAAGCAGCAGCTTCTTCATTGCCTGCGCGGTGACGAGCCTGCGCGCCGGACGCCGGCACGCCTCGCTGCTGTGGCTGATCGCCGGACTGATCACCGCGCTCGGCTATCCGGTGGCGAAGTATGCCGAAGTGCAGTGGAACCTCGCCCACGGCATCGACGGCGAGTCGGGCATCTTCTTCACCGTTTATTACTACCTGACCATCAACCACATGGTGCATGCCTTCTGGGGCATCCTCGGCATGCTGTGGGTGCTGCTGCGCCATGCGCTGGGCGTCTATTCCGCCGAGGAACACAGCGGTCTGGAGGCACTGGCCAGCTACTGGCACGCCACCGACATCATCTGGCTGGTTCTTTTCCCGTTCTTTTACGTCATGGCCTGATCATGGACACCGACGCCCGCAAACCCGGCCCCTCGCTCGTCCCGCTCGTGGCGACCTGGCTCGCGCTGGTGGCGCTGACCCTCGTCAGCGTCCGGCTCGGCGACGGCCTGAGCCGACATGATGCAGTGCAACTGATCGTCGCCGCGATCATCTGGCTGAAAGGCCACCTGGTCGCACGCCATTTCATCGAGGCAAACCAGGTCCATCCCTTCATTCGCAACGTGCTGCGCGTCTTCATCGCCTGCGCGCCGATCGCGATCGTGCTGACGACCTTTTTCGGTGCCGAATTCGCCCGCTGGGCGAGCTTGTGACGGCCGCAGCGAATCGTGGCGCCTCATCGGCGATGCCGGGTGATGGATCACTCTCCCAACCTTGGGCAGAGTCGAACGGCGGGCGTGTCTCCGACATATCGCGCCCAGTCGTTGCTCGAGATGTTCTTTGGCAGGCGCGCGCACGCGGATTCGATCAGATCCCCGGGGCGAAGCAGCCAGAACCCGACCCGCCCGTTCTCCAGCACGGCCGCCAGATATCGACCGCCGGGGCTGAAGGCGATGGCGCGAATGGCCACGGAGCTCCTGAGCTGTGCGACTTCGATTTGCCGCCCGATATCCCAGATCCGGACGACGCCCGCTGTTTCCACCGCCAGATGACGTCCGTTGGCGCTGAAGGTGCAACGTCGCGTCTGGCCGGTTGCGTCGAGGATGGCGACCTCTTGCCCTGACAGCGTCTCGCGCACCCCGACCCCCGACACGCCCGCATTGATTGCGATGCGACCGCCATCGGCGTTAAGGCCGCAGACGGTCGCTGCAAACCCGCCTCGATCCTGCCCCACACGCGCCGCAGCATGAGCCATCGCCGGCAGCGTCCACGACTGCACGCTGAGGGGTTTCCCAATTCGGCGCGCCTCGCCCCGGGTAACGGCGATGACACGCCGCGCATCGATGGCGAGCGAACCGGCGTCCGGATAAAGCGGTTCAGGTAGCGGCGCCGAGCCCAGCGCATGCAGGGATGCACCGCTCCATATCTGGAGCTGCTTCCCTTGCGTGGCTGCAACCAGGTAAGCCGCATCCGCGCTCAGGGCCAAGGCTTCGATGACGTCGGACGCGGTGGCGCCGGCCCCCTCCACGCCGGTCGCGACATCGACACTCCGGATGCGATTCTCAGACGCGAGCGCCAGCACGCTTCCATCCGCACTGAACTGCACGACGGCGGCCGATCCCAGCGGCCGGCTGACCACGATGCGAGCGTCGGGCACCCCCAGCCGCTGCAGCGCGAGCCCCTCGGCGGATTGCACAACGACGTTGAGCAGCTTCTCATCGGCCGAGAACGCGACCGCGACAGCGCCGCTCACCGAGTCGAACTGCATCTCATCTCCGCAGCCGGCCGGGAAGGCCAGGACGTCTACGCCATCGCCGGAGGCCACCGCGATTCTGCGTTCAGCGGGAGCGAACCCGACCACCGCGTCGGTCGTGTCGGCGAGCACTTGTGCGACCTCGCATTGACGCTCAGTTTCAAGCACGCGTATCAAGTACGCGGCGCCGTACTGCTCGGCTGTGGCGACGTAGTGGCCGCCTGGCGCCACAGCGATCAGGTAGGACGCAGTCGGCCCCGGCAGGTCGTAGATGCGCGACCAGTCCGAAAGAGCCCAAACCCCGATGCGGTCGGGGTTCTCACCGTACGAGATCGCCAAGTGGCGACCATCGGGGCTGAAGAACGCCCGGCTGGCGAGCGGAGCGTCGGCCGCCAGCGAGCGCAGGGGCGACGCGTCGTGCTTGCTCAATCCCTCGATCGACCAGATCAAGGGATTGTCGTTCTCGCCGATACCTGCCAGGTAGGCACCATCGGGGCTGAACACCGGGCTGAAGATCGACGGCAGTTTCACCACGGCTCGCGCGTCGCTCCCATCCGGCAGGAGCTGCCATAGCGTCGATACGGGCGGCATGTAGCTGTTCTTCTCCGGCAGCCACTTTTCCTGCGTAACGAGGACGTGGCTTGCACCGCGCGCCAGTGCAATGTCTACCGCGTCCTTCGATTCCTTGATGCGTGCCTTCAGCTGGCCGCTGCGCGCGTCGCGCACGCCGACCGGACCGTCGGGATGCTTCGGCTCGATCGTGGCCAAGGTGCCGCCGTCGGGGCTCAACGCGACCCTGCTGGCCGCGCCCGTGGCCGTGCCGCCCCCGACGCGCTTCGCATCGGCCAGACGCCAGATCACGCTGGCCGACCCGGCCTTGCTGGCCGCAGCGAGCTCCGCTTCGCCGTGGAATGCGAAGGCGTCGATACTCGAGCGCGCGTCGCCTTCCAGTCGGGCAACCCGCGCTGGCAGTTGCGCCAGCGCGGCGCGCAGCACCTTGTCCGCCTCGACCGACGACTCACCCACCGCATCGACGCGCCGCAACGCCTCCGCGGCGAGTTGAACGCTGAGGTGCAGGCGGCTCCCATCTCCGGAGTATTCGAGGGGCGCATCCCGCGTGCGGTCCGCCACCGCAGCCAGCCGGCGCGAGACGGCAATGGCTTCCTGCCGGCCTGATTCCTCGCGCTGCAGCAGGAACAGGGTGCCGAGCGTGGCCGAAACGATCAGGGCCATGCCGGCCGCCGAGAGCAAGAAGTAGCGGCGCTTGGTCGCCTGGCTGCGACTCTCGATGATGTAGCGTGTCTGCAGTTCGGTCGGCAGCGGCGACTTGTTCGGCCCCTCGGTGAGCCATTGCTCGGCCGCCTTCAGATCGGCGCCGCGCAAGGCAAGGCTTGGCTCGCGGGCCGCGCGCTCCCACTCCGCCGAGCGCACCAGCAAACGCGTGTGCGCCTGCACCCAGTCGAGATCGGTATCGACGGCGGACAGCAGCGCCTGCAAAGCCTGCTCGAAATCGTCACCGGTGAAGAACACCCAGTTCAGCCGCGCCAAGGCCGGGGGTGTTTTGGCTGGATCGACCTCCTGGCAGACGAGCGGGATCAATCGCTTGTTCTGGGCGGTGGCGTAGTCGAGCTCCTGGAGGCAGACCGCGCTCGCGATCGAATGCGGACTCAGGACGAAGGCAACGGCATCGGCCGCGTCGATCGCCAAGTGGATTTCCTGCATCCAGTCGGCTGTCGGCGGAATGCCCTCCCAGTCCACCCAGGTCTCGCGTCCGTGCGCCACGACGCCCGCGTGCAGCCGGCGCACGAAGTCGGAGTTACGACGCGAATAGGAAATGAAGATGGACATGGCCGTGACGCTCGAGCGTCCCCGCCGAAGGGAAGTGAAGACCCACATTCAATTGATAGCACCCGCAGCCTGACAATGTGGCGGCACCGGGCACGAATGAAATGGTGATCGCGACCACGCCCTTGCCGCCATTTGCCTGCCCGCCCGCCAGGCGGGTTGCGGACGTCCGACGCATTGTCTACAACAGGGTCAAACAGCGGGCTGAAAGAGGAATGCCGAAGGGAATCCCTTCGAACTCCCGCCCTGGGACAGGGAGCGAGAATCGAGGAGCGCTGCCATGTTCCACAGGGACCAATTCATCGAGGACTGCATCAAGGCCGTCGGCGAGGGCGAAGGCGCAATCAGCGAGCTCGTCGCCGCGGCGGTATCGGATGGTGCACGCGTGATCGCCGAGCTCGGCGAACCGATCCGTGCCGGCATCGGTACGCTGTTCCGCGCACCGAACCTGACCATCATCAACTTCGTGTGGGCCCCGTGCATGGTCCTCATGCCGCACGACCACCACATGTTCTCCGTGGTCGGCATCTACACCGGGCGTGAGGACAACGTGTTCTGGCGGCGCACCGCGGGCGGCCTCGAGGCGCACGGAGCAAAATCTCTGGGGGCGGGCGACATCACGAAACTCGAACGCGACGCGATTCACTCCGTGCTCAACCCGATCGGCAAGATGACCTGCGCGATCCACGTCTATGGTGGCGATTTCTTCGCGCCGCCCGAGCCGCGCAGCATGTGGGATCACGAAACGCTCGCCGAGCAGCCGTGGGACGTCGAGCGCGTCAAGGCGGTGTTTGCCGGCGCGGAGGCCCGCTTCAACGCCTGGCAAGGCGACCGCGCGGTCGTTGCAGGACAGTAAGTCGTATCTCCGGGCGTTGTCCGGGCGACTGACGAACATGCCGTCGTACCGTAACCGCGCTGCGCCGTCACTGCGGCAGCTTCGCCCTCGACCCGGCCGTTTACGACTAAAGGCGTAGGCTCGCCGGTGCGCGGGGTACCATACGGGCCTGGCACGCAGGTGCCGCTTCATAGAACGAACCGCTCCATGCCCTCTCTTGCCGACTACAACCTCCCCCAGCTCAAGCAACTCCAAGCGCGCGTCCTCAAGGAAATCGAGAAGCGCGAAAGTGACACCAAGGCCTCCCTGCTCAAGCGCCTGCGCAAGCTCGCCCAGGACGAAGGCATCAGCCTGGACGATCTGCTGGGCCGTGACGCGGGTACGCCCCCCTCGACCACCCAGCGTGAACGTCCCGCCGCCAAGCCCGTTTCGGCGAAGAAGGAGCCGTTGCCAGCCAAGTACTGCAACCCCAACAATCTTGGCCAATCCTGGTCGGGCCGCGGACGCAAGCCGGGCTGGTTCGCAGCCTGGGTAGCCAATGGCGGCAGCATCACTGCGCTGGAGAATGCCGCGAGCGCGGCGCGAAAAGGACGCCGTGGGGCACTGGCCCTGGCACCCGTCGCGGCCGCACCGGTCCCGACGGTACTCGCGGCGGAGTAGGCTGCCGTGGCGGACAAACACGCAACACGGCCCGCAGGGAAGCAGTAAGGCCATCGATCCGTCCTAAGCACTGCGCCACGCTCGGATGTTCGGAGACAGCCACCATGTGCGGCAGATACGCACTCTACGGGCCCCTCTCACGGCTGAGCGAGCGGTTCTCGGCCAGCATCGACGAGTTGCCGGCCGATCTCGGGCCGCGCTACAACGCAGCCCCGATGCAGCGGCTGCCCGTCGTCCGCCAGCGTCCCGGCGGTGAGCGCGTCGTCCACCTGCTGCGCTGGGGCCTCGTCCCGAGCTGGGCCAAGGACGAGACCATCGCCACCCGGCTCATCAACGCGCGCGGCGAGACGCTGGCCGCGAAGCCCGCCTTCCGCGCCGCCTACAAGGCCCGGCGCTGCATCGTCCCGGCCTCCGGCTTCTACGAATGGATGGCGATCCCCGGCGGCAAGCAGCCCTATTACATCGAGCCCGCCAACGACGCGCTGTTCGGCTTCGCCAGCCTGTGGGAGCGATGGACCAGCGCCGAGGGTGCCCCGATCGACACCTTCACCGTCGTCACCACCGAAGCGAACGCGTCCATGCAGGCGCTGCACGAGCGCATGCCGGTGATCCTGCAGCCCGGCGACTACGCCCTGTGGCTGAGCCGCGACACCGCACCCGAGCGGCTCGGCCAACTCCTCGCCCCCTGCCCGGACGCCATGCTGCGCATGCATCCGGTGTCGAAGGCGGTCGGCAACGTGCGCAACGAGGGGCCCGAATTGATCGAGGCGATTTCAGCTCCCCAGCCGCGCTGACGCGGCGCAGTTATCCAGCCTTCCTGTGGATAACACTGGGGGTAGCGGCTGGGGAGTTGCGCTAAGCCTCTGTACGAAAGGAAACTCGGCCCCCTGCTTCAAAAACGGGCGACGGCGGTGGAGCGCAGCTTGAGAGGGAGGCAGGAATGCGCGGACAGGCATTCGGCCGGTGCGGCCCCTCAGGGCGACCTCCGCGTGATCGCCAACGGCAGCTACCGAGCACTCAGCCCGACCTCACACATTCGGCCAGTTGCTGCCGGTGACCGTTACATTTCGCTTGCGGGTCGATGACGCTCGTCTATGTTGAGACCATGACACGATGTCGGGCTCGTGCCGGTCGAGAGAACGCAGTGAAAGTTCGGCGCAGCAACGACCTCCTCCGTGTGTATGCCCTACGGTCGGTGAGTTTGAGCGTTGCCGGATTTGCCACACTGTTATCAGGCATTTCGATGTTACGCGGCAGAACTGTCGCTAGATAACAAAAGTCGCACTGTCTTCGCCCTTGCCGATTCGAACGCACAACCTGAAGTGTCAATGGGACTGAATCATGTCTGCATCGCCACCCGTTCAAGGCTTGAAACCATCATTGGCGGGAATCATGTATTCGCTATCACACACGGTCTCTCATTTCTTCGCCGCGACTGCAGTCGGGCTATCTCTTCCCGCATTTGCTAGGGCTGAACCTCTTGAAACGCAACGCGAACGCGACCCGATCGGGCTCTATAGGCAACCTGTCTGCGATATTGGGTACCGCGTCAAGAGCCCTCTCACGAATATTGCACGGCAGATGCCAACTGGCTTAAAGGCCAGTTCCAGCCGATGGGAGATGGAGATCTTCCAGAACCCTGAGACTCTCAGTTGGACGCTGGTCGGCAAGAGCCTCGCACCGGAGGACGCTCACAGTTCCAAGTTGTGCCGCATAGCCGGCGCCATGGGAACAACCTACTCCAACGAGAAGTGGTTCCATTTGTATTTCACAAGCAAATAGGTGCGGCCTAGGCCGCAAAGCGAAGCATCACGCCTATTCTAGATGAGCGTCGTATGGACTTCCGTGAGTCAATGATCTACGAGCGCTACAAAGTCGTGACTTCAAGGCAGCTCTACCTTGTTGACTTGACCAAGGACACCTTCGCGTCGTATGCGCGGACGCTCGCGGCGTTTGTGGCAGGAAGTATTACGCTCGTCTCCGTTGCGGAGAAGCTTGAACTATCGCCAGCTGTTGCTCTTGATCTTGTTCGCGCGATTGTTGTGTTTCTTTCCTTTGCCGCCCTGCTCTCGGTGGCCCAGATTGTGTTCTGCATGAAGCGCTGGTTCGAGTATCGCAAGGCCGAGTGCGAGATAAACCCGGATGCGCCAGCACCTGAGTGGTGGGCCTGTCTCTTCGAGGCTATGTACGCACTTGCCATCTTTGGTTCCGTGGGCCTTATCTGGTGGGGCTACTTCTACATCGGCTCCACGCTCGGGGTCCCAACAAGTGTTGCGCCCTAACGATTAAGGTTAGATCGTGATCGCGAAGCGAGCCACGATCTGAACCGGTTGTTGAACAAGCCCGGTCCGTCTCCCTGGAAATAGCTTTCTGTTCCCGAGCCCGGGATCGGGCCGGTAGGTCCGC
>JAFLDS010000004.1 GCA_017302295.1 Thauera sp. | reverse complement strand
CGATCCGCTGCGCGGCACGCGGGCCAAGGCGGGCGAGGAGGACTTCACGAAGATCTTCTCGAAGCTGGTGGAAGCGGCCCCGGCGCCGATCGGGCTGGGGGCGGGGCCGTACAAGGGGGTGTGAGGGGCTGAGGGCGCGGTTTCGCCGCGTTGTTCACCCTCGCAGCCGGCACGACGTCTGCGTGACAGACGTCGACGCCCGGATGTGCATGAAGGGCGCTCCAATAGGGAGGGCAGGTCGGAAGTCGGTCGATGAGTTCAGGATCGCTGCTTCCGTGCTGCGTGGAGTGCCTCCCACATACCGCGCAAACCGTCCCACTGCTGCCGCCAGAAACCATCGTGGTCCGGCGTGCCCGGCACGGTATTCGGTGCGATGCCGGTCGGAGGATTGTCGCGGGCCAGGTAGAGTGTTCCGAACAGCCAGTCCCACACCGGGAACAGCACTGCGAAATTGCAGCCGTGGCGGAAGGCAGGTCCCGGAGGCAGCGCTAGCGAATGGTGCCAGCGGTGGTAGTGCGGGCCGACGATCAGCTGTTCGCCCACGCGGCCGTAGGACAGCCGCGCGTTGATGTGCGACAGGTTCTCCACCAGCTTCACCACCAGCATCAGACCGATGAAGTGGCCGGGAGGGATGCCGATCAGCAGCGCCACCACCGCGAACCACAGCCCGCCGATGACATCGTCGAGCAGATGGTTGCGGCTGTCGGTCCACAGGCTCATCTGGCGCTGGCTGTGATGGATGGCATGCAGCGCCCACCACCAACGGAAGGTGTGTGACAGGCGGTGACGCCAGTATTCGGCGAAATCGAGTACCACCAAATAGACGAAGAAGGCGATCAGCGGGGCGCGCTCCAGCGCCGGAAGCAGATCCTCGATCTGCGGCGGGATGAAGCCGCGAAAGCGCAGCCAGCCTTCGAGTTCGACGAAGATCGGCGCGATCAGGGCGAAGACGGCGAGCGGGATGACGCCGAGCCGGTCGAGCAGTGTGTACAGCAGGTCCACACGCACCGCCTTGCGGTCCCTCCACCGCTCCAGCGGCCTTAGCGTTTCCAGCGGCCGCAACACGAGGAGCGCGACGAGCAACTGCAGTACGCCCCACATGAAGATCTCGACGCCATCGAAGGCCAGCTCGATGTAGCTGCCAAGGCCGAGTGCGAGCAGCGGCGGCTGCACGAGCGTGTCGAGCAGCCAGCCCTGGACGGTGACGAAGGCGTCGAGGAACTGCTGGATCATGGCTTGGCCAGCGTAGCGAAGCAGAAGCCGCGCGCCTTCAGGCCGGCGATCAGCGGCTCGAACATCGGCGCGAACGGATCCTTGCGCGACCAGATCCCTAGATGTGCCATCACGATGTCGCCGTCACGCAGGTTCGCCAGCGCCCGCTCCACCAGCAGGGTGTTCGGGTAGGTCTCGGACGGCAACTCGTCACCGAGAAAGCCCGCCTTGGCCCAGCCGACGTGGCGATAGCCACAGGCGCCCGCCGCTTCCAGCGCATTGGGTGTGGTGCGACCGCCCGGGGCCCGCCACAGCGCATCCAGGCTGCGGCCGGTGAGTTCGCGGAAACGCTGGTCGGGCTTGCGGATCTCGTCACAGATCGCGTCGCGGTCCAGCGTGACCGTGTTGCCGTCCATTTGCCGGTAACGGACCTGCTTGCCTGCATCCTCGCGAAAACTGCCATGCCGCCAGGTGTGGCTGCCAAACGCGTGCCCTTCCTTCACGCGTGCCTTCCAGTAGTCGGCCCAGCTGTCATCCAGGGCGTGATCGCCACGCAGGGTCTTCTCGTTGGCGACGAAGAAGGTTGCCTTGACCTGTTGGCGCGCCAGGGTATCGGCGATGAGTTCGGCATGGCGCATGTTGCCGGTGTCGAAGGTCAGATAGAGCGTTCCGCCGCACGGGGGCGCGGGCGCCGCGCCGACCAGGCCGCTTGCGGCGAGCAGGGGCAGGAGGCGGACGAGGTGGTTCAACTTCATGGTCGCCATTTAGCGCCGTCCTGCGTGATCGAGAAAGAAGACCCCATGTGGCGAACTGCCGACAGGGATCGAGCGCACGAGCTGCTTCGTGGTCAGGTCTACCACCTGGACCCTGCGCGCGAAGCGCGCCGTGGCCCACAACTCCTTGCCGTCGGCGCGCACTTCCATGTCGTCCGGGCCGCCGGGCACGTCATACCTTTCGGTGATGCTCATGGTCTGCGTATCGAGCAACACGATGCTGCCGTTCATCGAACGATTGGAGACGAAATAGTGCCGTCCGTCACCGCGCGGCTGCAGGTTGTGCGTGGCCGTCCCCGCCGGAACGGTCTTCACCGTCTTCTGCTCGCGCCAGTCGATGATCTCGACATGACCCGCGCCCATGCAGGCGACCATCAAGTAGCGGTTGTCCGGCGACATCAGGATCCCCGCCGGCGTGGCGCCGACTGGCAGAAACCACTCCGGCCGCATCGTTGCCAGGTTGAACGCCATGACTTCGTTGGAGTCCTGCAGGGTGACGAAGACGTAGCGGCTGTCGTCGTCGAAGGCGAGGTGGGATGGCGTCCTGGGCGCATGCACGCGGCCTTTCAGCTGCATCGTCTGCGCGTCATACACGTCGACGCGATCCAGGCGTAATGAGGTGGTGACGAACCACTTGCGGTCGGGCGAGAAGCCGAGTTGGTAGGGGTCGGAGATGTCGCGGATGCGACGTTGCTCCTTGCCCGTCTTCGGATCGAAAAACACCAGCTGGTTCGACGCCGAGCAGGCGACGATCAGTGAGCTGTCGTCGGGCGTCGGCAGCAGGTGGTGCGGTTCCTTGCAGGCGATTTCCTTGCCGACGACCTGATAGGTCGTGGTGTCGATGAGGCTCACCGTGCCATCGGCCGAATTGAGGGCCACCGCCAGACCGGCATGGGCTGGGGTGGTCAGCACGACGATCGTGCTGCAAAGCGTTTGCAGCGCGTGCCGCGTGAAGGTCGAAAGCATGAAGATGGGCCTGCGCGTAGCCGAATGTGGATGACCAGTTGGAATTCTGCCGCATCTTCACAATTCAGTACATTGTGCAAACAGTTGCGCAAACATGCCTTGCGAAACTGCAGTCTGACAGGTGTTTCCAGGCGCCCCGCGGCGCAGCATCCCGACCGGTAAAACGCGCGCAAGGCGCGCGAGACGGCGGAACGACGGCAGGAAATCGAAGGAGGAGGGGCATGTCCGACATCCATGGGCAGGGCGCAGAAGGGGCTGGGTCGCAACGTCCGCTCGATACCTTTCCACGGCTGCTGATGCATCACGCCGCGGTCCGGCCGCAACGGCCGGCGATGCGCGAGAAGGAGTTCGGCATCTGGCAGACCTACACCTGGGCGCAGGTGGCCGAGAACGTGCGCGCGATCGCCTGCGGTCTGGCGCAGCTCGGCTTCCGTCGTGGCGACCGCCTGGCCATCGTCGGCGACAACCGGCCGCGGCTGTACTGGTCGGTGGCGGCCTGCCAGTGCCTGGGCGGAATCCCGGTGATGATGTACCAGGACGCGGTGGCGCAGGAGATGGTCTACGTGCTGCAGGACGCCGAGATCAAGTTCGCCATCGTCGAGGATCAGGAGCAGGTGGACAAGCTGCTCGAGATCGCGGGCGAGGCGCCGCTGCTCGAGCATGTGGTCTACGACGATCCGCGCGGCATGCGGCACTACACGCAGTCCTTGCTGATGGGCCTGGACGAGTTGCAGGAGGCGGGCCGCATCCACGACCGCAACCAGTCCGACTTCCTCGATCGCGAGATCGCCAAGGGTGCCAGCGACGATATCTCGGTGATGCTGTACACCTCGGGCACCACCGGCAAGCCGAAGGGCGTGTGCCAGACCCATGGCGCCTTCATCGCCGCCGCCACTGGCGCGATACAGTTCGACAAGCTCACCGAACAGGAAGACATCCTTTCCTATCTGCCGATGGCCTGGGTCGGCGACCACCTTTTCTCCTTCGCGCAGGCGATGGTCGCGGGCTTCACGATCAACTGCCCGGAATCGGCCGAGACGGTGATGATCGACCTGCGTGAGATCGGCCCGACCTACTACTTCGCGCCGCCGCGGGTGTTCGAGAACCTGCTGACCCAGGTAATGATCCGCATGGAAGACGCCGGCAGCCTGAAGCGCCGCATCTTCCACCATTTCATGGACGTCGCCCGCCGTTGCGGCGCCGACATTCTCGACGGCAAGCCGGTGTCCGGCGGCGACCGTTTCCAGTACTGGCTGGGCAAGCTGCTGGTGTATGGCCCGCTGAAGAACGTGCTCGGCATGAGCCGCATCCGAGTGGCCTACACCGCCGGCGCGGCGATCGGGCCGGATCTGTTCCGCTTCTACCGCTCGATCGGCATCAACCTCAAGCAGCTCTATGGCCAGACCGAAACGTGCGCCTACGTCTGCCTGCAGCCCGACGGCCAGATCAAGCTCGATTCGGTCGGCAAGCCGGCGCCCTTCGTCGAGGTGAAGCTGGCCGACAACGGTGAGATCCTGGTGAAGGGGCCGATGTTGCTGAAGGCCTACTACAAGCGCCCCGACGCCACGGCCGAGTCGATCAACGCCGAGGGCTACTTCATGACCGGCGACGCCGGCTTCTTCGACGAGGATGGCCACCTGAAGATCATCGATCGCGCCAAAGACGTCGGCAAGCTCGCCGACGGTTCGATGTTCGCGCCCAACTACATCGAGAACAAGCTCAAGTTCTTCCAGCACATCAAGGAGGCGGTGACCTTCGGCGCCGGCAAGGACTTCATCACCGCCTTCATCAACCTCGACCTCGAAGCGGTGGGCAACTGGGCCGAGCGGCGCGGTATGCCGTATTCCGGCTACACCGACCTGGCTTCGCAGGCTGCGGTGTATGAGCTGATCCGCGACTGCGTGGAGAAGGTCAATGCCGATCTGGCGCCGGACCCGAACATGAGCGGCTCGCAGATCAAGCGCTTCCTGATCCTGCACAAGGAGCTCGATGCCGACGACGGCGAGCTGACGCGTACGCGCAAGGTGCGGCGCAACTTCATCGCCGAGAAGTATGCGGTGCTGATCGAGGCCCTCTTCGCGGGGCGGCAGAGCCAGTACATCGAGACGCAGGTCACCTACGAGGACGGGCGCACCGGGAAGGTCGCTGCGGACCTGCGCATCGAGGAGGCGAAGACCTTCGCGCCGCAGGCTGCACGCAAGGCGGCCTGAACCGCCCGCGAGGAGAGGAGACATGAAAATGAACGACATGGCCGCAGCAGGGCCGGCGGTCGCGGCCGGCGGGCGGCAGATCGGCGAGGTGGTCCTGGATCTGCAGAACATCTCGCTGCGCTTTGGCGGCGTGAAGGCACTCACCGACATCAGCTTCGATGTACGCGAGCACGAGATCCGCTCGATCATCGGGCCCAACGGCGCGGGCAAGAGCTCGATGCTGAACGTGATCAACGGCGTCTATCACCCGCAGGAAGGCCGCATCCTGTTCCGCGGCGAGGAGCGCCGCAGGATGGAGCCGCACATGGCGGCCACCCAGGGCATCGCGCGCACTTTCCAGAACATCGCGTTGTTCAAGGGCATGAGCGTGCTCGACAACATCATGACCGGGCGCAATCTGAAGATGAAGTGCAACCTGCTGCAGATGGCGCTGTACTGGGGCGCGGTGCAGAAGGAGGAGATCGCCCACCGCGAGAAAGTGGAGGAGATCATCGACTTCCTCGAGATCCAGAGCGTGCGCAGGACGCCGGTGGGCCAACTTCCCTACGGCCTGCAGAAGCGGGTGGAGTTGGGCCGGGCGCTGGCCGCGGAACCGACGATGCTGCTGCTCGACGAGCCGATGGCCGGCATGAACGTGGAGGAAAAGCAGGACATGTGCCGCTTCATCCTCGACGTGAACGACCAGTTCGGCACCACCATCGTGCTGATCGAGCACGACATGGGCGTGGTGATGGACATCTCCGACCGCGTCGTGGTGCTCGACTACGGCAAGAAGATCGGCGACGGTGCGCCCGACGAGGTGCGCAACAACGAAGACGTCATCCGTGCCTATCTGGGCACGTCGCACTGAGCGGGGGAGCGGACCATGGGCTTTTTTCTCGAAACCCTGTTCGGCGGGCTGATGGCAGGGATGCTGTATTCGTTGATCGCGCTCGGCTTTGTGCTGATCTACAAGGCTTCCGGGGTGTTCAACTTTGCGCAGGGCGCGATGGTGCTGTTCGCTGCGCTGGCGATGGCGCGCTTCGCGGAGTGGATCCCGCAGTGGCTGGGTTTCGACAACCTCATCCTTGCCAATCTGCTCGCCTTTGGCGTGGCCATGTTGCTGATGATCGTGCTGGCGTGGGCGATCGAGCGGCTGTGCCTGTCGAAGCTGGTGAATCAGGAAGGCATCACGCTGCTGATGGCCACGCTGGGCATCAGCTACTTCCTCGATGGCCTTGGCCAGACGCTGTTCGGCAACGACATCTACAGCATCAACGTCGGCATGCCCAAGGACCCGGCGATGATCCTCGAGAGCACGTTCGAGGGCGGCCTGCTGCTGAGCAAGGAAGACCTGATCGCCGCCCTCATCGCCGCGGCACTGGTCGCGGTGCTGGCGCTGTTCTTCCAGAAGACGGCGACCGGCCGCGCCCTGCGCGCGGTGGCCGATGACCACCAGGCTGCGCAGTCGATCGGTATCCCGCTCAACCGCATCTGGGTCATCGTGTGGTCGGTGGCGGGTTTCGCCGCGCTGGTGGCCGGCATCATCTGGGGCTCCAAGCTGGGGGTGCAGTTCTCGCTGTCGCTCGTGGCGTTGAAGGCGCTGCCGGTGGTGATCCTCGGCGGTCTGACCTCGGTGCCCGGCGCCATCCTCGGCGGGCTGATCATCGGTGTCGGCGAGAAGCTGTCGGAGATCTACCTCGGCCCCTTCTTCGGCGGCGGCATCGAGATCTGGTTCGCCTACGTGCTGGCGCTTGGATTCCTGCTGGTGCGCCCGCAAGGGCTGTTCGGCGAAAAGATCATCGACCGCGTCTGACCCCACAGGAGAGCGACCTCATGCTGTACAGGGAAAACGGCCAGTTCAAGACGAGCTATACGGCCGACCAACAGATCTTCCCCATCCTGCAGGACCGCGTTGCCATCGGCGCGCTGCTCGCGATCGCCTTCGTGATCGTGCCGGTGTTCGGCTCGGAGTACATCTTCCGCGCGATCCTGATCCCCTTCCTCATCCTCGCGCTGGCCGCGCTCGGGCTCAACATCCTGGTCGGCTACTGCGGCCAGATCTCGCTCGGTACCGGCGCCTTCATGGCGGTCGGGGCCTACGGTGCATACAACTTCCTCGTGCGCATCGACGGCATGCCGCTGATCGGCGCGATGCTGCTGGGCGGGTTGTGCGCGACGGTGATCGGCGTGCTGTTCGGCATCCCGTCGCTGCGCATCAAGGGCCTCTACCTCGCGGTCGCCACCCTCGCCGCGCAGTTCTTCACCGACTGGGCCTTCCTGCGCATCGGCTGGTTCACCAACAACTCCTCCTCCGGTTCGGTCAGCGTCGCCGGGCTCAACGTGTTCGGCCTGCCGATCGAGTCGCCGGTGGCGAAGTATCTGTTCTGCCTGTCGGTGGTGTGCGTGTTCGCGCTGATGGCGAAGAACCTTACCCGCAGCGCGATCGGCCGCCAGTGGATGGCAATCCGCGACATGGACGTGGCTGCGGCGGTGATCGGCATCCGCCCGATGTACGCCAAGCTGACGGCGTTCGCGGTGAGCTCCTTCATTGTCGGCGTCGCCGGCGTGCTGTGGGCCTTCGTGCACCTGGGCGCCTGGGAGCCGGCGGCGTTCAGCATCGACCGCTCCTTCCAGCTGCTGTTCATGGTCATCATCGGTGGCCTGGGCTCGATCATGGGCGCGTTCTTCGGTGCCGCCTTTCTCATCGTCCTGCCCATCCTGCTCGACCAGGTGCCGCACTGGTTCGGGATCCCGCTGTCGACGGCCACCACCTCGCACCTTGTGCACATGATCTTCGGCGCGCTGATCGTGTTCTTCCTGATCGTGGAGCCGCACGGACTCGCCAAGCTGTGGAGCATCGGCAAGCAGAAGCTGCGGCTGTGGCCCTTCCCGCACTGATGCAGCGCACCGCCTGCACACCAAACCATTGAAGCGATGCAGCAAGACGATCGGCGCCACCGGGCCGACGGCCATTACACGAGAGGAGACACCATGAAGCTCAAATCCATTGCCCTCGCCGCCACGCTGGTGACCGCCGGCATCGCGACCCTACCGGCGCCTGCCGTCGCGCAGGAGGCCAACGAACAGTTCTTCCCTCTGCTGGTTTACCGGACCGGCGCCTACGCGCCCAACGGCACGCCCTGGGCCAACGGCAAGCAGGACTACGTCAAGTACATCAACGCCACCGGCGGCATCAACGGCGTGAAGATCGCTTACGAGGAGTGCGAGACCGGCTACGCCACCGACAAGGGCGTGGAATGCTACGAGCGCCTCAAGGGCAAGAAGGCGACGCTGATCGACCCGCAGGCCACCGGCATCACCTTCGCGCTGACCGACAAGGCGCCGGTGGACAAGATTCCGCTCATCACGCTCGGCTATGGCCTGGCAGCATCGCAGGACGGCGGCGTGTTCAAGTGGAACTTCCCGCTGATGGGCAGCTACTGGACGGCGGCCGACGCACTGATCCAGCACCTGGGCAAGAAAGAGGGCGGACTCGACAAGCTGAAGGGCAAGAAGATCGCGCTCGTTTATCACGACTCGCCGTTTGGTAAGGAGCCGATCCCGCTGCTGCAGAAGCGTGCGCAGATGCATCGCTTCGAGCTGGTGCTGCTGCCGGTGACCGCCCCGGGTGTGGAGCAGAAGGCGACCTGGCTGCAGGTGCGCCAGCAGCGCCCGGATTACACCCTGCTGTGGGGTTGGGGTGTGATGAATTCGACCGCACTGAAGGAGGCGGTGGCCACAGGTTATCCGCGCGAGAAGCTGTTCGGCGTGTGGTGGTCGGGTGCCGAGCCGGATGTGAAGGACGTCGGCGCCAACGCCAAGGGCTAAAGCGCACTGGCGCTGAACCCGCACGGCACCGACTCGCCGCTGGTGAAGGACATCCTGAAGAAGGTGCATGACGCGGGGCAGGGTTCTGGCCCGCGCGAGGAGGTCGGTTCGGTGCTGTACATGCGCGGCCTGCTGATCCAGATGTACGCCGTCGAGGCGGTGCGCGCCGCGCAGGCCAAGTTCGGAGCTGGAAAGGTCATGACCGGCGAACAGGTGCGCTGGGGTCTGGAGAACCTGAACATCGACGACAAGCGCATCGGCGAGCTCGGCCTAGCCGGCCTGATCCGCCCGCTGAAGACGAGCTGCTTCGACCACATGGGTTCGACCGCGGTGCGTGTACATAGCTGGGACGGCAGCCAGTGGAAGATGCAGCCCGACTGGTACGAGGCCGACAAGAAGGTGATAGATCCGATGGTGAAGGAGGCCGCCGACCGCTACGCCGCCGAGAAGCAGATCAAGCGCCGCGACGCTAGCGACTGCAACGCCTGACCAGGGCGGTGTGCCGGGCTGCGCCGCCATCACGGGGCGCAGCCCGGCGCGGCGAAGAGACAAAATACGCCCCGCAACGGGGTGGACAGACCGGATGAAGCGATGAACGCAGCCAATCTCCTCCTCAATGTGAATGGCATCGAGGTCATCTACAATCATGTCGCGCTGGTATTGAAGGGCGTGTCGCTGCAGGTGCCCGAGGGCCGCATCGTCGCCCTGCTCGGCGGCAACGGCGCAGGCAAGACCACCACACTGCGCGCGATCTCCAACCTGCTGAAGGGCGAGCGCGGCGAGGTGACCAAGGGGCAGATCGATCTGCAGGGCGAGCGCATCGAGGCACTGTCGCCGTCCGAACTGGTGCGCCGCGGCGTCGTACAGGTGATGGAGGGGCGGCACTGCTTCGCCCACCTGACCATCGAGGAGAACCTGCTCGCGGGCGCCTACACCCGCAAGGACAAGGGCGAAGTCGCCGCCAACCTCGACAAGGTCTACACCTACTTCCCGCGCCTGAAGACACGCCGCACCAGTCAGGCGGCCTACACCTCGGGAGGCGAGCAGCAGATGTGCGCGATCGGCCGCGCACTGATGTCGAACCCGCGCATGGTGCTGCTCGACGAGCCGTCGATGGGCCTGGCGCCGCAGATCGTCGAGGAGGTGTTCGAGATCGTCAAGGACCTGAACGAGAAGGAAAAAGTCAGCTTCCTGCTCGCCGAACAGAACACCATGGTGGCGCTGCGCTATTCCGATTTCGGCTACATCGTCGAGAACGGCCGCATCGTGATGGAGGGCGAGGCCAAGGAACTGGCCTCCAACGAGGACGTGAAGGAGTTCTACCTCGGGATTTCCGGCGAGGGGCGCAAGAGCTTCCGCGACGTCAAGCACTACCGCCGGCGCAAACGCTGGCTGAGCTGAGTCTTCGCCTTCCCGACCCGGACTTCGCCTCGACCGCCGACCCTGCACGGATGCCGCCATGATTTCTTCTGACCACTACGACGCTCGCGAAGCCCGCGCGCCGGACGAGCGCGAACGCGAGCTGTGTGCGCGCCTGCCGGCGCAGATCGCCCATGCACGGGCGTGTGCACCGGCGTTTTCCGCGCTGCTGGCCGATGTCGATCCCACCGCGGTGACGACACGCGCAGCGCTCGCGGCGCTGCCGGTGATCCGCAAGTCCGAACTGGTCGAACGGCAGAATACGGCTCGCCCCTTCGGCGGCTTCGCCGCTGTGGGCTGGGGCACAGCCTGCCGCCGCGTGTTCGCCTCGCCGGGGCCGCTTTACGAGCCCGAGGGCGCGCGCGACGACTACTACCGGCTGGCGCGGGCGCTGCACGCCGCGGGCTTCCGTGCTGGCGACCTGGTGCACAACACCTTCTCGTACCACTTCACGCCCGCCGGGTCGATGATGGAGACGGCCGCGCACGCGCTCGGCTGCACGGTATTCCCGGCCGGTGTCGGCCGGACCGAACAGCAACTCGCGGCGATCGCCGACCTGCAGCCCAACGCCTACGTCGGCACGCCGTCCTTCCTGCGCATCCTGCTCGAGCGAGGTGACGAACTTGGCATCCGCCCATCCTTCACCAAGGCCTTTGTCTCTGGCGAGGCCTTTCCGCCAGCATTGCGCAGCGCCTTCGCCGCGCGCGGCATCGAGGCATTCCAGGCCTATGCCACCGCCGACATCGGCCTGATCGCCTACGAGACGCCGGCGCGCGACGGGCTGGTGGTGGACGAGGACATCGTGCTCGAGATCGTGCGCCCCGGCACCGGCGATCCGCTGCCGGCAGGCGAAGTGGGCGAGGTGGTGGTGACCACCTTCAGCCCCGAGTACCCCTTGATTCGCTTCGGTACCGGCGACCTGTCGGCGCTCATGCCCGGCACCTCGCCCTGCGGCCGCACCAACCAGCGCATCCGTGGCTGGATGGGGCGCGCCGACCAGACCACGAAAGTGAAGGGCATGTTCGTGCATCCGGGGCAGGTCGCGCAGCTGCTGCGGCGCCATGCGGAGCTGACCCGCGTACGACTGGTGGTGGACAACCCGGACCTCAACGACCGCATGACGCTGATGTGCGAGGCGGCCGGCGGCGGCAGCGAGGCGCTGGCCGAGGCGATCGGCGCCAGCCTGCGCGAGCTGACCAAGCTGCGCGGCGAGGTCGCCTTCCTGCCGATCGGAGCGCTGGCGAACGATGGCAAGGTCATCGACGACGTGCGCAAGTACGACTGAGCGTTTTCCGATCTTGCCAGCCATGACCGAACAGACCCGGCGCCCGCTCCCGCTGCAGGGCATCCGGGTCCTCGATCTCACCCGATTGCTGCCCGGGCCGCTGGCGACGCAGCACCTCGCGGACTACGGCGCCGAGGTGATCAAGATCGAGGACACCGCCGCCGGCGACTACGCACGCACGATGGGTGCGATGGGGGGCGACACCAGCTATTTCTACCAGGTCGTCAATCGCAACAAGAAGAGCCTGCGGCTCGATCTCAAGCACCCCGAGGGCAGGGCGCTGTTCCTGCGCCTCGTCGAGGGTGCCGATGCCCTGGTCGAGGGCTTCCGTCCGGGCGTGATGGGCAAGCTGGGCCTGGGCTACGAGACGCTGGCGGCGATCAATCCGCGCCTGGTTTATTGCAGCATCACGGGCTACGGCCAGACCGGCCCCTATGCGCAGCGCGCGGGCCATGACATCAACTACATCGGCTACGCCGGTGTGCTCGACCAGATCGGCAACGCCGGCGGGCCGCCGGCGCTGTCGAATCTCCAGATCGGCGACCTGCTCGGCGGGACGATGGCCGCGGCTTTCGGCATGCTGGTGGCGCTGTTTGACGCGCGCGCCTGCGGGCGGGGACGGCACGTCGATGTGTCGATGACCGAGGCGGCGCTGGCCCACGCCATCTTTCCGCTCGCCGAAGTGCTGGCGCACGGCCGCGTGCGCCCGCGCGGAGAAGACCTGCTGACCGGCGGGGTGCCTTGCTACGGCGTGTATGAGACCGCGGATGGCCGACACATGGCTGTCGGTGCGCTCGAGGAGAAGTTCTGGCACCTCGCCTGCGACACGCTCGGGCGCCCGGATCTCAAGGCGTTCCACCTGGCCAGCGGCGAGGAGGGCGCCCGCGTGCGCACCGAGCTGGGGGCGATCTTTCGTTCCCGCACGCAAGGGGAGTGGGTGGCGCTGTTCGATGCGGTCGATTGCTGCGTCACACCCGTGCTGCGGATGGAGGAAAGCCTGCAGGACCGGCACATCCTCGCGCGCGACATGGTGCAGTCGGTGGGTGGGGTGAGGCAGCTCGGCGCACCGGTAAGGCTGTCCGACATGCCCGCGGGCGCGGCGGTCGCCGCCCCCGCGAGAGCTGGCGAGCACGCACGGCAGCTGCTGCTCGAACTGGGGCTCGACGACGAAGCGATACGGCGCCTCGGTGAGGCGGGTGCGATCTGAAGCAAGCTCGATCCGGATCGAGACGCGGTCCGGCTTTTGTCGACGCCGCGTGGTTGCGGGGTCTTACTTGTCGGGCGAGGTCTTGCGCCGGCTGGCCGCGCGCGTGCCCGACTTGGTCTCGGAATCGGTCTCGGCCGTCGACGACGCCGGCGCCTGCTGCGCGCTCATGAAATTCCATGGCCACATCGCTGCTGCGGCCGCGAAGGGGTTTGCCGCGGCCTCTTGCCGGTCGCCGTCCTTCGTATGCTCGCTCATCGCCCTGACCGCGGCGACCGCGGCGCGCTGCATCTCGAGGCTCTGCGTCGTCATCTGCATCATGTTCAGATTCATCTTCAGCCAGCCCTCGACCGCCTTCAGGTCGGCAATGCGCTTGTCGAGCTCGTCGACGTCAAGTGTCGGTGTCACCATGCCGGGCAGCGAAAAGCCCATGTTGCTCCACATCCCGCGAACGAATTCGAGAGGATCCTGAGCGGTCTGGTCCTGAGACATTGCGTTGCTCCCGGCTGATGATGTTCATGCATCATAACCGACGCGTGTCGCATGATGCATGCTGCAGGGCAGAAATCGGCCTGGGGAGCGCGGCAGCTCATGTGCTCGCGTTCAGCATCCGGTTCAGCAAGGCCCGCAGGCGGGCTGGCCGGACGGGTTTGTGCAGCAGCGGAATGTTGGCTTGCTGGGCGCTGGCGATCGTCTCGGCGCCGGTGTCGCCGCTCATCAGGATGGCGGGCAGGCCAGGCAGGTAGATCGGCTCGTGCAACAAGTGGATCAGCTCGATACCGGTCAGCGGACCACGCAGGCGGAAATCACTGATGACCAGTGCGGGTTTCCATTGTCCGCCTCCCAGGTGGGCGAGGATCTCGGTATGGCTCTCCGTTGCGAAGACGTCGCAACCCCAGGATTCCAGCAGGCTTTGCATGCCATTCAGGGCAAGGGGGTCGTCATCGACGAGGGCGATGCGCACGCCTTTGAGGTCGCCGGGAAGACGTTCGTCGCCGGAGGGGACTGTCTCGGGACCCTCCGGCGCAAGGGGCAGTTCGATCGCGAACACCGAGCCTCGTCCCGGCGCGGAGCGCAGGGACAGTGGATGTTCGAGCAGTTCAGCGAGCCGGCGGACGATCGGCAGGCCCAGGCCAAGGCCTCGGTCAAGCGCGCGCTCGGCATTGTCGAGCTGGATGAACTCCTGAAAGATGATGTCGTGGGCGTCGGGCGCAATGCCCACACCGCTGTCACGCACCTCGATGCGCAGGTGGGAGCCGCGGCGCCGGCAGGCAATCAGGATGCAGCCCGACGGCGTGTAGCGGATCGCGTTGCTGACCAGGTTCGTCGCGATGCGCTCGAACAGCACCGGATCGCTCAGGACCCACCACGGACTCGGTCGCAGGATGAGGCGCAGGCCCCGATCCTCCGCGGACGGGCGGTGGCTTGCAGCGATGCGTTCCAGCAGCGGGTGGGCGGCGAACGGCCGCTTCACCGGGTTCAGCACGCCGGCATCGAGACGCGAGATGTCGAGCAGGCTGTCGAGCAGGTTCTCCATCGCCTCGGCGGACGCGGCGATGTGTTTGACGAGCTGGTGTAAGCGGGGATCCAGCGGTTGTTGCCTGAGTTCCCAGATGAACAGGCCAAGCGCATGCATCGGCTGGCGCAGGTCATGGCTGGCCGCCGCGAGAAAGCGGGATTTGGCGACGTTGGCCCGTTCGGCTTCCTCTTTGCTCGCGCGCAGTTCGACGGTGGCCTCATCGACCTTGCGCGTCATGCTTGCATGCGCATCAGATAGCCGCTCGGCCATTTCATTGATGCCCTCGGCGAGTCGTCGCAGGCTTCCTCCGCCCATGAGCGGGACGCGCTCGTGCAGGCGGCCCTGCCCGAGGCGCAGCGCGGTGTCGGCGACCTTGCGAATCTGCCGGCTGACGCCGCGACTCATGTAGGCCGCGAGAACGATGCTGCCGAGCAACACGACGAGCACCGAGGCCACGCCGGACAGCAACAGTTCGCCTCTTCGCCGCTGCAGGCGATCGAGCGACAGGTCTACCGCGACCGCGCCCAGTGGTCCGACATCGATCGGCGTCCCCGTGCGCGCAACGGCGCCGTAGCCGTCGTCGATCCTGACCCTGCTGGCGAGGATAGGCTCGACAATGCGCAGCGCACGCGCCTCGCTCAAGATCATCGGCGTGGTGGCCTTGGATGTGGTCAGCGGCGGGAAGTGCTGGCTTGGCATCCCGCTCAGGAGCAGGGCGTCGCCATCGCGATCGACGATGCTGACGCCGACCACATCGTCCTCGTTGAGTACGGTGGCGGCGAGTTGTTGCAGGGCCTCACGGTCGCCGGAGAACACCGCATAGTCGCTGGCCGCCGCAAGCTGGCGAGCGAGGGCGCGACCGCGGTCAGTGAGCGTTTCCTCGATGTCGGTGATCCGCAGCGAGGTGTACAGCGCGGTCAGGATTGCCGCGAGCGCCAGCATCGGTAGAACGGCGGCCAGCATCACACGGGCGCGAATGCCCCAATGCGCAATCATGGCGTGCAATGCCTGCGACGGTACCGACGGGAGGCAGGAAATGCGGGCACTGGCGATCGCTCAGGAATTGAAGGCGGCGGAAGCAGCTGGACAGTGTAGCTGTTGAGCGCCTGGAAATGGGGTGGCACGATCGCGCATGCTATGCTTCATGCATCGTGACCGATGCTAGGGGGGCGGCTTGGATTCCGAGCAGTTGAGAATGCTGGTCGTCGAGGATCATGCGCTGGTCCGCGAGGCAATGGCACAGACGCTGTCGCGGCTTGACGCGACGATCGCATGCGTCGAGGCAAGCGATGCCGAAACCGCGTTGCGGCGGCTGGAAGAGGGCGGCTTCGATCTCGCCATCGTTGACCTGATGCTGCCCGACATGAATGGGTTCGCGCTGCTCGGCGTGATGGCCAAGCGCTTCCCCGATGTGCCAGCCATCGTCGTCTCGGCCATGGACGACGACGCGTCGGTACGTCGTGCGATCAAGGGCGGTGCCTCCGGTTTCGTGTCGAAGACGAGGTCGGGCGAGGAGCTGTTGCGCGCGGTGCGCGTCGTCCTCGACGGCGGAGTTCATACACCCGACGCGCCGGCGCCGGCGCGCCGCGGAGGCGTGAGCGAGCAGTATGGTCTCACTCCCGCGCAGACCCGCGTCGTGGAATTTCTCGCCCAGGGCAGAACCAATCGCGAGATTGCCGACGTCCTCGGCCTGTCCGAGGCCACGGTCAAGGTGCACATGTCGGCCATCTTCCGCGCGCTCGGCGTCTCGAGCCGGGCCCAGGCGCTCGTGGTGATCTCGCGCAGCCGTGCGCGTCTTTAGCGCCCTGGCGTCAATGCGGACGACGTGCGTTGGGCGCCAGCCGCATCGGCATTTCCGCCGGCGACAGACGCTCGACGACCCCGATGTCGTCTTCCTCGATCGCCGGTTCGGCGAAATCGACCTCGAGCACGTCGAGCACCTGGCGAGCAAGCGCGCGGCAGGCGTTGGCGAGCGCCGTCGGCAGCTGATCCGGAACCTGCTTCTGCAGCAACAGCTTGGATGAGGAGAGGGCTGAAACCGGCTTCAGGATGCGGTGGCGGTAGGCTCCCATGATCTGCGCGACGCTGCGATCGGCGGCGTCTCGTTGCCAAGCGTTGGACGGCCACTGCGAGGGCACCGCGTAGGCGCGCGGAAACATCTCGAGATCGCGCACCACGGTGCGGAGGTCCTCGTGCGAGTCGCGAAACGGCAGCAGCACGATGTCGGAGAGCGCATAGAGCTTGCGGTCCATCTCGGTGCGGTTGCCGCCGCCGTCGATGATGCCGATCCAGTCGTCGAGCGTTCGCAGCTTGTCCACCACCTTGGTCAGCGCGTCGCGTGTGCGTGCGTCCGCGGTGATGTAGCGCCGTCCGGTCGGCTGCAGCGGCTCGCGGGACGTATCGGTCAGCACGCAGGCGGATCGCTGTCCAAGCAGGCCCAGCCCCTGGCACAGCATGTGCGACATCGTCGTCTTGCCGGTGCCCCCCTTGTTGCCGATCACGCAAATGATCTCAGCCATGTACCTCAATCCTCAGCACGCGGCGCCTGTGCCGCATGAAACCATTATCGGCAGCCTCGCCGGATTCAAGAGTTTGAATAGAGGCGATTCGAGCCATCAATTTCCACGTCTCGCTGCGCGATGCGGTACACGAACAGGCGCGTCGTCCGCCGGTCGTCGACATCCACGAGCCGTTGCGCCTCATGGTCCGGCACCGGGAAGCTGTTGCTGACCAGCAGGCTCCCCGGCCGCATCTCGGCCTGCGCTTTCTGCCATACGGCGGCCATCGGGACCGGCGACAGGAAGGCGTATACGAAATCGTAGTCGCTCCAGCGGAGGGAAAACAGGTCGGTACGCTGCCATGCGACTTGTGGCAGGCCGCCGAGCAGGATTTTCCCCACCAGCCAGGGGCCGGGCGCGAGTTCGACCCCGCAGAAACTGCAGTCCGGGCGTTGGCGCGCGAGGTGGCGCAGCAGTGAGCCGGTGCCGGCGCCGATGTCGAGGAACCGCACCGGCCGCTGCGGCAGGAGACGGGCGATCGCCTCGGCGGTGCGTCGGTTGCTCAGATAAAGCGGAACCTGGGTGCGGAAGCTGGACCAGTAGATCAGCAACAGGCCGAGGAAGGCGCCGAGATACCAGCCCGGCGCGAGATCGAGGCCTCGCGCGCTCACCGCGAGCGGGGTGAAGGCCAGATGGATCGGGATCCACCAGCGCGCGCTGCGCAGGACGGCTGCGGCGATCGCGGCACCCAGGGCCTGGCTTGCAACGAGGGGCCAGAGTCCGGCGGGGAGCAGGCCGGTCCGTGCCGCGGCAAGGGCCAGCAGCCAGCCGGCGATCTGTGCGAGCAGGGCTTTGAGGGCGGGAGGCATGGGGAGGGCTGGCAGCTGAGAGCGGCATTGGGGCGGACGATGATACCGCCGCCTGAGTCCGTCCGCACTGCCGGCCCAGCCCGCGCAACACAGCCGCTCCTCAGGCTGCGCTGCGCGCGGCGGCGGGGCGCGCAAGCTCGTCGCGCCATGCCGCCAGCAGCTTCTGCCGCCGGGCGGCGGCGGCTTCCATCGCGTGTGCCTTTACGTGGCCGAAGCCGCGGATCTGCTCGGGCAGCCCGGCGATCTCGAGTGCCCGGTCGAGGCGGGGCCCCGACAGCGTTTGCAGCAGCTCGGCGATGTCGCCTTCGTACTGCGTGATGAGCGCGCGCTCGGCGCGTCGCTCGGCGGTATAGCCGAAGAGGTCCCAGCGCGAGCCACGCAAGGTCCTGAGCCGCGCCAGCAGGCGGAACACCCGCAGCATGCCCGGGCCGTAACTGCGCTTGGCGATCTGCCCGGTGCGGGGATCGGGGCGTGCGAGGAGGGGCGCCGCGAGGTGGAAGCGCACCTCGAAGTCTCCTTCGAAGCGCGCATCCACCTGCGCCCAAAACGCCGGGTCGGCATGGAGCCGGGCGACCTCGTACTCGTCCTTGTAGGCGAGCAGCTTGAAGTAGTTGTAGGCCACCGCCTTCGTCAGACGCAGGCTGTCGTGCCCGACCTTGTCAGCCTCGGTGGCGCGAACGTGTTCGACCAGGCGGCGGTAGCGCTCGGCGTAGGCGGCGTCCTGATAGTCGGTCAGCACCGCGATGCGACGGGCGATGAGCTCATCAACGGTCGGCTGCGCCGTCAGCGGGGGCGAGGGCAGGGCGAGCCGCTGCACGGCATCGAGGTCGTGCGCGGCGCGCCGGCCCCACAGGAAGGCACGTCGGTTCATGTCGACGGCGGTGGCGTTGAGCTCGATCGCCTGCATCAGCGCCGCCTCGGAGACGGGCACCATGCCCTGTTGCCAGGCGAAGCCGAGCAGGAACAGATTGGTCGCGATCGCATCGCCCATCAGCGCCGTGGCCAGCGCCTGCGCATCGACGCAGCGCGCGTGGCCGCCACAGGCGTCCGCGATCGCCGCCTGCATGCGCTCAAGCGGGAACTGCCAGTCGGGGTCGCGCGCGAAGGCCGAGGTCGGTGTTTCGGCGACATTGACGATCGCACGGCTGCGGCCTGCCGACATCTTGGCCAGGGCATCGACGCTCGCGGTGACGACGGCATCGCCGCCGATCACTGCGTCGGCCTCGCCGGCCGCGATGCGCACCGCATGCAAGTCCTCAGGCCGGTCGGCAATGCGCACATGGCTGTACACCGAGCCGCCTTTCTGCGCCAGCCCGGTCATGTCGAGCACGGTCACGCCCTTGCCGTCGAGGTGCGCCGCCATGCCGATCAGCGCGCCGATCGTCACCACCCCGGTGCCGCCCACGCCGGTGACGAGGATTCCGAAGGGGCGCACGGTCGGTGCAGGTGCGGGCTCAGGCAGGCCGGCAAAGCCGCGCTCGTCGGCCTCCAGTGTCTTGCCCCGGCGCACGCGGCCACCCTCGATGGTGATGAAACTGGGGCAGAAGCCGTTGAGGCAGGCGTAGTCCTTATTGCACGACGACTGGTCGATCTGGCGTTTGCGGCCGAACTCGGTCTCGACCGGCACAATGGACATGCAGTTCGACTTCACTCCGCAGTCGCCGCAGCCTTCGCACACCGCCTCGTTGATGAATACGCGGCGAGCGGGGTCGGGATAGGTGCCGCGCTTGCGTCGGCGACGTTTCTCCGCCGCGCAGGTCTGGTCGTAGATCAGCGCGCTGACGCCGCCCGATTCGCGCAGCTCGCGCTGTATGGCGTCGAGTTCATCGCGATGGCGCAGCGGCACGTGCGGGATGTCGGCCGGACCGTAGGCGCGGGCGGTGCCGTCGGTGACGACGACGATGTTGTTGACCCCTTCGGCACGCAGCTGGCGCACGATCTGCGGCACGGACAGCGACCCATCCACCGGCTGGCCGCCGGTCATCGCCACCGCGTCGTTGTACAGGATCTTGTAGGTGATATTCACCTTCGCCGCCACCGCTTGGCGGATGGCGAGCAGGCCGGAGTGGAAGTAGGTGCCGTCGCCAAGGTTGGCGAAGATGTGCTTTTCGCTGGTGAAGGGCGCCTGGCCGACCCAGGGCACGCCCTCGCCACCCATCTGGGTGAAGGTGCCGGTGCGCCGCTCGGGCATCCAGGTGACCATGTAGTGGCAGCCGATGCCGGCCAGCGCCCGGCTGCCCTCGGGCACGTGGGTCGAGGTGTTGTGCGGGCAGCCCGAACAGAAGGTGGGCACCCGGTCGATGGCGAAGCTGCGCTGCGAGAGCGCGCGCTCCTTGGCCTCGAGAAAAGCCAGCCGCGCGCGGATGCGCTCGGAGGTGAAGAAGCGGTCGATGCGCGAGGCGATCGCGCGCGCGATCATCGCCGGCGTCAGTTCGCCGGCGGCGGGCAGCAGCCAGTCGCCATGGTCGATGCTGCCGTCGGGGCGCAGCACATGCGCCCATTCGCCCTTCTCGTCGAACTTGCCGATCACCCGCGGGCGAACGTTCTCGCGCCAGTTGTAAAGCTCTTCCTTGAGCTGGTACTCGATGAGCTGACGTTTCTCCTCCACCACGAGGATCTCCTCGAGGCCGTCGGCAAAGGCGCGCACCCCGTCCGCCTCGAGCGGCCACACCATGCCCACCTTGTACAGGCGGATGCCGATCTCGGCGGCGAGCGCCTCGTCGATGCCGAGATCGTCAAAGGCCTGGCGTACGTCCAGGTAGCTCTTGCCCGCGGTGATGATCCCCAGCCGCGGCGCGGGAGGGTCGATGATCATGCGGTTGAGGCGGTTCGCGCGGCAGTAGGCGAGCGCCGCGTAGAGCTTGTAGTGCAGCAGACGCTTTTCCTGCACCAGCGGCGGATCGGGCCAGCGGATGTTGAGTCCGTCGGCGGGCAGCGCAAAGTCGGTGGGGATGCGCACCTGCACGCGCTGCGGGTCGACGTCCACCGAGGCCGAGGTCTCCACCGTGTCGGCCAGCGCCTTGAACGCGACCCAGCACCCGGAATAGCGCGACAGCGCGTAGCCGTGCACGCCGAAATCGATGTATTCCTGCACGCCGGCCGGTGTCAGCACCGGCATCATCATCGACTTGAAGAAGTGGTCGGTCTGATGCGGCAATGTGGACGACTTCGCCGCATGATCGTCGCCCGCGATGACGAGCACGCCGCCGTGCTTCGAGCTGCCGGCGGCGTTGGCATGGCGGAACACGTCGCCGCAGCGGTCCACGCCCGGGCCCTTGCCGTACCACATCGCGAACACGCCGTCGTGCAGGGCGTGGGGCGACAGGTTGACCTGCTGGCTGCCCCACACTGCGGTGGCCGCCATGTCCTCGTTGATGCCGGGCTGGAACACGATGTTCGCGCGTTGCAGATGCGCCTTAGCCTTCCACAGGGTCTGGTCGAGACCGCCGAGCGGCGAGCCACGGTAGCCGGAAACGAAGCCGGCGGTGGCGAGGCCGGCTGCCTCGTCGCGTGCCTTCTGGATGAGCAGCAGGCGCACCAGGGCCTGGTAACCGGTCAGATAGACACGACCCGATACGAGGGAGTACTTGTCGTCGAGCGTGGTCGGCTGCGAGCCGGATGGCTTGGCGCCCGGCCGGGGATCGGCTTCCGCCATGGGGACGTCTCCTTCCAAAGCGTGACTCTGGCGTGCTGCGCACCCTGCTGTCGTTCGACGCCCGGAGGGGCGCGTGCGGCAGCGATCCATCGAGCGCAGCCTAGCCCTGCGGCCAAGCGCGCTCAATCATTGGATACCCTGATGAGCAGAAGGTTTGCGCAGCGTGTCCCGGCCGGCGCAAGCGATCACGCGGGGGGCAGCACCTTGCCCGGGTTCAGCAGGTTGTCCGGATCCAGCGCCTGCTTGATGACGCGCATGACATCGACCGCCTCGCGCCCATGTTCGGCGAGCAGGAAGTCCTGCTTGCCGATGCCGATCCCGTGCTCCCCGCTGCAGGTGCCGCCCATCGAGAGGGCCCGCTCGACGATGCGCCGGTTCAGATCTTCCGCATGGGCGATTTCTGCCGGGTCGTTCGGATCGACCAGGATCACGCAGTGGAAGTTGCCGTCGCCAACGTGGCCCACGATGGGAGCGATCAGGCCGCTGGCGTCGATGTCGGCTCGCGTCGCTGCGACGCACTCGGCCAGGCGCGAGATCGGTACGCAGACGTCGGTGGAGATGCCGCGGCTGCCCGGGCGCAGGTTGAGGCTGGCGAAAAGCACATCATGGCGGGCAGCCCACAACCGGCTTCGCTCTTCGGGGCGGCTCGCCCATTCGAAATCGAGCCCTGCGTTGTCGTGCGCGATGTCCTGCACCATCCGCGCCTGCTCCTCGACGCTTGAGGGCGAGCCGTGGAACTCGAAGAACAGCATCGGCGACTCGCGCAGGGCGGTCTTGCTGTAGCGGTTGATCGCCTTCACGGTCAGCGCGTCGAGCAGTTCGATGCGCGCCACCGGAACGCCGAGCTGTATGGTCTGGATTACCGTATTCACCGCGTCGACGATGTCGGGAAAGGCGCATACTGCCCCCGAGATCGCCTCTGGAAGCGGATGCAGGCGCACGGTGAGTTCGGTGATGATTCCCAGCGTGCCTTCGGAGCCGACGAGCAGCCGCGTCAGGTCGTAGCCCGACGAGGACTTGCGCGCGCGGCCTCCGGTTCGGATCACCCGGCCGTCGGCCAGCACTGCGGTGATCGCGAGCACGTTCTCGCGCATCGTGCCGTAGCGCACTGCGTTGGTGCCCGACGCGCGCGTGGCGGCCATGCCGCCGAGACTGGCGTCGGCGCCGGGGTCGATCGGAAAGAAAAGGCCGCTGCCATGCAGTGCGGCGTTGAGCTGCTTGCGTGTCACGCCCGGTTGCACGACGGCGTCCATATCCTCGGTATGGAGGGCGATGATCTTGTTCATCTCGCTCAGGTCCACGCTGATGCCGCCCCGTACGGCGAGAATGTGGCCCTCGAGGGAACTACCTACGCCGAACGGGATGATCGGGACCCGATGTTCCCGGCACGTGTTCACGATGAACACGACTTCTTCGGTGCTGCGGGCGAACACCACAGCGTCCGGCAGGGCGTCGGGAAAGTGCGACTCGTCATGGCCGTGGTGCGTGCGCACAGCCTCGGCCACGCTGAAGCGCTGGCAGAAACGTTCGGACATCGCATCGACAAAGGCTGGCGGCAGCGGCGTGCGCTCGAACACGGCGGTGGCTTCCATGAGGCATTCTCCTTTAGGTGACGGGTCCGATTATCCCCCGGGGGGCAGGTTTTTCCGCCTATCCGCAAAAAGTGTTTGACAGCTCGACGAGTCACTCCTATAGTGCGGGGCTTGCCGCGTGGAGGGATACCCAAGCGGTCAACGGGATCAGACTGTAAATCTGACGGCTCTGCCTTCGAAGGTTCGAATCCTTCTCCCTCCACCAAAGTTTTTGCCGTTCCATGCCTCGGTGTGGCGGTTGAGTTGAATCGGCTGCGAGTTTTATCGTGGTAAGTGCGGGTGTAGCTCAATGGTAGAGCAGAAGCCTTCCAAGCTTATGACGAGGGTTCGATTCCCTTCACCCGCTCCAGGATGTGCTGCGGTTGTGCTGTTTTCGGCGCCCTTGTAGCTCAGTGGTAGAGCACTCCCTTGGTAAGGGAGAGGCCACGTGTTCAATCCACGTCAAGGGCACCACTCATTTTCTGCCTGGCCTGGCGCGGCGGCCAAATTGATTTGGCTGCCGCACTGGTTTTTCTGGTTCTGATCTTAAGGATAGCGATATGGCTAAGGGTAAGTTTGAGCGGACGAAGCCGCACGTGAACGTCGGCACCATCGGCCACGTTGACCACGGCAAGACGACGCTGACGGCGGCGATCACGACGATCCTGTCGAAGAAGTTCGGTGGTGAGGCGAAGGCCTACGACCAGATCGACGCGGCGCCGGAAGAGAAGGCGCGCGGGATCACGATCAACACCGCGCACGTCGAGTACGAGACCGCCACGCGTCACTATGCGCACGTGGATTGCCCGGGTCACGCCGACTACGTGAAGAACATGATCACCGGTGCGGCGCAGATGGACGGCGCGATCCTGGTGTGCTCGGCCGCTGACGGTCCGATGCCGCAGACGCGCGAGCACATCCTGCTGGCCCGCCAGGTCGGTGTGCCGTACATCATCGTGTTCCTGAACAAGTGCGACATGGTCGACGACGAGGAGCTGCTGGAGCTCGTCGAGATGGAAGTGCGCGAGCTGCTGTCGAAGTACGACTTCCCGGGCGACGACATTCCCATCGTCAAGGGTTCGGCGCTGAAGGCGCTCGAAGGTGACCAGTCCGACATCGGCGAGCCGGCGATCTTCCGCCTGGCTGATGCGCTGGACAGCTACATCCCGACGCCCGAGCGCGCGATCGACAAGCCCTTCCTGCTGCCGATCGAAGACGTGTTCTCGATTTCGGGTCGCGGCACCGTGGTGACCGGTCGTGTCGAGCGCGGCATCGTCAAGGTTGGCGAGGAAATCGAGATCGTCGGCATCAAGCCCACGGTCAAGACCACCTGCACCGGCGTGGAAATGTTCCGCAAGCTGCTGGATCAGGGTCAGGCGGGCGACAACGTGGGCGTGCTGCTGCGCGGCACCAAGCGTGAAGACGTCGAGCGCGGTCAGGTGCTGTGCAAGCCGGGTTCGATCACCCCGCACACCCACTTCACCGGCGAGATCTACGTGCTGTCGAAGGAAGAGGGCGGCCGTCACACCCCGTTCTTCAACAACTACCGTCCGCAGTTCTACTTCCGCACGACGGACGTGACCGGTTCGATCTCGCTGCCCGAAGGCACCGAGATGGTCATGCCGGGTGACAACGTGTCGATCACGGTGAAGCTGATCGCCCCGATCGCCATGGAAGAAGGTCTGCGTTTCGCGATCCGCGAAGGTGGCCGCACCGTCGGCGCCGGCGTCGTCGCCAAGATCATCGAGTAATCGTTCTCGATTGATCGATCCTCGAGCGCATCCGCAAGGGTGCGCTTGGTAGTCTCTGCTGCAGGGGCATAGCTCAATTGGCAGAGCGTCGGTCTCCAAAACCGAAGGTTGGGGGTTCGATTCCCTCTGCCCCTGCCACTTTTTTCCGGGTTTCTCTCTCAGATGGCCGATAAGTTGAAGTTCGCGCTGGCTCTGGCACTGGTTGCGGCCGGCGTGGTCGGCTTCTACCTGCTGTCCGAGCAGGCGCTCGTGCTGCGTGTGCTGTCCGTTCTCGCCGGGGTTGCCGCGGGTGCTGCGGTCGCGTGGTATTCAGAGCCGGGTCGCCGCTTTGCCGATTTTGCGCGCGATGCGATCACCGAAACCAAGAAGGTCGTGTGGCCCAGTCGCAAGGAAACCGTGCAGACCACAGGTCTGGTGTTCGCCTTCGTTGTGATCATGGCGATCTTCTTGTGGTTGACGGACAAGAGTCTCGAGTGGGTCCTCTACGACCTCGTTCTGGGTTGGAAGTGATATGACGAAGCGCTGGTACGTAGTGCATGCCTATTCCGGCTTCGAGAAGTCGGTGCAGCGCGCCCTGGTTGATCGCATCAACCGTTCGGGCATGCAGGACTCCTTTGGCCAGATCCTGGTTCCGGTCGAAGAAGTCGTCGAGATGAAGGGCGGGCAGAAGAGCATCACCGAGCGCAAGTTTTTCCCCGGCTACGTGCTCGTCGAGATGGAAATGAACGACGAGTCCTGGCACTTGGTGAAGTCCACGCCCAAGGTCACCGGTTTCGTCGGCGGTACCGCGAACAAACCGGCGCCGATTTCCGAGAAGGAAGTCGAGAAGATCATGCAGCAGATGCAGGAGGGGGTTGAAAAGCCTCGTCCCAAGGTGCTGTTCGAGATCGGCGAGGTTGTGCGCGTCAAGGAGGGTCCGTTCACCGACTTCCATGGCGCGGTCGAGGACGCCAACTACGAGAAGAGCAAGCTGCGCGTGTCGGTCACCATCTTTGGCCGCGCCACGCCAGTGGAGCTGGATTTCGCCCAGGTCGAAAAGACCTGAGCATCAAGTCGGCAGGCCGCAAGGCCTGCCGCAACCCGTCCACGTCGAGCGCGAGTACGGGTTTAGCGAGGAGCGCCGGGCAGCCGGTGCGCTAGCACTCAACACAGGAGCAAGCCGACATGGCAAAGAAAATCACTGGTTACGTCAAGCTGCAGGTGCCGGCCGGCAAGGCCAACCCCAGCCCCCCGATCGGCCCGGCGCTGGGTCAGCGCGGTCTGAACATCATGGAATTCTGCAAGGCGTTCAACGCCAAGACCCAGGGCCTCGAGCCGGGTCTGCCGATTCCGGTGGTGATCACCGCCTACGCGGACAAGTCCTTCACGTTCATCATGAAGACGCCGCCGGCTACGATCCTGATCAAGAAGGCCGCCGGCATCCAGAAGGGTTCGCCGAAGCCGCATACCGACAAGGTCGGTTCGGTGACCCGTGCCCAGGTCGAGGAAATCGCCAAGACCAAGATGCCTGACCTGACTGCCGCCGACATGGAGGCCGCCGTTCGCACGATCGCCGGTTCCGCGCGCAGCATGGGTATTACTGTGGAGGGCCTGTAATCATGGCGAAACTTTCGAAGCGAGTTCAGGCGCTGCGCGCCAAGGTCGATCGTAACCAGGCTTACCCGGTCGCTGACGCGCTGGCGCTGGTCAAGGAGTGCGCGACCGCCAAGTTCGACGAGTCCATCGACATCGCCGTGAATCTCGGCGTCGACGCCCGCAAGTCTGACCAGGTCGTGCGTGGTTCGGTCGTGCTGCCCGCCGGTACCGGCAAGTCCGTGCGCGTTGCCGTTTTTGCCCAGGGCGACAAGGCCGAAGCCGCGCGTGCCGCGGGTGCCGAGGTCGTCGGCTTCGACGACTTGGCCGAGCAGGTCAAGGCCGGCAACCTCAACTTCGACGTCTGCATCGCGACGCCCGACGCCATGCGCGTCGTCGGTCAGCTCGGCCAGATCCTTGGTCCGCGCGGCCTGATGCCGAACCCGAAGGTTGGCACGGTGACGATGGACGTTGCGACCGCCGTCAAGAACGCCAAGGCGGGCCAGGTGCAGTACCGCACCGACAAGGCTGGTCTGGTGCACGCCACCATCGGCCGCGCCTCGTTCGGCGTCGATGCGCTGCAGCAGAACCTGTCGGCCTTCGTCGATGCACTGGTGAAAGCCAAGCCGGCTGCGGCCAAGGGTGTGTATCTGCGCCGCATCGCCGTGTCGAGCACGATGGGCGCCGGTGTCCGTGTCGAGCCGTCCAGCGTCAACGCTGCGTAATGAAGAACAGGCTGGTCGCCCAGGCGACCGGCAAGCAGGAACTTTGGGCCGTTCCGGCGTACAGCATGCCGGACGGATCGTCAAAGACCGCAGGTGGGATCGTTTAGGCGATCGCTTAAGTGTCCTTGGATGGCCTGCGCAGACGGTGAGCCCAGAACAGGATTTTTGGCTGCTACGGCAGCCGTGCTCCTGATCCAGGTCGCCGTGGGTGCGAACCGCTCGTTGCGGTTCGTGTGTTGACTTGAAAGGAGGAAGGACCTGTGGGTCTCAATCTCGATGACAAGAAAGCCGTAGTGGCTGAGGTGTCGGCACAAGTGGCCAACGCCCAGACGATCGCGGTGGCCGAGTATCGCGGCATTGCGGTGGGCGATCTCACCGCGCTGCGCGCCAAGGCCCGCGAATCTGGCGTTTATCTGCGTGTGCTGAAGAACACCCTGGTGCGTCGTGCGATCGCCGGTACCCCGTTCGAAGGACTGGCCGATCAGCTGACCGGGCCGTTGATCTATGGCATCTCGACCGATCCGGTCGCCGCTGCCAAGGTGCTGAACGACTTCGCCAAGGGCAACGACAAGCTGTCGCTGAAAGCCGGTTCCTTTGCGGGCAAGACGCTCGACAAGGCTGGCGTGCAGGCGCTGGCGTCGATCCCGAGCCGCGATGAACTGCTTTCGACCCTGCTGGGCGTCATGCAGGCGCCGGTTTCCGGCTTCGCTCGCGCCATGGCTGCGCTCGCCAAGCAGCGCGAAGAAGCAGCCGCCTGAGTGCGGGACGCGACTACCGTTTTCTTACAAGTATCGATTCTGGAGTAATTTGAAATGGCAATCAGCAAAGAAGACATCCTGGAAGCCGTTGGTGGCATGACCGTGATGGAACTGAACGACCTGGTCAAGGCGTTCGAAGAGAAGTTCGGTGTTTCCGCTGCCGCGATGGCCGTGGCTGCCCCGGGTGCCGGCGCCGCCGCCGCTGCGGTTGAAGAGAAGACCGAATTCGACGTGATCCTGACCGCCGCCGGTGAGAAGAAGGTCGAGGTCATCAAGGTCGTCCGCGCCGCCACCGGCCTGGGCCTGAAGGAAGCGAAGGACGTCGTCGACGGCGCGCCGAAGGCGGTGAAGGAAGGCATCTCGAAGGCCGACGCCGACGCGCTGAAGAAGCAGCTCGAAGACGCTGGCGCCAAGGTCGAGGTCAAGTAATTCCCGGCTTTCCAGCGGGGCCGGCACTCTCAGGAGTGCCGGCCCTTTCGTGCTTTGTAGTTTTTGTTGATCAGCAGTCGGTTTTTCCGCGAAGCCAGACCAGAGCGTAACCGCCCTCGGGCGCTGTGTTCTGTCTTTTTGATGTTCGACCTCTAGCCGGAGCATCCATGGCGTATTCCTACACTGAGAAAAAGCGTATCCGCAAGAGCTTCGCCAAGCGCGCGGCCGTGCTCGATGCGCCTTTCCTGCTCGCCACCCAGATCGAGTCCTTTGCCGAGTTCCTGCAGGCGGAAACCCCGCCGGAAGCGCGGCGCACTCAGGGCCTGCAGGCAGCCTTCAGTTCGATCTTCCCGATTTCCAGCCACAGCGGCAACGCGCGGCTGGAGTTCGTCCAGTATATGCTCGGCGAACCTGCCTTCGACGTGAAGGAATGCCAGCAGCGCGGCCTGACCTTCGCCTCGCCGCTGCGCGCCCGCGTACGGCTGGTGATCATGGATCGCGAAGCGCCGAAGGAAACGATCAAGGAGGTGAAGGAGCAGGAAGTGTATATGGGCGAGATCCCGCTCATGACCACCACCGGCTCCTTCGTCATCAACGGCACCGAGCGCGTCATCGTCTCGCAGCTGCACCGCTCGCCTGGCGTGTTCTTCGAGCACGACCGCGGCAAGACCCACTCCTCGGGCAAGCTGCTGTTCTCGGCCCGCATCATCCCCTACCGTGGCTCGTGGCTGGACTTCGAGTTCGACCCGAAGGACTACCTGTACTTCCGCGTCGACCGCCGCCGCAAGATGCCGGTCACCATCCTGCTGCGTGCCATCGGCATGACGCCGGAAGAGATCCTCGAGACCTTCCACGACTTCGACAACTTCGTGCTGCAACCCGAAGGCGTGTCGTTCGAGATCGTGCCCGAGCGCCTGCGCGGCGAGGTGGCGCGCTTCGACATCACCGCGCCCGACGGCAAGCTGATCGTCGCGCGTGACAAGCGAATCACCGCCAAGCATATCCGCGAGCTCGATCAGGCGGGGGTGAAGACCATCGCCGTAGCCGACGACTTCATCCTCGGGCGGGTGATCGCCACCAACGTCGCTGATCCGGAGACGGGCGAGGTGCTGGCGCGCGCCAACGACGAGATGACCGAGGACCTGCTCGACAAGCTGCGTACCGCGGGCGTGACCGAATTGCGCACCCTGTATGTGAACGACCTCGACCGCGGTGCTTACATCTCGCAGACGCTGCGCATCGACGAGACCGCCGATCAGTGGGCGGCGAAGGTCGCGATTTACCGCATGATGCGTCCCGGCGAGCCGCCGACCGAAGACGCGGTCGAAGGCCTGTTCAACGGTCTGTTCTACGCCGAGGAGCGTTACGACCTGTCGACCGTCGGTCGTATGAAGTTCAATCGTCGCGCCTATCCGGAAAAGATGGACGACAAGTCGCCGGGGTGGCTGAAGCGCTTCTATGCGCGCGTCGGCGCGCACGGCGAGGACGGCCCGGGCGTGCTGGTGAACGACGACATCCTCGCCGTCATCGGCGTGCTGGTCGAACTGCGCAACGGCCGTGGCGAAATCGACGACATCGACCACCTCGGCAACCGTCGCGTGCGCTCGGTCGGCGAACTGGCCGAGAACCAGTTCCGTGCCGGCCTGGTGCGCGTCGAGCGCGCGGTCAAGGAGCGCCTGTCGCAGGCCGAATCCGACAACCTGATGCCGCACGATCTGATCAACGCCAAGCCTATCTCGGCCGCGATCAAGGAGTTCTTCGGCTCCAGCCAGTTGTCGCAGTTCATGGACCAGACCAACCCGCTGTCGGAGATCACGCACAAGCGTCGTGTCTCCGCTCTCGGCCCGGGCGGTCTGACGCGCGAACGCGCCGGCTTCGAGGTGCGCGACGTGCACCCGACGCACTATGGCCGCGTGTGCCCGATCGAGACGCCGGAAGGTCCGAACATCGGCCTGATCAACTCGCTTGCCGTGTATGCCCGCACCAACCGCCACGGCTTCCTCGAGACGCCGTACCGCAAGGTCTCGGACGGCAAGGTGACCGACCAGATCGACTTCCTGTCGGCGATCGAGGAAGGCCAGTACGTGATCGCCCAGGCAAACGCGGAGATCGACGCCGCGGGCGCGCTGGTGGGTGACCTCGTGTCCTGCCGTCACAAGGGTGAATTCCTGCTGGCGACCGCCGACCAGGTGCAGTACATGGACGTGGCGCCGGGCCAGATCGTGTCGGTGGCGGCGTCCCTGATTCCGTTCCTTGAGCACGACGACGCGAACCGCGCACTGATGGGCGCCAACATGCAGCGCCAGGCCGTGCCCTGCCTGCGTCCGGAGAAGCCGCTGGTCGGCACCGGCATCGAGCGCCGCGTGGCGGTCGACTCGGGCACCGCGGTGCAGGCGATGCGCGGCGGCGTAGTCGACTACGTCGATGCGCAGCGTGTGGTGGTGCGTGTCCACGACGACGAAACCCTGGCGGGTGAAGTCGGCGTCGACATCTACAACATGATCAAGTACACCCGATCGAACCAGAACACCAACATCAACCAGCGTCCGGTGGTGAAGGTGGGCGACATCATCGCTAGGGGCGACGTGGTGGCTGACGGCGCCTCCACCGATCTGGGCGAGCTGGCGCTGGGCCAGAACATGTTGGTCGGCTTCATGCCCTGGAACGGATACAACTTCGAAGACTCGATCCTGATCTCCGAGCGCGTGGTCGCCGAGGACCGCTTCACCTCGATCCACATCGAGGAGCTGACGGTCGTCGCGCGCGACACCAAGCTCGGACCCGAGGAGATCACCCGCGACATCGCCTCGCTGGGCGAGGCGCAGCTGTCGCGCCTCGACGAGTCGGGCATCGTCTACATCGGCGCGGAAGTCGAGGCCGGTGACGTGCTGGTGGGCAAGGTCACGCCGAAGGGCGAGACCCAGCTCACCCCGGAAGAGAAGCTGCTGCGTGCGATCTTCGGCGAGAAGGCCTCCGATGTTAAGGACACTTCGATGCGCGTGCCGTCCGGCATGGTCGGAACCGTCATCGACGTGCAGGTGTTCACCCGCGAGGGCATCGAGCGCGACAAGCGCGCGCAGTCGATCATCGACGATCACCTGCGCAGCTACAAGACAGACCTCGCCGACCAGATGCGGATCGTCGAGCGCGATGCGTTCGCCCGTATCAAGCGCATGATCCTTGGCCAGAAGGCCAACGGCGGTCCGAAGAAGCTGGCGAAGGGGGCCGAGCTGACCGAGGAATACCTCGACTCGCTCGAGTTCTATCACTGGTTCGACATCCGCCTGGCCGACGAGGGCCTCGCGACCCAGCTCGAAGCGGTGCGCGAAGGCCTGGAGAACACGCGCAAGGACTTCGACCTCGCCTTCGAGGTCAAGAAGAAGAAGCTCACCCAGGGCGACGAACTGCCGCCGGGCGTGCAGAAGATGGTCAAGGTGTACCTGGCCGTCAAGCGTCGCCTGCAGCCGGGCGACAAGATGGCCGGCCGCCACGGTAACAAGGGTGTGGTGTCGAAGATCGTTCCGGTCGAGGACATGCCCTACATGGAGGACGGCACGCCGCTCGACATCGTGCTGAACCCGCTGGGCGTGCCTTCGCGGATGAACATCGGCCAGATTCTGGAAACTCACCTGGGCTGGGCTGCAAAGGGCCTGGGCAGGCAGATCGATCAGATGATGCGTGCCAAGGCGGCGGTCGACGAGGTGCGCGGTTTCCTCGACAAGATCTACAACAACAGCGGAAAGGCCGAGGACATCGCTGAACTGACGGACGTTGAGGTGGTCGATCTGGCGGCGAACCTGCGCAAGGGTGTTCCGTTCGCGACGCCGGTGTTCGACGGCGCGAAGGAGTCCGAGATCTCGGCGATGCTCGAACTGGCCGGTCTGCCGGTGGGCGGCCAGGTCACGTTGTTCGACGGCCGCACCGGCGAGGCCTTCGAGCGCAAGGTGACGGTGGGTTACAAGCATGTGCTGAAGCTGCACCACCTGGTCGACGACAAGATGCACGCGCGTTCGACCGGTCCGTACTCGCTTGTCACCCAGCAGCCGCTGGGCGGCAAGGCGCAGTTCGGTGGCCAGCGCTTCGGTGAGATGGAAGTGTGGGCGCTGGAAGCCTACGGTGCGGCCTACACCCTGCAGGAGATGCTGACGGTGAAGTCCGATGACGTCACCGGCCGGACGAAGGTGTACGAAAACATCGTCAAGGGTGAGCACAAGATCGATTCCGGCATGCCGGAGTCCTTCAATGTGCTGGTGAAGGAAATCCGTTCGCTCGCGATCGATATCGATCTCGATCGCGGCTGACCTGCTTCCCTTAACCCGCCTGCGATTGAATCCCGGGGTCGCCGCGTACGACGCGGCGGCTCGGATGGAGTGATACATGAAGAGCCTGCTCGCTGACCTGTTCAAGCAAACCCTGCCGAACGAGGAAGAATTCGACGCGATCACCATTGGTCTCGCGTCGCCGGACAAGATCCGCACCTGGTCGTACGGCGAAGTCAAGAAGCCGGAAACGATCAACTACCGCACCTTCAAGCCGGAGCGCGACGGTCTGTTCTGCGCCAAGATCTTCGGCCCGGTGAAGGACTACGAGTGCCTGTGCGGCAAGTACAAGCGTCTCAAGCATCGCGGCGTGATCTGCGAGAAGTGCGGCGTCGAGGTGACGCTGTCGAAGGTGCGCCGTGAGCGCATGGGCCACATCGAGCTGGCCTCGCCGGTCGCCCACATCTGGTTCCTGAAGAGCCTGCCGAGCCGTCTCGGCATGGTGCTCGACATGACGCTGCGCGACATCGAGCGCGTGCTTTACTTCGAAGCCTTCGTCGTCGTCGAGCCGGGCATGACGCCGCTCAATCGCGCGCAGCTGCTGACCGAAGACGACTACCTCGCCAAAGTCGAGGAGTACGGTGACGACTTCGATGCGGTGATGGGCGCCGAGGGCATCCGCGAGCTGCTGCGCACGCTCGACGTGAACCTCGAGATCGAGCGCCTGCGTGGCGACCTCGAGACGACCAACTCGGAAGCGAAGATCAAGAAGTTCTCCAAGCGCCTGAAGGTGCTCGAGGCCTTCCAGCAGTCGGGCATCAAGCCCGAGTGGATGATTCTCGAGGTGCTGCCGGTGCTGCCGCCGGACCTGCGTCCGCTGGTGCCGCTGGATGGCGGCCGTTTCGCGACGTCCGACCTCAACGACCTGTACCGCCGCGTCATCAACCGTAACAACCGCCTCAAGCGCCTGCTCGAGCTGAAGGCGCCCGACATCATCGTGCGCAACGAGAAGCGCATGCTGCAGGAGGCCGTCGATTCGCTGCTCGACAACGGCCGCCGCGGCAAGGCCATGACCGGCGCCAACAAGCGTCCGCTGAAGTCGCTGGCCGACATGATCAAGGGCAAGGGCGGCCGCTTCCGTCAGAACCTGCTCGGCAAGCGTGTCGACTATTCGGGCCGTTCGGTCATCACCGTGGGTCCGCAGCTCAAGCTGCATCAATGCGGCCTGCCCAAGCTGATGGCGCTGGAGCTGTTCAAGCCCTTCATCTTCAACAAGCTCGAGCTGATGGGTCTGGCCACGACCATCAAGCAGGCGAAGAAGATGGTGGAGTCGCAGGAGCCGGTGGTGTGGGACATCCTCGAAGAGGTGATCCGCGAGCACCCGGTGATGCTGAACCGTGCGCCGACGCTGCACCGCCTGGGCATCCAGGCGTTCGAGCCGGTGCTGATCGAAGGCAAGGCAATCCAGCTCCACCCGCTGGTCTGCGTGGCCTTCAACGCCGACTTCGACGGCGACCAGATGGCGGTCCACGTGCCGCTGTCGCTCGAGGCGCAGATGGAAGCCCGCACGCTGATGCTGGCCTCCAACAACGTCCTGTCGCCGGCGAACGGCGAACCGATCATCGTGCCGTCGCAGGACATCGTGCTCGGCCTTTATTACGCCACGCGTGAAGGCGTCAACGTGCCCGGCGAAGGCATGCTCTTCACCGACGTCGGTGAAGTGAAGCGTGCCTACGAGTCAGGTCAGATCGCGCTGCACGCACGCATCACGGTGCGCCTGAAGGAAGCCGATCTCGGCCCCAACGGCGAGCGCCTCGAGCGCGTGACGCGCTACAGCACCACCGCCGGCCGCGCCATCCTGTCGGAGATCCTGCCGGCCGGGCTGCCGTTCAGCGTGATCGACAAGGCGCTGAAGAAGAAGGAAATCTCGAAGCTGATCAATGCTTCATTCCGGCGCTGCGGCCTGCGTGCGACGGTGATCTTCGCCGATCAGCTGATGCAGTTCGGCTACCGCCTGGCGACCCGCGCCGGGTTGTCGATCGCGGTGAAGGACATGCTGGTGCCGACCGCCAAGCACGAGCTGATCCGCGCCGCGGAGGCCGAGGTCAAGGAAATCGCCCAGCAGTACACCTCCGGTCTGGTGACCGATGGCGAGCGCTACAACAAGGTCGTGGATATCTGGGGCCGCTGCGGCGACCAGGTGGCCAAGGCGATGATGGAGCAGCTCGGCTCGGAAGAGGTCGTCAACCGCGAGGGCAAGACGGTCCGCCAGGAATCGTTCAACTCCATCTACATGATGGCCGACTCCGGCGCGCGCGGCTCTGCGGCGCAGATTCGGCAGCTGGCTGGCATGCGCGGCCTGATGGCGAAGCCGGACGGCTCCATCATCGAGACGCCGATCACGACGAACTTCCGCGAAGGCCTGAACGTTCTGCAGTACTTCATCTCGACGCACGGCGCGCGTAAGGGCCTGGCCGATACCGCGCTGAAGACCGCGAACTCGGGTTACCTGACGCGCCGTCTGGTCGACGTGACGCAGGATCTGGTGGTGATCGAGGACGACTGCGGCACGCGCGATGGTTTCGCCATGAAGGCGCTGATCGAGGGCGGCGAGGTCGTCGAGCCGCTGCGCGAGCGCATCCTGGGCCGTGTGTGCGCCGAGGACGTGGTCAATCCGGACAATCAGGAGACGGCGATCGAGGCGGGCAGCCTGCTCGATGAGGATGCGGTCGACCTGATCGAGAGCCTCGGTGTCGACGAAGTCAAGGTGCGTACGCCGCTGACCTGCGAAACCCGCTACGGCTTGTGCGCCAAGTGCTACGGCCGCGACCTGGGGCGTGGTTCGATGGTCAATGTCGGCGAGGCGGTGGGCGTCATCGCCGCGCAGTCGATCGGCGAGCCGGGCACGCAGCTGACGATGCGTACCTTCCACGTCGGCGGTGCGGCCTCCCGTGCCGCCGCGGCGAGCGGTGTCGAGGCCAAGTCGGGCGGCACGATCCGCTTCGCGGGCAACATGCGCTACGTCGCCAACGCGAAGGGCGAGAAGATCATCATCGCGCGCTCCGCTGAAGTGGTGGTTGCGGACGAAATGGGCCGCGAGCGCGAGCGCCACAAGCTGCCGTACGGCGCGACGCTGATGGCCGACGACGGCGCCATGGTCAAGGCCGGCGCGCAGCTGGCGTCGTGGGATCCGCACACCCGCCCGATCGTGACCGAATACACCGGTACGGTGAAGTTCGAGAACGTCGAGGAAGGCGTGACGGTGGCGAAGCAGATCGACGAAGTGACCGGTTTGTCGACGCTGGTGGTCATCGATTCCAAGCGCCGCTCGACGACGGGCGCCGCCAAGGGCGTGCGGCCGCAGGTCAAGCTGCTCGACGAGAACGGCGAGGAAGTTCGCATTGCCGGCACCGATCACGCGGTGGCGATCACTTTCCAGGTGGGGTCGCTGATCACGGTGAAGGACGGGCAGCAGATCAACGTCGGTGACATCCTTGCGCGTATCCCGCAGGAATCTGCCAAGACGCGCGACATCACCGGCGGTCTGCCCCGCGTGGCCGAGCTGTTCGAGGCCCGCTCGCCGAAGGACGCCGGCCTGCTCGCGGAATACACCGGCACGGTGTCGTTCGGCAAGGAGACCAAGGGCAAGCAGCGTCTGGTCATCACCGAGCCGGATGGCAATGTGCATGAGTTCCTGATCCCGAAGGACAAGCACCTGATGGTCCACGACGGCCAGGTGGTGAACAAGGGCGAACTCATCGTCGACGGCCCGGCCGATCCGCATGACATCCTGCGGCTGCAGGGTGTCAGCGAGCTGGCGCGCTACATCATCGACGAGGTGCAGGACGTGTATCGCCTGCAGGGTGTGAAGATCAACGACAAGCACATCGAGGTGATCGTCCGCCAGATGCTGCGTCGCGTGGTCATCACCGACTCGGGTGACACCAAGTTCATCCGCGAAGAGCAGGTTGAGCGTTCGGAAGTGCTGGACGAGAACGATCGTATCGAGGCCGAAGGCAAGCTGCCGGCGCAGTACGAAAACGTGCTGCTCGGCATTACCAAGGCTTCGTTGTCGACCGACTCCTTCATCTCGGCCGCGTCCTTCCAGGAGACCACCCGCGTGCTGACCGAGGCGGCGATCATGGGCAAGCGCGACGAGCTCCGTGGCCTCAAGGAGAACGTAATCGTCGGTCGTCTGATCCCGGCGGGTACGGGCTTGGCGTACCACCGCAGCCGCAAGGCCCAGGAGGACGGCGTGGATCTGGGCGCCGAGCACGCCTGGGCGCCGGCCGAAGCCGTAGCCGAAACGCAGCACGATATCGAGGGAAGTTGACTTTTCTGTCTGCCTCAGACTAAACTCCGGCCTCTTTTTGTAGACCGACCAATCGTAGTCGGTCGCAGCCGGAATAATCCGCCCGAGGCGGCCCGTGGTGGGCTGCCTCGGTTTTTTGGGAAATTCTTAAGCTATGCCAACAATCAATCAGCTTGTCCGCAAGCCGCGTCAGATGGAAGCGTCCAAGAGCAAGGTTCCTGCGCTGGAATCCTGCCCGCAGAAGCGTGGTGTGTGCACCCGCGTCTACACGACGACGCCGAAGAAGCCGAACTCCGCACTCCGTAAGGTTGCCAAGGTTCGCCTGACGAACGGCTTCGAAGTGATTTCGTACATCGGTGGTGAAGGCCACAACCTGCAGGAGCACTCCGTCGTCCTGATCCGCGGTGGTCGTGTGAAGGACTTGCCGGGTGTGCGTTACCACATCGTTCGTGGCTCCCTTGACCTGCAGGGCGTCAAGGATCGTAAGCAGTCGCGCTCGAAGTACGGCGCCAAGCGTCCGAAGAAAGCCTGATTGTTGGCACAAATTTAGCGAGAGGTTGTCATGCCGCGTCGTCGTGAAGTACCCAAGCGCGATGTTCTGCCGGATCCGAAGTTCGGGTCGCAGGATGTCTCCAAGTTCATCAATGTGATCATGCAGTCGGGCAAGAAGTCCGTCGCCGAGCGTATCGTCTATGGTGCGTTCGACAACATCGTCAGCAAGTCCAGCAAGGATCCGCTCGAGGTGTTCGCTGCGGCGGTTGCGAACGTGAAGCCGGTCGTGGAAGTGAAGAGCCGCCGCGTTGGTGGCGCCAATTACCAGGTTCCGGTCGAAGTGCGTCCGTCGCGCCGCATGGCGCTGTCGATGCGCTGGCTGCGCGAAGCGGCCCGTAAGCGCGCCGAGAAGTCGATGGCTCAGCGCCTCGCCGGTGAACTGCTCGAGGCCGCCGAAGGTCGCGGCGCGGCCATGAAGAAACGCGAAGAAGTGCACCGCATGGCTGAAGCCAACAAGGCGTTCTCGCACTACCGCTTCTGATTTTCCTCGGTAGCGGTACCTCGGGCCCTGAGAAGGGCTCGATTGTTTTCTAACGCATGAAACCGTTCATCGCGTCAAAAGCGCGAACAACACAAGGCAGGTAAAACGTGGCTCGCAAGACACCTATCGAGCGCTACCGCAATATCGGTATCTCCGCTCACATCGACGCCGGCAAGACGACTACGACCGAGCGTATCCTCTTCTACACCGGCGTGAGCCATAAGCTCGGTGAGGTGCATGATGGTGCAGCGACCACCGACTGGATGGTGCAGGAGCAAGAGCGCGGCATCACCATTACCTCGGCTGCGGTGACCTGCTTCTGGAAGGGAATGGACAATTCCTATCCGGAGCATCGTTTCAACATCATCGACACCCCGGGACACGTTGACTTCACCATCGAAGTCGAGCGCTCGATGCGCGTCCTCGACGGCGCGTGCATGGTCTATTGCGCCGTGGGTGGCGTTCAGCCGCAGTCTGAAACCGTGTGGCGCCAGGCGACCAAGTACAAGGTGCCGCGCCTCGCCTTTGTGAACAAGATGGACCGTTCCGGCGCGAATTTCTTCAAGGTCGTCGACCAGATGAAGACCCGCCTGAAGGCGAATCCGGTTCCGGTGGTGATTCCCATCGGTGCCGAAGATTCGTTCAAAGGCGTCGTCGATCTGCTGAAGATGAAGGCGATCATCTGGGACGAAGCCTCCCAGGGCATGAAGTTCGAGTACCAGGACATTCCTGCGGAGCTGGTAGCGACCGCGGAAGAGTGGCGCGGGAACATGGTTGAGGCCGCTGCCGAAGCGACTGAAGATCTGATGAACAAGTACCTCGAAGACGGCGAACTCAGCGAAGAAGAGGTCATCGCCGGGCTTCGTGCGCGCACGCTGGCTTGCGAGATCCAGCCGATGCTTTGCGGTACCGCGTTCAAGAACAAGGGCGTGCAGCGCATGCTCGACGCCGTCATCCAGTATCTGCCGTCGCCGATCGACATTCCGCCGGTTGCCGGTGTGGATGACGACGAGAAGGAAGTCGTGCGCTACGCCAAGGACGAAGAGAAGTTCTCGGCGCTCGCTTTCAAGCTGATGACTGATCCGTTCGTCGGCCAGCTGACTTTCATTCGCGTCTATTCCGGCGTTCTCGAGTCGGGTTCGACCGTGTTGAACTCGGTGAAGGGCAAGAAGGAGCGCATCGGCCGTATCCTGCAGATGCACGCTAACGATCGCGAAGAGATCAAGGAAGTTCTTGCTGGCGATATCGCGGCTGTCGTTGGTCTCAAGGATGTGACCACGGGCGAGACGCTGTGCGACGTTTCGGCTCCGGTGATCCTCGAGCGCATGGTTTTCCCGGACCCCGTCATTCACGTTGCGGTCGAGCCGAAGACCAAGAGCGACCAGGAGAAGATGGGCCTGGCTCTGTCGCGTCTCGCGGCCGAGGATCCGTCGTTCCGCGTGCGTACCGATGAAGAGTCGGGTCAGACCATCATTTCCGGTATGGGCGAGCTGCACCTGGAGATCATCGTCGACCGCATGAAGCGCGAGTTCAACGTCGAGGCGAACGTCGGCGCGCCGCAAGTGGCTTACCGCGAAACCATCCGCAAGGCAGCGAACGACGTCGAAGGGAAGTTCGTCAAGCAGTCGGGTGGTCGTGGTCAGTACGGCCACGTGGTGATCAACCTCGAGCCTGCCGAGCAGGGCAAGGGCTACGAGTTCGTCGACGCGGTCAAGGGTGGCGTCGTTCCGCGTGAGTACATTCCGGCGGTCGACAAGGGCATCCAGGAGACGCTCAACAACGGTATCCTCGCCGGCTTTCCGGTGGTCGATGTCAAGGTCACCTTGCACTTCGGTTCCTACCACGACGTGGACTCGAACGAAAACGCGTTCAAGATGGCCGGCTCGATGGCTTTCAAGGATGCCATGCGCAAGGCCAGCCCCGTGTTGCTCGAGCCCATGATGGCCGTCGTGGTGGAAACGCCGGAAGACTACATGGGTAACGTCATGGGTGACCTGTCGGGTCGTCGCGGCATTGTCCAGGGCATGGACGACATCCCGGGCGGGATGAAGGAGGTCAAGGCCGAGGTGCCGCTGGCCGAAATGTTCGGCTACGCGACGCAGCTGCGCTCACTGACCCAAGGTCGTGCGACCTATTCGATGGAGTTCAAGCACTACGCTGAAGCTCCCAAGAGTGTCGCCGAAGCGATCATCAGCAGCCGCAAGTAACACTACACTTCAATCAAGGACTCACGAATATGGCAAAGGGTAAGTTCGAACGTACCAAGCCGCACGTGAACGTCGGCACCATCGGCCACGTTGACCACGGCAAGACGACGCTGACGGCGGCGATCACGACGATCCTGTCGAAGAAGTTCGGTGGCGAGGCGAAGGCCTACGACCAGATCGACGCGGCGCCGGAAGAGAAGGCGCGCGGGATCACGATCAACACCGCGCACGTCGAGTACGAGACCGCCACGCGTCACTATGCGCACGTGGATTGCCCGGGTCACGCCGACTACGTGAAGAACATGATCACCGGTGCGGCGCAGATGGACGGCGCGATCCTGGTGTGCTCGGCCGCTGACGGTCCGATGCCGCAGACGCGCGAGCACATCCTGCTGGCCCGCCAGGTCGGTGTGCCGTACATCATCGTGTTCCTGAACAAGTGCGACATGGTCGACGACGAGGAGCTGCTGGAGCTCGTCGAGATGGAAGTGCGCGAGCTGCTGTCGAAGTACGACTTCCCGGGCGACGACATTCCCATCGTCAAGGGTTCGGCGCTGAAGGCGCTCGAAGGTGACCAGTCCGACATCGGCGAGCCGGCGATCTTCCGCCTGGCTGATGCGCTGGACAGCTACATCCCGACGCCCGAGCGCGCGATCGACAAGCCCTTCCTGCTGCCGATCGAAGACGTGTTCTCGATTTCGGGTCGCGGCACCGTGGTGACCGGTCGTGTCGAGCGCGGCATCGTCAAGGTTGGCGAGGAAATCGAGATCGTCGGCATCAAGCCCACGGTCAAGACCACCTGCACCGGCGTGGAAATGTTCCGCAAGCTGCTGGATCAGGGTCAGGCGGGCGACAACGTGGGCGTGCTGCTGCGCGGCACCAAGCGTGAAGACGTCGAGCGCGGTCAGGTGCTGTGCAAGCCGGGTTCGATCACCCCGCACACCCACTTCACCGGCGAGATCTACGTGCTGTCGAAGGAAGAGGGCGGCCGTCACACCCCGTTCTTCAACAACTACCGTCCGCAGTTCTACTTCCGCACGACGGACGTGACCGGTTCGATCTCGCTGCCCGAAGGCACCGAGATGGTCATGCCGGGTGACAACGTGTCGATCACGGTGAAGCTGATCGCCCCGATCGCCATGGAAGAAGGTCTGCGTTTCGCGATCCGCGAAGGTGGCCGCACCGTCGGCGCCGGCGTCGTCGCCAAGATCATCGAGTAACACTTCACAGCGGCGGGGCGCGTCCCCGCCGCTCAGCTCTTTTCGCTCTTTGGAACAAAATCATGCAAAACCAGAAGATTCGCATCCGCCTCAAGGCCTTCGACTATCGTCTGATCGACCAGTCGGCACTCGAGATCGTCGAAACGGCCAAGCGCACCGGCGCCGTCGTCCGCGGTCCGGTTCCGCTGCCGACGCGGATCGAGCGCTTTGATCTGCTGCGTTCGCCGCACGTCAACAAGGCGTCGCGCGACCAGATGGAGATTCGCACCCATCAGCGTCTGATGGACATCATCGACCCGACCGACAAGACGGTCGATGCGCTGATGAAGCTGGACCTGCCGGCGGGTGTGGATGTCGAGATCAAGCTTCAGTAAGCCTTTTGCTTGCGGATTCTTGAAACAGGCCGGTATAATCCGGCCTTTGTGCCTTTTGGCGCATTAATCAGTGTGACCCCCGGTCAATCGCAACCGGGATTCAGGAGAAAAAAATGAGTCTAGGCCTTGTCGGGCGCAAGGTCGGCATGACTCGCATCTTCGCCGAGGATGGTGCTTCCATCCCGGTGACGGTGCTTGACGTGTCCGACAATCGCGTTTCCCAGATCAAGACCCCTGATACCGACGGTTATTCCGCGGTTCAGGTGGCATTCGGCAAGCGCCGCGCCAGCCGTATCACGAAGGCTGTGGCGGGGCATCTTGCCAAGGCTGCAGTCGAGCCGGCGCGCGGTCTCAAGGAGTTCCGCGTCGAAGCCGAGCAGCTCGCGTCGCTCAAGGCGGGCGATGTGGTCGGCGCCGATCTGTTCCAGGTGGGTCAGAAAGTTGACGTCACCGGTGTGACGATCGGTAAGGGTTTTTCCGGTCCGATCAAGCGTCACAACTTCTCGTCGAACCGTGCGTCGCACGGTAACTCGATTTCGCACAACTCTCCGGGCTCCATCGGCATGGCGCAGGATCCGGGTCGAGTCTTCCCCGGTAAGCGCATGGCAGGCCAGTACGGCAATGTGCAGCGCACCACCCAGGGGCTGGAAATCGTTCGCGTCGATTCCGAGCGTCAGCTGCTGCTGGTCAAGGGCGCAGTGCCGGGATCCAAGGGTGGCGACGTCGTCGTCCGTCCGGCGATCAAGGCGTAAGGAGCAAGCGCGCAATGGAACTTAAACTCTTGAATGATCAGGGTCAGGCTGCGTCGACGCTGCAGGCGTCGGATGCGCTGTTTGGCCGTGAATACAACGAAGCCCTGGTGCACCAGGTCGTGACCGCCTATATGGCGAACGCGCGCTCGGGCAATCGCAAGCAGAAAGGTCGCTCGGAGATCGCCAAGTCGACCCGCAAGCCTTTCCGTCAGAAGGGTACGGGCAACGCTCGTGCCGGTATGGCGTCGAGCCCGCTGTGGCGCGGGGGCGGCAAGATCTTCCCGAATACGCCGGACGAGAATTTCTCCCAGAAGGTGAACCGCAAGATGTATCGCGCCGGCGTCGCTGCGATCCTCTCTCAGCTCGCACGTGAAGACCGTCTCGCCGTCGTCGACAGCTTCAGCATCGAGGCGCCGAAGACCCGTCTGCTGTCGCAGAAGTTGAAGGGTATGGGTCTGGATTCCGTGCTCGTGATTACCGACCAGATCGACGAGAACCTGTTCCTGTCCTCGCGCAACCTGCACCAGGTGCTGGTGCTCGAGGTTCAGGAGGCCGATCCGGTGTCGCTGGTTCGCTTCCCGAAGGTGATCGTCACCAAGGGCGCGCTGGCGAAGATGGAGGAAGTGTGGCAATGAGCGCTATCAGTCAGGAACGTCTGCTGCAGGTGCTGCTCGCCCCGCAGGTTTCCGAAAAGGCGACCTATATCGCCGACAAGAACGAGCAGGTCGTGTTCAAGGTCGCGCCCGACGCCACCAAGCCCGAAGTGAAGGCAGCTGTCGAGCTGCTGTTCAAGGTTCAGGTCGAGTCGGTCAACGTCGCGAACGTGAAGGGCAAGTCGAAGCGCTTCGGCAAGATGATGGGCCGTCGCAAGAACTGGAAGAAGGCTTTCGTCTGCCTCAAGCCCGGCCAGGAAATCAACTTTGCGGCTGGGGAGTGATAAGTCATGGCACTGGTAAAACTCAAGCCCACCTCCGCCGGTCGTCGCGGTCAGGTCAGGGTCGTCAATCCGGATCTGCACAAGGGTCGTCCCTTTGCTTCCCTGGTTGAGAAGAAGTCGAACAACGCCGGCCGCAACAACAATGGCCGCATCACCATGCGTCATCAGGGCGGTGGTCACAAGCAGCACTATCGTCTGGTCGATTTCCGTCGCAACAAGGACGGCATCCCGGCGAAGGTCGAGCGTATCGAGTACGACCCGAACCGCTCCGCGAACATCGCGCTGTTGTGCTATGCCGACGGCGAGCGCCGTTACATCATCGCGCCGCGCGGTGTCGAAGTCGGTCAGCAATTGCTGAGCGGCTCCGAAGCGCCGATCAAGGCCGGTAACGCGCTGCCGATTCGCAACATCCCGGTCGGTTCGACGATTCACTGCGTCGAGATGACGCCGGGCAAGGGTGCTCAGATCGCGCGTGCGGCCGGCACTTCGGTGCAGCTGCTCGCCCGCGAGGGGGTGTACGCCCAGCTCCGTCTGCGTTCAGGTGAGATCCGCCGTGTGCACGTCGAGTGCCGCGCAACGATCGGCGAAGTTGGCAATGAAGAGCACGGTCTGCGCAAGATCGGCAAGGCCGGCGCGAATCGCTGGCGCGGTATCCGCCCGACCGTCCGCGGTGTGGCGATGAACCCGGTTGATCACCCGCACGGCGGCGGTGAAGGCCGGACCGGCGAAGCACGTGAGCCCGTGAGCCCGTGGGGCACGCCGGCCAAGGGTTATCGCACGCGCAGCAACAAGCGCACCGATAACATGATCGTGCAGCGTCGTCACAAGCGTTAAGGGGTAACAGATGGCACGTTCTATCAAGAAAGGCCCGTTCATCGACGCGCACCTCCTGAAGAGGATCGACGCCGCGCGGGCAAGCAACGACAAGCGTCCGATCAAGACCTGGTCGCGTCGTTCCACCGTCCTGCCCGACTTCGTCGGCCTGACGATTGCCGTGCACAACGGCAAGCAGCACATCCCGGTGTTCGTGACCGAGAACATGGTCGGGCACAAACTGGGCGAATTCGCGCTGACGCGTACCTTCAAGGGTCACGCCGCCAGCAAGAAGGCGAAGCGTTAAGAGGACGACATGGAAACCAAAGCAATTCTCCGTGGTGTTCGTCTGTCGGCCCAGAAGGGCCGCCTGGTTGCCGACCTCGTGCGTGGCAAGCCGGTCGAGCAGGCGATCAACATCCTGACGTTCTCGCCCAAGAAGGGTGCGCAGATCATCCGCAAGGTTCTGCTGTCCGCCATCGCCAACGCCGAGCATAACGACGGTGCCGATATCGACGCGCTGAAGGTAAAGACCATTCACGTCGAGGAAGGCATGACGCTGAAGCGTTTCACGGCACGGGCCAAGGGGCGCGGCAACCGCATCCTGAAGCCGACCTGCCACGTCTACGTGACCGTTGGCGAGTAAGGAGTAGATATGGGTCAGAAAATTCATCCCACCGGCTTCCGGCTCGCCGTCACGCGTGACTGGGGTTCCCGCTGGTTCGCTTCCAGCCAGGACTATGCCGGTATGCTGCACGAGGACCTGAAGGTTCGCGAGTACCTGAAGAAGCGCCTGGCGCACGCTTCGGTCGGCCGCGTGGTCATCGAGCGCCCGGCCAAGAACGCGCGCGTCACGCTGTACAGCGCGCGTCCTGGTGTGGTCATCGGCAAGAAGGGCGAGGACATCGAGGCGCTCAAGCGCGATCTGCAGAAGATCGTCGGTGTGCCGGTCCACGTAAACATCGAAGAAGTGCGCAAGCCCGAGATCGATGCCAAGTTGATCGCCGATTCGATCGCCCAGCAGCTCGAGAAGCGCATCATGTTCCGCCGCGCCATGAAGCGCGCGATGCAGAACGCCATGCGTCTCGGTGCCCAAGGCATCAAGATCATGAGTTCCGGCCGTCTGAACGGCGCCGAAATCGCGCGTACCGAGTGGTATCGCGAAGGTCGCGTGCCGCTGCACACGTTGCGTGCGAACATCGATTACGGCGTTTCGGAAGCGAAGACCACCTACGGCATCATCGGTATCAAGGTCTGGGTGTTCAAGGGCGAGATGCTTGGCCGCAACGAACAGCCGGTCGCCGCCGAACCCGAAGCCGATAACCGCCGCGGTCGCCGTGGTGCGCCGCGCGACGGCGAGGGTCGTCCGGGTCGTCGTCCGGCTCGCCGCGATGGCCGGCAAGATGAAAGCAGGAGTGAATGATGCTGCAGCCGACTAGAAGAAAGTATCGTAAGGAGCAGAAAGGCCGCAACACTGGCGTGGCAACGCGCGGTGCCAAGGTCAGCTTCGGCGAGTACGGGCTGAAGGCGATCGGCCGCGGTCGCCTGACGGCGCGTCAGATCGAATCGGCGCGTCGTGCGATGACCCGTCACATCAAGCGTGGCGGTCGCATCTGGATCCGCATTTTCCCGGACAAGCCGATTTCCAAGAAGCCGGCTGAAGTGCGTATGGGTAACGGCAAGGGCAACCCCGAGTACTGGGTCGCGGAGATCCAGCCTGGCAAGGTGCTCTACGAAATGGATGGCGTCGATGAAGCGCTCGCCCGTGAAGCTTTCCGGCTTGCTGCCGCGAAGCTCCCGCTCGAGACCGTGTTCGTGACCCGCCATATTGGGGGTTGAGAATGAAAGCGAGTGAACTTCGCGCGAAGAGCGCAGGTGAGTTGAATCAGGAGTTGCTCGAGCTGCTGAAGGCGCAGTTTTCGCTGCGCATGCAACACGCAACTCAGCAACTCGGCAACACGAGTCAGATCGGGAAGGTGCGTCGCGACATCGCGCGCGTTCGCACCATTCTGCGCGAGAAGGCGGGTCAGCAATGAGCGAGCAAGTCGAGAAGGTTCGCCGCGCCCTGGTTGGGCGTGTGGTGAGCGACAAGATGCAGAAGACGGTGACCGTTCTGGTTGAGAGCCGGGTCAAGCACCCGCTCTACGGCAAGATCATCACCCGTTCTGCCAAGTATCACGCCCACGTCGAGGACGGCATCGCTGCCGAAGGCGATCTGGTCGAGATCGAGGAGTGCCGCCCCATCTCCCGCACCAAGACCTGGCGCGTGGCGAAGGTGCTGGAAAAGGCGCGCGTGATCTGAGTCTGCGAGCAGTGGTTTCTGCGTAAAACAGCTTGGCGTGAAGACGCCAGGCTGTTATACTTTTATTTCTTTGCTCCGGTGCTCGCTCGGGGCATTCTGCCCTGACGGGTTCCAAGACTGACCGCAATGCGGGAGAAGTTGGAGATAAATTCATGATTCAAATGCAGTCCAGGCTGGACGTGGCCGATAACACCGGCGCGCGCTCGGTGATGTGCATCAAGGTTCTTGGTGGTTCCAAGCGCCGTTACGCCGGTATCGGCGACATCATCAAGGTTTCCGTCAAGGATGCCGCGCCGCGTGGTCGTGTGAAAAAAGGCGACGTTTATAACGCTGTGGTGGTTCGCACCGCCAAGGGCGTTCGTCGTCCCGACGGTTCGCTGGTCAAGTTCGACAACAATGCGGCCGTGCTCCTGAATAACAAGCTCGAGCCGATCGGCACCCGTATCTTCGGGCCGGTTACCCGTGAGCTGCGTACCGAGCGATTCATGAAGATCGTCTCGCTCGCGCCGGAAGTGCTCTGAGGAGTCGCTGAGATGAACAAGATCCGCAAGGGTGACGAAGTTGTGGTGCTCACGGGCAAGGATCGCGGTCGCCGCGGTACCGTCCTGCGCCGCGTCGATGACGATCTGGTCGTCGTCGAGGGCGTGAATCGGGTGAAGAAGCACGTGCGCCCGAATCCGCTCAAAGGTGAGGTGGGTGGCATTGTCGAGAAAGAAATGCCGATCCAGGTTTCGAATGTCGCGCTGTTCAATCCCGCTACGCAAAAGGCTGACCGCGTAGGGATCAAGGTGCTTGAGGATGGTCGCAAGGTCCGCTTCTTCAAGTCGAACGGCGAGCTGGTGAACGCCTAAGGAGTGACGATGGCTCGCTTGCAACAGTTTTACAAGGACTCCGTCGCGCCTGAGCTGCAGAAGCGTTTCGGTTACACGTCCGTGATGGAAGTGCCGCGCATCACCAAGATCACTCTTAACATGGGTGTGGGTGAGGCGGTTGGCGACAAGAAGGTGCTCGAGCACGCGATCGGCGACATGACCAAGATTGCGGGTCAAAAGCCGGTTGCGACGAAGGCTAAGAAGTCGATCGCCGGCTTCAAGATTCGTGACGGCTACCCGATCGGTTGCATGGTCACGCTGCGCGGTCCGCGCATGTTCGAGTTCCTCGATCGCCTCGTCACGATCGCGCTGCCGCGCGTTCGCGATTTTCGCGGTATCGCGGGCAAGGGTTTCGATGGTCGTGGCAACTACAACCTCGGCGTGAAAGAGCAGATCATTTTCCCGGAGATCGAGTACGACAAGATCGATGCCCTCCGTGGGATGAACATCAGCATCACGACGACGGCCAAGACCGACGAGGAAGCGCGCGCTCTGCTGGGTGCGTTCAAGTTCCCGTTCAAGAATTGAGGGTGATATGGCGAAACTGGCTCTGATCAACCGCGAAGAGAAGCGTGCCAAGCTGGTGGCAAAGTTTGCCGCAAAGCGTGCCGCACTCGTCGCCCAGGTCAACGATAGCAAGCTGTCCGACGAAGAACGCATGACTGCACGCCTCGCGCTGCAGCAGCTGCCCCGCAATGCCAATCCGACGCGTCAGCGCAACCGCTGCGCTCTGACGGGTCGTCCGCGTGGCGTATTCCGCAAGTTCGGTCTGTGCCGCAACAAGCTGCGCGAGATCGCATTCCGTGGCGAAGTGCCCGGCATGACCAAGGCGAGCTGGTAAGGAGAATCTGAATATGAGTATGTCCGATCCGATCGCCGACATGCTGACGCGCATCCGCAACGGCCAGCAGGCGCAGAAGGCGAGCGTGAGCATGCCTTCGTCGAAGCTGAAAGTGGCGATTGCCAAGGTGCTGCAGGACGAAGGTTACATCGATGGTTTCTCGGTGCGTGACGTGGAAGGCAAATCGGCCCTCGACGTAGCGCTGAAATATTACGCCGGTCGACCGGTCATCGAGCGCATTGAGCGCGTCAGCCGTCCCGGCCTGCGCGTTTACAAGGGTAGCGACGAGCTCCCGCGCGTGATGAACGGCCTCGGTGTCGCCATCGTCTCGACGCCGCGTGGTGTGATGACTGACCGTGCCGCTCGCGCCAGCCGCGTCGGTGGTGAAGTCATCTGCCTGGTCGCCTAAGGGGGGATGCAATGTCTCGTGTAGCTAAGAATCCGGTTGCGATCCCCGCTGGTGTCGAAGTGTCGATTTCCGCGGCCGAAATCGCGGTCAAGGGGCCGCTGGGCACGCTGCGCCAGGCGCTGAGCGCTTCGGTGTCGGTCGAGCGCGAGGGTGATGCGGTGGTGTGCAAGGCGCGCGAAGGTGCGCCGAACGCCAACGCGCTCTCGGGTACGACTCGCGCCCTGGTGAACAACATGGTGACCGGTGTGACCAAGGGCTTCGAGCGCAAGCTGACCCTGGTCGGTGTGGGTTACCGTGCTCAGGCCCAGGGCGACAAGCTGAATCTTTCGCTGGGTTTCTCCCACCCCGTCGTGCATCAGATGCCCGTCGGCGTGAAGGTTGAGACGCCCACCCAGACCGAAGTCGTGATCAAAGGCATCGACAAGCAGCAAGTCGGCCAGGTCGCTGCAGAGGTGCGGGCCTACCGCGCTCCCGAGCCTTACAAGGGCAAGGGCGTCCGTTACTCGGACGAAGTGGTGGTGCTCAAGGAAACCAAGAAGAAGTAAGGCGGTTCGTCATGAACAAGAAAGAAACTCGTCTTCGCCGTGCGCGCAAAACCCGCGCCAAGCTTGCGGAGCTCAAGGCGGTCCGCCTTGCCGTGTTCCGTTCCAACTGCCACATGTACGCCCAGGTGATCTCCGGGTGCGGCACCAAGGTGCTGGCGGCCGCGTCGACGGTCGAGCCCGAAGTGCGCGCCACGATCGCGAACGGCGGCAACGTCGCCGCGGCGCAGGCGGTGGGCAAGCTCATCGCCGAGCGTGCGAAGGCTGCCGGTATCGAGACGGTCGCGTTCGATCGTTCCGGATTCCTGTATCACGGTCGCGTGAAGGCGCTGGCCGAGGCCGCCCGCGAAGGCGGTCTTAAGTTCTAAGCGAGGATTCGAATGGCTAAGCAGCAAACGAAGCGCCCGCAGGCCAACGAGGAACGTGATGACGGCCTTCGGGAGAAGATGGTCGCGATCAATCGCGTGACGAAGGTGGTGAAGGGCGGCCGGATCCTCGGTTTCGCAGCACTGACCGTGGTCGGCGATGGCGATGGCGGCATCGGCATGGGCAAGGGCAAGTCTCGCGAAGTGCCGGTTGCGGTTCAGAAGGCGATGGACGAAGCGCGTCGCAAGATGTCCAAGGTTTCCCTCAAGAACGGCACCCTGCAGCATACGGTGATCGGCAAGCATGGCGCCTCGTCGGTGCTGATGCAGCCGGCTCCGAGCGGCACCGGCATCATCGCCGGCGGACCGATGCGGGCTGTGTTCGAGGTGATGGGCGTCACCGACATCATCTGCAAGTGCATCGGTTCGGCCAATCCGTACAACGTGGTTCGCGCGACCATCAATGGTCTGATGGCGATCAACACCCCGGCGGAAATTGCGGCCAAGCGCGGCAAGACCGTCGAAGAGATCCTGGGGTAAGCGATGTCCGACAAGAAGATCAAGGTTACGCTGGTCAAGAGCGTGATCGGTACCAAGCAGTCGCATCGGGCCACCGTTCGCGGTCTGGGCCTGCGCCGACTGAACCACACGGTTGAACTGGGCGACACCCCGGCGGTGCGCGGCATGATCAACAAGGTGTGCTACCTGGTGAAGTGTGAGGGTTGATATGCGCCTGAATTCCATCAAGCCCGGCGCCGGTTCCAAGTCGGCGGCGAAGCGCGTTGGCCGTGGCATCGGTAGCGGTCTCGGCAAGACCTGCGGTCGCGGCCACAAGGGTCAGAAATCCCGCGCGGGCGGTTTCCACAAGGTCGGTTTCGAGGGCGGTCAGATGCCGCTGCAACGTCGTCTGCCGAAGCGTGGATTCGTCTCGCTGACCAGGGGGCTCAATGCTGAAGTCCGTCTCTCTGAACTGGCGAAGCTGCCCGTCGACGAAATCGATCTGCTGACGCTCAAGCAGGCGGGCGTGATCCCGGCTGACTCGCTTTCGGCGAAGGTCGTCCTGTCGGGCGAGCTCGGCAAGAAGGTCGTGCTGCGCGGCATCGGTGCAACGGTCGGTGCGAAGGCAGCGATCGAAGCGGCCGGTGGTTCGATCTCGGCTGAGTAACAGGGTACGCTCGTGGCCAATCCTGCAGCCACTCTCGGCAGTCCCGGGAAGTTCGGCGATCTCAAGCGGCGGTTGATGTTCCTGGTGGGCGCGCTGATCGTGTATCGGCTCGGCGCGCACATTCCGGTGCCGGGTATCGATCCGGCGCGACTGGCCGAGCTGTTCCAGTCGCAGTCCGGCGGGATCCTCGGTGTCTTCAACCTGTTCTCGGGCGGGGCGCTGTCGCGCTTCACGATCTTCGCGCTGGGGATCATGCCGTACATCTCGGCCTCGATCATCATGCAGCTGATGACCGTTGCGGTGCCACAGCTCGAGGCACTGAAGAAGGAGGGTGAGGCCGGTCGTCGCAAGATCACCCAATACACGCGTTACGGGACGCTCGTTCTGGCGTTTGCGCAGTCGCTGGGTATCGCGATCGCGCTCGAGGGGCAGCCTGGGCTGGTGCTGGATCCTGGTGTGATGTTCCGTTTCGTGACGGTTGCGACGCTGGTGACCGGGACAATGTTCCTGATGTGGCTGGGTGAGCAGATCACCGAGCGCGGCATCGGCAACGGGATTTCGATCATCATCTTTGCCGGTATTGCCGCGGGATTGCCGAGTTCGATCGGCGGGCTGTTCGAGCTGGTGCGGACGGGTGCAATGCATCCTTTCACCGCGCTGTTCATCTGCATCCTCGTGGTGCTGGTGACGGGGTTCGTGGTGTTCGTCGAACGTGGGCAGCGCAAGATCCTGGTGAATTACGCCAAGCGCCAGGTCGGTAACAAGATCTACGGTGGGCAGAGTTCGCACCTTCCGCTGAAGCTCAACATGTCGGGGGTCATTCCGCCGATCTTCGCCTCGAGCATCATCCTGTTCCCGGCGACACTGGGTCAGTGGTTCGGTTCGTCGGAGGGCATGTACTGGCTTCGCGACATTGCGTCGACCCTGTCGCCAGGTCAGCCGATCTACGTGATGCTGTACGCGCTCGCGATCGTGTTTTTCTGCTTTTTCTACACGGCGCTGGTCTTCAATGCGCGTGAGACAGCGGACAACCTGAAGAAAAGCGGGGCCTTCGTCCCGGGTATCCGTCCGGGCGATCAGACGGCGCGCTACATCGACAAGATCCTGATGCGTCTGACGCTGGCGGGTGCGGTGTATATCACGTTGGTGTGCCTCCTGCCGGAGTTCCTCATCCTGAAGTGGAACGTACCGTTCTACTTTGGAGGAACGTCCTTGCTGATCATCGTGGTCGTTACGATGGATTTTATGGCCCAGGTGCAGGCGTTCGTGATGTCGCATCAGTACGAGAGCCTGCTCAAGAAGGCGAACTTCAAGGGGGCGGGGCTCCCGATCAGGTAAGCGATGGCGAAGGAAGACGTAATCGAGATGCAGGGCGAGGTTACCGAGAACCTCCCCAACGCGACGTTCCGTGTCCGGCTCGAAAACGGCCACATCGTGCTCGGCCACATCTCGGGGAAGATGCGCATGCACTATATCCGCATCCTTCCTGGTGACAAGGTGACCGTGCAGCTCACCCCCTACGATCTGACCAAGGGCCGGATCGTATTCCGGACCAAGTAAAGAATTAGAGAAACAGGAGCAAGAAATGAGAGTTCAGGCTTCAGTGAAGCGCCTCTGCCGCAATTGCAAGATCATCCGTCGCAAGGGCGTGGTCCGTGTCATCTGCACGGATCCGCGTCACAAGCAGCGTCAGGGTTGATCAAGTCGATCCGACAGTTTAAAATTTAATGTTTAGCATTCTGGGGTAAACGAATGGCCCGTATTGCTGGGGTAAACATTCCCAATCACAAGCATGCCGAGATCGCGCTGACCGCCATCTATGGGATCGGCCGTTCGCGTGCTCAGCTCATCTGCGACGCCGCTGGCGTTGGTCGCTCGGTCAAGATGAAGGATCTGACCGAATCCGACATGGAGAAGCTTCGCGACGAAGTCGGCCGCTTTGTGGTCGAGGGTGATCTGCGTCGTGAAGTGACGATGAACATCAAGCGCCTGATGGACCTGGGTTGCTATCGTGGTGTTCGTCATCGTCGTGGTCTGCCGTTGCGTGGTCAGCGTACCCGCACGAATGCGCGCACTCGCAAGGGTCCGCGCAAGGCGATCGCCGGCAAGAAGTGATAGGAACCGATAATGGCAAAGACTGGTACTAAGGTTCGTAAGAAGATCAAGAAGAACGTCGCTGAAGGCATTGCGCACGTTCACGCGAGCTTCAACAACACGATCATCACGATCACCGACCGTCAGGGCAACGCGTTGTCCTGGGCGACTTCGGGTGGCGCGGGCTTCAAGGGCTCGCGCAAGAGCACGCCGTTCGCTGCGCAGGTTGCGGCGGAGGCTGCCGGCAAAGTCGCACAGGAATGCGGCGTCAAGAACCTCGAGGTTCGCATCAAGGGCCCGGGTCCGGGTCGCGAGTCCGCGGTGCGCGCGCTCAATGCGCTGGGGATCAAGATTTCCAGCATTACGGACATCACCCCCATCCCGCACAACGGCTGCCGTCCGCCTAAGAAGCGCCGTATCTGACAAGGAGTTGAAACGTGGCTCGTAATCTCGATCCCAAGTGCCGTCAGTGCCGTCGCGAAGGCGAAAAGCTGTTTCTGAAGGGCGAAAAGTGTTTTACCGACAAGTGCGCTATCGAGCGCCGCGCCTACGCGCCTGGCCAGCATGGCCAGCGCTCCGGTCAGCGTCTGTCGGGGTATGGCGTTCAATTGCGCGAGAAGCAGAAGATCCGCCGCCTGTATGGTGTGCTGGAGCGTCAGTTCCGCAAGACCTATTTCGAAGCTGATCGGCGTCGCGGCCAGACCGGTGAGAACCTGCTGCAGCTGCTGGAAGGCCGCCTGGATTCGGTGGCTTACCGCATGGGTTTCGGCGCTTCGCGCGCCGAGGCGCGACAGGTGGTTCGTCACAACGGCGTGCTGATCAACGGCAAGCGCGTCAACATTCCGTCGTATGTCGTGCGTCCTGGCGACGTCGTCGAGTTGACCGAGCGTTCCCGCGGTCACCTGCGCGTCAAGGCCGCCCTCGAGGCTGCCGCGTCGCGTGGTTTCCCCGAGTGGCTCGAGGTCGACGTCAAGGCTGGCAAGGGTGTGTTCAAGGCCTATCCGGCTCGCGCCGAACTGCCGCCGACGATCAATGAAGGCCTGGTGGTGGAACTGTATTCCCGCTAAGCGGGCGTGCTGATCCTCTTCTAGTTCCGAGGAAATGCTGATGCAAAGCAATGCACTGCTGAAACCGCGCATCATCGACGTCCAGAGCATCTCGCCGGTACAGGCGCGGGTGACGATGGAGCCGTTCGAGCGTGGTTTCGGCCATACATTGGGGAATGCGCTGCGGCGCATCCTCCTGTCATCGCTGCCGGGCCATGCGGTCACGGAAGTGATGATCGAAGGCGTGCTGCACGAGTACTCCACGCTGGACGGGGTGCGCGAGGATATCGTCGATCTGCTTCTCAACCTGAAGGGCGTGGTTCTGAAACTGCACAACCGCAGCGAGACGATGCTGCGGCTGACGAAGTCCGGAGAGGGTGTCGTTACGGCGGCTGACATCGAGGTCGGTCACGACGTCGAGATCATCAATCCGGAGCATGTGATCGCGCATCTCGCCCCCGGCGGGAAGATCGACATGCAGATCAAGGTCGAGGAAGGTCGTGGCTACGTGCCGGGTAACGTCCGTCCGGGCAACGCCGAGAGCAAGACGATCGGCCGCATCGTGATGGATGCGTCGTTCGGGCCGGTGCGTCGTGTCAGCTACCTGGTCGAAAGCGCTCGCGTCGAGCAGCGTACCGACCTGGACCGGCTGGTGATCGATATCGAGACCAATGGTGCAGTCGATCCGGAAGAGGCGATCCGCTACGCGGCCCGCGTGCTGATGGATCAGCTGTCGGTGTTCGCCGATCTCGAGGGGACGCCTTCTGCGGAGCCTGTGGTTAAGTCGGTGACGGTCGATCCGGTGCTTCTGCGCCCGGTCGATGATCTGGAGCTGACGGTGCGTTCGGCCAACTGCCTGAAGGCCGAGAACATCTACTACATCGGCGACCTGATCCAGCGCACCGAAACCGAGCTGCTGAAGACGCCGAACCTGGGTCGCAAGTCGCTCAACGAGATCAAGGAAGTGTTGGCCTCGCGTGGGCTGACCTTGGGCATGAAACTGGAAAACTGGCCGCCGGCCGGGCTCGAGAAGCTCGGTTGATTCGGTTCGGATAAGTGAGGAATTGAAATGCGTCACCGTCACGGTCTTCGCAAGCTGAATCGTACGAGCAGCCACCGCCAGGCGATGTTCCGCAATATGGCCAACTCGCTGCTGCGTCACGAAGTGATCAAGACAACGCTGCCGAAGGCAAAGGAACTGCGCCGCGTCGTCGAACCCATGATCACCCTGGGCAAGAAACCCAGCCTGGCTAACCGTCGCCTGGCTTTCGACCGTTTGCGCGATCGCGAGATCGTCGTCAAGCTGTTCGACGAGCTGGGTCCGCGCTATGCCAATCGCAACGGCGGTTACCTGCGCATCCTGAAGTTCGGCTTCCGCAACGGCGACAACGCGCCGATGGCGTTGATCGAGCTGCTGGACCGTCCGGATGGAGAGGCGGTCGAGGGTGAAGTCGTCGCCGAGTAATCCGTCCTTTCGGATGCGATTGCTTGTCGTGAAGAAAAGCCGGGCGCGTCCCGGCTTTTTTTCGGCCTGGCGAGATGTCTGTGGTTGGTAGTGTGCGGCGGATGACGGAGGGCAGGGATGGCGGTGACGTTGGTGACGGGCGGGGCGGGTTACATCGGCTCGCATACCTGTGTCGAGCTGCTGCGGGCCGGGCGGGACGTGGTAGTGATCGACGACCTGTCGAATTCCTCGATGGAGGCGGTGCGGCGCGTCGAGGAGCTCGGCGGTCGGCGGCTGTCCGGGTTCGTGTGCGCGGACGTTCGCGATGCGGGCCGCTTGGAGGAGATCTTCGAGGCGCACGAGATCGGGGCGGTGATTCACTTTGCTGCCAAGAAGGCGGTCGGCGAGTCGGTCGCCTTGCCGCGGGAGTATTACGACAACAACCTGAATGGCCTGCTGACCCTGTTGCGGGTGATGGCGGCAGCGGACGTGAAGTCGCTGGTGTTCAGTTCGTCGGCAACAGTCTATGGGGATCCGGCGCGGGTGCCGATCGACGAGTCTTTCCCTACCTCGGCGACGAACCCCTACGGGCGCACGAAATTGATGGGGGAGATGATGTTGCGCGATGTGGGCGCGGCAGATCCCAACTGGCGCATCGTGTTGCTGCGCTACTTCAATCCTGTCGGGGCGCACGACAGCGGCCGCATCGGCGAGGACCCCAATGGGCTGCCGAACAACCTGATGCCCTATGTGAGCCAAGTGGCGGTGGGTCGGCTGCCGCGGCTGCGGGTGTTCGGAGGCGATTACCCGACCGCCGACGGGACAGGGGTGCGCGACTATATTCATGTCGTCGACCTGGCGCTGGGTCATTTGCGCGCCCTGGATCGGATCGGGAGCCTGCCTGGGGTGACGACGGTCAATCTGGGTACGGGGTGCGGCTACAGCGTGCTTGAGGTGGTGCGCGCCTTCGAGGCGGCTTCGGGGCGAGCGGTGCCCTACGAGATCGTCGACCGCAGGCCGGGCGACGTGGCCGAATGCTGGGCCGACCCGTCGCTCGCGGCGGAGTTGCTGGGCTGGCGTGCCGAGCGCGATCTCGCACGCATGTGCGCGGACGCATGGCGCTGGCAGAGCGCGAACCCGCAGGGCTACCGAGGCGGGTGAGTGCCGCCGGGCAGCCTGCCCAACGGCACTCAGGCGCAGCTTGTCGCGGCGGACGGCATTGACCCGGGGAGGGGCGGTTCAGGCTGCGGTTTGCAGGGCTTTGGCCAGATAGCGGCCGGTATGGCTTTCAGGCGTCGTCGCGATGCGTTCGGGAGGGCCAGCCGCAACGACGCGGCCGCCGCGGTCACCGCCCTCGGGGCCCATGTCTATGATCCAGTCCGCCGTCTTGATTACGTCGAGGTTGTGTTCGATCACGACGACGGTGTTGCCGTGGTCGCGCAGGCGGTGCAGCACCTTCAGCAGCAGCTCGATGTCCTGGAAGTGCAAGCCGGTCGTAGGTTCGTCGAGGATGTAGAGGGTACGGCCGGTGTCGCGCTTCGACAGCTCGAGCGCGAGCTTCACGCGCTGGGCTTCGCCGCCCGAGAGGGTGGTGGCGCTCTGGCCGAGGCGGATGTAGCCGAGGCCGACCTCCAGCAGGGTTTCAAGCTTGCGGGCCACCGCGGGGACAGGCTGGAAGAAGTCGAGCGCCTGCTCGACCGTCATGTCCAGTACTTCGTAGATCGTCCGGCCCTTGTAGCGGATCTCCAGTGTCTCGCGGTTGTAGCGCTTGCCGTGGCAGATGTCGCAGGGTACGTACATGTCGGGCAGGAAGTGCATCTCGACCTTGATCAGACCGTCGCCCTGGCAGGCTTCGCAGCGTCCGCCCTTGACGTTGAAGGAGAAGCGGCCCGGGCCATAGCCGCGCGCGCGCGCCTCCGGGACGCCGGCGAAGAGTTCGCGGATCGGCGTGAGCATGCCGGTGTAGGTCGCCGGATTGGAGCGCGGCGTGCGTCCGATCGGCGCCTGGTCCACGTTGATGACCTTGTCGAAGGCGTCTATGCCTTCGATCGCGTCGAAAGCGGCCGGCTCGGTGTTCGAGCCATAGAGCTGGCGTGCCGCCAGCGCGGCAAGCGTGTCGTTGATCAGCGTCGACTTTCCCGAGCCCGACACGCCGGTGACGCAGGTCAGCAGGCCGAGCGGTAGTTCGATGCTGACGTTCTTGAGGTTGTTGCCGCGTGCGCCCGTCAGGCGCAGCATGCGAGCGGGGTCGGGCAGTGTGCGCTGCGTCGGGACGGCGATACGCCGGCGCCCGGACAGATAGGCGGCAGTCAGGGAGGCAGGATGGGCGAATACCTCCTCCGGCCGGCCGCAGGCGACAACCTCGCCGCCGTGAACCCCGGCACCGGGCCCCATGTCGACGAGATAGTCGGCGTTGCGGATCGCGTCCTCGTCGTGTTCGACCACGATCACCGTATTGCCGAGGTCGCGCAGACGCGCCAGGGTGCCGAGCAGACGGTCATTGTCGCGCTGATGCAGGCCGATCGAGGGCTCGTCGAGCACGTACATCACCCCGGTCAGGCCCGAGCCGATCTGGCTCGCCAGACGGATGCGCTGTGCCTCGCCCCCGGAGAGGGTGTCGGCCGAACGGTCGAGCGAGAGATAGTCGAGCCCGACGTCGATGAGAAAGCTGATACGGTCCGCGATCTCCTTCACGATCTTCTCCGCCACCTGCGCGCGCTGGCCGCTCATCGCCAGCGTTTCGAAGAAGGCCCGGCACTCGCCGAGCGGCAGGCGGGAGACTTCATGCAGCGGTCGGCCGCCGATCAGCACATGGCGTGCGTCGCTGCGCAGGCGGGTGCCGTTGCAGCTCGGGCAGGCGCGGGTGGCGCGGTACTTGGTCAGCTCCTCGCGCACCGCGATCGAGTCGGTTTCGCGAAAGCGGCGCTCAAGGTTGGGGATGATGCCCTCGAAGGGGTGCTGCTTGGCCGTCATGCGGCCGTTGTCGCCCATGTACAGGAAGCTGATCTTCTCCTGCCCGGAGCCGTGCAGCACGATGTCGCGCACACTCTCGGGCAACTCGCCGAAGGGCGTGTCGACGTCGAAGCCGTAATGCGCGGCAAGTGCGCCCAGCATCTGGAAGTAGAACTGGTTGCGGCGGTCCCAGCCGCGGATTGCCCCTGCCGCGAGCGACAGTTCAGGGTGTGCGGCGACACGTTCGGGGTCGAAGAAGTCGACCTGGCCCAGACCGTCGCATTTCGGGCAGGCGCCAGCCGGGTTATTGAACGAAAACAGGCGCGGTTCGAGCTCGCCGAGCGCATAGCTGCACACCGGGCAGGCGAAGCGCGCCGAGAAAAGATGCTCGCGCCCGCTGTCCATCTCGACTGCGATCGCCCGCCCGTCGGCGTGGGTGAGCGCGGTCTCGAAGGACTCGGCGAGTCGGCCACGCAGGTCAGCGCGCACCTTGAGGCGGTCGATGACGACCTCAACCGTGTGGCGGCGCCCCTTCTCCAGGGGCGGCATGGCGTCGAGCTCGGACACCTCGCCGTCAACGCGCACGCGCACGAAACCCTGCGCGCGCAGGTCGGCGAACAGGTCGTGCTGCTCGCCCTTGCGGCCGGCCACCACCGGCGCCAGGATCATCAGCCGCGTATCGTCTGGCAGGGCCAGTACGTGGTCCACCATCTGCGCCACGCTCTGCGCCTCGAGCGCGTGGTCGGGGTGGTCCGGGCAGTGTGGCGTGCCGGCACGGGCGTAAAGCAGGCGCAGGTAGTCGTGGATTTCGGTGACGGTGCCCACCGTCGAGCGTGGATTGTGGCTTGTCGCCTTCTGTTCGATCGAGATCGCCGGCGACAGGCCTTCGATCAGATCGACGTCGGGCTTCTCCATCAGTTGCAGGAACTGGCGCGCGTAGGCGGACAGCGATTCCACGTAGCGCCGCTGGCCCTCGGCATACAGGGTGTCGAACGCGAGCGACGACTTGCCCGAGCCCGACAGGCCGGTGATCACCGTGAGCCGGTTGCGAGGCAGGTCGAGGCTGATGTTCTTCAGGTTGTGGGTGCGCGCACCGCGAATGCGGATTTCGTCCATGAGCGATGAACCGCCGGCAGAGGGGAACTCGAAACTATAGAAGAGAAGGCCGCCCCGGGCCAATGCTAGAATTGCGACCCTTACCGTAAGCCCGTAGCCCATTCCGCATGTCTTCCAGTCCGCGCGATCCGATGACGCCCGACGAACGCCGCGCCGGCGTGAGCCTCGCCGCGATCTTCGCCTTGCGCATGCTCGGCCTGTTCCTGATTCTGCCGGTGTTCGCCGTTCATGCGAGCACCATTCCCGGCGGCGACGACCTGATGCTGGTCGGCTTGGCCATCGGCGCCTACGGGCTGACCCAGGCCTGCCTGCAGATCGCCTACGGCGCGGCGTCGGATCGCTTCGGCCGCAAGCCGGTGATCGTGTTCGGCCTTCTCCTCTTCGTCGCCGGCAGCGTGATTGCGGCGCTCGCGGCCGACATCCAGACCATCATCGTCGGCCGCGTGCTGCAGGGCGCAGGCGCAATCTCGGCAGCGGTGACTGCGCTGGCGGCGGATCTGACCCGCGATCAGCACCGCACCAAGGTGATGGCGATGATCGGTTCCAGCATCGGCCTGGTTTTTGCGCTGTCGATGGTGGCGGCGCCGCTGCTGTATGCCGCGGTGGGCATGGCCGGTATTTTCTGGCTCACCGCAGCGCTCGCGGCGGGGGCCATCGCGGTGTTGCTGTGGGTGGTGCCGACGGCACCGCCCGTGCCCCGCGCCAATGGCGGGCGCTTCGTGGATGTGCTGCGCGATGGCCAGCTGATGCGGCTCAATGCCGGCGTGTTCGCCCTGCACCTGATCCAGACCACGATGTGGGTCATGGTGCCGGCGGCCCTGGTCTCGGGCGGCGGCCTCGCCGTCGGCGAGCACTGGAAGGTCTATCTGCCGGCGGTGCTGGTGTCCTTCGTCGTGATGGTTCCGGCGATCATCGTCGCCGAGCGGCGCAACCGCATGAAGCAGGTCTTCAACGGTGCAGTCGCTCTGCTCGCGCTGGTGCAGTTCGGCCTCTACCTGTTCGGTGAGCAGCTGGTCCCGCTGGCCATCCTGCTGACGCTGTTCTTCGTCGCCTTCAACGTGCTCGAGGCGACGCAGCCGTCGTGGATCTCGCGTATCGCACCGCCGCACGCCAAGGGCACGGCGCTCGGGGTGTACAACACCCTCCAGTCGATCGGGCTGTTCCTCGGCGGCATGCTCGGCGGTTGGGTCGGGCAGCATTTCGGCAGCGGCGCGGTGAGCCTGCTGTGCGGCGGTCTGGCGCTGTTGTGGCTCGGGCTGGCTGCCACCATGAATCCGCCGCCGGTGCGTGTGGTGGCGGCACCGGCCAAGGGCTGACATACCGGCGGGCGCCTCAGCGCGGCCGCCTTCGCATTCAAAGGAGAATCTCGATGGCATCCCTGAACAAAGTGATCCTGATCGGCAACCTCGGCAAGGATCCCGAGACGCGATACGCGCCGAGCGGCGACGCGATCTGCAACCTGACCCTGGCGACGACTGAAACCTGGAAGGACAAGGCCACCGGCGAGCGTCGCGAGGCGACCGAATGGCACCGCGTGGTGTTCTTCGGCCGGGTTGCCGAAGTTGCTGCGCAATACCTGCGCAAGGGCAGCCAGATCTATGTCGAAGGCCGTCTGCAGACGCGCAAGTGGCAGGACCAGAACGGCCAGGACCGCTACACCACCGAGATCCGCGGTGACGAAATGAAGATGCTCGGCCGCCGCGAGGGCGGAGGCGAGGCGCCGATGCGCGGTGGCGATGCAGGCGGCTACGATGCTCCGCCGCCGTCCCGTGCGCCGGCTGCAGCACCGGCACCGCGCTCGCAACCCGCGCCTCAGCCTTCTTCGGGCGGATTCGGGGATTTCGACGACGACATCCCGTTCTGACGGGTACCTACAGCAAACGCCGCGCCGGGTACGGCGTGGCGTCAGCGAGTCGGGCCGCCGCGCCCCATTCCTCCGCCCGGTCCCATGCCACCTCCCGGTCCCATGCCTCCGCCGGGCCCCATCCCGCCGCGCATGGGCGGCTCATCGGGAAGGGTAACGCCGCGGTCCTTGGCGCGCTGCACCATCTGTTCGTGATGGCGGCTGCGAATCTGCTCGCGTTCCTCCAGCGTCTTTGCCGCACGCATCTGATTGCGATGTTTAATGCGTTCCTGCGGCGTCATGATCTGCGAACCGTAGATCGGCGCATCGTCGGCGACCGGCGGCAGACCGCCGCCCGGTTGAGCGAACGCCCCACCGATGAGCAGCGTGGTGAGACTGGCAAGCAAAAGCAGTTTGCGTTTCATGATCTTCCTCCGCGAAGCGTTGGGTCCATCCTGGCTCGTCAACTTGGCCGACGACTCGTCTCGTGATGCCTGCTCAGCCCGGAAGCTGTTCAGGCTTTCGCGTCGATTGCAATCTAGACCCGAATTCGTCTGGCGTGTGTATCGGCATGTAGGGCGCGGCCGGCCGGGATGGATCATTCTCCCTGTTGTCGGGCCGAGGAACTGAAGGCAGCGGTGCGGAATCCGAAGGCGGAGCAGGGTCGGAGGACGCATTCCGAACCGGCTGTCACTCATCCGGGGAGCGACCCGTGCGCGTCCATGATGGGAATCTCGCGCCGTTCCCCGCTGCGCGGTCGTGACCGAATCCCGGGACGGGAAATCGCGGGCGGGCGTATGCTTGATCGCAAAGTTATAATTGTGCAAAACAAACGGACGCAAGGGGGAGCTTGTCGTGCAGCATCTCATCGCCCATCCGCAGGGCATCTATGCAGTTGATTCGGGCTATGGTCGTCCGATGCTCGCCGCCATTCACATCATCGTGAATGACGGTCATGCCGCCATCGTGGATACCGGAAGCAATGCGTCGGTGCCGAGGGTGCTGTCGGCGCTGGCCCAGTTGGGCATCGGGCCCGATGCGGTCGACTGGGTTCTGCTGACCCACATTCATCTCGATCACGCCGGCGCCGCGGGCAGCTTGATGTGCGCCCTGCCCGAGGCCCGCCTGGTGGTGCACCCGCGCGGCGTCCGCCACATGATCGACCCCGCACGGTTGTGGGAAGGAACATCGTCGGTCTACGGCGCCGAGCGCGCGTTCGAGCTCTATGGCCGCCTGGTGCCGGTGCCGGCCGAGCGCATCGTCGCGGCCACGGATGGAATGGAGATAGACCTTGCCGGGCGCGTCTTGCGCATCCTCGATACGCCGGGACATGCGCGGCACCACGTCTGCATCTGGGACGAGAAGGCGCGTGCCTTCTTCACCGGCGACACCTTCGGCCTGTCGTATCGCGAGCTGGACGTCGATGGGCGCGCGTTCGTCTTCCCGACGACGACGCCGACGCAGTTCGATCCCGCGGCGATGCACGGCTCGATCGATCGCCTGCTGGCGTTCGAACCCCACGCGATGTACCTCACTCATTTCAGCCGCGTGACCGAGACCGAGCGCCTCGGCGCCGACCTGCACCGCCTGATCGATACCATGATCGCGGTGGCGCAGGCTGCCCGTGGCGAAGGGGTGGCGCGCCATGTCGAGATCCTCGCCGGGCTCGAGCAGATCGTGCGCGAGGAGACTGCGCGCCAAGGGTGGGCGCTGTCCGAGGACGACGCACTCGAACTGTTGCGCATGGATCTCGAACTCAATGCGCAGGGCCTGGGGGTCTGGCTCGACGCCCAGCGCGAGCTCGAGGCGGGCTGCGTCCCGGCCTGAAGCGCCTGGTCTGCTGCCGATGAGGATCGGACCGTCGACGTGAGTCCGGCGGTCGCGTGCTGGGGTAACATCGCCCGATATTTTCGCTGCCGCCCGGGCGGGGCTGGCAGGTTCCAGGACGATTTTCCCCGATTTCCGATGACAAGCCACCTTCAAGCCAGCGACCCGACCACGCAATCTGACGTTGCGGACACGCAGCACGCAAGCATCGATGCGGAGCGCCGCTTCGGCGGCCTCGACCGGCTCTACGGCGTCGGTGCGGTGGAGGCGCTCGCCCGCGGGCGAGCATGCGTGGTCGGCATCGGCGGCGTGGGCTCCTGGGTCGCCGAGGCGCTCGCACGCAGTGGCGTGGGCCGCATCACCCTGATCGACCTCGACCACGTCGCCGAGTCCAACATCAACCGTCAGGCACAGGCGCTCGGCAGCACGCTGGGCCAGGCCAAGGTGGTGGCGATGGCGGCGCGCATCCGCGACATCAATCCGGACTGCGCGGTCGAGATGGTGGATGACTTTCTGACGCCCGAAAATGCAGCAGGATTGCTTGTCGGCTTCGACGTCGTCGTCGACGCCATCGACAATGTGCGCGCCAAGGTCGCGATCGCTGCCGTGTGCCGCGAACGCGCGCTGCCGCTGGTCATGGCGGGCGGGGCTGGCGGCAAGCTCGACCCGGGCCGCATCCGCGTCGACGACCTGTCGCGCACCGAGCAGGATCCGCTGCTTGCCAAGGTGCGTGCGCGCCTGCGCAAGGACCACGGTTTTTCGCGCGATCCGAAACGCAAGTTCGGTATCGAGGCGGTGTATTCGACCGAGCCGCTGCGTTACCCGGTGCCGGTCGCGTGCGATGTGGCCGAGGCCCCTCATGCGGGCGGGGCCGCGCGCGGTCCCCAGGGGCTGGCCTGCGCCGGATATGGTTCGAGCGTCGCGGTGACCGCCAGCGTCGGCCTGTTCGCCGCTGCGCGCGCGATCGAGCATCTGCTGCGCTTGGGGCGGGGGCGGTCCTGAGTTCCGAGGAGACGAAGTGAGCGAGCATTCATCGAAGTTGAATCCGGCCGTCGTGCTGTTCGGGCACGGTGCGCGCGACCCCGAGTGGGCCCGGCCCATGCAGCGCATCCGTGAGGTCCTGCTTCAGGGCGACGCGGCGCCGCGGGTCGAACTGGCCTTTCTCGAGTTCATGACGCCGACGCTGCCGCAGGCGATCGCAACGCTGGCCGCCGAGGGCATTCGCCGCATCGCGGTGGTGCCGGTGTTCCTCGCCCAGGGCGGGCATCTGAAGCGCGATCTGCCGGTGCTGATCGATGAGGCGCGCGGCCGCCATCCAGGTTGCGAGATCGTTCTCGCCCAGGCTGCGGGCGAGGCGGAAGGCGTCATCGACGCAATGGCGGCCTACGCGCTGGCGTCCGCTCGCTCGATGTAGCGCGAGTCACCCGTTCCAGCGGGGCATGGGTAGGCGGGGCGGCATTGCGGTGCTTGACCTGGATGTTTATAAGAATAAACTTATAAACATGAAAGCCCTCATGCTCCCCCCCTTCTTGCTCGCACTGCTGGCCGTGCTTCCTGCAAATGCGGCGTCCGGCCCGGTGCCCACGCTGCGCGTCGAGTCCGCTCCGCTGCTGCGCACCCAGCCTGCAGAGGCCACCATCGAAGCGGTGCGCCAGTCCTTGCTGGCGGCCCAGGTGCCAGGGCGCGTGGTCGAACTGTCGGCCGACGCGGGTGACCGGGTCAGCCGCGGCCAGGTGCTGATGCGCATCGATGCCGCCGAGGCCGCCGCGGCGGTGGCGGAGGCGGACGCGGGGGTAGCCCAGGCCGAGTCCGGGATGATCAATGCCCGTGCCGATTACGAGCGCGCGCGCAGCCTGTTCGAGCGCAAGTTCTTCAGCCAGTCTGCGCTCGACCAGGCCCGTACCCGCTTCCAGGCAGCCGAGGCGCAACTGCGCGCCGCGCGCGCCGGGCGCGGTGCTGCGGCAACGGCACAGGGCTACACGACGATCACTTCGCCGCTCGACGGTCTGGTGGCCGCACGCCACATCGAACGCGGCGAAATGGCGCAGCCGGGCCGCAGCCTGCTCACCGTCTATGATCCGACCGCGATGCGCGCCCTCGTCGACCTGCCGCAGCAGCGCATTGCCGAACTCGGTGGCGCGTCCGCCTTGCGCGCCCGTGTCGAACTACCCGACAGTGAGCGCTGGATCGATGGCGCGGGGGTGACCGTGCTCCCCGCAGCGGATGCGCGCACGCACACCGTGCGCGTTCGCGTCGATCTTCCGCCGGGGACCGCGGGCGTGCTGCCGGGCAGCTTTGCCCGCGTGCATTTTCTCGCCGCCGCTGCGCAGACCCGGCCGACGTCGGTCATGGTGCCCGCCGGCGCGATCCTGCGCCGTGGCGAGCTCACGGCGGTGTACATCGCTGACGCGCAAGGAAATTTCACCCTGCGTCAGGTTCGCATCGGACAGGCGGTGGGTCCGCAGGGCGAGGTCGAGGTGCTGGCCGGCCTGGCGGGCGGCGAGACGGTGGCGCTCGATCCGGTGCAGGCGGGCATCGCGGCTGCGGCGAAGCCCGCCGCCGTCCGCTGAGCGCGGGGCCCGACGATGGAAGACCGCCTCGGGATTTCCGGCCGCATCGCCGCCGCCTTCCAGCGCAATGCGCTGACTCCGCTGATCGCCCTGGTGCTGCTGCTGGCCGGCGTGTTCGCCACCCTGATCACCCCCAAGGAAGAAGAGCCGCAGATCGACGTCACGATGGCCAACGTGCTGGTGCCCTTCCCGGGCGCGTCGGCGCGCGACGTCGATGCGCTGGTGGCGCGCCCGGCCGAGCAGGTGCTGTCGCGCATGGCCGGCGTCGATCACGTGTATACCGTGTCGCGCCCGGGAACGGCGGTGATCACCGTGCAGTTCGAAGTCGGCGTGCCGAACCAGACCGCGCTGGTGCGCCTCTACGACACCGTGCATTCGAACGCCGACTGGCTGTCGCCGCAGCTCGGCGTGGGCACGCCGTTGATCAAGCCGAAGGGCATCGATGACGTGCCCATCGTCAGCTTCACCCTGTGGACGGCCGACCCCGGCCGCGCCGGATTCGATCTGCAGCAGGTGGCGCGTGCCACCGAGACCGAACTGAAGCGTATCGACGGGACGCGCGACGTCGCCACCATCGGGGGGCCGGGCCATGTGATCCGGGTGCAGATGGACACCGAGCGCATGAACGCGCACGGCGTCACCGCGCAGGATCTGCGCGCCGCGCTGCAGCTGGCCAATGCGTCGCAACCCGCTGGCAGCCTGGTCGCCGGCAATCGTGAGGTGCTGGTGCAGACCGGCACCTATATCGAGTCGGCCGAAGATGTGCGCCAGCTGGTGGTCGGCGTGCAGGACGCGAAGCCGGTGTTCCTGCGCGATGTCGCCCAGGTGGACGATGGCCCGGACCAGCCCTCGCAGTATGTGTGGTTCGGGACCGGCGCGGCGGCCGAGAAGGGCGAGGGCGCGAAGGGCCTGTTCCCCGCGGTGACGCTGACGATCTCCAAGAAGCCCGGGGCGAACGCGGCCGACGTCGCGCAGGCGGCGATCTCGCGCATCGAATCGCTGCGCGGCGCCTTGATCCCCGATGGGGTGGAGGTGACGGTCACCCGCAACTACGGCAAGACGGCCGACGACAAGGCCTCACAGCTCATCGGCAAGCTCGCCTTCGCCACTGCGGCGGTGGTGGCGCTGGTGTTCTTCGCGCTCGGACGGCGCGAGGCGCTGATCGTCGGTGTCGCGGTATCGCTGACGCTGGCGGCGACGCTGTTCGCGTCGTGGGCATGGGGCTTCACGCTCAACCGGGTGAGTCTGTTCGCGCTCATCTTTTCCATCGGCATCCTCGTCGACGATGCGATCGTCGTCGTCGAGAACATCCACCGCTGGCACACGCTCGAGCCCGACACGCCGCTGTGGAAGCTGATCCCGAAGGCGGTGGACGAGGTCGGCGGGCCTACCATCCTCGCCACCTTCACGGTCATCGCGGCACTGCTGCCGATGGCCTTCGTCACCGGGCTGATGGGGCCCTACATGAGCCCGATCCCGATCAACGCGTCGATGGGCATGTTCATCTCGCTGGTGGTCGCCTTCGTCGTCACGCCCTGGCTGGCGCAGAAAATGCTCAAGTCGGTCGACGCGCACCATCACGAGGGCGAGGACAAGATGACTCGCCGGCTCGACGGCCTCTTCCGCGGCGTCATGGTGCCGATGCTCGATGCGCAGCGCGGTGCGCGCAACCGGCTGATGCTGTGGCTGGCAGTGGGGGCGCTGATCGCCGTTTCGGTCGCGCTGCCGGTGGTGCAGCTCGTGGTCATGAAGATGCTGCCCTTCGACAACAAGAGCGAATTCCAGGTGGTGCTCGACATGCCGGTCGGCACGCCGGTGGAAGAGACCTCGCGCGTGCTCAACGAGATCGGCGCGCACCTGGCGACCGTGCCCGAGGTGACCGACTGGCAGTCCTACGCCGGCACCGCGGCGCCGATCAACTTCAATGGCCTGGTGCGCCAGTACTACCTGCGCAGCAACCCCGAGATGGGTGACATCCAGGTCAACCTGGTCGACAAGAAATCGCGCCACCGCAAGAGCCACGAGATCGCCGTGTCGGTGCGCGAGGCGGTGACGCAGATCGCCCGGCGTAACGGCGGCAATGCCAAGGTGGTGGAAGTGCCACCGGGGCCGCCGGTGCTGTCGCCGATCGTCGCCGAGATCTATGGCCCGGATTACGCCGGCCAGGTCGAGGTCGCGAAGCGGGTTCGGAGCGCTTTCGAAGGCGCAGCCGACATCGTCGGCGTCGACGACACGGTGGACGAGGCCGCGCCCAAGCTGGTGCTGCGCGTCGACCAGGCCAAGGCGGCGCGCATGGGCGTGGCCCAGGCCGACATCGTCGAGGTGGTGCGGCTGGGCCTGTCGGGCGAGGACGTCACCCCGGTGCATGGCGGCGACAACAAGTACGAGATTCCGGTGCGCATCCAGCTTCCCGCGGTGCGGCAGTCCGACGTCGCCAACCTGCTGGCGATGAAGGTGCGCGCGCGGGAAGGGGTGAATGCCGGCCGGCTGATCTCCATTTCCGAACTCGTGCAGGTGCGCGAGACCGCACGCGAACAGGTGCTGTACCGCAAGGATCTGCTGCCGGTCGTGTACGTCACCGGCGACATGGGCGGCAAGCTCGATTCGCCGCTCTACGGCATGTTCGACATTCGCAACAAGGTCAAGGACATGGCGCTCGTCGGCGCGCCGGGTCTGGGCGGCACGCTGGGCGAGTGGTTCATCCGCCCGCCGGCCGATGCCTACGCCGGATACCAGCTGAAGTGGGACGGCGAATGGCAGATCACCTATGAAACCTTCCGCGACATGGGCGCCGCCTACGCGGTGGGGCTGGTCTTGATCTACCTGCTGGTGGTGGCGCAGTTCCGCAGCTACCTGGTGCCGCTCATCATCATGGCGCCGATCCCGCTCACCATCATCGGCGTCATGCCCGGCCATGCACTGCTCGGCGCGCAATTCACCGCCACCTCGATGATCGGCATGATCGCGCTGGCCGGCATCATCGTGCGCAACTCCATCCTGCTGGTGGATTTCGTCAATCAGCAGGTGCGCGGCGGGGTGGCTTTCGCCGAGGCGGTCATCCGCGCTGCGGCGGTGCGTGCCAAGCCCATCGGGCTCACCGCGCTGGCGGCGATGATCGGCGCGGTGTTCATTCTCGACGACCCGATCTTCAACGGCCTGGCGATCAGCCTGATCTTCGGAATCTTCATCTCGACCGTGCTCACGCTGGTCGTGATCCCGGTGCTTTACTTCGCGGCGATGCGCGATCGCCTCGGCCAACTGTCGGAGGAAAACTGATGGCCCTCAATGTCAATAAACTGGTGCGCATCTTCGCCGGCGCCTTCGTGCTCATTTCGCTCGCGCTGGGCGTGGAAGGCTCGCCGCTGTTCGTGAACAAGAACTTCCTGTGGTTCACCGTGTTCGTCGGCGCAAACCTATTCCAGAGCGGCTTCACCGGGCTGTGCCCGCTGGAGAACATCCTGCGCAAGGTCGGCGTGAAGGACTGAGCGGGCGCGTGCGTGCAGGGCGGATACAATGCGCAACCGCATGAACATCCGTCTGGAATCATGAACGATCACTCCGCCCACCTGAACCGGCGCCTGGACCGTCGCGTCCCGCTCGGTTGCACCGCGGCTATCCAGTTGCCTCATGGAGAGCGCATTCCTGCGCAATGCCTCGAACTCAGCGTGAGCGGCATGACGCTACATGCCGCCTACGTGCCGGGACGGGGCGAAGTGCTCGAGGTCGCGGTCGCCCCGCCCGAGGGCGCGGTCGACCGCCCGCCGCTGGTGGCCAAGCTCGAGGTCAAGCGCTGCAATGCGCTGGGCGGGGGCCTGTACGAGATCGGCGGCGCCATCGTTCGCATCGTCAACTGAGCAGGGACGCGCACCGGCCGGGTGCCCACACTCAGGCCTCCCCGGCCCTCACGCCGCCTTCCGCATCGGTTCGAGCCTGATCTGAAACAGCCGCGTAAGCGGACTGTGCGGCCGCGTCGTCAGACGCTCGGCGACGAGCGCCGCGGCGAGATTGTGCTGCCCGCCGCGAAGGGCGGCCTCGATCAGCGTGAGGTCGAGCACGCTGCGCTGCGCATGGCTGCCCCCAAAGCGGTGGGCGATGCTGCGCACATCGCGGATCAGCCTTACGGTTTCGTCGTAGCGCCCTTTGCCGAAAGCCTGCAACGCCAGCACAAGGGGATGGCCGACGTCGCGCGTGAAGGCGACGTTGTCGCCGTCGCCGCCCAATACCGCGCGTTGCGTCTCTATCAGTTCGTCGAGCGCGTCCAGGCGCCCTGCGCCGACGAAGGCCATCGCCGCATGCACGTCGTTGAACGCATAGTTGCCGGCGCGGGCAAGGGGCGCCCACCCATCGGCCACGCTCTGCCAGCGCGCGCCAACGTCGATCCCACGCAGCTGCAGCCGCCACAGCATGGCTGAAGCGTCGATCATGTCGAGCACGACATGGGAGCGCGCGCCATGGATGGGGCCATCGAACAGGGCCAGCACCTCGTCGATCTCGCCGAGTTCGAGGTGGAACAGTGCCAGGTGCCACCAGTTATGCACCTGGAAGAAGCTGTCGGCGCTCCAGGCGGCGACGTTCTCCCGCATCCAGGCGATGCCCTCGCGCTCGCGGCCCTGCATTTCCATGACGTGGGCGACCGCGTGCTGGGACCAGCCGTCGCGCGGCTCGAGCTCGACGCCGTTGCGGCCGACGGCCTCGGCACGCGCATAGTCACCGCACTCCTCGAGGCCGAAAGCGTACAGGCCGAGGACCGCGTGGTATCCGGGCATCGTCGGCGACCAGGCCGGTAGTGCGCGGGCGATGCGATCGCGCAGCATGCGCGCATCGCCGATGTAGAAATCGATGATGTGCCCCGCCTGCAAGGCGAGGATGTCGCGCGCATGGTCGATGGAGATGTCCTCGAGGATGCGCCCGGCGCGATGCCAGTGCCCCTCCAGCGCGGCGCCGATCGCCGCCAGGTGGCCTCGCTCGCGCGTTGTCGCCGGCAGCGCAACTGCCGCGGTGTGACAGTCGCGCGCGACGGCGAGCGCCTCCGGCTCGGTGCCCAGCAGGTGCAGCCAGGCCTTCAGGACGTGGGCCATGACGAAGCCGGGGCAGTGGGCGATGGCCGTGTCGACGCTCGCCACCGGATCCTCGATGTAGCACTGGAACTGGCGAAGCGCGCGCCGGTAGTGGGTGAGCCCCGCGCTGTCGGCGCCGGAAAGCGTCAGTCCGAGGTCGTCGTGGATGGTCATGGCATGTCTCCTTGGGGTGGGGGTGTCGTCCATTTTTGTGAGGGGGTGTCGGCAATTGCGGCCGAGGCTTACCCGTAGTGCTAAGTTAATCCTGAGGGGCAAGGGCGGATATGCCCGCGGCGCCGGAAGTCTTGACCCGGGCGCCGGACCCTCTGGAGGAAGGGACGATGGATGCCCTGTCGGAGGTGTTCGCTGCGGTGAGGCTATCGGGCGGCGTGTTTCTCGACGCCGAGTTCACCGCGCCGTGGTGCGTCGTGTCGCAGGTCGGGCCGGAGGATTTCAGTGCGCAGGGAGGCATGCCGGCACACCTGATCGCCTATCACTACGTGGTGGCGGGAAGGCTGTTCGTCGAGGTGCAGGGAACGCCGCCGCTCGAAGTGCGGGCTGGCGAGATCGTGCTGCTTCCGCGCAACGATCGCCACCTGCTGGCCAGCACGCCCGGACTGCCGCCGGTGGTCATCGCCGGCGAGGTGCAGGCGCCCGACGCGACCGCACCGGCCGTGCTGCGCCATGGCGGCGGCGGCGAGGCCACCCGCATCGTGTGCGGTTATCTGGGCTGCGACGCGCCGCACAATCCGCTCATCGCGACCCTGCCGTCCCTACTCAGTCTGGAAATGGGCAGCCACGCCACCGGCGCCTGGATCGAAAGCTCGTTCCGCCATGCCGCAGAGGAGTTCGCGCAGGGCGGCGCGGGTTCGGCTGCGGTGCTGGGCAAACTCGCCGAGCTGCTTTTCGTCGAGGCCGTGCGGCGCTACCTCGCGGCCATGCCCGCAGGGCAGACAGGCTGGCTCGCGGGGCTGCAGGATCGCCGCATCGGCCGGGCGCTGGCCTTGCTGCACACGCGTGTCGCCCACCCATGGACCACCGAGGAGCTGGCGCGCGAGGTCGGCTTGTCACGTTCCGCGTTTGCCGAACGCTTCACCGCGCTGCTGGGCGCGCCGCCGATGCATTACCTGGCGGGCTGGCGGCTGCAGCTGGCAGCGCTGCGACTCCGCGACAGCGCGGCATCGACGGCCCAGATCGCCTGGGATGTCGGCTACGAATCGGATGCCGCCTTCAACCGTGCCTTCAAGCGCACCTTCGCGTGCACGCCGGCGGCCTGGCGTCGCCAGGGGGCGCCGGCGCGGTGAAGAGCGGTTGTGAGCGCGCGCTCAGGCGCGGTTGCGGCGTAGCAGCATCCAACCGGCGAACATGATCACAGCGCTGAAGCACAGGAACGACCAGTTCGCCAGCGACAGGCCGAGGAAGGTCCAGTCGATCGCCGAGCAGTCGCCGGCGCCGCGGAAGATCATCGGCAAGGACTGTCCGAGCGGAAAGCTTTCCAGCATGTACTCAAGGCCGGGGCCGCACTCGGGGAAGGCCGGCGGGTTGAGCTGCATCCAGCTCTGGCGTACCGCGACGCCGGCACCGGACAGCGCCGCAAGGCCGATGAGGCCGGCGTAGATGCGCGCACCGGTGCTCCGCGGGCCGTGCAGGGCCGCGACCAGGGCGATCAGGCCGACGGCGACGAAGGCGTAGCGCTGCATGATGCACATCGGGCAGGGCTGCAGGCCGACGACGTGTTGCAGGTACAGCCCGGCGCCGAGCAGGACGAAGCAGGCGGCAAACAGGGCGAAGAACAGGGGGCGGGCAGGCAGGCGGCAGACAGTCTGAAGCAGAGGCATGGGAGGGACGATCAGGCAGGCGTAATGAGGGACCCCGCTGCGGCCGCGTGGGCGGTCGCTGGCGGAAAGCGCGATATTGTAGGTGGGCTTTGCAGGCGTGCCGCGAGCGATGCGAAGAAGGATGCTGGCTTCGTCATGGCGTGCGCCATGGAAGTTCCCGGGCCGCGGGCAGGGCACGGGTCATGCCTGCACCGGCTTGTCAGGATGCGCGGCCATCGCCGCCTGCAGCATGTCGATGAAGGCGCGCGTCTTGGCTGGCATCAGGCGCCGCCCGGGAAAGACGGCCCAGGCGGTGTGCGAGGGCAGGCACCAGTCCGGCATCACCCGGCGCAGCTCACCTCGTCGCACGCACGGCGCGGCGGAGAACTCCGGCACCGCCGCGATGCCGGCACCTGCGCTGGCGAGTCGAATCAGCAGTTCCGGCGAGTTCGCGGTGGTGCGGCCGGGCGGCAGGCCTTCCCACCGCTCTTCGCCGCGCAGCAGCGTCCATGGCAGTGGTTCGCCGTTGCGCCCGAGCAGGCGCAATGACTGATGATCGACGAGGTCGTCGGGCGCGGCGGGTTCGCCGTGCTCGGCCAGGTAGGACGGCGCGGCATAGAGCCCATGCGGAAAAACCGCGATGCGGCGCGCGGCCAGCAGGGCGTCGTCGGGCAGCGCGCCCATGCGCAAGGCGATGTCGAAGTTCTCGCCAAGCAGATCCACGCGACGCGGCGACAGGTCGAGTTCGAGCGAGACCTCGGGGTGCAGGGCGATGAAGGCGGCCAGCATGTCGGTGAGCAGCAGGTTGGCGAAGTCGCTCGGCATCGACACCCGCAGCCGGCCGCTCGGCCGCGCCTGGCGATGCTCGGCCAGCGAGCGCACCGCCTCGACCTCGGCCACGACCTGGCGCGCGTGTTCGAGCAGATGCTGGCCGAACTCGGTCACGCTGAGGCGCCGCGTGGTGCGCAGCATCAGGCGCTCGCCGAGTCTTTCTTCGAGCAGCGCGATGCGGCGCGACACCGTCGATTTGGGCAATCCAAGCCGTTCGGCCGCCTGGCTGAAACTGCCGGCGTCGGCCACGCGGGCGAAGATGAGCAGATCGTTGGGTTCAAACTGTTCCATAGGCGAGACAATGTAATCCATTTTAGTGGCTTACGCAGTGCGTTTGGGAAGATTAAAGTTCGTCTCACTTAATCTTGTTCAGCCCAGAGGAAAGACAGATGAACATCCTGCAGATCAACTCCAGTGCCCGCAGCGAAGGCGCCAATTCCACCCGCGTTGCCAACGACATCACCGCCCGTTTGCTGGCCGCGAACGCCGGCGCCACGGTTGCAGTGCGCGACCTGGCTACCCGTCCGGTGCCGGTGCTCGACGAAGCCGCGCTCGGCGCCCTGTTTACCCCGGTCGAGCAGCGCACGCCGGAGCAGGCTGCACGTGTTGCGATCGCCGACGCCGCGATCGCCGAAGTCCAGGCTGCCGACGTGCTGGTGCTGGGCGTGCCGATGTACAACTTCACCGTCACCGCCCAGTTCAAGAACTGGATCGACGCCATCGCCCGTGCCGGCGTGACCTTCCAATACACGGCAAACGGTCCGGAAGGCCTGCTCAAGGGCAAGAAGGTGTACATCGCCCTGGCGCGTGGCGGCATGTACCGCGGTTCGGAGCTCGACACCCAGGTGCCCTACCTGAAGGCCGTCCTCGGCTTCCTCGGCATGACCGATCTGCACTTCGTGTATGCCGAAGGCCTCAACATGGGTCCGGAAGCGGCGCAGAAGGGCTTCGACCAGGCGGCTGCCGACATCGACGCAGCCCTGGCCTGATCGGTCTGCACGGCGGGCGCCCGCGGGCGCCCCGCTTCTGATTTCCTGAAGGAGTCGCCATGACGACGAACACCGCACTTCGCACCGAAACGGTCGCGCGACCCCGCAGCGTGGAACGGCTGGTCGTCGGCAAGGCGACCTCCGACGGCGCGGGGGTAAAGCTCACCCGCGTGCTGACGCAGCCGCTGCAGCGCCGGCTCGACCCCTTCCTGATGCTGGACGCCTTCGGTAGCGACAAGCCGGACGATTACATCGCCGGTTTTCCCGACCATCCGCACCGCGGCTTCGAGACCATCACCTACATGATCGCGGGCCGCATGCTGCATCGCGACAGCGCGGGTCATGAGGGCTTGCTCGAGAACGGCGGTGTGCAGTGGATGACCGCCGGCCGCGGGGTGGTCCACTCCGAGATCCCGCAGCAGGAAGAAGGCGTGATGGAAGGCTTTCAGCTCTGGCTCAACCTGCCTGGCCGCGACAAGCTGTGCGCGCCCTGGTACCGCGATTTCGCCGCCGGCGAACTGCCGCGCATCACCACCGAAGCCGGCGTGGAGGTGACGGTGATCGCGGGCGAGAGCCATGGCGTTGTCGGCGCGGTCACGCGCGATGCCACCGCGCCCCTCTATCTGGACCTGCATCTGCCGGCCGGTACGCGCTTTTCGCAGGTGCTACCTGCGGGGCACAACGCCTTCGCGTACGTGTATCGCGGCGAGGTCACCGTGAATGGAACCGCCGTGCCGCTGCAACGCATGGCCATCCTCGCCAACGAACCCGAGGCGGACGGCGTGGTGATCGAGGCGGCGGGCGCGGCGAGAGTGCTGTTGATCGCCGGTCGACCGCTGAACGAGCCGATCGCACAGTACGGCCCCTTCGTCATGAACACCGAGCAGGAAATCTACCAGGCGCTGAGCGACTTCCGCGACGGACGGCTGGTCTGAGGAACGATCAGGGCCGGTTCCCGGCCGGGTGACGACGAATCGGTGTCGCAGGAGCGGGCTCGACCGCGATCTGCGGGGTACGGATGTCTGCAATCGCGCTCGAGCGCGCTCCTAAACGCCGGACCTTGCGAGCGCGACCAGCGCGGCGACCTGGGCCCGGATCGGCTCGGGCACCGGCTGTTCGCCTGCCAGCATCGCGCGGATGATCGCCGCGTTGTCGGCCACTGACGGCGTGTCGGGCAGGCCGGGCAGCGGCGGCGCGCCGCCTTCCTCGGCGGCGACGGCCACATGCGCCGCGCCTTCCGCATACACCTTGAGTTCCGGGCAGCGCCTCGGATTGGCGTAGATCTCGCCCTCGGTGCCGCGCAGCAGCATGGCGCGGCCGCCGTCGCGGCGCAGGAACTCGTCCATGCGTTCGAGGTATTCGGGGTGCGTCACCGCCACCACGCGCACGCTGCGTCCAAGCGCCGGGTCGAGCAGCTTCGCCATCGTGTGGCCGCTGCCGCGCACGCCCATGCGCAGGCGCAGCGACAGCAGGCGGTCCAACCCCGGGAGCAGCTGATCCACACGCACGCAGGCGATCCGCGTCGCTGCGAGCTGGGCCGAGGCCGTCGCGACGTCCGCCGCAGGCTCGATGCCGAGCGCGGCGAGCAGCTCGAAGGGGCTCACCCGCGTTTCGAAATCGTGCCGCCCCTGGATCAGCACCGGCACGCCCGCCCGCGCCAGCAGCAGCGCAACCAGCGGCATCAGGTTGGGCTGGCGGCGTGCGCCGTTGTAGGTCGGCAGCACCACGCAGCGCGGTCCAGCAGGCACGGCGAGCTGCGCGCAGCGGGCGTCCATCGCCTGCTTGAAGCCGAGCAGTTCGTCGAGTGATTCGCTCTTCACGCGCAACGCGATCAGGATCGCGCCGAGTTCGAGATCGGGCACCGTGCCGTCGAGAATGTCGCCGAACAGGTTCGCTGCAGTGGAAATGTCGAGCGGCTTCGAGCCCTTGGCGCCCCGGCCGATTTCCTTGATGATGGGTCCGTAGTTCATCGCGTGATTATTCAAGGAGGAGCGTGTAAATGGAAGTCGGATTCATCGGACTCGGCCTCATGGGCCGCCCCATGGCCTTGAATCTGCTGAAGGCCGGGCATCAGGTCCATGTCTGGAGCCGCCGCCGCGAGTCGATGCAGCCGCTGCTCGAGGCCGGTGCCGGCGACTGCGCGAGCGCCGCCGAGGTCGCGCGCCGGGCACCGGTGACGATCAGCATGGTGGCCGACGCCCCCGATGTCGAGCAGGTCACGCTCGGACCCGATGGCGTCGCCGCCGGTGCGAAGCCGGGCCATATCCACATCGACATGAGCACGATCGCCCCCGCCGCGGCGCAGAAGATCGCTGCCGCACTCGCCGAGAGGGGTGTCGTCGCCCTCGATGCGCCGGTGTCGGGCGGCGAGGTCGGCGCGATCGCCGGCAGCCTCACCATCATGGTCGGGGGCGATGCCGCCGCCTTCGACACCGCAAGGCCGCTGTTCGAGGCGATGGGCAAGTCGGTGACACTGATCGGTGGGGCCGGCGCCGGCCAGGTGGCGAAGGCCTGCAACCAGATCATCACCGGCGTCGGCGTGGCGGCGGTGGCCGAGGCGCTCAATTTCGCCAGCAAGAGCGGGGTCGACGCCGGCAAGGTGCGCGAGGCGCTGCTGGGCGGTTTCGCCTACTCGCGCATCCTCGAGAACCACGGCCAGCGCATGCTCGATCGCAACTTCAAGCCCGGGTTCAAGGCCTGGATGCATCAGAAGGATTTGCGCATCGTCATGGAAGAGGCGCACCGACTCGGGCTGGCGCTGCCGTCGGCCGCGGCGACCGCGCAGATGTTCAACGCCATGGCGGGTAGCGGCCTGGGCGAGGAGGACTCGATCGCCATGCTCAAGCTGCTCGAGCGCATGAGCGGCGGCGTGGGGGCGTGAAGCGCATGGGCATGAAGGTCGGTTTCATTGGCCTCGGCGTGATGGGCGCGCCGATGGCGCGGCATCTGCTCGCCGCCGGGCACGATCTTGCGGTGTGGGCGCGGCGCGTCGAGTCGGCCCTGCCCTTGGCGCAGAGCGGCGCGGTGGTGTGCCAGACGCCAGCGGCGCTCGCCGCGCGCAGCGAGGTGGTGATCAGCATCGTCACCGGCAGCGCCGATGTCGAGGCGCTGGCTTTCGGCGAAGCAGGTCTGGCGGCCGGTTTTCGTGCTGGCGCGATCCACGTCGACATGAGCACCATCGCCCCCGCCACCGCGCGCGATCTGGCAGTGCGCTACGCGCGCCAGGGAGTGGGCTGGCTCGATGCGCCGGTATCCGGCGGCGTGCAGGGCGCTATCGACGCCACGCTGGCGATCATGGCGGGCGGCGAGGCGGCTACGCTGGAAACGGCAAGGCCGCTGCTCGAGGCGATGGGCTCGCGCATCGTGCATATCGGCGCGGCCGGCGCGGGGCAGGTGGCCAAGGCCTGCAATCAGATGATCATGGTGGCGGCGATCGAGGCTTGCGCCGAGGCGATGCACCTGGCCGCCGCCCACGGGCTCGACCTGGCTGCGGTACGCACGGCACTGGCGGCGGGCTCGGCGGGGTCGCGGGTTCTGGATGTGATGGGCGAGCGCATGGTGACGCGGGATTTTCGCGCCGGGATCGAGGCGAGGCTCCATCACAAGGATTTCGGCATCCTGATGAACGACGCGTTGCGCCTGGGCACGCCCCTGCCGGTGGCGGCCCAGGTGTGGCAGCAGCTCAATGCGGTGATGGCCTGCGGCTGGGGTCGCGACGACACCTCCAGCCTGTTGCGCGTGCTCGAACGCATGTCCCTCGCGGATGGGCAGACCTGAGCTGCGGCTGCGAAGTCTTCAGCCTTTGTGCGTCATCGGCTTGCCGTACCAGCGGAAGCGCTCGACCACCTCGCGCATCTCCTCGTCAGACAACAAGACGGGCTCGCCCAACTGACAGGTGCGCCAGTATTGCTCGCACAGCGTCTCGAACTCGATCGCCAGCGCCAGCGCGTGGTCGAGATCGCGGCCATGCACGACCATGCCGTGATTGGCGAGCAGGCAGGCGCGGCGCTCTTGCAGCGCGGCTACCGCCGCGGCGGACAGCGCCTGGGTACCGAAGGTGGCGTAGGGGGCGCAGCGCACGGTGGAACCGCCGAAGCGCGCGATCATGTAGTGAAAGGGCGGAATGTCACGGCGCTGGCAGGCGAGCGCGGTGGCAAAGGGCGCGTGCGCATGCAGGATGGCGCCCGCCGCGGGGAAGGCGGCATAGATGTCACGGTGTAGCTGCCATTCCGAGGAGGGCGCAAGCTCGCCGTCGAAACGGCCGTCGGCGTGCACGACGACCATCTGCGCCGCCGTGCAGGCATCCGGTGGTACGCCGCTCGGTGTGATGAGCAGACCGCCGTTCTGCGCAGCATCGCCCAGGCGCACGCTGGCGTTGCCGGCGGTGCCGACGTTGAGCCGCGCAGCGCTCATTGCGCGCGCTGCGTCGAGCAGTGCCGAGCGCAATGCGCCGATGTCTCGCGCGTGCGTTGCTTGGCTGGCGTTCATCGGGCGCATTCCGGGTAGAGATCGCGCAGGCGGCCAGGCTCTGCAACGCCGCGTTCGGTGACGATGCCGCTGATCAGCCCTGCGGGCGTGACGTCGAAAGCCGGGTTGAGTACCGCGGTGGCCTCGGGCGCGAGCTGCAGCTCGGCGATGTTGCCGTCCCGATCCAGCCCGCGCACCGTGCGCACCTCGTCGCCGCCGCGATCCTCGATCGGGATACGGCTGCCATCGGCGCAGTCGAAATCCAGCGTCGAATGCGGCGCGGCAATGTAGAAGGGTATCCCTGCATGGCGTGCTGCGAGCGCCTTCAGGAAAGTGCCGACCTTGTTCGCCGTGTCGCCGTTGGCGGCGATGCGGTCGGCGCCGGTGATCACCACGTCAACCTCGCCGCGGGCCAGCAGCAGGCCGGCTGCGTTGTCGGCGATCAGCATGTGCCGCACGCCGGCCTCGCGCAGTTCCCAGGCGGTGAGCAGGCCCTGATTGCGCGGCCGTGTCTCGCTCACCAGCACCTCGATGTCGATTCCTTGCGCATGCGCCGCATAAACCGGGGCCAGCACGGTGCCGGCACCGCAGGTGGCGAGCCAGCCGGCATTGCAGTGCGTCATCACTCGCAGCGGGCCGGCGCGGCGCGCTGCGATGTCGGCCAATATCTGCAGCCCGTTGGCGCCGATGGCGGCGCAGGTGGCCTCGTCGCCGGAAGCGATCGCATCGGCCTCAGCCCACGCCCGGGCGCCGCGGGCGTCGGGCGGCAGGGGGTGTAGTGCCCGCGCCATGCGATCGAGCGCCCAGTGCAGGTTGACCGCCGTCGGACGCGTTGCCGCAAGCAGGGCGAGCGCCCGTTCGAGCACGTCGTCCGTGCCTCCCTCGCTGGCGAGTGCGATGGCGACGCCGTAGGCTGCGGTGGCTCCGATCAGCGGCGCACCGCGCACCCGCATCGCGCGGATGGCGTCGGCTACCTCGGGCAGTGATGCCAGCACGCGGCGCTCGCTGCGAAAGGGCAGCAGGGTCTGGTCGAGGATGGACACCTGCGCCCCTTTGCGCTGCAGCGTGGCGATGGGCTGGCGAAAGTGGGACGTGGGAGAGGGGGACGTGGTGAGTTCGGGCATGGCCGACATTCTAATCAAGCCCCGCCGGTGCAACGCATGAGGGCTTTTGCGCGTGACGGATTCGTTCGTTGCGACGGCGCCCGGCATGTAGGCTACGCTTTAAAGGCGGCGCGGCGACGGCGCGGCGCCGGTGCTGGCATGGCGTTCCCGGATCGCGCGGTCGCTTCGAGGGCGGGCATTCGTCAATCCGGAAGTGCGGGGGGAGCCGGGCGGCTCCATGGACATGGACGACGCGGGAGAAGCGATGCGTTCGGTGCGCAGGGTGGTGGGGGCGTATCTGCTCCTCGCGCTGGTGTGGATCTTCGCGTCCGGCCAGTTCAGGGGGGGGCAGGGGGTGGGCAGCTCAAGCGGGAGCCTTGGCGAGATCGCGAGGAGCTGGGGCTTCGTCTTCGTCACTGCGGTCCTGCTCTACTGGGTGCTGCGGCGCATGGCGCTGGCGCAGCAGGCGGGGCTTGAGCGCGAGCGGGCGCTGGCTGCCGAATTGGCCCGGACCCGGATGCTGCTCGACGCCATCGTGACGCATTCCAGCGATGCGATCTTCGCCAAGGACGCCGAGGGCCGTTACCTGCTCTTCAACCCGGAAGCTGCGCGCCTGACCGGTGCGAGCCCCGAGCAGGCGCTCGGCAACACCGATGCCGCCATCTTCGGCGAGGCCCAGGCGCGGGCCCTGCGGGCCGATGATCTGCGCGTCATGGCGCGCAGCCGGCCCAAGCCGGGCGTCGAGGAGCTCGACTCCCCCGCAGGGCGTTTGCGGTTCATGACCACCAAAGGCCCGCTTCGCAATTCCACGGGCGAGGTGGTCGGCCTGTTCGGCATCACGCGTGACGTCACCGCGCCGTCCCGGGCCGACGAGGTCGCGGCACGCTGGATGCAGGTGTTCCGCAGCGCGGGGCTGGGTTTCGCCATCCACAGCGTGGCGGGGAACACCTTTACCCAGGTCAACGAAGCCTATGCCCGCCTTCACGGCTATCAAGTGGACGAGCTTTGCGGGCGTTCCGTTCTCGATGTGTACGCACCGGACGAGCGGGCGTTGCTGACGCAGCGCCTTGCCGACATCGACCGCCAGGGGCCGCAGAGCTTCGAGGCGACCCATCTGCACAAGGACGGCCGCCTGGTGCCCGTGCTGATGGGCATCACGCCGATCCGGGATGCGGACGGGCAGATACGCTCGCGCTTTGCCTATGCGATCGACTACAGCGAGCACAAGGCGGCCGACATGCAGCTGCGCAAGTTCTTCCAGGCGGTGGAGCAGAGCCCGGAGAGCATCGTCATCACCAACACCGCGGCCGAAATCGAGTATGTGAATGAGGCCTTCATGCGCGCGACGGGCTATACCCGTGACGAGGTCATCGGCCGCAATCCGCGCGTGCTGCAGTCGCACAAGACGCCCAACCACAGCTATACGGACCTTTGGGAGGCGTTGACGCGGGGCGAGGCCTGGCGCGGAGAATTCTTCAACCGGCGCAAGGATGGTTCCGAATACTGCGAGATGGCGCACATCGCACCAATCCGTAACGAGGCCGGCGTCATCACGCATTATCTGGCGGTCAAGGAAGACATCACGGAGCGCAAGCGCCTGAACGAGGAGCTGGCCGCCCATCGCAACCACCTGGAGGAACTCGTCGAGCGCCGCACAGCCGAACTGGCCGCGGCGACGCGCGCGGCGGAGGCGGCGAACCGCGCCAAGAGCGACTTCCTCGCCACGATGAGCCATGAGATCCGCACGCCGATGAACGGCGTCGTCGGCATCGCCGAGATCCTGCGGCAGTCTAGCCTGTCCGCCTATCAGGTCGAACTGGTCGATACGATGCGCGAATCGGCTTTCAACCTGCTGCGCATCATCGACGACATCCTGGATTTTTCGAAGATCGAAGCCGGACGGATGGAGCTCGTGCGCGAGCCGCTGGCGTTGCGCAGCGTGGTCGAAGGAGTGGGCGACGCGTTGCAGCCGATGGCAGCACGCAAGAAGGTCGAGTTGCGCGTCTTCGTCTCCCCCGATTTGCCCGATACGATTCTTGGTGACGAACTGCGCCTGCGCCAGATTCTCAACAACCTGGTTGGAAATGCGATCAAGTTCTCCGCAGCCCTCGATCGCCCCGGTGTGGTGCAGATCCGCGCCGAAGCCGGCGGACCCGGAGAGCTGCGCCTGCAGGTCGCCGACAACGGTATCGGCATGACGCCCGAGGTCGTCTCCCGGCTGTTCGTTCCCTTCACCCAGGCCGAGGCATCGACCACCCGCCGCTACGGCGGCACCGGGCTGGGACTGGCGATCTGCCAGCGCCTGCTCGCCCTGCTTCAAGGGCGCATCGAGGTCGTGAGCGAAGCCGGTGCAGGTTCGACTTTTACCGCGACGCTGCCCTTCGATGCCCCGTCCGATCGCCGCCCCCCGGCACGGGCGCGCACGCTCGAGGGCATATGTTGCCGGTTGGTGGGCAAGGATGCGGTCACGACGTCCGATTGGTCGAGCTACCTGGTCGATGCCGGTGCGCAGGTCGAGGTCCATCCCTCGCTCGATGCCGCCCATGCCGCAGTGCGCGGCGAGAGGACCCACGCGCAGGTGCTGCTCACCGATCTCGCTGGCACGGTGCAGGACTGGCCAGCCCTGCACGAGAGGTTCGCCGGGGAGGGCGCCGGCATCGTCGTCGTCACCCGCGGCAACCGCCGGCGGTCCCGTCGTGAGCTGAAGCGCATGCTTCTGCTCGATGGTGACGCCATGCATCGTGATGCGCTGCTCGAGGCCGTGGCGCTCGCCGCGCGCCGCGAGCCTGCCCCGCCTGCCGTGCCGCGTGCCGAGCCCGCCCTCCCGATGAAGGACGATTTGCCCGAAGTATTGGCGCAGGAGGCCGCCGCCGCCGCCGGCCGTCTCATTCTCGTTGCCGAGGATGATCCGATCAACCGCAAGGTGATCGAGCGCCAGCTGGCGCGCCTGGGCTTTGCCTGCGAGTTCGGCAACGACGGCAAGGAGGCGCTGCGGCGGTGGCGCAGCGGACGTCACGCGCTGTTGTTGACCGACCTGCACATGCCGGAGATGGACGGCTACGAGCTGACGGCGGCGATTCGGCGCGAGGAGCCGCCAGGGCAGCGCCTGCCCATCATCGCGCTGACCGCGAACGCCTTGCGCGGTGAGGATGCAAGATGCAGGAACGCGGGCATGGACGACTACTTGTCCAAGCCGGTGCTCATCGACGTGTTGCGCCAGACGCTGCAGCGCTGGTTGCCGTCAGCCAATGCGGTGGCGCCTGCTGCGCAAACGGGGAAAACCGAGCCTTGCGCGCTGCCGCAGACCGCGCTGCCCACGCTCGATGTGTCGGTGCTGGCCCGGTTGATTGGAGACGATCGCGCACTGATCGCAGAGTTCCTGCACGATTTCGCCGTCGCCGCCGGCGCAGCGGCCAGTGAAGTGCGTAGCGCTCAGGCGTCTGCGTCCTGGAAGCAGGTCGGTGCGATTGCGCATCAGCTCAAGTCCTCGTCGCGTTCGGTGGGCGCCCTGGCGCTCGGCGAGATTTGCGCCGCGCTCGAACAGGCTGGAAAATCGGATCGGGGCGATCTGATCGTTGCCCAACTGCCGGCTTTCGATCAGGCGCTCTCGGCCGTGCTCGATGCCATTGAAAGACACACCAAGCAGGGGCATTGAAGCAATGGGTGCTAGGTCTTCGACGGGCTGTCTGGTTGTCGCCGATGTGAAGGCGTCTGCCAAGGAGAGGGTGCGATGAGTGAGCGTCAGACGCGCGTCCTCGTGGCTGGCGACATCGCGTCCGATGTCGCCATGGTGGCCGAGTTGATGCAGGACGAGTTCGACAATGTCTTCACCTCGGTCGAAGAAGGTCGTATCGCGGCCGATTTCGAGGCGCACCGCCCCGACGTGCTGGTGCTCGCGTTCAATGGTCTCGAGCGTGCAGAGCGCTACTACCTGGGCCTCTTCCGCCATAGCCGGCTGATCCACGAGCATCCCCACCGCACCCTCATCCTGTGCAACAAGGAGGACGTGCGCCGCGCATTCGAGCTGTGTCGCAAGGAATACTTCGACGACTACATCCTGTTCTGGCCCATGGTCCACGATGCACACCGTCTGGTCATGTCGGTGTTGCTGGCATCGCGGGCGCTGGTGGCCAGCGCGGCAGCCGCTCCGCTTGCCGAGATCGCCGCGCATGCGCGCAAGGTCGGCGAGTTGGAGGAGCGGCTGGATCGCAGCCTCGCCGATGGCGCTGCCCGTATCGGTGACGCGCGGGCCTCGCTGCAGCGGGCGGAGGAGGGTGTTGCCGCGGCGATGGGCGGGCTGTCCGAGAAACTGCTCGAAACCGGCCTCGACGGCGCGGTCGAGGTGCGCGACGCGGGCAGGGCCGGAGCGGAACTGGCCCGAGTCCATCGCGAACAGATTGCGCCACCCGTGCATGAGGCCGCGCAAGCGATGATCCCCCTGCAGGACTGGGTCGGTAGCGTCAAGCACGAGGTGGCGCCGCAGATGGAGTCGGTACGCTCGCTGGCTTCGGCCGTTCAGCACCTGCGTCCGCTCGTGCTGGCGGTCGATGACGACGAGTTCCAGTGCAAGTTGCTGGGTCGGCTGCTCGCTTCCGACAAGTACGAGCTCGTGTTCGCGCACAGCGCGGCGGAGGCATTGGGGGCCATCCGCCGCCGCCGTCCCGACCTGATCCTGATGGACGTCAATCTGCCCGACGTCGACGGCGTACAGGTGACTCGCCGCATCAAGGCGGTACCGCAATATGCGGCGATTCCGGTGGTGATGATCACGGGGCAGAGCGAGCGCAACGTGGTGGCGGCCAGTCTGCAGGCCGGTGCGATCGACTTCGTGGTGAAGCCGTTCGAGGCCGACATGCTGCGTGCGAAGGTCGCCAAGTACATATCGCTGTAGCGCCGCGCCGCTGCGTCCATCGCTTCGCAGCGCCCGCTTTGCGACAATGCGCTTCCCCCGCTACGCAAGGTCCGAGGACTTCGCCCCATGCCGAGCTTTCCCGCCCCGATCGAATCCCGCCTGCCCAGGGTCGGCACGACCATCTTCACCGTGATGTCGCGCCTGGCCCAGGAGTGTGGCGCCATCAACCTGTCCCAGGGCTTTCCCGACTTCAACGCCGACGACCTGCTGTTCGAGCGCGTCGCCCACTGGATGCGCGCCGGGCACAACCAGTACGCGCCGATGGCGGGCTGCCTGCCGCTGCGCGAAGCCATGGTGCGCAAGCTCGCCGATCTCTACGGCACGGCTTACGACGTCGAGTCCGAGGTCACCGTCACCGCGGGGGCGACGCAGGCCCTGTTTACCGCAGTCACCGCCTGCGTGCGCGCGGGCGACGAAGTGATCGTCTTCGAACCGGTCTACGATTCTTACGTCCCGGCCATCGAGCTCGCCGGCGGGCGGGTGATCCGCATGCGCCTGGCGGCGCCCGACTACCGGCCGGACTGGGACGCGGTGGCGGCGGCGGTGGGTCCGCGCACCCGCATGATCATGATCAACACGCCGCATAACCCGACGGCGACCGTCTGGCGCGCGGCCGACCTCGACCGCCTGGCCGCGATCACCCGCGGCACCGGCATCGTCGTGGTGGCCGACGAGGTGTACGAACACATCGTCTTCGACGGCTTGGCACACGTCAGCTGCGCTGCGCACCCCGAACTGGCGGCGCGCAGCTTCGTCGTGTCGAGCTTTGGCAAGACCTACCACATCACCGGCTGGAAAGTGGGTTACGTGGTGGCGCCGCGCGAGCTCATGACTGAATTCCGCAAGGTGCACCAGTTCAACGTATTCACTGTGAATGCCCCGGTTCAGCTTGCGCTGGCCGACTACATGGCCGACGCGTCGCGCCATCTCATGCTTGCAGCGTTCTACCAGGGCAAGCGCGACTTCTTCCGCGAGGGCCTGGCCGCTTCGCGCTTCGAGTTGCTGCCCTCGCGCGGCACCTATTTCCAGCTCGCGCGTTACGGCGCGATTGCCGACGAGGCCGATGTCGCCTTCTGCAATCGCCTCACCCGTGAGGTCGGCGTCGCGGCGATTCCCGTGTCGGCGTTTTTCGATGACGGACGCGACGAGCGGGTGATCCGCTTCTGCTTTGCCAAGAGCGAGGCCACGCTGGCCGCCGCCTGCGAGCGCCTGGCCCGGGTCTGAGCGGGCCGCATGCTAAAATTGGGCTTGTCCTGTCGCTTTCGTCCGTCATCGTGCGCAATCTGCTGATCTTCCTGCTGGCCCTGCTTGGAATCTGGTGGGTGCGCCGCGCGCTGACGCGCGCGCGCGGCGAGCGCGACGCAGGGAACGGGAAGTTCGCGGCGCCTGGGAGACGGGTCGAGCACATCGTCGAATGCGCGCACTGTGGCGTGCATGTGCCCGAAACCGATGGCGTGCGCGACGGCAGCCACTTCTACTGTTGCGAGGCTCATCGTCTTGCCGGCCCCAGCAAGCATGACTGATCCGTCGCCGCCCTGGTCGGGCGTCGATCGCTCGCGACGCCTGTCGCTGCGCTATTTCAATCTCTTCCGCTTGCTGCTGGCGGGCGTCTTCGTCGTCGGCGGCCTGCATTTCGGGCTCGGTCAGGAGCAGTCGCTGGCCTTCGACGTCGCGGCCATCGCCTACCTCGCTGGCGTGCTCGCGCTCGGCTTTCCCGATGCGGTCCGTCGCCTCGGACTGCAGCGCGTGATCCTGCTGCAGATCATCGTCGATGTGGTCGCGCTGTCGGTGATCATGTGGGCGAGCGGTGGCTATCGCAGCGGCATCCCGGTGCTGATGATGGTGGTGCTCGCCGGCACCGGCCTGGTCGCAGAAGGGCGCATGGTGCTGTTCTTCGCCGCGCTTTCCACCCTTGCGGTGCTGCTCGAGAACGCGTGGCGTTTTGCATCGGGCGGGCAGCCGGGCGACTTCCTGCAGGTGGGCATCTTCTGTACCGGCTTCTTCGGCATCGCGATCGTGTCGCGGCGGCTCGCGCTGCGCGCCCAGGACAACGCCTCGCTGGCCGCCGAGCGCGGCGAGGCGTTGCGGCGGCAGCAGGCGGTTAACGAGCGCATCATCCGCGACATGCACGACGGCGTGATCGTGGTCGGTGCGGACGGCCGCGCCGTGCAGCTCAATCCCCAGGCGGCCGCGCTGCTGGGGGTGGAGCATATCGAGGGCAGGCTGCTGGCCGAGATCGATCCCGTTTTCGAGGAGGCGCTGACGCGCGGCAACGGGCTCGCGCCGCGCCTGCTGCGCCTCGGGCCTGCGGGGCGGCTGATGCGCTGTCGCGCGGTGTGCGGCGAGGCCGGCAGCGCCGCCGCGGGCGAGACGCTGATCTACCTCACCGATTTCGAGGACGTGCAGCGCCAGCTGCAGCAGCTCAAGCTGGCTGCGCTCGGACGCCTGACGGCGAGCATGGCGCATGAAATCCGCAACCCGCTATCGGCGGTGACCCAGGCCGCCGAGCTGCTGCGTGACGAAAAGCGCGGCGAGATGCAGGCGCGGCTGGCGCGCATCATCAACGACAACGCCCTGCGCATCGAGCGCATGATTCGCGACGTGCTGGCGCTTGGGCGGCGCGAGCATGCGCTCCCCGAGGCGCTGCCGCTCGCCGCCTTCGCCGCCGAGGTCATCGACGGCAGAGTATTGATGGACGAGGCGGAGCGCGCGATCTATCGCATCGACATCGATCCGGCGACGACGCTGGCCATCGACCGTGCCCATCTGCACCAGATCCTCGACAATCTGCTCGGGAACGCGCGCCGCTACTGCTCGGGCCTGCCCGGATCGGTTGCGCTCATCGCCGAAACGCTCGCTGGCGAGCGCGTCGCCCTGCACGTCAGGGACGACGGCCCGGGGCTGGACGAGGCGACGCGCGCCCACCTGTTCGAACCTTTCTTCACCACCCATGCCAAGGGCACCGGTCTCGGGCTCTACATCGCGCGCGAGCTCGCCGAGGCCAACGACGCGACGCTCGAGCTGCACCCCGAAGGGCCGGGCGCCGATTTCGTGCTGACCGGACGGAGCACACCATGAACGCGACGGAACGCCGCAACCGGCCAGACAGCATCGATGTCCTCGTCGTCGACGACGAGGAAGACATCCGCGAGCTGCTGGAACTCTCCCTGCTGCGCATGGGGCTGGCCTGCGAGATGGCGGGCAGCGTGGCCGAGGCGCGCGAGCGGCTGGGCGCCCGTCGCTACCGCCTGTGCCTCACCGACATGCGCCTGCCCGACGGCGACGGGCTCGAGCTGGTCGAGTTCATCCAGGCGCAGCAGCCCGGCCTGCCGGTCGCGGTCATTACCGCCTACGGCAGCATCGAGACCGCGATTCGCGCGCTGAAGCTCGGCGCGTTCGATTTCGTCACCAAGCCGGTGGAGCTGAAATCGCTGCGCGAACTGGTGACGCACGCGCTGCGGCTGGAGCCCAGGGAGCCCAAGGAGCCGGCGGCGGCCGGCGGGCGGGCGCTGATCGGCCGTTCGCCGGCGTTCGACCAGTTGCGCGTGCAGATCGAGAAGCTCGCCCGCAACCAGGCGCCGGTCTTCATCCGTGGCGAGTCCGGAACCGGCAAGGAAGTCATCGCCCGCCTGATCCACGGCCTCGGGGCGCGCGCCAGCGGCCCCTTTGTTCCGGTGAATTGCGGGGCGATCTCGCCGGAGCTGATGGAAAGCGAGTTTTTCGGCCACCGCAAGGGCAGCTTCACCGGCGCGACCGCCGACAAGGAAGGCCTGTTCCAGGCGGCGCGCGGCGGCACGCTTTTCCTCGACGAGGTGGGCGAGCTGCCGCTGGCGATGCAGGTCAAACTGCTGCGCGCCATCCAGGAGCGCGCTGTGCGCCCGGTCGGCGCGCACGCCGAGGAGCCGGTCGACGTGCGCATCCTGTCGGCGTCGCACCAGGATCTGTCGCGCCTGGTGGCCGACGGCAAGTTCCGTCAGGACCTCTATTTCCGTATCAACGTGATCACGCTGCGGGTGCCGCCGCTGCGCGAGCGGCGCGAGGACATTCCGCTGCTGGCCGAGCACATCCTCGCCCGCCTCGCCGAGCGCGAGGGCGGCGCACCGCGCCGGCTGTCGGCGTCGGCGCTGGCGACGCTGCAGGGCTATCCCTTTCCCGGCAACGTCCGCGAACTGGAGAACCTGCTCGAGCGCGCCTGCGCACTGTGCGAAGGGGGCGAGATCGAGCCGGCCGACATTGACCTGCAGCCTGCCGAGCTCACCGTCCCCTCGGCGCCCGAGCGGGAGCTGGTGGGCAGCGAGTTCGCCGACGAATCCGGGGCGGACACCGAGGACGAGCGCCGGCGCATCCTGAAGGCGCTCGACGAGACGCGCTGGAACCGTTCGGCTGCTGCGCGAAACCTGGGCATGACACTCAGGCAGCTGCGCTACCGGCTGCAGAAATGGGGGCTGGAGTAGCGGCCGGGCCGCGCCGGGAGCGCCGTATCGTCCAGATCACACCACCACCCGGACCTTGCCGCCGGTCGCCCGCGAGAGGTGTTCGGCAAACGCCTGGCGCGTGTCGTCCTCGCCGTGCACCAGGCGCACCTCCGAAGGCAGGTGGCGCATGCGGGTGATGAAGCGGGTGAGGTCGTCGCGGTCGGCGTGCGCCGAGTAGCCCGACAGGGTATGGATGCCGGCGCGAATATCGATGCGCTCGCCATCGAGCTCGACGTGACCGCCGCGCGGGCCGTAGGTCTGGATCGCATGGCCCGGCGTGCCGCGCGCCTGGTAGCCGACGAACACCACGTTATGGCGCGCATCGTTCAGCATCGCCTTGAGGTAATTGAGCACCCGCCCGCCGGCGCACATGCCGCTGGCGGCAATGACGATGGCCGGCTCGCCGCTGCGCGCCAGCCGGCGCACGTTGGCCTCGTGCTCATCATGGCGGCTGATGGCGACGAGCTGATCGAAGCCGAGTGGCTTGCGGCCGGCGCGCACCCGAGCCAGCGCCTCGGCATCCCAGAAGGGCTGCAACTCGCGGTACAGCTCGGTGAAGCGCCCCGCGAGCGGCGAGTCGAGGTAGATCGGCAGCCTGGCCCAGCGCGCTGCGTGGCGGGAATTGCCGCTGCGCTGACGATGCAGGATGTCCTCGAACTCGTACAGCAGCTCCTGCGTGCGGCCGATGCTGAAGGCGGGGATGATCACCGTGCCGCCGTCGGCCAGCGCCTGTTCAACCACCTTCTGCAGGCGTTCGCGACGGCTGCGCCGATCTTCGTGCACGCGGTCGCCGTAGGTGGTTTCGAGCACCACGACATCGGCCTGCCAGGGCGGCTGCGGCGCCGGCAGCAAGGGCGCATGCGGCGCACCGAGGTCGCCCGAGAACAGCACCCGCCGGCGCGACGGCCAGGCCGGGCCCGACAGCTCGCACTCGACATAGGCCGAGCCGAGGATGTGGCCGGCGCGCTGCAGGCGCACGCGCAGCGTGGCGCCGGAACTCGAGTAAACAGTGCGCCATTCGCGGTAGGGCAAGGGCCGCAGGCGCGCCTCGACCATCTTCAGGTAGCGCTCGACCAGCTCGCGGTTTCGGGTGACGCCCACCTCGAAGGCGTCGGCGAGGACGGTGGGCAGCAGCCTGGCCGACGGCTCGCTGCACAGGATGGGCCCCTTGAACCCGGCGGCCAGCAGCCAGGGCAACCGGCCGCAATGGTCTATATGCACATGCGTCAGCACCAGCGCGCCGACATGCTCGACCGGGAAGGGAATCTCCAGGCGGTCGGCCGCCGAGCGGCCGTCGGGCGCCGTCTCGGCGCCCTGAAACAGGCCGCAGTCGATCAGCAGGCTGTTTTCGCCCTCGACGAAGAGTTGGTGGCAGGAGCCGGTCACGCCATGCCGCGCGCCGTGATGAAGGATCTTCGGATTCATGGCGAGATTCTATATGTCATGAATCGGCATGCCAAACGCGTCAGGCCGGCGCTCGGCGTCGATCGGCGGGGTCGTCGGTGCTTCGCATCGAGGGCCGTGCCAGTTGCGTGATGACGCCGCGACAAGCATGCTTGCCGGCTCGCGGCGCGAGCATTCACGGCGTTGGTGAGATGGCCTCGTCAGGGGCCATTATCGACGCTTGCTGGATGCGTTCGTGCATTTGTTCCTGTAGCAAGTCGAGCGTATCTTCGTAGCATTCGCTCAATTAACTGCGCGTATCATAGCGCCCGTTCGAAATCAGGGGACTTGAAGATGAGCCATTCGGCATCGAAAATCTGGAAAAGAATCCGTGGGATGTGTGTCCTGTCGCTGGCCGCAGGGCTGCTGTCAGCCTGCGCCACGTCCTACCCGCCGGCACCCATGCTAGCCGCCGATCCCGATTACAACTACGTGATCGGCCCGGGCGACTCGGTGAACATCCAGGTCTGGCGCAATCCGGAGTTGTCCACCTCGGTGCCGGTGCGACCGGATGGCAAGATCACCGCTCCGCTGGTCGAAGACCTGCCGGCCATGGGCAAGGATTCCACCACGCTGGCGCGCGACATCGAGAAAGCGCTTGGCAAGTACATCCGCGACCCGATCGTGACGGTCATTGTCGGCGGCTTCGTGGGACCGTACAGCGAGCAGATCCGCGTCGTCGGCGAAGCGGCCAATCCGCAGGTGCTGGCCTACAAGCAGAAGATGACCCTGCTCGACGTCATGATTGCGGTGGGTGGCATCACCGAATTCGCCGACGGCAACGGAGCCTCCATCCTGCGCACGGCCGAAGGCAACAAGCAGTACAGCGTTCGCATCCGCGACCTCATCAAGCGTGGTGACGTGTCGGCCAACGTCGAAGTGCGTCCCGGCGACGTGCTCATCATTCCGCAGAGCTGGTTCTGATAGTCCAGCCTTGCTTCCCGCGCTCCGCGTCCCGTTTACCTCTCCTCGCACCTCCCTCCCGGGCGGCGCGAGGACCTGATCGATACTGACTCATGGAAGAACTCGTAACACAGCTCGTCGGCTACCTGCGCGGTATGTGGCGCTTTCGCTGGTGGGGGCTCGCGCTGTCCTGGCTGGTGGGGATCGCCGGTGGTGTCGTGGTGTACCTCATGCCCGACAAGTACGAATCGAGCGCACGCATCTTCGTCGACACTCAGTCGGTGCTGCGACCGCTGATGTCCGGCCTTGCCGTGCAGCCCAACATCGATCAGCAGGTCAACATGCTCAGCCGCACGCTGATCAGCCGGCCCAACGTCGAGAAGCTCATCACCATGGCCGACCTCGACCTCGGTGTGCGCAATGCGCAGGAGCGTGAAGCCCTGATTGCGTCGCTCACCAGGGATCTGCAGATCCGCCCGGCCGAGCGCGGCAGCAACAACCTGTTCATCCTCGCCTACGCCGACACCCAGCCGGCCCGCGCCCAGCGCGTGGTGCAGTCCCTGGTGTCGCTGTTCGTGGAGTCCGGTCTCGGCGGCAAGCGCCAGGATACCGATGCTGCGCGGCGCTTCATCGAGGAGCAGATCAAGGGCTACGAGCAGAAGTTGATGGAGGCCGAGAACCGGCTCAAGGAGTTCCGGCTCAAGAACATGGCCCTGCTCGGCAAGAGCGGTGGCGACTTCGTCAGCCAGATCGCCACGATGCAGGGGCAGCTCGAGCAGGCGCGCCTCGAACTGCGCGAGGCGGAGAACTCGCGCGATGCGATGAAGCAGCAGCTTCTGGGCGAATCGCAAACCGGCGAGCTGGTTCCGCCCCCAGCCGCGCTCTCGACCCCCGAGATCGACGGCCGAATCGACGCGCTCAAGCGCAACCTCGACGACATGATGCAGCGCTACACCGAGAGCCATCCCGACGTGGTCGGCGTGCGCCGGGTCATCGCCCAGCTCGAGGCGCAGAAGCGCGAGCAAATGGCGCAGATGCAGCAGGCCGCTGCCAGCGCGCCGCTCAGCGTGATGGGCACGAACCCCGCGTTCCAGCAGCTCAAGCTGGCGCTGGCCGAGTCCGATGCCCGGGTCGCGTCGATGCGCGCCCGCGTCGGCGAGTACGAGAGCCGCATCCAGCAGCTCACCGCCTCGGCCAAGATGGTGCCCGAGATCGAGACCGAGATGACCCAGCTCAACCGCGACTATGCGGTGAACAAGAGCAACTACGACCAGCTCATCTCGCGTCGTGAGTCGGCCAACATCGGTGTCGAGATGAGCGCACAAGGCGGCATCGCCGAGTTCCGCCTCATCGATCCGCCGGTGTTGCCCAACAAGCCGTCCGCGCCCAACCGTCTGCTGCTGCTGCCGCTGGTCGGGCTGGCGGCGCTGGCGGCCGGGGCGGCACTGACCTTCCTCATCAGCCAGTTGCGCCCCGCCTTCAGCGACGGGCGTGTGTTGCGCGAGGCCACCGGCCTGCCGGTGCTCGGAACGGTGTCGATGCTGGCAACGCCCGAGCGCACGCGGGCTCGCCGCCGCGGCTTGCTGGCCTTCTCGGGAGGCTTGGTGTCCTTTGTCGGAGCGATTGCCGTGGCAACGGTGGTGCTCAAGCTGATCCAGGGTTGAACGGAATATCGAGATGAGTCTGATCGAAAAAGCAGCACAGCGTCTGGAAAAGCTCAAGCAGGCCTCGGGCGACGACGCGGATGTTTTCGAAGCGTCCCTTGCCGCACCTGCGGTCGCGCCGGCCGTCGTTTCCCCGCCCGCCGCAGCGGCGGCCCCGGCCGCGCAGTCGTCTGCCGTGCCACGCACGGCGACGATCGCATCGAACCCGACCGTGTCGCGCAGCGTGGAGATCGACCTCGATCGCCTGCATCAGGTCGGTATGGTCACGCCGGAGTACTCGCGCAGTCCGATCGCAGAGGAGTTCCGCGTCATCAAGCGCCCCCTGCTGCAGAACGCCACCGCAACCGGCCCCACCGCAATCGAAAACGGCAACCTGATCATGGTGACGAGCGCGATGCCGGGCGAGGGCAAGTCCTTCACCGCGATCAATCTCGCCGTCAGCATGGCGATGGAGCTCGATCACACGGTGCTGCTGGTCGACGCCGACGTGTCGCGCCCCTCGGTGCTGCGCCACCTCGGCCTGGCGCCGGAGCGCGGCTTGATGGACGTGCTGGCGGGCGAGGTCGACGATCTCGGCGAGGTCCTGCTGCGTACCAACATCGAGAAGCTTTCCATCCTGCCGGCCGGCATGCCGCACCAGCGCGCCACCGAGCTGCTCGCCTCCGACGGCATGAACCGCCTGCTCGAGCAGATCGCCAGCCGTTATCCCGACCGCATCATCGTGTTCGACTCGCCGCCGGTCCTCGTCACCACCGAGGCGCGCGTGCTCGCGACCCACATGGGGCAGATCGTGATCGTGGTCGAAGCCGAGCGCACTACCCACGGCACCCTCAGGCAGGCGCTCGCCACCATCGAGTCCTGCCCGGTCAAGCTCATGGTGCTGAACAAGTCGCGTCGCTCCGCACCGGGCTCCTACTACGGCTATGGATATGGGTATGGCTATGCAGCCGAAGAGCGCTCCGAGGCGGCCTGAGGTGCGGCGGCTGCCCGCGCGTTCGGCGCTCGCGCTGGCGTTGCTCGCCGCGGGCGGCGCGCAGGCGCAGTCCTATACCGTCAGCCCGAGAATCGATGCGCGACTCACCTGGACCGACAACGCCAGCAGCAGCGGCATCGGCGGGTTTGGCGGCAGGGCAGGCGGCGAGGGCGGGTCCGACTGGATCCTCGAGCTCTCGCCCGGCATCTCGATGTCGCGCGACGCCGGACGGCTGAACGGCACGCTGGCGGCGTCGTTCCGCAACATCATGTATGCGAGCAATTCCGATCGTAACACCACTTACCTGTCGCTCAATGGCGCAGGCGAGTTCGAGGCGATCGAGAAGATGCTGTTCATCGAGGCCGATGCCTCGATCAGCCGCAACAACCTGTCGGCCTTCTCCACCCGCGGGTCGAGTGACGGCCTCGACGTCAATTCCGACAACGAGACGCGCGTGTTCTCGCTGTCGCCGCGCTTCGAGTTCCGACTCGGCGACAACACGCGCGGCACGGCGCGCTACCGCCAGCGCTGGAGCGACAGCGGCAACACCTCGCTCGCCAACCAGAACGCCGGCGACTGGTCATTCGGATTGTCGAACAACGAGATCACCGGCATCTTCGGCCTCGGGCTGGACTACAACCGCAGCTCGAGCAGCTACGGTGGCGGGTCGGGTGTATCCGGCGGCGGTGGCGGCAGCAGCACCTTCAGCGGTGGCGGCAAGGAGCAGGAGATCATGCGCGCCACGCTGTACGCCAAGGCGACGCCTGAGTTGCGCCTGCGCGGCATCGTCGGCCGTGAGTCGAACGACTACGGCAGTCGGGGCAAGCAGAGCAACACCGTCACCGGTGGCGGTTTCGACTGGAACCCGACCGAGCGAACCTCGATCTCGGGCACGGTCGAAAAGCGCATCTTCGGCCGCGGCTACGACTTCAGCCTCCAGCACCGGCTGGCGCGCACCAGCTTCTTCATGACTTTCGGGCGCGACATCCAGTCCTCGCTCGATACCACAGCGGGGGGTGGCCTGCTCGATCCGCTGTACGAGTCGCTGTTCAACGACCCGCTCCTGGTTGCGCTCTACCCCGATCCCCTGGCGCGGCGCGACGCGGTGTTGCTGCTGTTACGCCAGCTCCGCGGCGATGTGCTGACCAACGCCTATTTCGTCAACCGCAGCTTCAGTGCCGGGGTCACCCGCAGCCTGCCGCGCGGGGTGCTGTCGTTCTCGGTGAGCCGTTCCGACCGCTCGCGTCTCGGCAACGCCGACCAACTCGCCGAGCAGGATGATTTCCGCAGCTTCGACGACATCAAGTCGAACACCGCGACCTTGTCCTACAGCCACCGCCTCACCCCATCGACCTCGCTCAACACCTCGGTCAGCCGTTCCAATACCAAAGGCAGCGGCACCACTGGGGCCGACACCAAACGCACCACGTTCACGGCCGGGCTCAGCGCCTCGCTTGGCCCCAACACCACCGGCGCCCTGCAATACCGCTACCAGCGCTCGGACGGTGACAGCACCGGGCTTGGCACCAACGATTTCTCCGAAAACTCCGTCACCGCCACGGTGGGCGTGAGATTCTGACCGGATAGCAGATGTACGAGTCTTTCTTCAAGTTTCGCGGCAAACCCTTCCAGCTCAACCCGGATCCCGCCTTCTTCTACGGCAGCCGGGGGCACCGCAGGGCGATGGCCTACCTCGAGTACGGCCTGCACCAGAGCGAAGGCTTCATTGTCATCACCGGCGAGATCGGCGCGGGCAAGACCACCATCGTGCGCAGCCTGCTCGAGCATCTCGACCCCGACAAGGTGGTCGCCGCCAATCTGGTCAGCACCCAGATCGACGCCAAGGACATCCTGCGCATGGTCGCGGCGGCCTTTGGCCTGCCCAACCGCTCGCTCGACAAGGCCGGGCTGCTGCTCGCGCTCGAGACCTTCCTCGTGTCGGTCACCGCGGCGGGCAAGCGCGCGCTGCTGGTGGTGGACGAAGCGCAGAACCTGACCCCGGATGCGGTCGAGGAACTGCGCATGCTCTCCAATTTCCAGCTCGAGGATCACGCCCTGCTGCAGAGCTTCCTCGTCGGCCAGCCCGAGTTTCGCGACATGATGCAGGGCGCCGACATGCAGCAACTGCGCCAGCGTGTCATCGCTTCCTACCACCTCGGGCCGCTGGACTCGGAAGAGACGCGCGCCTACATCGAACACCGCCTGGCCCACGTCGGCTGGGATGGGGACCCGATCTTCGCTCCGGACGCCTACACCGTCATCTACGGCCACACCGGCGGCATCCCGAGGCGCATCAACACCCTGTGCGACCGTCTGCTGCTCGCGGCCTTTCTCGCCGAGCGCCATTCGATCGACGATGACGACGTGCGTGCCGTGATCGGCGAACTGAACGAAGAATTCGCCGCGCGCGACGGCAGGGAGGACGCGCGCCCGCTGCTGCGCGATGCGGTCGCAGGCAGCGGCCAGTCGCTGAACGTTCGCGAGCTGCGTTTCGACAACCTCGCGCTCGATCGCCTGCAGGTCGCTCCCGAGGTCGCCGAGCAGGTCGCGGGCATGGCGGCCAACTTCGACATGCAGCGTATCGAGGCGCGCATCGCTGGCCTCGAGCAGTCGATGTCGGCCACCCTGTCGGTGCTCAACCAGCTGCTGCAGGCGGTGCGGCGCGATGGTCCGGTCGAGGAGCAGCCGCAATGAGCACGCCGGTCGGCGCCGCGGCGCCCATCATCTGCATCGTGGGTGCGCGCCCCAACTACATGAAGGTGGCGCCCATCATCCGCGCGCTGGCGGCCCACCAACCGCCGCTGCGTACGCTGCTGGTGCACACCGGCCAGCATTACGATCCGGCAATGAAGGACCGCCTGTTCGCCGACCTCGGCCTGCCCGAGCCCGATGTCAATCTGGCTGTCGGTTCCGGCTCGCACGCGGTGCAGACCGCCGAGGTGATGAAGCGTTTCGAGCCGGTCATCGACGAGCACGGTGCGCGCGCGGTGCTGGTCGTCGGCGACGTCAATTCCACGCTCGCCTGCGCGCTGGTCGCGGCCAAGCGTCATGTCCCGGTCATCCACGTCGAATCCGGTCTGCGCAGCGAGGATCGCCGCATGCCCGAGGAGATCAACCGCATCCTCACCGACCAGATCTCAGATCTGCTGTACACCACCGAGCGCAGCGCCCACGACAACCTGGCGCGCGAAGGCATTCCGGCCGAGCGCGCGGTCTTCGTCGGCAACGTGATGATCGACAGCCTGCTGTCCAGCCTGCCCAAGGCGGTGCCCGCGGTGGAACTGCTCGCCGCGACGGGGCTCGACCCGGCGCGGATCGCGGGCGGCTATGGCGTCGTCACCCTGCACCGTCCGTCCAATGTGGACCATGCGGACACCCTCGGGCCGATCATCGACGCGCTGCGCCACATCAGTGCGCGCCTGCCGCTCGTGTTCGCGCTGCATCCGCGCACCCGCAACAATCTCGAGCGCTTCGGCCTGCTCGACCGGCTCGACGCGCCGGGTTTCCTGGTGCTGCCGCCGCAGGGTTATCTCGAAATGCTCGGCCTGATGTCCGGCGCCGCCATGGTGCTCACCGATTCGGGCGGCATCCAGGAAGAGACCACCGCGCTGGGCGTGCCCTGTCTCACCATCCGCGAGAACACCGAGCGCCCGATCACGGTGGAGCAGGGCACCAACACCCTGGTCGGCATCGAGCCGCAACCTCTCATGGACGGCGCCGACGCCATCCTCGCCGGCGGCGGCAAGCGCGGGCGCGTTCCCGAGTACTGGGACGGGCGCACGGCCGAGCGCATCGCTGCGCATCTGGCCGGCTGGCTCACCGCCCATGAGCGGGCCCACGAGCGCAATCTGCCGCAGGCGGGCTGATCATGGGCGAACGCATCACCAACGCCTTCACCTGCGACGTCGAGGACTACTTCCAGGTCTCGGCGCTGGCACCGCACTTCCCGCGTGATGCGTGGGAAAGCGTGCCGTGCCGGGTCGAGCGCAATGTGGACCGCATCCTCGCGCTGCTCGACGGTCACGGCGCGCGCGGCACCTTCTTCACGCTGGGCTGGATCGCGGAGCGTTTCCCGCAGCTCGTGCGCCGCATCGCCGATGCCGGGCACGAAGTGGCCAGCCACGGTTACGCGCATGAGCGCGCCAGCGACCTGAGCCCCGAGGCCTTCAAGGCCGACATCGCGCTCGCCAAGGCGGTGCTCGAGGACATCGTCGGCCACGAGGTCACCGGCTACCGCGCGCCGAGCTTCTCCATCGGCACCGGCAACCTGTGGGCGCACGACTGCATCGCGGAGGCCGGCTACCGCTACAGCTCCAGCGTCTATCCGGTCAAGCACGACCACTACGGCATCCCCGACGCGCCGCGCTTTCCGTGGCGGCTCGCGAGCGGCCTGGTCGAAATCCCGGTCACCACCATGCGCGTGTTCGGCCGCAACTGGCCGGCGGGTGGGGGCGGCTTCTTCCGCCTGCTGCCGTATGCGGTCTCGCGCATGCAGATCGAGCACGTCAACCGCAAGGACGGACGCCCGGCGATCTTCTATTTCCACCCGTGGGAGATCGATCCCGAGCAGCCGCGGGTGCGCGAGGCCACGGCGAAGACGCGTTTCCGCCATTACGTGAACCTTGCCCGAACGCAGTCGCGGCTCGACCGCCTGCTGTCCGACTTTGCCTGGGGCCGCGCGGACGAAGTGTTCCGCGACGCCGCCTGAAACTTTTCCTGGACCTGGCGTGATGGACAGACTCCCCGTGACCGTGAAGACGCTCGCGCCCGACACTGCGGCGCGCTGGGACGCCTTCGTGCGCGCCTGCCCGCAGGCCACTTTCTTCCACCTGTCGGCCTGGCAGGGCATCATCGAAGGCGTCTTCCGCCATCGCACCTGGTTCCTGTATGCCGAGCGCGCCGGTGAGATCGTCGCCGTGCTGCCGCTGGCCGAGGTCAAGAGCCGGCTGTTCGGCCATGCGCTGACCTCGCTGCCCTTCTGCGTGTATGGCGGCATCGCCGCCGACGAGCACTGCGAGGCCGATGCCGCCGCCGCGCTCGAAGCCGAGGCCGACCGCCTCGCGCGCAGTCTCGGCGTGCAGCACCTCGAATATCGCAACCTTCAGGCGCGCCACGCGGACTGGCCGCGGCAGGAGCTCTACGTCACCTTCCGCAAGGAGATCCTGCCCGAGGTCGAGGACAACATGCTCGCCATCCCGCGCAAGCAGCGCGCGATGGTGCGCAAGGGCATCAAGAACGGCCTCGTCGGCCACCTCGACGCCAATGTAGACCGCTTCTTCGCGCTCTATGCCGACAACGTGCTGCGCCACGGCACGCCGGCGCTGCCGAAACGCTTTTTCGCCACGCTCAAAGAGGTCTTCGGCGACGCGTGCGAGGTGCTCACCGTCACCGACCCCGCCGGCAAGCCGCTCTCCAGCGTGCTGAGCTTCTACTTCCGCGACGAGGTGCTGCCCTACTACGCCGGCGACGACACCGCCGCGCGCGATCTGGCCGCCAACGACTTCAAGTACTGGGATCTGATGCGCCGCGCCTGCCAGCGCGGCTGCAAGGTGTTCGACTACGGCCGCAGCAAGGTCGGCACCGGCCCCTACAGCTTCAAGAAGAACTGGGGCTTCGAGCCGCAGCCGCTGGCCTACGAATACCGCCTGTACAAGCGCGACAGCGTGCCGCAGAACAACCCGATGAACCCCAAGTACCGCGCCTTCATCGCGATCTGGAAGCGCTTGCCGATCGGCGTGGCCAACGCCATCGGCCCTCATATCGTCCGCAACCTGGGCTGAGCGGCCGTGAGCTCCGACCGTCCGCCGCTGCTCTATCTGGTGCATCGCATCCCCTACCCGCCCAACAAGGGCGACAAGGTGCGCTCGTTCAACATCCTGCGCCAGCTGGCCCGCCGTCATCGCGTCTATCTGGGGACCTTCGTCGACCATCCGGACGATCGTCAGCACATCGCCGCGCTATCGCAGTGGTGCGAAGACGTCCATGTGGTGGATCTGAATCCGCGCCGCGCTCGGCTGGCCAGCCTGCGCGGGCTGCTCACTGGCGAGGCGCTGAGCCTGCCGTATTACCGCGACGCAGGCCTCGCGCGCTGGGTGCGCGACACCGTGGCGCGGCACCGCATCCGCGACGCGGTGGCCTTTTCCGGACCGATGGCGCAATACCTCGATGTGCCCGGCCTCAGCCGGCGCATCGTCGATTTCTGCGATGTCGATTCGGCCAAATGGACGCAGTACGCGCCCGAGCGGTCGTGGCCGATGTCCTGGCTGTACCGCCGCGAAGGCGCGCGCCTGCTCGCCTTCGAGCGCCGCGCCGCGGCCGCGACCGAAGCCAGCCTGTTCGTCACCGAAGCCGAGGCCGATCTCTTCCGCCGTGCCGCGCCCGAGGTCGCCGGCAAGGTCGCCGCAATGCAGAACGGGGTCGATGCCGAGTTCTTCTCGCCGACGCATGATCTCGAAGCGCCATACCCGGCCGGCGGCCCGGTGCTCGTCTTCACCGGCGCGATGGATTACTGGCCCAACGTCGACGCGGTGACCTGGTTCGCCGCCGACATCCTGCCCGCCATTCGCGCGCGGGTGCCCGGCGTGCGCCTCTGGATCGTCGGCATGAACCCGTCCCCTGCCGTGCAGGCGCTGGTCGAGGAGGGCAGGGTCGTGGTCACCGGCACGGTGCCGGACGTGCGTCCCTACCTCGCTCACGCCGACGTCGTCGTCGCGCCCCTGCGCATCGCGCGCGGCATCCAGAACAAGGTGCTCGAGGCCATGGCGATGGGCCGTCCGGTGGTGCTGTCGGCCGCGCCGGCGGTCGGGCTCGCCGCTGAGGACGGGCGCGACTGCGCGATCGCCGCCGACGCCAGCGACTTCGCCGACAAGGTGGTCGAGCTCCTCGCCCGTCCCGATCTGCGTGACGCCATGGGCAAGGCCGGGCGCGACGCGGTGCTGCGCGGTTACAGCTGGTCTGCACATCTGGCGCAGCTCGAACGCCTGTTCGCCATGCGCCGCGCCGACGACCCTGCGGCCGAGGCCGCTGCCCAGGACGCCCCCATCACGGCCCCCGCGCCGGCCGCGCCCCGATGAGGGATGCGCGTCCGCTGGTGATGCACCTCGTCTACAGCTTCGACGTCGGCGGGCTGGAGAACGGGGTCGTCAACCTCATCAACCGCATGCCGGCCGAGCGCTTCCGCCACATGGTCGTCGCGCTCACCCGCTGTGCGCCGGCCTTCTGCGCGCGGGTGACGCGGACCGACGTCGAATTCATTTCGCTGGAGAAGCCGCCGGGGCAGGGCTACAAGCTCTATCCCAAACTGTTTCGCCTGTTCCGCCACCACCGCCCGGCCATCCTGCACAGCCGCAACCTCGCCGCGCTTGAAGCCGTGGTGCCGGCGTTCGCGGCCGGCGTTCCGGTGCGCATCCATGGCGAGCACGGCTGGGAGGAGTCCGACCCGCGCGGTCTGAACCCCAAGTTCCGCTTCCTGCGCCGGCTCTACCGGCCCTTCGTCAGCCACTACGTCGCCCTGTCGGCCGATCTCGAGCGTTACCTCGTCGATCGAGTGGGCATCGCGGCGGCCCGTGTCGCCCGCATCTGCAACGGCGTGGACACCGCGCGTTTCCATCCTGCCGCTCACGCCCGCACGCCGATCCCCGGCTGCCCCTTCGGCGATCCGGCGCAGGTGCTTTTCGGCACGGTCGGCCGCCTGCAGTCGGTGAAGGACCAGCTCACCCTGGTGCGCGCCTTCGCCCGTCTCGTCGCCAGAGGCGGGCCCGGCGGCGATCAGGCGCGACTGGTCATCGCCGGCGACGGCCCGCTGCGGCCGCAGGTCGAAGCCGAGGTTCGCGCCAGCGGCTGCGCCGACCGCATCTGGCTCGCCGGCGAGCGCAAGGATGTGCCGGATGTCATGCGGGGGCTGGACGTCTTCGTGCTACCGTCGCTCTCGGAAGGCATCTCCAACACCATCCTCGAAGCCATGGCGAGCGGCCTGCCGGTGGTCGCCACCGATGTGGGTGGCAACGGCGAACTGGTCGTCGCCGGTGAAACCGGCGCGCTCGTGCCTGCATCTGATCCGGCAGCGATGGCCGACGCATTGATGTGCTACGCTGATGATGCTGCGCTGCGGCAAAGTCACGGCGCGGCCGGCCGCAAACGGGTGGAGGCGGACTTCAGCCTCGATGGGATGGTGGAGCGCTACACTCGCCTCTACCGGAGTTTCCTGTAATTGGAACAAGCACATGCTCGCACCTGAAGCAATCATGGATGCCGCACGGCGCGCAGCAAGCGCGGCCAGCAGCCCCGCGCGCGTGATCCTGTTCGGCTCCTACGCGCGGGGGGACGCTGATGAAGCTTCGGATCTCGATCTGCTGGTGATCGAAGACGAGGTGTCAGACAAGGCGGCGGAGTACGTGCGCTTGCATCGTGCGATCGGGCCGATGGGCGTCGGCGTGGACGTACTCGTCTTCTCTCGTGACGAGTTCGTGAGGCGCAGTCAGGTGCGAGGCACCTTGCCCTACTGGGCGGCAAAGGAAGGAAAGCAGCTGTATGACGCCGGTCTTTGAAGAAGCGAGTCGTCTGCTTCGGCTGGCGCAGAGGGACAGCGAAACATTCAGATTGCTCAAAGACATTCCGCAGGCCAGCCTTGCTGCGGTGGGTTTTCATGCCCAGCAGTCGATCGAGAAGGCATTGAAGGCAATATGCGTGCTGCGAGAACTCGAAATCCGTCGCACGCATGACCTCGCAGCCTTGGCCGAACTGATCCGGACAAGTGGTGTGTCCCCGGTCGTCGATATCGACACCTTGCGCCTCATCAACCCATTCGCGGTCGAGTTTCGTTACGACGACGAGCTTGTTGCGCCGGTCACGCGGGATGAGCTCGATGGCGCCGTCTTTAAGGTTATCGACTGGGCGGCGCAATGTCTCGAGGCCGCGTCGGGCACCGATTCCGCTACACACGATCGGGAACAAAGGAGTTAACAGGATGTGCGGAATCGCCGGTCTTTTCGACACCCGCGGCAAGCGCGACTTCGATCGCGAGCTGATGCGCCGCATGAATGACGTGCAGCACCACCGCGGGCCGGACGAAGGGGGCTACCACTTCGAGCCGGGCGTGGCGCTGGCGCATCGGCGGCTGTCGATCATCGACATCGCCACCGGCCAGCAGCCGCTGTTCAACGAGGACGGCTCGGTCGCCGTCGTGTTCAACGGCGAGATCTACAACTTCCAGGAGCTCGTGCCTGAACTGGAAGCGCTCGGCCACGTCTTCCACACCCGCAGCGACACCGAAGTCATCGTCCACGCCTGGGAAGCCTGGGGCGAGGACTGCGTGCTGCGCTTCCGCGGCATGTTCGCTTTCGCCCTGCACGACCGCAACCGCGACACCTTCTTCATGGCGCGCGACCGCCTGGCGGTCAAGCCGATGTTCTACGCGCTGCTCGATGACGGCACGCTGGCCTTCGGTTCCGAACTCAAGGTGCTGATGCAGCACCCGGCGCTGGATCGCCGCATCGACCCGCAGGCGGTGGAGGAATACTTCGCGCTGGGCTACGTGGCCGAGCCGCGCACCATCTTCTTCGGCGCCAAGAAGCTCGGCGCGGGCGAATCGCTCTGCATCCGCCGCGGCCAGCCCATCCCCGAACCCAAGCAGTACTGGGACGTCGATTTCACCCTCGACAACAAGATCTCCTTCGCCGACGCCACCGCCGAGCTCAACGAGCGCCTGCGCGAATCGGTGCGCCTGCGCATGATCGCCGAGGTGCCGCTGGGCGCCTTCCTGTCGGGTGGCGTCGACTCCAGCGCGGTGGTCGCCACCATGGCGGGCATCAGCGATGAACCGGTCAATACCTGCTCCATCGCCTTCGACGACCCCAAGTTCAACGAGTCGGAGTTCGCGCAAATGGTGGCCGACCGCTACCGCACGAACCACTTCGTCGAAACGGTGAAGTCCGACGACTTCGACCTCATCGACACGCTCGCCGCGCTGTATGACGAGCCTTACGCCGACAGTTCCGCCATTCCCACCTACCGCGTGTGCCAGCTCGCGCGCAAGCACGTCACCGTGGCGTTGTCGGGCGACGGCGGCGACGAGAGCTTCGGCGGCTACCGCCGCTACCGCCTGCACCTCATGGAAGAGAAGATGCGCGCGGCGATGCCCCTGGGCGTGCGCCAGCCGGTGTTCGGCCTGCTCGGGCGCGTCTATCCGAAGGCGGACTGGGCGCCGCGCGTGTTCCGCGCCAAGACCACCTTCCAGGCGCTGGCGCGCGACTCCACCGAGGCCTACTTCCACTCGGTGTCGCTGATGCGCGACGACATGCGCCGCAGCCTGTTCTCGCCCGGTTTCCGCAAGCAGCTCGCCGGCTACAACGCCATCGACGTGTTCCGCCGCCACGCCGCCAAGGTGCACACCGACGACCCGCTGGCGCTGATCCAGTACCTCGACCTCAAGACTTACCTGGTCGGCGACATCAACACCAAGGTCGACCGCGCCAGCATGGCCCACTCGCTGGAAGTGCGCGAACCGCTGATGGACCACAAGCTGGTCGAATGGCTCGCCACGCTGCCCTCCGGCCTCAAGATCAAGGGCAACGAAGGCAAGTACCTGTTCAAGAAGGCGATGGAGCCGCTGCTGCCCAACGACGTGCTGTACCGCCCCAAGATGGGCTTCGCCGTGCCGCTGGCGCGCTGGTTCCGCGGCCCGCTGAAACAGCGCGTGCGTGACGCAGTGCTGGGCGAAACCCTGGCTGCCACAGGTATCTTCAACCGCAAGTACCTGGAGCACCTGATCGACGCCCACCAGTCCGGCGCGCGCGACTACAGCGCGCCGCTGTGGACCGTGCTGATGTTCGAAGCCTTCCTGCGCAACATCGGCGCGTCGATTCCGCCGATGGCGCCGACTCCGCCTCTAGGAGCGGGCTTGACCGCGACCACCGCATGAAATCGCGGTCAAGCCCGCTCCCACGGTGCGCTGAACAACCGCACGGAGTCGGTAGGCTAGACTTGACGGATCTACGCAACCATGTGGGAGGAAACGGGATGCCAATGACTAACACGGTCCCTGAAACCCTTGTCGACACACAGTCTCAAGACTTTGCTGACGAATGCCGCAGGCAGTCGAGGCTTGTCGAGCAAGACCAGAATGAGCAGGGCATGCTCGACTGGCTCCAGCAGGTCGCTGATACAGATGGCTGGGTTGTGAACAAGGAATAAGGGAATGGATCGCCATGACGAGCTTAAAAGGCAGATCGAGTCCTTTTCTGAGCACGAGCTGGCAGAGTTTCGGGCGTGGTTCGACACGTACGACGGTGACCTTGCTACTGCGGAGCGGCGATACGCCGCTTTGAAGGCAGGGGAGTCTGGGACCTACTCGCTGGACGAAGTCGAGCGGCGCCTATCGTTGAGTGGATCGGGTTCTACTGATGCTGCGGAGCCATAAATGAAGCCCTCTGAAGCCCTTCGCCTTAACCGTGAGCAGGTCAGGCGAATCGTCGCTGCGCATCACGCAAGAAACGCCCGTGTCTTCGGATCGGTCCTTAGAGGCGACGACGAGGAGGGTAGCGATCTCGACATCCTCATCGACCCTACACCCGAAACGACACTGATGGACATCGGTGCGATACGGCATGAGCTTCGCACTCTGTTGAAGGTCGATGTTGACGTGCTAACGCCGCGTGGCCTCCCAGAGAAGTTTCGTGCTCAAGTGCTCGCCGAAGCAGCGCCGCTATGACTTCCCATCGCTAACCATGCGCATCCTCCACATCCTCGACCACTCCATCCCGCTCCACAGCGGCTACACCTTCCGCACCGCGGCCATCCTGCGCGAGCAGCGCGCGCTGGGCTGGGAGACTTTTCACCTCACCTCGCCCAAGCAGGGCAAGACCGCGGCCGACGTGGAAGACGTCGACGGCCTGCGCTTTTACCGTAGCCCGGCGCTGGAGCCGGGCAGGGCGGGGCTCAATGAATGGCGGCAGATCCGCACGGTGGAGGCGCGGCTCGAACAGCTCGCGCGCGAGCTCAAGCCCGACGTGCTGCACGCGCATTCGCCGGTGCTCAACGCGATTCCGGCGATCCGCGTCGGCAAGAAGCTCGGCATCCCGGTCGTGTATGAGATCCGCGCCTTCTGGGAAGACGCCGCCGTCGACCACGGCACCACCACCGAGGGCAGTCTGCGCTATCGCGCCACCAAGGCGCTGGAAACCTGGGCGCTCAAGCGTATCGACCACGCCTTCACCATCTGCGAAGGCCTGCGGCGCGACATCGTCGGCCGCGGCATCCCCGAATCCAAGGTCACCGTCATCCCCAACGCGGTGGATGTCGAAGGCTTCCAGCTCTCCGGCGACGCCGACCCCGAACTGCGCCGCAAGCTCGGCCTGGAGGGCGCCACCGTGATCGGCTTCGTCGGCTCCTTCTACGCCTACGAAGGGCTCGATCTGTTGCTCGATGCCTTCCCCAAGCTGCTCGCCCAGCGGCCCGACCTTCGCCTGCTGCTCGTCGGCGGCGGCCCGCAGGACGCCAATCTCAAGGCGCAGGCGCAGCGCCTCGGCATCGCCGACAAGATCGTCTTCACCGGCCGCGTGCCGCACAGCGAAGTCAGCCGCTACTACGACCAGATCGACCTGCTCGCCTACCCGCGCCATTCCATGCGCCTCACCGAGCTCGTCACGCCGCTCAAACCCCTTGAGGCGATGGCCCAGGGCCGGCTCTTCGTCGCGTCCGACGTCGGCGGTCACCACGAACTGATCCGCGACGGCGAAACCGGCAAGCTGTTCAAGGCCGGCAGCGCCGACGCGCTCGCCGACGCCGTCCTCGACCTGCTCGCCCACCGCGACCGCTGGCCCGCCATGCGCGCCGCCGGGCGGCACTTCGTCGAGGCAGTGCGCAACTGGAAGAACAGCGTCGCTAACTACGCACCGGTGTATCGCCGCCTTGCCCACAGGAAGAAGGCCGCATGAGCTGCGCAGCCCCATGTAGGAGCGGGCTCGACCGCGACCTTTCCGCCCCGAAGAACAACTGGCAATGACCTTCCCCAATCTCCGTCTCCTCCTCGTCGGCCCGCTGCCGCCGCCGGCCGGTGGCATGGCCAACCAGACGCGCCAACTGGCCGAGCTGCTGCGCGGCGAGGGTGCGCACGTCGAGGTCGCGCAGGTCAACGCGCCTTACCGCCCCGCCTGGGCGGGGCGCATCAAAGGCCTGCGCGCCGTCTTCCGCCTGGCCCCCTATCTCGCGCAACTCTGGCGCGGCTGCGGCCGGGCCGACCTGGTGCATGTAATGGCCAACTCCGGCTGGTCGTGGCATTTGTTCGCTGCGCCGGCGGTGTGGATCGCGTCGCTGCGCGGCGTGCCGGTCATCGTCAATTACCGCGGCGGCGAGGCCGATCCCTTCCTGCAGCGCGCCGGCGCCTGGGTGCGGCCGACGATGCGGCGTGCCAGTGCGCTGGTGCTGCCCTCGTCCTTCCTCCTGGAAGTGTTCGCGCGCCACGGCATGCCGGGACGCATCGTGCCCAACATCGTCGACCTCGCGCGCTTCCGCCCCGCTGCGGCGCCGCAGGATTTCGGCCGTGCGCCGCACCTGATCGTCGCGCGCAACCTCGAGCGTATCTACGGCAACGACATCGCACTGCAAGCTTTCGCCCGCATACTCCAGCGCTTCCCCGACGCGCGGCTCACCGTCGCCGGCGCCGGGCCGGAAGCCGCCGCGCTCTCCGAGCTTGCCCGCAGCCTGGGCATCGCCGACAAGGTGAGCTTTGCCGGCCGGCTCGATCGCGACCAGATGGCTGCGCTCTACCGTGATGCACATCTCATGCTCAACGCCAGCAGAGTGGATAACATGCCCAACGCGATCCTCGAGGCGCTGGCAAGCGGTGTACCGGTGGTCAGCTCCGACGTGGGCGGCATCCCGCACATCGTGCGCGACCGCGAAACCGCCATGCTGGTGCCCGCCGACGACGCGCAAGCCCTTGCGGCCGCCGCCCAGGCGGTGCTCGACGATGCCGGCCTGCGCGCGCGGCTGATCGCCAACGGCCTGGCCGACGTCCGCCGCTACCGCTGGGACGAGGTGCGGGCCGAACTCGCAGCAACCTACGATGACGCAGTGCGCGGCGAAAGCGCGCAACTACCGGAAAAGACCTGAAGAACACGATGCGCCATTCCTCACGCAACACCGACTCCCTCGAACCTGCCGGCGCCTCTCTCGCCGGTGGCGCGGCCCTGTCCGACGCCGCGACCGACGTGGGCGCGAAGTCCGCGCACACGCTGCACCTCTACGTCCTCGGCGCCGCACTCGCTTGGCTGCTGTTCTCGTACCGCGACACGCTGATGTCGATCGTCGACATCTGGAATCGCTCCGACACCTACGCCCACGGCTATCTGGTGGCGCCCATCTCGCTGTGGCTGGTGTGGCGCCACCGCCACCACCTGCGCGGCGTGCCCGTCAAACCTTCGCTGCTCGGCGTGCTGGCAGGCGCGGTGGCCGGCTTCGGCTGGCTGCTGGGCGAACTCACCAGCGTCGCCAGCGTGTCGCAGTTCGCCCTGGTGGGCATGATCGTCTCGCTGATCTGGGCCGTCATGGGCACCGCGGTGCTGCGCGCCTATGCCTTCCCGATCGGCTTCCTGTTCTTCCTCGTGCCCTTCGGCGAGTTCCTCTTCCCCACGATGATGGACTGGACCACCGAGTTCGTCATCGGCGCGCTGCGCCTGTTCGGCATCCCGGTGTATGCGGAAGGTCGCAGCCTCGTCATCCCCTCGGGTAACTGGCAGGTCGTCGAAGGCTGCAGCGGCGTGCGCTACCTCATCGCCTCGGTCGTGGTCGGCAGCCTGTACGCCTACCTCAACTACCGTTCCACCGCACGCCGGCTGATCTTCGTCGCAGTCTCGGTGGGGCTGCCGGTGCTGGCCAACTGGGTGCGCGCCTGGGGCATCGTCATGCTCGGCCACTACAGCGACAACAAGCTCGCCACCGGCGTCGACCACCTCGTCTATGGCTGGGTCTTCTTCGGCATCATCATGATGCTGCTGTTCTGGGTCGGCGCGCGCTGGCAGGAAGACGAAGCACCCGCGCCGGTGATGGCGGCCGGTGCGGCAGGCGAAGTCGCTGCAGCCCGCAAGTCGAATTTCATCTGGTTCGCGCTCGCGCTGCTCGCCGTGCTGGCGTGGAAGCCGGTGCTCGCCGAACTGGATCGCCGTGGCGAGCATGGGCCGGTGCAGTTTGCACAGATCGAGCCGCAGGCTGCCTGGCGTCAGGTCGAACTGGCCGGCCTGCCGGAGTGGACGCCCAGCTATTCGGGCATGCGCGGCGTGCAACGCGAGGCCTGGGCGGCGGACGATCGCCCGGTCGGCGTTTACATCGGCTACTACCGCGACCAGCAGCCCGGGCAGGAACTCATCAACTCCGAAAACCGTGTGCTGATCAGCAAGGACCCGGTGTGGAAGATGACGTCCTACGGCAATCGCGGCGCCACGGTCGCTGGGGAGGCCGTGCCTTGGCGCAGCACCGAGATGTCGAGCATCCACGGGCGCATCATCGTCTGGCACAGCTACTGGATCGGTGGCCGCTGGACGACCAACGACTACCTCGCCAAGCTCTACCTCGCGCTCACGCAGCTGCGCGGCGCCGGGGACGACTCGGCGGTCGTCATGCTCTACACCCCTTACCGCGAGAACGAGCACGAGGCGGGCATCGCCACCCTGGAGCGCTTCCTCGCCGAAATGGGCCCCTCGCTCGGCGCCATGCTCCAGCACACCTCGTCACGCTGAGAGCGGAGCGATCGCCCACATGTCCAGCTCCGACTTGTCCAGTCTCTACACCCGCTTCGTCTCGGGCCTGATCTTTCCGCTGCACGAGCGCCTCAAGCACCACGACACCGTCGCGGTGCGCCGCCAGCTCGAAGAATCGCAGTGGTGGAGCCGCGAGCGGCTCGAGCAGCTGCAGCTCAAGCGCCTGCGCAGCCTGCTGCAGCACGCTGGCCAGCACGTGCCGTATTACCGTGACCTCTTCGCCCGCATCGGCTTCGACCCCGCCACGGTGAACAGCGTCGCCGATCTGCAGCGTCTGCCCTTCCTCGGCAAGCCCGAGATCCGCGCCCACACCGAGGCGCTCAAGGCCGACAACGCGCAAGGCCTGGCCCGCTTCAACACCGGTGGCTCCAGCGGCGAACCGCTGATCTTCTTCATCGGCAACCAGCGCGTCAGCCACGACGTCGCCGCCAAGTGGCGCGCCACCCGCTGGTGGGGCGTGGACATCGGCGACCCCGAGATCGTCGTGTGGGGCTCGCCCATCGAGCTCACCGCGCAGGACCGCGTCCGCGCCATCCGTGACAAGCTGCTGCGCACCGAGCTCCTGCCTGCCTTCGAAATGTCCGCAGCCAAGCTCGACGGCTTCGTCGCCCGAATCCGCGAGCGCCGGCCCAAGATGCTCTTCGGCTACCCGTCTGCGCTGTCGCACATCGCCCAGCACGCCGAAAAGCGCGGCATCCGCATGGACGACCTCGGCATCAAGGTCGCCTTCTGCACCTCGGAAAAACTCTACGACCACCAGCGCGAAGCCATCGAGCGCGTTTTCGGCTGCCTGGTGGCCAACGGCTATGGCTCGCGCGACGCCGGCTTCATCGCCCACCAGTGCCCCTCGGGCGGCATGCACCTCACCGCGGAAGACATCATCGTCGAGATCGTCGACGGCGAGGGCAGGGTACTGCCCTCCGGCCAGGCCGGCGAAATCGTCGTCACCCACCTCGCCACCGGCGATTTCCCCTTCATCCGCTACCGCACCGGCGACGTCGCGGTCATGGACACCGCGCAATGCGCCTGCGGCCGCGGCCTGCCGATGCTGAAGGAAATCCAGGGCCGCGCCACCGACTTCGTCGTCGCCCGCGACGGCACGGTGATGCATGGGCTGGCGCTGATCTACATCCTGCGCGATCTGCCCCAGGTGGCGGGCTTCAAGATCGTGCAGGAAACGCTCGACCACACCCGCGTACAGGTCGTCCCCGGCACCGGCTTCGGCGCCGACACCACGCTGCGCATCGAGCGCGGCCTGGCGGCGCGGCTGGGCGAGGGCGTGCGCGTCGAGGTGGAGCAGGTGGTTGAAATCGCGCCGGAAAAGTCCGGCAAGTATCGCTACGTCGTCAGCAAGGTCGACGCTTAGGAGGTTTCATGCGCGACATCATTGTCACGCTGGCTGTTTTCGGGTCGTTGCCGTTCATCCTGAAACGGCCATGGGTCGGTATCCTCGTTTGGACCTGGTTGAGCCTCATGAATCCGCACCGGATGGCGTGGGGCTTCAGTACATCCATGCCCTTCGCCGCGATCGTCGCAGCGACCACGCTTGGCGCTTTCATGTTTTCACGCGAGAAGAAGCAGATTCCATGGGAGCGGGAAACGGTCGTCCTGGCAATGTTCTTGGGCTGGATGCTGATTACGACGTATTTCTCGCTCTATCCCGATCTGGCGTGGGTTCAGTTCGACAAGGTCGTGAAGATCCAACTGATGATCCTTGTGTCGATGATGTTGCTTACGACTCCTGAGCGCTTGAAGTATTTCGTGTGGGCGAATGCGCTTTCGCTTGCGTTCTATGGCGTGAAGGGTGGGGTGTTCACAATTCTAAAGGGCGGCGTTCACCGTGTTCAGGGACCGTCCGGGACCTTCATCGCGGGGAATAATGAGCTTGGTCTCGCACTAGCGATCACGGTGCCGTTGCTCTACTACCTCGCTCGTAGCTCCACACATCGGTGGCTACGACCGGCGATGTATGCGGCGACAGTACTCACCTCTGTTGCGGCCATCGGTACTCAATCGCGCGGTGCAATGGTGGCCATGGCGGTTATGGGATTCATGTTCTGGCTCAAATCGAAGCAGAAGTTCATGGTGGCGTTCCTCGGTACCGTCGCAGTATTGCTAATCGCGCTGATCATGCCTGCCGAGTGGTACGAGCGCATGAACACAATCAATACGTACGACGAAGACCCGTCAGCGATGGGGCGAATTAACGCCTGGTGGACCGCATTTTATTTGGCGAGTGACCGCTTCTTGGGCGGGGGGTTCGAGACTTTTCAACAGCCGGTTTTCGCACTGTATGCGCCGAATCCGCATGATTTTCGGGATGTCCACAGCATCTATTTCGAGGTGTTGGGTGAGCACGGGTTCGTCGGGCTCGGCTTGTTCCTTACATTGATGATTTTCTCGTGGCGTTCCGCGAGCACCGTGATCAAGACCTTGAAGCACATCCCCGAATACGCCTGGATGCGCGATCTGGCAGCAATGCTTCAGGTTAGCCTGATCGCCTACCTCACGGCTGGCGCATTCCTCGGCATGGCGTACTTCGACCTTCCCTACAACATCGTGGTCATGATCGTGATGATGAAGGTGATCTTGCGCAGGGAAGGTGTGCTCGTTGGGGAAAAAGGCCCGCCTTTAAACCATGTACCGAATGCGGTTGCAAAGCGGGATGCGGGCATGCGCCCGGCGCAGTAACACGCGCGATCCCACAAACGCGGTTGCGTGGACGAGAATGCCCCCAGGGCTGCGCCTGGGGGCATTCAGTTGATGGGGCGAAATTACTTGTTCGCTTGCAACCACAACTCCATCTGCACCAGCACCCAGATCATCACTCCGTAGTAGCTCGCGTGACCGGAGGCATGCTCCCGGCGCAGCTTGCCGAGATAATCCGGGCGCACGATGCCGCGCTGCCCGAGGCTGTCGAGCGCATCCTTTGCCAGCGACTGCAAGGCCGGGTGGCTGTTCAGCCAAACGCCGAACGGCAAGCCGAACCCGTGTTTCGACTTCGCGATCGTCTCGTCGGGCAGGAATCCCCTCAGAGCATCCTTGAACAGCACGCGCAGCTTGCTGCCGCTCACCTTCTGCTCGGTGCGCAGCGTGCCCGAGAACGCGATCAGGTCGTCGTCGAGGAAGGGGAAGCGCACCTCGATGCCGGCCGCCTCGCACATGCGGCTGACCTTGCGCAGGTCGTTGTCGGCCAGGGTGAATTTGTGGTCGAGGTGCATCATGCGCTCCACTGGCTCGGGCGAGGCGCAGCGGAAATAGGCGTCGCGCATCAGGGCAAGCGGACGATCGGTATCCACCGCGCCGAGGAAGGCCGGGTCGAAGATCTCCTGCAGCGGATCGCGGTGCAGGAAGTTGTAGGTCTCGAGCCGGTCCGGCAGCGGAATGCGGGCCTGGCGCACATAGCTCTGCGCTTTGCGCACCGGCCACAGCGAAGCGCCGAGCGGAAAGTTCAGGATCAGAGGCTCGACCACGCGTCGCAGTGCCGGCGGCAGGCGGTGGTAATGCTCGAACACGCCTTGCTTGGCATAGCGCGCGTTGCCGCCGAAGAACTCGTCACCACCGTCGCCGGCCAGCACCACCTCCATGCCGCTTTCCCTGGCCAGTTTGGCGCAGAAGTAGGTGGGCGCCGCCGAGGCGTTGCCGAAGGGCTCGTCATACGCGGCGGCGATCAGCGGGATCGCCTCGGCGACGTCGTCCGGGGTCACGTAGTACTCGTGCGGCTTGGTGCCGAAATGCTTCGAGGTAATGCGGGCGTAGTCGAGCTCGTCGAAACCCTGCGCGTCGAAGCCGATCGAGAACGTCTCCGCCGGCTTGCCGGTCACACGACCCAGCATGCCGCTGACGGTGGAACTGTCGGTGCCGCCCGAAAGGAAGGCGCCGGTCGGGCGCACGTCGTTCTGGCGTGCGACGGCCTGCTGCACCAGTTCGACGAACTGGCGCTTGCGGCCGGCCTCGTCGGCAGCGCCCGCGTCGTCGTAGGCCAGCCGCCAGTAGAAGTTGCGCTTTGCCGCGCCGTTCTCCATGACCAGCGACTCGGCCGGCAACAGCTTGTCGACGCCAGCAAAGGCGGTGTCCGGGCTCGGCACCATGTGGCAATAGAGATATTCGAACAACGCCTGTTGGTTCACCGGTGCCGCGACCGCAGGGTGCCGCGCTACCGCGCGGGCACTGGTCGAGAACACCAGCAGCGACCCGGCCTGCGCGAAGCAGAGCCGTTCGACGCCGCCGCGATCCACCGCCAGTACCAGCCGACGGTTCCGGGTGTCGATCAGCACCAGCGCAAAGTTGCCCTGCATGTCCTGTAGCAGGTCGGCGCCGCGCTTGCGGTAATGCGCGATGGCCGCCGAGGCGTGGCCCCAGGTGGCGGCTTGCGCGGCGGCTGCGCCGTCGGTCCAGCGCGGGCGGCCGAGCACTGCGGCGATGAGGCCGGTGTCGCCGTCATGTGCAAGGGTCGCGCCCGACTTGCCGATTGCGACAACCCCGACCGCAGACGCTTCCATCTGCACGTCTGCGGGGGACAATCCTTCGGCGGCCAGCATGGCCTCCAGCGCATCCGCAGGGACGGCGTCGCCGCCAAAATTAACCCAACCGCCAAGTATTCGTCGCGTGTTCATCACTCTAAAATGGCAAAGTCCATAGGAATGACGCCAATGGTAGCGGAGGTTTGTGAAATGCACTGCAGTACAGGTCACGCATGGGCGAGGCCATGAGAGAGAGTTTTCGCTTCTGGCATCGTCTCGGAAAGCCCGGCGCGGGGGCTGTGGTTGCGCTGGCGCTGATTCTTGGCGGCGAGGCGTTGCTGCATTCCGACGCTTTCATGTATCGCATGCGCTCGGTCTTTGCGGCCGGCAGGGCATTCGACAAGGTGCTGTACGTCGAAGGGCAGGTTCCGAACCTTCTGGTCATCGGCAACAGTCGGGTAGACAACGGCGTTGATCCCGCCACCTTGGCCAGCCGCATCCGTCCCGGCATGACCGCATTCAACCTTGGTCTGCCTGGCGCCAACGCGAGCACGCTCTTTGGCATCGCCACGAGACTGGATGCCAAGGGATTGCTCGGGCCTGGCCGTATCGAGCGGGTATTGGTGGGTCTGGACGAGGGCCTGCTGCAAGGTGGCGATTCCCTGGGTTACCAGGTCTTTCTGGGCAACCGTACACGCATGCTCGAGCACGGCGATGCGGCTGCAGCGCTGCGATCCACGGTTCGCGGGTGGGGCTATTCCGACAACCTGAAACAGCTCCGCGAGCCTTCGAAGCTGATCCAGTTCGCACACGCCGTCGCCGGGCCGGTGGAGCCGATTGGCGGCGGCGCGGCTGAGCGCCTGGGTTATCGGCCCGGCTTCGCGGGCGCAAACCAGGATTCGGAGCAGGTGATGAGGCAGGAGGTCGGGTCGACGAGCCCCCCCGATCCGGTCGTACTGCAGGATTTCTGGGCGATGCTCGAACTGCTGCGCAAGCGTGGCGTGGATGTGGTCGTCGCATTCCCCCCCTTGCTCACGCGAGCGGTGCTTTACATCGATGCAGCCCACCCTGCGGCGGGCCCGTTCCACGACGTTCGGAAAAGGCTCGCGGAGATGGACGTTCCGATGTTCGCTCTGGAGTCCGACGTGCGGCTCACCGCCGACGATTTCATCAACGCCGGCCACTTGAACGACCGGGGCGCACAACGTTTCAGCACTCTGCTTGGCGACGCGCTCGCGCGGGGCGACGGTTCGCGCTTCATGAGGGTGGCCGCACAATGATCTTCAGTAGCGCGACATTCTTCATCTTTTTCGCGGCCGTCATGGCCGTCTATATGCTGGCGCGTACGCCCGGCCAGCGCGCGGCGATCCTGCTGGCCGCCAGCATCCTCTTCTACGCGTCCTGGAAGCCGGCGTACCTGATCCTGCTGGCGATCTCGGTCACTGCCAACTGGTGGGTCTACCGCGCCATGCTGGCGACACGATCGCGAGCACTGATGATCAGCGCCATCGTCGCCAACCTCACCGCATTGGCGTGCTTCAAGTACCTTGCGCTCATCATCGAGTCCTATCTCTGGCTCGCGCGGATGTCCGGCGCGGACGTTGCCGTTGTGAAACCAGGCTGGATCGACTGGGTACTGCCCCTGGGCATCAGCTTCTACACGTTCCACATGCTCAGCGCCATGATCGACGTCTATCGCGGCGAGTGCACCAAACGCATCAGCTACAGGCACTGGTGCCTGTTCGTCACGTTCTTCCCGCAACTCATCGCAGGTCCGATTGTCCGCGTGCATGAACTCGTTGCCCAGCTCGAGGCCCTGCAGCCGGTCACTTGGCGCAACATCAAGATCGGCGCATTCATCTTTGCCGGCGGGCTGATCAAGAAGACCCTGCTTGCCGATAACCTCGCCCCCTTGGTCGACCAGATGTACGCGCATCCGGAGGGGCTCGACTTCGTGCGGGCGTGGGTTGCGACGCTGGCATTCGGCATGGAGATCTACCTCGATTTCTCCGGCTACAGCGAGATGGCCCTCGGCCTTGCGCGAATGTTCGGGGTGGAACTGCCGCTGAACTTCCAGTTTCCGTACATCAGTCGAAACCCCGCCGAGTTCTGGCATCGTTGGCACATGTCGCTGTCGCGCTGGCTGCGCGACTACCTCTACATCTCGTTGGGCGGCAATCGTGGAGGACCTTTTGCGACCTACCGCAACCTGTTCCTCACCATGCTGCTCGGGGGGCTGTGGCATGGCGCCAACTGGACGTTCGTTTTCTGGGGCTTCCTGCATGGCGCGCTGCTCGTCCTGCATCGGCTGCTCAACGAGGGTTTGCGTGCGCTTGGCTTGGGGGAGGGGGCTCGAGTCGCCCGTTTCTTGGCCTGGCTCGGATGGCCCTTTACGTTCGTAGCGGTCCATTTCACCTGGGTGTTCTTCAGGGCGCCAAATTTTGCAGAGGCGTGGCAGATCTGCGGTGCAATGCTTGGCTTGGCGACGCCGAGCGTTCCGCTCGTGCCGTTGCGCCTCTACGAAGTCGTCGGCGTACTGGCCACCGTGGGACTGATTCTGGTAGAGCCGAAGATCGTTGGAATCTTCCAGCGCAAGGGCATCGCTTGGTGGTGGAGGGTGCCGTTTCCGATGCGCGGGCTGGCTTATGCCTCGCTCGTCATCGCCCTGGTGGTGTTCGGCGGCCCGACCGCAAAGTTCATCTATTTCGACTTCTAGAATTGTGTCTGAGCCGCGTACTTGCTGATGCTTTCCATTTGCTTGCTCGTTCTTAGCGCATGGCTTGCGATCATTGTGATCCTGTTTGCCTGGCATGCCATGTTCATCGTGGCGATCTGGCGCGAACCGACGTTGGCGTGTCCTGTAGTGATCGTGGAGAGCGACGACTGGGGCGTGGGCCCTGAGAGCGACGCGGAGGAGCTCAATCGAATCGCCGACACGCTTGCCAGGATTCGCGATGCAACCGGTCATCCGGCCGTCATGACGCTTGGGGTCGTGAGCGGTCATCCTGATGGTGCGCGAATTCTGGCCTCGGGATTGGCGACCTACCATCGGCAAACCCTGCTCGAGCCGAGGTTTGCCGCTATCGTCGATGCGATGCGGGCGGGCTGCAAGGCGGGGGTGTTTGCCCTGCAGTGGCATGGCCTGGAGCATCTCTGGCCGGCAGCCCTGATGGCACGCGTGCGCGAAGACGCCAGTCTGCAGGCCTGGCTGGCTGACCCGCGTGCGCGCAGCGAGAGTCTGCCGTCACCATTGCAGAGTCGTTGGACGGATGCATCCCGGTTGCCGAGTGCGGCGCTAGCCTCCGCCGATGTCGAGGCCGCCGTGCGCGAGGAGGCGGGTTTACTCGCGGCGGTTTTCGGAAGCGTTCCACGCGTGGCGGTCCCCAACACCTTCGTCTGGAACGACGACGTCGAGCGTGCTTGGGTGGCGGCCGGTGTGTATTGCATCGTCACACCGGGGCGACGCTTCGAAGGGCGCAGCGCGACCGGCGGTCTGCTGCCGCCGACGCGCACCTTCCGCAACGGCGAGCGTGCGGCGAGCGGTGCAGTGCTGGTCGTGCGCGATGACTACTTCGAGCCCATTCGGGGCCACAAGGCCGAACAGGTATGGGCTGCGGTGGAGCGCAAGACCTGCCTTGGCAGACCGACCCTCTTGGAAACGCATCGCGAGAGCTTTATCGCCTCGCGTGAGCTTGCCGCCCTTGCCCATCACGAACTGGAGCGTGCCCTTCGAGGCGTGCTCGAGCGACACCCAGATGTCCGGTTCATGTCCACCGAGGCCTTGGCCGCTTATCTGTCTGACCCGTCTTCGAAGATCCGCGAGCGAAGCATCCGCCGCCGATTCGGCACCTTTCTGCACAGGCTGCAGGCCGACGCTGCACTGCTCCGTCCGCTGAAGTTCAGCGGGCTCCGGTGGGTGCTCATGCTGGCCACCCGCGTCTTGGACAGGCTGGTGCCTGGCCGGCCGCAGGCGAACTCGCGGTGATAGGATCGCGGCCGCTTAACAGGAATACGCAATGCACACTCGATATTTGGTCCTGACGGAACTCTTTCTCCCGACGAAGGGCGGCACCGCAGTCTGGTTCGATGAGGTCTACCGTCGCCTCGGCGGCAAGGAGATTCACATCGTCACGGCCGATGTCCCCGGGGCCCGAGAGTACGATGTCGGACACCCCAACAGCGTACATCGCCTCAATCTGCGCCGAGTCCCCTGGCTACGGCCCGAGTCGCTTGGCATGTACCTGAAGTTTTTCGGCAAGTCGCTTTGGCTCGCAATGACGAACCGGTTCGATGCGATACACGCTGGCCGAGCCCTGCCTGAAGGGCTGGTGGCATGGTTGGTGGCGCGGCTCACGGGGCGTCCGGTGGTGATCTACGCGCACGGGGAGGAACTGACCGGTTGGGGCAAGGGCAACAAATACAAGGCGATGTGTTTCGCGCTGAGGCATGCGAATCGAGTGATCGCCAATAGCGACTTCACCCGCGAAACACTCATCAGCATGGGCGTGAAGCCGAAGCACATCGAGATCATCCATCCCGGCGTAGACATCGACCGCTTCCGCCCCGGTCTGCCGTACGAGGATTTGCGGGCGGGCCTGGGGCTGGGTCCGGAAGCAAAGCTCATTCTTTCCGTCGGACGTTTGAGCCGTCGCAAGGGATTCGACTCGGTGATCCGCTGTTTGCCCGAACTGTTGCAGGCTGGCGTGGACGTGCACTATGCGATCATTGGCATTGGCGAGGATGACGCCTACCTGAAGGCGCTGGCGGAGCAGACTGGGGTCTGCGATCGTGTGAACTTTCTTGGCCACGTTCCGATGGAGGATCTGCCTCGGTGGTATAACGCATGTGATCTCTTCGCGCTGGCCAATCGTGACATCGCGGGTGATACCGAAGGTTTCGGAATCGTATTTCTTGAGGCAGCGGCATGCGGAAAAACTGCGATTGCTGGGCGCGCCGGCGGAACAGGCTCTGCAGTGCTTGAAAATGTGACCGGTTTGCGCGTGAATGGCGATTCACTTGAAGAGCTTGCGCAGGCTTTGACGGACTTACTGCTTGATTCGCATAGGTGCAAGGCGCTAGGTGATGCGGGTCTTGCCAGAGTGATCGCAAACTTGAGCTGGAGCGCCGTCTCGCGCAAGACAAGCGCGCTGGCCACCAGTCGCGAAATGTAAGGAGAAGTCGATGAGAAAGTACATCATTGCTTGTGTTCTGTTGAGCATGGGCGCAGGAGCAAATGCGGCTCTACCTTACAGCCCTACAGACGTGGAACTCGCGACGCTTCCTCCTTTCTGCAAGGCCCGCATCAAGGAGGGGTTGTCCAAAGCCGAGAAAGTAGCGCTTTCGGGAAATATCGGTGAAAGCAACTTTCTGCATATTCATCACTATTGCATCGCTGCAAACTTCATGAAGAATCGGCTGCGCTTGGTGAGTACGCCACAGGAGCGCGAGCACATGCTGCGCGAGATCGTAGCCAACTATGCTTATGTGCTCGAACATGGCGAAAAGACTTTCTGGATGCGCCCCCAGATCCACGTGGAAATGGCCAGTGCGCTCCTCATGTTGAAGCAGAAGGCCGAGGCGATTAGCCAGTATTCGCAGGCGATCGCCTTCAACCCGGCCTATCAGCCGGCATACATGCCGTTGATCACGGCGTATCGAGAGCTTGGGAACACGAGCACTGCGCTCGAGGTTGCGACTGCGGGGCTACGTCAGTTCCCTGGTTCGAAACCGCTGCAGGAGGCTTATCTCAGCGCGGGTGGCAAGAAACCATTCCCCGAGCCGGCCGCCAACGTGGTTCCGGAGGTGAAGCCTAAGCTTGAGTCTCCGCCTTCCAAAGCGACCGATACGCAGTCTCCCGAGCCGGTTGCTGGGCCCGCGGGGGGGGCTGCAGTGCCAACGTCCGGATCTGCCTCTGAGCCTGAAGTCGTGTCCGAGCGGGGCTGCCGCTTCTGCCCACCGGAAGAAATCCAAAAGAAGTGGCGTGAATCGTTCGGCGAGCAGCCGAAGCAATAGTTAATAAGGTGTCCCCTTGTCCGTAAGTCTGTCCATCGTCATTCCCGTTTACCGTTCCCAGGCAACGCTCCCCGAACTTCACAGGCGCATCGTCGCGGCTGTCGAGCCAGTCGAATCCAGCTTCGAGATCATCCTCGTCGAAGACTGCGGCGGAGACGACTCCTGGCGCGTGATCAACCAGATCGCGGCGCGCGACAAGCGCGTCCGCGGCATCCAGCTCAGTCGCAATTTCGGCCAGCATGCGGCCACGATCTGCGGCTTTTCTCAGGCAAAAGGCGAGTGGATCGCCACGCTCGACGACGATCTCGAGCAGGCCCCCGAGTCGCTGCCCGATCTTTACCGCAAGGCGCTCGAAGGGCACGACCTCGTTTACGGCGTTTACCCGCAGCGCAGCCACAAGGCCTGGCGCAACATCACGTCCGCCACCGCGCGCTGGCTCTTCAACAAGGCCATTCCGTCGCTCAACTACACCTACACCAGTTTCCGCGTGATCCGCGGTGACATCGCTCGCGAGCTTCAGCGCTTCGACTCGCCGTTCCCGTTCGTCGATGGCTACCTGTCGTGGCTGACCAACCGCTACGCATCGGTCGAGGTGCCACACGGTGTGCGAGCGAACGGCACGAGCAACTACACGCTGAAAAAGCTCATCACGCACACGGTAAATATCTTCGTGACTTTCTCCGACCTGCCGCTACGAATGGCGTCGTGGATTGGCTTGCTGACCTTCCTCCTCGGGATGAGTTGGCTCGCAGTCATTGTCCTGCGCTTCCTGCTCGGCGGAATCTCGGTCTCGGGTTTCGCGTCGATCATGGCTGGCATCCTGCTGTTTGGCGGCGTTCAGCTATTGGTGCTCGGGATCTTCGGCGAATACCTGGGGCGCATGAATTTCAAGAGTTCAAGAAAGCCGCTTTTCCTCGTCGGACGTACGACCGAGCGTGCCATGGAAGGTACGCACTGATGCGGCTATTGATCTACGGTTCCAAGGAGTTTGCGGCTACGGTTGCCGAGCTTGCTCAGCATTGCGGGCATGCCGTGATCGGGATGGTCGATGATTTCAGCGGGGGCGCGGGAATTGTCGGCACTTTCGATGCGGTCACGAGAGACTTTCCCGCTTCGGATTATGGATTCGCGGTCGCCATCGGCTACTCGAACATTCCCGCGCGCTGGGCGGCCTGGGAGCGCATTCGGGCCGCTGGCTATCGTGCGCCCGCACTGCGGCATCCGCGGGCCTATGTCGCGGACAGCGCCGTCGTGGGTGAGGGCGCCATGGTCATGGCGGGCGCGGTCGTCGATGTGCGTGCGCAGTTGGGCGAGTTGACCGTGGTGTGGCCGGGCGCTTGCATCAATCATGACGTGATTGTCGGTGAAAACTCCTTCATCTCACCGAACGCGACGATATGCGGATCGGCCGTGATTGGCCGAGACAGCTTCATCGGTGCGGCCTCTGCGATTGCCGATCACGTGGTTGTGCCGCCCGCCAGCTTCATCAAGATGAACTCCTCCTATAAAGGCAATCGGCGATGAGGTCCGTTGTCGTACTTCAGTCCAACTACATCCCCTGGAAGGGCTATTTCGACCTGATCCACGATGCCGATCTGTTCATCTTCTACGATGATCTGCAGTACACGAAGAACGACTGGCGCAACCGCAACAAGATCAAGGCTTCGGCGGGTGCCGAGTGGATCACGATTCCGGCGGGGTCGGATACGAACCGCTTGATCTGCGAGGTCGAACTGAAGGACGCGAGCTGGCAGCAGAAGCACTGGAAGACTTTGCAGCAGAACTATCGGAGCTGTCCTCACTTCGAGCGTTACCGCGAGTTTTTCGAGCACTTCTATCTCGATCGGCCGTGGACCAATCTCTCTGAGATGAATCAATACCTGATCAGGCACATTGCCACCAAGTTTCTCGGAATCGGCACTGTGTTCCGCGACTCGCGCGAGTTCGCCTTGTCGGGGCAGAAGCAGGACCGGCTGCTTGAACTCATCACGCAGGTCGGGACAGAGCGCTACATTTCCGGGCCGGCGGCAAAGAGCTACATCGAGCCGCAACGCTTTGAAGACGCAGGGGTGGCGCTGATCTGGAAGGACTACAGCGGCTACCCTGCGTACCCGCAGCGTTTCCTGCCGTTCGAGCATGGTGTGTCGATCATGGACCTGCTTTTCAATGTGGGGCCCGATGCGCCCTGGTACATCTGGGGCTGGCGCGAAGGGCCGCTCGCCTCATGAAGACAACGCTCGGCCAGTTGTTTCGCTACGGGATCGTCGGCGTCCTTTCGAATGCGGTCGGCTACCTGCTCTACCTCGGCATCACCGCGGCGGGCATGGAGCACAAGCTCGCAATGACCCTGCTGTACGCGGTCGGGGTTGCTCAGACCTTCATCTTCAACAAGCGCTGGTCATTTCGTCACGCAGGCGCACACGGGACGGCGTTTGCTCGATACTGCATCGCCTACGCGGCCGGGTATTTCATCAACTTGGCTGCGCTCTTCATTCTCGTGGACAGACTCGGCTATGCACATCAGTTGGTTCAAGGCGTGATGATTCTCGCCCTGGCCGCCATGCTCTTCATGCTCCAGAAGTTCTGGGTTTTCCGATCGACATCTTCTCTGCCGGCAAATAGCGGCTCCAGCCTATGAATATCCCATTCAACAAGCCCTACATGACGGGCAAAGAACTCTGGTACATCGCCCAGGCGCACGCCAACGGGCACCTGGCCGGGGACGGCAGCTTCACCAAGCAATGCTCGCGCTGGCTCGAGGCGCGTACCGGTGCGGGCAAAGCGCTGCTAACGCATTCATGTACCGCAGGGCTAGAGATGGCTGCCATGCTCGCGGACCTCAAACCGGGCGACGAAGTGATCATGCCGTCGTACACCTTCGTGTCGACAGCCAATGCCTTCGTACTGCGCGGGGCGGTGCCCGTGTTCGTGGACATCCGGCCCGACACGCTGAACATCGACGAGACGCTGATCGAGGCGGCCATCACCGAGCGCACCCGAGCGATTGTGCCAGTGCACTACGCGGGCGTCGGTTGCGAGATGGATGCGATCATGAGCATTGCGCGCAAGCATGATCTGCTGGTGATCGAGGATGCGGCGCAGGCGGTGATGGCGAGCTACAAGGGCCGTCCGCTGGGCGGCATCGGCCACATGGGGGCGATGTCCTTTCACGAGACCAAGAACATCATTTCCGGTGAAGGCGGTGCGCTGCTCGTAAATGGCCCGGCGTTAGCCGAGCGTGCCGAGATCATCCGTGAGAAGGGCACCAACCGCTCACAGTTCTTCCGCGGGCAGGTGGACAAATACACCTGGGTGGATATTGGTTCGTCCTATTTGCCGGGCGAATTGATCGCGGCCTTCCTGTGGGCGCAGATGGAGGAGGCCGATAGCATCACGCGCCGCAGGCTCGGCATCTGGAACACCTACCACCAGTGGTTCGCCGAGGCGGAAAAGGCCGGCAAGCTTCGCCGGCCCGTGATCCCCGCCCACTGCACGCACAACGCGCACATGTATTACCTGCTGCTGCCGGATCTTGATGCGCGCACGGCCTTCATCGATAAGCTGCGCAAGGTCGGGATCAATAGCGTGTTCCATTACATTCCGCTTCACAGTGCGCCGGCAGGGCAAAGGCTCGGGCGCGCGCATGGCGAGCTGAAGGTGACGTCGGAACTTGCCGACCGGCTGGTACGGTTGCCTCTTTGGCTGGGGCTGGAGGAGCAGCAGACCGAAGTCATTCAGCAGGTGCTGGCTGCGCTATGAGCGGTTTCGCGCGAACGGCATCGAAGGCGGATTGGGTTCCGGCAGCACCTGTCGCCCTTTCGGATAATCGACTCTGGGTGGCCGCGGCGACCGTGTTGTTGCTCAGCCTCGTCCAGCGGCTCTACTTCTATACGGGCTTCTATGGCTCGGATGAAGTGACGTATCTGGGAGCAGCGGTTCGCGCGCTGAGCGGGGATTTTTCGCCGACGAATTACATCGGTTCGATACGCTACGGGTTCCAGTTGCCGATCGCTGGCCTGATGTACGTGTTCGGCCAGACGGAAGTGGTTGCCAATCTGTGGACATTGTCGTGCTCGATAGCCGAGATCGCTTTGCTCATCCTGATTGGTAATCGGATCGTAGGTTTGCGCGCGGCGGCTCTAGGGGGGCTGCTGCTCGGGACCTTGCCGCTGCACGTGCACTACGCGGGGCGCCTGATGGCGGATCCGCCCCTGGCCTTGTTCATGACCGCGACGTTCCTGTTGTTCTGGTTGGGGCAGAAGAGCGGGCGGCCCTTCCATTTTCTCCTGGCGGGCCTGGCGGCCGGCATGGTCTTGTGGATCAAGGAAAGCACCGTCGTCTTTCTTGCGATCTTCCTGACGTTCCCCGTCGTCTTCCGCTGCTGGAACTGGCGCTGGGGTTGGATGCTGCTGGGCTTTGGTGCGATGGTTGGAGCTAACCTGTTGTTCTTCAATGCGGTGGCAGGCGATCCACTCTACGCGTTCCGTATCGCTGGTGGTTCGGTGTCGGCTTATTCGGGCGATGACGCACGGTTTGCCAGCGTCATCGACAGCCCGCTGTTCTATCCGCAGTATCTGTTTGCAAAGCCTTATCACACCTGGCTTCTGGGATATCTGGCGCTGGCTGGGCTGCTTGTCTGGGCTCGTTCGAAGCATGCGCGCGCTGAGGGGAGTGATTCGACGGGATTCGTGGTTTGGTGGAGCATGGGGATGCTGCTGCTTTTCTCGCTCCTGCCGGTGGCACTTGCGCCGCTCAAGCTGATTACCAAACAGGTGAATTACATGCTCATGTTCATGGCGCCCCTTGCCTTGCTGGGCGGGGTTGCGCTGGCGAAGCTCAAGGGCCGCAGCCTCTCGGCTGCAATGGTGTTGATTATCGTGCCGGCCGCCGTACTGTCGGCGCTGGAAAAAAATGTCGTCGCCGTCTTCACTGCCAACAGCAAAGCGACGGTCGCTTTTGCAAAACAGAATTCGGGGGCGTCGGTTTATGGAGCAATCGGTGCGCAGCGGGCGGCGAATTTCGACGCGCTCGTGGATCCACAAGGACAAACGGTCCGCATACAGGCGATGACGGGTTCGATGAATGAGGTCGGGCGAGCCGGACCGGCCTATGTCGTGTTCGACTCCGAAACGGCGGACTGGGGCTACTCCCGGGGCTGGGCGCGCGCGCAGGCTCCGTCGTGCTGGGAACCGAGCGGAACGCTCGATGCCGCCCCGGAGCTCGCTATGCCTTACATCTTCCAGTTCTTCAAGGCTCTCGCCGCAAGGCTCCCGGGATCGATCGCGGAAAAGGTTCGAGGACCGCTGAGTGCCATGACCCAGCAAAAGCCCGCCTACATCTTCCGCGTGCCCGGCGGGGGCTGTTCGGGCGCCTCGGCGAGCTGAGCGCTGTCCCGGTCCTTGTCCTCAACTCGGCGTGACTCGCACGTCACGCCGCAGCACCATGTCGCCCGCCATCCAGTTGCGGAGTTCGGCCCACAGCCGCGCGACATGTTCGGGATGGTCCGGGGCGATGTCCTTCGTGCAGCCCGGGTCGTTCTCGACGTTGTAGAGCCTGAGCTGTTTGCCTTCGTCGAGCGGCTGATAGACGAGCTTCCAGCAGCCGTCGCGCACCATGCGATCCTTGGCGAGCAGGACGATGCTCTGGTATTCGGACTTGATGGCGAGGGTGCCGGATGCATCATCCGGCACATCCAGCAGTTCGAGCAGGTCGGGATACTTCAGGTGATTGTCCGGTAGCCCCGGTGCGGGCGTGATCCAGATCCCGGTTTCATTGAAAGCGCCCAGCTTCAGGTCGTGCGCGCCGGTCATGGCGGGGACGAGGGAGGTGCCGTCACATTTCACCGAGGGCGCGGGAAGCAGTTCGAGCAGCGTGGGCACGAGGTCGATGGTACGGACGACCTGATCGACGCGCTGGCCGCCGGGCTGGCGCGGGTCGGCGATGATGAGGGGCACGCGCGCGCTGAAGTCGCCCAGCGCGGAATTGCCCTGGCCCCAGGTGCCGTGCTCGAAGAACTCCATGCCGTGGTCGCTGTACAGCACGACGATGGTGTTCTCGGCGAGGCCGCTCGATTCGAGGTGGTTGAGAACCTTCCCGACCTCGGCGTCGAACTGGGCGACGCAGCCGTCGTAGAGGTTGAGGATCTGGTCGAGATCGAACTCTTCGCGGGGCTCGCCCTGGCGGCGGATGATCTCGAACGGGTCGCTCAGGCGTGCCATGGCGAACTTCGATTCGCCGTCGTAGGCGGGGGCCGCGTGCTGCAGGTAGTAGGGGTATTCGGACGAGAAGGGCGGGTGCGTCGTCGAGTAGAAGAGGTTGAGCAGGAAGGGCTGATTGGCCTCGGCCAGACGCGACAGCATGCGGCGGCCGCGTTGCCCCAGACGGGTGGTCTGCGGGACGCCGCCGAGGTAATAGAGCTCGGGCAGCACGAGGCGGCCGATGCGGTTGTGCAGGAACAGCGACAGGAACAGGCGGATGTCCTTCGGCCCCTGGCGGATCAGGTAGCGCAGATTCCACTGGTCGTCGGGCAGATCGAGGATGTCGAAGCCCAGTGAGAACTTGCCCAGGTCGGCCCCGCACCAGTCCGACACCGCGGCGTTGCGATAGCCCAGTGCGCGCAGGAGGCCGGGAAGCGAGGCAACCTCGAGCTTGGTTTCGTCGTCGGCGACGAAGTTGTCGCGGATGCCGTGGGTGTGCGGCCAGGTGCCGGTGAGCATCGAGATGAGGCTGGGCGCGGTGCGCGCGCAGGGCACGTAGCAGGCCGAGAACTGCGTGCCCGATGCGGCGAGGCGGTCGATGTTGGGCGTGAGCGATTGCCCGTTGCGCCTGGCGCCGATGCGGTCTGCGCGCAGGGTGTCGGAGCCGATCAGCAGCAGGTTGGGCGGCCCGCTGTTGCGGCGGTTGCGAGCCCGTCCCTCGGGCTCGGCGAGGGCGAAGTGGATGAGGCAGACGTAGCCGATCAGGAGGCACAGGAGCGCAAGGGCGGCGTCGGTGAAGCCGCGGGTGGAGAGGGCGGCGACGAGCGCGATGGTGAGCGCACCGACGGCGATTGCCCCTGTGCGCGCGAACCGTTCGAGGCCGGGCGCCGACAGGCGGTGCCACAGCCGGTGCAGGTGGCGGGTGCGGTATTGCCAGGAACTGACGATGAGCCCGGGGTTGTGTATCAGGGCGTGGCATCCGACGTAGGCGGTGCCGATGCCCAGCGACAGCAGGGCGCCGAGGCTTCCGGTCAGCCAGCTGTGCGGTGTGCCCAGCGCTTCCGCGCCAGCGACGGCCAGCACCGAACCCGGCAGGGCGGCGAAGAAACCGACGCCGAAAGTCCAGAAGCCGAGGCGCCCCATCGCGAACGGGACGTAGCTGCGGTAGCGGGAAAGGATCTCGTCGCGCAGGCGGGGGCCGGTCTGCGAGAAGTCGCGGACGGACTTCACCGCCAGGGACAGGGTCATCAGGAGCGCGATGCCGAGCGCCGGGAGGACGGCGTCATCGAAGCGTCCGCCGGAGGCGAATGCCGCGGCGACGAAGGCGGCGAGCGCGGCGAGACCGGTAAGGTAGAGGCGGTTCTGCTCGGGTAGGCGGGGCAGGCGCGCGCGCCGGCGGCGCTGCACTTCGGCTTCGCGCATGCCGCTCATCTCGCCGAGCGACGATGCCAGGCGGACGAGGTAGAAGCGCCGCGCCTGGGCGCGGATCGACAGGGCGCTGCGCACCGCGTAGCGGCTGACCTTGCGCCACATGTAGAGCGGCACGCCGCCCTCGGTGCGGCGGAAACGCATGACGGACTTCGAGCGCTGGAAGCCCTTGCGCATCAGGTAGGACAGGGTGAGGCGCTCGCCATCGACGTAGTGGTGCTGGACGATGCCGGGCGCGTAGCGCAGCACTGCGCCCTGGCGCATGGCGCGGCGGACCCATTCGAGATCTTCGGCGCCGCCGAGGTCGTGGCCGGTGGGGCCGAGTTCGGTCAGGAAGGGGCCGGTGTTGCGCGTGACCTCGAGCCGGGCGACGAGGTTGCCGCCGCCGGGGATGTTGCCGTCGAGATCGATGCGCATCGGCGTGTCGCCCTGGTCGTAGCGCGGCACGGGCAGCGGGTAGATGCGATAGGGGCCGGCTTCGTGCACCCACTCGGGTTCGGTGCCGTCCCAGTCGGGCAGGATGCGTCCGCAGATCAGCCCCGCTTCGGGCCAGGTGCGCGCCGCGTCGGCGACGCCGGCGAGATAGCCTTCATCGACGCGGTGGTCGTCGTCGACGAAGGCGACGATGGGCGCGGTGAGCATCGGCAGCGCGCGATTGAGCGCATGCGACTTGCCCGGCGTGGGCTCGGCGATCCAGTCGAGCGGCAGGCGGCCGGCTTCGGACGCGTAGGCGTCGAGGAAGCCGTGCGTGCCGTCGGTGCAGGCGTTGGCGACGACGAACAGGCGGATGTCGGCGTTGGCTGGCCGGGTGGCGCGGTTGAGCGAGGCGATGGCCTTGCCCAGCAGGTCGACACGGTTGTGGGTGCAGATCAGGACGGTGATCTGCAGCGGCGCTTCCGACATGTTCATACGGTTCGGTTCGTCATCATGGCGAGCAGCAGGCCGAGCATCAGGCGCCCGCGCCCCAGCGGAGACAGGCACAGGCCGGCGAGCGCGTCGCCGAGGGCCTGGCGGCGGCGGTTGGAGCGCCAGGCCCACTTGGCAAAATCGGACAGCATGCCGGCGTAGGCGTGGCGCCAGAAGCCGCCGCGCCGTGCGCGCGGCAGCAGGGGGCGGTTCTTGCGCATCACGGTGATGGCGGCGTCGCGCATCACGTCGAGGTTGCCGCTCATGCTGCCCGGGCGTTTCAGGATCACCGCGAGCGCTTGCGGTACGCAGGCGTAGCCGCCGATGGCGGCCAGCCGCATCCACATGTCGATGTCTTCGAGGCTGCGCAGGGTCTCGTCGAAGCCGCCGCTGCGGGCGAAGGCGTCGCGGCGCGCGAGCACCGCGGAGCCGCTGCCGGCGACGTGGGCGTTGGTGGCGAAGATCGCCTCCAGCGTGGGGAGCGCGCTGCGCGCGCAAGCCCATTCGCCGAGCGGCTCGCCCTCGGGCGATTCGATGCGTGCCGCGGTGGAGCAGAACACCAGCGCCGGGTCGGCGTCCATCAGCGCGACCTGGCGCGCAAGCTTCTCGGGGAGCCACCAGTCGTCGGCATCGAGGAAGGCGACGTAGCGGCCGCGAGCGGCGTCGATGCCGGCGTTGCGCGCGCTGCTGAGGCCGCCGTTCGGTTTGCTGACGATGCGCAGCCGGTCGCTGTAGGTGTTCAGCACCGCTGCGGTGTCGTCGGTGCTGCCGTCGTCGACGACGATCAGCTCGAAGTCGCTGAAGGTCTGTGCCAGCACGCTGTCGACGGCGCGGCGCACGCACCAGGCGGCGTTGTAGGCGGGGATGACGACGCTGACTGCCGGTGCCGTGTCACGCATCGGGGTCGTACCCCATCTCGCGCATCAGCGGCGCGATGGTCGGCAGGATGCGCTCGATCGCGGCGGGGTTGCTCTCCTTCCACTTCTGCTGCTTGGGCTTGCCCTTGACCACGCTGGTGGGCCGGCTGACGAGGCCGGTGCAATGCGCCCGCATCGCGTCGGTGAAGGGTACGTCGAGACGTTCGAAGACTTCTCGGAACATATCGACCGGGCGCTCGAAGATGTCCTCGTACCGAACCCGGATCCATTGCCCGGGCGGAATCTGCCGCGCGGCGTCGAGTGCGAGGCGGTTCATGCTCAGCCACTGGAAGGCGCACACCTCCTCGAGCGAGGCGTGGTTGTAGTCGCGCCAGCCGGGCGGCAGGAAGAAGTGCCATTCGCGGAACTCGCCGCCGTTGATCGCAACAGGTTCGGGCGAGGGGCCGAGGAACTTCTCCAGCCCGAAGCCACCGTCGGTGCGCCCGAGGCGCCAGCCGTCCATCATCGAGCTGACGTTGTCGCGGCCGTCGCGCTGGATGAAAACGAACTTTGCCTGTGGGAACAGCTTGTGCAGGTAGCCCACGCGCATCGTGTTGATGCAGGTCTTGTCGAGCACCGGGCCGGCGCCGAGGCGGGCGTAGAAATAGGCCAGCGCGCGGTCACGATGTTCGGGACGCGCCTCGGACGCATCGACGGCCTCCGACGCCCAGCCGTTGTTGAGCGGGCCGCGCAGGCTGTTCCAGAACTGCGGCAGTTCGTAGTCGAAGTGCCGGAAATGGCCGGATGCGGCGATCGTCTCAAAGGTGACGGTGGTTCCGGAGCGCGAGCAGCCGATGACGAAGACGGGGTCGGGCTGGGACGGGCGGGTTGCAGCCCAGTAAAGCTCTCGGGCGCGCAGGCGGAGCGCATCGAGATTCTTGCTGCGGATCTCCGGGTCGAGGAGCTTCGCGACGCGCTGCAGTTGAGAAAACGACATGCGTTACTCCTGCGGCGTCGGGTGCGAAGACCGCTGTGAGTAGCCGAGGAGGCAGCCGAGCGTGTTGGCGGCATTCATCCCCTGACGCAGGGCGCCCGGGCGGCCGACAAGCTGCATGCCGAGCGCCTGAGTCGCCTGTCGCAGGTATTGCGCAATCAGGAAAGGGGGAACACCCATTACCGTGCGCGGGTACTCGGGAAGCTGGTAGCGCCCGCGGCGCAGGCCTGCCCGGTAGTGCAACCGCAGGAAATAGCGGCGCTGCAGCTTCCATTCGTCGACCAGATGGCGGATGACCATGTCCGGGCGATAGCGGATTCGCGCCTTGCGCGCCAGCAGCGTTCTGAACATGATCGCATCCGAACCGCCACCGATGCCCGCGCCTTCGCGGTTGTAGCGGATGTCGAAGCGCAGCGCCGGGTCGGCGCGGAAGATCTCCATGCGGTAGGCGACGTTGCCGCTCCAGACGGGTGTCCTTTCGTCCTGCACCCAGAGTGGAGAGGGGCCATGATCGAGTGCACCCAGGAAGCCAGCAACCTCGTCGTCGAGCCAGCCGGGGCGACCGAAGGGCTCGAAGTCGATCCGGATGCGGCCGCCGACGCATTCGGCACCTTCGTTCAGGATCGCGTCTGCGGCGGCCTCAAGCATGCCGGGGTCCGGCAGTTCGTCGTCGTCGATGAAGACGAGGATGTCGCTGCCCAGCGCCTCGGCGATCGCGCGATTGCGGGCGGGGACGATGCCCTGGGTTTCCTCGGTCACCCAGCGCAGCCGAGGGCCAGGCTGGCGCGACAGGTGCTCGAGGACCTGGAGCGTCGCATCCGAACTGTTGTTGTTGATCGCGAGGATCTCGAATGGGACCGGGCAGGTCTGCGCGCGCATCGCGCCGACGAGTTTTTCGAGGCGCTCGCAGCGGTTGAAGGTGCAGAAGGCGAAGGTGAGCATCGTCATGGGTTCGGTTGGGAGTGCGACCGACTGCCGTCAATGCGGTCGAGCAGCATTCGATGCATCTTTAGCGGCAATAGCGATGGCAGCATGTATTTCCAGTCGCGCAGCGTTCCGTAACCTAGCCGCATGACTTTGCGGAAGATCGTGCGCGCGGCGGGGAGATCCCTCGCCCAGTAGCGGAGATAGCCCCGCCGGAGCAGTTCGCCTGCGGTCAGTTCGCGGATTCGTCGACCACCCAGGCGGGTCTGGAGGGCCGGGTTGATCTTAAGGTAGTGCAACTGCGCATGCCAGTGATGCAATGCCGCTCGCGCGTGATTCCCCGAGGCCTGCTCCCGGCCATGAAAATGGTAGAAGGCGAGCACCTCGGGGACCCTGACGATCGGGGCGGGTATCGCGACCTTCAGCCACAGGTGATAGTCCTCGGCGTTCTTCAGGGTGGGCTCGAAGCCGCCTGCGGCGAGCAGGGCGTCGCGGCGGGTAAGGGCGGCGTGGATCGGCCATCGGCAGCCCGCGAAAAGCGTCTCGGCCTTGTCGGGGGTTTCGTAGTCGGGGGGCACGAAGGGCGCCCCCCGGCCACCGGAAAGCCCCAGATTCTGCCAGCCGCAGTAGGCGAGGACAGCGCCGGGGTGCGCGTCAAGTGCGGCGGCCATGCGCTGCAGATAGTCCGGGGCCCAGGTGTCGTCGGCGTCGAGGAAGGCGAGGTAGCGACCGCGGGCGAGTTGCAGTCCGGCGTTGCGTGTTGCGCTCACTCCTTGGTTTGGTTGGGAGTGCACTCGGATGCGGGGGTCGGTTTGTGACTCCAGCCAGGCCAGCGTCGTGTCGCGGGAGCCGTCGTCAATGGCGATCAGTTCCCAGTCGTCGAAACGCTGGGCGAGCACGCTGCCGACGCTAGTGGCGAGGTGTGCCGCGGCGTTGTAGCACGGCATGACGATGGAGACGGTGGGAGGGCGTTCACGGGTGCTCATGTGGTCAGCCTCTCACGCGGCGCAGGACATAGCGGGCAAGGTCGGACCAGGCAACGTCGTGGCTACCGAAGTACAGCTTGCGCGCGAGGCTTGCCGTGGTGTCCGTGTTGAACACCGTCAGCCTGCGCAGCATGAACGGGTCCCTGTCACGCAGGGCCCATCCGGTGCGGGTGGTGCAGGCAGCGGCGTAACCGGCTTCACGGACGGCGGCAACGCAGCGTGCGTCCCAGGCGCCGTAGGGATAGGCGAAGCTCGATACCGGGCCGCCCAGCGTCTCTTCGAGCGTCGCCCTGGATGTGGTCAGCTCACGCGAGAGGGCTTCATCGTCGAGGCTGGGAAGGCGTACATGGCTAACCGTGTGCGAGCCGATCTCCATGCCGGCGGCCTGCATGTCGCGCAGTTCGGCAGCATTCAACAGACGCCCGGCGGGTCGTCCGTCGGCCGGCCAAGCCGGGTTGGTTCCGATCGAGCCCGAGACGATGAACCAGGTTGCGCGCATCCCACGCTGTTGAAGGGCTTCCATCGCCGCGAGGTTGTCGACGTAGCCGTCGTCGAAGGTGATGACCGCGGTGCGTCCGCGCGGTGCATCGGGGTTGGCGGCCAGCTCGGCCATGGTCGGCGTGTGGTAGCCCTCCGCCTTCAGGAAGTCGAGCTGGTCGCAGAAGCGCGAAAGGGAAACCGCCCACGGCCAGGCGGGCGAACCCGCACGGGCCTGCACCGCGTGGTACATCAGCATCACCGCGCCATGGGCGCCGGCGTGCCTGTGCAGGAAAGATGAAATCGGGTCGATGCGCATGAGGAAGTTGAGCAGTCCGTCAGTGGCGTGCAAGCTGTCTGGCCTGAAAGCCTGCCAGCGCTTCGCGGTAGCGGTCCCCGTAAGCCGTCCTGTCCAATGCCTTCACGTCGAGGCCCCAATCCCCCGTTCTTCCGGCAACGAGGGCGATGCCGATCGACCGGTTGAACTCGGGCAGGTAGTGCGAGCCGTCGTAGGTCGTGTCGGTGCGCATGGTGACGGGCGAAGGCGCGGAGAAATAGAAGAAGGTCGGGAAGTAGTGGGCCGTTGCAAACAGGGCATCAAGGTATTTCGGGAGAGTGCCTCGCCTGTCGAGCTCCGCAATGTGCCAGGCGCTGATCGGTGGCACGTAGGCGATAGCCTTTGCCTCGGGAAAAACTTCAACGAGCGTTTTGTACAGGACCGCGTTGCGGGTGTCGAAGGAGTTGTTCCTGCGTCTTGATGCATCGGCACGCTGAAGCCCCTCGGCAGCGAGGGATTTGTCTGGCTGGAAGGTCGGAGCCCGGTCGCTGACCACCTTCGTGAAGGTCCGGTCATAGTAGCCCGGGGAATTCATCCGGTTGGCCAGGGTTCGCCAGGACATCTGCAGACTGTCGGCCGAAAGGTAGGCAGGCAGGGGCGAAGGCGGGGCGCTTTGTTCCGCGACATGCTGCGGAATGCTGGCAGGGTCGCGTCCCTCGGTTTCGAAATTGAAGCCATCGACCCCGACCACGATATGCCGAAGCCGGATGCCGCGCTGGCGCAGGTAGCGGGCAAAGGCGACGAACTCTTCGACCTGACCCGCAGAGAAGGCAAGGTTGAAGCACCGATGTGGCGCAAGGGCGTCTTCGGGCATCCAGGTTGCGCGCGAGCTGCCGAAGATCACGCAGTCGTATTTTTCGGGGGCGCGCAGGAACTGATTGAGTTTGGCGTTGCGTTCATCGAAACCGAAGTTCCTGCCCGTGAGCTGGTTGCCTGCAAAGAACCACAGTGGATCCACTGCGACGTTGATGCCGAATACCAGTCCGGCGCAGAGCGCGAAGGCGAGCGCGAGACTGCGTACGAAAGCCTTGTGGTGGCGGGGTTCGGGAGAGGTCGTCATCAGAACTGGAAATAGAGGAACTCGCTGACCGCGGTGAGGTGCAGGATGGCGATCGTAGCCATCAGCCCAAGTGCCAGTGCCCAGGCCTGCGTCGGCGCCCACTTGGGCCGCGCGGGCAGCGCCTCTGCCGGTTCCAGCGCGGGTGTGAATCGCGACATGAACTGCTGCGTGTTCGGCATGACCCAGGCGATCGCGAGCAGGGCGGCGATCCAGTAGGGGCTGGTGCCCTGGAGGTCGAATCCGCTCGCAGGCAGGCCGAGACTGTTATCGATGCCGATCCACCGCAGTCCGGCGTGGATGTACCAGGCAGCGGGCCAGTTGCTCGGAATCTGCATCCCGTTGCTGCCCGTCATCGCGTGCAGGATGGAAACTGCCGACGTGGCGTCACTGGCGCGGAAGAAGATCCAGCCCACCACGACCGCCAGGAAGGTGAGCAGGGTTGCGACCAGTCGTTCCGGCCAGGTGACCGGCAAGTGACCGAGTGCGCGCGTTCGCAAGCTGCTCCAGGCGTGATTCACGCACAGGTAGATACCATGCAGACCGCCCCAGATGATGAAGGTCCAGCCGGCGCCGTGCCAGAAGCCGCCCAGCAGCATCGTGACGATCAGGTTCGCGTAACGCCGCAGCAGCCCGAAGCGATTGCCCCCGAGCGCGATGTAGAGATAGTCGCGCAGGAAGCGGGAGAGGGTCATGTGCCAGCGGCGCCAGAAATCGACGATGTTGCGCGCCTTGTACGGCGAGTCGAAATTCAGCGGCAGGCGGATGCCGAACATTCGCGACAGTCCGATGGCCATGTCGGAATAGCCGGAGAAGTCGAAGTAAAGCTGCAGCGTATAAGCCAGCGCGCCGCACCACGCCTCGATCAGCGTCAGCTGTGCGCCCGCGGCCGCGGCGTTGAAGACGGGCGATGCGAAGGGGGCGACGCTATCGGCGAGGACGACTTTCTTGAACAGTCCGATCACGAACACAGCCAGGCCGACGGAAATGTTTTCCCAGTGCAGCCGGTACGTCCGCTCGAGTGCGAACTGCGGCATCATTTCCTTGTGATGTAGAACCGGGCCGGCAATGAGGTGGGGAAAATACGTGACGAAGAGCCCGTAGTGAATGAAATTTCGTTCCTTGACCTCGCCACGGTAAGAATCGACCAGGAAGGCGATCTGGGTGAAGGTGAAGAATGAAATGCCGAGTGGAAGGATGATGGTCCCGAGGTGCCAGCTGGTATCGAGGATGGAATTGACGTTGGACAGGAAGAAGTTGGCGTACTTGTAGTAGCCCAGCAGCGTCAGATCCGCGGCGACTGCTCCGATCAAAAGCCATCTCTTGCGATTGGCGTTGCCGCGCTCATGCTCGCGCGCGATGGCCGAGCCGAGCCCGAAGTTGAACAGGATCGAGGCGATCAACAGACTCACATAGGTCGGATCCCACCAGCCGTAGAAGAAAAGGGACGCCGCGAACAGCCAGAGCGCGGCAAGCGGACGGCTGTAGCGGCCAAGCGCGAAGAAGACCGCGAATGTGGCCGGGAAGTAGAACAGGATGAATTCGTAGGAGTTGAACAGCATCGTTTTCTAACGGGGGTTCAAAGGCGTTGAAGGGGCCTGGTGTGTGCCGTGCCCCGATCCTCGCGTGAGCGCTAGGGTGGAGTGCGGTCCGGTCATTGTTTTGCTGACCTGCGCAGGAGCGGCACGATTTTCGCCTTCCAGCGCGCTGACTCCGAACGAATCTCCGCAATCGGAAGCATGAAGAACAATGCTGCATAGACAGCACCTCCGATCGACCCCATATATACGAGATACAGCAATCCGTTGCCGCTCACGTCAATAGGCTGCATTGAGTCCGCGAGCACGAGCGCCAGTGCCATCAGGGCGGTGATGAGAAGCGGGCCGGATAAGGCGGCCAGGAGCTTCGCGGGGCGTGCCTCGAGGGCGCGCGAGGCTAGCCAGTACATGTGGAACATGCGATAAACGGATGCCGTGACGAAAGCGACTGCCACCCCCGTCAGACCGTAAGGAATGCCCGCGAGAACGGCTAAGACGAGGATCACCAGCATTAGCACTTGTACTACCAGTTCCTTGCCGAGTTTGTTCCGTGCTGCGAGAACCGCGCCGGACAGGTTCTCGACGATCATAAAGGGGCCAGCCATGACCAGCACCGAAATTGGCGCGGCAGCTTCCAGCCATCTGCTTCCATAGAGCAGGAGAATCAGCGGTTCCGCGACGAAATACAGCCCCACGTACAGCGGCAGGGCATACAGCGCGACGAGGGTGATGGATCGAAAATAAAGGTAGCGACTCAGGTCGAGATTGTCCTGCTCCTTCGCAAGTGCTCTGAACAGTACGTCATACACTGAGCCGGTAACGAAGCGTTGAGGCAAATAGGCGATGCTGTCCGCCTTGTTGTAATGGCCCACGGCTGTTGGTCCTGCGCCGCGCGAGAGGACGAACGTGCTGACCTGTTGCTGAAGGTAGACGACAATGTCATTGGCCGATGCGAGCATCCCATAACGCGCCAGTTCGCGGGCACGGCTAAAGTTGGCGGTAAGACTGGGGCGCCAACCGCTAACGTGCATGAGAATCAGCGAGCTGATGGCTGAACATATCAATCCGCTGACGGTAAGGCTCCAGACGCCGTAGCCACTCAATCCCATCCCTATGGCAAGGGAGTTGCTGAGTAGCAGGTTGATCAACTGCATCATCGCCTTCGCCTTGTAGCGCATTTCACGATGAAGCATGTTGCTTGGCAGATTGACGAAGGGCCGAAGGATGAACGAGAGCGCGGACACGCGGAGAAGATCTGCATATAGCGGTGTGCGGTACCAATCGGCAAACCAGGGGGCGACGGCAAAAAAGCATCCGTAGATCGCGATTCCGATGGCCAGTTGCAGCGTGAACACGACGTTGTAGTCGGCGTGCGTCGCTTCCTTCGCCCGCACCAGCGCCTGCCCCATGCCGCCGCCGCTGACCATGCCCACCAAGCCGGTGAAGATCTGGATGGTGAGGATCATGCCGAAGTCTTCGGGCACGAGGATGCGCGCAAGTATGATCCCGAGCAGGAAGCCGAGGATCTGGTTGCCGGTGTTGCCGATAAAAAGCCAGAGCGCGCCGCGTCTGAGATTGTTGCCCAGCGACATTGAAATTCCGTTAGAGCGGGTGAACCGATGGCACTGGCTGCGGAGCGAGGTGCCCTGTTGCCTGCGTTGGGCGGGATCGGGTTACTGAAGGTGATCTCACTTCGGGATCGCGCATGACTTTCAGAAGCAGGTTCATGAGCTTGCCTGCCGCAGGTCTTTCAGCGGGGGGAGGAGCGTGTCCTTGTGCGAAAGGATGGGGTCGGCGATCGGCCACTGGATTCCGAGGTCCGCGTCGTTCCAGATGATTCCGCCTTCGTCATTCGGGTCGTAATAGGCCGTGCACTTGTACTCGAAGTCCGCAACGTCGCTGAGAACGCAGAAGCCGTGGGCGTAGCCGGGCGGAATCCAGACCTGGCGATGATTGTCGTCGCTCAACTGGACCGACACGAACTTCCCGCAGGTGGGGGAGTGCGGGTTGATGTCCACGGTGACGTCGAAAACGGTGCCTCTGCTCACCCTCACCAGCTTTCCCTGCGGGCGCTTGCGCTGAAAGTGGAGGCCGCGAAGAACGCCCTTTTGCGATCGCGAATGATTGTCTTGAACGAAGGGCAGGTCGATTCCGACTTCGCGATAACGGTCAGCCCGATAGTTCTCGAGAAAAAAGCCGCGCGAGTCACCGAAAACCCTGGGCTCGATGATCAGCACACCGGGCAGGGCCGTCTCGATTACCTTCATCCAACCCACCTTTGGGTGAGGACGCGCTGGAGGTATTGGCCATATCCGGTCTTCGATAGCGCGGCGGCCTCTGCCTCCAGTTTTTCAGCGCTTACCCAGCCCTTTCGGTAGGCAATCTCCTCCAGGCAAGCGACTTTCAGGCCTTGGCGTGCCTCGATGGTCTGGATGAAATGCCCTGCCTCCATCAGCGAATCGTGGGTGCCGGTGTCGAGCCAGGCGAAGCCGCGGCCGAGCAGGGTAACGTCAAGCTTGCCTTGCGCGAGGTAGGCGTTATTGACATCGGTAATCTCAAGCTCGCCGCGTGCGGACGGCTTTACCTGCTTGGCGATACTGATTACGTCGTTGTCGTAGAAATACAGGCCGGTGACAGCAAAATTCGATTTCGGTTGAGCAGGCTTCTCCTCGATCGAAATCACTTTACCGTTCGCATCGAACTCCACGACGCCGAATCGCTCTGGACTGTTGACGTGGTAGCCGAAGATCGTCGCGCCCTGATTCCTATTGACCGCGCTACGAAGCATCGCCGGAAATCTGTCGCCGTAGAAGATGTTGTCGCCGAGGATGAGGCAGACGTTGTCCTCGCCGATGAACTCTTCACCGATGAGGAAGGCCTGCGCCAGGCCATCGGGCGAGGGCTGCTCGGCGTAGCTGAGCGCGATGCCGAAGTCGCTACCGTCGCCCAGCAGCTTGCGGAAGTTGGGCAGGTCGTCGGGGGTGGAGATGATGAGGATGTCCCGGATGCCGGCGAGCATGAGCACCGACAGCGGGTAGTAGATCATCGGCTTGTCGTAGATCGGCAGCAGTTGCTTGGACACGCCGCGGGTGATGGGGTGCAGCCGCGTGCCGGATCCGCCGGCGAGGATGATGCCTTTCATTGCTTGCTCCGGATGAGAACACGCCATTGTCGCCGTTTGGGGGCGATGGCGCCGCGCATTTTGACACTCGTCCGTTACGGTAGGAGCGGGCTTGACCGCGATTCGCAGGCAGCGGCCGCGCTCAATCGCGCTCCTACAGGAGGGGGCCTGGGTTCAGTCTTCCGGATCCTCGAACACCTCGCCAGCGATGTGCTCATGCCTGTCTTCTTGCGTCGCCTCCCAGGCAAGGTAGGCCTCGCGGTTCAGCGATGCGACTTCTGGCGCTTGTCCCATGTCGGTGCTCCTGAACGTCGAGGGCATCGTGGGCGACGGCGAAGAAGGACGGCAACTTTGACGGTCCGCCTTGTCATGGCAGTACTCTTTAAGGTACTTTAAGATTTTAAAAAGTACTGATTTAGGGCCGATCGAAATGAATAACATCCTGACCGTCGCCGAGATCAAGCGCCGCGGCATGGCAGCCATCGAGGAAGGCCTACGGCGTGGCCCGGTGCACATCATCAAGCGCAACAAGCCGGCGGCTGTCGTGCTATCGGAGGAGGAGTATCAGCGACTCCTTGGCCGGCGAAGCGCCGCGCCGGAGGGGCTGACGGCTGTGCAATGGTTGCTCGCCCATTCGGGTGGCGGCACGCGTGACAGGGAGCAGATCGATGCGGATCTGCGGTCGGAGCGGGACTGGTGATCGCCTTTTTCGATGCGTGTGCGCTGATCTACCTGATCGAGGGCAGGGAGCCGTTTGCGGGCAGTGTGCGTGACGAGATCGCGGAGATCGCGCGCGAGCATCCCGGCCTTGGCGCGGCCGTCAGCCGGCTGAGCTGGCTGGAATGCCGTGTCGGCCCGATGAGGGCGGGCGACAATGCTACGCTTGCCGCGTTTGATGCCTTCTTTGCCCGGCCGGATTTGCGCTGGGTGGAGTTGGGGCGGGAAGTCGTGGAACTCGCTGCGGCGATCCGTGTGAAGCACGGGCTGCGTACGCCGGACGCATTGCAGGCGGCGAGCTGCCTGCAACTCGGCTCGCAGCACGTGTTCCTTACCGGCGACGCGTCGTTTGGCCGTGTCGGGGGACTGAACGTCAGACTGTTGCGCGGGTGACTGCTGCAATGGCCGGCAGCCTTTCAGGCTTGCCCCAGCCGCCCGAGCTGATACGCCCCGCTCAGCACCCGTTGCCACCACGCTTCGTTCTGCAGATACCACTGCACCGTCTTGCGCAGACCGGTTTCGAAGGTTTCCTGCGGCGCCCAGCCGAGTTCGCGCTCGATCTTGGACGCGTCGATGGCGTAGCGGCGGTCGTGGCCGGGGCGGTCCTTCACGAAGGTGATGAGGTCGCGGTAGCGGGCGAGGCCCTCCGGTTTGTTGGGCGCGAGTTCCTCGAGCAGGTCGCACAGTGTGTGGACCACTTCCAGGTTGCGTTTCTCGTTGTGGCCGCCGATGTTGTACGTTTCGCCGACCTCGCCGCGACTCACCACCTGCACCAGCGCGCGGGCGTGGTCTTCGACGAAGAGCCAGTCGCGGATCTGCCCGCCGTCGCCATACACCGGCAGCGGCTTGCCATGCAGGGCGTTGAGGATGATGTGCGGGACGAGCTTTTCCGGGAAGTGGAAAGGGCCGTAATTGTTGGAGCAGTTGGTGACCAGCGTGGGCAGGCCGTAGGTGCGCTGCCAGGCGCGCACGAGATGGTCCGATCCGGCCTTGGAGGCGGAGTAGGGCGAACTGGGCGCGTAGGGCGTGGTTTCGGTGAACAGGTCGTCGGTGCCTTCGAGATCGCCATACACCTCGTCGGTGGAGATGTGGTGGAAGCGGAAGGCGTCCTTCTCCGACTGAGGCAGGGTGTTCCAGTAGGCGCGGGCCGCTTCGAGCAGGGTGTAGGTGCCGACGACGTTGGTCTCGATGAAGGCCGCCGGGCCGTCGATGGAGCGGTCGACATGCGATTCGGCTGCCAGATGCATTACCGCCGTGGGCCGGAACGCTGCGAATACCTTCGCCAGCGCCGGGCCGTCGCAGATGTCGATCTGGTGGAAGCGGTAGCGCGGCGAACCGGCCACAGCGGCGAGCGATTCGAGGTTGCCGGCGTAGGTGAGTTTGTCGACGTTGGCGACGTCATGCGTCGTGTCGTTGATGAGATGCCGGACGACGGCCGAGCCGATGAAACCGGCGCCGCCGGTGACGAGGATGCGCATGGTGATATTCCCAGGGGAAGGCTTCTTACGTAGTTTGTGTGCGATTCAGCGGGAGTCCGCAGCCCGATACACGGCGTCGCGTTCGCGCTTGCCGACGGCGACTACGACGACAACGATTTCGGCATCTCGCACCTCATAGACGAGGCGATAGCCGACGCTGCGCAGTTTGATCTTGTAGCGGTCGGGATGGCCGTGAAGCTTTGCACTCGGGACGCGTGGATTTTCCAGGCGTTCGGCAAGCTTCTTCTTGAACTGGGTGCGGACCGTGGCATCGAGCTTGTGCCATTCCGCAAGCGCTTCGCGCTTGAAGCGCAGTTCAAAGCTCATCGAGCTTTACCGCGATTTCGTCGTCGTTCGCGCGACGGTCGGCGATCGCATTGAGTTCGAGGTCTTCCAGCCGGTCGAGCAGGGCTTCGTAGGTCTTCGCCGGCACGCAGTAGAAAGCCGGCTCGTTGCGGTTGAGGATCGCGACCGCAAACCCGTCCCCCGCTGCAACGGTGCCCATGGGGTTGCGCTTCAGCTCGGAGATGCTGGCAGTCGTCTGCGTGAGGATGGTGTGCGTCATGGTGCTTCTCTGCATGCTAATCGACGTGCTCAGTATAGTGCTCGAGCAAGGAATTTCAGCTGGTGGCCGCCCTTGGTTGGCCTGTTTGCCTGAGCGTCATCAAGGATTGGCCCTTACCGGGTGCCGCGCCGAGCCGCCCGGCGTCACGACCTCGATCTCCACGCCCTGCGTTCCCGGCCGGTACCACCAGCGCGTGGTGCGCTGGGGGCCGGTGATTTCGGCGCCGACGCGCTCGCCGTCTTCCAGCCTGCGGACGGTGGCGCGCGGGGTCTGGCCGGCGAGGGTGGGCAGCATGACGACGAGGAACTGGTCGGCCTTGGCGTCGCTGGGCGGCATGAGTTCGATGCGCCAGCTGCCGGGCTCGGGGCGGCCAGGTGCGACGTTCTTCATCGCTTGCTGGACCTTGCCGCCGTCGTCGTAGTTCTTGCCGTCCACGAAGAACTCGAAGCCGGGGCCGCCGATCGTGTTCATCAGCGGGTTCTTCGGTAGCAGTACGTGGCCCTCGAGCTGGCCGCCGCGGTGGCCGGGTTGCGCGGTTGCGGAGGCGAACAGGCTGAAGCGGTTGCCGCCGGCGATGGGCGGTTCGATGGCGTGCAGCAGCCAGCGCTTGCGGAAGGCGGCCTCGGTGGCGACGATGTCATCGAACACCACGATGGCATCGTTGGCGCGGTCGTAGCCGAACACCCGCCATAGGCGCTCGACGCGCTTCGTGCGGTGCGGGAAGGTGCCTCGGCCGGATTGCGCGTTGGTGTAGGCGGGGGTGAGGTCGGCGACGGCTGCAACCAGATCGTCCTGTTCGAGGTGGGCGACGATGCGGCCGGTGTGGTAGGTGTCGCGGCGCTTCTGCCACTCGCCGAGGTCGAGCGGGGCAGCTTCCACGCCCCAACCCGAACCGATCCGCCGTTGCCCGCCGTCGTTGGCGTAGTGGCGCGGGTTGCCGGCATCGAAGCCGGGGCCGGGCATGACGTCGTCGGGGTCGGTGACGGTGACGAGGTTGTGGGCGACGCTCTGGTAGGCGTAGTTCATGTGGTGGTCCGAGCCGTAGGCCGGGCCGTAGAGGCCGCTGTCGATCGCCAGCTCGCCGCCCTTGTAGATGGTGAACGCGCCCTGGTCGAGGTGGCTGTGCGACCAGTAGTTGTCGCCGGCCTTGAAGCTGACGTAGGTGGCGTCGGGCGACCAGTCGCTGCGCGCGGTGAGCATGCCGATGCCGTCGAACAGGCGCGACAGCGGCAGCGCCTCGGCGGCGCGCGGATCGATCAGGCTGCTGTCCGCGAGCGGCCCCCAGGGCCAGCCGGTGGGTTGCGGCAGCGGCTTGGGCGGCGCCAGGGTGTAGGCCGCGGCGTGGTGCAATTCGATGGCGAGCGGGATGGCGTCGGGCGCGGGGCGCAGAAAGTTGGAGCCGTCGCCCCAGCGGTAGTGGCTGCCGTCGGGCCGCGTGCGATGAACGAGGAAATCGAGAAAGCCGCGGATGCCGGGTTCGTCGCGGATCAGGTCTTCGCCGGTGGCGGCGCGCCACATGGCGGGCAGCGTGTAGATGGCCTGGCCGATGCCGATCCCCACGTATTCGCCGCCTTCGTGCCAGCCGCCGTTGCGCCCCATGATCTGCCGCCACACCGGCAGCACGCGGTTCTTCCACAGCTCGTGGGTGAAGGCGAGATAGGCTTCGCCGCGCGGGTGGTCGCGGTAGAGCGCGATCGAGCAGGCCATCAGCGCCTGCAGCGGCGCGTTGTAGAGGAATACGTTGTAGGGCGACATCTGCTCCTTGCGGATCACCTCGATGACGTAGTCGCAGCCTTCGGCCAGCTTGTCGCGCAGCGCCTCGCGCTCGGGGACGGTCCATTGCTCGTAGAGCCAGTCGTAGGCGAGCGCGAGCGGCTTGACCTGGCCGTCGCCGCGCTGCCAGAAGCGCGTCTCCATCAGCTTGGCGTGCAGGCGTGCGAGGTCGACGTTGCCCGGCAGCAGCCCGGCGCTGAGGATCTGCGTGTCGATGGCGTTGGCGTTGCTGCGCGCGGCCGAGTGGATCTGGCTCAGCAGGTTGGGGTTGAAGGCCTGCAGCATCGCCACGTCGTTGGCAGAGGGGTGAGGCAGGCGCGGATGCGCCTGGCGGAAGCCGGGCAGGCTCACCGGCGGCAGGGCCGAGGGCGGCGGATAGGTGACGGAGGATTCATTCACCGGGTTGGCCGGCGGGCTGGCCGGTACGGTGGTCGCGACGATGATGAACAGGGCGACGATGGGCAGCACGGCGCCGAGGAGCACGGGCCGCAGGGTGTGCAGCGTGGCGCGCGCGCCCGACGTCGCGGGGGGCGCACGGCGTCGGGACGAATCGACTCGGTTCGATTCAGGGTTCGGGTGCGAAGAAGCCTGCGCGGCGCCGCTGGCAGAATGCGCCAGCAGGTGCTGCACGACCCAGTGCAGCAGCCACGCCGCGGCGGCGGCGATCAGCAGATTGGTGGGGTCGGGGCGGGCGCCGAGCGAGAACAGCTTGAGCACTTCCACGCCGAAGCACAGCGCCAGCGCGAACAGCACCGCAGCGAGCGCGGCCCGGCGCGGCGCCGCAGGCCAGCCTATGGCCGCTGCGACTCCGATCGGCGCGTAGCTGCCGGCGACGAACAGCAGGCTGCGCACTGCGGCGGTCTCGCTGGTGTAGTAGTGGTAGTAGAAGGGCAGGAAGCGCAGGCCGTCGAGCTTCTCCAGCGCCGCCCATTCCGGCTGCAGCTGCAGGGGCAGCAGGCCGTTCAGCGCCAGCGCCAGGCCCAGATGCAGCGGCAGCAGCGCGAACAGCACGCGGCGTGCGGTGGCCGGCGAATAATCGAGCCAGCGCGAGGGGTGGGTGTGGGCCAGCGCCACGCCCCAGGCCACGCCCAGGCCGCGGGTGAGCACCGAGATGGCCTGGGTGTTGCCGGAGGCGAGCACCACCTGCACGGCCTCCACGACGAGGCCGATCGCGACCCCCGCGGCGAAGCCCCAGGCCACGGTGCGCGGTGCGAGCGGGCCGCTGCTGCGCCCTCTCATGAACACCAGCAGCAGGCCGAAAGGCACCACGAGGAGCGCCTCGACGATCAGCTTCACGCCGCAGGTGAAGCCGCTGCCGCAGCTCAGCCCCGGACCGAGGCTGAGGCTGTCGGGCTTGGCGAGCTTGGCCGACAGTTCGCCCGGCGACACCAGGAAGTCGTACGGAAAGAAGCTCAGCCCAAGGTAGCCGACCGCGTACAACGCCAGCAACGCGATGATGCTGTTGCGCCCGCCAGCGATGAAGCGCTCCCACATCGCGGCGATGCGCTTGCCCGACACGAACCAGATCGCGGCGCCGAGCGCCGTACCGATGGATTCGGCGAGCAGGTCGTTGAGCGAGACCGTACGCGGCGGGAAAAAGAGCTGCAGGTACTCGATGCCGACCGCCAGCGCCAGGCAGGCGCCGAGCGCCACGCTGAGCAGCACGATGCGCAGCGCAGCGCCGAGCCGGCTCGCCCAGATCGCGCCGGTGGCGAAGTAGGCCAGCACCAGATACAGCAGGATGTTCGCCACCCAGTCGGCGCGCGATCCGACGCCGAGCTGCAGCCACGGGATGTTCAAGAATTGTTGCGTTGCGTTCGGATTGGGCTTGAATTCGAGCGGCACCAGGCTGCCGTAGGCGACGAAGACCGCCCAGGCGAGGGCCAGCCTGGCGTGATGCCAGGCGCGGGAGGCGGGCTGCTGTGGAGTGGTGCTCATCGTCCGCAGGAATTCTTTGTTGACCGGCTGCAATTGTCGTACGGGATGCGGCAAACTGCGAAGACTGCCATTAGGCTTGAAGGCGTACGTCCCCTAATGGACGGTGTGTCGCGCCGCGTGCGTAGCTTGGTTGGTGAATTGGGTGATTGTCAGGAGGAGCTATGAGGAAGATTCAGGTTATCTGGGCGGTAGGGGCGCTTGGTGCGCTGATGTTGTCTGGTCCGTCGCTGGCGGCTTGCTCTGGCAAGAGCAAGTCGGTCAATCCGAAGCAGTTAGAGGGCTACACGCTGTGCACCGCCCGAGATGGCGACAGTTGGCAGGAGTTTCACGAGCCGGGCGGGCGGTTGATCGACTACAAAATGGGGCCGACCCACAAGGTTGACCCAACCAAACAGGTCGGGACCTGGACAACGAGGGGGAACAACGTGGTTTACACCTTCGGTTCTAGTTCATCGTCCTACCGAGTGTACGAGAACGGCGGCACGAGCTATTGCATGTCAGGCACTGACGGGGATTTCTCCGTGACGTTTAGGCAAGGGCTCAGCAAGTGTTCTGGGACGAGCCCGGTTGAGCTTCGAAAGGGTACCTAGGAACACGAGCTCGATTCACGCTGCAGGTTTCCTGGGTCCTGTAGCACGGCTTGGAGTTCAATCACACGTCCTTTGAGTGCGACGCAGCAGTAAAACGAGTGCTCGCCCAGCGTCATCAAGGTTTCAAACCAGAGCCTCCGCCACCTCCGGGTGGCTGAGGAAACCCCGCGGGCTGGCGCTGGCGCCATAGGCGCCTGACTGAAAGACCACCACCAGATCGCCGGGTTGCGCATCCGGCAGCGCCATGCGATCGGCGATCAGGTCGAGCGGCGTGCACAGTGGTCCGACGATCGACACCGGATCGTCGGCCGCTTCTTCATTCATGCGGTTGCCGATGGCGACCGGGTGGTTCTTGCGGATCACCTGGCCGAAGTTGCCGCTGGCCGACAGGTGGTGGTGCAGGCCGCCGTCGGTCACCAGATAGACCTGGCCGCGCGAGACCTTGCGGTCGGTGACGCGGCACACATAGACGCCGGCTTCGCCGACGAGGTAGCGGCCGAGTTCGAGGACGAGCTCGGCCTGCGGCAGGCGTTGTGCTGCAAGGTCCGCGATTTCGGCAAGGTTGGCGCCGATCGGCGCGAGGTCGAGCCGCGTTTCCCCCGGGAAGTAGGGAATGCCGAAACCGCCGCCCAGGTTCAACACCTTGACCGGCGACGGGGCGGACTCCGCCAGGCGCAGCGCCAGCGCGAGGCTTTTCTGCTGCGCCTCGACGATGGCTTCGGCCTTCAGGTTCTGCGAGCCGGCGAAGAGGTGGAAGCCCTCGAAGGCGAGCCCGGCGCGGCCGATCTCGGCCAGCAGCGCGGGCACCTGCTCGGCATCGACGCCGAAAGGCTTGGGCCCGCCGCCCATCTTCACCGCCGAACTCTTCAGCTCGAAATCCGGATTCACCCGCACCGCCACCCGCGCCGGCAGCCCGAGCGCCTGCGACGCGCGCGCCAGTACCGGCACCTCGCGGAAGGATTCGACATTCACCAGGATGCCCGCGGCCACCGCGCGCAACAGCTCGGCGTCGCGCTTGCCCGGGCCGGCAAAGCTGATCTCGCGCGGGTCGGCCCCGGCATCGAGCGCCACCGACAGCTCGCGTTCGGAGGCGACGTCGATGCCGTCGACCAGCCCCACCATATGCCCGACCAGCGCCGGCATCGGATTGGCCTTCATCGCGTAGTGCAGCTTGATCGACGCCGGCAACGCGGCGCGCAGTTCGGCCACACGCTGGCTCAGCAGGCCGCGGTCGTAGGCGTAGAAGGGCGTCTGCCCGACGCGCGCTGCGAGCCGGCCAAGCGGGATGCCGCCGATGACGAGTTCGCCGTTGTCGACCGGGAACTGCGACATCGGGGCGTGCACCGGGGGCGCTTTCGGGGAGGGGGAGGGGATCATCGTCTCGGGGGCGGCTGGGATAGGGATTGATCGGCAGGCGTACGCGATACGAACGGCGGTGTCAGACGGCCCAGTTCTCGATGGGCAAACCGTCGATACGCTCGAACTCGCGCGTGTTGTTGGTGACCAGCGCGGCACCCTCGGCTAGGGCGTGGCAGGCGATCCAGAGGTCGTTTGCCCCGACCGGCATGCCCGCTTCTTTCAGTCGGGTGAAGTGGACGGCGTAGTGCTCGCACAGTGCGCGCTTCGTGCCGTGAACAACCGGGATTTCACGCGTCAAACCCTCGATGCGGCGCAGGACTTCCGGTTTGCGGGTGCTGCGTTCGGCACCCTTGAGCAACTCGGCGAAGGTGAAAAAGGACATGCACAGCGTGTCGTCCTCACCGAGAGCATTGACCTTGTCGGCTACTGCGGCAGGTTTGTTCCTGATCAGGTAGATCAGGATGTTCGTGTCCAGCATGTACCTCACAGCGCTTCCCGGTCCTGCATCTCGAGCTGTTCGAGGCGGTCGGCTTCGAGCGCGTCGATGAAATCACCGTCGAAGCCCTCGAGCGCCTCGAGCAGGGCCGCGCCGCGGTCCTGCGGCAGCGGGTGGATGATCAGGTCGCCGTTGTCCGCACGGGTGATCTCCACCTTGCGTGCATCAAGACGAAACTCCTGCGGGATGCGGACCGCCTGGCTGTTGCCATTGGTGAACGTTCGACTGACAAGCGTGGGCATGATCGCCTCCGTTCTGTATGTACGTTGTCGTGTGTATGGTGACGAATTCGGGGAGGCGGGGCAAGTGCGCTCGTCCGGAGGTCGCGCTCAAGCGCGCTCCTACGGGGGCGTTCCGGCGTCGCAACGCCGTGTAGGAGCGCGCCTGAGCGCGACCGGTGCCTCGGGCTCCTTCGAGTTCGGTGGCTAAGAGAGGCCTGCCGCCAGCGCCTTGCGATCGATCTTCCCGTTCGGATTACGTGGCAGCGCGCCGTCGCGCACCTCGATGCGCGCCGGAACCATGTAGGCGGGCATGCGCTTGCGGCATTCGGCGAGCAGGGCGGCGGGGTCGAGGCTGACGCCGGGCGGTGGTGTGACGACGGCGACGATGGCCTGGCCGAGGGTGTCGTGCGCCACGCCGAAGGCCGCGCATTCGCCGACCAGCGTGGTGGCGTAGAGGATTTCTTCTACCTCATTGGGGCTGACGCGATAGCCCGAGGTCTTGATCATCTCGTCGCGGCGGCCGATGAAGTACAGGAAGCCGTCCTCGTCGCGGCGCACGGTGTCTCCCGAATACACCGCGATCTCGGGCAGCACCAGGCCGCTCTCGCGGCCGGCGATGGCGTGGGGCAGCGGCCGGTAGCGCTCGGCGGTCTTCTCCGGGTCGTTCCAGTAGCCAAGGCCGACCAGGGCGCCGCGCTGCACCAGTTCGCCGGGTTCGTTGGGCGCGCATTCGCTGCCGTCCTCGCGCAGCACCAGCACTTCGGCGTTGGGGATGGCCTTGCCGATCGAATCCGGGCGCCGGTCGATTTCCTCCGGAGGCAGGTAGGTGGCGCGAAAGGCTTCGGTGAGCCCGTACATCAGGAAGGGGCGGGTCTGCGGCAGGCGGGCGCGCAGCGCGGCGAGGGTTTCGCGCGGCATGCGGCCACCGGTGTTGGCGATGTAGCGCAGGTGGGGGGTGACACTTTCCGGCCAGTCGAGCTGGGCGAGCTGGATCCACAGCGGCGGCACTGCGGTGAGGCCGGTGACCTGTTCGCGCACCACCGCATTGAGTACGTCGCGCGGCAGCAGGTAGTTGAGCAGCACGACGCGGGCGCCGGCATGAAAGGCGGTAGTGAGTTGCGAGAAGCCGGCGTCGAAGGACAGCGGCAGCGCGGCGAGCAGCGTGTCGCCTTCATGGTTGCCCAGATAGCTGGCGACGCTCTGCGCGCCCATCACCATGTTGCGGTGCGACAACACTACGCCCTTGGGGCGGCCGGTGCTGCCGGAGGTGTACAGGATCGCCGTCATGTCGGTGTCGATGACGCGGTGTCCGGCGCGCGGGGGGGCGTCGCAGACCTCGTTCCAGCGGTGCGCCGAGGCGCCCTCGACGGTCGGCAGCTCCTTCGGTTCGCCGACCACGATCACCTGGCGCAGGTCGTGGCAGTTGGCGAGTTCGGGGAGCAGCAGCGCGAGGCGCTCGGCGCTGGTCACCAGCACGCGCACCTTGCAATCGCGCAGGATGTAGCCCACCTGCTCGGGTTTGAGCAGCGGATTGACCGGCACGAAGGCGCCGCCGGCCGCTGCGGTGCCGAAGCAGGTGGTGACGAATTCGGGGCGTTTTTCCAGGTACACCGCGACCCGCTCGGCGCGCGCGAGGCCGAGCGCGATCAACCCTGCGGCGAACTGTTCACACTGGCGGGCGAGTGCGGCGTAGTTCAGTTCCAGCTTGCCGCTGGTCAGCGCGACGCGCTCGTCGGAACGGCTAGCGGAGGCGAGGACGAGTTCGTGGAGCAGGGTCGCGGCAGGCATTGTCGGTCAGGATCGGGTCGTTTCGGAGCGGCCTGAGTATAATGCGCCCTTCTTGAAACCGGCCGCGCTGCCGCGGACCGGTCGTATTGGGGTTTGGAGAGTTGTTCCCTTGAAGATCCAGGAAGAAATCCTGTCGCTGCTCGACGAAGTGCTGTGCCTGAATGGCCGCGGCCTGAGCTTCGACGCCGACACCGCGCTGCTGGGCAGCGTGCCGGAGCTCGACTCCATGGCCGTGCTCGCGGTGATCCACGCCATCGAGGAGCGATTCGACATCGCGGTGCCGGACGACGAGATCGACGGCAATTCCTTCGCCACCGTCGGCACGGTGGTCGAATTCGTCACCCGCCTGTCGGCGAATTGAGCGGGCGCCCAGGAAACCACGGCATCGCCGTGTAGGAGCGCGCTTGAGCGCGATCAGTTGCGCACGAATGGGAAGGCGAGCGGCACCAGCGCCAGCACGCCGATTCCGTACACCAGGCTGACGGGCAGGCCGGCGCGCAGGAAGTCGCCCATGCGGTAGCGGCCGGCCGAATACACCATCAGGTGGGTCTGGTAGCCGAAGGGAATCAGGAAGCCGGCGCTCGCGCCGTAGGCGACGATCATCACGAAAGGCAGCGGGTCGACGCCGAACGCCCGGGCGGTACTCAGCGTGATCGGGAAGACGAGCGCGGCTGCGGCGTTGTTGGAGATGAGCTCGGTCAGCACGACGGTCATCAGATACACGCCGACGAAGGCGCCCATCACGCCGAAGTCGGCGAAAGCCGCGCGCATCCAGCCGGCAATCAGTTCCGCCGCGCCCGAGGTTTCGAGCACCTTCGCCATCGCCAGCGAGGAGCCGATGGTGAGCAGCAGGTCGAACGGGAAGCGCCGCCGCATCTCGGCCAGCGTCAGCAGCCGGGTGGCGAGCAGGCCGGCCATCAGCAATAGCAGCCCGCTGAACAGCGACAGCCATTCCAGCGCCGATAGCGCGATCACCAAGGCGAAGCCGGACAAGGCCGCCGCGCTCTGGGTGTTGGTGAGCTTCGGGCGCAAGCCGAGCCCGTTCAGGACGTGAAAGTTGCGGTCGAGGTTGCGGTGCTGGAAGAAATCGGCGCCGGCGGCGAGCAGCAGGCAGTCTCCGACCCGCAGCGGGATGCGGCCAAGCTGCCCGGTAAGGCGCTTGTCGCCGCGGCGAATGCCGACCACTCCGGCGTCGAACATGGTGCGGAAATCCACTTCGCGCAGTGTGCGGTTGGCGAGTTCAGACTGGCTGGCGATCACCACCTCGACCAGGTTGGACTTCAGCAACGCATCGGCGCGGGCGCCGAACACCTGCAGGCCCGCAAAGCGCTGCAGGGCCTGCATCTTGCCGACTTCGCCGGTGAAGACCAGCACGTCGCCTTCCTGCAGCACTTCGTCAGGGCCGACGGGCGAGATCAGTCGATCGTGGCGCTCGATCTCGAGCAGGAACAGGCCGTCGAGGCTGCGCATCTGGTTGTGCTCGATGCTGCGGCCGATGAGCGCCGAGCCGGGTGCGACGCGCGCCTCGAGGAAGTAGGGCGAGGCCGCTTCGCTGTCGCCCGGCGCGTGGGCGGGCAGGAGCCGGTTGGTGAGCACGAGCACGGCGATGCAGGCGAGGGCGACCGGCACGCCGACGATGGAGAACTGGAACATCTCCAGCGCCGGCAGCCCTGCATTGACGGCGAACGAATTCACCACCAGGTTGGTCGAGGTGCCGACCAGCGTGGTGATGCCGCCGAGAATGGAGGCGTAGGACAAGGGGATCAGCAAGCGCGACGCCGGCTGCAGCCGCTGGCGGCTGACCATGCCGAGGAGGGCGCCGACCACCGCGGTGTTGTTCATGAAGGCCGACATCGCCACGGCGAAGCTCGACAGCCGCAGGGTCGCCATTGCCGGGCGCCCTTTGAGCAGCGTGTCGGACAGGCGGTCGAGCAGCGGTGAGCGCTCGAGCGCGAGCGAAACGAGCAGCAGCAGGATCAGCGTGGCCAGCGCCGGATTGGAGAAGCTGTCGAGCAGCGCGGTCTGGTCGACCCAGCCGAGCAGGTAGTAGATTCCGGCGCAGCCCGAGAACAGCACCGCCGGGCTGAAGCGGCCATGAATCAGCAGCCCCAGCAGGAGGCCGATGGAGCCGAGGACAGCGTAGGCGGTCATGCGGGCCGGTCGAGGGGGCGTTCAGCCCTCGAGACCGCGCGCGACGAAGTGAGGATTGTCGAAGCCCGGCTTGCCGTAGCTCAGATCGCAGCCCGCGAGTTCGGTGACGCGCCCGCCTGCGGCTGCCAGCACCGCATGGCCGGCGGCGATGTCCCATTCCATGGTGCGGCCCAGACGCGGATAGAGGTCGGCTTCGCCCGCAGCGATCAGGCACAGCTTGAGCGACGAGCCGGCGCTCTTCAGTTCGGCCACCTTGCGCCCGGCGAGGAAGGCGTCGAGCGCGGCGGCATCGCCGTGCGAGCGGCTGGCGACCACGGTGAGCCCCTCGACCGGCGGGCGGCGGCAGCGGATCGGCCGGCGGCCGATGCAGTTCTCGATGAAGGCCCCGCAGCCCGCGGCGCCTGCATAGATCCTCTTCTGTACCGGCGCATGGACCAGGCCCAGGACCGGCACCCCATGCTCGATCAGCGCGATGTTGACGGTGAACTCGCCGTTGCGGCTGATGAATTCCTTGGTGCCGTCGAGCGGGTCGACCAGCCAGAAGCGCTCGGCGACGGCGGGGATCAGGCCCGCCGCGACCGCTTCCTCGGCAACCACCGGCACGCCCGGCAGCAGCGCTTCGAGCGCCGGCACGATCAGCGCTTCGGCGCGCTCGTCGGCTTCGGTGACGGGTGAGGCGTCGTCCTTGCCGCGCACGGCAAAGTCGGTTTCATAGATGGCCATGACCACGTCGCCCGCGGCGCGGATGACCGGAATCAGTTGTTCGAGCAGGTCGAGTCGCTCGATGCTTGACGGGTTCGTCACGTCGGCAGATCCGGGTTGGTACAGATTGGATGCCATTTTAGCGATCGCTTTTATATTCAGCGCGTGAGGAACGCGGTTTAATAGCGCCTTTTCCGGAAATATTTCCTCTTTCCGACGAAATCGGATGCCCGCGCCCGTCTGCCAGCGGTGACCATGCGCGTCGGCCCGATACAGGAAACCTGTTCATGAACGATCTGCCATCCACAACGCTCACTCACCTGCAGCGGCTCGAAGCCGAAAGCATCCACATCATGCGAGAGGTCGTCGCCGAGGCCGACAACCCCGTCATGCTGTACTCCATCGGCAAGGACAGCGCGGTGATGCTGCACCTGGCGATGAAGGCCTTTTATCCGGCCAAGCCGCCGTTTCCGCTGCTGCACGTCGACACCCGCTGGAAGTTCCGCGACATGTACGCCTTCCGCGACCGCATGGTGCAGGAATTGGGCTTCGATCTGCTGGTGCACATCAACCCTGAGGGCGTGGCGAAGGACATCAACCCCTTCACCCACGGTTCGGCGATCCACACCGACATCATGAAGACCGAGGGCCTCAAGCAGGCGCTCGACAAGTACGGCTTCGATGCGGCCTTCGGCGGCGCGCGGCGCGACGAGGAGAAGTCGCGCGCCAAGGAGCGCGTGTTCTCGTTCCGCACCGCCGGCCACCGCTGGGACCCGAAGAACCAGCGCCCCGAACTGTGGAAGCTCTACAACGCCCGCAAGCACAAGGGCGAGTCGATGCGGGTGTTTCCGCTGTCGAACTGGACCGAGCTCGACATCTGGCAATACATCTACCTCGAGAACGTGCCCATCGTGCCGCTCTATTACTCGGCCGAGCGGCCGGTGGTCGAGCGTGACGGCACGCTGATCATGGTCGACGACGAGCGCATGCCGCTGCGCCCCGGCGAAGTGCCGATGAAGAAGAAGGTGCGCTTCCGCACGCTGGGCTGCTACCCGCTGACCGGTGCGGTGGAGTCCGAGGCCGACACCTTGCCGGCCATCATCCAGGAGATGCTGCTGACGAAGACGTCGGAGCGCCAGGGGCGCGTGATCGACCACGATTCGGCCGGCTCGATGGAAAAGAAGAAACAAGAGGGGTACTTCTGAGATGGCACACGTATCGGATCTGATCGCCACCGACATCGAGCAGTACCTGAAGTCGCACGAGAACAAGAGCCTGCTGCGCTTCATCACTTGCGGCAGCGTGGACGACGGCAAGAGCACGCTGATCGGGCGCTTGCTGTATGAATCGAAGATGCTGTTCGAGGACCAGCTCGCCGCGGTGGAGGCCGACTCGAAGAAGTGGGGCACGCAGGGCGACGAGATCGACTTCGCGCTGCTGGTCGACGGCCTGGCCGCCGAGCGCGAGCAGGGCATCACGATCGACGTGGCCTATCGCTTTTTCTCGACGGACAAGCGCAAGTTCATCGTCGCCGACACCCCGGGCCACGAGCAGTACACCCGCAACATGGTCACCGGCGCCTCGACCGCCGATGTCGCGGTGCTGATGGTCGATGCGCGCAAGGGCATCCTGACGCAGACCCGCCGCCACAGCTACCTGGTGTCGCTGCTGGGCATCCGCCACATCGTGGTGGCGATCAACAAGATGGACCTGGTCGAATACTCGGAGAAGACTTTCCGCCACATCGTCGAGGACTTTTCCGCCTTCGCGCAGCAGCTCGGGCTGCAGGAGGTGACCTTCATCCCGATGTCGGCGTTCAAGGGCGACAACATCATCGAGCCCAGCAGCGCGATGCCCTGGTACCACGGCACCACGCTGATGGGTTTCCTCGAAACCGTGGAGATCGACGACGCGCGCATGCAGCGCGCGCCGTTCCGCCTGCCGGTGCAGTGGGTGAACCGCCCCAACCTGGACTTCCGCGGTTTTGCCGGGCAGGTGGCGAGCGGCGTGATCCGCCCGGGCGACCGCATCCGCGTGCAGCCTTCAGGCAAGCAGAGCACGGTGGCGCGCATCGTCACCCGCAACGGCGACCTGCCGCAGGCGGTGGCCGGGCAGTCGATCACGCTGACGCTGGACGACGAGATCGACATCTCGCGCGGCGACGTCATCTCCACGGTGGACGCGCCTGCCGAGGTGGCCGACCAGTTCGAGACCACGCTGGTGTGGATGCACGACGAGCCGATGCTGCCGGGACGGCCCTATCTGCTGAAGATCGGCGCCAAGACGGTCACCGCGACGATCACCGAGATCAAGCACCAGGTGAACGTCAATACGCTCGAGCATATCGCGGCGAAGAAGCTGGAGCTCAACGGTATCGCCGAGTGCAACATCAGCCTCGACCGGCCGATCGCGTTCGACGCCTATGCCAACAATCGCGACACCGGCGGCTACATCCTGATCGACCGCCTGTCGAACAACACCGTCGGCGCCGGCATGCTCAACTTTGCGCTGCGCCGCGCGCACAACATCCACTTCCAGCACGTGGATGTGGACAAGGCCGCGCGTGCCGCGATGAAGGGGCAGAAGGGCTGCGTGCTGTGGCTCACCGGCCTGTCGGGTGCGGGCAAGTCGGCGATCGCCAACATGGTCGAGAAGAAGCTGCACGCGATGGGCCGCCACACCTATCTGCTCGACGGCGACAACGTGCGTCACGGCTTGAACAAGGACCTCGGCTTCACCGATGCCGACCGCGTCGAGAACATCCGCCGCGTTGGCGAGGTGGCCAAGCTGATGGTCGACGCCGGCCTCATCGTGATGACCGCCTTCATCTCGCCCTTCCGCTCCGAGCGCCGCATGGCGCGCAGCCTGCTGGAGCAGGACGAGTTCGTCGAGATCCACGTCGACACGCCGCTGGCGGTGGCCGAGGAGCGTGATCCGAAGGGTCTCTACAAGAAGGCGCGGCGCGGCGAGCTGAAGAACTTCACCGGCATCGACTCGCCCTACGAGGCGCCCGAGACGCCCGAAGTGCGTATCGACACCACCGGCTGCACGGTGGAGCAGGCGGCTGACCAGGTGCTGGCCTACCTGGAACAGCATGGCCTGATCGCCGGCCGGGAGGCCTGATCCTGCTAAGTCGCAAGGCGCACATTGGTGCGCCTTCTCGACCGCCTGGAACGGCTCGGGCGGGTTCGGCGACGGCTGGCCGGAGGGCTGCCGGCAGAGGTATGTGGCGAGTACGGCAGAGGCCAGGGCGCTGATGGCGCAGATCGATCGGGAAGTGCCGGCGCTGCGTCGGAAGGCGCTTGCAGGGCTCCCAAACACCCAACTGCAGGCCGGCATCGAAGTGCTGGGCCGGACTCTGCAGAATGCAGACCACTGAACATGCCCTCGAACCCCCTTATGGAAAACGAATCTGCTCCGTTGGACAAGCGAAAGCGTGTCCTGCTGGTGTTTACCGGCGCCCTTGCCCTCGTCGGCCTGCTGTTCGGCGCTTACTGGCTGTTGTGGGGGCGCTACCACGTCACCACCGACAACGCTTATGTGGCCGGCAATCTGGTGCAGGTCTCGGCTCAGGTGCCGGGCACGGTGGTGTCCATCCTGGCCGACGACACCGACCTCGTGGAGGCGGGCGCGCCGCTGGTGCTGCTCGACGATGCCGACGCGAAGGTGCAGTTGCAGGCTTCGGAGGCCGCCTTGGGCGAGGCAGTGCGAGCTGTACGAGGCTTGTATGCCAGCCAGGGCGAGGCCAGCGCCGGTGTCGCGCAGCGCCTGGCAGACGTGCAGCGCAATCAGCACGAGCTGGATCGGGCGCAGGCGGAACTGCGCCGTGCCGCCGACGAACTGGCGCGGCGTGAGTCGCTGTTCCGGCAGAAGTTCATCTCCAGCGAGGCGCTGCAGGTGGCGCGCACCGCGGTCGATTCGGCGCGGGCCAGCCGCGACGCGGCAAGTGCCGCGCTGGAACAGGCGCGTTCGGCGGTCGTCCAGGCGCGCAGTCAGCAGGCGGGTGCGGAAGGCCTGGTCGATGGCACTTCGCTGGAAACGCATCCGCGCGTGCAGGCCGCGGCCGCGCAACTGCGCGATGCGTATCTTGCGCTGGCGCGCACGCACATCCTTGCGCCGGTGCGCGGGCATGTGGCGAAGCGCAGCGCGCAGGTGGGCGCACGCATCGCGGTGGGCGCGCCGCTGCTGTCCATCGTGCCGGACGACCAGTTGTGGGTGGAGGCCAACTTCAAGGAGGCCGAGCTGCGCGACGTGCGCCTCGGCCAGCCGGTGACGCTCGCCTCCGACCTCTATGGCAGCGGCGTGGAATACCGCGGCACGGTGGCGGGCATCGCTTCGGGCACCGGAGCGGTGTTTTCAGTGCTGCCGGCGCAGAACGCCTCGGGCAACTGGATCAAGGTGGTGCAGCGCCTGCCGGTGCGCATCGCGCTGGCGCCGGACGGTCTCAAGGAGCATCCGCTGCGGCTCGGCCTGTCGATGAAGGCTTCCGTCGACGTGCACCAGACGGACGGCGAACGCCTCGCCAGCGCGCCGCGCCCCGGTCCCGCCTTCCAGACCGACGTCTATGCCAGCCGCGCAGCCGAGGCTGACGCGTTGATCGCCCGCGTCATCCAGGCCAACCGCTGAGCAACGCCGGCCGATGCACCCCGTCCATCCACCGCTGAAGGGCTTCACGCTGGTGCTGGCGACGGCGGCGCTCAGCCTGGCTTCGTTTATGAACATCCTGGACCTGTCGATCGCCAATGTGTCGGTGCCGACCATTGCCGGCGATCTGGGCGTCAGCGTCAACCAGGGTACGTGGACCATTACCTCTTATGCGGTGGCCGAGGCGATCATGCTGCCGCTCACCGGCTGGTTGGCCGGGCGCTTCGGCCAGGTGCGCATGTTCGCCGTCGCCACGCTGCTGTTCACGCTGGCCTCGGCGCTGTGCGGCATGGCGGTGAGCTTTCCGATGCTGCTGGCGGCGCGCGTGCTGCAGGGCATCTTCGGTGCGTCGATGATCCCGCTGTCGCAGGCGCTGATGACGTCCATCTACCCGCCGGAAAAACGTGGCTTGGCGATGGGCCTGTGGTCGATGACCACCGTCGTCGCGCCGATCGCGGGGCCGTTGGCCGGCGGCTGGCTGACCGAGAACCTGTCCTGGCACTGGATCTTCCTGATCAATCTGCCGGTGGGCCTGCTGGTGAGCCTGTTCGCCTGGGAACTGCTCGCCGAGCGCGAGACTCCGATCGACAGGAAGCCGGTCGATTACGTCGGGCTGGCCCTGCTCGTGGTGGGCATCGGCTCGCTGCAGATCCTGCTCGACAAGGGCAACGAGCTCGACTGGTTCAGTTCGCCGATGATCGTCACGCTGGCCTGTTTGTCTGCGGTGGCGCTGACCTGGTTCGTCATCTGGGAGTGGTACGACCCGCATCCGGTGGTGAACCTGCGCCTGTTCACGCGGCGCAATTTCGCCATTGGGGTCGTCTGCCTGCTGCTGGGCACGGTCGCCTTTTTCGGCACCGTGGTCATCCTGCCGCTGTGGCTGCAGACCTATCACGATTACACGCCGCTGTGGGCGGGTAAGGCGGTCGCTTTCGGCGGCGTGTTCGCGGTGATCCTCGGGCCCATCGTCGGCGCTAACCTGCATCGGGTCGATGCGCGCGCGGTGGCGTCCTTCGGTTTCATCGTGTTCGCTGTCACCGCGTTCTGGAGCGCCACCTTCACGCCCGACGTCGACTACTGGACGGTGGCGCTGACCCGCCTGGTGATGGGCATCGGCATCAGCTGCTTCTTCCTGCCGCTAATCACGATCAACCTGTCGGGCCTCAGCGGGCAGGAGATGGCCGGCGCGTCGGGGGTGTCCAACTTCATGCGCAACCTGGGGTCCAGTTTCGGAACCGCCACAGTGATTTCGATGTGGGACCACCGAGGCATCCATCATCACGCGGTGCTGACGGAGCACATCACCCGCCAGGATCCTGCCGCGCTCGATTACCTCGCGCGCCTCGGCAGTCTGGGGCTGAATCCGGAACAGGCGCTCGGACAGTTGAACCGCGAGGTGACGGTCCAGGCCTACCTGCTGGCGACCAACGACGTCTTTCTCGTCAGCGGCGTCCTGATGATCAGCCTGCTGGGCCTGATCTGGTGGACGCGCCCGCCCTTCACGGCTGTGGGCGGTGCGCACTGACGAGCGCGCCGCCCGCCGCCTGCAGTCCTACTTGCTCTTGATCATCGTGCCGACGCCATGGTCGGTCAGGATCTCGAGCAGCAGGCAGTGCTCCACACGGCCGTCGATGATGTGCACCGACTTCACCCCGTTGCGCGCCGCATCCAGCGCCGAGCCGATCTTGGGCAGCATGCCGCCCGACAGCGTGCCGTCGGCCACCAGTTCGTCGATCTGGCGCGGGGTGAGGCCGGTGAGCAGGTTGCCGGCCTTGTCGAGCACGCCCGGGGTGTTGGTGAGCAGCACCAGCTTCTCGGCCTTCAGCACTTCGGCGAGCTTGCCGGCCACCACGTCGGCGTTGATGTTGTAGGTCTCGCCGTTTTCGCCGACGCCGATGGGCGCGATCACCGGGATGAAATCACCCTGGTCGAGGAAGGAGATCAGGCTGGGGTCGATCTGGGTGATCTCGCCGACCTGGCCTACGTCCACCAGATCGCCTGCGGGGGCGTCGAGCTTTTGCATCAGCAGCTTCTTGGCGCGGATGAAGCTGGCGTCCTTGCCGGTGAGGCCAACGGCCTTGCCGCCCGCCTGGTTGATCAGGTTGACGATCTCTTTGTTGACCTGGCCGCCGAGCACCATCTCGACCACTTCCATGGTCTCGGCGTCGGTCACCCGCATGCCCTGGATGAACTCGCCCTTCTTGCCCACGCGGGCGAGCAGGTTCTCGATCTGCGGGCCGCCGCCATGCACCACCACCGGGTTGAGGCCGACCAGCTTGAGCAGCACCACGTCCTGCGCGAAGCATTCCTTGAGGTGCGGGTCGGTCATCGCGTTGCCGCCGTACTTGATGACGATGGTCTTGTCGAAGAAGCGCTTGATATAGGGCAGCGCCTCGGCGAGGATCTCGGCCTTGCGGGCGGGGGTGACGTCTTGCTGCAGCGTGGTGTCGGTCATGGTGTTCCTCTGACGGCTTGGAAGGGTGGCGCATGCGGCGCGCGTCTGCGGCAGCATGCGACGAACCCTGGAATTCTAATGCGCGAGGACAGGATCGCCACCCTTCGGCGTGTGAATCCGGCGAACAAATAGAACCAGGCCGGGTTGCCCCGGCCTGGTTGGTGATGCTGCGCGATGCCCGCTCAGGGCTTTGGGTTCAAGGCTTCTTCAGCGGGCAGGTGTTCATGCCGAACAGCGTGTAGGCCGGGCACCAGCCGAACAGACCGGTAGCGAGCGGCACCACGCCGATCCATGCCCATACCGGGCCGCCCATCAGCGCCCAGGCGACCAGCGCAATGCCGACCAGGATGCGCAGGATCTTGTCGATGCCGCCAACGTTCGTATTCATGTCATGCTCCGCGAATGTTTATGTAAGACTTTTCTTATATAGCACGATTGGGCGCGAGTGTGAATGAAATGGAGGTGACACCCGATCAGACGGCCAGTTCCAGCACCACTGGTGCGTGGTCGGACGGGCGTTCCAGCTTGCGCGGCGCCTTGTCCACCGCGCAGCTGCGACAGGCCTCGCGCAGCGCAGGCGACACCAGCAGATGGTCGATGCGCAGGCCGAAATTGCGGCGGAAGGCCATCATTCGGTAGTCCCACCACGAGAAGCTGCGCTCGGGCTGCTCGAACAGGCGGAAGGCGTCGACCAGGCCCAGCGCCTGCAGCGCACGGAAGGCAGCGCGCTCCGGTTCGGAGACGTGGATCTCGTCCTTCCAGTCGGGGTGCGCGTCGCGGTCCTCGGGGGCGATGTTGAAGTCGCCCGCCAGCACCAGGCGCTCGTGGGTCTTCAGTTCCTCGCGCAGCCAGTCGGTCAGCGCGGCGAGCCAGCGCAGCTTGTACTCGAACTTGTCGGAACCGACCGCCTGGCCGTTGGGGAAGTACCCGCACACCACGCGCACACCGTCGATGGTGGCGGCGATGATGCGCTTTTGCTCGTCCTCGAAACCGGGGATGTTGCGCACCACGGTGGCGTCGTCGATTTGCGCCGGGCTCAGGATGGCGACGCCGTTGTAGGTCTTCTGGCCGATGAACACCGCGTGGTAACCGGCGGCCTCGAGTTCGGCAAGCGGAAACGCCTTGTCCTCGAGCTTCAGCTCCTGCAGGCAGAGTGCATCGGGCTTGTTGGCGGCGAGCCAGTCGAGTACGTGCGGCAGGCGCACTTTCAGCGAGTTGACGTTCCAGGTGGCGATCTTCATGGGCGATCCGGTCGGGATGCCCGGCGTGGCCGCCGGGCCTTGCGAAAAGGGCGCGCATTGTAGCGCACCCCTGGTCGCGATCAGCGCGGGGGCTGGGGCGTCCTGGGATAACCGGCGTCGTCGAGCATGCGGTTCCATCGGCCGCTTTCGTAGCCCTTGAAGGTCTGGCTGCCGACGGCGATGGCGGGCACTTCATCCGGTGGTCCGAAGCGTTCGAGGAAGGCCGCGCGCTCCGCTTCGCTGGTGATCTTGTGCTCGGTGAAAGGCACCCCGCGACGGGTGAGCAGGTCGCGCGCGCTGTCGCAGAATTCGCCGCAGTTGTCCGCCGTGTAGATCGCCACCGGGAAATCTTCGGCTGCCTTGCGCAGGGCGAAGCCTGGCACAGTCTCCGCCGGTGCGGCGCCGTACTGCCTTTCCTCGACTTGTCGCACGCCGGGAGGCGGCGGACGGTCGGAGTAGGTCACCCGCCCCGCCTTGTCCACCCAGCGGTAGGTGTCCGCGGCCATGCTGCATGGCGCGACGCCGGCAAGGACGACTCCGACGCCCATTGCTGCGACGACCGAGGTAAGGGCTTTCATGCATCCACCATCCCGTTGTGACGCAGCAAAGCGTCGACGCGCGGCTCACGGCCGCGGAAGGCCGTGAAGGATTCGATTGCCGGCCGGCTGCCGCCGACGGCCAGGATCTCGCGCCAGAAGCGCGCCCCGGTCTCGGCGTCGAGCAGGCTGCCCTTGCCGGCGCCGGCTTCCTCGAAAGCCTCGAAGGCGTCGGCCGACAGCACCTCGGCCCACTTATAACTGTAGTAACCCGCCGCGTAGCCGCCGGCGAAGATGTGCGAGAAGCTGTGCGGGAAGCGATGCCATGCGGGCGGCACCAGCACCGCCACTTCGCGGCGGACCTCGTCGAGCAGGGCCATCACGCGCTCGATGGGCACCGGCCCGCTCGCGGCGTCGATCTCGCCGTGCAGGCGCAGGTCGAACATCGAGAACTCGAGCTGGCGCACGGTCTGCATGCCGCTCTGGAAGTTCCTCGCCGCGATCATCTTGTCGTAAAGCGCGCGCGGCAGCGGTTCGCCGGTGTCCACGTGGGCGGTCATGCCCTGCAACACGTCCCACTCCCAGCAGAAGTTCTCCATGAACTGGCTGGGGAGCTCCACCGCATCCCATTCCACGCCGTGGATACCCGACACCGCGAGGTCTTCGACCTTCGTCAGCAGATGGTGCAGGCCGTGGCCGCATTCGTGGAACAGCGTGAGGACGTCGTCGTGGCTGAACGTGGCGGGTTTGCCGGCCACCGCGCTGGGGAAGTTGCACACCAGGTAAGCGACCGGCGTCTCGGTGCCGTGCTCCGTGCGGTGGCGGCTGCGTGCCGAGTCCATCCAGGCGCCGCCGCGCTTGGTCGGGCGGGCGTGCAAGTCGAGGTAGAAGTGGCCGACGGTGTCGCCGTCCTTCTCGATGCGGAAGAAGCGCGTGTCGGGATCCCAGCTCGGCGCCTCGTCGGGCAGGATGTCGACGCCATACAGCGCGCGGATCACGCCGAACAGGCCGTCGAGCACCTTGGGCTCGGGGAAGTACTGCTTGACCTCCTGGTCGGAGTAGTCGTAGCGCGACTGGCGCAGCTTCTCCGATGCGTAGGCGACGTCCCAGGGTTCGAGCGGGTCGAGGCCGAGTTCGGCCTTGGCGAAAGCCTTCAGCTCGGCGAGGTCGCGTTCGGCAAACGGTTTGGCCTTGGCCGCGAGCTCGCGCAGGAAGCCGAGCACCTGCGCCGGGGTGTCGGCCATCTTGGGCACCAGCGACACTTCGGCGAAGCTCGCATAGCCGAGCAGCTTCGCTTCTTCGTCACGCAGCGCCAGGATGCGGCCGATCAGCGGACCGTTGTCCCACTCCGCCTTGCCCTGCTCGGACGCGCGGGTGGCGTAGGCGCGGTACATGCGTTCGCGCAGCGCGCGGCTGTCGGCGTACTGCATCACCGGCAGGTAGGAGGGCATGTGCAGTGTGAAGCGCCAGCCCGGCTTGCCTTCGGCTTCGGCCGAGGCGTGCGCCAGCGCGCGCGCATCTTCCGGAATGCCGGCCAGCTCCGCTTCGTCGGTGATCAGCTCTTCATGCGCATTGGTGGCGTCGAGCAGGTTCTCGGAGAACTTCGCCGCGAGCTGCGACTGTTCCTCCTGGATTTCCTTGAAGCGGGGCTTCAGCTCGTCCGCCAGCTCGGCCCCCGACAGGCGGAAGTCGCGCAGCTCGTGGTCGAGGATCAGCCGGCGGGTGGGCGACAGCGTGGCGTACTCGGGGCTGCCGTGCAGCGCCTTGTATTTCTCGAACAACGCCAGGTTCTGGCCGACCTCGGCGAAGAAGCTCGACACCTCCGGCAGCATGTCGTTGTAGGCCTCTCGCCACTCCGGCACGTCCATCACGCTGTGCAGGTGGCCGACCACCCCCCAGGCGCGGCCGAGGCGCTCGCCGGCCTCGTTCATCGGCGCGACGAAACCGTCCCAGGTCGGCACGGCCGGGTCGGCCGTGAGGCGTTCGATCAGCGCGCGGTTCTCGTCGAGCAGCTGGCGCACGGCCGGAGCGACGTGTTCGGGGCGGATGTCCCCAAAGCGCGGGAAGCTGGAGAAATCAAGCAGCGGGTTGGGGGCGTTGTCTGCGGAGGCGGGCGTCTGGCTCGTCATGTTCGATGTGTATCCGTCGGGGATTTCGTGGCGGTCTTGCGGCTTATTGTGCCGCAAAAAAGGCTGCGGGCGCCGCTATGGGCGCCCGCGGGTTCAGGCAATCGGGGAAGGCTGAGCGATCACTCGAGCAGATCGCGGTAAGCATGCCAGGTGGCGTGGCCGAGCAGCGGCAGCAAGACGACCATGCCGATCATCATGGTGGCGAAGCCGAGCACGACCAGGGCGACGATGACCGCTGCCCACACTGCCATCGCGCCAAGGTTCACGCCGACCGCCTTGGCGCTCGTCATGGCGGCGCTGATGGCGTCGATGTCGCGATCCATGATCATGGGAATGGCGATCGCCGACAGCGCGAACACCACCGCCGCGAGCGCACCGCCGACGACGAGGTAGGCTACGACGACGTGGGTGTAGTCGCCCGACAGGAAGACGTCACGCGCAAAGTTCGACAACTCGGGCACATTGCCCTGGTAGAACAGCGCGAACAGAATCGCCGACAGGCGCTCCCAGGCGATCAGCGCGATGGCGAGGAAGAGGCCGAAATACATCAGGCTGTCGCCGTGCCGCGTCAGGCCGCGCAGCGATGCAGCGAAGGAGGCCGGCTGACCCGCGTCGTGGCGGCGCGAGATCTCGTAAAGCCCGGCGGCGGCGATTGGCCCCACGAGGAAGAAGCCCGAGATGGCCGCGGTGAACAGGTAGGGCTTGTCGCTAGCGTAGGCGAGGATGGCGTAACCGGCGATGGCAAAGAAAAGGCCGTACGTCAGGCTGGCGCCGAGGTTGTCGCGCATGTCGCCCCAGCCCAGCTTCAGCCAGTGGAAGGGACGCGAAGCGCCGACCTCGCGAATGTGCGGCAGGTTAAAGTGGTGGCCCAGCGAGTGCATCGATTTGTCCATGACAACCTCCGTGCGGTGAGGAACGTCGAAGCGGAACCGCAACCTGATCCGTCGGACGAGTCCTCCGCGGATCACGATCACACGCTTAGATTAGGACAAAATCGGATGAGTTCATCAATGAGAGCGATTTGCGTTCGCTATCGTATCCTCGCCGCGCTTCAATCCCGTTTGCCGGCCGTCCAGATGTTGCGGCAACCGGTCTCGCGCAGGAACAGCGTCGAGATCGTGCCGAACAGGGCGACCGCGGCCAGCAGGCCAAGGCCGTAGCGGAAGGTTTCGACCGGATACATGCGCACGCCGTCGGCGATGGTGCCGTCCCAGCCGAGATCCATCACTACGCCAACGGCCGGCTGTAGCAGGGCGCCGGCGAGGAAGCCGCCCATGTTGGTGACGCTCGTGCTCATGCCGGACAGCTGCGGCGGGTTCACTTCCTTGGCGCAGGCCCAGGTCAGCGAGAAGCTCGCCGTGACGAGCCCCATCAGCGCGAACAGGGCGTAGCTCACCGCAATCGGCATGCGCACGGCCGACAGCCAGACGACCCACAGCGCGCACACGGCGAAGCTGCCGGCGATGAGGACCGGCTTGCGCTTGCCGATGCGGTCGGACAGGCTGCCGACGGCGAGGCAGCCCACCGCGAGGCAGGCAAAGTACAGCGACAGGTGGTTCGCTGCCTGCACGCGGCTGAGCTGGTGCACCTGCATCAGGTAGGGCGTGGCCCACAGTCCGCCAAAGGCGAAAAAGCTGCCGGCGAGGCCGAAATTCACCCACACCGCGGGCCAGGTGGCGCGGTTGCGCAGCACGCCGGCGAGCCCGCCGATGATCACGGTGCGATCGATGCGCGGCCGCGGCGCGTCGGCCGAATGGCTCTCGCGGATGAACACCCAGCACGCCGCGCCTAGCAGCGCCGAAAACACCGCGGCACCGATGAACACCCCGCGCCACGAGGTAGCCTCGGCCACCGTCACCAGCGGCGTGCCGGCGAGGATGGAGCCGAGGTTGCCGAGCAGCATCGCGAGTCCGACCAGGGTGGCGAAGCGGCGTTCGTCGTACCAGATGGCGATCAGCTTCAGCATCGCAATGAACACCACCGACACGCCCAGACCGACCAGGGTGCGCCCGATCAGGGCGATCTCCAGGCTGGGGGCGAGGCCGAACAGTGCGCTGCCGGCACCGGCGACCAGGCCGCCGAGCAGCAGAATGCGACGTGGACCGAGGGTGTCGACCAGGATGCCGGTCGGCACCTGCATGATCGTGTAAACGTAGAAATAGGTTGCAGCGAGCACCCCGAGCGAGGCAGCGCTGGTGTGGAACGCCGCAGCCAGGTCCTGCGCGATGCCCGCGGGAGCGAAGCGGTGAAAGAACGACAGCATGTAGGCGGCGATGACTACAGCCATCGCCAGCGTGCGGCCGGAAGCAGGCAGTTGCATGAAGATCCCCTCGAGGGCGGGGAGCCTCTTGCCGGGCTCCTCCGCGGTGTGGCTGGCGTGCTTACGCCAGCTTGTGGCCGGTCAGGCGCTCATAGGCTTCGCGATACTTGCCCGCGGTGTGTTCGATGACGTGAGCCGGCAGCGCCGGGGCCGGCGCGGTCTTGCCCCAGTCCAGCGTCTCCAGGTAGTCGCGCACGTACTGCTTGTCAAAGGACGGCGGGCTGATGCCTTCGCGGTAGCTGTCGGCCGGCCAGAAGCGCGAGGAGTCGGGCGTGAGGGCCTCGTCGATGAGGTGCAGCGTACCGGCGGCGTCGATGCCGAACTCGAACTTGGTGTCGGCGATGATGATGCCGCGCCCGGCAGCGTAGTCGGCCGCTTCCGAATACAGCGCGATCGCCGCATTGCGCGCTTCCTCGGCCAGCTGGGCGCCGGTCTTGCCGGTGCCGTCGAGGGCGTCCTTCAGCATCGCGTCGCAGCGCGCCTGCGCCTGCGCGAAGGAGATGTTCTCGTCGTGCTCGCCCATCTCGGCCTTCGACGACGGCGTGAAGATCGGCGCCGGCAGCTTCGCCGCCTGCTGCAGGCCGGCGGGCAGGGCGATGCCGCAGATCGCGCCGGTGGCCTGGTAGTCCTTCCAGCCCGAGCCGATCACGTAGCCGCGCACCACGGCCTCGATCGGCAGCGGCTTGAGGCGCTTGACCACCAGCGCGCGACCGCGCACCTGGTCCCGCTCGTCGGCGGCCACCACCGTCTCGGGGTCGATGCCGGTGAGCTGGTTGGGCAGGATGTGGGCGAGCCTGTCGAACCAGAAGTTCGCCAGTGCCACCAGCACGCGGCCCTTGTCGGGGATCGGGTCGGGCAGGATGACGTCGAAGGCCGACAGGCGATCGCTGGTGACGATCAGCAGCTTCTCGTCGTCGACCGCGTAGATGTCGCGCACCTTGCCGCGGCCGAGCAGCGGCAGGCTCTTGATGGAAGTCTCGAAAATGGGCGTCGCCACGGTGGGGCCTCGGGTTGCTGGCAAAACCGGGATTATAGGGGAGGGGCGCTCACTTTCGAGCGTGAGAGGGGCGTGACGATTGACAAGCGCGCGGACCAAAAAACGCATTGCCGTTCGGCCCGCAAGCTGCAATCCTTGAACCCGACGCCTTCCCGTCACGGGTCGAGAAGGCCGATCTTGCATTGCCGATGAAAAACCTGCTTCTGGAGTAACGTTCGATCCTTCGAAGGATGCCAGCGGATCAAGCGGTCGGGCGTATGGAGACAGCGCCTGCCACGGTGTTGAGGCACCTGGCGTTCGTCACCTGTGATCGGTTCTTGTCAGCCTGTTCTTGGCCAGAGGAGTAAAGCCATGCACCACCACGCCCATTCGTCCATCGATATCCATGCGCACTACTATCCTGAGTCCTATATCCGCCTGATTGAAAAATATGGGTCGGAATTCGGTGCCACAGTGGACACCTCGAACCCGTCCAGGCCAGTGATCAAATCGGCCCCAACCGTTTCAGCCCTGGAAGACCGCTTCATTCATATGGAGGCCCGGATTGAAGACATGGACAGGATAGGCGTGGATGTGCATGCAATTTCCATGACCATGCCGATGATTCTCTGGGCTGGTGCAAAGCTGCAGCAGCAGCTGGTCGAAGCTCACAATGACTCGGCATTCGAGGCTTATCAGAAATACCCGGATCGGCTTTGCGTACTCGCAACCCTGCCTTTCGACAACATCGATCTGGCGATAGCGGAGCTCGATCGCATTGCGAAGATGCCCGGCCTGAAAGGCATCTATTCCGAAACCCGGATCTCCAAGAACAAGGAGATCGATGACGAGTCCCTGTATCCTTTGTGGGAACGCCTCGAAGCGATGGGGCTGCCCCTCTTCCTGCATCCGGTGCATGTGGTCGAGCCGGCGCGCCTGGGCAAATATTTCATGGTCAACACCATCGGTAATCCGGTGGACACGGGTATCGCTGCATCGCGACTGATCTTCAGCGGCATCCTTGACCGCTACCCCAAACTCGAGGTTGTCCTGCCCCATGCGGGTGGGGTCTATCCGATTCTTTTCGGTCGCATGACCCGCGCCTGGGAGCGGAGCAAAGGCGGTCTCGACGCCAACAAGGGCCGAGGCGCGGATGCTTACCTGAAACGTTTTTACTATGACAACATTTCCCACTCCAACGAAGTCATGGAGTATCTGGTGAAACTGGTCGGTGCCGACCGGATCATGCTGGGCAGCGATTATTGTTTCGACATGGGCTACGAGCGCCCCTGCGACAAGGTCGAAGGCTATGACTTTCTCGCCGCGGCGGACAAGAAACTGATCCTGGGCGAAACAGCCAGGAAGCTGTTGAAGCTCTGAGCGGCTTCGACTTTATTCCGATAGCAATCGCGGCTTTCCGCGCAGCCGTCTGTCCCCATGCGAGGCGGGGGCAGGCGGTGCCGTGCATCATTGATGCGCGTCGCCTTCTTCCTTGCCCAGCAATTTCCGCATCCGCCGCAGCCCCATGTAGACAAAGCCGGCAATCACCGGGATCGATGCGGCGGTGAGGACTTCCGGCGTCAGCGGCTCGATCAGGTGCTTGGCGCCCTTGGCGACGTAATTCACCAGCTGCGAGGCATAGTAGGTGATCGCTACCACCGACAGACCTTCCACGGTTTCCTGCAGGTGGAGCTGGATCTTGGCGCGGCGGTTCATCTGCGCCAGCAGTTCCTGATTCTGGCGTTCGATCTCGACATCGACGCGGGTGCGCAGCAGCTGCGAGTTGCGCGCGATCCGCGCCGACAGGTCGTCCTGGCGGCGGGCGATGGTCGTGCAGGTCTCGATCGCGGGTACCAGGCGGCGGTCCATGAACTCGGCGATCGGCGAGAAGCCGGGCAGGCGCTGCTCGCGCAAGTCCTCGATGCGCTGCTGCACCAGGCGGTAGTAGGCATTGGCCGCGCCGAAGCGGAAGGTGGTGTGCGCCACCGAGCGTTCGACCTCGGCGGCGAGCCGCGACAGGCGGCCGAGCACCGCGCGGTCATCCTCTGCGCTGCGTGCATAGCCCATGCCGTCCATCAGGTCGGCGAGCTCGTCCTCTGCACGCGACAGCAGGCGGCCGACCTGCTTGGCGACGGGGAAGGCGAGCAGCGCCATCACGCGATAGGTCTCGATCTCCACCAGGCGCTGGGCGATGCGGCCGGCCTGGCGCGGGGTGAGGCCGTCGTCGAGCACGAGGAAGTGCGAGAAGCCGTCGTGCAGATGAAAGTCGGTCAGCACCCAACCGGCGCCGTCGGCCACCTTGGAGGCGACCAGCGCCTGGCCGCGCGCTGACTGCTGGTGCAGCACCGTCTCCGGTGGCACCTCGGCAACGCTGCGCAGCTCGATGTGGGTGGCGGCGATGAGCTGGCCGGGTATGCCCTTGCGCCAGGCCGCCGGCACGTGCAGCAGCGCGTAGTCGTCGTCTGCGTCCGTGGGCTCCATGCGGCGGAAGAAGCAGTAGCTGGAGAATTCGTTGTGGCGCTCCCACTTCAGGCGGAAGCCGGCGGTCTCCAGCAGCAGGTGGCCGGAGCAGGTGGTCAGGTCGGGGAGCCCGAGCTGATCGGCCAGCGCCTTCAGGTGCTCGGCCTCGCGCTCGGCGCTGCCCTCGTGATGCACGAAGGCGAGGTAGGTGACGAACTCCGGCGTGTCGAGGGCAACCGGCGGGCGGGCATGGACTTCATCGCTGAGCGACTGGCGCAGCGGATGCTGTTCGAACATGGGCATGGAGCGCGCAGCGGGCGCCCGGGGGCGCCCGCATCGAATGAGGAGCCTGCATTCTTGCCCAGGCACGGAGCCGGGACAAGCGCGGCAGCATGCAGGAGGGCGCGGCGCCGGCAGCGCGCCCCAGCTCACTCAGGTCACGTAAGCCGTTCAGGCCGGCTGCGCTGCCGGGCGCACGTGCAGGTGGGCTTCGAGCTGGTCCAGCACGAGCTCGGGCTCCGCTGCCTCGAGGGCGGTCTCGTTGTTGAGGTGGCTGTGCAGGCGGTCCTCGTCGAGGTCCTTGCACCACTTCGCCACCACCACCGTCGCCACCGTATTGCCGATCAGGTTGGTCAGCGCGCGGGCTTCCGACATGAAGCGGTCGATGCCCAGGATCAGCGCCAGGCCGGCCACCGGCACGCCGCCTACTGCCGACAGCGTCGCCGCCAGCACGATGAAGCCGCTGCCGGTGATCCCCGCGGCACCCTTGGAGGTGAGCAGCAGCACCAGCAGCAGGGTGATCTGCTGGGTGAGGTCCATCGGCGTGTTGGTGGCCTGGGCGATGAACACCGCTGCCATCGTCAGGTAGATCGAGGTGCCGTCGAGGTTGAACGAGTAACCGGTGGGCACCACCAGGCCGACGGTGGATTTCTTGCAGCCCAGGTTCTCCAGCTTGGCCATGATGCGCGGCAGGGCGGACTCGGACGACGAGGTGCCGAGCACGATCAGCAGCTCTTCCTTGATGTAGCGGATCAGCTTCACCACCGAGAATCCGTGCAGGCGGGCGATGGTGCCGAGCACGCCGAAGATGAAGATCAGGCAGGTGGCGTAGAAGGTGCCCATCAGCATGCCGAGCTGAGCCAGCGTGCCGACGCCGTGCTTGCCGATGGTGAAGGCCATCGCGCCGAAGGCACCGATCGGGGCGGCCTTCATGATGTAGCCGACGATGCCGAACAGCACGTGCGAGAACTTCTCGATCATGTCGAACACCAGCGTGCCGCGGCCGCCGAACTTGTGCAGCGCGAAGCCGAACAGCACAGAGAACAGCAACACCTGCAGGATCTCGCCCTTGGCGAAAGCGTCCACCACCGTTGTCGGGATCACGTTGAGCAGGAAGTCGGTCGTGGTCTGCATCTTGCCCGGCGCGGTGTAGGCGGCGATCGCCTTGGTGTCGAGCGTGGCCGGATCGACGTTCATGCCGGCGCCCGGCTGCACCACGTTGACGATGATGAGGCCGACGATCAGCGCGATCGAGCTGACCACCTCGAAGTACAGCAGGGCGAGGCCGCCGGTCTTGCCGACCTTCTTCATGTCCTCCATGCCGGCGATGCCGACCACCACGGTGCAGAAGATGATCGGGGCGATGATCATCTTGATCAGCTTGATGAAGCCGTCGCCCAGCGGCTTCATCGCCGCGCCGGTCTCGGGGTAGAAGTGGCCCAGCGCGACGCCGATGACGATCGCGACGATCACCTGGAAGTACAGCGAGCGGAACAGCGATTTCGGGATCATGGTTGTCTCCTCCTTGGAAGTTGGGCGGATTGTGTCCGCCATCACCCGAGGGGGAAATTGTGTTCATCCACACTGTGGAAACTACGCATGTCGGGTTCTTGCGCCGGATCGCGCGACAAGCGCCGCAAACCCGGTCTGGCGGTGGGGGATGCGCTCCGTCGGCCTGCCGCTACGCGGCCGAGGCGCTGCGGAGTTTACGCAAAGGCGCGACCTCGCTTCGCTCGGGACTCGAACAGTGCTCGTCCGCTCCGCGCATCCCCCACCGCCAGACCTACCCTTGTGCCGCCCCATAGCGTTTTGCCAGCACCGCCAGCGCAAGCGGCTTGATCCGGCTCGCCTGTCCGGCGCAGCCGAAGGCATCGAAGCGTTCGCGGCAGATGTCGCGTGCCGCGTCGCGGGCGGCCTTGAAGAACTTGCGCGGGTCGAACTCCTTGCGGTCGGTCATCATCAGCCGGCGCATCGCGCCGCTCATCGCCAGGCGAAGGTCGGTGTCGATGTTGATCTTGCGCACGCCGCTGCGGATGCCCTGCACGATGGCCTCGACCGGCACGCCGTAAGTCTCGCCGATCTCGCCGCCATGTTCGCGGATGATGGCGAGCCATTCCTGAGGCACGCTGCTCGACCCGTGCATCACCAGATGGGTGTTCGGAATGCGTGCGTGGATGGCGGCGATGCGGTCGATGGCGAGGATGTCGCCGGTGGGCGGGCGGGTGAATTTGTACGCGCCGTGGCTGGTGCCGATCGCCACCGCCAGCGCATCGACACCGGTGGCGGCGACGAAATCGGCCGCCTCGGCCGGGTCGGTCAGCATCTGGCTGTGGGCGAGCGTGCCTTCGGCGCCGACGCCATCTTCCTCTCCGGCCTGGCCGGTCTCGAGCGAGCCGAGGCAGCCGAGCTCGCCTTCCACCGACACACCGACCGCATGCGCCATCTCGACCACGCGGCGGGTGACCTCGACGTTGTAGGCATAGCTCGCTGGGGTCTTCATGTCCTCGCGCAACGAGCCGTCCATCATCACGCTGGTGAAGCCGCTGCGGATCGACTGCTGGCACACCGCCGGGCTGGCGCCGTGGTCCTGGTGCAGGCAGACCGGGATGTCGGGCCACTGCTCGACGGCAGCCTCCACCATCTTCTTCAGGAAAGCTTCGCCCGCGTAGCTGCGCGCGCCGGCCGAAGCCTGCAGAATCACCGGGCTGCCGGTTGCCTCGGCGGCGAGCATGATGGCCTGGATCTGCTCCATGTTGTTGATGTTGAAGGCGGGCACGCCGTAGCCGTGTTCGGCGGCGTGGTCGAGCAACTGGCGCAGGGCGATCATGGACATGGCAGGTCTCCTCAAGGTGTGGGCTGTTCTGTAGGAGCGGGCTTGACCGCGATGCACACCGCAATCGCGGTCAAGTCCGCTCCTACGGCACGTCGTTCGTCAATCACATCATCTCGGGTTCGTGCTCGAACGCCGGCACGGGCTCGATGCGCCGGCTGCCGGGCAGGGCGCGCGCCTTCAACGCGGCGATGGCGGGCAGTTCGCGGCCTTCGAGGAATTCGAGGAAGGCGCCGCCGCCGGTCGAGATGTAGTCGATACGGTCGGCGACGCCGAAGCGCGCGATCGCCGCTAGCGTGTCGCCGCCGCCGGCGATGCTGAAGGCCGGGCTCGCCGCCACCGCACCCGCCAGCGCGGCGGTGCCGGCGGCGAAGGGTTCGAGTTCGAACACGCCGACCGGCCCGTTCCACAAGATGGTGCCCGCGCGGTCCAGCACTTCCGCGAGCGAGCGCCGGCTGTCGGGGCCGATGTCGAGGATCATCTCGTCGTCCGCGACCTCATCCACATGCGCGCAGCGGGTGCGTGCGTCGGCGGCGAAGCGGTCGGCCGCGACCACGTCCTCGGGCAGCCACACCACGCCGTCGTGCGCGGCCAGCCGGCGCTCCACCGCACGGGCGGCATCGGTGAGATCAGGCTCGTACAGCGATTTGCCGACCGGGTAGCCGCGCGCCGCGAGAAAAGTGTTGGCGATGCCGCCGCCCAGAACCAGCACATCCACCTTGTCGGCCAGGCTCTCGAGGATGGTGAGCTTGGTCGACACCTTGGAGCCGGCGACGATCGCCGCCAGCGGCCGCGCCGGCTGGGCCAGCGCGCGGCCCAGCGCGTCGAGTTCGGCGCACATCAGCGGGCCGGCGCAGGCAACCGGCGCGGCGAGGGCCAGCGCGTGCAGCGTGCATTCCTCGCGGTGCGCGGTGCCGAAGGCGTCATTCACATAGACATCGATGAAGCGGGCGATGCGCGCGGCGAGCGCAGGGTCGTCGCCCTTCTCGCCGACGTTGCCACGGCAGTTCTCCAGCAGCACGACGTCGCCCGGACGCACGGCAAAGCGGCCGTCCACCCAGTCCCGAACCAGCGGCACTGGCCGGCCCAGCAGGTCACCGAGGCAGGCGGCGACGGGGGCGAGCGAGTCTGCCGCGGTCAGCGCGCCTTCCTTCGGCCGGCCAAGGTGCGAGGTGACCATGACCGCGGCGCCGGCTTCAAGGCAGGCGAGGATGCCGGGCAGGGCGGCGCGAATGCGGGTGTCGTCGGCGAGGCTGCCGTCGGCCTTGAACGGGACGTTGAAGTCGGCGCGGATGAAGACTCGCTTTCCGGCGAGATCCACATCGGACAGGCGAAGGAAATTCATCGGTATCTCCTGAAAGGCGGGAAGAACAAAACGATTGAAATAGATGTGGGCTTCAAAGAGCACGAACCCAGCCAGCGAGGCGTGCGGGGTGTTCCTGGAGACGGCGAGGACTGTCTGAGCCCGCAGGGCGAGTTCCGCAGCCGTCGGAAGGAACACCCCGTGCGCCTCGCGTTTTCGTGCGAAATGCGTCGGGCGCGGAATGTTTTGCCCTTTAAAACCTTCGGGCTACCGCGTCCGTTGCTGCTAACCCGCGGCCTAGCAGGAGCTATTCACTCCGCAGGCTGCGGAACTCGCCCTTCGGGCTCAGACAGTCCTCGCCTGCTCCGTGAATACCTCCTGCTCTCCGCTAGGCATCTGTGGTGGCTCAGTCTGTGTTGTGACTGCTATCTACTGGCTCAGCGCCTTCTTTCTGCGCTCCATCAGGCGCCAGATGAAGGGCGTGAAGATCAACTGCATCGCCAGCTCCATCTTCCCGCCCGGCACCACGATCGTGTTTGCCCGGCTCATGAAGCTGTCGTTGATCATGTTCAGCAGATAGGGAAAATCGATCCCCTTCGGGTTGGCGAAACGGATCACCACCATCGACTCGTCGGCCGTCGGAATCGCCCGCGCGATGAAGGGGTTGGACGTATCCACCATCGGCACGCGCTGGAAATTCACATGCGTGCGTGCGAACTGCGGGCAGATGTAATGCACATAATCGTGCATGCGGCGCAGGATCGTGTCCGTCACCGCCTCGGTCGAATAACCCCGCGTGCTCTTGTCGCGGTGAATCTTCTGGATCCACTCCAGGTTCACCACCGGCACCACCCCGATCAGCAGATCGACGTAGCGCGCCACATCGACATCCTCATGCTGCACCGCCCCGTGCAGGCCCTCGTAGAACAGCAGGTCGGTGCCGGCCGGCAGCTCCTCCCAAGGCGTGAAGGTTCCCGGCTCCTGCTTGTAGTGCTCCGCCTCGTCGGCGCTGTGCAGGTATTTCCGGCGTGTGCCGCCGCCGGTTTCGGAATAGGCGCGGAACAGGTCCTCCAGCTCGCGGAACAGGTTGGCCTCCGGCCCGAAGTGGCTGAGCTGGCAGGCGGCGTTGCCCTCGCATTCGGCGAGCTTCGCGCGCATCGTCTTGCGGTCGTAGGCGTGGAAGCTGTCGCCCTCGATCACCGCGGCGGTCACGCCGTCGCGGCGAAAGATCTCCTCGAAGGTGCGCTGCACCGTGCTGGTGCCGGCGCCGGACGAGCCGGTGATGGCGATGATGGGATGGCGTTCGGACATGATGGTCTCCCCCGGGCTGGGTCGTTATTGGCTGAGTTCGGTGTCGCGGAACAGCGAGCGGCTGTGGAACAGCGGCTGCTCGGGCAGGTCGTCGTCGGGCTCGCGCTCCTGGTGGTAGCGTTCGATGCGCTCCACCTCTTCCTTCGAGCCGAACACGAAGCCGATGCGCTGGTGCAGGCCCTCGGGCTGCACCTCCAGCACCGGGTGCACGCCGGTGCTGGCGCGGCCGCCGGCCTGCTCGACGAGGAAGCCGATCGGATTGCACTCGTACAGCAGGCGCAGCCGGCCCGGCTTCTTCGGATCCTTGCGGTCGCGCGGGTACAGGAACACGCCGCCGCGCATCAGGATGCGATGCGTCTCGGCCACCAGCGAGGCGATCCAGCGCATGTTGAAGTCGGCGCCGCGCGGACCGCTGCGCCCGGCCAGGCATTCATCCACATAGCGGCGCACCGGGCGCTCCCAGAAGCGCGCGTTCGACGCGTTGATGGCGAACTCGCGGGTCGTCTCCGGCACGCGGATGTCGGGGTGGGTGAGGTAGAACTCGCCGATGATCGGGTCCAGCGTGAAGCCGGCGACGCCGCGGCCCACGGTCAGCACCAGCATCGTCGATGGGCCGTAGATCGCATAGCCGGCGGCCACCTGCCGGGTGCCGGGCTGCAGGAAGTCGGGCGTCTGCGCGTCGGCGCCGGGAATGGGCGCGCGCAGGATGGAGAAGATCGAGCCGACCGCGACGTTCACGTCGATGTTGCTGGAGCCGTCGAGCGGGTCGAAGGCGAGCAGGTACTTGCCGCGCTGGTCGCTGGCGGGCAGCGGGATGGGCGCCTCGTTCTCTTCCGACACCATGCCGGCGAGGTCGCCGCCCCAGTGCGTTGCGCGCAGGAAGATCTCGTCGGCGAGCACGTCGAGCTTCTTCTGCTCCTCGCCCTGCACGTTGGAGCTGCCCTGGCTGCCGAGCACGTCGGCGAGCGCGCCGTGCGCCACCGCGCGCGAGATGGCCTTGCAGGCCTGGGCCACCTGCAGGATCAGGGCGTTGAACTCGCCGGTGGCGCAAGGGTTGTTGCGGCGGTGCTCGATCAGGTATTCGGTGAGCGTGCTGCGGTCGAGGCTGAACATGGCGGTCTCCTCCGGATCTGCGGTGGATCAGGGTTTGTCGTTATCGGTGCTGCTTGCGGTGTCGGCCTGGAAGTGGCGGCTGGCGCGCACGTCGGCGGCGGTGAGGATGGTGAGCGCTTCGGCATCGACCAGGCCGCCGGCCTCGAACAGGCGCAGGGCCTGGCGCAGGCGCATGCGGTCGAGCGCGTTGCGGATGCTGCGGGCGTTGGCGAAGTGCGGCTGCGCCCGGCGCAGCACGATGTATTCGTCGAAGGCGGCGCGCGCCGCGTCGTCGAAGCGGTAGTTCCAGCCGGCGAGCATGCGCTGCGCGATCTCGGCGAGCTCGGCGTCGCCGTAGTCGGGGAAGTCCACATGGTGGGCGATACGCGACTTCATGCCGGGGTTGGACTCGAAGAAGCGCTCCATGCGGTCGGCGTAGCCGGCGAGGATCACGACGAGGTCGTCGCGCTGGTTTTCCATCACCTGCATCAGGATCTCGATCGCTTCCTGGCCGTAGTCCTTTTCGTTCTCGGGGCGGTACAGGTAGTAGGCCTCGTCGATGAAGAGCACGCCGCCCATCGCGCGCTTGAGCACTTCCTTGGTCTTGGGCGCGGTGTGGCCGATGTACTGGCCGACCAGGTCGTCGCGCGTCACGGCGACGACGTGGCCGCGGCGGCAGTAGCCGAGGCGGTGCAGGATCTCGGCCATGCGCATCGCCACCGTGGTCTTGCCGGTGCCGGGGTTGCCGGTGAAGCTCATGTGCAGCGAAGGGTGTTCGGTGGCGAGGCCGAGACGCTGGCGCACGCGGTCGACCAGCAGCAGGGCGGCGATCTCGCGCACCCGGCGCTTGACCGGGGCGAGGCCGACGAGGTCGCGTTCGAGCGCATCGAGCACTTCGCCGATGCCGGCGTCGCGGAATTCGGCGCCGAGATCGATCGCGGAGGCGACGCTGGCAACGGGCGGGGCGATGGGGGCCTGCTCGGGGGCGTTCATGGTGGCGTCTCCTGTCGGGCTCGGCTCGGTGTTGCCCGATGTGGCTGTTCAGGTGGGGCTTGTGAAAGCGGCGGGGTGCGCCCGCCAGCTGGCCGGGGGATTCCTTCCGGCGGGCTGCGGAACTCGCCCTTCGGGCTCAGACAGTCCTCGCCCGCCTCCAGGAATCCCCCGGCCAGCCTCTGCTTGTGCCTTCGGCTGGCGTTGGGTCGTCACGGCGCATATCGCGCCCCTTCCGGATTCCTCCCCACCGCATAGCTCTCCATCGTGTAATGCAGGCTGCGGCCTTTCGATTCCTGGCGGACGAGGCGGAAGCCGGGCTCGGCAGTGGGCCGCTGCACGATGAAGGACATGCGCACCGTCTCCCAGCCCTTGGTGGAGTCGAAGGCGTTGATGCGGATGTAGGTCTCGGGGTTGGCGTCGCGGCAGGCCTTCAGTTCGCCGATCACGCCGGCGGGGTCGCGCAGGTCGAACATCGGCAGGCCCCACATGTTCCAGTAGGTGTTGCGCGGGTGCGGGTCGTCGGTGAATTCGAGCGACACGGCCCAGCCCTGCTCGAGGCAGTAGTTCACCTGCGCGGCAATCTGCGTGTCGGTGAGGTCGGGCAGGAAGGAAAAGCAGCCTTGGGTGATGCGCATGATGGTTTCTCCTCGGGGCTCGATGGCTCAGGCGACGCTGGCGGTGGGCACGAAGTCCGACGTGTCGGTGCTGGTGTAGTTGAAGGTGATGTCGCCCCAGGTATCGAGCGCGGCGCGCAGCGGCTGGCACCACTTGGCGGCGTCGGCGAGGATCTGCGGGCCTTCGTTGGCGATGTCGCGGCCTTCGTTGCGGGCCAGCACCATGGCCTCGAGCGCGACGCGGTTGGCGGTGGCGCCGGCCTGGATGCCCATCGGGTGGCCGATGGTGCCGCCGCCGAACTGCAGCACGACTTCGTCGCCGAAGAGGCCGAGCAGCTGGTGCATCTGGCCGGCGTGGATGCCGCCCGAGGCGACCGGCATCACGCGCTTGATGCTGGCCCAGTCCTGCTCGAAGAACAGGCCACGGGTGAGGTCCTGCTTCGTCACCGTGTCGCGGCAGACGTTGTAGAAGCCCTGCACCGTCATCGGGTCGCCTTCGAGCTTGCCCACCGCGGTGCCGGCGTGCAGGTGGTCGACACCGGCCAGGCGCAGCCACTTGGCGATCACGCGGAAGCTCACGCCGTGGTTCTTCTGCCGCGTGTAGGTGCCGTGGCCGGCGCGGTGCATGTGCAGGATCATGTCGTTGTCGCGGCACCAGTTGCTGATCGACTGGATCGCGGTCCAGCCGATCACGAGGTCGATCATGACGATGCAGGAGCCGAGGTCGCGGGCGAATTCGGCGCGCTTGTACATCTCCTCCATGGTGCCGGCGGTGATGTTGAGGTAGTGGCCCTTGGATTCGCCGGTCTGCGCCGCGGCCTGGTTCACGCCTTCCATGCAGTACAGGAAGCGGTCGCGCCAGTGCATGAAGGGCTGCGAGTTGATGTTCTCGTCGTCCTTGGTGAAGTCCAGCCCGCCGCGCAGGGCTTCGTACACCACGCGGCCGTAGTTCTTGCCGGAGAGGCCGAGCTTGGGCTTCATCGTCGCGCCCAGCAGCGGGCGGCCGTACTTCTCCAGGCGCTCGCGCTCGACCACGATGCCGGTCGGCGGGCCGCGGAAGGTCTTCACGTAGGCCACCGGCAGGCGCATGTCCTCCAGCCGCGCGGCTTTCAGCGGCTTGAAGCTGAACACGTTGCCGATGATCGATGCGGTGAGGTTGGCGATCGAGCCTTCCTCGAACAGGTCGAGGTCGTAGGCCACCCAGCAGAAGTACTGGCCTTCCTGGCCGGGGACCGGGTCGATGCGGTAGGCCTTGGCGCGGTATTTGTCGCAGGCGGTGAGGCGGTCGGTCCACACCACCGTCCACGTCGCGGTGGAGGATTCACCGGCCACTGCGGCGGCGGCTTCGATCGGATCGACGCCTTCCTGCGGCGTGATGCGGAAGACGGCCAGCACGTCGGTGTCTTTGGGTTCGTAGTCCGCATCCCAGTAGCCCATCTGCGCGTACTTCAGCACGCCGGCCTGGTAGCGCTTCTTCGGGTCGAGAATCTGCTGCGGGGTGTCTGCGGCGCCCATTGTCGTCTCCTCGGTGGGTGAATCTTCGTGGTGGTGACTGGACAATAGGTCGGTTGATAAATAAGCTCCAATGACGTTTTTTAGAAATTTGAGATAAGGGTTCCTGATGAAGCTCGCGCAGCGCCTCACCCTGAAGCAGCTCCGCGCCCTGGTCGCAGTGGCCGACAGCGCGAGCTTCACCCAGGCGGCGCGCCTGCTGCACCTGACGCAGCCGGCCATCTCGATGCAGATCCGTGACATGGAGGCAGTGGTCGGCCAGGTGCTGGTGGATGGCCGGCGCGAAATCCACCTGACGACGGCCGGAGAGATCGTGCTGCGCGCGGCGCGCGAGGCGCTCGATGGCCTGGAGCGCGCCGAGATCGAGTTGAAGGCGCGCATGGGCGTGGCGGCCGGCACGCTGGACGTGGTGGCGATCACCACCGCGGAGTACTTCGTGCCGCACCTGCTGGCGGAGTTCGGCCGGCGGCATCCCGACATCGTCTTTCGCCTGACCGTGGACAACCGCGAGCGGGTGCATGCGCTGCTGCAGGAGAACCGCGTCGACGTCGCCATCATGGGCCAGCCGCCGCGCGGCATCGCCTTGCGACGCATCCCCTTCGCACCGCACCGGCTGTCTTTCGTCGCGCGGCCCGATCACCGCCTGGTGGCGAAGCGCAAAATCCCGGTAGCGGCCTTGTCCGACGAGCGCCTGCTGCTTCGCGAACAGGGCTCGGGCACGCGCGACAACCTCGAACGCTTCCTGCGCGCCAACGGCGTCAAGCCGCTGGCCGCCGACCAGCTCGGCAGCAACGAGACGCTGAAGCAGGCGGCGATGGCCGGCATGGGCATCGCCTTCCTGTCACATCACACCTTCGCCATGGAAGCGGAGTACGGCCGCCTGCAGCGCCTCGACATCCAGGACACGCCGGTGATCCGCGAATGGAACGTCGTCGCCCGCGCCGACCGCCCCCTCACCCCCGCGCTGGAGGCGCTGCTGGAGTTCCTGCAGACCGAAGGGGCGGCGATGATGCGGGCAATGGAGCGCTGAAGGAGGCGCCCGCCACCTCGTCCGGCACCTCCAGTCGCCGCGAACTCAGGCAGAACGGCAGTACCCACAGGCGCAGGGCTGTGCTCTTGGGAAACTCGAACACCGGCAGCGGCTGCGCGAAGGTGTCTTCCGCGTGTTGAACTTGACGCGCCGCGAATGAGTCATATGATCCGGAATATGAAAAAGTATCGTGTCGTGCTCGATACCAACATTCTGGTCGCGGCTGGGCGGAGTCGCAGTGGTGCGTCCTTTGCACTGCTGCAAGCCTTGCGCGGTCGGCAGTTCGTGTTGCTCGCATCGGTTCCGCTGTTCTTGGAGTATGAGTCGGTGCTGAAGCGACCCGAGCAACTCGAGATCGGAAGCCGGAGCGTTGCGATGGTCGACGCCTTCCTCGATGCGCTCGCATTGGTGGTTGAACCGGTCGACCTGCACTTCCTGTGGCGTCCACAACTGCGCGATCCGGCCGACGAGATGGTGCTGGAGACTGCACTCAATGGTCGAGCGGATGCGCTTGTCACCTTCAATGTGAGGGACTTCTCCGCGGCCGGGCGTTTTGGCATGAAAGTCTGGACGTCCGGCCAGTTCCTGCAACGACTCTTCAAGGAGATCGACTGATGGCCAACTACGCGCTGCGCGTTCCCGACTCCCTGCTGAATTACGCCCGTCTGGTGGCGGAGGAGGAGCATGTGTCGATGAACCAGTTCTTCGTTACGGCGATTGCCGAGAAGGTCTCGGCACTGAAGACGGAGGCGTATTTTCGCGAACGCCAGGCGCGCGGTGACATGGCGGGGTTCGATGCGTGGCTTGCTGCCAGCCCCGAGGCCGAACCAATGCTGGGGGACGAGCTTCCCGGAGCTTGAGCCCGTCGCGTGTTTAGAGGATAAGTCGGGGCAAACGGTGGATTCGTGCTTCGGCGAGGCAGAAAAGAAAAACGCGCCCGCAGGCGCGTTTCGGATGCTTGCGGCGGAGGATGTTCAGCGCACGACCTGCGTCAGCTCGCCCGCCTTGTAGCGTGCGGCGATCTTTTCCAGCGACACCGGCTTGATCTTGCTCGCCATGCCGGCGCAGCCGAAGGCTTCGAAGCGGGCCTTGCACACCTGCTTGGCTGCTTCGCGCGCGGGCTTGTTGAATTCGCGCGGGTCGAACTTGGACGGGTTCTCGAACAGGAACTTGCGGATCGCGCCGGTCATCGCCAGGCGGATGTCGGTGTCGATGTTGATCTTGCGCACGCCGTACTTGATGCCCTGGACGATCTCCTCGACCGGCACGCCGTAGGTTTCCTTCATGTCGCCGCCGTACTGGCGGATGATCTCGAGCAGTTCCTGCGGCACGCTGCTGGAGCCGTGCATCACCAGGTGGGTGTTGGGGATGCGGGCGTGGATCTGCTTGATACGCTCGATGGCGAGGATGTCGCCGGTGGGCTTGCGGCTGAACTTGTAGGCGCCGTGGCTGGTGCCGATGGCAATCGCGAGCGCGTCGCAGTCGGTCTGCTTGACGAAGTCGGCGGCCTGGTCGGGATCGGTGAGCATCTGGCTGTGGTCGAGCGTGCCTTCGGCGCCGACGCCGTCTTCCTCGCCCGCCTGGCCGGTCTCGAGCGAGCCGAGGCAGCCGAGCTCACCTTCGACGCTGACGCCAATGGCGTGCGAGAACTTCACCACCTCGCGGGTGACGGCGACGTTGTATTCGTAAGAGGAGGGCGTCTTGCCGTCTTCGAGCAGCGAGCCGTCCATCATCACGCTGGAAAAGCCGGAGCGGATCGCGCCCATGCAGATCGCCGGGCTCTGGCCGTGGTCCTGGTGCATGACGACCGGGATGTGCGGGTAGGCTTCGACGGCGGCGTCGATGAGGTGGCGCAGGAAGGCTTCGCCGGCGTATTTGCGCGCGCCGGCCGAGGCCTGCATGATCACCGGGCTGTCGCACTCGGCTGCCGCTTCCATGATGGCCTGGACCTGTTCGAGGTTGTTGACGTTGAACGCGGGCAGGCCATAGCTGTGTTCAGCCGCGTGGTCGAGCAGCTGGCGCATGGAAACGAGGGGCATTTCTGATCTCCGAGGGGCCGGCCTGGGCCGGCGAGGCGGGTGAAGTGAAAGTTGAATTCTAGCCCGAGCGTTCCGGCGCAGGAACGGGGCGTCGAGGATAGTCACAAATGGTCGTGCGTGATCGCACGGCCGGGGGACCGCCGCGGGACGATTGCATTCGTGCCGTGAATCCGGTCTGGTGTCGGGGGATGCGCTCCGTCGGGCTGCGGAACTCGCCCTCGCTTCGCTCGGTGCTCGGACAGTCCTCGCCCGCTCCGCGCATCCCCCAACGCCAGACCTGCGATCTTGCTTGCTCTGGCGGCAGCAAGACCGGTGCGGATTGTTATTCCAGCGTCCCCGGCGCCGGATGATCCCCCACGCGCACGATCTTCAGCGTGTTGGTGCCGCCCGAGGCGCCGATCGGCTCGCCGATGGTGAGCACGATCAGGTCGCCGTATTCGACCACGCCCTGCTCGAGCAGCACCTGCTCGGCCTCCCACAGCAGCACGTCGCGGTCGTGGTGGGTCTGGCTGATCAGCAAGGGATACACCTCGCGGTACAGCGTCATCTGGTTGCGCGCGCCGATCTCGGGGGTGAGGGCGTAGATCGGCACGCCGCAGTTCAGGCGGCTCATCCACAGCGCGGTGGAGCCGGTCTGGGTCAGCGAGGCGATCGCCTTCACCTTGAGGTGGTAGGCGGTCCACATCGCCGCCATCGCGATCGACTGGTCGATGCGGGTGAACACGCGGTTCAGCACTTCGCGGTCGAGGCTGACCTCGGAGGACTTCTCGGCCTCCAGGCAGACCCGGCTCATCGCCTCGACGACCTCGACCGGGAACTGGCCGGAGGCGGTCTCGGCCGACAGCATCACCGCGTCGGTGCCGTCGAGCACCGCGTTGGCGACGTCGGAGACTTCCGCGCGCGTGGGCACCGGGCTGTTGATCATCGACTCCATCATCTGCGTCGCGGTGATCGTGAGCTTGTTGCGGTCGCGCGCCGCGCGCAGCATCTTCTTCTGTAGCGCCGGCACCGCGGCGTCACCCACTTCCACCGCGAGGTCGCCGCGCGCCACCATGATGCCGTCGGAGGCCTCGAGGATCTCGTCGAGGTTGGCCACCGCCTCGGTGCGCTCGATCTTGGCGATCAGCAGCGCATCGCCCCCCGCCGCGCGCATCAGCTGGCGGGCCATGTACATGTCGGCCGCGTTCTTGGGAAAGGACACGGCGACGAAATCCACGCCGATCTGCGCGGCAGTCTTGATGTCGTCCATGTCCTTGGCGGTGAGCGCCGGCGCGGTCAGGCCGCCGCCCTGGCGATTGATGCCCTTGTTGTTCGACAGTTCGCCGCCGACCTTCACCACGGTGTGGATCTCGTGGCCGATGACCCGCGTCACCCCGAGCTTGAGCCGTCCGTCATCCAGCAGCAGCACGTCGCCCGGCTTCACGTCCTTGGGCAGGTCCTTGTAGTCCAGGCCCACGCGCTGGGCGTCGCCGAGTTCGCAGCGCGAATCGAGGATGAACTCGGCGTCCCTCTGCAAGGTCACCCGGCCGTCGGCGAACTTGCCGACACGGATCTTCGGCCCCTGCAGGTCGGCGAGGATGCCCACCGGTCGCCCTGCCAGCGCCGAGGCCTCGCGGATGGCCGCAGCACGGGCGACGTGGTCCTCGGGCTTGCCGTGCGAGAAATTCATGCGCACGACGTCGATGCCGGCGTGGACCATTCTTTCAAGGACTTTCGGATCGCTCGAGGCGGGGCCGAGCGTGGCGACGATCTTGGTGTGGCGGGGCATGCTGTCTCCGGTTTTGCGTTCGAATTCGCTGCGCAGAATTCTAGCTTGCCCGGCACCTTCCGACCGTCCGGCGTGGGCTCGCGGGTGGCCCGGACGGCGACACGAGCTCACGCGTCCGTCCTATACTGGGTAAAGGGAGTCATGGGAGTCGAGACATGGGCGAGGCGGTCATCTGGGGGGCGCTGGCATTGGGCGTGATTGGCTTGATTGCGCACTTTTCCCGACGGGGCGCACCCGAAACAGGCGTCGGGCCTTCCAGGCGCGACATGCACCCTTATCACTGTGTCGCGATCGAAGCGCCGCCGACCTGCTGCCTTGCTGCCAGGAAGGTCCAGGGGCAGCGTTTCCTTGCCGACGAGGCGCCGTCGCTGCCGCTGGCAGGATGCACCGCACTGCAGTGCACCTGCGTGTACGCGCATTTCGACGATCGGCGCCACCGCGTGAGACGCGATCCCTACGTCTATAAGCCGCACGACCGGCATGAGCCGCCCGCAGACCGGCGCGCGTCCCATGGCCGCCGGCGGACCGACGTCCAGTACCACCCGGTGCTCTGACTGCGGCTGCGCCCTCAGCGCAGCGCGCGTGCAATGAAGTTCCGCGGCACGCGGCTGCGAGGCACGCGGCCGTTGAACCAGGCACGTACGTCCTCGTCCAGGCCGATGCCGTGCATGTAGTTGTACAGCGCCTTGTTCAGCGCCACGCCCAGCGCGGCATGGTCGGTGCCGGTGGGGTCGATGAAGCCGACGTCGTTCTTGGCGAAGGAGATCGGCGGCAGCGGCTTCAGCGTCACGCCATATTCCTCCGGCTGCATGCCCACCGGTGAATGCACGGTGCACGCGAAGCGGTGGAAAAAGCCCGAATGGATGCAGCCGGCCTCGAACAGCTGGCGCACGTATTCGAGCGCATCGACGGTGTCCTGCACCGTCTGGGTCGGAAAGCCGTACATCAGGTAGGCATGCACCAGGATGCCGGCTTCGGCAAAGCCGTGCGTGACGCGCGCCACCTGTTCCACCGACACGCCTTTTTTCATCAGCTTCAGCAGCCGGTCCGAGGCGACTTCCAGCCCGCCCGACACGGCGATGCATCCGCTCTCTGCGAGCAAGGCGCACACCTCGGGGGTGAAGGACTTCTCGAAGCGGATGTTGCCCCACCACGAGATGGCGCGCTCGCGTTCGATCAGCTCCAGCGCCAGCGCCTTCAATGCCTTGGGCGGCGCGGCCTCGTCCACGAAGTGAAAGCCGCTCTGCCCGGTCTCGGCGATGATGGCGTCGATGCGGTCGGCCAGCGTCGCCGCCGAGGCGCCGTCGTAGCGCGAGATGTAGTCGAGGCTGACGTCGCAGAAGCTGCACTTTTTCCAGTAACAGCCATGCGCGACGGTGAGCTTGTTCCAGCGGCCGTCGGACCACAGCCGGTGCATCGGGTTGAGCATGTCGAGCACCGACAGGTAGCGGTCGATGGGCAGGCCGTCCCAGGTCGGCGTGCCCACTTCGGCGAAGGCGATGTCGGGTTCGACGAAGTTGATGTAGCGCACGCTGCCGCTGTCGTCATCGCGCACGAATGTCCGCACCAGCCGTTGCCGCGAGCGCTTGCCTTGCAGGTGCTCCAGCAGGGCCAGCAGCGGCCGCTCGCCGGCATCGAGGGTGACGTAATCGAAGAAGTCGAACACCTGTGGCTCGGCCAGCTCGCGCAGCTCGGTGTTGACGAAGCCGCCACCGAGCACGGTCACGATCGTCGGGTCGAAGGCCCTCACCGCCTGCGCGATGCGGAACGCGCCATACACCGCCCCGGGGAAGGGTACCGACAGCAGCACCACGCGCGGTGAGTGGCGTTCGAGCGCGGCCGCGGCGAGCTCCTGCAGTCGGCGATCGACCAGCGTGGGCGGAGCGGCCAGTGCGGCGGCCAGCGGCGCGAAGGTCGGCTGGCTCTGCGCCAGCGATTCGGCGTAGCGCACGAACTCGAAGCGCTCGTCCACCGCATCGCGCACCACGTCGGCGAGGTCGTTCAGGTACAGCGTGGCGAGGTGGCGTGCGCGGTCCTGCTGGCCGAGCGAGCCGAAGGCCCAGGCCAGCGGGTCGCCACCGTTCGGGTCGTCCGGATCCACGTACACGTCGAGCGAATCGAAGCGTGGCCCTTCCGGCAGAAAGGCGCGGCCGGCGATACGGTGGGCGATGGTGGTGTCGCGGCCCTGCAGGAAGGCGATCACCGGGGCGACCGTCGAGCGGTAGCGCTCGAAATGATCGAGGAAGAAGCTCACCGTCGCCGAGCGCTTGCGTGCCGGTACGGCCTGGGCACGGTCGCGGATGTGCCCCAGCCCTTCCTGGCTGAACAGCTCGAGCACCAGCGCCAGTGCGAGGTCCTCCTGCGCCGCATCGATGCCACGCGAACGCAGGAAGCCGGTGATGTAGGCGGTGGAGGGGTAGGGCGTGTTCAACTGCGTCATCGGCGGGATGACGGAGAGCACGCGCCTCGTCTGCGGACGGGGGAAGGGTGTGTCGGTCAAGGCAGGCAGCCGGTCGGGGCGAAGGTGTGAACGATAAATCCACTCGGGCCCAAGTGGCCTGTTTCCTTCGCAGGTGGCGATGCGATCCCTTCGTCACCTGCTGCCTCGATCCGCGCCTTACGGTTTCGCGGGTGGGGCGTAGGTCCGCGCGCCGATGCCGAGTTCCTTCATCAGTTGCCGGCTGGATTCGGTCTCGTCGCGGACAAAGCGCGCGAACTGCGCCGGCGTCATCGACATCGGTTGCGCGCCGGCCTTGGCGAGTTTCTCGCGCACGTCCGCTGCGGCGAGCGCCTGATCGACATCCTTCGCGATCTTGTCGATTACTGCGGCCGGCACCCCGGCAGGCGCCCACAGGCCGAACCAGGCCGCGATCTCCATGTTCTTCACGCCCGCCTCGGCCATCGTCGGCACCTGCGGCAATTGAGGCACGCGCTGAGCGCTGGTGACCGCGAGCGCTGCCAGCTTGCCGTCGCGGATCGCCGGCAGCGCACCGGCCACCGGCGGGAACCAGAACGCGGCATCGCCCTTCGCCACCGCTTCGTTGGCGTCGACCAGCGACTTGTAGGGAACGTGGGTGGCGCTGACGCCGGCTTGCTTGCGGAACTGTTCGGCGACGAAATAGATCTGCGTCGTGGGACCCAGCGAGCCGAACTTCAACGGCGCCGTGCGGGCCTTCGCCCCGAGCTCGGTGACGCTCTTCACGCCCAGGGACGGCGAGGCGACGAGCACGAACGGCTGTTTGGCGAACGGTGCGACGGTGAGCAGATCCTTGTCCGGATCGTATGGCAGGCCGGAGTACAGACCGGCGTCGACCGCATAGGACACCGAGTGGACCAGCAGCGTGTAGCCATCGGCCGGGGCCTTGGCGACGGCGTCGACGCCCGGAACAGTCGTCTGGCCGGGACGGTTCTCGACCGAAACCGGCTGCCCCCACGTTTGCGCCAGCTTGTCGACAACGATCCGTCCGACGACATCCGCAGCATTTCCGGCCGGATACGGAATCACGATTTTCACTGGCTTCGCCGGAAATTTCGCTTCGTCGCCGACGGATGCGCACCCTGCAACGCTCAATGCGACCACACAGGCCGCGGCGATTCCGGACACCTTCATGGCTTGCTCCTCATGTGACGGGAGATGACAATCGCGACCCCCGGGGTGCTAGACATCCGGCGGTGGGTTCCTGCATTGGTCCGATCACTCTACCCACGTAACGGAGCAGGCCGTCTGACATGAATCAACTGCGGCGGGTTTTCTCCGCCGTTCCTTGTGTCCCGGCTCGATCGGCACGGATTTCCGTCGAATCGCGGCCCGGGGGCTATTTTTCCAGCACGTAGCTGCCCGGCGCGTCGCAGACGACCGGATAACCCAGGGTAGGTGCGCCGGATTCGGGCGGCGCGGCCGGAGTGCTCGAGCGCGCCTTCAGCCACGCCACCCATTCCGGCCACCACGAACCCTCGTGGCTGGGCGCCAGGCCCAGCCAGTCGTCGGGCGGCATGTAGTTGGCGCCGGCTGGCCGGGTCAGTGACTGGTAGCGGCGTCGCGGTCGGCCGGGCTCGCTGACGATGCCGGCGTTGTGGCCGCCGTTGGTCAGCACGAAGTGGATCTCCGCCGGGGTCAGGTAATGCAGCTTGTGGACCGAGCGCCACGGCGCGACGTGGTCGGTGAGGGTGGCGACACAGAAGATCGGCGCATCGATGTCGGACATGGCGACCGGCCGGCCGCCCACCCGGTAGCGGCCCTCGCTGAGCGCGTCGTTGAGGAAGAGCTGGCGCAGGTACTGACTGTGCATGCGTGCAGGCATGCGCGTTGCGTCGGCGTTCCAGGCCATCAGGTCGTTCATCGGCGCGCGCTCGCCCATCAGGTACTCGCCAACGATGCGCGACCACAGCAGATCGTAGGAGCGAAGGAGCTGGAAAGCGCCCGCCATCTGCCCGGCGGTGAGGTAGCCCACCTCGTCCATCTGCGCCTCCAGCAGGCTGACCTGGCCCTCGTCGATGAAAAGCGCCAGCTCGCCCGGTTCGGTGAAGTCGGTCTGCGCGGTGAACAGCGTCATCGTCGCCAGGCGCGTATCGCCGTCGCGCGCCATCGCCGCGGTGGCGATCGCCAGCAGCGTGCCGCCCAGGCAGTAGCCCGCCGCATGGATCGCGGCCCCGGGCACGATGGCATTGATCGCGTCCAGCGCGGCGAAGAAGCCAAGCTGCAGGTAATCGTCCATGCCGAAATCGCGCTCCGCCGGACCTGGGTTCTTCCACGAAATGCAGAACACCGTGTGCCCCTGGTCGACGAGGTACTTCACCAGCGAGTTGTGCGGAGACAGATCGAGGATGTAGTACTTCATGATCCACGCCGGCACGATCAGGATCGGCTCGGGATGCACCTTGTCGGTGGCGGGCGTGTACTGGATCAGCTCCATCAACGGGGTACGCAGCACCACCTTGCCCGGGGTGATGGCGACGTCGCGGCCGACCATGTAGTCCTCCGTGCCCACAGGTGGCTCGCCGGATGCCAGGCGTTGCAGGTCCTCGGCGGCGTTCATCAGGCCCCGCATCAGGTTGAGGCCGCCGGATTCGAAGGTGTGGCGCAACACGAGCGGATTGGTTGCGAGGTAGTTGCCGGGCGAGAACACGTCGAGCAGCTGCCGCGCGGCGAACGACACCACGTGCTCGTGGTGCCTCGATACGCCCGCTATGCCGGTGGTCGCAGCCTGCCACCAGGCTTCGGCGAGCAGGAAGGATTGGTGCATGAGGTTGAACGGCCAGCGATCCCATTCCTCGCCGGCGAAGCGCCTGTCCTGTGGCACGGGTTCGACGCAGTGCGGCGCGGGATTGAACGGCGTGGCGAGTGCGAGCGAGCCGGCATACTCGAGCAGCAGACGCGCGTGCTCCTGCGCCAGGCCGATCAGCTCCAGCCTTTTCCCGGGCGATCCGGCGAGATGCCCTGCCCAGTCGACGGTCGCCAGCAGAAGGGACATCGGCGACACCGACAGGGTAGTGCGGGCGATTGCCGCGTGCACCTTGAGGTCGAGCGGATTGCGGGCTGTCGGCGCGGGGGCCGTCACCGCCTCGGGGACGACAGCCAGTGCCGAAGTCGGCTTTTTCGCAGCGCGAGCCGTTGGCGTGGCGAGGGCTTTGGCCCGGGGTTTGCGCGTGGTCATGCTTCGTTTCTCCTCTGACTTGGCTGTGCGCCCGATGGCTCAACCCTGCATCCGTCCTATGGTCAGGCGCAAGCGATGGTGGGCGAGCGCGAAAAAGACCGCCCCCACCAGCGCCACCAGCACGAATTGGGGCCACACGACGTCGATGCCTGCGTCGCGGAACAGGACGCCCTGCGCCAGGCTGACGTAATGGGTCGTTGGTGTGAGGGACATCAGCCACTGCACCAGATCGGGCATGCTCTCGCGCGGCGTAAGCGCGCCCGACAGGATCTGCAGCGGCAGCAGCACCAGGATGGACATCAGGCCGAACTGAGGCATGTTGCGTGCAAGCGTCCCCATGAAGATTCCGATCGAAGTGGCGGCGAACAGATAGAGCAGGGTGCCCAGTGCGAACAGGATGGCCGAACCCGGCACCCGGACCTCCAGCACCAGCTTGACCACCACCTGCAGCGAAAACGATGAAGCGACAAGCACCACCACCGCCATCGACCACACCTTGGACAACATGATCTCCAACGGGGTGACCGGCATGACCAGCAGATGTTCGATGGTGCCGTGCTCGCGCTCGCGGATCAGCGCCGCGCCGGTGAGCAGGATGCCGAGCAGGGTGATGTTGTTGATGATCGCGGTGATGGCGGCGAACCAGCTCTCGTTCAGGTTGGGGTTGAACATCGCGCGCTCGACGAGGCGGATGGGCTGTGCCGCGCTGGCGCGGTAGTGTTCGGCGAAGGCGCGGATCTCGTCATTGACGATGTTCTGGATGTAGCCGGTGCCGGTCTGCGCCTGGCTCTGGCGGGTGGCGTCGACATTGAGCTGGACGCTCGGCGAGCGACCGGCGAGCACGTCGCGCTGAAAGTTGGGCGGGATGTCGAGCACGAAGGTGTGCAGCCCGGCGTCCATGCCCTTGTCCATGTCGGCCAGCGTGACGCGCACCGGCGGCAGGAACTGCGGCGGCTGCAACGCGGCCAGGATGCGGCCCGAGAGTTGCGAGCCGTCCTCGTCCACCACCGCGATCGAGGCATGGTGCAGGCTTTCCGGTTTGGCGCGGGCGTCGGAATAGACCGATACGGTGAACATGAACACGATCAGGAAGAGCATCGTCAGGTCGCCGAGCAGGCTGTGAAACTCCTTGATGCCCAGATGCCAGGTGTTGAGCAGTAGCGTGTTGCGCGTGCCGGTGGCCATTGAGGGACGATCCTTGGCGGGCCGGTCAGCGGGCCTGTTTTCGTAGCAGCATGGCGGATGCCAGCGTCAGCACCGGGATGGCCAGCAGCAGCGGGATGAAGGCGCCGGCGAGGTCGCCGAAGTCCAGCGCCTTGGCGAAGGTGCCGCGGCTGATGGTGAGGAAGTGGGTGGTCGGATAGAGCTTGCCGATCACCGCACCCGCCCCTTCGAGCGACGACACCGGATCCAGCATGCCGGAGAACTGGATGGCCGGCAGCAAGGTGCCGATGGATGTGCCGGCCATCGCTGCGACCTGGCTGTCGGTGAGCGTCGACATCAGCAGGCCCAGCCCGGTGGTGGCGGTCACGTACAGCACGGCACCGGCGCAGAGCGCCGGCAGGCTGCCCTTGAACGGGACGCCGAACAGCGTCACCGCCAGAATGAACAGCAGCGTGAAGTTGAACAGCGACAGGGCGATGTAGGGCAGCTGCTTGCCGAGCAGGAATTCGAGCTTGGTGACGGGCGTGGTGTAGACGTTGAGGATGGAGCCCAGCTCCTTTTCGCGCACGACGCCCAGCGCGGTCAGCATGGACGGAATGAACACCAGCAGCATCGGGATGACGGCCGGCACCATGGCGACGAGGCTGACCATGTCGGGGTTGTAGCGGTAGCGCACCGCAATGTCGGCCAGAGGCGCGGGTCGGGTGCCGGTGGCGGACACGACGCCTTCGCTGAGCGTCTGCGCATGCAGGCCGAGCATGTAGCCGCGCGCGACTTCGGCGCGCATCGGCATCGCGCCGTCGAGCCAGACGCCGATCTCGGGCGCTGCGCCACGGGCAAGGTCGCGGCCAAAGCCCGGCGGAATCTCCAGCGCCATCGCGAGTTCGCCGCTGCGCATGCGCTGGTCAATGTCCGCATGGCTCGCGAGCGGCGCCTTTTCGGAGAAGTAGCGCGAGCCGGCAAGGCGCAGGGTGTAGTTCTCGCTCGCAGTGCTGCGGTCGCGATCGAGCACCGCGTAGCTGAGATCCTCCACGTCCATGCTGATGCCGTAACCCATCACCAGCATCAGGACGATGCTGCCCAGCAGGGCGAGCGTGAGGCGGAAAGGGTCGCGCCGCAGTTCGGTGGCCTCGCGGGCGCTGAAGCTGAGCAGCCGGGTGAGGCTGAAGCGGGCCACGTCCCGGGGGCGCGCGGGCGGCGGGGCAGGCGCGCCGGACGCCGCGCTGGCGCTGCTTGCGGTCGTGGCGACGGTGTCTCGGGGCTGCAGCGTCACGCCACTGGCTTCGGCAAGATAGCCGACGAAGGCCTCTTCCAGGCTGGCGGCGCCACGCTGCTCCACCAGCGCGGCCGGTGTGTCGCTGGCGAGGATCTTCCCGGCGTGCATCAGCGAGATGCGATCGCAACGCTGGGCCTCGTTCATGAAGTGGGTGGTGATGAAGATCGTCACGCCGTCGCGTCGCGACAGGTCGATGATCAGCTCCCAGAACTGGTCGCGGGCGACAGGATCGACGCCGGAGGTCGGTTCGTCGAGGATCAGCACATCCGGGCGGTGCAGCACGGCCACCGCGAGCTGCAGGCGCTGGCGCATGCCGAGCGGCAGGGCGTCGGGCAGTGCGTCCATCACCGCGCCAAGGCCGAAGCGTTCGGCAAGCTCCGCGATGCGTGCCTCGCCCTCGGCCAAAGGGAGGTCGAACAGGCGCGCATGCAGCGCGAGGTTGCGCCGCACCGACAGTTCGCCGTACAGCGAAAAGGACTGCGACATGTAGCCCACTCGCCGGCGGGTGTCGATGCTGCGCGCGTCCAGCACCGCGCCGAGCAGGCGCGCCTCGCCGCGGCTTGGCGGCAGCAGGCCGGTCAGCATCTTCATCGTGGTCGACTTGCCGCAGCCATTGGAGCCGAGAAAACCGAAGATCTCGCCGCGGCGCACCTGCAGGTTGACGTCATCGACGGCGATGAAGTCGCCAAAGCGCATCTGCAGGTGCTGCGCCTCGATCACCACTTCGCCCGGCGACAAGGGCGGAATCGCAAGCCGGCGATGACCCGCGCGCCGCGCCTGCGGGAGCAGCGCGAGGAAGGCTTCTTCCAGCGTTTGCGAACCGGTGCGCACGCGCAGTTCGGACGGCGTGCCGGTGGCCAGCACGCGACCGGCGTCGACCGCGACCAGCCAGTCGTACTGCTCGGCCTCCTCCATGTAGGCGGTGGCCACCAGCACGCTCATGCCGGCGCGACGGGCGCGCATGCGCGCGATCAGCTCCCAGAACTGGCGCCGTGACAGCGGATCGACGCCGGTCGTCGGCTCGTCGAGGATGAGCAGGTCGGGGTCGTGGATCAGCGCGCAGCACAGGCCGAGCTTCTGCTTCATGCCGCCGGAGAGCTTGCTTGCCGGACGCTCGGCGAACCCGGACAGACCGGTCGCCTCGAGCAGCTCGGCGATGCGGCGCTCGCGCTCGGCGCGCGACTGGCCGAACAGCCGGCCGAAGAAGTCGATGTTCTCGAATACCGACAGAGTGGGGTAAAGGTTCTTGCCGAGGCCTTGCGGCATGTAGGCGATGCGCGGGCAGACCGCGCTGCGGTGAGCGGCGCCGCCCATGTCGCCGCCCAGCACCTCGACCGCGCCGCGCTGGATGCGGCGTGCGCCGGCGATCAGCCCCAGCCAGGTGGACTTGCCGACACCGTCCGGTCCGATGAAGCCGACCATGCACCCGCGCGGAATCGACAGGCTGACGTCGTCGGCCGCAGCCGTCTCGCCGTAGCGGTGGCTCACGCCCGACAGGCGGACGATCGGCTCGGCGGCGCCGTCGCCGATCACGGCAACCTCAGCTGCAACCCGTCCGGCCAGGGCTTGTCGGCATTCAGACGCACATGGGCCATGCCCGGCAGGCCGGTCTTGACCTGCTCGGGGTACTTGGCCAGCAGCTCGGGATCGATGCGTGCCTTCACGCGGAACACCATTTTCTGCCGTTCGCTCTGCGTCTCGACCGTCTTCGGCGTGAACTGCGCCACGCTGGCGACATAGGACACCTGCGCCGGGATGACGTAATGCCGGGCGGCGTCGAGGACGATGCGCGCCTCGGTGCCAAGTGCGACCCGGCCGGCCGCGACCTCGGGCAGGAAGAAGGTCATGTAAACATCGCCGATGTCGATCAGGCTCACTACCTTGCCGCCCCCGGCCACCACCTCTCCAGGCTGCACGACGCGGTATTGCACGCGACCGCTGCGCGGCGCGCGCAGCAAGCCGTCCTCGATCTCGGTGCGCAGGCGGGCGACCACCGCATCGGCGGCCTCGATACCGGCTTGCGCCTGGGCGACCTGCGCTTCGGCCGCGGTGATCGCCGCGCGCGCGGCGAGGATCTGCGCCCGGGCGACGGCGACATTGGCGTCGGCATTGCGGGCGCGGGCGGCATTCTCGTCCGCCTGCTGGTCGGAGATCGCATGGTCCTTCAGCAACGACTGCGAGCGTGCGTGGGTCTTGCGTGCCACGTCGAGCTCGGACTGGCGCTGCGTCAGCACCGCTTCGGCCATCACCGCGTCGGCCTTGCGTTGTGCGACCTGGGCGCGGGCAGTCTCGTGCGCGCTGCGGGCGTTGGCTGCCTGTGCCTGTGCCTGTGCGAGCTGCGCTTCGATCGCCTTCGTGTCCATGCGCGCGATGACGTCGTTCTGGCTCACGAAGTCGCCTTCGTTCACCGCGATATCTGCGACGCGCCCGGCGGCCTTGGCCGCGACATCGACCTCGGTGGCCTCGATGCGGCCATTGCCACGCACGAAGCTGCCGTCGTCCGCCGCGGGTTTCAGCCACTGCCACGCTGCCGCGGCGATGATCACGGCCAGGGCGGCGACCCACGCCAGCCTGGTCTTCAGTTCGGTTCTCATGGCGGGTACCGTGAAGATTCTGGGTGCATGTCTGGCTTTCGCCATCTTCACGACATTATCCCCGCGCCGGGACGAAAGTGCAGGCCTGTCGGGCGCGCAGCGCGGCGATCGCCGTGCTGGAGTCCCCAAAAGAAAAACGGCTACCGCATCGGTAGCCGTTGTTGCTCTTGCGGCTTGCGCGGCCTCAGTCGTTGAAGCGCGCTTCCAGCGCCGCGATCGCCGGCAGGGTCTTGCCTTCGAGGAACTCGAGGAAGGCGCCGCCGCCGGTGGAGATGTAGCCGACGTCGTCGGCGATGTGGAACTTGGCAATGGCCGCCAGGGTGTCGCCGCCGCCGGCGATCGAGAAGGCTTCCGAGTGCGCGATGGCCGAGGCCATCATCTTGGTGCCGCCGGCGAACTGGGCGTGCTCGAACACGCCGACCGGGCCGTTCCAGACGATGGTGCCGGCGTGGGCGATGATGTCGGCGAGCTTGGCCGAGCTCTTCGGACCGAAGTCGAGGATGCGGTCGTGGGGGCCGACTTCATCCACCGAGATGCGGTTGGCGCGCGCCAGCGCCGACACTTCGTCGGCCACCACCACGTCGGTGGGCAGCGGCACTTCGGCGCCGCGCGCCTTCATGATGTCCATGACCTGCTGAGCCTCACGCACCATCTCGGGCTCGGCGAGCGACTCGCCGATGCGCTTGCCGGCCGCGAGCAGGAAGGTGTTGGCGATGCCGCCGCCGACGATGAGCTGGTCGACCTTCTCGGCCAGGGTCTTCAGGATGGTCAGCTTGGTCGACACCTTGGCGCCGCCGACGATGGCGACCAGCGGTCGCGCCGGGCTGTGCAGGGCCTTCGACAGCGCGTCGATCTCGGCGCCCATCAGGATGCCGGCGCAGGCCACCGGGGCGAAGCGGGCGATGCCGTGGGTGGTGGCTTCGGCGCGGTGGGCGGTGCCGAAGGCGTCGTTGACATAGACGTCGCACAGCGCGGCCATCTTCTTCGACAGCTCTTCGTTGTCCTTCTTCTCGCCCTTGTTGCAGCGGCAGTTCTCCAGCAGCACCACTTCGCCCGGCTTGACCTCGAAGCCGCCGTCCACCCAGCTCGCGATCAGGCGCACCGGCTTGTCGAGCAGCTGGCCGAGACGCACCGCGACCGGCATCAGCGAGTCTTCGGCGCGCAGCTCGCCTTCGGTCGGACGGCCGAGGTGGGAGGTGACCATGACCGCGGCGCCGTTGTCGAGGCAGTAGCGGATGGACGGGATGGACGCGCGGATGCGGGTGTCCTCGGTGATGTTGCCGGCGTCGTCCTGCGGCACGTTGAGGTCGGCGCGGATGAACACCTTCTTGCCGCGCACGTCGAGGTCGGTGAGTTTCTTGACTTGCATGATTCGCTTCGGTCTCGTGAAAACGCCCTGCGGGGCAGGGCGTAGAGGGTTTGCAACTGCTGGGCCGGCTTACTTGGCGTTGGCGAAGGCGCGGGCGGCATCGAGCATGCGGCAGGAATAGCCCCACTCGTTGTCGTACCAGGCCAGCACCTTGACCAGCACCGAGCCGTCTTCGCCCTTGATGACGCGGGTCTGGGTGGCGTCGAAGGTGGAGGACACGGTGGTGTGGTTGAAGTCGGACGACACCAGCGGCTCGGTGTTGACCGCCAGGATGCCCTTCAGCGGGCCATTGGCCGCGGCGGTCATCAGCTCGTTGATCTCTTCCTTGGTGGTGGCGCGCTCGGCGGTGAAGGTGAGGTCGACCAGCGAGACGTTGATCGTCGGCACGCGCAGGGCGAAGCCATCCACCTTGCCGGCGAGCTGCGGCAGCACCAGGCCGACGGCCTTGGCGGCGCCGGTCTTGGTCGGGATGATGTTCGCGGCGGCGGCGCGGGCGCGGCGCAGGTCCTTGTGGCGCACGTCCACGGTGACCTGGTCGTTGGTGTAGGCGTGGATGGTGGTCATCAGGCCCTGCTTGATGCCGACGCTGTCGGCCAGGATCTTGGCGACCGGGGCCAGGCAGTTGGTGGTGCACGAGGCGTTGGAGACGACGGTCATGTCGCCCTTCAGCACGCCTTCATTGACGCCCATGACGATGGTGGTGTCCACGTCGTCACCGCCCGGCGCGGAGATCAGCACGCGGCGGGCGCCCTGGTCGAGCAGGGCCTGGGCCTTGGCCTTGGTGGTGTAGGCGCCGGTGCATTCGAGCAGCACGTCCACGCCGTGGCTGCCCCAGTTGACGCCCTTCGGGTCCTTGGTGGAGTAGAAGGGGATCTTCTTGCCGTCGATGATGATGACGTTCTCGCCCTCGGTCTCGACCGAGGTCGCGAAGCGGCCGTGCGTGGTGTCGTACTTGAGCAGGTGGGCGTTGGTGGCCAGATCGCCGGAGGCGTTGATGGCGACCACTTCGAATTCGTTCTGCAGCCCCTGCTCGTAGATGGCGCGCAGCGTGCAGCGACCGATACGACCGAAACCGTTGATGGCGACCTTGATGCTCATCGATGCTTCTCCCTGAGATAACGGTGAAAAACCGGGTGTTTGTTGCTGGTGCCCTGCCGGCCCGCGCCGGATTGCGTCCTGATGTGCAACGGGAGCGGTCCGTCTCCGGAGCCGCTCCCGCGCCAGGTCCTCGTCAGAGCACCGCTTTCACTGCCTGCACCACCGCATCCGCGGTGATGCCGAAATACTTGAACAGCTCGCCCGCCGGCGCCGACTCGCCGAAGCGGTCGATGCCGATCACGCGGCCTTCGAGCCCGACGTACTTGTACCAGCCGTCGGTCGCACCCGCCTCGACCGCAACACGCCGCAGGCCGGCAGGCAGCACACTCGCCTTGTACGCCGCATCCTGGCGCTCGAAGACGTTGGTCGAGGGCATGGATACGACGCGCACCGCGATGCCTTCGTCGGCCAGCGCCTTCTGCGCCGCCATGGCGAGCGCGACTTCGGAGCCGGTGGCGATGATCACCGCTTGCGCCTGACCTGCAGCTTCGGACAGCACGTAGCCGCCCTTGCGGATCGCCGCGACCTGCTCCGCCGTGCGCGCCTGGAAGGGCAGGTTCTGGCGCGAGAAGCACAGCGACGACGGACCGGTCTTGCGCTCGATCGCGCTCGCCCAGGCGACCGCCGATTCGGTGGTGTCGCAGGGGCGCCAGACGTCCATGTTGGGGATCAGACGCAGCGTGGCGGTCTGCTCCACCGGCTGGTGGGTGGGCCCGTCCTCGCCGAGGCCGATCGAATCGTGGGTGAACACGAACACCTGGCGCAGCTTCATCAGCGCGGCCATGCGCAGGGCGTTGCGCGCGTATTCGCTGAACATCAGGAAGGTGGCGGTGTAGGGGATCAGACCGCCGTGCAGCGCGATGCCGTTGGCGATGGCCGCCATGCCGAACTCGCGCACGCCGTAATAGATGTAGTTGCCGCCTTCGGTCTTGCTGACGCCCTTCGCGCCCGACCACAGGGTGAGGTTGGAGCCGGCGAGGTCGGCAGAGCCACCGATCAGTTCGGGCAGCTTGGGCGCGAAGGCTTCGATCGCGTTCTGGCTGGCCTTGCGCGTGGCGATGGTCTCGGCCTTGTCGGCGATCTTCGCCAGCACGGCTTCGACATGCTGCGACCAGTCGGCCGGCAGTTCGTTGTCGATCACGCGGCGCTTGAACTCGGCGGCCAGTTCGGGGAAGGCGGCCTGGTAGGCGGCGAACTTGGCGTTCCAGTTCGCTTCGAGCACGCCGCCATTGGCGCGCGCGTTCCAGGCGGCGTAGACGTCGGCCGGGATGTGGAAGGGCGGGTGCGTCCAGCCGATGTGGGCGCGGGCGGCCTCGATCTCGGCGGCGCCCAGCGGTGCGCCGTGAACATCGTGGCTGCCTTGCTTGTTCGGGGCGCCGGCGCCGATCACCGTCTTGCAGCAGATCAGCGTCGGGCGAGTGGTGTCGGCCTTGGCCTGTTCGATGGCGGCTTCGATCGCGTCCGCATCGTGGCCCTGCACGTCGCGGATCACCTGCCAGCCATAGGCCTCGAAACGCTTCGGCGTATCGTCGGTGAACCAGCCTTCGACGTGGCCGTCGATCGAGATGCCATTGTCGTCGTAGAAGGCGGTCAGCTTGCCGAGGCCCCAGGTGCCGGCGAGCGAACAGGCTTCGTGCGAGATGCCTTCCATCAGGCAGCCGTCACCGAGGAAGACCCAGGTGCGGTGGTCGACCACGGTGTGGCCGGGGCGGTTGAACTCGGCGGCCAGCACCTTCTCGGCCAGCGCCATGCCCACTGCGTTGCTGATGCCCTGGCCGAGCGGGCCCGTGGTGGTTTCGATGCCGGGCGCGTAGCCGTATTCCGGGTGGCCCGGCGTCTTGCTGTGCAATTGACGGAAGCGCTTGAGCTCCTCGATCGGCAGGTCGTAGCCGGTCAGGTGCAGCAGCGCGTAAAGAAGCATCGAGCCGTGGCCATTGGAGAGTACGAAGCGGTCGCGGCCGGGCCATTTCGGGTTGGCCGGGTTGTGCCTGAGGTGGCGGCGCCACACCACTTCGGCGATTTCCGCCATGCCCATGGGTGCGCCGGGGTGGCCGGAGTTGGCCTGCTGCACGGCATCCATGGCCAGTGCGCGGATCGCGCCGGTGATCGGGTTGAAGACGGGGGCTTGGACAACGCACGAAGACGACATGGGCTTTGGGGGCCGAAGCGGGGCCAGAGAGCTAAAGCGCGAATTATCCTTGATTGCGCGGGTGTTTGGTAGAACGGCGGCGGTGACGGTGCCGCCGCCGCATGCGCCGGACCATGCCGGGCGGTGCGATAATTGCGGCGCAAAAGCGCGTCATGCCCCGCCATGACCGGGCGGCGTCCGCCTACGACCGGAGGAATCATGAGCCACAAGCACCTCAGCCTGCTGCGGGCGATCTACCAGGATCCGCCCAGCGCCAACATCCACTGGCGCGAAGTCGAGTCGCTGCTCAACCACCTCGGCGCCACGCTCGAACCGGCCCATGGCGCGCGCTTTCGAGCCGTGCTGAACCGGGTTGAGGTCTTCCTGCATCACCCGCACAACAGCAGCACCTGCGCGAAGCAGGACATCAAGCATCTGCGCGAATTCCTCGCCCAGGCCGGCGTCACGCTGGCCAGCTACGAGGCCGACCACGGCTGAGCGCTCGGGCGCTCAGATGCACTGCCGGCGCTGCTCCATGAGCTTCCAGATGGTCGGCGTGAGGATCAGCTGCATGGCAAGGTCGAGCTTGCCGCCGGGGATGACGATGGTGTTGGCGCGGCTCATGAACGAGTCGTGAATCATGCGCAACAGGTAGGGGAAGTCGACGCCGCGCGGGTCGCGGAAGCGGATCACCACCATGGATTCGTCGGGCGTCGGGACCTCGCGCGTGATGAACGGGTTCGACGTGTCCACGATCGGCACACGCTGGAAGTTGATGTGGGTGCGGGAGAACTGCGGCACGATGTAATGCACGTAGTCGTGCATGCGGCGCAGGATGGTGTCGGTGACCGCCTCGGTCGAGTAGCCGCGGGTGCGGCGGTCGCGATGCAGTTTCTGGATCCATTCGAGATTCACCACCGGCACGACCCCGATCAGCAGATCGACGTGGCGGGTGACATCCACGCCGCCGGCCACGATCGCGCCATGCAGGCCTTCGTAGAACAGGCAGTCGGTGCCGACGGGCAGGTCTTCCCAGGGTGTGAAGCTGCCCTGCGGAAGATTCCAGATGGCCGCCTCGTGCTCGAAATGGATGTAGTGCCGCCGCCGGCCGACGCCCGATTCGCCGTAGCCGCGAAACAGTGCCTCGAGTTCGTCGAGCAGGTTGGCTTCGGGGCCGAAGTGGCTGATGCCGCGCTGGCCCACACGCTCGGCATCCTCGATGAGCGCCTTCATCTCGCTGCGGGTGTAGCGGTGAAAACTGTCGCCCTCGACGATGGCGGCGTTGACGTGCTCACGGTGGAAGATCGCCTCGAAGGTGTGCTTGACCGTCGTCGTGCCGGCGCCCGAGGAGCCGGTCACCGCGATGATGGGGTGTCTCGTCGACATGGCTCTGACTCCTCGTTCAGGAACGGCCCTTGAGCCAGGCGGACCAATCGGCAAACAACGATGGGGTCGCCGCGGCGATGACGCCGCGCTTCACCGCCGGGCCGGCCATCAAGGTGCCGCCGTCGAGCGCGGCGGCGGCACCGCCCGCCTCGGCCAGGATCAGGGCGCCGGCGGCGTAGTCCCAGAGCATCTGCCCGCCATGCAGATAGACATCGAGCCGACCCGCAGCGACGAAGCACCATTCCAGCGCGCTCGAACCGAAGTTGCGCTGTGAGTAGTAGGGCGGGCGCACCGCGAGCTCATCAGCGAGTCGATTGCTGATGCGCTTGAAGTCGACGCCGGCGACCGCGTCGCCCATGCTCGGGGCCGCTGCGCGCAAGGGCAGGGCGCTGCCGTTGAGGAAGGCGCCGGCACCCCGCGCAGCATAGAAGGCCTCGTCGGTCACCGGGTTGTAGACGACGCCGAACTGGGGCTGGTGGCCGACAAGATAGGCGATCGATACCGCGAAAAAAGGGATGCCGTTGGCAAAGTTGGTGGTGCCGTCGATCGGGTCGATGCACCACAGGCCGTCGCGTCCTTCCGCCCACAACCGGGCCTGCTCCGCTGCATTCATCTCTTCGCCCAGCACCGCGCCGGGCATGAGCGTCGGCAAGGCGTCGGTGAAGCGCGCCTGCGAGGCGAGGTCGGCCTCGGTGAACAGCGAACCGTCGCTCTTTCGATTGCGCGCGGACTTCAGGTAGCGCGGCAGGATTTCGTCGCGCGCGATGTTGCGCACCAGGGACTCGAGCGCTTGCGCCTGGGTAAGGCGGCTGGCGGCACTGCTCATTTCAGGCTCCTCGATCGTCTTGCTCAGGCCGCCCGTTTCCGATCGCACTCGGGGAGGCCTGGCTGCATTGCTCGCCGCTCGCGTTCAGCGCTCGTGCTGCCGGCGGCGAGCGGAACGGCTGAGCATGCGGTGGACATGCCGTGCGTGCGCGGTGTGCGGCCTATAATCTTACGATGATTTCACGCTTCCATTGCCCCGGCCCGCTGCCGGACGAGGGCGAGATTCCCCTGCCGGATTCGGTGGCGCACCACGCGCTGCGGGTGTTGCGCCTCTCCGATGGAGAGGCCGTGGTGCTGTTCGACGGGCGCGGTGGCGAGGTCGATGCGCGCCTCGTGGTGCGCGGCAAGGCGGCGTCTGCGGTGCTGCTCGGCCGTCGCGTGCCCTTGCGCGAGTCGCCCTTGCGCGTAGTGCTGGTGCAGGCGCTGGCGACCGGCGACAAGATGGACTGGGTGGTGCAGAAGGCGGTAGAACTTGGCGTGGCCGCGGTGCAGCCGATACAGGCCGAGCGCTCGGTGTTGCGCCTCTCCGGCGAGCGGCTGGACAAGCGCGTTGCACATTGGCGTCAGATTGCTGTGTCGGCCTGCGAGCAGTGCGGGCGCGACCGCGTGCCGGAGGTCGGTGCGCCGATTTCTCTTGCCGACTGGCTGGGGCGCGGCGGCAGCGCGCTCCGTTACGTGCTGGCACCAGGGGCGGTCGGATCGGAGCGGCAGGGTTTCGGCGTCGGTCCGCGGCCCGACGCCGAGGTGCAGGTCATGATCGGGCCAGAAGGCGGATGGACTGACCAGGAGTTGGCGGCATGCCGCGAGGCGGGCTGCATTGCGGTCGGTCTCGGTCCGCGCGTGCTGCGCACCGAGACGGCCGGCCTTGCGGCGATCGCGGTATTGCAGGCACGCTGGGGCGACTTCTGAGTCGCCTTGCGGCGGACGCGTCCCTGACGCAGGGTTGAGGGTGATGCGCACCGTCCTGTAGGAGGAGGGGAATGTTCGAATCGGCCGAACTGGGTCACCGCATTCCGGACGAGGAGTACGAGGCTGCGGAGCCCGGCTTGCGCGCGGCGCTGCTCGATGCCCAGTACGATCTCCTCGAGCTCAGGCAGTTTGCCGTCATTGTGCTGATCAACGGCATGGACGGTGCCGGCAAGGGGGCGACGGTCAATCTGCTCAACGAGTGGATGGACCCGCGCCACATCGAGGCCTGCGCCTTCGATTCGCCGACGGCGGCGGAGTCCGAGTATCCGGCCATGTGGCGCTTTTGGCGCAGCTTGCCGCCGCGCGGAAAGATCGGTGTGCTGTTCAACAACTGGTATGGACAGGTGATCGTCGATCGCGTCGAGCGCCGCAGCCGGCGCGCCGATCTCGAGCAGCGCCTGGACGAGATCCGCCGCTTCGAATCCATGCTGGTGCGCGAAGGCGTGCTGCTGATCAAGTTCTGGTTCCATGTGTCGCGCGCGGTACAGAAGCAGCATTTCAAGGCCCTGGAGAAGGACCCGCGCACACGCTGGCGCGTCACCCGCCGCGACTGGCGAGCACACGATCTCTACGGCCGATACCGGGACGTCGCGGGCCAGGTGTTGCGCAGCAGCAGCACCGGCGAGGCGCCGTGGCTGATCGTCGATGGCAGTGACGCGAACTTTCGCGCGCTGTTCGTCGGGCGCACTCTGTTGAGCGCGATCACCAAGCGCCTCGAGGCGGTGCGGCGCAAGTGGGCGCCGCGCCAGACCGCAGCGCCGCTGGCGCCGGCTGTCGACACCGTCAATCTGATCGGCAGCCTGCAGCGGCAGGAGATGGGGCACAAGGAGTACGACGAGCAGCTCGAGCGCCACCAGGGCCGGCTCGCCCTGCTTACCCGCGATGACGCGTTTCGCAAGCGTTCGCTGGTGCTGGTGTTCGAGGGCATGGACGCCGCGGGCAAGGGCGGCGCGATTCGCCGGATCTCTGCCGCGCTCGACATCCGCCAGTACCGCATCGTGCAGGTCGCGGCGCCGACCGAAGAAGAGCGCGCCCAGCCCTATCTTTGGCGCTTCTGGCGGCATGTGCCGCGACGGGGAAAGATCGCCGTATTCGACCGGTCGTGGTACGGCAGGGTGCTGGTCGAGCGCGTGGAAGGCTATTGTTCGGAGGCGGACTGGATGCGCGCCTACTCCGAGATCAACGATTTCGAGGACGAACTCGCCGCCGCGGGGGCCGTGGTGGTGAAGTTCCTGCTCGCGATCAGCAAGGACGAGCAGCTTGCCCGCTTCAAGCAGCGTGAGGCCGAACCGCACAAGCGTTTCAAGATCACCGAGGAGGACTGGCGCAACCGCGAGCGCTGGGACGACTATGTGCAAGCCATCTGCGACATGGTCGATCGCACCAGCACCGAGCGCGCCCCCTGGGTGCTGGTCGAGGCCGATGACAAGCAATATGCCCGGATCAAGATCCTCAGGACGATCTGCGAACGACTGGAGGCCGCACTTGATCACGGGCGCAAGGTTGAGGGAAAGGCGTGATTCGCGCGAGGTGTCGGGCTGAGGTGCTTCGGCGTCGCTCCGCTCGCGCCCTTGGCATCGCGCGCTGGCCCGACGCTTCCGCTAGAATCGGAGCATTGACAACGGTCCGCAGGGCGTCGTCGCGCGACGGCCAGCGGAGAGATCCTGCGGTGACTGCTTGAGTTCCGAATCCATTCCTGTCGCGACCGCCGCCGAAGACTCGACTTCGCAGTTCGTCGCCTGGGTGCGTGGCGCGGCGCCCTATATCCACGCGTTTCGCGGCAAGACCTTCGTGCTCGGCTTCGGTGGCGAAGTCGCGGCCGGCGAGCGCGCGCAGACGCTGGCGTATGACTGCAACCTGCTTGCGGCGCTCGGCATACGACTGGTCCTGGTCCATGGTGCGCGGCCGCAGATCGATGCCGAACTGGGCCGCAGGGGGCTCGAACCGCGCTTCCACCAGGGCCTGCGCGTCACCGACGCCGCTGCGCTCGAATGCGTGAAGTCGGCGATGGCGGTGACGCGTTTCGAGGTCGAAGCGTTGCTCTCTCAGGGGCTGCCGAACACGCCGATGGCGGGAAGCTACATGCGCGTGACCGGTGGCAATTTCATCACCGCGCGTCCGGTCGGGGTGGTGGACGGCGTCGACTATCAATACACGGGGGCGGTGCGCCGCATCATTGCCGAGGAGATCAACGCCGATCTGGACCAGCAGAACGTCGTGCTGATCACGCCGCTGGGGGTGTCACCGGCGGGCGAGATCTTCAACCTGGCAATGGAAGAGGTGGCCGAGGCGGTCGCCGTGGCGGTGAAGGCCGACAAGCTGATCTACCTGTGCGATGCCCCTGGGCTGCTCGACAACGACGGCAGGTTGATCGAGTCGGTGACCGCCGATGAGGCCCAGCGCAAGTTCGACGCCGGCGAAGGGCTCACCGAAGATCTGCACCTGTACCTGCCCTGCGCGATCCGCGCCGTGCGCCGTGGCGTATCGCGTTGCCATCTGATCGATCGCGACAAGGACGGCGGCCTTCTGCTGGAGTTCTTCACCCATGCCGGCGTGGGCACCGTCGTCTCGCGCGACCCCCTGTTCCGCCTGCGCGAGGCCACGATCGACGACGTGGGCGCGCTGGTCGCGCTGATCTCGCCGATGGAAGCCGACGGCACGCTGGTGCGGCGCGGTCGCGAATTGCTCGAGCAGGAGATCGAGCGCTTCACTGTCGTCGAGCACGACGGGGTGCTCGTCGGCTGTGCGGCGCTGTATCCGTTCAGCGAGGAGAACGCAGCCGAACTCGCCTGCCTGGCGGTGATGCCGGATTACCGCCGCGCCGGCCTGGGCGATCAACTCCTCAAGCGCATCGAGCGGCGCGCGCGCGTGCAACGCCTCGAGCGGCTGTTCGTGCTCACCACGCGGACGGCGCACTGGTTCCGTGAGCGCGGCTTTACCGAGATCGGGCCGGACGCCCTGCCGCGGCAGAAGCGCGACCTCTACAACTTCCAGCGTCGCTCCAAGGTATTCGCCAAGCCCCTATGACGAGCGGACAGACTTGTCGCACGGGATGGCGCGCCGCGCTCCGCCAGTGGGGCTGTCGTCGCGGCGACCACGTCTTGCGGACGGCGCGGTGACCCGGCGCGAGTCGATGCGATTCGGTGCGGTGGCGGGGGGGCTGCTCGCCTTGTGCGCCTTCGCCGCGGGAGACTTCATGCGGGCGCAGGGGGGGCTGGCGTGGCTGGGTGCGCTCGTCCTGACCGCACTCGCGGGCGCTGCCGCGGCCCACTTCGTCGTCGATGGACGCCGCGAGGGGCAGGCAGAGCCAGTGGTCGACCAGCCGTCCGCCCCGGTCTTCGCCGACACGGCCGCGTCGGCAAACGCCGCGACGCAGGATCGTGCTGGCTGCGAGCGGGACTTGTCGCTGCTGCGCCAGGTGGCGCAAGGGGTGTACGGCATCGAGGCATTGTTCGACGGCAGCGGCCGCCTGGTCTGGATCAGCCCGTCGATCGCAAGGATCACCGGGTGGACGCCCGAGCGCTGCCTGGAAGTCGCGGACGTGCTCGAGCTGATCGTTGTAGAGTCCGACCGGCGTCTGTGCCGCCGCGTGCTGTCGCAGGTTCTGGACGACGGGGTCGCCCAGGATTTCGAACTTCGGCTCACGCGCATGGACGGGGCCGTGGTCTGGGTGGCTTCCCACTGGCGTCGGGTCGGCGGCGGGGAAGACGGCGCGTTCGGCCTCCAGTTTTCTGCTGAAGACATCCAGCCACGCAAGGAAACCGAGTACAAGCTGCTCGAGACGGTCACCGAGCTGCGTCGGGCGCAGGCGCTGCGCGAGCACTACCTCCTGCGCAGCAATGACGAACGTCAGCGACTGGCTGCGCTCCTCAACCTGATCCGCCTCGGCATCCTGTACATCGATACCGATCACCGGGTCCTGTACGCAAACCGTGCGATGCTCGAAATCTGGGGCTACCCGCCCGATGCCAACCTGATCGGCACGCGCGAGACCGTGCTGCAGAGCACTACGGCTCCGCTGCTGGTCGACCCGACGGGGTATGTCGCGCACATCGACGAGGTCGTTTCCAGACGTACCGCGGTCAGCGAGCTCTTCGAAGTGCATTTTCGCGACGGGCGGATCGTCACCGACCAATCCGCGGTGGTCGTCGGAGGCCGCAATGGCCGCGGGATCGGCCGGGTCTGGATCTACGAGGACATCACCGAATCCCGGCGTGTCTCCGCGCAACTCGTGGCGCTTGCCGAGCGCGATCCGCTGACGAATCTTTACAATCGTCGGCGCTTTCAGGAGGAACTGGACCGCATGCTGGCCGAAGCCTCGCGACGCAGTTCGCAGGTCGGCCTGGTGGCGTTCGATCTCGACGGTTTCAAGCCGATCAACGACGCCTTCGGTCATCAGGCGGGCGACATGGTGCTGATCGGCGTCGCCGACGGCGTGCGCCGCATCATCCGTCGCAACGAGATGTTCTTCCGTCTCGGGGGCGACGAGTTTGCGCTGCTCGTGCCCGATACCGACGAGCATGGCCTGGCCGAGCTGGCCAGCCGCATGGTCGAGGGCATTGCTGCGCTGGCGTTCAGTTTTGAAGGCCAGCAGGTCGGTGTCACCGCCAGTCTCGGGATGGCGCTGTACCCGACCAGCGCCGCAGGGGGCGAAGCGCTGATTGCGGCCGCCGATGAGGCGATGTACCGCGCGAAGGGCGGCGGGCGCAACCGCTGGATGTTCTCGGTGCGGCGCGCGGGCGAGTCCGGTCCGCATTCGGGCTAGAATGCAGGCTCAAAACCTTCATGAACCACACAGCACAGAGGATTGAACGATGGCGCGCATGGTGAACTGCGTGAAACTCGGCCGCGAAGCCGAGGGGCTGGATCTTCCGCCGGTTCCGGGCGAGATGGGCAAGCGGATTTTCGACAATGTGTCGAAGGAGGCTTGGCAGCAATGGGTGAAGTATCAGACCATGCTGATCAACGAAAACCGTCTGAACCTGATGGACGCGCGGGCGCGCAAGTACCTCGCCGAACAGATGGAGAAGCACTTCTTCGGTGGCGGCGCGGACGAGGTGAGCGGCTACGTTCCGCCGGCCCAGTAAGAACCGACCTTGCCGGCAGCACATGCCGGCAAGCAGGCGGAAAAGCAGAAGGGGATGACCAACCGGTCATCCCCTTCTGCTTTTGTGACTGATCGTGCGATCAGTCTTCCTTTCTGGCTGCTTCCCTGGCGATCGACTTCTCGTAGCGCACATCGCTGCCCTGCACCAGGAAGACGACGAACTCGGCGATGTTCTTCGCGTGATCACCGATACGCTCGATCGACTTGGCAATGAAGAGCAGCTCGAGGCTGTTCGAGATCGTGCGCGGATCCTCCATCATGAAGGTGATCAGCTGGCGCATCGTGCCCTTGAAGGTCGCATCGACTTCCGCGTCCTGGGCCTTGATCGAGGCGAAGCTCGAGGCATCGGCGCGGGCGAAGCCGTCGAGCGCGTTGCGCAGCATCTCGAGCGCCAGGCTCGCGCTGTGGCCAAGCTCGACGCGCGGTGCGTAGGGCTTGTCGCCCGCGTGCAGGCGCTTGGCGGCCTTGGCAATTTTCTTTGCCTCGTCGCCGATGCGTTCGAGGTCGGAGATCGACTTGATCACCGTCATCACCAGACGCAGGTCGACCGCCGCCGGCTGGCGTTTGGCGATGATGTGATTGCAATCCTCGTCGATTTCGAGTTCGAGCAGATTGATGCGGTGATCGCTCTCGATGACCTGGTCGAGGAGGGCGATATTGCCTGACTTCAAGCCCTCCATGGCGTTCGCAACCTGGGTTTCGACCAGGCCACCCATTTTCAGCACGCCGCTGCGGATGCCTTCGAGTTCGGAATCGAACTGCCGGTAAGTGTGTTCGCTCATTGTTGCCATGCTTGAGTCCGGGAAAGAGGGAGGCTAACAGCCGGATGTTAAATTATTGTTGCAGTCACACTGGCGTGGCGCTGGTGAGTCCACGCTCGTAGCGTTCGACGCCGCCAGCGCCGGCGAGCAGCAGCACGTCGGCGCCGCGACTGGCAAACAGGCCGTTGGTGACGACGCCGACGATCTGGTTGACCTCCGCCTCGAGCATGACCGGGTCGGTGATCGACAGCCCGTGGACATCGAGGATCAGGTTGCCGTTGTCGGTGACGAAGTTCTCCCGCAGCGTCGGCCGCCCCCCCAGGCGCGACAGTTCGCGCGTGACGTGGGCGCAGGCCATCGGAATCACTTCAACCGGCAGCGGGAAACGGCCCAGCGTGGTCACGCGCTTGCTCGCATCGCAGATGCAGACGAAGCGCTCGGACACCGCCGCAACGATCTTCTCGCGCGTGAGCGCACCGCCGCCGCCCTTGATCATGCAGAAGCCGCCGTCGATCTCGTCGGCGCCATCCACATAGACCGGCAGCGTCTCGATGTCGTTCAGATCGAACACCGGAATTCCGTGCGCAGTCAGCCGGGCCGAACTCGCTTCGGAACTCGATACGGCGCCGCGGATGCGCGAGCGCTTCGTCGCCAGACCATCGATGAAGTGATTGACGGTCGAGCCGGTGCCAACGCCGACGATGGTGCCGTCGATGATGTAGTCGAGCGCGGCCAGCGCGGCGGCCCTCTTGAGTTCGTCCTGTGTCATCGGGTGTCCAGTAACTCCAGTAACAATGTGGAAACGACGGTGCGGAAGCGGATCGCGGGCCGGATCAGGTCAAGCCACTGAAGACCTGCACCTGCACCCTGTCGCCGGGCGACACGCTGCCCGAGTCTTCCGGCAACACGATGAAGCAGTCGGCCTCGGCCATCGAGCGCAGCACACCCGAGCCCTGCGCGCCGGCCGGCACCACCGACAGGCGGCCGCCATCACGGACCAGGCGCCCGCGCAGGAACTCGCAGCGTCCGGGCTGCTTGCGGATGGCTGCGTCGCAGGGTAGCTCGAAGCGCTCGGCGACCGGCAGCGGCGTCACGCCCATCATGCGCAGCAGGGCGTCCTGCACGAATTGGTAGAAGGTCACCAGCACGGCCACCGGATTGCCGGGCAGCCCGAAAAGGACCGCATTGCCGATGCGGCCGAAGGCCATCGGTCGGCCTGGCTTGATCGCGAGCTTCCAGAACGCAACCTCGCCGAGGCGGCGCATCAGGTCGCGGACGAAATCGGCTTCGCCGACCGATACGCCGCCGCTGGTGATAACTACGTCGGCCGCGAGCGAAGCGTCACGGAAGGCGGTCTCAAGGGCGGCCGGATCATCAGGAACCACGCCCATGTCGAGGAGTTCGCAGCCCAGTCGGGTGAGGGCGCCGTAAAGCGTGTATCGGTTGCTGTCGTAGACCTCGCCGGGGGCCAGGGGCCGCCCGATGGAGGCGATCTCGTCGCCGGTCGAGAAGAAGGCCACGCGAAGCCGCCGCTGAACCACCACTTCGGCGATGCCCAGCGAGGCGACGAGGCCGAGTTCAGCGGGCCCGCAGCGCGTGCCGGCGGCCAGCGCGACGCTGCCGAGGGCGAGGTCCTCGCCGGCGCAGCGCAGGTTCTGCCCCGGCCGTTGGCCAGGTGGAACGAACACCCGATCCTGATCCCGGCGCGTGACCTCCTGGACGACGATGGTGTCCGCGCCTTGCGGGATCGCGGCGCCGGTCATGATCCGCACCGCCTGGCCCGCACCGACGATGCCCGAGAACGGGCGCCCGGCGAACGCCGTGCCGACCACCTCGAGCGGCGCGTCACCGTCCGCGGCGAGGTCGACGGCACGCACGGCGTAACCGTCCATCGCCGAGTTGTCGTGCGCGGGAACGTTACACGGCGCGATGACGTCGCGCGCGAGAACGCGCCCGAGCGCGGCCCGAACGGCAACACGCTCCCATCCGGCGACGGGGGTGACGCGGTCGAGGATCATGTTGCGGGCGTCGGCCACGCCGAGAAGCGTGCGCTGCTCGGGTGCCCCGGAGAAGAGCTCGGGCATCTTGATCGATCCGGATTGCGGCGAAAGGACGGTGCGTCGTGTGGCCCTTCTTTTACCACAATGTTCCACCCCGTTGGCGGCGCGCGGCGGGCCCGGACGGCTTTGCTACACTCGCCGGCATGAAACCTTCGATCCATGAAGCGGCGAGGGCCGCATTGATGCTGTGCGATCCCGTCGCGAAGTGCGCGGCGACGCGCAGCCTGTTCGCAGACTGGCGTGAAGGCCTTCATGTCGCACTGCCCGGAGCGGATGATGCCGTGCCGATCGAGGTGCCCGGACGACCGCTCCGGCCGCAGCTGGTGGACGGGCGGCAAGTACCCAGGCGCGGCATCGGCAGCCGGGAAGGGCACGCCGCCTTGCTGCACGCAATCGCGCACATCGAATTCAACGCCATCAACCTCGCACTGGACTGCGTGCTTCGCTTCCGTAGCATGCCAGCCGAATTCCACGATGACTGGCTCCGTGTGGCGGCAGAGGAGGCGTACCACTTCGGCCTGGTGCGCGACCGCCTGCTCGCGCTCGGCTTCGATTACGGCGACTTCCCGGCCCACAACGGCCTGTGGGTGATGGCGTGCCGGACCGCGCACGATCTGCTGGCGCGCATGGCGCTGGTGCCGCGGGTGCTCGAGGCGCGTGGCCTCGATGCCACGCCGCCGATCAGGGCGAAACTGCAAGCGATCGGCGACGAGGACAGCGCGGCGGTGCTGGACATCATCCTGCGCGACGAAATCGGCCATGTCGCGATCGGGGATCGGTGGTTCAGGGCGCTGTGTGCAGCGCGTGGCCGCGAGCCGGAGCAGACCTATCTCGCATTGATCGACCATTTCGACGCGCCGCGCCCTCATCCGCCCCTGCACCGTGAGGCGAGACTGGCGGCGGGCTTTTCCGAGCAGGAGCTCGACCGGCTGACCGGCGCTGCATGACGGGAAGGTCCGTGCACGAAAAAGGGGCGGTTCGCACCGCCCCTCGCACTACATGCCTTGCACTGCTGCGCGTCAGCGCAGTCCGGCTGCGTAGTCGGACACCGCCTTGATCTCAGGGTCGGTCATCTTGATCGCGACCATGCGCATCATGCGGTTCGGGTCGTTCGCGCGGATGCCGTCGCGGAAAGCCTTCAGCTGCGCCTCGGTGTATTCGGCGAACTGACCCGACAGGCGCGGATACTGGGCGGGCAGACCGGCGCCGGCCGGACCGTGGCATGCAGCACAGGCGGGCACGCCCTTGGAAGGGATGCCGCCACGCCAGATCTTCTGACCCAGGTCGATGGTGGCGACGTTCTTGGCAGGTTCGGGTTGCAGCGTGGCGGACGCGAAGTGCTGCGCGAGGCCGCGCATGTCGTTCTGGTCGAGGCCGGCCACCATGGCTGACATGATCGCGTTCTCACGCACCGGCTTCTTGCCGTCCCAGCCCTTGAACTCGGTCAGCTGCTTGTAGAGGTAATCAGCGTGCTGCCCCGCGAGCTTCGGGTTCGCCGGAAGCAGGCTGTTGCCGTCGGCGTTGTGACAGGCCGCGCAGACCGTCTCGGCGGTCTGCTTCGCCTTGGCAAGGTCAGGAGCCGGAGCCTGGGCCTGGAGGCTGCCTGCGACCAGCAGCAGCGACGAGAGCAGCAGGGAACGCTTGATCATGATGTCCTCTGAAAGCCGTGAGTGATTGTTTCAAACGCGGTATTCTATATCACGAAGCGCGCCTTGCGCGATGCGATGCGGGCTTTATGCCGCACTACAGCGGGTTTTCTGTCGGTTTGTTCATGTCTTTGTTCCGCAACGCACAATTTGAAATCTCGATCGCCAAGCCCACAGGCTTGCCCCCGGCGAGCGGCGCAGAGATCGCTTTTGCCGGACGTTCCAACGCCGGTAAGTCGAGCGCGATCAACACGCTCGCCGGGCACGTGAGGCTTGCCTTCGTCTCCAAGACGCCCGGACGCACGCAGCTGATCAACTTCTTCCGGCTGAACTCCGGGGCGCTGTTGGTCGACCTCCCCGGATACGGTTACGCGGCGGTGCCGGAGAAGATCCGCCGCCAGTGGCGGGGCTTGATCGAAACCTATCTGAAGCATCGCGAAAGCCTGATCGGGCTGGTCCTGATCATGGATGTCCGTCATCCGCTGACCGACCTCGATCGCCAGTTGATCGACTGGTTCGTGCCCTCGGGGCGCCCGCTGCACGTGCTGCTGACCAAGAGCGACAAGCTCTCGCGCGGGGCTGCGAGCGCAACGCTGCAGGACGTGCGCCGCGAGCTGGCGCGATTCGGCACGCAGGTGACCGTTCAGCTTTTCTCCAGCCTGAAGAAGGTCGGAGTCGAGGAAACGGAGCGCGTCGTTGCGGGCTGGCTCGGGCTGGGCGGCGCGGACGCTGAGACGGCAGCCGATGCGCAGAGCGAACCCGCACAAACAAAAACCCCCGACCAGGGGATATAGCCGGGGGTGAAAATGCCTTACTGGGGGGTAAGGCACCCGCTCAGGGAGGTGAAGCGGGAGACGGCTCAGCACCATCTGTTTTCTAAGATAGACCATCTCGCCGTAAGTTCACGTTTTTACATTTCCCCGGACTTCGATGCGGGCGTCGCCCCCGTCGAAGCCCGCATGATCAGATACTTAACTGTCCAGTTCGAGACCTCATGCGACCGACTGCCGCCTTTCCCGCCACCCGCATGCGCCGCATGCGCCGCGACGAATTCTCCCGCCGATTGATGCGTGAATCGGTCCTGAGCCCAGACGACTTCATTTATCCGGTTTTCGTCCTCGAGGGTCAGGGCGTCACCGAGGCCGTTCCGTCGATGCCCGGCGTCAACAGGGTGTCGCTCGACGAGCTGCTGCGGGTCGCCGAGGAGGCGCAGAACCTGGGCGTGCCGGCGTTGGCCCTGTTTCCGGTGATCGACGCTGCGGGCAAGTCCGACGGCGCCGAGGAAGCCTGGAATCCCGATGGCCTGGTGCCGCGCGTCGTGCGGGCGCTGAAGGAGCGTTTCCCGGAGCTGGGCGTGATCACCGACGTTGCGCTCGATCCCTACACTAGCCATGGGCAGGATGGGCTTATCGCCCGTGACGATCCGCGTGCCTATGTGATGAATGATGAGACGCTGGAGGCGCTGGCCAAACAGGCGCTTTGCCACGCTCAGGCGGGAGCCGACGTGGTTGCGCCTTCGGACATGATGGATGGACGGGTGGCGCGCATCCGCGCCGAGCTCGACGGCGATGGCCGCATCCACACCCGCATCCTGGCCTATTCGGCAAAGTACGCTTCCAGCTTCTACGGCCCGTTCCGCGACGCGGTCGGCTCGGCCGGCAACCTTGGCAAAGGCAACAAGTACACCTACCAGATGGACCCTGCCAACAGCGACGAGGCGATCCGCGAGGTCGCGCTCGACATCGCCGAAGGGGCGGACATGTTCATGGTGAAGCCGGGCATGCCTTATCTGGACATCGTGCGACGGGTGAAGACCGAGCTGCAGGTGCCGACTTACGTCTATCAGGTCAGCGGCGAATACGCGATGCTCAAGGCTGCCTCCGCCAATGGCTGGCTGGACGAAAAGGCCTGTGCGCTGGAGTCGCTGCTCGCCTTCAAGCGTGCCGGAGCCGACGGCATCCTGACCTACTTCGCGCTCGACGCGGCCCGCTGGCTGAAGGAGCGGGGCTGATCCGGGCGGCCGCCGTCAGCCGATCAGGCGGACGGCGGCCCGCCGCAGGTCGAGAATTGAGCGGATGTGCAGGTCGACGTAGGCCGGTTGTCCCAGGCCGCTGCCGACCAGCACGGTGCGCATGCCGAGGCGACGCGCGGTGCGCAGATTGACGGCCGTGTCCTCGACCATGATGCAGCGATGCGGATTGATCCGTGTCATGTTGAGCAGTCGGCGGTAGCCCTGGATGCCCGGTTTGGGTTGATAGCCGAGGTCTTCGATGCCGATGACCGCCTCGAACTCGCGGTGGATGCCCATGATCTCGAGCACCGCGTCCGCGTAGTGGCGTGGCGCGTTGGAAAACACGATCTTGCGCCCGGGAAGCCGGCGCAGCATGGCGCGCAAGGCGCGCTCGAACACCATCATGTCGTGCAGTCGGTCGAAGCGATGCGTCTCGGCGAGGAAGTGCCGGGGGTCGGTGCCATGGTGCCGCATCAGCCCGAGCAGGGTCGCGCCATAGCGGCGCCAGTAACGGTTGCGTAGCGCATTCGCCTCATCCCGGTCGAGTGCAAGATGCTGCTCGAGATAGGCCGTCATGCTGCGGTTGATGTGCGGGAAGATGTGCGGGCTGGCGTCGTGCAGCGTGTTGTCCAGATCGAACAGCCAGACGGGGGTGCGGGGCATGATGCGTGTCTGCGATGTCAGGCTGCGGCCGGGCGTGGCGGACGTGGCTCGAAGCGGATGATGGATCTGCCGTCCTCGGTGGTTTTCGGTGTCGTCTTCCAGGCGTGCCCCTGGATGACCTCGAATGTCGCGGGCAATCGTCCGTCGATGCGCAATCTTTCGTACGCGGCGCGTGCTGCGGCCCACCCGGCGCGGCCCGACAGTCCGCGCGGGCGAGCGGCGCTCGTGTTCACGCTGCCCGTAGCGCGCAGGTCGGCAATCAGCCCATCGAAGTCGGCGTAGGTCAGCGTCACCATCTCCATGTCCATGACCGGGTCGGAAAAGCCGGCGCGGACCAGCGCATCGCCGATGTCGTGCATGTCGATGAAGCGGTGCACCCGCTCGCCGGCATAGGAGGGGAGCACTGCGCGCAACTCGCGCAGCGTGTCCGGCCCCAGCGTCGAGAACATCAGCATGCCGCCGATCTCGAGCACGCGGTGGATTTCCTTCAGCGCCGGCAGCGGATCGTCGAGTGCGGTGAGCATCAGATTCGACCACACCATGCCGATGCTGCCTCGGGCCAGGGGCAGCGCGCGGGCGTCGGCCGCGATCGCGGGGAAGGGCTTGGGACTGCCGCCGAGGAGGCGGCGGAACAGGCCGGGGGGAGGCGCGTCCGGGCGACGTCCGCGGGCGTGGGCGAGCATCGGCAGCGAGAAGTCCGTGGCAAGCACCTGCGCTTCGGGAAAGCGCCCGGACAAACGCGCCAGATCCGGTCCGGTGCCACAGCCCAAGTCCAGGATGCGTTTGGGCGTGGCGCGGATGTAGTCGAGGCGTTCGTCCATGCGGCGTGCAATCTCGCGGAAAAGCGGGTCGGCACCGTCGGTCGTCGCGGCGGCGCGGTCAAAGCGGCGCTTTTGCAGCTCGTGATCGATGCGAAAGCCTTCCTGCGCGTTGGCGGGAGGGCCGTCGCCGCCTGTATTCGGGTTGCTGTCTGTCATGAGTGGCGGGCGTGTTTTCTCGCGCGGCTGGTGCGCGAGGTGTGAGTCGGTTTCGACCTTGCGCAAGGGGGTGCCCATTGTCTTGGGCGGGGTTCCGCGTTGTAATGACTGACATGCAGCCATGCATTGGAGCCCGAATGTTCTGCCAGCGGTCGAAATCTTGTCAAACCCGGTCGATGCCCTGAAGGGCTTGCTGCTCCATGTCACCGACATTCTCATGCCGCAGGACTGCTTTGTCTGCGGTAGTGTGGCCGGCGGTGCCGCAGTGTGTGCCCCGTGCCGCAGCGAACTGATCCGGCATGCTGACCGTGCCTGCCCGGTCTGTGCGCTGCCTACGGTGGATGGCCGAACCTGCGGTCACTGCCTGCGTCAGCCACCGGCGTTCGATGCCACCTGGGCGGTGTTCGACTACGCGTTTCCGGTCGACGCCATGCTGCACGCCCTGAAGTATCGGCATCATCTTGCGCTGGCCGACTTTTTCGCCCACGAGCTTTCGGAACTCGCCGCCGAAGCGCGTTTGCGTGCCGACGTGATCCTCCCCATGCCCTTGCACCCGCGTCGCCTTGCCGAGCGGGGTTTCAATCAGGCGGTCGAGATCGCGCGGCCCCTGGCCCGTGCCAACGCATGGCCGCTCGAGTTGGCCGCCATACGGCGCGTGCGCAATACGGTGGCACAGGCCGCACTGGACCGCGAGGCGCGGCTGCACAACCCGCGCGGGGCCTTCGAGGGGGTGCAGCCGCTGACCGGACTGCGTGTCGTCGTGGTCGACGACGTGATGACGACCGGCGCCACACTCAATGAGCTCGCGCGTACGCTGAAGCGTCAGGGGGCGGCGTGGGTGGGGAATCTGGTGATTGCCCGCACGCCTGTGCCCGATTGAGCTAGAGTTCCGCCTCCCCGCAGGCCGCGCGCTCGATGCCGATACCCGTCCGCCGATGTTCGATATTGTCCTGTTCCAACCCGAGATTCCGCCAAACACCGGCAATGTCATCCGCCTTTCGGCCAATGCGGGCGTGCGCCTGCACCTGATCGAGCCGCTCGGTTTCGATCTGTCCGACCGGCACCTCGCCCGCGCCGGGCTCGACTATCACGACCTCGCACACGTCACCGTGCATGCCGACTGGGCGTCATGCCGATTCAGCCTGCCGGGGCGGCGTTTCTTCGCGCTGACGACGAAGGGCAGCCAGCGGCATGACACGGTCGCCTACCGCGAGGGTGACGTGTTCGTGTTCGGGCCGGAGAGTCGCGGCCTGCCGGCGGAGGTGCTCGATCAGTTTCCGGTGAGCGACAGGATTCGGATTCCGATGCGGCCGACCAACCGCAGCATGAACCTGTCGAATGCCGTCGCGGTCGTGGTGTATGAAGCCTGGCGCCAGAACGGTTTTGCCGGCGCACTCGACACCGTCTCCGGCGCGGCCTGACTCTCGGCTGCGCGCCGCGCGGCGCGCAGGCCAACGCGGCGGCTCGCTGCGAGAAGCGAATTACTCGTGGCGCGGATCGCGCGCCAGCAGCTGCTCCACTGCGTCACGCGCCCCAAGCCCATGGTGCAGCAGGGCATCCACCGCTTCGCAGATGGGCATTTCTTCCCCCAGGCGGCGCGCCAGGCTGGCGATCTCACGCGCGGTGGATACGCCTTCAGCGACATGGCCGAGGTCGCGCAGGATATCGGCCAGCGTCTTGCCTTCGGCGAGGGCGAGTCCGACACGGCGATTGCGCGACAGGTCGCCGGTGCAGGTGAGGATGAGATCGCCCATGCCGGCGAGCCCCATGAGGGTCTCGCTGCGGCCGCCCAGCGCCTTCGCCACGCGGGCGATTTCGGCGAGACCGCGGGTGATGAGCGCTGCGCGCGCATTCAGCCCGAAGCCCATGCCGTCGGAGACGCCCGCGGCGATCGCCATCACGTTCTTCACCGCACCGCCGATCTCGCAGCCCACCACGTCGTCATTGGCGTAGATGCGCAGGCGCGGCTGGTGCAGCACGCCAACCCAGTGTCTGGCGAATCCGCTGTCGCGTCCCGCAAGGGTGATTGCTGCGGGCAGGCCGCGTGCCACTTCGGCTGCAAAGCTCGGTCCGGTCAGCACGCCGCAGGGGGCGTCCGGGCCGAGCTCCTCGGCGATGATCTCGTGCGGAAGCTTGCCGCTCCCAGCCTCGAGTCCCTTGCACGCCCACAGCAAGGGAACCTTCGGCGCGATGCGGTGAAGCGCGCGGACGGTGTCGCGCAGCCCTGCCAGCGGGGTGACGACGAGGTGTAGATCGGCATCCTGGGCGGCACGCGTGAAATCGGCTTCGAAGTCGAGCGCGCCGTGCAACTCGATGCCGGGCAGGTAGCGACGGTTCTGGCGCGAGCGGCGCATCTCGTCAAGCTGCGCGCCGTCCCGGCCCCACAGCCTTACCTGGTGGCTGGCCGCAAAGGCCTGCGCGAGGGCGGTGCCCCAGGCGCCGGCGCCAAAGACCGTGATCCGATGCGGATGGGCGGCTGAGTGGCTCACAGGCCCCAGACCTCCGTTACGCGCACGTAGCCCACCGCGCCGTCGGTGTGGCGTACCTTGGCCCAGCCCTCGGTCGGCGCATCGGTCAGTTCAAGCACGACGTCCTTGCTCGCCTCGAACGCCAGGGGGGCGGATTCAGACGCCTGCCTGCGCACCGCGGCGCGCGGCGCGGTCACCTGCACGGTGCGCTTGGCTGCGAGCGCGCGACGCTCGATCCAGGTGATCGAGCCGCCCGGATCGCGGACCTTGATCCACTTGTCGAGCGTGACCACCACCTCGACCGGCGTGCCGGGTGCGACGATGAACAGGCGCTTGCCCTTTTCCGACGGCGCGTCGTACAGAATGGCCGGCGCCGCGACCGAGCGGTACTCGATCGCCTGCGCCAGCCCGCCGGTGCCAAGGCCGCAGGCCAGCACGAGCGCGGCGCCGAGGTGCCGGCGCAGGCCTTGATGCGTCAGCATGAGTGACTCACTGGATGGGGACTTCGCCGGCACCTTGCGCCTGCTGCTCGCGCTGCGCCTGGTACATGGCTTCGAAATTGACCGGCGCCAGCAGAACCGGCTGAAAGCCGGCGCGGGTGATGGCGTCGGACACGGTTTCGCGGGCATAGGGGAACAGGATGTTCGGACAGCCGATCATCATCACCGGCTCGAGATCGCCTTCCGGGATGTTGCGGATCTGGAAGACGCCGCCTTGCGCCACCTCAACCAGGAACAGGCTGCGATCGCCGCCGAGCTTGGCCGTGACGGTGACGGTCAGCACGACTTCGAACAGCCCGTCATCGATCCCGCGGCCTTCGGTGCGCAACTGCACGTTGATCTCGGGGGTCTCGCGCTCGAGGTAGACCTGCGGGGCGTTGGGGACTTCGAGCGACAGATCCTTGACGTAGATCTTTTCGATGGAGAAGACAGGCTGCGCGTTTTCGGTCATTTGGTATATCCGGTCAGAGTGGGGTGCGTAGGTTGTTGAATGGAAGTAGCGTGGAGCGTCGGCTTCAGGCGGAATCGCCTCGCAGCAGCGGCTCCAGCCGGCCTTCGCGATCGAGCGCGTAGAGGTCGTCGCAGCCGCCGACATGGTAGTCGCCGATGAAGATCTGCGGCACCGTGCGCCGGCCGGTGAGCGTCATCATTTCATCGCGGCGCGCCGGGTCGAGGTCGATGCGGATCTTGTCGATGGCCTGAACGCCCTTGCGCTGCAGCAACTGCTCGGCGCGCACGCAGTAGGGGCAGACGGCGGTGGAGTACATGCGGACGGCGGGTTGCATGCTCATTTCCTCTTGCGGCTGATCGGCTGGCCGGATTTTTCCCACTCCGCGAGGCCGCCGCGCAGGTTGTACAACTTGTCGAAACCGGCCTTCTTCAGCTGCGATACGGCCGAGGACGAGCGGGCGCCACTGGCGCAGCACAGAATCAGCGGACGGCCCTTGAGCTTTTCCAGCTCGCTGATGCGTCGCGTGAGATCGGCGAGCGGCACGTGGCGGGCGTTGGGGATGTGGCCCTGGGCGTATTCACCCTGGTCGCGCACATCGACGACGACCGCATCCTCACGGTTGATCAGCAGGGTCGCCTCGACTGGCGACAACAGGCTCTTGTCGCCCTGAGTGCGGGCCATGTCGAAGAGAAGCCAGGCGCCGCTCGCGGCGGCGAGTGCAGCCCAGTACCAGTTCTGTTGCAGGAATTCCACGAAAAGCGTGCTCCGTCGGGTGGGGTGGGTCAGGATTCGTTGGGCAGGATTCCGCAAAACACCTCGCGCATCAGGGCGATCAGCTGCAGGGTGCGCTGGTCGCCGATGCGGTAGTAGACGCGATTGGCGTCCTTGCGGGTCTGCAGGACACCCTTGTCGCGCAGGATGGCGAGATGCTGCGAAATATTGCTTTGAGAGGTGCCGACCGCCTCGACGATGTCCTGCACGCAGACTTCGCTCGATCCGAGCACGCAAAGGATCTTCAGGCGCAGCGGGTGTGCAATGGCCTTCAGGGCTCGCGCGGCGGTCTCGATGTGCTCGTCCTTCTCGATGAGCGCCTGGATATCGTCTTTGTTCACAATCGGGGCGGGTTCGACAAAAGCAATAGTATAAAATAGCGCATTACGCGCAGGGTCGGATAGCCGAACAGGGCAGTGTTTCGCTTCGGAACCTGCGCATCATCTTATTCGGATCGATCTGCCTGCGCGCTGGCGGCGGCGAGCAAGGCGAATCGCGTCGCTCGCCGGTGCGGGTTTCAGGACGCGGCAGGACAAGGGCTGAGGATTGCATTGCTTCTAAGGTGGCATACCGGTGGCGCGGCACGCAGCATGCGTCTGGTTCTGCTCATGGCTGCCGTGGCGCTCGGCTTGCCGTCATCGGCGGCTGCGCAGGCCGGTGCGGACATCACGGACAAACGCTCCGATCTCGATGATCTGAAGCGCCGCATCCGCGACCTGCAGAAGGAAATGGAGCAGACCGAAAGCTCGCGCTCCGGTGTGGCCGACCAGGTGGTCGAGTCCGAGCGCGCCGTGTCCCGCGCGCAGCGGCGCTTGCGTGAGCTCGAGGCCGAACGTGCGGAAGCCGAAAGCCAGGTTGCAGCGCTGGAGGGCGAGCAGCGCAAAACAAGTTCGCGGATCAACGCGCGGCAGGCGGAACTGGGCGACTGGCTCCGGCGCCACTACATGTACGGTGCCGCCGACGGGGTGGCACCCCTGCTGGCCGAGCGGGACCCCAACCAGATGGCCCGCGATGCGCACTACCTCGAGCATCTCGGCAAGGCGCGACTGCAGTTGATCGACGGCCTGCGCGCCGACCTCAGGGAAACGAGCGCGCGTGCGGCGGAGATTGCGACCCGCCGCGACCGCCTCGCCTCGCTCGAAGCCGAGCAGCGACGCCAGCGTGCTGAACTCGAGACGGTCCACGGGCAACGCAAGCAGGCGCTGGCTGCCCTGTCGGCGCAGTTGCAGACGCAACGCAAGGAAGTCAGCGAACTCCAGCAGGACGAGCAGCGTCTCACGCGCCTCATCGACACGCTGGTGAAACGCGCCAGGGAGGCCGCGGCGCGCGAGGCCGCGCGCAGGCTGGCCGAGCAGCGAGCGGCCGAGAAGCGCGCCGCGGAGCTTCGTGCTGCCGAACAGCGGGCAGCGGCTCAGCGCGCTGCGCAACAACGCGCCG
>JAFLDS010000039.1 GCA_017302295.1 Thauera sp. | reverse complement strand
CTCGCCCGCGCTGCGGCTGCCCGCCCAGTAGCCGGCGCCCAGCGCCAGCGCGACCGCCGTGGCGGCCAGCGTGAGTTGCGTGGCGGGCTTCACTTGATCTCTCCAGTCAGTTTTTCCATGTCGGCGAGCGCCATGCGCGCATCGACCTCGGCCTGCAGCAGCGCCATGCGGGTATCGATCAACTGGCGCTCGGCGTCGAGCACCGAGTCGAAATCCACGCGCGCGCTGGCGAACGCCGCCCGCGTCGCGTCGCGCGTCGCCTCCGCCTGCGGCAGCAGCGTGCCGCGCAGCAGCCGCGCCGTGTCGCGCCCGCCGGCGAACGTGGAATGCGCCCGGCCAAGCTCGCCCAGCAGCGTCGCCTCGGCCGCCGCGCGCCGAGCCCCGGCTGCCTCTTCCATGTGCAGCGCCTCGCGCTCGCGCGCCCGGCGCGCCGATTGCTGCAGCGGGATCATCACCTCGAACATCAGGTCCCACGACTGCTCGCCGCCGCGCGGGCGGTTGTTCGTCAGCCCGACGGCGAAATCGGGATAGCGCTCGCGCCAGGTGCGCTCGCGCTCCAGCCGCGCCGCGTCCACGCCACGATCCTCCGCCACCAGCGTTGGGCTGAAGCCGCGCGCGCGCTCGATCAACTCGGCGAGCGGCGGCACCGCCGGCAAGGGCGGCAATTCGCCCGGCGCTGCCAGCGGCGCATGCGCCGCACGCGCCACCAAGGCATTCAGCGCCGCCGTGGCGCCCTGGCGGCGCTGCTCCACCGCCACCAGCGCCACCCGCTGCGCCGTCAGTTCGCGCTGCGCCCGCAGCACCGCCGCCTGCGGCAGCAGGCCGGTGCGGTAGCGCGCCAGCGTGGTCTCCTCCAACCCCTGCAACAGCGCCAGCGCATTGCGTCCCAGCACCGCCTCGCGGTCGGCCAGGTAATAGCGCAACCACGCCGCCCTGATCTCCGCCACCAGGCCCAGCCACGCCGCCTCGCGCGTCGCCTCGGCCTTGCCGGCCAGCGCCCCCGCCGCCTGTGCCTCCAGCTCGCGCTTGCCCCAGCCCGGCAGCCGCTGCGTGATGCGATAGCGCGTTTCGCCCACCTGGCCTGGTACCAGCGAGGTCGAGCCGCCGCGCATCTCGTTGGTGAAGTCCATCAGCTCGACCTGGAAGGTCGGATCCGGCAGCGCGCCCGTTGCGCCGACGCGCTCGCGCGCTGCCGCCGCCTCCGCCCGCTCGACGGCGAACATCGGATTGCTGGTGCGTGCGTGCTCGATCAGGCTGCCCACGTCCGCACCGAGAAGAGTCGCGTCCGCGTCCGCGAGCGCCGGCGCTACGGCGAACGAGGCGCCGCAGGCAAGTGCGGCGAGAAGGGAGCGTGCCCTGTGCCGCCGTGCAGGTTGCAATTTCATGAGGAGGAAGTTCGCCGACGAATCGTTAGCCGGGTTCGACCGGCCTAGAGGGAGCCTTAAGGGAACCGCAGGTCAGGAGAGCGGGCGGGGTGTCCATGGAGCGAGCGAGGACTGTCCGAGCACCGAGCGAAGCGAGGGCGAGTTCCGCAGCCCGCGGAATGGACACCCCGCCCGCTCTCCAGGCCGCGCACCCAACTCAACGGCAAGACATCACTGTGCAACTTCCAGCACCGTCACCGTGTAGGCCCCGCCCACGCGGGTCGCATCGAAGCGGACGCGGTCGCCCGCCTTGACCTTGTCCAGCATCGCCGCATCGGCCGCGCGGAACACCATCGTCATCGGCGGCATGTCCAGGCTCTTCAGGGGGCCATGGGAGATCGTCAGCTTGCCCGCTGCCCTGTCGACCTTCTTCACCGTGCCCTCGGACAACTCGGCCACCGCGCCGGCGGCGGCCGGTGCTGCCGTGTGGTGCGCATCGTGCTCGTCCGCCGCGTGGGCAGGAACGGAAACCAGCAAGGCAAGGCTCAGCGCCGAAACGGAAATGGCGATCTTCATGTCGAACTCCACAGAAAATAGAAACTGAGTCCAGTGTGCCGCTTACTCGGCGACGCACGGCTGACACGTGCATTACATTTTTGTCAGATTGGGTATCCACCCCGCAGCGTCAAAAATAGCGTCCAACACGCGTCCACGCGCCAACACAACGCCACCCACCCTCACGCATGCCCTTTCTGCCCCATTTCGCCTCGCGCGGCGTACGCGCCGCACTCGCTGCCGCGCTGCTGTTCGGCACGGGCACGCCGCTCGCCAAGCTGCTGCTGCGCGACATCGACCCCTGGATGCTGGCCAGCCTGCTTTATCTCGGCTCCGGGATCGGCCTCGCCCTCTATCGAATGATCGTGCGCGCGCCCAGGGTGCGCCTCGCGCCGGCCGAGGCCGGCTGGTTTGCCGCCGCGGTGTTCACCGGCGGCGGCGTCGCCCCGGTGCTGCTGATGTCAGGGCTCGCCGCCATGTCCGCCGCGGATGCCTCGCTGCTGCTCAACGCCGAAGCCGTGTTCACGGCGCTGATCGCGTGGGCCGTGTTCCGCGAGGGCGTGGACCGCCGCATTGCCCTCGGCATGCTCGCCATCGTCGCCGGAGCGCTGGTTCTGAGCTGGCCGGCGGAGGGCGGCGGCGCAGTGCCAGGCTTCGGCGGCATCGCGCCGACGCTGCTCGTCCTCGGCGCCTGCCTGGGCTGGGCTATCGACAACAACCTGACGCGCCGCGTGTCGCTCGCCGACCCCACCTGGATCGCCTCGGTCAAGGGCTTCGCGGCCGGCACGGTCAATCTCGGCATCGCACTGGCTGCGGGTGCCGCGCTGCCGGCACCCGCAGCGGCACTTGCAGCGATGGGCGTCGGCCTGTTCGCCTATGGCGCCAGCCTCGCGCTCTTCGTCGTCGGCCTGCGCGAACTCGGCACCGCGCGCACCGGCGCCTATTTCGGCATCGCGCCGTTCTTTGGCGCGGCGCTCGCCGTGGTGATTGGCGATCCGTTGACTGGAGCGCTCGTCGCGGCCGGGGGGCTGATGGCGGTGGGCGTGTGGCTGCACCTCACCGAACGCCACGCCCACGAGCACATTCACGAGGCAACCACGCACGACCACCTGCATGTGCATGACGCGCACCATCGCCACACCCACGACTTCGAGTGGGACGGCAGCGAGCCCCATCGGCATGTGCATTCCCATGTGCCGCTGCGGCACGCGCACCCGCACTTCCCCGATGCGCACCACCGTCATCGCCACTCCTGAGAAGCGCGCGGCGCAGCGTGGCACGCATGCTCAGGGCCTGACAACGATGGAGCCCCTCATCCCCGCCTGGTAGTGCCCAGGGATCAGGCAGGCGAACTCGAACGTCCCGGCGCGATTGAACTGCCACACGAGCTCGCCTGTTCCGCCGGGCGCGACATGGGCCATCCAGGGCTCCTCGTGCTCCATTTCCGGAAACTTCTCCATCAGCGCCGCATGCTCGGCGAGTGCCGCCGGCGTGCCGATCACCATCTCGTGCATGACCTTGCCCACATTGCGATGCGTGAAGCGCACCGTCTCGCCACGCCTCACCTCGATGTGGTCGGGGGTGAAGCGCATGTCGTCGCTCAGCGTGATCGCGATCGTGCGGCGCACCGCCCTGGCCTCGCCGGCGATGCCCCAGTCCTGCTGTTCGCGCACGATGGGGCCCGCCCTGCGCGCCGCGTGCGCAGCCTCGCCGTGGGCCAGTGCATGGCGCGCCGGAGCCAGCAGCATGCCAGCACCTGAAGCGAGGCCGAGGGCGAGAAAGGTGCGACGGGTCTTCATTCGGGTCTCCGCATGTTCGGGTTCGAGTCCTTGTCGTTGTTCTTGGCGTGGCGGCCGGGGCGGATCAGTGCCCCGCATGCCCGCCGGGCTTGCGCACTTGCATCTCGACCGTCGGCCCGTCTTTCGCGCGTGCCATCGCCCGGCCGCCGGCCGAGCGGCTGCGCGGCGCTTCGGCCAGCGGCGCGCCGGTCCATTCGCGGGCGACGGTGCCACGTGGATGGCGGAACCAGCCCGGGTCGGAATAGTCGCCCGGCTTCTGCTCGCGCCGCACCTTCAGCACGGTGAACATGCCGCCCATCTCCACCGCGCCGAACGGGCCCTGGCCGGTCATCATCGGCAGCGTGTTGTCGGGCAGCGGCATCTCCATTTCGCCCATGTCGGCCATGCCGCGCTCGCCCATCAGCATGTAGTCGGGCACCAGCTTCTGGATGTTCTCCACCAGGCCGCGATGGTTGATACCGATCATCGTCGGCACGTCGTGGCCCATCGCGTTCATCGTGTGGTGCGATTTGTGGCAGTGCATCGCCCAGTCGCCTTCCTCGTCGGCGATGAACTCGATCTGGCGCATCTGGCCGACGGCCACGTCGGTGGTCACCTCCGGCCAGCGCGACTCGGGCCGCGTCGGGCCGCCGTCGGTGCCGGTGACCTCGAACTCGTGACCGTGGACGTGGATCGGGTGGTTGGTCATCGTCAGGTTGCCGATGCGCACGCGCACGCGGTCGCCCTTCCTGACGTTGAGCGAATCGATACCGGGGAAGGCGCGGCTGTTCCAGGTCCACAGGTTGAAGTCGAGCATGGTGTTGATTTTGGGCACATAGCTGCCAGGCTCGATGTCGTAGGCGTTGAGCAGAAAGCAGAAGTCGCGGTCGACGCGCGCGATGTGCGGATGTGGTTCGCGCGGATGGGTGACCCAGAATCCCATCATGCCCATCGCCATCTGCACCATCTCGTCGGCGTGCGGGTGGTACATGAAGGTGCCGGGGCGGCGCGCGACGAACTCGTAAACGAAGGTCTTGCCCGGCGGGATCTGCGGCTGGTTGAGGCCGCCGACGCCGTCCATGCCGTTGGGCAGGCGCTGGCCGTGCCAGTGGATGGTGGTGTGCTCGGGAAGGCGGTTGGTGACGAAGAGGCGCACGCGGTCGCCTTCCACCACCTCGATCGTCGGCCCGGGCGACTGGCCGTTGTAGCCCCACAGCCGCGCCACCATGCCGGGCGCGATCTCGCGTTCGACCGGCTCGGCGACGAGGTGGAATTCCTTTACGCCGGCGTTCATGCGCCATGGCGCGGTCCAGCCGTTGAGCGTGACCACCGGGTCGTAGGGGCGGCCCGCGCTGGTCACGCCTCGCGGGTGCAGCGGTGCTGCGGTCGCCGCGCTCGACTGGATCACCGGCTCGGGCAGCGCGGCCATCGCCACCCGGTTGACGGCGCTGGCGGCGGCCAGCAGGCCGGCACCGGCGAGGAACTGACGTCGGTTCGACATGATGGACTCCGGGTTTCTCAATGGCCGCCGCCGGCTGCCGCCGGGGCTTCGCTGGCTTGAAGGACGAGCGGGGTGATTGGCTGCCCCAGCAGGCTCGCCCGCAGGGCGGCGTCGGCGCGCCAGAAGTCGCGCTCGGCTTCGATCGCCTGCACCACGCTCGCGATCTGGGCACGGCTTTCGGCGAGCAGGTCGAATATGCCGATAAGCATGCCGTTGTATTGGAGTACCGACTCTTCGAGGATGTTCTGCCGCAGCGGCACGATCTCGTCGCGGTAATGACGCGCCAGGTCGTGGGCGCTGCGATAGCCGTCGTAGGTCGTGCGCACCTGCGAACCGGCATCGCGGGCAACCTGGACGGTGCGATTGAAGGCTGCGAGGTAGCGTGCCTGTCCGCCCGAGCGCGTCGCATCGCCGAAATCGAACAGCGGCAGCGGCAGCTCGATCTCGAAGCCCTTTTGGGTCGGTTGCCCGGTTTCGCTGTTGCTGATGCCCGACACATGCAGGCCGTTCACGACGCTGGTCACGCGGGTCAGTCCCAGGTCCTTCGCCCTGCGGTCGAGCTCGGCGCGGGCGATGCGAAGGTCGAGCCGTTCGTCGAGCAGCGCCTTGCCGGCGGTCGCTTCGTCCATCGGCGCTTTGGGCAGTTCGGGCAGGCGGTCGGGCAGTTTCAGCGCGAGGGCCTGTGTCGGCGCGAGACCCAGGCGGCGCACCAGGGCTTCGCGCATGGCGGCAGCGTTCTGGCGCGCACGCACGACGGCCGCCACCGATTCGGCCGACAGCGCCTGTTCGCGGGCGCGTTGCAGGCGGCTGAAGTTGCCGGCGGCCTGCATCCGGCGCGCGAGCTCGGCCGTGGCTCCGGCCGCCGAGGCCACCTCTTCGCGGTAGCGCGCGATCTGGCGCGCGGCGACCGCATCGATCCAGGTCTGGCGAACTTCGGTGACGGTGCTCAGCAGCGCGCTCGAGGCCTGCAGCCGGGTCTGCTGCTGGCGGAACTCGGCACGCTCGAGGCGGGCGGGGAGGAGCAGGAGATCGAGCAGCGAGACGCTCAGGGTGCGGCCAATGTCGAGTTCGCGCTCGCCGCCACCCGAACGCAACAAGCGCTCGAAACTGAACACCGGGTTGGGCATGCGGGCCGACTGGGTCGCCTCGGCCGAGGCGGAGGCCGCCTCCGCCAGCAGCACCTGGAACGCGGGGCTGTAGCCCAACGCGATGCGGACCGCGTCATCCATCGACAACGGTCTTTCCAGCAGGCGATCGACCTCGGCGGTCATCGAGGCACGTTCCTCGTCGGAGCGCAGCCATCGCACTTCGCTCCCCGCCTGCGTCTGTGCGAAGTGCTGGACGGCCCGGTAGTTCTCGTCGATGGCCACGCCGGCACAGCCGGTCAGGACGATTGCGGCCATCGCGGACAACAGCGCTGGCCGCTTCACGGCTTCGCTCCGGGGCGAGGCGCGCGGTTCAGATGGCCCGCGTGTCCGCCCAGCCTTCCGGCTTCGTCGTTGACCTCGCGCCACGGGCGCATCGGCTCATCCGGCCGATAGGCCCGGTAGGTCTCGAGCGGCGACTGGTATGGCGACAAGACCACCGTCGCGGACGACGCCTCGCCGTCAGCGCGTGGCTGGACAGCCGTCAGCGGGCGTGCGGGGGGAACGGGAGCGGTATCGGCAGCCGGGGCGCCCAACGCGATGCCGAGCCCAAGACCGATGCCTCCGGCGATGCAGAGGATGCGTTCTCTGTGCATGGGAAAGATCCGTTTCTTGTTCTTCATCGGCTGCCGAAGGCGGGCAGGCCGCAGCCGCCTTCGGCACGGCCGCTACTTGGTCGCCGGCGGGGCAGCAGTTGCCGGCGCCTCCATCATCCGCTGCATCATGTCCATGTGCTGCTGCATCATCTTCATGTGCTCCTGCATCAGCGCCGGGTCCATCATCATGCCGCCCGGTGCGCCCGGTGCGCCCGGTGCGCCCGGTGCGCCCGGTCCGGCCCCGGGACCCCGGCCGCCTCTCATCGGCGCGCCCATTGGTCCACCCATGGGACCGCCCATCGGACAAGGTTGTGTCGCCGCTTGCGAGGCAGCGTCCAGCGCCTTGATCTGTTCTTCCATCAGCGCCATCCGGCGCTCGGGGTCGGTCGCTTCCCGGATCGCCTTCATGCGGACCTGCAGCGCCGGGACACTGGCGGCCGGCGCCCATTCTTGAGCCTGTCGTCCTGCATTCGCTCCGGTCCCTTGAGCGGAAACCGGGCCGGCGACCAAGGCAAGGGACATGACAAGGGCCAGCGTCAAACCGGACGCGATGGAACTTTTGCGTTTCATGATCGAACTCCGTAGGGATGAACGGGATGCGACGAGGGGCACGACGGGAACGACTGTCACCTTGCCATCGTGCCCCCCTCATCCTGTCGGCAGGCTGACCCTTCGATTACATCTCTGTCAGGCGGATTCGAGCCGTTCTCCGGCCGCCCGTCTTAGCCGCAGCGCGTTGCCGACCACCGACGCCGAACTGAAGCTCATCGCCAGCGCGGCGATCATCGGCGACAGCAGCAGCCCGGACACCGGATACAGCACGCCGGCCGCGATCGGGACGCCGAGCGCGTTGTAGAGCAGGGCGAACAGCAGGTTCTGGTGCATGTTGCGCACGGTGGCGACGGAGATGCTGCGCGCCGTGGCAATGCCGCGCAGGTCGCCCTTCACCAGCGTCAGGTGCGCGCTGTTCATCGCCACGTCCGTGCCGGTGCCCATGGCGATGCCGACATTGGCGCGCGCGAGTGCCGGGGCGTCGTTGATTCCGTCGCCGGCCATCGCAACGATGCGTCCCTCGCCCTGCAGTTTCGCGACCAGATCGTTTTTGTCGCCCGGCTTGACCTCTCCGTAGACCTCGTCGATGCCCAGTCGCGCGCCCACCGCGCGCGCGGTGGTGAGACCATCGCCGGTCGCCATGATGATGCGCAGCCCGCTTTCGCGCAGCGCCTGCAGCGCCGCCGGCGTGCTGGCCTTGACCGGGTCGGCAACCGCGAGCAGGCCTGCCGCCTGGCCATCGACCGCGAGGTGGATCACGCTGGCGCCCTCCAGGCGCAGGGCTTCAGCATGATCGGCAAGCGGCTGCCAGGCTATGCCCTCGTCCTCCATCAGCGCGGTGTTGCCGAGGACGATCTGCCGGCCGTCGATCGTGCCACGCACGCCGATTCCGGAGGACGATTCGAAGCTGTCCGGTGTGCTCAGCGCCAGGCGCCGCTGCTTCGCCTCGTCGACAATGGCGTGGGCGAGCGGATGCTCGCTGCCCTGGTCGAGACTGGCGGCGATGCGCAGCACGTCGGCGTCTGTCCAGCCCTCCGCGGCAACGACGGCGTGAAACGCGGGCCGGCCCTCGGTGAGAGTGCCGGTCTTGTCCACGATCAGCGTATCGACCTTGCGCAGCGATTCGATCGCCGCCGCGTCTCGAAACAGCACGCCGTAAGTCGCCGCATTTCCGGTGGCGACCATCACCGACATGGGGGTGGCCAGCCCGAGCGCGCAGGGGCAGGCGATGATCAGCACCGCGACCGCGTTGATCAGGCCATAGGCCCAGCTCGGTTGAGGGCCGAACAAGCCCCACAGCAGGAGCGTCGCCACGGCGATCGCCACCACGCCGATCACGAACCAGCCTGCGACGACGTCGGCCAGGCGCTGCATCGGCGCCCGCGAGCGCTGCGCCTGCGCGACCATCTGTACGATCTGCGACAGCACCGTCTGTGCGCCGATCTTCTCGGCCAGCATCACCAGCGCGCCGCTGGTGTTGAGGGTGGCGCCGAACAGCTTGTCGCCGGGGCGCTTCGTCACCGGCATCGGCTCGCCGGTGAGCATGGATTCGTCGACTGCGCTTTCGCCTTCGACTACCGCGCCGTCGACCGGTACCTTTTCGCCGGGCCGCACGCGCAGTCGGTCGCCCGGATGCACATGGGCAAGCGGAATATCGTCCTCGCCGCCGTCGGCGCCGATGCGCCGTGCGGTCTTCGGTGTCAGGCCGAGCAGGGCCTTGATTGCTGCCCCGGTCTCGGAGCGCGCCTTCAGCTCCATCACCTGACCGAGCAGGGTCAGCGAGATGATCACCGCCGCCGCTTCGAAATACACCGCGACATGCGCCCCCATGCGGAAGGACGGGGGAAAGGCGTCTGGCGCCAGCGTGGCGACGACGCTGTAGAGATAGGCCGAGCCCGTGCCGATGCCGATCAGCGTCCACATGTTGGGGCTGCGATTGCGGATCGACTGCACGCAGCGCACGAAGAAGGGCCAGCCCGACCACAGCACCACCGGTGTTGCGAGCGTCAGCTCTACCCACGGACGACCGGCGCCGAGCAGCGGATCGAGCAGGCCGCCAGACATCGCGATCAGCATGACCAGCACGGTCAGCGGCAAGGTCCACCACAAGCGGCGGCGGAAATCGGCCAGCTCCGGGTTGTCGCCCCCTTCGCCTCCCGGCATCACCGGCTCCAGGGCCATGCCGCATCTCGGGCAGGTACCGGGGCCGATCTGGCGGACCTCCGGGTGCATCGGGCAGGTGTATTCCGGGCCAGCGAGCGTGGCCGGCCCGGTGTGCGACGCCGGCGCTGATGCCGCTTCCGCCCTCACGTAACGTTCCGGTTCAAGCTCGAACTTGCCCTCACACCTGGCGCTGCAGAAGTAGTACGCCTTCTCGGCGTGAATGACCTGGAATGCCGAGTCCATGGAAACGGACATTCCGCAGACCGGGTCGGTTGTCGTGCCGGAAACCGTCGAATCGGACATCGAGCCGCCCTTTGGTTCGTTGATGGGGACGTTATCGTTCCTTCATTGCATGCTGCGCTCAGGGGGGCGTCGACAAACTGACGACCGCATTACATCTTTGTAATCCTGCTGCCGACGCCGGTGTCGCAAGGCACAATGCGGGCGAATTCCTGCAATGAAGACGGCGCGATGCGGCGCCAACCCGCAATGAAGATCCTGATCGTCGAGGACGAACCGAAGACCGGCGACTACCTGCGCCAGGGCCTGGCCGAGGCCGGCTTCGTCGTCGACCTGGCGCGCGAAGGCCTCGACGGCCTGCATCTGGCGCTGACCGGCGACCACGACCTCGTCGTGCTCGACGTGATGCTGCCTTCGCTCGACGGCTGGGGCGTGCTGCAGACGCTGCGCCGCGGCGGGCGCGACATGCCGGTGCTGTTCCTGACCGCGCGCGACCAGGTCGAGGACCGCGTGCGCGGGCTCGAGCTGGGCGCCGATGACTACCTGGTGAAGCCCTTCGCCTTCTCCGAACTGCTGGCGCGCGTGCGTACCCTGCTGCGCCGCGGCAAGGCGAAGGAGCCGGAGGTGCTGCACGCCGCCGACCTCGAGCTCGACCTGCTGCGCCGCCGCGTGACGCGGGCGGGCGCCCGCATCGACCTCACCGCCAAGGAGTTCGCGCTGCTCGAGCTGCTGCTGCGCCGCCAGGGCGAGGTGCTGCCGCGCTCGCTGATCGCCTCCCAGGTGTGGGACATGAACTTCGACAGCGACACCAACGTCATCGAAGTGGCGGTGCGCCGGCTGCGCGCCAAGGTGGACGAGCCTTTCGAGCCGAAGCTGATCCGCACCGTGCGCGGCATGGGCTACGTGCTCGACGTGCCGGTTCCGGCGAGGTGAGCGCGGTGCGTCTGTCGCTCACCGCTCGTCTCGCGCTGCTCTTCGCCGCCGCCACCGCCAGCTTGCTGGTGGTGGTGGCGGTGGTGCTGGGGCAGGCGGTCGAGGCGCATTTCGTCGAGCTCGACGAGCACGAGCTGGCCGGCAAGATGGCGCTGATCGGCAACCTGCTGCGGCGCGTCGATTCGCCCGCCGCGCTCGATGCATTGCCGCAGCGCCTCGACGACGCGCTGGTCGGCCATGACGCCGTCGCCGTACTGATCCGCAACGACGAGGGCGCGGTGATCTACGCTTTCCACCCGCGGGCTTTCGATGCCCCGCAGACCGAAGGGCTGCCGCTGCCCGCTGCCGGCGCGGCCTGGATGCGCAATGGGCGGCAATACCTCGGGCGCGAGGCAGCGTTCCGCCTCTCATCCGCGGCGGTTGCCGGCGAACTGCGCGCGCTGCTCGCGATCGACGTGTCGCATCACCAGCATTTCCTCGATGCGGTGCGCAAGCGGCTGTGGCTCGGCATCGCAGTGGCGGCAGTGGCGGCGGCGCTGCTTGGCTGGTTCGCCGCGCACCGCGGCCTGGCACCGCTGCGCCGGGTGGCGGCGACCGCGCGCGGCCTGTCGGCCGACCATCTGGACGAGCGCCTCGACGAGCGCCGCGCTCCGGCCGAGGTGCGCGAACTGGTGGAGGCCTTCAACGGCATGCTCGACCGGCTGCAGTCCTCGTTCCGCCGGCTTTCGGACTTCTCCGCCGACCTCGCGCACGAGCTGCGCACGCCGATCTCCAACCTGATGACGCAGACCGCGGTGGCGCTGTCGCAGGCGCGCAGCCTCGACGAATACCGCGAGGTGCTGGGCTCCAACCTCGAGGAGTACGAGCGCATCGCGCGCATGGTGGGCGACATGCTCTTCCTCGCCCAGGCCGAGAACGGCCGCCTGCCGCTGCCGGTCGAGAACGTCACGCTGGCCGCCGAGGCGCGCGCGCTGGCGGAGTTCTACGAGGCGCTGGCCGAGGAGGGCGGAGTGCGCATCGCGGTGCACGAGGCGCAGCCGGCGCTGGCGGTGACCGGCGACCGCCTGATGCTGCGCCGTGCGCTGGCCAATCTGCTGTCGAACGCGCTGCGCCACACCCCGGCCGGCGGCACGGTGGGGATCGAGCTGGCGCGCGACGGCGACGAAGCCCTGCTGACGGTGTCCAACCCCGGCGAGCCGATCCCGGCCGACGAGCTGACGCGCATTTTCGAGCGCTTCCACCGCGCCGGCGCCGATCGCCGCGACCGCGGCGAGGGCGCCGGGCTCGGACTGGCGATCACACGCTCCATCGTCGAGGCGCACGGCGGCCGGGTGAGCGTGGCCTCCGACGCCGACGCAACGCGATTCACGCTCCACTTGCCGCTGGCGCGCCCGCAGCCGGCCGGCGGCTGAACACTTCGATCCCGCGATCAGGAGAACATCCCATGTCCAATTCCCCAGCCCCTATCCGCGGCCTGCGCCGCACACTCGGTTTGGTCGCCAGCGCCGCGATCGCGCTGTCGTCCGCCCTGCAGCCCGCTTTTGCCGCCGGCGACGCGGTGACGATGTACAAGGACCCGAACTGCGGCTGCTGCTCGAAATGGGCCGAGCACATGCGCGCCAGCGGGTTCAGCGTGAAGGAAGTGCCGACCCCGCAGATGGCCGCGGTCAAGGGCAGCGCCGGGGTGCCGCAGGCGCTGGGCTCCTGTCACACGGCGCGGGTGGGTGGCTATGTGGTCGAGGGGCACGTGCCCGCCGCCGACGTGAAGCGCCTGCTCGCCGAGCGGCCGGCGGTCGTCGGCATCGCCGCCCCGGGCATGCCGCAGGGCTCGCCCGGCATGGAAGGGCCGTTCCCGCCCGATCGCTACGACGTCGTCAGCTTCGACCGCGACGGGCGCACCGAGGTGTTCGCGCGGCACTGACGGGACTTGGCTCGAGCGCCTGCGCGGATCAGTGCCGGGCAGCGTGTCCGCGCGTGCTGGCGAGCGCGCACAGCAGGCCGAGCACGGCTAGGCCGGCAGCGGCCAGTGGCACGTTGGTGAGGCCCAGGCCCTGCGTCAGCACCGCGCCGCCGACCCAGGCGCCCAGCGCGTTACCGACGTTAAAGGCGCCGATGTTGAGGGTCGACACCAGATTGGGCGCGCCCTGGCCGAAGCTCACCACGTTCACCTGCAACGCCGGCACCAGCGCAAATGCGGACGCGGCCCACAGGAACAAAGTGGTTTCGGCCGACAACACGCCGCCACTGGTCCAGCTCAGCGCGGCCGAGGCCAGCGCCATTGCGGCGAAGGCGCCGACCAGGGTTGCGGCGAGGTGGCGGTCGGCGCAGCGTCCGCCGATGACGTTGCCGACGGTGAGGCCGAGCCCGATCAGCAGCAACGTCCATGTCACGCCTTGGGCGGTGAGCCCGGTGACTTCACGCAGCAGCGGCGCGACGTAGGTGAACAGCGCGAACATCGCCGCGGCGAACATCACCGTGGTCGACAGCGCCAGCCAAAGGCCCCGATTGCGCAGCGCGGCGAACTCGCTGCGTATCGAGGTCGGCCCGTGGGCGTGATCATCGGGCAGGGCACGCACCAGTCCGATCAGCGCGGCGACGCCGATGAGCGTCACCGCCCAGAAGGTCGAGCGCCAGCCCGCCGCCTGACCCAGGGCCGTGCCGAGCGGCACACCCAGCACGTTGGCCAGGGTCAGGCCGGTGAACATCATCGCCACCGCGGACGCGCGTCGGCTGGGCGGCACGAGGCCGGCGGCGACCACAGCGCCGATGCCGAAGAAGGCGCCGTGGCACAGCGCGGTGACGACGCGGGCGAGCATCAGCAGGCCGTAGCTCGCCGCCAGCGCGCAGAGGAGATTGCCGAGGATGAAGATCCCCATCAGCACGATCAGCGCCTTGCGCCTCGGCAGCCTGGCGGTCGCCAGCGCCATGAAGGGTGCGCCGATGGCGACGCCCAGCGCATACCCGGTCACCAGCCAGCCTGCGCCGGGGATGGACACGCCGAGGTCGGCCGCCACCTCCGGCAGCAGCCCCATGATGACGAATTCCGTCGTGCCTATCGCGAAGGCGCTGAGGGCGAGGACGAGTAGCGGAAAGGGCATTGGGGAGCCGAGGCGTGAAGAACGAGGCCGGCATTCTAGCTGGCGAAACCGAACGCTTGCGTCGTGTATTTCCCGCCGGGTGATTGAGCGACAATGGCGCCAGCGAATCGCATTCGAAACACAGGGCCCGTCATGAAGCGACATCCACCTCACCCGATTCCGGCGCTCGCGCTGATCGCGGCGCTGACGCTGTCCCTCGCCGCGCCTGCCTTCGCCCAGCGCAACGACACGGTGACCGGCGATCGGGGCTCCGACATGGCGGTAGACCTGGTGCTTGTGCGTCCGCTCGGCATCGTCGCGACCGTCGTCGGCGCCGCCGGTTTCTTGCTGGCGCTGCCTTTCACCCTGCCCAGCGGCAGTGCCGGGGAAACCGCGCGCGAATGGGTGACTGAACCCTTCGAGTACACCTTCAACCGGCCACTCGGCAATTTCAGCCAATGCGGGGCGGATCGCCATCCCTGCGGCAGCGATTGACGCGGTTTGAAGGCGTGATGGAAACCGAGCGCGAACCGATGGCCGGCGGTGATGCGCCCGCCGCATTTGCCGGCAGGGCGCTGTTCGAGCCGATTGCGCACCTGCTCGCCGGATTCACTCGCCCGGGGCTGCCCGGACTGGTCGCCCTCGACGCGCTGCTGCACCAGCAGGCGCCGTCGGCAGCAAGCGGCGCGGGCCAGCCGCTGCGCTTCGTGCGGCCGCCGGCAGACCTGCCGGGCTACGAAGCACTGATCCACGCCACCGGCCAGGTGCCGACGCGCGCCGACGACTGGCACGACTTCTTCAACGCGCTCGCCTGGTGCGTGTGGCCGCGCACCAAGGCGACCTGCAACGCGCTGCACATCGTCGAGACAGAGCATCGCGCGGCCGCCGGCCTGTCGGGGCGGGGAAAGCGCCGCGATGCGCTGACGCAGTTCGACGAATGCGGCGTCGTCGTGGTGTCGAGCGACTCGCAGATCCCGGCCTTGCTCGCTGCGCACGAGTGGGAGGAGGTGTTCTGGCGCCGCCGCGCACGGCTGGCGGAGACGACACGCTTCATGATCGTCGGCCACGGCGCCTGGGATCAGCTGCGTGCCCCCTTTTTCGGCCTGTGCGCCAAGGCGCTGTATCGCGTGGTCGAGCCAAGCTGGCTGGTGCTCCCCGACGCGGTGCGCCAGCGCGAGACGGATGCCTGGCTGGCGGCGCGGCTGGCCGATCCGACTTTTCTCGCAACCCCGCGCGCGCTGGCGCCGCTGCCGCTGCTCGGCATCCCGGGCGTCACGGCCGAAAGCGGGAGCGCGGACTACTACCGTGATGCGCGTCAGTTCCGCCCGCAGCGGCGATCTGGCGCCGATGCGCAAAGCCCGCTCGTCGACTAGTCTGAAACTCGGGGAGTGACCAGGCTCGAGCGGTGGCAAGCCAGACAGACCATTGCCGTGGCCGAATTAGGCAGGAGACTGACATGCACACACGGGCTCAGGTGGGGACGCTGCTCGGTTCAATCCTGCTCGCCGCTGCAGCAACGGCTGCCGAGGGCGAATGGCTGTCGATATGTGGCAAGTGCTGGGCGCCGACCATCTATTCGAAGTCGGGCATCGGCACGGCCAATGCGCGCGCCGAAGCGCGCGTGACGCGCGAAGAGATTCAGGGCTGGTGCGGGAACTGGTCGCCGGGCGACCGCGGCTGCGTGCAACGCGAACTATCCTCACCGGACGCGAAGCGCACTTACAGCGCATCGGCCGACTGTACCCGTGGGCGAATCACCCCGATCGACGGCCAGACCTATACCCTGGCCGGCCGTTGGGACGGGAGCGACATCGGTGGCGGCCGCACGCGCTGGCGCGATGCGAACGGCCGCATCGTCGGCCGCGACAACGCCAGCGGCGGGCTGGCGATTTCGCAGCAATGGGAAGTGCTCTGCCCGGAAGGCCGCTCGACGGCGCGCGCCGCCCCCCCGGTGCAGACGCCGCCTCAGCAGGCCCCCCGCCCGGCGGTAGCCATGACGCGTAGCTTCGCGGTGGGCGAGGTGGTCTATGCGCGCTCGGGCCCGGCGTGGGTGCGCGGCCGCGTCACCCACGTCAGCCAGGTCGCCGGACCGCGCGGACCGGAACTGGCCTACGGCGTCATGCTTGATGGCGGCGCCCGTGGCGTGCTGCCGCCGCACATGCTGCGCAAGGCGCCGCGTTGAGCAGCCGGTTTGCGCGAGGGCCGGGCAGGGCCGTCGACACGGTTGAAGGCGTGGCCCTTTCGGTAGGAGCGCGCTCGAGCGTGACCGAATCCGTCGAGTCGCTGGAGTTGCTGTAATCGCGTTAATAGTGTTAATCGATTTAATCGCGGCCAAGCCCGCTCCTACGGGGTGTCCGTTGCGTGGGGGCGATGTTGCCCTGATATCGTCATTGTTCTTTCTGAAAAAACAGTGATGCTTTGTTTAGGTTGTTTATCGCTAAAAGAAAAATAATAATAATTCGCTCCATCCAGGCTGCGTGAGCTGGGTTTGGCCATTGCGCCGAACCGCCTTCGGCGCGCAGCCAAGCAGAATCCTACCGATTCAACCCGCATCCCCACCCATTCGAGACCCGAGGCTCACTGCATGCTTGCCCACCTTGAAGCTCCTGCACAGCGCATACCCCGCCTGCGGCAGATCCTGTCCGATCACGGCCTGACCTACTTCGTCAACGGCCTGATCGCCTTCATTTTTTCCGCCACAGGTCCGCTCGCCATCATCCTGTCGGTCGGCACGCGCGGCGGGCTGTCGCAGGCCGAGCTGGCGTCCTGGGTGTTCGGCGTGTTCTTCGTGAATGGCCTCGTCACCATCGCCATGAGCCTGCGCTACAAGTCGCCGCTCGGCTTCGCATGGACCATTCCCGGCACCGTGCTGGTGGGGCCGGCGCTGCAGCACCTGAGCTTTGCCGAGGTGATCGGCGCGTTCTATGTCACCAGCCTGGTGGTCCTTGTGATGGGGGCCAGCGGCTGGGTAAAGCGCCTGATGTCTGCGCTGCCGATGCCCATCGTGATGGGCATGGTGGCGGGCGTGTTCCTGCGCTTCGGTCTCGACCTGGTGCGCGCGTTGCACAGCAACCTCGCGATCGCGGCGCCGATGGTCATCGTCTTTCTCGCGCTGTCGGCGAGCCCGGCGCTGGCGAAGCGCATGCCGCCGCTGATCGGCTCGCTGCTGGTGGGCGCGCTGTCGGTCGCCTTGCTCGGCCAGCTCGACACCAGCACGCTCGGCAGCTTCGCCTTCGCCCAGCCGGTGGTGCAGGCGCCGGTGTGGTCCGTGGGCGCGCTGGTCGAGCTCGTGGTGCCGCTCGCCATCACCGTGCTGGTGGTGCAGAACGGGCAAGGCGTCGCGGTGCTCAAGGCTGCGAAGCACGAGCCGCCGGTTAACGCCATCGCCGTGGCCTGCGGCATCGGTGCCTTCTTCTGCGCTGCGGTCGGGGCGGTGAGCACCTGCCTGACTGGCCCCAGCAATGCGCTGCTGACTTCGTCGGGCAAGCTCGAGCGCCAATACACCGCGGCGCTGACCTTCGGTGCCTTCGGTCTGTTGTTCGGCCTGATGGCCCCGACCTTCACCGGCTTGATGCTGGCCACGCCCAAGGAGTTCATCATGGTGCTCGGCGGCCTGGCCATGCTGCGTGTGCTGCAGGGTTCGTTCATCGGCTCGTTCGGCAGCGGCAAATTCACCCTGGGCGCGCTGGTCAGCCTGCTGGTGACGGTCACCGACATCGGCATCTTCAACATCGGCGCCGCGTTCTGGGGCCTGGTCGCGGGCTTCATCGTGTCGTGGCTGATGGAAAAGGCGGATTTCGTCGCGCTGGCGAACAAGGACTGAGCCAGCAGATGGTCGCGCGGCTCCTCCCCCTTCAAGGGGGGAGGAAGCGATGCGGCGCGTAGCTGAAGCACGTTGCTGATCAGGCGGTCGATCACCCTCAGTCGATCACTGCGACCGACTTCACCTGGACCCAGACCGAGCGCTGCGGGTGAAGCTGCAGCTCCTCGACCGATTTCCAGGTCAGCCGCGCCATCAGGATCTGGCCGTCGCAGCGGACGCGCACCAGCGCCTGCGCCGGGTGGCTGTCGGCGACGACGGCGTCGACCACGCCCGGCAGATGGTTCTGGATGCTGCTGCGTACCGGTTCGTCCAGCGTCACGCTGACATCGCGCGCCAGCACGCGCAGACGCACCGGGCGGCCGACCGCCAGGCCGCTGTCGCGCACCAGTAGGCTGGCGCCGTCGAGCTGGATGCGGGCGAGATGCCAGTGCGCGTCGCGCTCGGCGACGGTGCCTTGCAGCACTGTGGCGGCCTCTTCGCCCGCCAGCGCAGGCAGATCGCCGCGGGTCAGAATATCGGCCACGGGACCGGTGGCGACCGCCCGGCCCTTGTCGAGCACGACCACTTCATCGGCCAGCCGGCTCAGTTCGTCCATCGAATGGGTGACGTAGAGCATCGGTATCGCCAGCTCGTCACGCATGCGCTCGAGCCAGGGCATGATCTCGCGCCGGCGGGGGAGATCGAGTGAGGCCAGGGGTTCGTCGAGCAGCAGCAGTCGCGGCCGGGTGGCCAGGGCGCGGGCGATCGCCACCCGTTGCCGCTCGCCTCCGGACAGATCCTGCGGACGGCGCTGCAGCAGCGCGCGGATCCCCAGCAAATCGACCGCCTCGTCCAGCGCGTGGCGATCCGCCGCGCCTCCCGCGCGACGCAAGCCGAACTCGAGGTTGCGCTGCACGTTCAGATGCTCGAACAGGCTGGCTTCCTGGAACACGTAGCCGAGCGGACGGCGCCAGGTCGGCACATGGAGGCCGCGCGCGTCGTCCTGCCACACCGCGCCGCCGATGCGAACGAAACCTGAAGCGGCACGTTCGAGCCCCGCGACGCAGCGCAGGATGGTCGTCTTGCCCGACCCGGAGGCGCCGAAGAGCACGCTGATGCCCCTGCCGGGAAGGCGCAGGTCGACGTCGACGTCGAACTGCGCGCGCGGCAGCTTCAATCGGATGTGGCTGGAGCCATTGTGGCTGGCGTCGTTTTGCTTGGCGTCGTCCATCAACGCATCACGTTCCCGCCGTTGCGCCTGAGCAGCGCCAGGGACAGCAGCACCAAGAAGGAGAAGGCCACCATGCCGCCGGCCAGCCAGTGCGCCTGGGCATATTCCATCGCCTCGACATGGCCGTAGATCTCGGTGGACACGACGCGCGTCTTGCCCGGGATGTTGCCGCCGATCATCAGCACGACGCCGAACTCGCCCACCGTGTGTGCAAAGCTGAGGATCGCCGCGGTCAGCAGGCCGGGCCGCGCGAGCGGCAGCGCGACGCTGAAGAAGGCATCGAGCGGGCTGGCGCGCAGGGTGGCGGCGGCTTCCAGCGGGCGCGTGCCGATGGATTCGAAGGCGTGCTGGATCGGCTGCACCGCGAAGGGCAGCGAGAAGATGACCGAGCCGATCAGCAGGCCGGTGAAGGTGAAGGGCAGCGTGCCCCAGCCCAGAGCCAGGGTCAGGCGCCCGAGCGGGCCGTTCGGACCCATCAGCACCAGCAGATAGAAGCCCAGCACCGTCGGCGGCAGCACCAGGGGCAGGGTCACCAGGGCACCGATCGGCGCCCGCCAGCGCGAGTGCGTCTGCGACAGCCACCACGCCAGCGGGGTCGCGATGAGCAACAGCAGCAGGGTCGTCAGCGTCGCCAGTTCCAGCGTCAGCCAGATCGCCTGCCAGGCGGGGTGGTCCAGCATGGAAATCCTCAGAAGCCGTAGCCGTAGGAACGGATGACGGCCTTCGCCGCGTCGCCCTGAAGATAGCGCATCAGCGCGGGCGCCGCCGGGTTGTCCTTGCCCCTGGCCAGGATGAGCGCGTCCTGGCGAATCGGCTCATGCAGCGTTTCTGGCACCAGCCAGGCCGAGCCCGCGGTCAGGCGCCCGTCGGCGAACACCTGCGACAGCGCGACGAAACCCAGCGGCGCGTTCTGCGTGGCAACGAACTGGTAGGTCTGGCCGATGTTCTCGCCCTGCACGAACTTGCTGCTCAGCGCCTCGGCGAGGCCGAGCTTGTTCAAGGTCTGCATCGCCGCCGCACCGTAGGGCGCAAGCTTGGGGTCGGCCAGCGCGATGCGCTCGAACGAGCCGCTGCGCAGCACCTCGCCCTTGTCGTCCACCAGGCCGGGCTGCTTGCTCCACAGCACCAGCTTGCCGATGGCGTAGGTGAAGCGCGTTCCCTTCACACCGTCGCCTTCCCGCTCCAGCCGCGCGGGGGTCTCATCGTCGGCGGCGAACAGGACCTCGAACGGCGCCCCGTTCCTGATCTGCGCATAGAACTTGCCTGTCGACCCGAATGACAAGGCCAGCTTGTGCCCCGTCTCCTGCTCGAAGGCCGCGGCGATCTTCTGCATGGGGGCCGTGAAATTGGCGGCAACGGCCACGCTGAGTTCGGCTGCCTGCAGCGGGGCGCTCAGAAGCAGGCCGGCAAACACGAGGGAAGCAAGAGGTTTCATGGCGCAAATATCGCTATTCATAAACGGAATAGCGAGTATAGCCAAGCTTGCGCGGCGAGGGGACAATCCGCGGATGAGAGAACCACGCCCCCTTCACCTTGATGCCGCCCTCGGCCATGACGCCACCGACAAGCGCATCGACGTGCTGCGCCGCATCGGGGCTGCAGGATCGATCTCGGAAGCGGCGCGCGGTGCCGGCATCAGCTACAAGGCTGCCTGGCAGGCCATCGAAACCCTCAGCAACCTTGCCGGCATGCCGCTGGTGGAGCGCGCGGTCGGCGGAGCCGGCGGCGGCGGCGCGCAGCTGACTGCAGCCGGCCACCGGGTGCTGCGCGCGTTCGACCTGCTGGCGGCCGCCCGCCAGGCCGTCCTGGCCCAGCTCGATGACGAGGCCGGCCTCAGCGCGCCGTCGCTCGGCCTGGCCGCACTCGGGCCACGCACCAGCATGCGCAACCAGCTGCCTTGCGTCGTCGCCGACGTGAGCCCGTCGGGCGCCGCGCTCAGGGTCGAACTCGCCTTGTCGGACGGGACGCGGCTTGCATCGCGGATCACCCAGGAGAGCGCGCAGCTGCTCGATCTGACCAAGGGCAGGAGCGTGCTCGCCTTGTGCAAGGCGACCGCAGTCAGCGTCTCCCGCGCCGGCCTGGAGCGCCAGACACACAACGCCCTCGCCGGTCGCGTCATCCGCGTGTCGGGCGACACCGACACGGCCGAGGTGAGCTTCGAACTCGACTGCGGCCTGTCGATGGTCGGCTTCGCCTCGGCAGCGGAAGCGCTGAAAGTGGGCGAAGCCTGCGTCGGCCGGATTGACGATTCAGCGGTGGTGATCGCGCTCAGGGGCTGATTTCGACTGACTGGACCCAAACCGGGCATCCGGACTTCCCTGAAGCCGCCGCTGAGGCACGGGGGCCCTCCGTGAGCTTCGCTCAGATTGAGGACGAGCCGGTGCCTTGAGAATTCGACATGCTGACTTTATGACATCCTTCATGTAATTTTCGCGTTCGGCGTTCTCGTGCGGGATCTCTATTCGCTCGCGAAGGAGGGGATAACTATGAATCGAGTCATTGCAGTCATCTATGGTGTTGCAGGCCTTTGGTTTCTGCTGCTAGCCAGTCCTCGATCCCTCGGAGAAGCTGCGGTCAAATACGCGTTCGCCGCAATTTTGCTGTTCTTTGCATACCGGCGTTTCCGCGCCTCCTCGAAGAATGCGGCCGAGTATGTCAAACAGGAAGACGGCGCTTGGCTGCAGTTGTCGGTTTCACCCGCTGCGCCCCCCATTCTCTGGTTTCCTGCCGTTCTCTCGATCATCCTTGGCGCAGGTGTCGTAGGAAGTGGAATGGCTTACCTATGGGTCCCAGGCTTGATTGTCGCGTTTCTGACATGGCTGATCTTGCTGAAGGACCACCGGGGTGGCAATCCCACGTCGCCGCGCCGTTTTCGCGTGAATCCAGAAGGCATCGAAACCGACGGGACCTTCTTGCGCAAGGACGACATTCATAACCTGCGCATCAGGAACAAGTTCGCTGGGGGGGTCGAGATCGTTTACGACGCGAATCAAGGCATTCCCACCGGCGTCACGATGGGGCTGGCGGGTCGGCGAGCGCTCGCCGAGGTGGCGTATCGGGTTGAAGTCGAAGCTGGGGGAAAGGCTTATGTGCTCGCTGCCGGACTGGATGAGGTCACTGCCAGGGGCGTTGCGACTGAGATCGGCAAGGCGTTGAACTTGGCCGTGCCGGCATCATGAGCACGGCACCTGCTACCCTCCAGACGTCTATCACGAGGGGACACTGGGCTCAGTGCCGGATCATCCTGCCATGCCTCCTGAGTACAGCGTGCAATCCTTCGCCCGAACTCCAAGGTTCGCGAGACGTCCATGCAACGACAGCGCAAAGCCCTCGGCCGGTGGCCGTACTTCCGCTGCAGCGCGGCTACTACGTCGCCAGCGATACGCCTTGCGCCATGGCCTCGAACGCCACCCTCTTGCTTGTCAGACAGAATGGTATCGGTGGCGCACGGTATTTCTGCGAGTTCAAGCGTATCGAGCAGACCGGCCCGGCCACCTACCGCGTTGAAGAGGCGTGCGCGGATTTCCAAGGGGAAGCGCCAGAGACTCGGCATCTGCAATACATACTTGAGAATGATGTCCGCTTCCTGGCCAAGGAGCAGGACGTCGTCGCTCTCGACGCTCGGTACTGTGCCCAGTCGGAGTTGCCTCTTGAGTGGCGTAACACGGACATCAAGTCCGCAATCGAATGAACGCCACCATTCTGTCCAATGGAAGGGTCGTCCGTCATACATCCGATACATTTATTTGCGAGAGGAAGGAATGTCGCTCGCAAATGGCCGGTTCCTGCAGAACGAAGCCCTTGAGCCTTTGTTTCAGCGACGGGCGGGCCCGGGTCGGGTTGCGACCGACGCCTACCCGGGTTCATCGCCGGAAAGCCGCCGCTGGAGATTCGCTTCCCGTAAGCTGCCGCTCGCCGACGAGTCGTCTCGACCCCTATGCATAGCTCTCAACTATGTTTAGTCGCAGCCGGCGGGATGGCATTTGATCAGCAATTACGCGGGGAAGCTGCGCGCTCGGGCGTGAGCAGCTACACATAGTTTTCCGGCCCAGGTTC